>NZ_FZPC01000003.1 GCF_900187975.1 Pseudomonas delhiensis | reverse complement strand
GTGTTACTTGTGATGCTGATAATCTTGCGATCACCAGTCTTAGCTCACAAGCACCCACACGAATTGCTTGATTCAACTTGTTAAAGAGCAGTTGGTTGATTCTTTCGTCTCAACCGAGGCCGCGCATTCTACGCCAACCTCTTATTCCGTCAAGCGTTATTTTCAGAATTTTTCGTTCCTACTCAACCGCTTGCGCTTTCGATCGGCCGAAGCTTCTCGTCAGCGGGAGGCGAATTCTACAGCGTTCAAATTCGCTGTCAAGCACCCCGGCGATCTTCCTTTTCGGCCCGCTGCCGGAGCAGTTGTCGAACCCAAAGGCGGCAAGTGAATCACCCGCCTGACCACCACCCCCAACTTCTAGCCTACTTAAGTGCTTGATTTTCAAGCTCTTTCAGCGCTTCGTCGCTGGGAGTGGTGCGCATTATAGGGACTTCAGAAGGCCCGTCAACACTTTTCTGAAAGAATCTTCAGCGCGATGCGAAACGGGCTCGCAGCGCCGGCAGTTGCCGCGCCACCGGCGGCAGGCGCAGCAACAGCAGGAATACGCCCACGGCGGCATACAACGACCAGCGCTCGAGGTCCGAACGCACGACCCACAGCATATGCAGCAGGCCAAGGGCGAGGATGAGATAGACCAGCCGGTGCAGTTTCTTCCAGCCGCTGCCCAGTTTGCGCATGCTGTATTTGTTGGAAGTCAGCGCCAGGGGCAGCAGGCAGAGAAGACCCAGGGTGCCGACGATGATGTAGGGCCGCTTGCGCAATTCGACGCCCAGCTGCGCCCAGTCCAGGCCGAGGATGAACACGCAATAGGCGCACAGGTGCAGGCATATATAGGTGAAGCACCACAGGCCGAGCTGCCGGCGCACCAGGATCCAGCCGTTCCAGCGCGTCAGCTTCTGCAGCGGGGTCATGGCCAGGGTCAGCAGCAACAGGACCAGGCCGCCCTGCCCCAGGTTGTCCACCAGCGCCTTGCCCGGGTCCGGCCCCAGGGCGAAGGCCCAGGCCTGGTAGAGCCAGTAGAGCGGCAGCGACAGCGCCAGCAGGAATACGCTGGCGCGCCACACGGGATTGCGCATCTGCATCAGTAGTTCTTCCTCAGGTCCATCCCCGCGTACAGCGAGGCCACTTCGTCGGCGTAGCCGTTGAACATGAGGGTGGGACGAACGTTGGGGCTGAATAGTCCACTGGGCAGGCGCCGCTCGCGGGCCTGGCTCCAGCGCGGGTGGTCCACCGTCGGGTTGACGTTGGCGTAGAAGCCATACTCGTCGGGCGCCAGGCTTTCCCAGGTGGTCTTCGGCTGCTCGGCGACGAAGCTGATGCGGATGATCGACTTGGCGCCCTTGAAGCCGTACTTCCAGGGCACGATCAGGCGCAGCGGCGCGCCGTTCTGGTTGGCCAGGACGCGGCCATACATGCCCACGACCAGAATCGCCAGGGGGTGCATGGCCTCATCCATCCGCAACCCTTCCACGTAGGGCCAGTCGATCAGGGCGAAGTTGGATTGCACGCCGGGCATGCGCTCGCGGTCGACCAGGGTCTCGAAGCGCAGGTACCTGGCATTGCCCGTCGGCTCGACGCGCTTGATCAGCTCCGACAGCGGGAAGCCGATCCAGGGGATGACCATGGACCAGGCCTCCACGCAGCGCAGGCGATAGATGCGCTCTTCCAGGCGGTAGGGCTTGATGAAGTCCTCGAGGGCGTACTTGCCGGGCTTCGCCACCTCGCCATCGATCACCACCGACCAGGGTTCGGTCTTCAGCGCGCCGGCGTTGGCGGCCGGGTCGCCCTTGTCCGGGCCGAACTCATAGAAGTTGTTGTAGGTGGTCGCATCCTTGAAGGGGGTGATGCTCTCCCCCTGCACGGTGACGGCATCCCATTTGGTCGAGGGGAGCTTTTCGCTGAACCAGCCCGGCGTGCTGGCCGCGGCCTCGACATCGGCATAGCGGGAAGGCTCGGCCAACCCCATGGCCGGCAGGCCGGCAAGGGCGGCACCTGCCGCGCTGGCGGCGAGGAAACGGCGGCGGGAAAGGTAGAGGGCTTCGGGAGTGACTTCCGATTCGTGGCAATCGGAGGGTCGGGCAATACGGATCAGCATGGCGGGCTCCGCAACGACTGGCTGTGTGCGCCAATAGACTGCGGAGCCCGGGGGAAATTACATCAGCTCGGGCGACGACGGCGGCGCAGTTGCAACAAGTATTGCACCGGACCGGACGCGGCATAAGCGAGGAACAGCAGCAGCAGGATGCGCGGCGGGTCGGTGAAGACCACGGCGAAGGCCAGCACCACCACCAGGATCGCCACGAAGGGCACGCGGCCACGCAGGTCGAGGTCCTTGAAGCTGTGGTACTTGATGTTGCTGACCATCAGCATGCCGGCGGCGGCGACCATCAGCGCGACCAGCAGGGAGACCTTGGCGCCCTGGATCTCGAAGTCGGCGAAAGCCCACACGGTGCCGGCCACCAGGGCGGCGGCGGCCGGGCTGGCCAGGCCGATGAAGTAGCGCTTGTCGGCCTTGCCCACCTGGGTGTTGAAGCGCGCCAGGCGCAGCGCGGCACCGGCCACGTAGATGAAGGCGACCATCCAGCCGACCTTGCCCAGGCTGCTCAGCGCCCATTCGAAGGCGACCAGCGCCGGGGCCACGCCGAAGGCGACCATGTCCGACAGCGAGTCGTACTCGGCGCCGAACGCGCTCTGGGTGTTGGTCAGGCGCGCGACGCGACCGTCCAGGCCATCCAGGACCATGGCGACGAAGATGGCGATGGCGGCATTGGAGAAGTCGCCGCTCATGGCGTTGATGATGGCGTACAGGCCGGTGAACAGCGCCGCGGTGGTGAACAGGTTGGGCAGCAGGTAGATGCCGCGGTGGCGGACCTTGCGGCCGTCGGCGTCGTGCCCTTCCTCAACGTGCTCGTCGATGGGCAGCAGGCTTTCGGTTTCTTCGGAGGCCTTGTTCGGCTCCTCGGGACCTTCACTCATGGAGACTTCCTTAGGGAACTCAGCGGAATACGATCGAGCGCGGGGCACGGACGCCCGGGCGCACAGGCTTTATACCAGAACCCTGCGCAAGAACGAAAAAACGCGGCCGGAGCCGCGTTTCCTCGAGTGTCGGAAAGCCCTTAGTTCTTGGACTTGTCGACGATCTTGTTGGCGGCGATCCAGGGCATCATGGCGCGCAGCTGCTCGCCGATGACTTCGATGCCATGGGCCGCGTTGTTGCGGCGGTAGGCGGTCATCGACGGGTAGTTGGTGGCGCCTTCGCTGATGAACATCTTGGCGTATTCGCCGTTCTGGATGCGCTTGAGGGCATTGCGCATGGCAGCGCGGGATTCGGCGTTGATGACTTCCGGGCCGGTCACGTACTCGCCGTACTCGGCGTTGTTGGAGATCGAGTAGTTCATGTTGGCGATGCCGCCTTCGTACATGAGGTCGACGATCAGCTTCAGTTCGTGCAGGCACTCGAAGTAGGCCATTTCCGGCGCGTAGCCGGCTTCGACCAGGGTTTCGAAACCGGCCTTGACCAGCTCGACGCAACCGCCGCACAGAACGGCCTGCTCGCCGAACAGGTCGGTTTCGGTCTCGTCCTTGAAGGTGGTTTCGATGATGCCGGTACGGCCGCCGCCGACGCCGCAGGCGTAGGACAGGGCGACGTTCTTGGCGTTGCCGGAAGCGTCCTGGTAGATGGCGATCAGGTCAGGGATGCCGCCGCCCTTGACGAACTCGGAGCGCACGGTGTGGCCCGGGGCCTTCGGCGCGATCATGATCACGTCGAGGTCGGCACGCGGTACGACCTGGTTGTAGTGGATGGAGAAACCGTGGGCGAAGGCCAGGGTGGCACCCTTCTTCAGGTTCGGCTCGACCTCTTCCTTGTACAGGCGGCCCTGGAACTCGTCCGGGGTCAGGATCATGACCAGGTCGGCGGCAGCGACGGCGCTGGCCACGTCGGCCACTTTCAGGCCGTGGTTCTGCGCCTTGACGGCGGACGGCGAGCCCGAACGCAGGCCGACGGTGACGTCGACGCCGGAGTCCTTCAGGTTGCAGGCATGGGCATGGCCCTGGGAACCGTAACCGATGATGGCAACTTTCTTGCCCTGGATGATGGAGAG
Source organism: Pseudomonas delhiensis (assembly GCF_900187975.1). Taxonomy (GTDB): domain Bacteria; phylum Pseudomonadota; class Gammaproteobacteria; order Pseudomonadales; family Pseudomonadaceae; genus Pseudomonas; species Pseudomonas delhiensis. The sequence goes on along the minus strand of NZ_FZPC01000003.1, from coordinate 275,285 downwards.
GTCACAGTCTTTATCGTAGAAAACGCGCATTTGGGTAATTCCCCTGGTCTAGTGGCCTCGTGGGCCGTCTTTCAAATTCAGATGCTGAGAGTCTTGTCGCCACGGGCGATGCCGGTCACCCCGGTCCGCACCGTCTCGATGATCGCAGCGGTGCCGATGGCCTGGATGAAGCTGTCGAGCTTGTCGCTGGTGCCGGCCAGTTGCACGGTGTAGACGCTGCTGGTGACGTCGACGATCTGCCCGCGGAAGATGTCGGTGGTGCGCTTGACCTCGGCGCGCTGGGCGCCGGTGGCCTTGATCTTCACCAGCATCAGCTCGCGCTCGATGTGGGCGCTTTCCGACAGGTTCACCAGCTTCACCACCTCGATCAGCTTGTTGAGGTTCTTGGTGATCTGCTCGATGACTTCGTCATGGCCGGCCGTGGTCAGGGTGAGGCGCGACAGGGTCGGGTCCTCGGTCGGCGCCACGGTCAGGGTCTCGATGTTGTAGTTGCGCTGGGAGAACAGGCCGACCACGCGGGACAGCGCGCCGGGTTCGTTTTCCAGCAGCAGGGAAATGATGTGTCGCATGATCAGGTACGCTCCGTCTTGCTCAGCCACATGTCGCGCATCGCACCGCCGCGGATCTGCATCGGGTAGACGTGCTCGCTGGTGTCGACCTGGATGTCGAGGAAGACCAGGCGGTTCTTCATGGCGAACGCCTCTTCCATCTTCGGCTTCAGGTCCTTGAGGTCGGTGATGCGCATACCGACGTGGCCATAGGCCTCGGCCAGCTTGACGAAGTCCGGCAGGGATTCCATGTAGGAGTGCGAGTAGCGGCTGTTGTACTGCATGTCCTGCCATTGGCGGACCATGCCCAGCGCACCGTTGTTCAGGTTGACGATCTTCACCGGCAGGTCGTACTGCAGGCAGGTCGACAGCTCCTGGATGTTCATCTGGATGCTGCCTTCGCCGGTCACGCAGGCCACGTCGGCCTCCGGGAAGTTCAGCTTCACGCCCATGGCCGCGGGGAAACCGAAGCCCATGGTGCCCAGGCCACCGGAGTTGATCCAGCGGTTGGGCTTGTTGAAGCGGTAGTACTGGGCGGCGAACATCTGGTGCTGGCCCACGTCGGAGGCCACGAAGGCGTCGCCGCCGGTGACTTCCCAGAGGGTCTCGATGACGCTCTGCGGCTTGATGATGCTGCCGTCGCCCTTGTCGTAGGGGAACAGGCCGCGGTTGCCGCGCCACTCGTCGATCTGCTTCCACCAGGCGGCCAGGGCCTCCTTGTTCGGGGTCTCGCCGATTTCCTTGAGGATGGTGGCCATCTCGGCCAGCACGCTGTCCACCGGGCCGACGATCGGGATGTCGGCCTTGACGGTCTTGGAGATCGAGGCCGGGTCGATGTCGACGTGGATGATCTTGGCGTTCGGGCAGAACTTGGCGGCGGTCTCGCCGTTGATGACGCGATCATCGAAGCGCGCGCCGACGGCGAAGATCACGTCCGCGTGGTGCATCGCCAGGTTGGCGGTGTAGCTGCCGTGCATGCCGAGCATGCCGACGAACTGGCGGTCGTTGCCGGGGAAGCCGCCCAGGCCCATCAGGGTGTTGGTCACCGGGACGTTGAGCAGGTGCGCCACTTCCGTCAGCGGCTCGGAAGCGTTGCCCATGATGACGCCGCCACCGGAATAGATGATCGGGCGCTTGGCGGCCAGCAGCAGCTCGGCGGCCTTGCGGATCTGGCCGGAGTGGCCACGGACCGCGGGGCTGTAGGAGCGCAGCTTGACCTTCTTCGGGTACGCGTACTCGAACTTCTGGGTCGGGTCGCCCATGTCCTTCGGAATGTCGATCACCACCGGGCCCGGACGGCCGGACTGGGCGATGTAGAAGGCCTTCTTGATGACCTCGGGGATTTCCGAAGGGTGCTTGATGATGAAGCTGTGCTTCACGATCGGCCGGGAAATGCCGACCATGTCGGTTTCCTGGAAGGCGTCGGTGCCGACCATGTTGCTCGACACCTGGCCGGAGATCACCACCATCGGGATGGAATCCATGTAGGCGGTGGCGATGCCGGTGATGGCGTTGGTCGCGCCGGGGCCGGAGGTCACCAGGACCACGCCGGGCTTGCCGGTGGCGCGCGCGTAGCCATCGGCCATGTGGGTGGCGGCCTGCTCGTGACGGACCAGGATGTGGGTCACGTCGTTCTCTTTGAAGAGAGCGTCGTAGATGTGCAGGAGGGCACCGCCCGGGTACCCGTAGATGTACTTAACGCCTTCGTCACGCAACGAGCGGACGACCATTTCAGCGCCGGATAAAAGCTCCACGTTGTCACCTCTAGAACGCTAAACGATCTCCCAGGGGCGGGGGACCGAAACTTGGTTGGCTGCCCGGCAGACAATTGGGCGAATGTAATCGCCGGCTACGTCGACTGCCGAATGAGCAGAACTTGGAGGCGCACCTGGTGTGTTACGGAGGGCCTCCACCCAGCGCGAGGTAACGCGAAGCAGGGTGAAACTTAGCGGCGCGGGTAGCGCCTCTTGTCTGCCGAGTAAAACCAGCTTGCGGCCGGCCCACTGCAGCGAACCTTGGATTCTTCTGATTCGGCCGCGTCAAGTCAAGCCATATATGGATTTGTGTCTGACTCAGGTTGTGATCTTTCTCTGCGGACGCCTCGACACTTTTGGTTATAGTTACCCGCAGTTTCCGCATCCAAGGACCGAAACCGCATGCGACGGACGATTGTGATGGGCGCCCTGATGTTCGCCCTGAGTGCTCCGCTGATGGCCGCCCAGGTATACAAGTGGGTCGACGCCCAGGGTGTCACGCATTTCGGCGCGCAGCCGCCGCAGGGCACCGAAGCCGCCACCGTGGACACCAAGGTCGCCCCGCCGCCCTCGGGCTTCCCGCTGCCCCCCAGGCCGGCCCCGGCGGCCGCGCCCTCGGCCAGCGACAAGCAGAAGGCGGCCGACGAGAAGGTGCGCCAGGAAGTCGCCCAGCAGGAAGCCGAGCGCGCGCGCTACTGCGACACCCTGCGCACCAACCTGGCACAGCTGAAGAACAACCCGCGGGTACGGGTGGCCGACGACGACGGCGAGATGCGGCGTATCCCGGAAGAAGAACGGCAGGCCCGCATCACCCAGACCGAGCAGGACCTGCAGAAGAACTGCAACTGACCGGCGTGGCTCAGGGCGCCTCGCCGATCAGCCGGTCGAACTCGCCCAGGGCCTCGAACAGGGCGAGCATGCGCTCGCTCTCGTTCGCGTAGACCACCTCGGCGATGGAGCGGATGCCCGAGGCGTGCGGCAGGTCCGCGCCGCTCTCGATGATCAGCTTCATCCGCGGCAGGAAGATCCACTGCAGCCATTGCTCCAGCTCCAGCGTATCCACGCAGAACGGCTCCTGGCTGGCCAGCGCCTCGTCCGAGGGCGGCTGCTCTTCCCACATGGCCAGCGCGCGCAGTTCCCGCTCGATCAGCAGGAGCTGGTCGGCGATGGCAGGCAGGCGGCCGTCCATCACAGCGTCGCCTTGGCGTTCTGCCGCGCGGTAGCCGCGCCGGCCGCGTCACCCTGGGCCTCGCGGGCCTTGGCGATCACGTCCCACAGGCTGGCCTGCAGCGTCGGCCGGCCGTTGGCCAGCGACAGGCCGCGGCGGGCCACCTGCTCGGCCTGGGCGGCGTCGCCCTGGGCCAGGCGCACCTGGGCGAGCTTGTAGAGCACCTGCGGCTCGCGCGGAGCGATGCGCTGGGCGCGCTCCAGGCTGGCCGAGGCGCCGTTGAGGTCGCCGCTGCCCTGCTGTTGCTGGGCGGTGGTGAGCAGCGCCAGGACCGGGCCATCGAGCTGCTCGTCGGCGGCCAGGGGCGCGTTGCGCGAGGGAATGCCGGACGGCGCCTGCACCGGCGCGGCCGGGGCCTGTTGCTGGTAGCCGGGCTGTTGCTGCTGGTAGACCGGCTGCTGGTAGGTCTGCTGGCTGAAGCCGCCGGTGGCGCTGATGTTGCTCGGCGCGCTGCCGGTGGGCGCCGCCGGGGCGCTGCCATATTGCGTGCCGGGGGTGACGGGAGCGGTGGAGATAGGCGCCGCGCCGGTCTGCGCCGGGAAGGTCTGGATCGGCGCCATGCCGGCATCCTGGGGCACCATCACGGTCACCCCGGAATCACCGGCCGGCTGCGACGCCGCACTCGGCGCGGTATTGGCGCTGGCCGGGCGGTTGGCATTGGAATAGCCCACACGCTCCTGGTTGGACACCGCGGTGCCGGCATCCCGCACCGGGATGGCGCCCTGCTGCGGGGTGGCGCAGCCGGACAGCACGGCCGTGGCGGCAGCCACGGCAAACCATGCGTTTCTCACTTCGAATCCTCTCGCCTCAGTTCAGCCAGCCACGGACCCAGTCCATGACCTCGCCGGCCGGCGTCTGGTTGTTACCACAACCGGCGCCCGGCGCCGGCTCGCTTCCGCGAATATAGGGCATCTGCACGGCGCCCGGGCAATTGGCGTCGCTGCCCTGGCCGGTACGCGGATCGACCCAGGCCATGCTGACATTATCCGGCATCGGCATGTCCAGCGGCAGGGGGTCGGCCTTGCGCATGAAACTGGTCCAGATCTGCAGCGCGCCGGTGGCGCCGGTGAAAGGCGTCTTGCCGTTGTCGTCGCGGCCCAGCCAGACCACCGCCAGCAAGTCCTGGCCGAAGCCGGAGAACCAGCTGTCGCGGGAATCGTTGGTGGTGCCGGTCTTGCCCGCCAGGGTCAGGTTCGACGGCAGCTGGTTGTAGGCCGAACGCGCGGTGCCCTCGCGCATCACCCGCTGCATGGCGTTCTGCAGCAGGTAGATGGAGCCCGAGTCGAAACGCTGCTGGACCTGGAACGGATAGCGCTTGAGCGGCTGGCCGTCGGCGGCGACCACGCTGCGGATGCTGCGCAGCGGGGTGTTGAAGCCGCCGCTGGCGATGGTCTGGTACATGGTCGCCACCTGCATCGGCGTCATGGCGCCGGCGCCCAGCAGCATCGACGGGTAGGCCGGCCAGTTCACCGGCACGCCGAGGCGCTCGAGGGTCTTGAGCACGTTGGGCACGCCCAGGTCCAGGCCCAGCTTGGCGGTGGACAGGTTCAGCGAACGCGCCAGCCCCTGGTAGAGGAAGATGGTGCCGTTGGAGTCGCCTTCGTAGTTCTTCGGCGTCCACACCTGGCCGTCCCTGCCCTTGATGGAGAACGGCCGGTCCTGGATCCAGGTGGTCAGGGTGTACTGACTGGGCCGTTCAAGGGCGGTCAGGTAGACCGCCGGCTTGACCAGCGAGCCGATCGGCCGCGTGGCGTCCACCGCGCGGTTGAAGCCGGCGAAGCGCGAGTCGCGGCTGCCGATCAGCGCCTGCACCTCGCCGGTCTCCGGGTTGGTCACGACCATCGCGGTTTCCGTCTGGTCCAGGCCCTTGCGCCCGGCGAAGCGCTTGAAGGTCTCGGTGACCGCGGTTTCCGCCTTGTACTGCAGGATGGGGTCGAAGCTGGTGAAGATGCGCAGGCCTTCCTCGGTCAGGTCCTCCTCGCGGTAGTCCTGGCGCAGTTGGCGCTTCACCAGGTCGAGGAACGCCGGGTAGGAACTGTTGGCCATGCTGCCCTGGCGGGTCACGCCCAGGGGCGCCTGCTTGGCCGCCGTGGCCTGCTCGGGGGTGATCACGCCCTGCTCGGCGAGCACGTCGAGCACCACGTTGCGCCGCTCCATGGCGCGCTCCGGGTTGCGCCGCGGGTTGTAGTAGGACGGTCCCTTGACCATGCCCACCAGCAGCGCGATCTGCGGCAGCTTGAGCTCGGACAGCGGCTGGCTGAAGAAGTACTGGCTGGCCAGGCCGAAGCCGTTCACCGAGCGCTGGCCGTCCTGGCCGAGGAACACCTCGTTGAGGTAGCCCTCGAGGATCTCGCGCTTGTCGTAGTGCAGCTCCAGCAGCACCGCCATCATGGCTTCGGTGAGCTTGCGGCTGAGGCTGCGCTCGTTGGTCAGGAAGAAGTTCTTCACCAACTGCTGGGTCAGGGTGCTGCCGCCCTGGCGCAGCTGCCCGGCGCTGGCGTTGACCCAGACGGCGCGGGCGATGGACTTCAGCGAAACGCCATGGTGGGACCAGAAGTCGCGGTCTTCCACCGCCACCAGGGTGTCGACCAGGTACGGCGGCACCTCGTCCAGCTTGATGAGGATACGGTCCTCGTTGTGCGAGGGGTACATGCCGCCGATCAGCAGCGGCTCCATGCGCGCCACGTCCAGCTTGGCACCGTCGGCGCGGGACAGGCCGGCCACGTAGTCGCCGGAGAAGCGCACGCGGATGCGCTGCGCGGGCTCGGCGCCCTCGTAGAACTGGAAGCCGCGGGTGTTGAGGTCGACGGTGCCGCCGGAGACGGCCACCATGCCCGGGCCGCTGACCGCGCCGTCGCGACGGTAGCCCAGGGCGCCGAGTTCCTGGAGGAAGTCGTCCTTGTTCAGCTTCAGGCCGACGAACAGCTCCAGCGGCCGGGCATAGACCTTGGCCGGGATGGTCCAGCGCTTGCCGGAGAACTTCTCCTGGACGACCGCATCGAGGTACACGGCGAAACCGGCCAGCACGACCAGGCCTACCAGGCTGAGCTTGAGCAGCCAGCCCAGCCACTTGCGCGACGGAGCGGGCTTTTGATTCTTACGGGAACGGGGGGATCGGGGACGCGTCATGGCGGCGCATTATACGTACTTTATCCACAGGGGACAGACGCCGAGCGAGGCGGCGTCCGGGCTCTGTCGCGGGCACGCGGCGGAACCCCGGCCATGGCGACGCAGCTTCGACCAGCGCCCGGCCGATTGGTTGCCTGCGGCGCCGCGCAAGTTTGCAGCCACCGGCGATGCCGCCATAATGCCTGCCTCCCGAATCCGGACAGCCAAGGACAATATCCCGTGAGCCAGACTCTGATCGCTGCCCTGCAGAACCCTGCCCTGTACCCCCACCCGGTGGAGCAGGTGCGGGTCATCGAAACCCACATCTCCTGGGTCCTGCTCACCGGCCAGTACGCCTACAAGATCAAGAAGCCGGTGAACTTCGGCTTCCTCGACTTCACCGACCTCGCCGCGCGCAAGCACTTCTGCGAGGAAGAACTGCGCCTGAACCAGCGCCTCACCGAGGGCCTGTACCTGGACGTGCTGCCGATCACCGGCAGCGAGGCCGCGCCGCAGTTGGGCGGCGAAGGCCCGGCGATCGAATACGCGCTCAAGTGCCGCGAATTCCCGCAGAACGCGCTGCTCAGCGAAGTGCAGGCGCGCGGCGAACTGACCTCCGCGCACATCGACGCCCTGGCGAAGCAGATCGCCGGCTTCCACCTGCGCACCCCGCAGGTCCCGCAGGACAACCCGCAGGGGTCGGCCGAGGCGGTGATGGCGCCGGTGCGGCAGAACTTCGAGCAGATCCGCCCGCTGCTCGGCGACAAGGCCGACCTGCTGCAGCTGGATGCCCTGGAAGCCTGGGCCGAAAGCTCCTACGCCCGCCTGGAGCCGCTGCTGCAGGCGCGCAAGGCGAACGGCCTCGTCCGCGAATGCCACGGCGACATCCACCTGGGCAACGCCGCGCTGATCGACGGCCAGGTGGTGCTGTTCGACTGCATCGAGTTCAACGAGCCGTTCCGCTTCACCGACGTCTGCGCCGACTACGCCTTCCTCGCCATGGACCTCGAGGACCGCGGCCTGAAATGCCACGCGCGGCGCTTCGTCAGCCAGTACCTGGAGCTGACCGGCGACTACCAGTCCCTGGAAATCCTCAACTTCTACAAGGCCTACCGCGCCCTGGTGCGGGCCAAGATCGCCCTGTTCAGCCTGGCCCACCAGCACGACGCCGTGCAGAAGGCCGCGACCCTGCGCCAGTACCGCAACTACGCCAACCTGGCGGAGAGCTACAGCGCCATCCCCTCGCGCTTCCTGGCCCTGACCATGGGCGTTTCCGCGGTGGGCAAGAGCTCGGTGGCGCTGCGCCTGGTCGAAGCCCTGGGCGCCATCCGCCTGCGCTCGGACGTGGAGCGCAAGCGCCTGTTCGGCGAACAGCAGGACGCCCAGCGCGGCGCCCTGGAAGGCGGCATCTACAACGCCGAATCCAGCGCGGCCACCTACGAGCGCCTCAACGCCCTGGCCGGCGACATCCTGCGCGCCGGCTACCCGGTGGTGCTCGACGCCACCTTCCTCAAGCACGCCCAGCGCCAGGCCGCGCGCCACATCGCCGACGACACCGGGGTGCCCTACCTGATCCTCGACTGCCAGGCGCCGGAAAACGTGATCGCCAGCTGGCTGGCCCAGCGCCAGGCGCAGGGCGGCGACCCGTCCGACGCCACCCTCGAGGTGGTGCAGGCCCAGCAGGCCGGGCGCGAGGCCCTGGACGCCGACGAGCAGGCCCACAGCAAGCGCGTCGACACCCAGGACAGCGCCAGCCTGGACACCCTGGTAAGTAGCATCCGCCAGCGCCTGCCGGGCCTCTGAGAACCGGCTCCAGCCCGGGCGTCGAGTATGCCCGGGCTGCCGTTCGTCACGCCGAGGGCGCTTTGGCGCCCGCCGATGTCACAAAGCCACATTGTCCCGCCAGCGGCCCGCTACACTTCATCGTCAAGTGAGCCGGCCGTCTCCAGCAGTTCACGGCCGTCGCCGCCATGCATGACCCACCCCGTGTGCCGCATCGCAAGGACCGACGATGAACGACGAACTGCTGCACCTGAAGAATCTTGGCAAGACCTCGGCCCAATGGCTGCACGCCGTGGGCATCCACAACGTTTCCGACCTGCGCCGCCTGGGGGCGGTCGGCGCCTACCGCGCCGTTCGGGCCCGCGGCTTCAGGGCCTCCAAGGTACTGCTCTATGCCATCGAAGGGGCTCTGCTGGACGTCCACTGGAACGACCTGCCACCGGCGCACAAGGCCGACCTGCTGGGCCAGTTGGAAACTTTCCCCCAAAGGAATCAGAGTTAGCTCACAAGCCTTCCAGGAAATGATTTACGGCAGCGGGCCAGAACCCTATCGTTTCAGGGCCCTTCGTGCGCCTCGACCGCCAACGTCCGTCCAAGGAATCACGGCCCATGTACCTACTCGGTGAACAACCGGCATACGCCGACCAGCTGATCAGCCGCCTGCAGGGGATTCCCGCCCAGCTGCTTTCCGGCCTAGCCCCCTGCGCGGAGCCCATCCGCCTGGAACGTACCGACGACCTGGCGGCCGAGCTGCCCAACCAGCAGTTGTTCCTGATCGAGAACGGCCTGCTCCACGCGCTGGTCGACGAACGCCCGCTGTTCTACCTGCAGGAGGGCGACCTGGTGGGCCTGCGCCAGGGCATCGACCTGCCGCCGTGCCGCTACACCAGCGACGAGCCGCTGTGCCTGATCCCCTACTCGCGCAGCGACGTGTTCCACCACATCCACGCCGACGAGCAGCGCCAGGAGCTGTTCCTGCACTACCTGATCGGCCACACCGCGCTGCTTTCCGATGCCCTGGCGCACCTCAAGCAGCCGGACATCCGCCCCTCCACCGGCTTCCGCCACTTCGCCGCCGGCGACCAGTTGATCCAGCAGGGCGATGATGCCGAGCACGTGTTCATCATCATCGAGGGCCATGCCGAAGCCTTCGTCGACGGGCAGAAGGTCGGCGACGTGCAGAAGGACGAGATCTTCGGCGCCATGGCCGTGTTCACCGGCGAGAAGCGCAGCGCCAGCGTGGTCGCCAGCGAGCCCTGCACCGTGATGGTGATCCCCAAGGACCAGTTCCTCAGCCTGATGCAGAGCAACCCGCGCATCGCCCACAGCCTGATCGAGGGCATGGCGCGGCGCATCGACCTGCTCAACCGCGAGGTCACCCAGCTGCGCCTGCAGCTCGGCGCCGGCTAGCGCCAGCCGAAGCCCCAGGACGAAGCCCGGCCATGCGCCGGGCTTCGTCGTTTCTGCATGGCGGAATTTTTTTGCGAAATGCTGTTGACTCACAAATGATAATAGTTATTATTACCACAGCTGGCCGCGAGGTCGGCGGGTAAGCTGAGAGCCCTACTCGCAGTCGGACGATCAGATTATCTCCTCATCAGGCTAATCACGGTTTTAGACCCGGCTCACCGCCGGGTCTTTTTTTTGCCCGCGATTTTTCCAGGCGCCCCTCCCCATGACCGTTCGCCGGGAAATGCCGGAGCGATGAAAAAAGCGTTGACTCGCGAATGATAATTGTTATTATTAACTCAACTGGTCGCGAGGCCAGTCGGTAAGCTGAGCGGCCACCGCAGTCGGACGATCAGATTATCTCCTCATCAGGCTAATCACGGTTTCGACCCGGCTCATCGCCGGGTCTTTTTTTGCCTGGCGTTTGGGTGGCTTTTCGTGGGAGCGGGCTTGCTTGCGAACAGCGCTCCCAGCTGCGTTGGTGTTTCGGTGGTATTCCGCTCCCTCTCCCCAGCCCTCTCCCTGAAGGGAGAGGGCTGGGGAGAGGGCGTTCTTCAGAACAGGCACCGAAGCCTCCGGTAGAGCACCCTTCGCGAGCAAGCTCGCTCCTACAAAAGAGGAGCTCGCACCTCAGGCTATGCCCGCATCAACGCAACTTCGCGCAATGATCCTGCGGCGGCAGCGCCGGCGTGTACCAGGCGTAGTCGGCCTGTTGCGCGGAGACCGTCTTGCCCACCTCGGCCAGCATCAGCACCTGCGTGCCCTCCCCCGCCCCCAGGTCTTCCAGGTGCAGCGGCACGCCCAGGTCGCGGCGGACGTGGAAGCCGCCGGCGATCAGCACGGCGGGCGCGGGCGCCGCCTTCAGCCGCTCGGCCATGCGCCGGTCGCGTTGCTGCTGCACCGCCAGCATGGCCGGCATCTGGCTTTCCGGCAGCAGGCCGCAGTGGGACTCGCGGATGTCGTCGAGCAGCACCCGGCGCACGTCCTCGGCCGTCGAGCGGGTACCGGCGAGGGCCGGCTGTTCGCCGTAGATGCGCTTGATCTCGCCGCGGTCCAGGTTGGCCGCCAGCAACGGCGCCGGTTGCTTGACCAGCCAGGACACCAGCGGGCCGTAGAGCGACCAGTCCCAGCCCGGCTGCCAGGCCAGCGCGGCGTACAGGTCCTGCGGCGGCTTGCCGGCGGCGCTGGCCGCCTGGGCCGCCGTCGCCCGTTGCTGCTGGTTGGGGTTGAGCATTTCCAGCAGCACGCTGCCCTGCTCGCGGCGCTGGGCCAGGGCGCGCACCAGCCACAGCTCCAGGGCGTGGTGGTCGGGGTTGTCGTGCTGCTCGCCGACCAGTACGCGGGGCGCAGCCTCCAGGCGTTCGAGCAGTTGTTCCGGAGTCAGCGCCTGGCCGCTGCGCAGGTCGCGGATGACACCCAACTCGGCATTGTCGCGGCCTTCGGGGCTCTGCCAGGTCGGCAGGGGCGGTGCGGAAGGCAGGCTCTGGCAGGCCGCCAGCAGCGCCACCAGGGGAATCAGCAGGTATTTCACGTGAACTCCTTTCAACGGGCAACGATCAGCGGATGGCCGCGCTCGGGATGGCGCTGCACCAGCACGTCCAGGCCGAACACCTGGCGCAGCGGTTCCGCGCGCAGCACCTCGTCCGGCGTGCCGAACAGATGCGGGCGGCCGTCGTGCAGCAGGAGCAGGCGGTCACAGTAGCGCGCCGCGAGGTTGAGGTCATGCAGGATGACCAGCACCGCGGCGCCGCGGCCGGCGAATTCGCGCACGGCCTGCAGGGTGGTGTGCTGGTGCAGGGGGTCCAGCGCCGAGGTCGGCTCATCCAGCAGCAGCACCTGTTCCGCGCCGCCCGGCCACAACTGCGCCAGGACCCGCGCCAGGTGCACGCGCTGGCGCTCGCCACCGGACAGCGCCAGGTAGCTGCGCCCGGCCAGGTGCGAGGCGTCGGCCGCGGCCATGGCCTCGGCGATGATCTCGGCGTCGCGCTGGCGGCCGCTGTCGTGGGGCAGGCGGCCGAAGCCCACCACGGATTCGACGCTGAAGGCGAAATTCAGCGACGAGGATTGCGGCAGCACCGCCAAGCGCCGTGCCCGCGCCGTGCCCTGCCATTGCTCCAGCGCGCGGCCGTCGAGGCTCACGCTACCGCTGGCCAGTGGCAGCTCGCCGTTCAGCGCCCCCAGCAGGGTGCTCTTGCCCGCGCCGTTGGGCCCCAGCACGCCGAGCACCTCGCCCGGCTGCAGCGCCAGGCTCACGCCCTGCAGCACGACCTGCTGGCCGCGCTTCACCGTCAGGTTTTCCGCCGCCAGCATCAGGAACGCCCCCGGATCAGCAGGTAAAGGAAGAAGGGCGCGCCGATCAGCGCCGTGACGATGCCGATCGGCAGCTCCGCCGGCGCCAGCGCCAGGCGCGCCACCAGGTCGGCGAGCAGCAGCAGGATGGCGCCGCCGAACATCGAGGCCGGCAGCAGCACCCGGTGATCGGGGCCGACGATCAGGCGCAGCAGGTGCGGCACCACCAGGCCGATGAAGCCGATCAGCCCGGCCGCGGCTACCGCGGCGCCAACGCCCAGTGCCGTACAGAGGATCAGTTCGACCTTCAGGCGCTCGACGTCGAAGCCCAGGTGGCGCGCCTCGGACTCGCCCAGCAGCAGCGCGTTGAGCGCGTCCACCCGGCGCGGCAGCCAGCAGGCCACCAGCAGCGTGACCAGCAGCAGCGGCCACAGCCGCGGGTAGCTGGCGCCATTGAGGCTGCCGAGGTTCCAGAAGGTCAGGGTGCGCAGCGTGGCGTCGTCGGCCAGGTAGGTGAACAGGCCGATCAGCGCGCCGGCCAGCGCGGTGAGGGCGATGCCGGCTAGCAGCATGGTGGCCACGCTGGTCTGGCCGTTGTGGCGGCCGAGGCGGTAGACCAGCGCGGTCACCAGCAGGCCGCCGGCGAAGGCGCAGGCGGACAGCAGGTAGGGCGCGAAGGCTTCCGGCAGGCCGCCGAGGGAGGCGCCGAAGACGATGGCGATGGCGGCGCCCAGCGCGGCGCCGCTGGACACGCCGATCAGCCCGGGGTCGGCCAGCGGGTTGCGGAACAGCCCCTGCATGGCCACCCCGGCCAGCGCCAGCACCCCGCCGGTGGCGACGCCCAGCAGGGTGCGCGGCAGGCGGATCTGCCCGACGATCAGTTCGGCCTGGCCGAGATCGTCGGCGGACACCGGCAGCCCGGCCAGGCGCGCCAGCGCCCGCAGCGTGTCGCCCAGCGGCAGGCTGACCGGCCCCAGGGCCAGTGACAGCCAGAGGACCAGCAGCAGGAGGAAACCAAGGAGCAGGAACAGCGGTCGGGCAGCGTGCTTCGCAGTCAAGGACGACCTTCCGGGTTCAGGGCCTGCGCGGAAGGATAAAAGGCTTGGGAGAGGCTGGCCAATGCGTCCGGAATACGCGGGCCGAGGCCGCCGACCAGCAGCGTCGGGTCGAGCAGCAGCACGCGGGCCTCGCGCGCCGCCCGGGTGGCGGCCAGCCCGGGGTTCTGGCGCATCAGCGCCTCGCGCGCCTTGTCGCCGTCCAGGCTGCGGTCGGCCAGCACCACCACCTGCGGGTCGAGGGCGGTCAGGGCCTCGCCGGAAAGCGCCTTGTAGCCCTTGTGGCTGGCCAGGTTGCGCCCGCCGGCGTGCTGGATCATCCAGTCGCCGGCGGTGTCCTGCCCGGCCACCAGCAGGCTGCCGCCGGCGTTGCCGATCAGCAGCAGCACGCCCGGCGCGGCCTGGCCGGCCTGGGCCTTGCCCACCCAGGCCTGCTGCGCCGCCAGGCGCGCCCGGAAGTCCGCCGCCATCTTCCCGGCCTGCTCGGGCGTACCCAGCAGTTCGCCCAGGCGTAGCAGGTTGTCGTGCACGGTCTGCTCATCGGCCTTGGCCGACAGGGTCTCGATCCGCACCCCGGCGGCGCGTAGTTGTTGCAGTACCGGCGGCGGCCCCATCTCCTCGCTGCCGAGGAGGATGTCCGGCTTCAGCGCCAGGATGCCTTCGGCCGCCAGTTGGCGCTGGTAGCCGATCTTCGGCAGCGCCTTGAGGCTGGCCGGGTGCAGGCTGGTGGTGTCGACGCCGACCAGGCGGGGCTCGCCGCCCAGGGCCACCACCCACTCGCTCAGCGAGCCGCCGGCGCTCACCCAGCGCTTGGGCAGGGTGTCGGCGATGGCGCCGGTGGCGGCGAGGCACAGCCCGGCGAACAGCCCGGCCAGCAGGGGACGCGCAGTCATGGTTGCCTCCTCAGATGGCCGTGAAGGATTCGGCGAGGCTACGCCATTCTTCCAGTTCCGGCACACCCGGCTTGCGCGCGCCGAACACCTGCAGGACCAGCTCGCCCTCGGCGTCGAAGGCCTCCCAGCTGGTGACGATGCCGTCGCTGCTCGGCTTGCGCACGCGCCACAGCTCGCGCACGCCGGTGGTCTTCAGGTGCAGGTTGAACTGCGGGTCCAGCACGTTGAACCAGTCGTCCAGCCACTTCAGGTTGTCCACGGTGCCGGTGTGGATCTGGATGCAGTGGGCGTTGCCGACGAAGATCATGATCGGCAGGCGGGATGCGCTGGCCGCCTCCAGCAGGCGCGGCAGCCCGGCCACGTCCAGCGGCTCGGCCCACTCGCGGCCGGCCAGGCGCAGCGCCTGGGTGCGCGCGGCCTTGTGCTTCTTCAGCAGGGCGAAGAAGTGGTGGGTGTCCTTCAGCGCCGCCCAGCCCTCGCGCAGGGAGGCGACGTCGATCGCGTCATCGGCCAGCGGCGCGGCCTTGGCCTCGGCCGGGCGCAGCTCCAGGCGCTCGCTCTGCTCCTCGGCGCGGAAGCGTTCCACCAGCGGCGCCCAGGCGGCGACTTCGCTGTGCTCGGTGAGGAACACCTTGTGCACCGCGGTGCCCTGGCGGTCGAACACCTGGATGCTGCGCTGGGTGCCGTGGGCGGTTTCCTCGCTGACGGCGAACACGCTGTCCCAGCCGCCGAGGAACAGGCGCAGGTCGATGTCCGGGGACACCACCAGGCCCATCTGCCCGTTGGCCGATACGGTGACTTCCCGGTACGGCCCCTTGCGCTCGTGCACGCAGTGCTCGTTGCGCGTCAGCGCCATGATCGGGCCCAGCTCGCCGAGGGCCGGCAGCAGCGCGGCCCACTCCGGGCGCAGGCGCACGGCATCGACGCCGAGGCGGCTGGCGGTCAGTTCGGCCTCGCTCACATCCAGGCGTTGCGCCGCATCACGGGCGCGCAGACGCGGTTTCTCGGCGCGCAGCGCCTGCCAGGCGCGGTACAGCTCGGAAGCCGGCGCGGAAAGGGTAGTCATCGCAGAAGTCCTCGTTCACAGGGAGACCTGCCGCATCGCGGCGGCACCGACGAACTGTGCCACAACGGATTTAATAAATCTATTTGATAATAATTTGCATTTAGATTTGAGAGGCATTATGGTCTGCGCCGCCTTCTGCCAACGGCCATTTGCCATCTGCCACTTCCAAGAAAAAAACAGGTACCCCATGTCGATCACGCCCCCGTTCGCCCGCCGCCACTGGCTGGCCCTGTTGTTGCTGAGCCCCTCACTCGCCCTCGCGAACAATGCGGTTTCCCTCGGCGAGACCACGGTCACCGCGACGCGCAGCGAGCAACCCGTGGATGCGGTGCCCAGCACCGTGAGCGTGCAGACCGAGCAGGACATCGACCGCAACAACGCCAACGACATCAAGCAGCTGGTGCGCTACGAGCCCGGCGTGTCGGTGAGCGGCAGCGGCAGCCGCTTCGGCCTGTCGGGCTTCACCATCCGCGGCATAGGCGGCAACCGCGTGCTGACCCAGGTGGACGGCGTCGGCGTGCCCGGCGCCTTCGCCTTCGGCCCCTTCATGGACGCGCGGCGCAACTACATCGATCTGGACACCGTGAAACGCGTCGAGATACTCCGCGGCCCGGCCAGCTCGCTGTACGGCAGCGACGCCCTGGGCGGCGCGGTGAGCTTCCTGACCAAGGACGCCGCGGACTACCTGGAGGACGGCAAGGACTTCTACGCCCGCTTCAAGACCGGCTACGACGGCTCCGACGACAGCTGGCTGGGCAGCGCCACCTTCGCCGGGCGCCAGGGCCCGCTGGACGGCCTGCTGACCATCAGCCGCCGCGACGGCCACGACACCGAGACCTTCGGCGGCCAGGGCGGTACCGGCGCCACCCGTGGCGAGGCCAACCCGGTGGACTTCGGCACCGACAACCTGCTGGCCAAGGTCGGCTGGGACTACGCCGAGGGCAGCCGCCTGCAGCTGGCCTACGAGCGCTATGCCGACGACGCCGACACCCGCCTGCTCAACGAGTACAGCGCCACCGGCGCCACCCGCATCTCCGATGCCACCGACAGCACCGACCGCGAGCGCATCAGCCTGCAGCACCGCTTCCAGCTCGACAGCGCGCTGGCCGACCAGGTGCAATGGCAGCTCAACTACCAGGACAGCCAGATCCGCCAGCAGACCTACCAGGAACGCTTCAGCGGCGGCCGCCTGCGCGATCGCGTGCGGGATTCGAAATACCAGGAAACACTCTGGGGCCTGAACAGTCAGCTGGACAAGCGCTTCGCCCTGGCCGACACCCAGCACCACCTGATCTACGGCTTCGACCTCAAGCGCCTGGAAAGCAGCGACCTGCGCAAGGGCGGCGAGACCTTCCAGAGCAATGGCCAACCGGTACCGCCAGCCTTCGGCAGCGAAACCTTCCCGCTCAGCGACTTCCCCGATCCGGTCACCCACGAATACGCGGCGTTCATCCAGGACAGCATCGACATCGGCCGCTGGACCCTGCTGCCGGGCCTGCGCTATGACTACTACGAGATGCGCCCGGAGGTCAGCCAGCGCTACCTCAACAGCAACCCGCTGGACACCGCCCCGTCCAACTTCAGCGATCACGCGCTGTCGCCCAAGTTCGGCGTGACCTACCGCATCGACGACCACCACAGCGTCTACGGGCAGTACGCCGCCGGCTTCCGCGCGCCCGAGCCGGTGGACATCTTCGGCGAGTTCGTCAACACCGCCATCGGCTACCAGACCATCGCCAACACCGACCTCAAGCCGGAAACCAGCGACAGCTATGAACTCGGCCTGCGCGGCAAGTACGCCATGGGCAGCTTCGGCATCGCCCTCTTCTACAACCGCTACGACGACTTCATCGAGCAGGTCACCCTGCCCAACGACCCCACCGGCAACGGCCGCCTGACCTACCAGTACACCAACCTGGACAAGGTCACCATCCGCGGCGCCGAGGCCCGCGGCGACCTCGACCTGCACCTGGCCGCCGGCCTGCCCGAGGGCACCCGCCTGCGTGGCGCCGTGTCCTATGCACGGGGCAAGGACGAGGAAACCGGCGAACCGATCAACAGCGTCGACCCGCTCAAGGGCGTGTTCGGTTTGGGGTATGATGCGCCCGGCGGACGTTTCGGCAGCGAGCTGACCTGGACCCTGGTGCAGGCCAAGCAGCGCATCGACGACAACGAAGTCCCCAGCCAATTCAAGCCCGGCGGCTACGGTCTGCTCGACCTCAGCGGCTGGGTGCGGATCACCGACGGCGTGACCCTCAACGCCGGCCTGTTCAACCTCACCGACAAGAAGTACTGGCAATGGGGCGACGTACGCGGCCTCACCGAGAACAGCTCCAGCCTGGACCGTTACACCCAGCCCGGCCGCTATGCGGCGGCCAACCTGATCTGGGAGATCTGACCGGCTTCAGCACAAGGACGTGCACCCTATCCCGTCGCCAGGGGGCGCCACGCGCCCTGCTGTCGGCGCCGGGAGCGCCGCGGTGATCCTGCTCTGCCATCCGGGCGAACTGGCCGAGGGCCGCAGCCGCGGCTTCCAGGTGGAAGGCCTGAAGGTCTTCGCCGTGCGCCGCCAGGGCCGCGTGTACGCCTACCGCAACCGCTGCCCGCACCGCGGCGTGCCCCTGGAGTGGGAGGCCGACCGCTTCCTCGACGCCAGCGGCGGCCTGCTGCAGTGCGCCCATCACGGCGCGCTCTTCCTCGTCGAATCCGGCGAATGCATCCAGGGCCCCTGCCTGGGCGAGGCGCTCGACAGCCTGACTTGCCGCGAGGACGAGCGGGGCCTGTGGATAAGCCTGCCCGAGGATGACTGAAAGACCTACAACTCGATGCGCAGCGGCCGGCTCAGGCGGATTTCGCTGACGTCGATATCGGCACCATAGGCCAGCATCTCCACGCCGGCGTCGCGCGCCTCGCGCAGCGCGGCGGCATAGGCCGGGTCGATCTCCTCCGCCGGGCGCACCGCCTCGATGCCGGACAGGTTCACGCAATACAGCAGCACCGCGCGGGTGCCCGCGCGGGCCAGGGCCGCCAGCTCGCGCAGGTGCTTGGCCCCGCGGGCGGTCACGGCGTCGGGGAAGGCCGCCACCGGCGTGGCGTCGAAGCCCAGGGTGACGCTCTTCACCTCGACGAACGCCGGCCCGCCGGCGAAGTCCAGGCGGAAGTCCGCGCGGCTGTTCTCCACGCCATAGGCGACTTCCCGGCGCAGCCCGGCGAAACCGGCCAGTTCGGCGACGCTGCCGGCCAGCAGGGCCTCCTCCACCAGGCGGTTGGCGCGCCCGGTGTTGACGCAGGCCAGGCGCCCCTGGGGCGTCTCGCTCAGCTCCCAGGTGCCGGGCAGCTTGCGCTTGGGGTCGGAGGAACGGCTGAACCACACCCGGCAGCCCTCGCTCATGCAGTTGAGCATGGAGCCGGTGTTCGGGCAGTGGATGGTCAACTGCTCGCCGGTGGGCGTCTCGATATCGGCGAGGAAGCGCTTGTAGCGGCGCAGCAGGCGCGCCTCCTCCAGTTCCGGAGCGAAGCGCATCAGGGCCGCCAGCTCTTCAGGCCGCGGGCGATCCGCTCCACCGCCTGCTCCAGGCGTTCCAGGCTCTGGGTATAGGCGAAGCGCACGTGGTGGTCGGCCTGGTAGCGGCCGAAGTCCACGCCCGGGGTGAAGGCCACGTGCTCGGTCTCGATGAAGTGCTGGCAGAAGCGGTAGGCGTCGCCGCCGAAGGCGCTGATGTCGGCGTACAGGTAGAAGGCCCCCTCCGGCTCCACGGCGATGCCGAAGCCCAGGTCGCGCAGGGCCGGCAGCAGGTAGTCGCGGCGGCGGGCGAACTCGGCGCGGCGTTGTTCGAGGATGGCCAGGGTGCCCTCCTCGAAGCAGGCCAGCGCGGCGTACTGGGCCATGCTCGGGGCGCTGATATAGAGGTTCTGCGCCAGCTTCTCCAGCTCGCCCACCGCCTCCGGCGGCGCCACCAGCCAGCCGAGGCGCCAGCCGGTCATGCCGAAATACTTGGAGAAACTGTTGAGGACGAAGGCCTCGTCGTCCACTTCCAGCACGCTGCTGGCATCCACGCCGTAGGTCAGGCCGTGGTAGATCTCGTCCACCACCAGGTGCCCGCCACGGGCCTTGAGGGCCTGCGACAACGCGGCCAGTTCATCCTTGTGCAGCAAAGTGCCCGTAGGATTCGCCGGCGATGCCAGCAAAGCGCCTACACTGTCCTGATTCCAGTGCGCGTTCACCAGCTCCGGGGTGAGCTGGTAACGGCTCTGCGGGCCCACCGGCACCAGTTGCGCGGCGCCCTCCACCAGGCGCAGGAAGTGACGGTTGCACGGGTAGCCGGGATCGGCCAGCAGCCAGTGGCGGCCCGGGTCGACCAGCAGGCTGCTGGCCAACAGCAGGGCGCCGGAACCGCCCGGGGTGACCAGGATGCGCTCGGGGTCGATGGCCAGGCGGTAGCGCGAGGCGTAGAACCCGGCGATGGCCTCGCGCAGCTGCGGCAGGCCGCGGGCCGCGGTGTAGCGGGTATGGCCGGCGGCCAGTGCGGCCTGGCCGGCGGCGACGATGGGCGCGGCGGTGCTGAAGTCCGGCTCGCCG
Organism: Pseudomonas delhiensis; assembly: GCF_900187975.1. Classification (GTDB taxonomy): domain Bacteria; phylum Pseudomonadota; class Gammaproteobacteria; order Pseudomonadales; family Pseudomonadaceae; genus Pseudomonas; species Pseudomonas delhiensis. Next base: position 255,534 of record NZ_FZPC01000003.1, on the reverse strand, counting down.
ATCTCCAGGTGGATGACGTCGTGGCCGGCGGCCTGCAGCTCGTTGGCTCGCGCCAGCAACGCCATGACGTGGAAAGGTTCGATGGCGCGGCTGCGGGCACTGAAGGAAGAAACCATGGGAAATACCGAACTTTGCGACGAAGAGGCGATTCTAACCAAGCCATCAGCGGGTGGCAGCAGGCTCGACAACCGGGAGTAGCATCACGATTATCGATCTGGTAAGTTCGCCCGCTTGCGAGCGCGGGGCCGGCGGTGCCGGAGAGGGACCATCCGCGACAGGATTAGCGAGAGTGAGAGGCGGCCACACATGCCCACCAATGCAAAACAGCAGAGCAGCCAACTGATTCGTGGCTTCGAGCCCTACCAGGAAACCAAGGGCGAGGAGTACATGAGCGAGCGCATGCGCGCCCACTTCACCGCCATCCTCAACAAGTGGAAAGTTGAGCTGATGGAAGAAGTCGATCGCACCGTGCACCACATGCAGGACGAAGCGGCCAACTTCCCGGACCCGGCGGACCGCGCCAGCCAGGAAGAGGAGTTCAGCCTCGAACTGCGCGCCCGCGACCGCGAACGCAAGCTGATCAAGAAGATCGACGAGACACTGCAACTGATCGAAGACAACGACTACGGCTGGTGCGACTCCTGCGGCGTGGAGATCGGTATCCGCCGCCTGGAAGCCCGCCCCACCGCGACCCTCTGCATCGATTGCAAGACCCTCGCGGAAATCAAGGAAAAGCAGCTCGGCTCCTGACGCCTGCGGCTTTTCGCGAACGGGGCGCCTAGGCGCCCCGTCGCGTTCGTGCGGCGCCCCGCCTCCCGACCCCCAGCCTGCGCCATGCCCGATTCCCGCTACATCGGCCGTTTCGCCCCCACCCCCAGCGGCTACCTGCACTTCGGCTCGCTGGTCGCCGCCGTCGCCTCCTACCTGGACGCCCGCGCCGCCGGCGGCCGCTGGCTGGTGCGCATGGAAGACCTCGACCCGCCGCGGGAAATGCCCGGGGCCCAGGCCGCCATCCTGCAGACACTGGAACGCTACGGCTTCGAGTGGGATGGCCCGGTCGTACGCCAGAGCGAGCGCGGCGACGCCTACGCGGCGGTGGTCCAGCAGTGGCTGCGCAGCGGCCTGGCCTATGCCTGCACCTGCTCGCGCAAGCAGCTCGAAGGCAGCGGCGGCATCTACCCCGGCACCTGCCGCGACGCCGGGCACGACTGGCACGGCGACGTCGCCATCCGCATCCGCGTGCCGGAACTGGAATACGCCTTCGTCGACCGCGTCCAGGGCGAGTTCCGCCAGCACCTGGGCCGCGAGGTGGGCGACTTCGTCATCCGCCGCCGCGACGGCCTCTACGCCTACCAGTTGGCGGTGGTGCTGGACGACGCCTGGCAGGGCATGACCGACATCGTCCGCGGCGCCGACCTGCTGGACAACACCCCGCGCCAGCTGTACCTGCAGGAGTTGCTCGGGGCGGCCCACACGCGCTACCTGCACGTGCCGCTGATCGTTCAGCCCGACGGCCACAAGCTGGGCAAGTCCTATCGCTCGCCGCCGCTGGCCGCCGAGCAGGCCGCACCGCTGCTGCTGCGCGCCCTCGGGGCCCTGGGCCACGCCGCGCCGGCGGAACTGGCCGGCGCCACCCCGGCCGAGGTGCTGGCCTGGGGCGTGGCGCACTGGGACGCCACGCGCATCCCCCGCGTGCTGACGCTGGAAGACGCCCGGCTCTAAGATGGAGGGTGGGGCCATGCGCCCCGGCTTGCAGGCGCCCATCGGCTGCCTGTAGCCTGCCGTCCGCACAACGAGAGGCATGACATGTACATCTACCGACTGGTGCTGCTCCTGGTCGTGGGCATCTACCTGTTCTCGCCCGCCATCATGGACTGGTGGATCGACCCCAACGGCGCCTGGTATCGCCCTTACCTGCTGTGGCTGATTCTCATAGTCGTGACCTTCATCCTGCAGAGCCAGCGCGATGCTGACGAGCTTTAGCCTCACCCAGCTGATCCTGATCAGCGCCGTCTACCTGACCACCCTGTTCGGTGTCGCCTGGATCACCGAGCGCGGCTACGTGCCGCGCCGCCTGGTGCGCCACCCGCTGGTGTACACCCTGTCGCTGGGCGTCTACGCCAGCGCCTGGGCCTTCTACGGCACCGTCGGCCTGGCCTACCAGTACGGCTACGGCTTCCTGGCCATCTACCTTGGGGTGTCCGGGGCCTTCCTGCTGGCCCCGGTGCTGCTCTACCCGATCCTGCGCATCACCCGCGCCTACCAGCTGTCGTCGCTGGCCGACCTGTTCGCCTTCCGCTTCCGCAGCACCTGGGCCGGCGCGCTGACCACGCTGTTCATGCTGATCGGCGTGCTGCCGATGCTGGCCCTGCAGATCGAGGCGGTGACCAACTCGATCAGCCTGCTGACCCACGGCGCCGACGCCAACAGCGCGGCGCTGGCGTTCTGCGCGCTGATCACCCTGTTCGCCATCCTCTTCGGCGCCCGCCACATCGCCACCCGCGAGCGCCACGAGGGGCTGGTGATGGCCATCGCCTTCGAGTCGCTGGTCAAGCTGGTCGCCCTGGGCTCCATCGGCCTGTTCGCCCTCTACGGCGTGTTCGGCGGCCCCGACGGCCTGGAGGTCTGGCTGCTGCAGAACCAGGAGGCCCTGAGCACCCTGCACACGCCGCTGGCCGAGGGCCCCTGGCGCACCCTGCTGCTGGTGTTCTTCGCCTCGGCCATCGTCATGCCGCACATGTACCACATGACCTTCACCGAGAACCTCAACCCGCGCGCCCTGCTCAGCGCCAGCTGGGGCCTGCCGCTGTTCCTGCTGCCGATGAGCCTGGCGGTGCCGCCGATCCTCTGGGCCGGCCTGCACCTGGGCGCCTCGACCAACCCGGAATACTTCACCCTCGGCCTGGGCATGGCGGTGGACAGCCCGGCCCTGGCGCTGGCCGCCTTCATCGGCGGCATCTCGGCGGCCAGCGGGCTGATCATCGTGATGACCCTGGCGCTGTCGGGCATGGTCCTCAACCACCTCGTGCTGCCGCTGTACCAGCCGCCGGCCGAGGGCAACATCTACCGCTGGCTGAAATGGACGCGGCGGGCGCTGATCGCCACCATCATCCTGCTGGGCTACGGCTTCTACCTGCTGCTGGGCTCCGAGCAGGAACTGTCGAACCTGGGCATCGTCTCCTTCGTCGCCACCCTGCAGTTCCTCCCCGGCGCGCTCTCGGTGCTCTACTGGCCGGCCGCCAACCGCCGCGGCTTCATCGCCGGGCTGGTGGCCGGCATGCTGGTGTGGTGCGCCACCATGCTGGTGCCGCTGATGGGCAACGTGCAGAGCCTGCACATCCCGCTGTTCGACTCGCTGTACGTGCTCGACGAGGCCAGCTGGCACCTGGCCGCCCTCGCCTCGCTGGCGGCCAACGTGCTGGTGTTCACCCTGGTGTCGCTGTTCAGCGAGCCCAGCGACGAGGAGAAGGGCGCCGCCGAAGCCTGCGCGGTGGACAACGTGCGCCGCCCGCAGCGCCGCGAACTGCTCGCCGTCTCGCCCCAGGAGTTCGCCAGCCAGCTGGCCAGGCCGCTGGGCGCCAAGACCGCGCAGAAGGAAGTGGAACAGGCCCTGCGCGACCTGCACCTGCCCTTCGACGAGCGCCGCCCCTACGCCCTGCGCCGCCTGCGCGACCGCATCGAGGCCAACCTCTCCGGGTTGATGGGCCCAAGCGTGGCCCAGGACATGGTCGAGACCTTCCTGCCCTACAAGGCCAACAGCGAGAGCTACGTCACCGAGGACATCCACTTCATCGAGAGCCGCCTGGAGGACTACCACTCGCGGCTCACCGGCCTGGCCGCCGAGCTGGACGCCCTGCGCCGCTACCACCGCCAGACCCTGCAGGACCTGCCGATGGGCGTGTGCTCGCTGGCCAAGGACCAGGAAGTGCTGATGTGGAACCGCGCCATCGAGGACCTCACCGGGGTGCCCGCGCAGCGCGTGGTGGGCTCGCGCCTGTCGGCCCTGCCGGAACCCTGGAAGGGCCTGCTGGAAGGCTTCATCGAGGCCCCCGACCAGCACCTGCACAAGCAGCGCCTGGCGATCGACGGCCAGACGCGCTGGCTGAACCTGCACAAGGCAGCCATCGAGGAACCCCTGGCGCCGGGCAACAGCGGCCTGGTCCTGCTGGTCGAGGACCTCACCGAGACGCAGTCCCTGGAAGACAAGCTGATCCACTCCGAGCGCCTGGCCTCCATCGGCCGCCTGGCCGCCGGCGTGGCCCACGAGATCGGCAACCCCATCACCGGCATCGCCTGCCTGGCGCAGAACCTGCGCGAGGAACGCGAGGGCGACGGCGAGCTGACCGAGATCAGCGGGCAGATCCTCGAGCAGACCAAGCGCGTCTCACGCATCGTCCAGTCGCTGATGAGCTTCGCCCACGCCGGCGGCAAGCAGGTGGCCGCCGAGCCGGTGTGCCTGGCCGATGTCACCCAGGAAGCCATCAGTTTGCTATCGTTGAACCGGCGCAGCGTCGAAGTGCAGTTCTTCAACCTGTGCGACCCGGACCACTGGGTGGAGGGCGATGCCCAGCGCCTGGCCCAGGTACTCATCAACCTGCTGTCCAACGCCCGCGACGCCTCCCCCCCCGGTGGCGCCATACGGGTGCGCAGCGAAGCCTCGGAGAACACCGTCGACCTCATCGTCGAAGACGAGGGCAGCGGCATTCCCAAGTCCATCATCGACCGCCTGTTCGAGCCCTTCTTCACCACCAAGGACCCCGGCAAGGGGACCGGCCTGGGCCTCGCACTGGTCTATTCGATCGTGGAAGAGCATTATGGGCAGATCACCATCGACAGCCCGGCCGATCCGGAACGCGAATGCGGCACCCGCATCCGCGTGACCTTGCCGCGGCATCCTGGCCCGACGGCCGAGCAGTAGACGAGCACGTCGAGAGAGCTGAATACATGGCACATATCCTCATCGTCGAAGACGAAACCATCATCCGTTCCGCCCTGCGACGGTTGCTCGAGCGCAACCAGTACCAGGTCAGCGAGGCCGGCTCGGTCCAGGAGGCCCAGGAGCGCTACAGCATCCCGTCCTTCGACATGATCGTCAGCGACCTGCGCCTGCCCGGCGCCCCCGGCACCGAACTGATCAAGCTGGCCCAGGGCACCCCGGTGCTGATCATGACCAGCTACGCCAGCCTGCGCTCGGCGGTCGACTCGATGAAGATGGGCGCGGTGGACTACATCGCCAAGCCCTTCGACCACGACGAGATGCTCCAGGCCGTGGCGCGTATCCTCAAGGACCGCCAGGAAGGCCGCGGCGCCACTGCCGAGGCACGGGGCAACGCCCGCCCCGCGGGCGAGCGCGGTAACGGCAACGCCGCCCCGGCCGACGGCGAGATCGGCATCATCGGCTCCTGCCCGCCGATGCTCGAGCTCTATTCGAAGATCCGCAAGGTCGCCCCCACCGACTCCAACGTCCTCATCCAGGGCGAGTCGGGCACCGGCAAGGAACTGGTGGCGCGCGCCCTGCACAACCTGTCCAAGCGCACCAAGGCGCCGCTGATCTCGGTGAACTGCGCGGCCATCCCGGAAACCCTGATCGAATCCGAACTGTTCGGCCACGAGAAGGGCGCCTTCACCGGTGCCAGCGCCGGCCGCGCCGGCCTGGTGGAAGCCGCCGACGGCGGCACCCTGTTCCTCGACGAGATCGGCGAACTGCCGCTGGAGGCCCAGGCCCGCCTGCTGCGCGTGCTGCAGGAAGGCGAGATCCGCCGCGTCGGCTCGGTGCAGTCGCAGAAGGTCGACGTGCGCCTGATCGCCGCCACCCACCGCGACCTGAAGATGCTGGCCAAGACCGGCCAGTTCCGCGAAGACCTCTATTACCGCCTGCACGTCATCTCGCTGAAACTGCCGCCGCTGCGTGAGCGCGGCACCGACGTGATGGAGATCGCCCGCGCCTTCCTGGCGCGCCAGTGCTCGCAGATGGGGCGCGTCCCGCTGAGCTTCTCCCACGAGGCCGAGCAGGCCATCCGCCACTACCCGTGGCCGGGTAACGTGCGCGAGCTGGAGAATGCCATCGAGCGCGCGGTGATCCTCAGCGAGGGCCAGGAAATCCCCGCCGACCTGCTGGGCATCGACATCGAGCTGGACGACCTGGAGGACGACTTCGTCGACGAGGCGGAGATGCGCAGCGCCGTGGCGGCCAACAACCACGAGCCCACCGAGGACCTGTCGCTGGAGGACTACTTCCAGCATTTCGTCCTCGAGCACCAGGACCACATGACCGAGACCGAACTGGCCCGCAAGCTGGGCATCAGCCGCAAATGCCTGTGGGAACGGCGCCAGCGCCTGGGCATTCCGCGGCGCAAATCGGGGGCCTCGGCCGACTCCTGAGTGGGGCGCGGCTGTTACCGCGGACATCCCGCGTAACAAAAGCCGGGTTCATCGGTAACGATAACCCGGCTTTTTTGTGCCTGCCCGAAACCCCTTCCTACAGCTAAACCCTTGAAAAATAAGGATTCTCAAAAGTTGGCACGGCATCTGCTTTGTTATTGGTACAACAACAATAACAAGCACGAAACCACAGAACAAAAACAACACGTAACGACTCCAGCACAACAAAAACAAAATCGCGGAGGCGCAGCTAACTGATTCTTTTGGAGGAGAGTAGCTGGTGGGAGAAATCCCGCAACCGATCGAAGAACAATAAAACTGCCTCGAGGCAGCGGCGGAATCGGTTGGATCGAAAGATCACTGCTCACTCAGCGACCAAAGCAATCCGTTTGCTCTTGTCGATCCCGAATGGGAATACCTCGAAGCGACTGGCCTCGAGGACGGGTCTACAAACAAAAACAACAAGCCCGGCATCATAACAAGAACAAAGCACGCACCTACTTGGGGGGGAGCTTCGGCTCCCCCAGTAGCTTTCCTCGCTCTCCCCTGCTCCCTTCGCTGTTCCCCGTTCCCTATCTCCCGCCCCCCGATGCTAGAATCCGAGCCCATTCGGACACACAACGCATCAGATTTACTGACGATTGTTTCCGCTGACCATGCTTTTCAAGCATGATGGGCTGCCCGCCGACTGCGATCGCCGGCCAGGGCACGCTGCGTTGCGCGACGCAATCCACCCCAACCTGTCAATAGTGCCTCCATGCTGAAAAAGCTGATCTCCTCCCTTCGCTCTCCCTTGCGCCGCAAGCGCGCAGTCCGCACCACCCCGGAAATCGTCGGCAGCAACCAGCATCCGCTGCGTCGCGAGCAGTTCAGCCGGCATGCGGTGAGCGTGGTGGACCGGCTGCAGAAGGCGGGATACCAGGCCTACATCGTCGGTGGCGGCGTCCGCGACCAGTTGCTGGGCATCACCCCCAAGGACTTCGACGTGGCCACCAGCGCCACCCCCGAGCAGGTCCGTGCCGAATTCCGCAACGCGCGGGTCATCGGCCGGCGCTTCAAGCTGGTGCACGTGCATTTCGGCCGCGAGATCATCGAGGTGGCCACCTTCCGTGCCCACCACCCGCAGGAAGAAGGCGAAGGCGACAGCAACCAGGCCTCGCGCAACGAGGCCGGGCGCATCCTGCGCGACAATGTCTACGGCACCCTGGAAGACGACGCCCAGCGCCGCGACTTCACCATCAACGCCCTGTACTTCGACTGCAGCGACGAGCGCATCCTCGACTACGCCCACGGCGTGCACGACATCCGCAACCGCCTGGTGCGCCTGATCGGCGACCCCGAGCAGCGCTACCTCGAGGACCCGGTGCGCATGCTGCGCGCGGTGCGCTTCGCCGCCAAGCTGGACTTCGAGATCGAGAAACACAGCGCCGCGCCCATCCGCAAGCTGGCGCCGGCGCTGCGCGAGATTCCCTCGGCGCGGCTGTTCGACGAAGTGCTCAAGCTGTTCCTCAGCGGCCGCGGCGAGCGCACCTTCGAGCTGCTGCTCGAATACGAGCTGTTCGCCCCGCTGTTCCCGGCCAGCGCCAAGGCCCTGGCCCGCGACCCGGACTACACCGGCAAGCTGATCCGCCAGGCCCTGGCCAACACCGATGCGCGCATCCACCAGGGCAAGCCGGTCACCCCCGCCTTCCTCTTCGCCGCCCTGCTCTGGCCGGCCCTGCCGGCGCGCGTGGCGCAACTGCAGGAGCGAGGCATGCCGCCGATCCCGGCGATGCAGGAAGCCGCCCACGAACTGATCAGCGAGCAGTGCCAGCGCACCGCCGTGCCCAAGCGCTTCACCATCCCGATCCGCGAGATCTGGGACATGCAGGAACGCCTGCCGCGACGCCAGGGCAAGCGCGCCGACCTGCTGCTGGAAAACCCGCGCTTCCGCGCCGGCTACGACTTCCTGCTGCTGCGCGAGAGCGCCGGCGAGGAAACCGGCGGCCTCGGCGACTGGTGGACGGACTACCAGGACGCCAGCGACGGCGAACGCCGCGGCATGATCCGCAATCTGGCGGCCAGCCAGGACGACGGCGCCGCCCCGCGCAAGCGCCGCCGCGGCGCTGGCAACCGCCGGCGCCGTGGCCCGCGCAGCGAGGGGGCTGGCAACGAGTGAGCGAGCGCGTCTACCTCGGCCTGGGCAGCAACCTCTCCGATCCCCTGGGCCAGCTGCGCGCCGCCATCGAGGCCCTGCGGGCCATCCCGCAGACCACGGTGGCCGCGGTCTCGCCCTTCTACATCAGCGACCCGCTGGGCCCGCCGGACCAGCCGCGCTACGTCAACGCCGTCGCCGCCCTGGACACCGACCTCGCCCCCCTCGCCCTGCTCGACGCCCTGCAGGCCATCGAGCTGGAACAGGGCCGCGTGCGCAAGGACGAGCGCTGGGGCCCGCGCACCCTCGACCTGGACATCCTGCTGTTCGGCGAGCGCCAGCTCGACGAGCCGCGCCTGACCGTGCCGCACTACCACATGCACGCCCGCGCCTTCGTCCTCTACCCCCTGGCGGACCTGGCGCCGCAGCTGCGCCTGCCCGGCGGCCGCAGCCTGTCGGAACTGCTGGCGGATTGCCCATTCACGGGCCTCGAACGGCTATCCTGATCGTCACCCCAGTTGGCGGTAACGCCGTAACAGTCCGGTAACACCTGCGATTGACTTCGCTTCCCCCCATACGGACTATAGGTGCCCCGCGCCGGCGCCAGCCGGCCCAACGAGGACCGTTTTCATGCCTGATGTCACCCTGACCACCCTGCAAGGCCTGAAGCAAAGCGGCGAGAAGATCGCGATGCTCACAGCCTACGATGCCACCTTCGCCCAGGCGGCCAGCGCCGCGGGAGCGGAGATGCTGCTGATCGGCGACTCCCTCGGCATGGTGCTGCAAGGCCACGACAGCACGCTGCCGGTCACGGTCGAGGAAATGGCCTATCACACCGCCTGCGTGAAACGCGGCAACCAGGGCGCGATGATCGTCACCGACCTGCCCTTCGCCTCCGGCACCTCGCTGCAGCGCCTGCTGGACGACGCGGTCAAGGTCATGCAGGCCGGCGCCCACATGGTCAAGCTCGAAGGCGGCGCCTGGCTGGCCGAGCCCATCGTGCGCCTGGCGCAGATGGGCGTGCCGGTGTGCGCGCACCTGGGCCTCACCCCGCAGTCGGTCAACCTGTTCGGCGGCTTCAAGGTCCAGGGCCGCCAGGAAACCCAGGCCCGCCAGCTGCGCGCCGACGCCATCGCCCTGGAGCAGGCCGGCGCCGCCATGCTGCTGCTGGAATGCGTGCCCAGCGCCCTGGGCCAGGAAATCAGCGAGGCGGTGAAGATCCCGGTGATCGGCATAGGCGCAGGCCCCGGCACCGACGGCCAGGTACTGGTGATGCACGACATGCTCGGCCTGTCGCTGTCCGGCCGCGCGCCCAAGTTCGTGAAGAACTTCATGCAGGGCCAGGACGGCATCCAGGGCGCCTTCGCCGCCTACGTCAAGGCCGTGAAAGACGGCTCCTTCCCCGGCCCCGAACACGGATTCTCCGCATGAACACCGTCAAGACCGTCCGCGAACTGCGCGCCGCCGTCGCCCGTGCCCGCGGCGAAGGCAAGCGCATCGCCCTGGTGCCGACCATGGGCAACCTGCACGCCGGCCACGCCGCCCTGGTGGCCAAGGCCGGCCAGCGTGCCGACTTCGTGGTCGCCAGCATCTTCGTCAACCCGCTGCAGTTCGGCCCCAGCGAGGACCTGGACAAGTACCCGCGCACCCTCGCCGCCGACCAGGCCAGGCTGCTGGAAGCCGGCTGCCACCTGCTGTTCGCTCCGGGCGTGGAAGAGATGTACCCCGACGGCATGGAAGGCCAGACCAAGGTCAGCGTGCCCGGCGTTTCCGAGGGGCTGTGCGGCGGCAGCCGCCCGGGCCACTTCGACGGCGTCGCCACCGTGGTCTGCAAGCTGCTGAACATGGTGCAGCCGGACATGGCGCTGTTCGGCGAGAAGGACTTCCAGCAACTGGCGGTGATCCGCAAGCTGGTGCGCGACCTGAACATCCCCGTGCAGATCTTCGGCGAACCCACCGTGCGCGCCGAGGACGGCCTGGCGCTGTCCTCGCGCAACGGCTACCTGAACGAGGACGAGCGCGCCCGCGCGCCGGTCATCCAGCGCACCCTCCGGCAGCTCGCCGAGGCCCTGCGCGGCGGCTCGCGCGACTTCCCGGCGCTGCTGGAGGAAGGCCGCCGGCAGATCGAGGCCGCCGGCCTGCGCGTGGACTACCTGGAGATCCGCGAGGCCCTGGGCCTGCGCCCGGCCAATGCCGGCGACAAGCAGGTGGTGGTCCTGGCCGCCGCCTTCCTCGGCAACACCCGCCTGATCGACAACCTGCCGCTGCAGCTCGACTGACCCGCCGTTGCCTGCCCCAGGCCGCGCCGCGCGCGGCTTGAGGCCGGGTAACAGGTTGGGCATACTCTGCCGCCGTTCGCGCCAAGCCCCACCACAACAGGAGCGCCCGCCATGCACAGCATCATGCTCAAGGCCAAGCTGCACCGCGCCGAAGTCACCCACGCCGTCCTCGACTACGAAGGCTCCTGCGCCATCGATGGCGAGTGGCTGGACCTCGCCGGTATCCGCGAGTACGAACAGATCCAGATCTACAACGTCGACAACGGCGAGCGCTTCACCACCTACGCCATCCGCGGCGAGGAAGGCTCGCGGATGATCTCGGTCAACGGCGCCGCCGCGCACAAGGCCAAGGTGGGTGACCGGGTGATCATCTGCGCTTATGCTCAGTACAGCGACGCCGAGCTCGCCAACTACCAGCCGCGCATGCTCTACATGGCCCCGGGCAACCAGCTCAGCCACACCAGCAACGCCATCCCGGTGCAGCTCGCCTGACCCGTCAAAGCCCGGAACCCCCGGGCTTTTTCACGCTCCAACGCACGTCACACCCCCGAAGGTACAGCATGGAACACCACCTCACCCCGCTGGATGCCACCCGCCTGCAGAGCTGGCAGGCACTGGCCGAGCACCGCAAGGATCTGCAGGACTTCAGCATGCGCCAGGCATTCGCCAGCGATCCGAAGCGTTTCGAGCGCTTCTCCCTGAGCGCCTGCGGCCTGTTCCTCGACTTCTCGAAGAACCTGATCCGCGAGGACACCCTCGGCCTGCTGGTCAAGCTGGCGGAAGAGGCGCAGCTGGGCGAAGCCATCCAGTCGATGTTCCGCGGCGAGGTGATCAACGCCTCCGAGCGCCGCCCGGTGCTGCACACCGCGCTGCGCCGGCCGATCGGCGACAAGGTGCTGGTGGACGGCGTGGACGTGATGCCGGAAGTGCACCGCGTGCTGCACCAGATGACCGAGCTGGTCGCCTACGTGCACAACGGCCTGTGGCGCGGCTACACCGAGAAGCCCATCACCGACGTGGTGAACATCGGCATCGGCGGCTCCTTCCTCGGCCCGCAACTGGTCTCCGAGGCCCTGCTGCCCTTCGCCCAGAAGGGCGTGCGCTGCCACTACCTGGCGAACATCGACGGCAGCGAGTTCCGCGAGCTGACCAGCAAGCTGAACGCCGAGACCACCCTGTTCATCGTCTCCTCCAAGTCCTTCGGTACCCTGGAGACGCTGAAGAACGCCCAGGCCGCGCGCGCCTGGTACCTGGCCCAGGGCGGCAACGAGGCGGAGCTGTACCGCCACTTCATCGCGGTTTCCAGCAACAAGGAAGCGGCGGTGGCCTTCGGCATCCGCGAAGAGAACGTCTTCCCCATGTGGGACTGGGTCGGCGGGCGCTACTCGCTGTGGTCGGCCATCGGCCTGCCGATCGCCATGTCGGTGGGCATCAACAACTTCAAGGAACTGCTGTCCGGCGCCCACAGCATGGACCAGCACTTCCAGAGCGCGCCCTTCGCCCGCAACATCCCGGTGCTGCTGGGCCTGCTCGGCGTCTGGTACGGCGACTTCTGGGGCGCCCGCAGCCACGCCATCCTCCCCTACGACTACTACCTGCGGAACATCACCGACCACCTGCAGCAGCTGGACATGGAGTCCAACGGCAAGAGCGTGCGCCAGGACGGCACCCCGGTCAGCGCCGGCACCGGCCCGGTGATCTGGGGCGGCGTCGGCTGCAACGGCCAGCACGCCTACCACCAGTTGCTGCACCAGGGCACCCAGCTGATCCCGGCGGACTTCATCGTCCCGGTGTCCAGTTACAACCCGGTGGCCGACCACCACCAGTGGCTGTACGCCAACTGCCTGTCGCAGAGCCAGGCGCTGATGCAGGGCAAGACCCGCGCCGAGGCCGAGGCCGAGCTGCGCGCCAAGGGCCTGGACGAGGCCGAGGTGCAGCGCCTGGCGCCGCACAAGGTGATCCCCGGCAACCGCCCGAGCAACACCCTGGTGCTGGAACGCATCAGTGCCCGCCGCCTGGGCGCGCTGATCGCCATGTACGAGCACAAGGTCTACGTGCAGAGCATCCTCTGGGGCATCAACGCCTTCGACCAGTGGGGCGTGGAACTGGGCAAGGAGCTGGGCAAGGCCGTCTACGGGCGCCTGGTCGGCAGCGAGGAGAGCCCTGCCGAGGACGCCTCCACCCAGGGCCTGATCGACTACTTCCGCGGCCGTCACCGCGGCTGAGTTCCCGCCTTGGGAAAGCGCCGTTTCCTCCGCAGGGGGAAACGGCGTTTTCATTTCCGCCGCGGATCGCGGACGGAGTCCGCTCCTACAGGTTACTGGGAGGCATGGCATTCCCCTGTAGGAGCGGGCCCTGCCCGCGATTTCGCGCGCAGGGCGCGCTCCTACAATCCGCCGGGAGGCATGGCTTCTCGTAGGATGGGTGGAGCGAAGCGATACCCATCACCATGAGGGCGCATAACCGTTCGCGGTTATCCGCCAATGCACCGAGGCCACAGCCAACGCCCAGGTCAACCCCGGGGCCACCGGGAACCAAGGCCAAACGGCGGATAACGCCGTAGGCGTTATCCGCCCTACGCCCCCCGGCCGAAATGCCGGCCATCCCTCCAAGGCTTGAACCGGGCCGCGCATTGGCCCAGTCTTGAGCCAGACGCCTTACCAAGACATCACAACAACAAGGATATCGTCATGTTCGAAATCACCGCTCACCCGGTGCCGGACGCCGTTCGCCAGCGTGCCTACCTCGACGAGGAGGGCTACCGGCGCCTCTACCGCCAATCCATCGAACAACCGGACGTGTTCTGGGGCGAACAGGCCAGGGCCCTGCTCGACTGGTTCAAGCCCTGGCACTCCGTGCACCACGGCGACCTGGCCCGTGGCCAGGCCAGCTGGTTCAAGGGTGGCCAGCTCAACGTCGCCTACAACTGCATCGACCGCCACCTGGAACAGCGCGGCGAACAGGTCGCCATCATCTGGGAAGGCGACAACCCCGCCGAGTCCGCCCACATCACCTACCGCAAGCTGCACAGCCACGTCTGCCGCCTGGCCAACGTGCTCAAGAGCCGCGGCGTGGAGAAGGGCGACCGGGTGTGCATCTACATGCCGATGATCCCCGAGGCGGCCTACGCCATGCTGGCCTGCGCGCGCATCGGCGCCATCCACTCGGTGGTGTTCGGCGGCTTCTCGCCGGATTCGCTGCGCGACCGCATCCTCGACGCCGACTGCCGCACCGTGATCACCGCCGACGAGGGCGTGCGCGGCGGCAAGTACATCCCGCTCAAGCAGAACGTGGAAAAGGCCCTGCAGGACTGCCCGAACGTCTCCAGCGTGGTGGTGGTGCAGCGCACCCAGGGCAAGGTGCCCTGGGTCGAGGGCCGCGACCTCTGGTACCACGAGGCCCTGCACGGCGCCAGCGAGGACTGCCCGCCGGAGCCCATGGACGCCGAGGACCCGCTGTTCATCCTCTACACCTCCGGCTCCACCGGCAAGCCCAAGGGCGTGCTGCACACCACCGGCGGCTACCTGCTGGGCGCTGCCATGACGCACAAGTACGTGTTCGACTACCACGAGGGGGACATCTACTGGTGCACCGCCGACGTCGGCTGGGTCACCGGGCACAGCTACATCGTCTACGGCCCGCTGGCCAACGGCGCCACCACCCTGATGTTCGAGGGCGTGCCCAGCTACCCGGACGCCTCGCGCTTCTGGCAGGTGATCGACAAGCACCAGGTGAACATCTTCTACACCGCGCCCACCGCCATCCGCGCCCTGATGCGCGAAGGCGAGGAACCTGTGAAGAAAACCTCGCGCGCCAGCCTGCGCCTGCTCGGCTCGGTGGGCGAGCCGATCAACCCGGAAGCCTGGGAGTGGTACTACCACGTGGTCGGCGAGACCCGCTGCCCGATCGTCGACACCTGGTGGCAGACCGAGACCGGCAGCATCCTCATCACCCCGCTGCCCGGCGCCACCTCCCTCAAGCCCGGCTCGGCGACCCTGCCGTTCTTCGGCGTGCAGCCGGTGCTGCTGGACGAACAGGGCAAGGAGATCGACGGCCCCGGCGCCGGCGTGCTGGCCATCAAGGCCAGTTGGCCGAGCCAGATCCGCAGCATCTACGGCGACCACCAGCGCATGGTCGACACCTACTTCAAGCCCTACCCCGGCTACTACTTCACCGGCGACGGCGCGCGCCGCGACGAGGACGGCTACTACTGGATCACCGGGCGCGTCGACGACGTGATCAACGTCTCCGGCCACCGCATCGGCACCGCCGAGGTGGAAAGCGCCCTGGTGCTGCACGACGGCATCGCCGAGGCCGCGGTGGTGGGCTACCCCCACGACCTCAAGGGCCAGGGCATCTACGCCTTCGTCACGCCGATGAACGGCACCGAGCCCAGCGACGAATTGAAGCAGGAGCTGCTGGCGCTGGTCAGCAAGGAGATCGGCAGCTTCGCCAAGCCGGAGGTGCTGCAGTGGGCGCCGGGCCTGCCGAAGACCCGTTCAGGCAAGATCATGCGGCGCATCCTGCGCAAGATCGCCTGCAACGAGCTGGACAACCTCGGCGACACCTCGACCCTCGCCGACCCCGGCGTGGTCCAGGGGCTGATCGACAATCGCATCAATAGGTGAAGGGCGGCTGCAAGCTGCAAGGCAGGGTGCCTGCGGTTAAGCTTATGGTGTGCACCACTTGTAGCTTGACGCTTGAGGCTTGCAGCTCGTCGCCATGGAAACCGTTCGCCGTCATATCGAAAGCCAGGTCCTGAGCCTGACCGGACTCGCCCTCGGGGGCGTCGACTTCGAATCCCCCAAGGGCGACCCGGGGCTGTTCGGCCCCGATTCGGCCTGCTGGAGGGTCCATGGCGACTTCAGCTCCATGCTCATCGGCGGCATCAGCGCCCTGCTCCTGCAGATGCTCCACCCCGCCGCCCTCGGCGGGGTGTGGGACCATTCCAATTTCCGCGCCGACATGCTCGGGCGCCTGCGCCGCACCGGCCAGTTCATCTCCACCACCACCTACGGCTCGGTGGCCGACGCCGAGAAGCTGATCGCCCGGGTGCGGCGCATCCACGACGGCGTCAGCGGCACCCTGCCCGACGGCACGCCCTATTCGGCCAGCGACCCGGACCTGCTGACCTGGGTGCACGTCGCCGAGGTCAGTTGCTTCCTCAAGTCGCACCTGCGCTACCTGAACCCCGACCTGCCCGGCAGCGAGCAGGACCGCTACTACGACGAGATCGCCCTGGTCGCCGAGCGCCTGGGCGCCCGCGACGTGCCGCGCTCGCGCCTGGAGGTGGCCGAGTACCTGGAACGCATGCGCCCCCGGTTGCGCTACAACGAGCGCACCCGCGACGTGGTCGAGGTACTGCTCGACGCCCCGGCGCCCAGTTCCCTGGCCAGGCCCTTCAGCGCCCTGATGATGCGCGCCGGCATCGACCTGCTGCCGGACTGGGCCGCCGACATGCTCGGTTTCTCCCTGCGCCCGCTGCAGCGCCAGCTGATCCGCGCCAGCGTGAAGCGCAGCGTGCCGCTGTTGCGCTGGGCGGTGCGCAACGGCTCGCTGCACCGCGCGCGCCGGCGCATGGGCCTGCCGCCGCTGCGCTGACCCTCGGGGTCGGCGCCTGACCACCCGGTTCGAGGAGTGGCCCGCCACGCACGGGCTGTGCAACCATGCCGGTTCGTTCGCCGCGGCCCGCGCCGCCCCATGCTGAGGATTCGTGTCATGCAAGATGTCGTCATAGTCGCTGCCACCCGCACCGCCATCGGCAGCTTCCAGGGTTCCCTGTCGGCCCTGCCGGCCCATGAACTGGGCGCCGCGGTGATCCGCCGCCTGCTCGAGCAGACCGGCGTGGCCCCCGAGGCGGTCGACGAAGTCATCCTCGGCCAGACCCTCACCGCCGGCGCCGGGCAGAACCCCGCGCGCCAGGCCGCCATCGCCGCCGGCCTGCCGAACAGCGTACCGGCGATGACCGTCAACAAGGTCTGCGGCTCGGGCCTCAAGGCCCTGCACCTGGCAGCCCAGGCCATCCGCTGTGGCGACGCCCAGGTGATCGTCGCCGGCGGCCAGGAGAGCATGAGCCTGTCGCCCTACGTGCTGCCCAAGGCCCGCACAGGCCTGCGCATGGGTCACGCGCAACTGCTCGACAGCATGATCGTCGACGGCCTGTGGGACGCCTTCAACGACTACCACATGGGCATCACCGCCGAGAACCTGGTGGAGAAATACGGCATCAGCCGCGAGGAACAGGACGCCTTCGCCGCCGAGTCCCAGCGCAAGGCCGCCGAGGCCATCGCCGCCGGGCGCTTCGAGGCGGAAATCACCCCCATCGAGATTCCCCAGCGCAAGGGCGAGCCGCTGCGCTTCGCCGCCGACGAGCAGGTCCGCGCCGGCACCAGCGCCGAGTCCCTGGCCAAGCTCAAGCCGGCGTTCAGGAAGGACGGCAGCGTCACCGCCGGCAACGCCTCCACCCTCAACGACGGCGCCGCCGCCGTGCTGCTGATGAGTGCCGCCAAGGCCGCCGAGCTGGGCCTGCCGGTGCTGGCGCGCATCGCCGCCTACGCCAATGCCGGCGTCGACCCGGCGATCATGGGCATCGGCCCGGTGTCCGCCACCCGCCGCTGCCTGGACAAGGCCGGCTGGCAGCTGGCCGAGCTGGACCTGATCGAGGCCAACGAAGCCTTCGCCGCGCAATCCCTGGCGGTGGGCCAGGAACTGGGCTGGGACGCAGCCAAGGTCAACGTCAACGGCGGCGCCATCGCCCTCGGCCACCCCATCGGCGCCTCCGGCTGCCGCGTGCTGGTCACCCTGCTGCACGAAATGCTCCGGCGCGATGCCAGGAAGGGCCTGGCCACCCTCTGCATCGGCGGCGGCCAGGGCGTCGCGCTGGCCCTGGAACGCTGAGCCTCGCCAGGCGCGGCCGCAAGGTCGCGCCAACTGGGCTATCTTCATTGGGCGGATCGCGCCTTCAAGGATTGCCCATGAACAAACGCGTCATCGTGGTGGAGGATCACCCGGCCATGCGCCTGGCGATCCGCTCCCTGCTCGCCCAGGACCCCCAGTTCGAAATCGTCGGCGAGGCCGACGACGGCAACGCCGGGCTCAACCTGGTGCGCCAGCAGAAGCCCGACCTGGTCATCCTCGACCTCAACCTGCCGGGAATGGACGGCATGGACCTGCTGGCACGGGTGCACATCTTCGACGAGAACATCCGCCTGCTGGTGCTCAGCTCCCAGGACGAGCGCCTCTACGCCGGGCGCGTGGAGGCCGCCGGCGGGCACGGCTTCGTCAGCAAGAACAAGGACACCGCGGCCATCCTCAATGCCGCGCGCATGCTGGTCGCCGGCTACCGCTGCTTCCCCGAGCGCCCCCTGGGCGCGCCCGGGCAGCCCGGCGACGACCCGGTGGCGATGCTCACCCCGCGCGAGCTGGTGGTGCTGCGCAGCCTGGTGCGCGGCCTGAGCAACAAGCAGATCGCCGAGGAGCTGTTCCTCAGCCAGAAGACCGTCAGCACCTACAAGACGCGCATCCTCGAGAAACTGCAGCTGAGCAGCCTGGTGGACCTGGTGGAGTTCGCCCGCCAGCACAACCTGCAGGCCTGATCGCCGCGACCGACTGCCACGGCTCAGGATTTTGAACTTTGCACGCGTGCCATACTCCGAGGGTACGCCACGACGGAAGACGACTCCCGCTATGCCCAAAGGATTGATTCGCGCAATCGGCACCCTGGTGCTGCTGTTCCTCCTCTATTGCCTGCTGGGCTTCCTGACACTCCCCGGCATCGCCCTGCGCGTGGCCAACCAGCAACTGGCCCAGTACGCCAGCGTGCCGGCGCACATCGAGCGCATCGAACTGAACCCCTTCAGCCTGGAGCTGAACGTCTGGGGCCTGCGCATCGGCGCGCCGGGCCAGGAGCAGGTGGCCTTCGAGCGGCTCTACGCCAACCTCGAACTGGACAGCCTGTGGACGCACCAGCTGCACCTGGCCGACGTGCAACTGGACAAGCCCCATGGCGAAGTGGTGTTCGCCGAGGACGGCAGCCTCAACCTCACCCGCCTGTTCAAGCTGCCGCCCAGCGAGCCCAAGCCCGAGCAGCCGGACAGCAAGCCCTTCCCGCTGCGCATCCAGCGCATCGCCCTGAGCCAGGGCAGCGTGCACTTCCAGGACAACCGCCCGAGCGAGCAGGTGGACTTCGTCTTCGACCCGCTGGGCTTCGAGCTGAACAACCTCAGCACCCTGCCCGACAGCGGCGCGCAGATGACCCTCAGCGGCACCGGCCCGCACGGCGGCAAGGTCGACTGGAAGGGCGACCTCAGCCTGACCCCGCTCGCCTCCAGCGGCAACCTGTCGATCCAGGGCATCCCGCTCAAGGCCTGGTGGCCCTACGTGCGCGACAATGTTCCGCTGGAACTGCAGAAAGGCATCCTCAGCGTCGCCACCGACTACAAGCTCGATCTGAGCAAGGACACCCAGCTGCTGCTGGAGAAGACCAGCGCCAACCTGCGCGACCTCGACCTGAAGAGCCCGGCCGGCAAGCCGCTGGTCACCCTGGCCAGCCTCGACGTGGCCGATACCAGCATGGACCTGGCCAAGCGCGAGGTGGTGGTCGGCCAGATCCGCAGCCAGGGCCTGGAAACCTGGGCCGCCCGCGAGAAGGACGGCCAGCTCGACTGGCAGAAGCTCTTCGCCGACTTCCAGAAGCCCGCGCGCAAGCCGGCACCGAGCCCGGCCCCCGCCGAACCGCCGGCGCCCGCGGCCGATGCCGCGGCGAAACCCGACACCGCCGCCCCGGCCGCCACGCCCGTAGCGGCTGCGGCCAGCCCGGCGCCCGCCAAGGCCGAAACGGCCCCGACGGAGAAAACCGAAACCCGGGCCGCGGCGAAACCCGAGGCCAAGCCTGAAGCCCAAGCCCAAACCCAAGCCCAAGCCCAAGCCCAAGCCCAAGCCCAAGCCCAAGCCCAAGCCCAAGCCCAAGCCCAAGCCCAAGCCGACCAGGCTGCGGCCGCCGCCGACAAGCCGGCAAGCCCGCCGCCGGAGCCGGCCAAGCCGGCCGAGCCGCAGAAACCCTGGCACGTGGTGCTGCGCGACACCCAGCTGCGCGGCTACAAGGTGTACCTGGCCGACCGCGTGCCGGCCAAGCCGGTGGCCCTGGACGTCGGCCCGCTGGACCTCGACCTGCAGGACGTCGACAGCTCGCTGACCCAGGCCCTGCAGCTGCGCCTGAAGACCGGCATCGGCAACCGCGGGCAGATCGAGGCCAGCGGCAGCGTCATCCCCAACCCGGCCAGCGCCAGACTCAAGGTCGCCACCCGCGACATCGACCTGCGCCTGGCGCAGTCCTACCTCGAGCCCTTCATCCGCCTGGAACTGCGCAGCGGCTTCCTCGCCAGCAAGCTCGACGTCGATCTCAAGAGCACCGAGCCGCTGGCCTTCAGCGTCGGCGGCAGCGCCGAGGTCAGCCAGTTGCACACCCTGGACACCCTCAAGAGCCGCGACTTCGTCAAATGGCAGAAGCTCACCCTCGACGGGCTGGCCTACAAGCATGGCGACAGCCTGGTGATCCAGAGCGTGTCCTTCGAGCAGCCCTACGCGCGCTTCATCATCAACGAGGACCGCAGCACCAACGTCAGCGAGCTGATCATCACCCAGCCCGGGCAGCCGGCGGCCAAGGGCGCCGCCAGCCCGGCCAGGGCCGGCAGCGACAAGCCCCTGGGCATCCACATCGGCGGCATCCGCATCAACGACGGCTCGGCCAACTTCGCCGACCTGACCCTGCGCCCGGACTTCGCCACCGCCATCCAGCAACTGGGCGGCGAGATCGGCACCCTCGACAACCGCAACCCGCAGCCGGCCAGCGTCGACATCAAGGGCAAGGTCGACAAGTACGCCCCGGTGACCATCAAGGGCAGCCTCAACCCCTTCTCGCCGCTGGAGAAACTGGACATCGCCACCAGCTTCAAGCGTGTCGAGCTGACCACCCTGACGCCCTACTCCGGCAAGTTCGCCGGCTACCGCATCCGCAAGGGCCGGCTCAACCTCGACCTGCACTACCAGATCACCAAGGGCCAGCTGAAGGCCGACAACAAGGTGCTGGTGGAACACCTGCAGCTGGGCGAGAAGGTCGACAGCCCCGACGCCGTCGACCTGCCGGTGAAGCTGGCGGTGGCCCTGCTCAAGGACACCAACGGCAACATCGACATCCAGCTGCCGGTGGAGGGCGACCTGAACAACCCGCAGTTCAGCGTCATGCCCATCGTCTGGCAGACCCTGCGCAACCTGGTGCTGCGCGCCGTGCAGGCGCCCTTCAAGTTCATCGCCGGCCTGGCCGCCGGCGGTGGCGACGAGGACCTGGGCAACGTGCCCTTCGCCGCCGGCTCCAGCGAGCTGACGCCCGCCGCCCAGGGCAACCTCGACAAGCTCGCCGGCGCCCTCAAGCAGCGCCCGGCGCTGAAACTGGAAGTCGAAGGGGTCAGCGCCGCCGCGGCCGACGGCCCGCTGCTGGCCGAGCGGCGCCTGCAGCAGGAATTCCGCGACAACTACTACAAGATGCTGCAGCGCCGCGGCGACAAGGTGCCCAGCGACGCCAGCCAACTGGAGGTGCCGGAAGACCTGCAGCCGGCCCTGCTCGAAGGCATCTACCGCACGCGCCTGAAGAAACAGCCGCCGGCGCAGTGGCAGGAGCTGGACAAGGACGAGCGCACCGCCAAGCTGCGCCAGGCGGTGCTCGACTCCTGGAGCGGCAGCCAGTTGCTGTTGCGCAAGCTGGCCCAGGAGCGCGGCGCGCACATCAAGGACTATCTGGTCACCAAGGGCGGCCTGGGGGATGATCGCATCTACCTGATCGACGTCAGCCAGGCCGAGGCGGAAAAGGGCGGCGAGGTCGTCACCCAGCTCCATCTCGACAGCGAATGAGGCGCGCCCCGATGAAGTTCCTGCCCCTGCTGGCCGCGGCCCTGCTGCTGGCCAGCGCCACCGCCCGGGCCGACAGCATGCGCTGCGGCAGCGCCCTGGTCAGCGTCGGCGACCGCGCCTGGGAAGTGGAGCAGAAGTGCGGCGCGCCGGACCACCGCGACGACGTCGGCTACACCCTGGGCGGCTACGACCGCCGCGAGTTCAAGGTCGAGGAATGGGTGTACGGCCCGCGCAACGGCGCCACCTACATCCTCACCTTCGAAGCCAACCGCCTGAAGCGCATCGAATTCAAGCGCGACTGACCCGCGGAGCCCGCATGCGCCCCAGCCTCCTCGCCCTCACCCTGCTGCTGCTCGCCGCCACGGCGCAGGCCGACAGCCTGCGCTGCGGCAGCCGGCTGATCAGCAGCGGCGACAGCGCCAGCGACGTGCTCGAGCGCTGTGGCCAGCCAGTGGACCGCGCCTACCTGGGCAACCGCATCGTCGTCGGCGACTGGGGGCAGCGCGAGGAGGTGCGGGTGGAGGAATGGATCTACGGCCCCTGGAACGGCATGCTGTACTTCGTGCGCTTGCGCGGCAACCGCATCGACGCCATCCAGAGCAAGCGCAGCAACTGACAGACAGCGCCCGATGCCGGTGATAGTCTCGCGCCATCACTGCCAAGGACAGGTCGCCCATGCTCATCGTGCCCGCCGAACACCCGCTGGACTGGAAGAAGCCGCCGCTGGTGACGCTGCTGCTGATCCTGCTCAACTGCCTGATCTTCTTCGTCTACCAGGGTGGCGACCGGGCCCGCCAGGAACAGGCCGTGGGCGTCTACCTGGAGCTGGACCTGCTGGGCCGCGAGCGCGCGCTGTTCGGCGAGTCGCTGGCGCGCCGCGAGAAGCTGGACGACAACCAGAAGCGCGCCATCGAGGGCCTGCGCCGCCAGGACCTGGCCTGGCTGATCCTCCGCGACCTGGAGTTCGGCCATGAGCTGCGCGGCCAGCCGGCCTTCCAGCAGGACCCGGCCTGGCAATCGGCGCGGGCCAGCGCCGAGGCCGCGCGCGACCGCCTGAGTTCGCTGCGCTTCGGCTTCATCCCCGCGCAGTTCAGCCTGCAGGGGCTGTTCGGCTCCATGTTCCTGCACGGCGACTTCTGGCACCTGGCCGGCAACATGGTGTTCCTGTTCATCTTCGGCTTCGCCCTGGAAATCGCCCTGGGGCGCCTGAAGTACCTGGCCCTGTACCTGGTCAGCGGGCTCTGCTCCGGCCTGCTGTGGTGGGCGCTGGACCCGGTGTGGGTCACCGGCATCGGCGCCTCCGGCGCCATCTCCGGGCTCATGGGCATGTACATCGGCGTGTACGGGCTGCGGCGCATCCGCTTCTTCTACTGGCTGGGGCCGCTGCTCGGCTACTTCAGCGCGCCGGCGCTGTGGATACTGCCGCTGTGGATGGGCAAGGAGCTCTACGGCCTGCTGCGCGCCGCCGACCACGTCAACTACTACGCCCACCTCGGCGGCCTGGCCTCGGGCTTCCTGCTGGTGTGGCTGCCGCGCCGCTTCGGGCGCCTGGAGGTGGACGAGGCCTACCTGGCCAAGGAAGACCCGGACGCCGCCTTCAAGCGCGACCTGGCGGCGCTGGACGCGCTGATCGGCCGCTTCGCCCTGGACCAGGCGGCGAGCCGCGGCCAGGAGCTGCTGCTGCGCCACCCCGGGCGCCTGCTGCTGGTGGAGCGCCTGTACGGCGTGGCCCTGTCCCGCCAGGACGCCGCGCTGCTCGGCGCCGTGCTCAAGCAATTGTTCGCCCTGCCGCCGAACGAGGCCGCCGGCCTGCTGCGCCGCCTGGCCGACGACAGCGCCGGGGAGAAACAGCGCCAGCTGGCCCACCCCGTGGTGCAACTGCACCTGCTGCAGAGGCTCCTGCAGCTGGAGGACGGGCCACGGGCCCTGGGGGCCTGGCGGCGCCTGGCGAAGAACGGCCAGCACCCGGCGCAACTGCCGCAGATGACGCTGCAACTGGCCAAGCGCCTCGGCGCCCAGCGCGACAGCCAGGGCCTGCGCGAACTGGCGCAGTTCCTTCGCCAGCGCTACCCCGAGGCCGAACAGACGCGCCAGCTGGCGCTCTACCAGGAGCAGTTGGCGCGCTGACGAAAAAGGCCCCGCCGGCTTGCGCCGACGGGGCCTGGTGCGAAGCCGCCCGGCGTTACAGGCGGTCGCTGAAGTCGCGCACTTCCTGCTCGGCGCGGTCACGGCTCCAGCCGTAACGCTCCTGCAGCTTGCCGACCAGGTATTCGGCATGTCCGTCCGCCACCTTCAGGTCGTCGTCGGTCAGCTTGCCCCACTTCTCCCTGAGGGTGCCAGACAGCTGCTTCCACTTGCCTTTGATCACATCGGTGTTCATGGGGGACTCCCGTTCGCGGGGGGCCCGGGGCGACCCGGGCCCACATGAATCAGTCCACGGCCTTCAGGCCATCGGCGGAGACCGCCGTGACGCCCTTGATGCCCTTCGCGGTCTGGATCGCCAGGTCGCGTTCGGCCTCGGTCTTGACCGTGCCGGACAGGGACACCACGCCCTTGTTGGTTTCCACCTTGATGCTGGTGCCGCTGATGTCCTTGTTGGCGATCAGGCTGGATTTCACCTTGCTGGTGATCCAGGTATCGGAAACCGCTTCCTCGGTCTTCTGCACGGTGTCATTCGCAGCGAGGGTCGTCGGTTGCGCGAACACCGGGCTGGCGAGCGAGAAGCTCAGGGCGGAAGCGGTGGCAGCGGCAAGGGCCAGTTTGCTGAAACGGTGTTTCATGGCGATCTCTCCTGTACTTTGCAAGGAACTGCGACCATGCCTGGCGGCAGTTTCACAAGGGATATCGCAAGCTCCGGGCCAGCTTTTGCGGAAAGATAAACTCCTTTCTATTCAATAAGTTAAATATAAAGACCGATACCGGGACATGGGCAATTTGCACAGTAGGCCCCGCCTGGCCGTGCAAACTGCATGGCCCTAGCCGCCCTGGCGGGCCATCTTCTCCAGCACCTGTTCCAGGCTGGCCACCTCGGCGAGCAGCGGCGAATCCGGGTAGCGCAGGCGGATGAACGCCAGCAGCTTGCCGGCCGGCTCGAGCTGCCCCAGGCCTTCGGCGAAGCCGCGCGCGGCCATCAGGTAGGCCCGCGGAATCTGCGGGTACTGCGGGAAGCGCTGGTGCAGGTTGCGCAGCAGGCTGAGGGCTTCGCGGGCCTTGTGGCGTTGCAGCAGCACCTCGGCGATGCGCTCGCACACCAGCGGGTCGTCCGGCAGGTAGTCGGCCTGCAACTGCCGGGCGTTGAGCAGGGCGCTGGCCGCCAGCTGCGGGTTCAGCCGCGTCGCCAGGGGCAGGTAGAGGGCCAGGTGGGCCAGGCAGGCGTCGCGCTCGTTCAGCCCGTACAGCAACTGGTGGTAGCGCTCGTTCAGGCGCAGGTCCTCGGGGTCCTGACGCAGGGCCGCCGCCAGGGTCTCCATGGCAGCGCCGCCCTGCCCTTCCTTCACCCGCACCTCGGCTTCGGCCAGGGCCCGGCGCCGACGCCATTCGGCCTCGGGGAAGCCTTCCACGAGGTCATCGCCGGCCACCGCGTAGCCCAGCGCGCCCTGGTACTGGAACACGGCGTACCCCATCATCGCGCACATCACCACGCCGAAGTAGCCGAGCAGCGCCACCAGCACCGGCATCAGCACCACCTTGGGCAGGCCGAAGCCGAGCAGCCAGGCCAGGTAGTTCGGCGATTGCCAGAGGATGAACAGGAAGACGCAGAGGATCAGGTAGCGCCAGCCCATGGCGCCGATCACCTGGCCGACTTCCACCGGGCTGAGCGCCGAGCCCAGGCTCTTGTCCAGGGCCAGGCGGATGACGCTGGCCGGCAGCACCAGCACCAGGGCGACGTTCACCACCCAGAACAGCGAGGGATTGTCGAAGTCCGCGGCCAGCCAGAGCAGCACCGCGGCCACGACGAACACCGCCAGTTGGCGCAGGAAGGCGCCCAGACTGGAGAGGTCGAAGGCCTCGCCCAGGCCGGGCGCGTCGTTGCTGCCCAGGCTGACAGCCTCGATGACGCTGTGCAGGTACTTGGTGGCCACGCTCAGCAGGGCCAGCCACAGCAGCAGCATGCTGGGCATGAACAGGCTGGCCAGGGCGAGCGCCGCGGCGAACAGCAGCGGGCCCGGTTGCAGGGCATAGGCGAAGAACTTCGGCAGGCGCTCCCAGAACGGCTGGGCGCTGTTGGCCGCGCCCAGGTACTGCAGGCCGTTGCGGCACAGCGGGCAGGCCGGGGCGTATTCCGGCACGTCGGCGTTCAGCGGCACGCAGCAGTCGCCGTAGTGGCGCTGGCACGGCAGGCAGAACCAGGTGGCGGGCTGTGCCTGGTGGTAGTGGCAGTAGTGCTTGTCCATCGGCCTGGCTTTCCTTGCGTGCTGGCGAGGCGCCATTGTCCAGGCAAAAAAAGAGGGCCCGCAAGGGGCCCTCTTTTCATTTTGCTACCGCTTAGACACCAGAGGCTTCCGCGGCGGCAACGTCCTTGATGGACAGCTTGATGCGGCCGCGATTGTCCACGTCCAGCACCAGGACCTTGACTTCCTCGCCTTCCTTGAGCACGTCGGTGACCTTGTCGATGCGCTTGTCGCTGATCTGCGAGATGTGCACCAGGCCGTCCTTGCCCGGCAGGATGTTGACGAAGGCGCCGAAGTCGACGATGCGCTCGACCTTGCCGACGTAGATCTTGCCGATCTCGGCTTCCGCGGTGATGCCCAGGACGCGCTGCTTGGCGGCCTCGGCAGCTTCCTTGGTCTCGCCGTAGATCTTCACGCTGCCGTCGTCCTCGATGTCGATCGAGGCCTTGGTCTCTTCGCAGATGCCGCGGATGGTGGCGCCGCCCTTGCCGATGACGTCGCGGATCTTGTCCGGATCGATCTTCATCGACAGCATGGTCGGGGCGTTTTCCGACAGCTCGGCGCGCGGCTGGGCGATGACCTGGTTCATCTGGCCGAGGATGTTCAGGCGCGCTTCCAGCGCCTGCTCCAGGGCGATCTCCATGATCTCTTCGGTGATGCCGTTGATCTTGATGTCCATCTGCAGGGCGGTGACGCCCTTGGCGGTACCGGCAACCTTGAAGTCCATGTCGCCCAGGTGGTCTTCGTCACCCAGGATGTCGGTCAGGACGGCGAACTTGTCACCTTCCTTGACCAGGCCCATGGCGATACCGGCCACCGGCGCCTTGACCGGCACGCCGGCGTCCATCAGCGCCAGGGAAGCGCCGCACACGGAAGCCATGGAGCTGGAGCCGTTGGATTCGGTGATCTCGGAAACCACGCGGATGGTGTAGGGGAACTCGTCCTGCGACGGCAGCATGGCGGCGACGCCACGGCGGGCCAGGCGGCCGTGGCCGATTTCGCGACGGCCCGGGCTGCCCATACGGCCGCACTCGCCCACCGAGAACGGCGGGAAGTTGTAGTGCAGCATGAAGGGGTCCTTGCGCTCGCCTTCGAGGGTGTCGAGCAGCTGCGCATCACGGGCGGTGCCGAGGGTGGCGACGACCAGGGCCTGGGTTTCGCCGCGGGTGAACAGGGCCGAACCATGGGTCTTGCCGAGCACGCCGACTTCGATCTTCAGCGGACGCACGGTGCGGGTGTCGCGGCCGTCGATACGCGGTTTGCCGTTGACGATGTTCTCGCGAACGGTGCGGTATTCCAGCAGGCCGAACACGTCCTTGACTTCGCTGGCCGGGTACTGGCCTTCGCCTTCGCCGGCGAACCTGGCGACGATTTCCTCGCGCAGGGCGTCCAGGGCGGCGTAGCGGTCCTGCTTGATGGTGACGGTGTAGGCCTCGGAGATCGCAGCGCCGAACTCGGCCTTGATGGCGTTGACCAGGGCGGTGTTCTCGGCCGGGGCGCTCCAGTTCCAGGTCGGCTTGCCGGCTTCGGTCGCCAGTTCGGCGACGGCGCGGATGACCGCCTGGAATTCTTCATGGGCGTACAGCACCGCACCCAGCATCTGGTCTTCGGTCAGCTCGTCGGCTTCGGACTCGACCATCAGCACGGCGTCGGAGGTACCGGCCACGACCATGTCGAGGCTGGAGCTCTGCAGTTGCTCGTAGGTCGGGTTGAGGATGTAGCCGACTTCCGGGTGGAAGCCTACGCGGGCGGCGCCGATCGGGCCGGCGAAGGGAATGCCGGAGATCGCCAGGGCGGCGGAGGTGCCGATCATGGCGGCGATGTCCGGATCGGTCTTCTTGCCGGTGGAAACGACGGTGCAGACGACCTGCACTTCGTTCATGAAGCCTTCGGGGAACAGCGGGCGGATCGGACGGTCGATCAGGCGCGAGGTCAGGGTTTCCTTCTCGGAAGGACGGCCTTCGCGCTTGAAGAAGCCGCCGGGGATGCGGCCGGCTGCGTAGGTCTTCTCCTGGTAGTGGACGGACAGCGGGAAGAAGCCCTTGTTCGGGTCGGCCTGCTTGGCGCCCACGACGGTGACCAGCACGGTGACGTCGTCCATGGTGACCAGCACGGCGCCGGTGGCCTGGCGGGCGATGCGGCCAGTCTCGAGGGTTACGGTCGATTGACCGAACTGGAATTTCTTGGTTACCGGGTTCACGGTGTCTTTACCTTCACTTAGTTGCCTTGGGGGAAATCGTGGAAATGCCGGGAGTCGGACCCGATTACATTCCCTAAAAAGCGAGAAGCCGGGAGCCCGAAGCCGAAGGCCGGTTCGCACCGCCCATCAACTCCAGACTCCCAGCTTCCCACTTCAGGCTTGCCGTCTTAGCGACGCAGGCCCAGGCGACCGATCAGGGCGCTGTAACGAGCAGTGTCCTTGTTCTTCAGGTAGTCCAGCAGCTTGCGGCGCTGGTTGACCATGCGGATCAGGCCACGACGGGAGTGGTGGTCTTTGCCGTTGGCCTTGAAGTGGTCCTGCAGCTTGTTGATGTTGGCGGACAGCAGGGCAACCTGCACTTCCGGGGAACCGGTGTCGCCTTCAGCTTGCTTGTACTCGTTTACGATCTGGGCTTTCTCTTGGACGCTCAGTGCCATGATGGGCTTTCCTCTGAGGTAACAGGCCAGGGACTTTTCCCTGTGTTCATAAAGGAGGTGTGACCGTGCCTGTTGACAGCCACCCTCGGGTTTCCGGCCTTACGACCGAATCAGTCGACGCGGCGCGATACGCCCGTCGTCGGTCACCTCACCGATACCGATGAAGCGACCCTCGTGATCCTGCACCCGCAGCATGCCGAACTTCGGTGCCTCGGGTGCGCGTACCGGCTGCCCATGCAGCCAGTAGTAGGCGCTGTGCTCGGACAGCTGCAGCAGCGGCCAGTGTTCCAGGCCGGCATCCACCGGCAGCAGGAAGCGGTCGAGGGCCTCGTTGCCGCCCTCGGCGTGGGCCTGCACCAGCTCATCCAGCGTCACCGCCTGGGCCAGGCCGAAGGGGCCCGCCTGGGTACGGCGCAGTGCGGCCACATGGGCACCGCAGCCCAGCTCGCGGCCGATGTCCTCGACCAGGGTGCGGATGTAGGTGCCCTTGCTGCAGGAAACGGCCAGGGTGGCGCAGGGCGCCTCGAAGGCCAGCAGTTCCAGGCGCGCAATAGTAACAGAACGCGCCTCGCGCTCCACTACCTCTCCTGCACGGGCCAGCTTGTACAGCGGCTGGCCGTCCTTCTTCAGTGCCGAATACATCGGCGGCACCTGCTCTATCTCGCCGCGGAACCGCGGCAGCACGGCCTCCAGGGCCTCCCGACCGACGGTCACCTGGCGCTCCTCGAGCACCTCGCCCTCGGCGTCGCCGGTGGTGGTGGTGACGCCCAGCCGGGCTACGGTCTCGTAGCCCTTGTCGGCATCGAGCAGGTACTGGGAGAACTTGGTCGCCTCGCCGAAGCACAGCGGCAGCACGCCGGTGGCCAGGGGGTCGAGGCTGCCGGTGTGCCCGGCCTTCTCGGCGTTGAGCAGCCAGCGCACCTTCTGCAGGGCCTGGTTGGAGCTCATGCCGCGCGGCTTGTCGAGCACCAGCACGCCGTCGACCGCACGGCGGATACGTTTCACCTGGGCCACGCCTTACTCCTCGGAACCGCCACCGTGGCGACGGTCTTCGGCCACCGCCCGCTCGATCAGCGCCGACAGCTCGGCACCGCGACGGATACTGGCGTCGTAGCTGAAATGCAGCTGCGGCACGGTGCGCAGCTTCATCGCCTTGCCCAGGTGCATGCGCAGGAAACCGGCGGCGTCGTTGAGGATCGAGGTATTCTGCTTGATCACCTCGGCATTGTCGTCCTGCCCCATCACGGTGATGAACACCTTGGCGTGGGACAGGTCGCGCGCCACGTCGACGCCGGTGATGGTCACCAGGCCCAGGCGCGGGTCCTTGACCTCGCGCTGGATGAGCAGCGCCAGTTCGCGCTGCATCTGATCGCCGATACGCTGGGTACGGCTGTACTCTTTGGCCATTTTCCTAACCTGCTTCCGGCAGCCCGAAGGCACCGGACGAATAAGCGGCAAACGCCCGGGACAGCGGATGGCCGGCCCGGGCGCTGCGATTACGCTCGTCTGCCCTTACAGGGTACGAGCGACTTCGACCTTCTCGAACACTTCGATCTTGTCGCCGACGCGGACGTCGTTGTAGCTCTTCACGCCGATACCGCACTCCATGCCGGCACGGACTTCGGCAACGTCGTCCTTGAAGCGGCGCAGCGATTCCAGCTCGCCCTCGAAGATCACCACGTCGTCGCGCAGTACGCGGATCGGACGGTTGCGGTGCACCAGGCCCTCGGTGACCATGCAGCCGGCGACCGCGCCGAACTTCGGCGAACGGAACACGTCACGCACTTCGGCGATACCCAGGATGTTCTCGCGGACATCGCTGCCGAGCATGCCGGTGAGGGCTTTCTTGACGTCTTCGATGATGTCGTAGATCACGTTGTAGTAACGCATGTCCAGGCCTTCGGCTTCGACGATCTTGCGCGCACCGGCGTCGGCACGGACGTTGAAGCCGAACAGCACCGCGTTGGAGGCCAGCGCCAGGTTGGCATCGGACTCGGTGATGCCACCGACGCCGCCGCCGACCACGCGGACCTGCACTTCTTCGTTGCCCAGGCCGCTGAGCGAGCCCTGCAGGGCTTCCAGGGAACCCCGAACGTCGGCCTTGAGGACGATGTTGAGGGTCTTCTTCTCTTCCTGGCCCATGCTCTCGAAGATGTTTTCCAGCTTCGCCGACTGCTGGCGCGCCAGCTTGACCTCGCGGAACTTGCCCTGGCGGAACAGCGCGACTTCGCGGGCCTTCTTCTCGTCGGCGACCACGGTCACTTCGTCACCGGCATCCGGGGTGCCGTCCAGGCCGAGGATCTCGACCGGGATGGACGGGCCGGCTTCCTTGATCGGCTTGCCGTTCTCGTCGAGCATGGCGCGCACGCGGCCATAGTTGACGCCGCAGAGGATCATGTCGCCCTGGCGCAGGGTACCGTCCTGGACCAGCACGGTAGCCACCGGGCCACGGCCCTTGTCCAGGCGCGACTCGACCACCACGCCACGGCCGGGGGCCGACGGGGTGGCCTTGAGCTCCAGGACTTCGGCCTGCAGCAGCACGGCTTCGAGCAGTTCGTCGACGCCGGTACCCATCTTCGCCGAGACCGGCACGAAGGGCGCGTCGCCGCCCCACTCTTCCGGGATCACGTCGAGCGCGGCCAGGCCGTTCTTGATGTTGTCCGGGTTGGCGTCGGGCTTGTCGATCTTGTTGATCGCGACCACGATCGGCACGCCAGCGGCTTTCGCGTGCTGGACGGCTTCCTGGGTCTGCGGCATCACGCCGTCGTCGGCCGCCACCACCAGGATGACGATGTCGGTCGCCTGGGCACCACGGGCACGCATCGCGGTGAACGCGGCGTGGCCGGGGGTGTCGAGGAAGGTGACCATGCCGCGGTCGGTTTCCACGTGGTAGGCGCCGATGTGCTGGGTGATGCCACCGGCTTCGCCCGCGGCCACCTTGGCGCGACGGATGTAGTCGAGCAGCGAGGTCTTGCCGTGGTCGACGTGGCCCATCACGGTCACCACCGGCGCACGGGATACCGCCTCGCCTTCGAACTTCAGCGACTCGGCCAGTTGCTCTTCCAGGGCGTTCTCGCTGACCAGCTTGACCTTGTGGCCGAGTTCCTCGGCGATCAGCTGGGCGGTCTCCTGGTCGAGTACCTGGTTGATGGTCACCGGGGTGCCCATCTTGAACATGAACTTGACGACTTCGGCGCCCTTCACCGACATCTGCTGAGCCAGCTCAGCAACTGTGATGGTCTCGCCGATACTCACTTCGCGCACAATCGGTCCTGTCGGGCTCTGGAACCCGTGCTGGTTACGCTTCTTCAGCTTCGACTTGCCGCGACCGCCGCCACGACGACCGAAACTGTCATCGTCATCCACGCCGGAGCGGACAACGCGCGGAGCAGTGGTCTTTTCCTTTTCCTTGATCGACGGGCGATGCTGGGCATGCTTGCGATCACGACGCTCGTCTTCCTCGCCACGCTTCGGCGGACGGCGCACTTCGGCTTCCTTCTTGCGCTCATCGCCGGCAGCCGGAGCGGCGGCGGGAGCGGCAGCCGCAGCGGCAACGGCCGGCGCCTCGGCAGCGACTGCGGGGGCAGCCGGCTGCGGAGCCTGTTCAGGCTGGCGACGGGCCGCTTCCTCGGCCTGGCGACGGGCTTCGGCCTCGGCCTTCTGACGGGCCTCTTCCTCTGCCTTCAGGCGAGCGGCCTCTTCGGCGGCGCGCTGCTCTTCCAGCTCGCGCTGACGCTCGGCCTCGATCTCGTCGGGGCTGCGCTTGACGTAGGTTTTCTTCTTGCGAACCTCGACGCTCACCGTCTTGCTGCCAGCCACCCGCAGGGTGGAAGTGGTCTTACGCTGCAGGGTGATCTTGCGCGGTTCTTCCAGGCGGTCGCCATGGCTACCCTTGAGGTGCGCCAGCAGAGCCTGCTTCTCGTTGTCGGTCACTACCTGCTCGGCACTGCTGTGCGGCAGGCCCGCCTCGCGCATCTGCTGCAGCAGGCGCTCGACCGGCGTATCGACCGTTTTGGCCAGTTCTTTCACCGTGACTTGCGTCATGCATTTCTCTCCTCAGGCCGCGAATGCTTACTCGAACCAATGGGCCCGGGCGGCCATGATCAACTTGCCGGCACGCTCTTCGTCCATGCCGTCGATGTCGAGCAGGTCGTCGATCGACTGCTCGGCAAGATCTTCACGGGTGGTTACGCCACGCAGCACCAGGTCCAAGGCCAGCTCTTTGGTCATGCCATCGAGGCTGAGCAGGTCTTCGGCCGGTTGCGCGTCGGCAAGTTTTTCCTCGGTCGCGATGGCTTTGGTCAACAGACGGTCCTTGGCGCGCGAGCGCAGCTCGTTGACGATGTCCTCGTCGAAGCCGTCGATGTTGAGCATCTCTTCCATCGGTACGTAGGCGATTTCTTCCAGGGTGGTGAAGCCTTCCTCGACCAGCACCTGGGCCAGCTCCTCGTCGACATCCAGCTCGTCGACGAAGCGCTGCAGGATGTCACCGGTCTCGGCCTGCTGCTTGGCCTGGATGTCGGCCTCGGTCATCACGTTCAGCGTCCAGCCGGTCAGCTGGCTGGCCAGGCGGACGTTCTGGCCGCTGCGGCCGATGGCCTGGGCCAGGTTGTCCTCGGCGACGGCGATATCCATGGTGTGGGTATCTTCGTCGACGATGATCGCCGCCACTTCGGCCGGGGCCATCGCGTTGATGACGAACTGCGCCGGGTTGTCGTCCCAGAGCACGATATCCACGCGCTCACCACCCAGCTCGCCGGAGACGGCCTGGACGCGCGAACCACGCATGCCGATGCAGGCGCCCTGCGGGTCGATGCGCTTGTCCTTGGAGCGTACCGCGATCTTGGCGCGCGAACCCGGGTCCCGGGCGGCGGCCATGACGTCGATCAGCTGCTCGGCGATTTCCGGCACCTCGATGCGGAACAGCTCGATCAGCATCTCCGGCGCGGTGCGCGAGAGGACCAGTTGCGGGCCGCGGTTCTCGCTGCGGATTTCCTTGAGCAGGGCACGCACGCGGGTGCCGACGCGGAAGGTCTCGCGCGGGATGATCTGGTCGCGGGCCAGCAGCGCTTCGGCGTTGTTGCCCAGGTCGACGATGACGTTGTCGCGGGTGACCTTCTTGACGGTGCCGGAGATGATCTCGCCGACCTTCTCGCGGTAGGCGTCGACCACCTGGGCGCGCTCGGCCTCGCGGACCTTCTGCACGATGACCTGCTTGGCGGTCTGGGCGGCGATGCGGCCGAACTCGATGGACTCGATCTTCTCTTCGATGACGTCGCCGGCCTTGGTGCCCGGATGGCTTTCCTGCACGTCCTCGACGGTCAGCTCGGCGGCCGGGTTGGAGTAGTCCTCGTCTTCGACCACGGTCCAGCGGCGGAAGGTGTCGTAGTTGCCGTTGGCGCGGTTGATCTGCACGCGCAGGTCGACCTCGTCCTCGAAACGTTTCTTGGTGGCGGTCGCCAGAGCCAGTTCCAGCGCTTCGAAAATCACGCCGGGCGGTACGCCCTTCTCGTTGGACACCGACTCAACAACCAGCAGTACTTCTTTGCTCATCGTACGCCTCGCCTTTCAATCCATTGGAATCCGCTTGATCCGCGGCTCACTCAAATCGGGGAATGATGTTGGCCTTATCGATCGAATCGATCGGCAGCAGGTATTCGTGGTCCTCCACCAGGACCACCACGTCCTGCTCCTCCACACCGCGGAGGATGCCCTGGAAGTTGCGCCGCCGCTCGAAGGGCACGCGCAGCTTGATCTTCACTTGCTCGCCAACGTAGCGGGCGAACTGCTCGAGGGTGAACAGCGGACGGTCCATGCCCGGGGAGGAAACCTCCAGGGTGTATTCGCCGCTGATCGGGTCTTCGACGTCCAGTACGCCGCTGACCTGACGACTGACCTTTTCGCAGTCCTCGATCAGGATGCCGTCGGCCTTGTCGATATAGACCCTCAGCAGGGAATGACGTCCCTGGGACAGGAACTCGAGGCCCCAGCACTCGTAGCCGAGCGCCTCTACCACAGGGGCCAGCAAGGCCTGCAACTGTTCTAGCTTGCTCGACACCTGATCGCCTCGCGTATGCCGTAGAAACGAAAAATGGGCGAAACGCCCATCCCTAAAGGGCCGCCCTGCATCGGCGGCGCGGACTGTCCAGCTAGCAAAAAGCCCCTGAAAAGGGGCTCTGCCATAACTGGTTGCGGGAGCTGGATTTGAACCAACGACCTTCGGGTTATGAGCCCGACGAGCTACCAGACTGCTCCATCCCGCGTCAAAGCTGGTGCGAAATTATACGGTTACACCTTATCCAGGTCAACCGAAGCACCGGAAACGAAAGCCCCGCATGCGGGGCTTCGTATATGGTACCGAGGAGGGGACTCGAACCCCTACAGCCTATGGCCACTACCACCTCAAGGTAGCGTGTCTACCAATTCCACCACCTCGGCAAAAACCTTTGCCTTACTTCTGCTCAGGAGCTGCCGGCACGTCACCGTTGCCAGCTGCCGGGGCTTGTTGCTGCCCCTGGGTCGCCGGCACGTCGGAGGTTGCCGGGACCTTCTCCTGCTTCTGCTCCATCACTGCCGGATCAGGAAGTCCGATGTGACGTATCATATCAGCTTTTTCTTTAGCGAAATACGCTAAACCCAAGCTGGTAATGAAAAAAACTGCAGCCAGTACAGCAGTAAAACGACTGAGGAAGGTCGCGGAGCCCTGGCTACCGAAAACGGTACCCGAGGCACCGGCGCCAAAGGAAGCACCGGCATCCGCACCCTTGCCATGCTGAAGCAGGACCAGTACAACCAGACCCAGCGCCATCAGCAGGTGAATCACGATTACAACTGTTTCCAGCATCTTCAGCTTCCCGCGGCGCGACAGATCGCACCGAACTCATCCGCATTCAGGGAGGCACCACCAATCAGCCCCCCATCGATGTCCGGCATGCCGAACAGCTCGACCGCATTCGCCGCCTTGACGCTACCGCCATACAGCAGGCGAACCCCGCGGGCGACCTCGGCATTTTCCGCCGCCAGTTGCGCACGGATGGCCGCATGTACTTCCTGAGCCTGCTCGGGCGAAGCGGTCAGCCCCGTCCCGATGGCCCACACGGGCTCGTAAGCCACTACGGCGCGGGAGAAAGCCCCGACGCCCAAATCCTCTATCACCGAACCCAGCTGGCGCCCCACGACCTCGAGGGTCTTGCCGGCTTCGCGCTGCTCGCGGGTCTCGCCCACGCACAGCACCGGAACCAGCCCACAGGATTGCGCCGCCGCGAACTTGCGACCGATGACCTCGTCGCTTTCGCCCAGGACCTGGCGGCGCTCGGAGTGCCCCACCAGAACCAGGGAACAACCGGCATCGACCAGCTGACTGGCAGCAATCTCACCCGTGAGGGCACCCTGCGTCGGCTCGACTGCGCAATTCTGCGCACCAACCGCAACCGACTTGCCATCCAGCCCCTGCAGGACCTGGTTGATGTACAGACAGGGCGGCAGGACCGCCACGTCGACACCTGTAGGCAGAGCCAGTTGTCGCAGGCCTTTGATCAGCTCCGCAACACTGGAGCGGGTACCGTGCATTTTCCAGTTCCCGGCCACTAAGGGTCGACGCATGCTGTACCTCGCTGAGCAAAGTGGGCGCAGATGTTACTCGACAAAAAGCAGACTGACAAGAGAAATCAAGCACATACCTCGGTAACGACCTTCGCCAGCTGTTCGGCGTAGGCTCGCACCCTGCTCTCTTCGTCGCCCTCGACCATCACCCGCACCAGCGGCTCGGTGCCGGACTTGCGCAGCAGCACGCGGCCGCGGCCGGCCATGCTCTCGGTGACGCGCGCGCAGGCTTCCTTGACCGCCGGATGCTCGATGGGATCGACGTCCTTGCCCTGGTAGCGCACGTTGATCAGCACCTGCGGGAACTTGCGGATGCCCTGGCGCGCCTCGGCCAGGGTCTGGCCGCGGCTCTTCAGCGCCATCAGCACCTGCAGCGCGGCGATGATGGCATCCCCGGTGGTGGTGTGCTGGGCGCAGACCACGTGGCCGGAGTTCTCGCCACCCAGCTGCCAGCCGCGCCCGAGCATTTCCGCCATCACGTAGCGGTCGCCGACCTTGGCGCGGGTGAAGGGGATCTGCAGGTCGGCCAGGGCCAGCTCCAGGCCCAGGTTGCTCATCAGCGTGCCGACCACGCCGCCCTGCAGGCGGCTGCGCTCCTGCATGTCGCGGGCGATCAGGAAGAGAATCTCGTCGCCGTCCACCACCGCGCCGGTGTGGTCGACCATCATCACGCGGTCGCCGTCGCCGTCGAAGGCGATGCCCATGTCGGCCTGCTCGGCGATGACCGCCGCCTGCAGCGCGGCGACGTGGGTGGAACCGCAGTTGTCGTTGATGTTCAGGCCGTTGGGCTGCACGCCGATCACCGAGACCTGGGCACCCAGCTCGCGGAACACGCTGGGCGCGACCTTGTAGGTGGCGCCATGGGCGCAGTCGACGACCAGGCGCAGGCCAGAGAAGTCGGTGCTGGTGGGCACGCTGCTCTTGCAGAACTCGATGTAGCGGCCGGCGGCGTCGTTGATCCGCGAGACCTTACCCAGGCGCGCGGAATCCACCACGGTCATGGGGGTGTCGATGAGTTCCTCGATCATCAGTTCGACTTCGTCCGGCAGCTTGGTGCCCTGGCCGGAGAAGAACTTGATGCCGTTGTCGTCGTGGGGGTTGTGCGAGGCGCTGATGACGATGCCCGCCTCGGCATGGAAGGTGCGCGTCAGGTAGGCGATGCCCGGGGTCGGCATGGGGCCGAGCAGCATCACGTCGGCGCCGGCGGCCGACAGGCCGGCCTCCAGGGCCGATTCGAACATGTAGCCGGAAATCCGCGTGTCCTTGCCCACCAGCACGCGGCACTTGCCCTGCTGGCGGAAGGCCATGCCCACCGCCCAGCCCAGCTTGAGCACGAAGTCCGGCGTGATCGGCGGCGTGCCGACGCGGCCACGGATGCCATCGGTACCGAAATATTTCCTGCTCATGCTGTCTGTCCTTCTTCCTTAGCTTGTTCCACCGCATCGATCATGCGGACCACATCCACCGTTTCGGCGACGTCGTGCACGCGGATGATCCGCGCGCCCTTGGCCACGGCCAGCGCCGCCAGCGCCAGGCTGCCATACAGGCGGTCACCGACCTCGCGCCCCAGGGCGCGGCCGATCATGCTCTTGCGCGACACTCCGACCAGCAGCGGGCAGCCCAGTTCCAGCAGACGCTCCATGCGCTGGAACAACACCAGGTTGTGCGCCTGGGTCTTGGCGAAGCCGAAGCCGGGGTCGAGCACCAGGCGCTCGCGCGCGATCCCCGCCGCCTCGCAAACGGCGATGCGTTCGGCGAGGAAATCATGCACCTCGGCCAGGATGTCGGGGTAGCGCGGGTCGTTCTGCATGGTGCTCGGCTCGCCGCGCATGTGCATCAGGCACACGGCCAGCCCGGCATCCACCGCGGCATCCAGCGCGCCGTCGCGCTGCAGCGAGCGCACGTCGTTGATCAGCCCGGCGCCCAGGCGCGCGGTCTCGCGCATCACGGCGGGCGTCGAGGTATCGACGGAAATCACCACGTCCAGTTCGCGGGCGATGGCTTCCACCACCGGCGCCACGCGCTCCAGCTCCTCGGTCGGCGACACCAGGCGCGCGCCCGGGCGGGTCGACTCGCCACCCACGTCGATCAGGCTGGCGCCGGCCTCGACCATCTCGGCGGCATGGCGCAACGCGACGTCGCGCTGGCTGAAGCGGCCGCCATCGGAGAAGGAGTCCGGGGTGACGTTGAGGATACCCATGACATGGGTACGCCCTAAATCAAGAACCCGGTTGCCGCAAGGCAACCGGGTCGGGTACAGCTCGAAACTCATCTAGTGCTCTCAGTGCTCGCCGGCGGGGCCCCCGATGGGGTTTTCCTTGCGGCCGCCCTCGTCGCGGCTGGCGGTCGCCGAGCCGGAGGAGCCGGAACCGCCGCCCTGCCAGTCGCGCGGTTCACGCGGCACGCGGCCGGCCATGATGTCGTCGATCTGGTCGGCGTCGATGGTTTCGTACTTCATCAGCGCGTCGGCCATCATGTCCAGCTTGTCGCGGTTCTCTTCCAGCAGGCGCTTGGCGGTGCCGTAGCAGTCGTCGATGATGCGCCGCACTTCCTGGTCGATCAGCTTGGCGGTCTCGCCGGAGACGTTGGCGTGCTGGCTGCCGGCGCTGCGGCCGAGGAACACCTCGCCCTCCTCTTCGGCGTACATCAGCGGGCCGAGCTTCTCGGACAGGCCCCACTTGGTGACCATGTTCCGCGCCAGCTGGGTGGCACGCATGATGTCGTTGGAGGCACCGGTGGTGACGCCTTCGAAGCCGAGGGTCATCTCTTCCGCGATACGGCCGCCGAACAGCGAGCAGATCTGGCTTTCCAGGGCGCGCTTGGACAGGCTGTAGCGGTCCTCCTCGGGGAGGAACATGGTCACGCCCAGGGCGCGGCCGCGGGGGATGATGGAAACCTTGTAGACCGGGTCGTGCTCCGGCACCAGGCGGCCGACGATGGCGTGGCCGGCCTCGTGAAAGGCGGTGTTCTTCTTCTCCTTCTCGGACATGACCATGGTCTTGCGCTCGGCGCCCATCATGATCTTGTCCTTGGCCAGCTCGAACTCGCGCATGTCGACGATGCGCTTGTTGGCGCGGGCGGCGAACAGCGAGGCCTCGTTGACCAGGTTGGCCAGGTCGGCGCCGGAGAAGCCCGGGGTGCCGCGGGCGATCACCGCGGCGTCGACGTTGTCGCCCAGCGGGACCTTGCGCATGTGCACCTTGAGGATCTGCTCGCGGCCGCGGATGTCCGGCAGGCCAACCACCACCTGGCGGTCGAAGCGGCCCGGGCGCAGCAGCGCCGGGTCGAGCACGTCCGGACGGTTGGTCGCGGCGATGACGATGATGCCGTCGTTCATCTCGAAGCCGTCCATCTCCACCAGCAGCTGGTTGAGGGTCTGCTCGCGCTCGTCGTGACCGCCGCCCAGGCCGGCGCCACGATGGCGGCCGACGGCGTCGATCTCGTCGATGAAGATGATGCAGGGTGCGTGTTTCTTGGCCTGGTCGAACATGTCGCGCACGCGGGAGGCGCCCACGCCGACGAACATCTCGACGAAGTCGGAACCGGAGATGGTGAAGAACGGCACCTTGGCCTCGCCGGCGATGGCCTTGGCCAGCAGGGTCTTGCCGGTACCGGGCGGGCCGACCATCAGCACGCCACGCGGGATACGGCCGCCCAGGCGCTGGAACTTGCCCGGATCGCGGAGGAACTCGACCAGCTCGCTGACCTCTTCCTTGGCCTCGTCGCAGCCGGCGACGTCAGCGAAGGTGGTCTTGACCTGGTCCTCGGACAGCAGGCGCGCCTTGCTCTTGCCGAAGCTCATCGGGCCGCCGCGGCCACCGCCGCCGCCCTGCATCTGGCGCATGAAGAACATGAACACGGCGATGATCACCAGGATCGGGAAGCTGGCGACCAGCAGCTGGGTCCAGATGCTCTGCTGCTCGGGCTGCTTGCCCTCGATGACCACGTTGTTGTTGACCAGGTCGCCGATCAGGCCGTTGTCCTGGATCGCCGGGCGGACGGTCTTGAAGGTATCCCCGTCCTGGCGCTTGCCGGTGATCACGTAGCCGTCGACGGTAACCCGCTCGACCTTGCCTTCCTTCACCTGCTGGATGAAGTCCGAATAGTTGAGCGTCTGCGGCTCGCTCGGACTGGAGAAGTTGTTCATCACGGTGACCAGCACCGCCGCGATGATCAACCACAGGATCAGGTTCTTTGCCATGTCGTTCAATTGATTACCCTCTGAAGCCGGCTCCGCCCTGGAAACCGCTTCACACGACGGCCAGACTCCTTCCGGCCAAATTACTACACAACCCCTAGCGACGTAGGAGGCGTCTGTAACCCTTTATGAACCCCGGCGCAAGCCGGTACAAGCCCTACTTGCGTGGAGTGGACGGACAGACGGCCCATTCGTCGCAGTCTAGGCCCCGCGGAAGCCCCGCGCGAGCAGATATTGCTCGCGGGAACGGTCGCGGGAGGACAGCGGCTTGCGCATCTGCACCTTCTCGAAATTCTCGCGGACCATCTTCAGGTAAGCGTCGAAGCCCTCGCCCTGGAAGATCTTGATCAGGAAATCGCCGCCCGGGCGCAACACCCGGGTGCACAGATCCAGCGCCAGCTCGCAGAGGAACATGGCCCGGGGCATGTCCACGGCGGGCAGTCCACTCATATTGGGGGCCATATCGGAAATCACAAGGTCCACCGGATTTTCGCCGATGGCCTGGAGCAGCTGGGCGAACACCGCATCCTCGGTGAAGTCGCCCTGGATGAAGGTGACGTCCGGGATGCTGTCCATCGGCAGGATGT
Source organism: Pseudomonas delhiensis (assembly GCF_900187975.1). Taxonomy (GTDB): domain Bacteria; phylum Pseudomonadota; class Gammaproteobacteria; order Pseudomonadales; family Pseudomonadaceae; genus Pseudomonas; species Pseudomonas delhiensis. The sequence goes on along the minus strand of NZ_FZPC01000003.1, from coordinate 214,420 downwards.
CCGAGGCGATCAGCGTGCCCTTGTCGCCGATCACCCGGCTGGTGACCTGCGACCAGCCGCCCGGCGCGGCGCCGAGGTCGACCACGGTCATGCCCGGGCGCAGGATGCGATCCTTCTCCTGGATCTCCAGCAGCTTGTAGCTGGCGCGCGAGCGGTAGCCGTCGCGTTGCGCCATCTTCACGTAAGGATCGTCGAAGTGTTCTTTCAGCCAGCGATGGCTAGTCTTGGAACGGGCCACGTATTACCTCGTCTGAGCGGCACCCGGTCGAACCGTAATTCGGGTAAGATATCCGCCTTTTTTCCCCAGGGGTCTGATTATGGCGCTCACTCAGGAGCAGAAGAAACAGTTCAAATCTATCGGCCACCACCTGAAGCCTGTATTGACCGTTGCCGAAAACGGCCTTACCGAAGGCGTCATGGCCGAGCTCGAGCGTGCGCTCAACGATCACGAACTGATCAAGGTACAGTTCCGCATCGCCGAGCGCGACGACCGCCGCGCGCTGATCGACGAGCTGTGCCGCAACGGCAGCTGCGAGCTGGTCCAGGCCATCGGCAAGATGGCCCTGGTCTACCGCCGCAATCCCAAGCCGAACCGCAACCTGTCGAACGTCAGCCGCTACAGCGGCCTGTGACAGCGCAGGCCGGGCGCCCAGGCGCCCTGGCCAAGGCCCCGCCGGCCGGCGCTCAGCGCGCCGCGTCCCGCCCCGGCACCGGTTGCAGCACCAGCAGCACGCCGCACAGGGCCAGCACCAGGTAGTTGAACAGCAGCCAGCGCTGGGCATCCGGCGCCAGCTGGTTCACCAGCAGGTAGCTCGCCACCATCGCCAGCACGGTCAGCAGCAGCTGCCCGCGCATCTCGCGCCAGAGGCTGCCCAGGCCCTGCGCCGTCACCAGCACCAGCGCCTGCAGCAGCGCGCAGAAACCGGCGAAACCGACCAGCAGCGGCGTCAGCGCATCGGCCACCGACTGCACCAGCAGCGGCGCCAGGCCGACCTTCTGCAGCGCCGGCAGGACCACGAAACGCAACAGCCAGAGGCCGCCGACCCAGAAGGTCTGGGCCAGCAACCAGCTGGCTGCGGCGGCTTTCAGCGGACGCGACTCAGGCGTGGCGGACTTCAACGATCTCGTACTCGACGTCGCCGCCGGGGGTCCTGACCAGCACCGCGTCACCCTCGGTCTTGCCGATCAGTGCGCGGGCGATCGGCGAGTTGACCGAGATCTTGCTGCGCTTGATGTCGGCCTCGTCGTCGCCGACGATCTGGTAGGTCACGGTCTCGTCGGTCTCGACGTTGGCGATGTCCACGGTGGTCCCGAAGATCACCTTCCCGGTATGCGGGATGGTGGTCACGTCGATGATCTGCGCGTTGGACAGCTTGGCCTCGATGTCGCGGATGCGCGCCTCGGACATGCCCTGCTGCTCGCGGGCCGCGTGGTACTCGGCGTTCTCCTTGAGGTCGCCCAGCTCACGCGCCTCGGCGATGGCCTGGGTGATCTGCGGGCGCAGAACGGTCTTCAGGTGTTTCAGTTCTTCTTCCAGGGCGCGGGCGCCCTGGACGGTCATCGGGAATTTGCTCATGCGTTGATTCCTGCATGCAGATCCTGCAGCCGGCGAACGGTCTTCTCGGGACCGAACTTGAGCGCCTCGCAGATCGCCTGCCCCGCCGCGATGGTGGTGGTGCAGTAGATCTTGTGCTGCAGGGCGTTACGACGGATCGAATAGGAGTCGGCGATCGACTGGCGACCTTCGGTGGTGTTGATGATCAGGGTGACTTCGTCGTTCTTGATCATGTCGACCACGTGCGGACGGCCTTCGGTCACCTTGTTCACCCGGCGCACCGGCAGGCCGGCCGCCTCGATCACCTTGGCGGTACCGGCGGTGGCGACCACTTCGAAGCCCAGCGCGACCAGGTCACGGGCGACCTGGACGGCCTGCGGCTTGTCGTCCTCGCGGACGCTGATGAAGGCGCAACCGGCGTTCGGCAGGATTTCGCTGGCGCCCAGCTGGGCCTTGGCGAAAGCCTCGCCGAAGCTGTCGCCCACGCCCATGACCTCGCCGGTGGACTTCATCTCCGGGCCGAGGATGGGGTCGACGCCAGGAAACTTGGCGAACGGGAACACCGCTTCCTTGACGCTATAGTACGGCGGGATCACCTCTTCGGTGAAGCCGACTTCGGCAAGGCTCTTGCCGGCCATGACGCGGGCCGCGATCTTGGCCAGGGACTCGCCGATGCACTTGGAGACGAACGGCACGGTACGCGAGGCGCGCGGGTTCACCTCGATGACGTAGATGTCCTCGCCCTGTACGGCCATCTGCACGTTCATCAGGCCGACCACGCCCAGCTCCAGGGCCATTTTCTTGACCTGCTCGCGGATCTCGTCCTGGATGTGCTTGGGCAGCGAGTACGGCGGCAGCGAGCACGCGGAGTCACCGGAATGCACGCCGGCCTGCTCGATGTGCTGCATGATGGCGCCGATCACCACGCTCTCGCCGTCGCAGACCGCGTCGATGTCGACTTCGATGGCGCAGTTGAGGAAGCGGTCCAGCAGCACCGGGCTGTCGTTGGAGACCTTCACCGCCTCGCGCATGTAGCGCTTGAGCTCTTCTTCCTGGTAGACGATTTCCATCGCCCGGCCGCCCAGCACGTAGGACGGGCGCACCACCATCGGGTAGCCGATGTTCTTCGACAGGCTCAGGGCCTCGTCTTCGCTGCGCGCGGTGGCGTTGGCCGGCTGGCGCAGGTTCAGGCGCTGGACCATCTGCTGGAAGCGCTCGCGGTCCTCGGCGCGATCGATGGCGTCGGGGCTGGTGCCGATGATCGGCACGCCGGCTTCTTCCAGGGCGCGGCAGAGTTTCAGCGGGGTCTGGCCGCCGTACTGGACGATCACGCCCTTGGGCTGCTCGACGCGGACGATCTCCAGCACGTCTTCCAGTGTCACCGGCTCGAAGTACAGGCGGTCGGAAGTGTCGTAGTCGGTGGAGACGGTCTCCGGGTTGCAGTTGACCATGATGGTCTCGTAGCCGTCTTCGCGCATCGCCAGCGCGGCGTGCACGCAGCAGTAGTCGAACTCGATGCCCTGGCCGATGCGGTTCGGACCGCCGCCGAGGATCATGATCTTGTCGCGGCCGGACGGGTTGGCCTCGCACTCTTCCTCGTAGGTCGAGTACATGTAGGCGGTGTCGGTGGCGAATTCGGCGGCGCAGGTGTCAACGCGCTTGTAGACCGGCAGCACCTTCAGCTTGTGGCGGTGGCTGCGCAGGTTCTTCTCGGTCACGCCGAGCAGCTTGGCCAGGCGCGCGTCGGAGAAGCCCTTGCGCTTGAGCTTGCGCATCAGGTCGGCGTCGATGCCGGACAGGCCGAGGGTCTTGACCTTCTCTTCTTCCTTGATCAGGTCCTCGATCTGCACCAGGAACCACTCGTCGATCCTGGTCAGGACGAAGACTTCCTCGATGCTCTTGCCGGCGCGGAAGGCATCGGCCACGTACCAGATGCGCTCGGCGCCCGGCACGGTCAGCTCGCGGCGCAGGATGCCCTCGGCTTCCGGGTCGGCCAGGTCGAGCTTCGGATCGAAGCCGGCAACGCCCACTTCCAGGCCGCGCAGGGCTTTCTGCACCGACTCCTGGAAGGTACGGCCGATGGCCATGACCTCGCCCACGGACTTCATCTGGGTGGTCAGGCGGGCATCGGCTTTCGGGAACTTCTCGAAGGCGAAGCGCGGCACCTTGGTCACGACGTAGTCGATGGCCGGCTCGAAGGAGGCCGGGGTACGGCCGCCGGTGATGTCGTTCTGCAGTTCGTCGAGGGTGTAGCCGACGGCCAGCTTGGCGGCGATCTTGGCGATCGGGAAGCCGGTGGCCTTGGAGGCCAGGGCCGAGGAGCGCGACACCCGCGGGTTCATCTCGATCACGACCATGCGCCCGGTGTTCGGGCAGATGCCGAACTGCACGTTGGAACCGCCGGTTTCCACGCCGATCTCGCGCAGCACCGCCAGGGAGGCGTTGCGCATGATCTGGTATTCCTTGTCGGTCAGGGTCTGCGCCGGGGCCACGGTGATGGAGTCACCGGTGTGCACGCCCATGGGGTCGAAGTTCTCGATGGAGCAGACGATGATGCAGTTGTCCTTCTTGTCGCGGACAACCTCCATCTCGTATTCCTTCCAGCCGATCAGCGATTCGTCGATCAGCAGCTCGTTGGTCGGCGACAGGTCCAGGCCGCGGGCGCAGATCTCTTCGAATTCCTCGCGGTTGTAGGCGATGCCGCCACCGGTGCCGCCCATGGTGAAGGACGGACGGATGATGCAGGGGAAGCCGACCTGCTCCAGCACGCCGTAGGCTTCTTCCATGCTGTGGGCGATGCCCGAGCGCGGGCAGGCCAGGCCGATGGCCTTCATGGCCTTGTCGAAGCGCGAGCGATCCTCGGCCTTGTCGATGGTGTCGGCGTTGGCGCCGATCATCTCGACGCCGAACTTCTCCAGCACGCCGTGGCGTTCCAGGTCCAGCGCGCAGTTCAGCGCGGTCTGGCCGCCCATGGTCGGCAGCAGCGCGTCGGGGCGCTCCTTCTCGATGATCTTGGCCACGGTCTGCCACTTGATCGGCTCGATGTAGGTGGCGTCGGCCATGGCCGGGTCGGTCATGATGGTGGCCGGGTTGGAGTTCACCAGGATGACGCGGAAGCCTTCTTCCTTCAGGGCCTTGCAGGCCTGTGCGCCGGAGTAGTCGAACTCGCACGCCTGGCCGATGACGATGGGGCCGGCACCGAGGATCAGGATGCTCTTGATGTCTGTACGCTTGGGCATGGGACTCTCGTTGCAATATTCAGGAAAGGGTTGCGCTGGCCAGCTTCACGCCGAAGCCGACGAACAGGGCGCCGACGCCGCTCGAGGCGCCGGCCGCCAGCCGCTGCCGGCGGCGGAACCAGGCCGCCAGGCGCACACCGGAAAAGATCAGGAAACTGAGGTAGAGGGCGCTGATGACCTCGAGGATCGTGCCCAGCACCAGGAACGACACGCCGGGGTAGGCATAGCCGGGGTCGACGAACTGGATGAAGAAGGACACGAAGAAGAGGATCGCCTTGGGGTTGGACAGGCTCAGCAGCAGCGCCTTGCGGAACGGCTGGGCGACGTCCACCTCCTTCACCGGGGCGGCCTGCTCCAGCGGCTGGCGCAGCTTCTGCAAGCCGCCGCGGAGCATGCCCAGGCCCAGGTAGAACAGGTAGGCGGCGCCGGCGTACTTCAGGCCGAGGAACAGCATCGGCTCGGCCTTGAGCAGCGAGGCGATGCCCAGGGCCGACAGCAGCATCAGGATGGCATCGCCCAGGAACACCGCGCTGGCCGCCCGGTAGCCGCCGGCGACGCCGCGCTGGGCGGCGGTGGCCAGCACGAACAGCGAGTTCGGGCCCGGCAGCAGGACGATGAACAGCGTACCCAGAACGTAGGTCCACAGGTCGGTGATTCCCAGGGTCGGCATCATCTTCGCTTACCTCTTCGCAGCTCTCAGCGACGCTCGGCCATGGCCGAGATGAAACGGTCGAACAGCGGCGCCACGTCGTGCGGGCCGGGGCTGGCTTCCGGGTGGCCCTGGAAGCTGAAGGCCACCTTGTCGGTGCGCTCGATGCCCTGCAGGGTACCGTCGAACAGCGACTTGTGGGTGGCGCGCAGGTTGCCCGGCAGGGTTTCCTCGTCCACTGCGAAGCCATGGTTCTGGCTGGTGATCATCACCACGCCGGAATCCAGGTCCTGCACCGGGTGGTTGGCGCCGTGGTGGCCGTGGCCCATCTTCAGGGTCCTGGCGCCCGAGGCCAGGGCCAGCAACTGGTGGCCGAGGCAGATGCCGAAGACCGGGATCTCGGTGTCGAGGAACTCGCGGATGGCCTGGATGGCGTAGTCGCACGGCTCGGGGTCGCCGGGGCCGTTGGAGAGGAAGATGCCGTCCGGGTTCAGCGCCAGCACTTCGCTGGCCGGGGTCTGCGCCGGCACCACGGTCAGGCGGCAGCCGCGGGCGACCAGCATGCGCAGGATGTTCAGCTTGACGCCGAAGTCGTAGGCGACCACGTGGTAGGGCAGTTCGGCGGCGGGGATTTCCGGGTGGCTGTCGGTTTCCAGGTTCCACACGCTGGAGCGCCACTCGTAGCGCTCGGTGGAGGACACCACCTTGGCCAGGTCCATGCCTTTCAGGCCGGGGAAGGAGCGCGCCAGCTCCAGCGCCCTTTCCTCGGTGGCGTCGTCGCCGGCCAGGATGCAGCCGTTCTGCGAGCCCTTCTCGCGCAGGATGCGCGTCAGGCGGCGGGTATCGATGCCGGCGATGGCGACGGTACCGTTCTCTTTCAGGTAGTCCGGCAGGGACTGCTTGTCGCGCCAGCTGCTGGCCAGCAGCGGCAGGTCGCGGATGATCAGGCCGGCGGCCCAGACCTTGTTCGACTCGGCGTCTTCCGGGGTGGTCCCGGTGTTGCCGATGTGCGGGTAGGTCAGGGTGACGATCTGTTGGGCATAGGAAGGATCGGTAAGGATTTCCTGGTAGCCGGTCATGGCGGTGTTGAACACCACCTCTCCGACGGTCTGGCCGTCGGCACCGATGGCTTCACCGCGAAAAATGCTGCCGTCGGCAAGTGCAAGTATGGCTGGCTTAGTCAAGAAGACCTCCCGTGAATCAAGCCTGGCTGGGCGTGCGCAGGTTGTAAAAAAGCGGGATGACATCAGAAGAGGTCATCCCGCTTTTTGTATGGTTCATGCTGCGCTGCTTTTAGTGGACACACTAAATCTGTAGTTTACAGAAACGCGACATATTGGTCCACCTTATGCACGACGTATGGCGCTACCGCCGGGTCGCTTCGGACCCCGCCATGCCGACGCGCAGCATTTCGCCGGCAGGCTCTCAGCGCAGGCCGAGCACGTCCTGCATGTCGTACAGGCCGTTGCCCTGCCCTTCCAGCCACAGCGCCGCGCGCACCGCGCCACGGGCGAAGGTCATGCGGCTGGAGGCCTTGTGGGTGATTTCCACGCGCTCGCCCTCGGCGGCGAACAGCACGGTGTGGTCGCCCACCACGTCGCCGGCGCGCACGGTGGCGAAGCCGATGGTCTCGCGCTCGCGCGCGCCGGTCTGGCCCTCGCGACCGTAGACCGCCACCTTCTCCAGGTCGCGCCCCAGGGCGTTTGCCACCACCTCGCCCATGCGCAGGGCGGTGCCGGACGGCGCATCGACCTTGTGCCGGTGGTGGGCCTCGATGATCTCGATGTCCACTTCGTCGCCCAGCACGCGGGCGGCGGTGTCCAGCAGCTTCAGGCAGAGGTTGACGCCGACGCTGTAGTTGGCGGCGAAGACGATCGGGATGTCCTTCGCGGCCTCGGCCAGCAGGGCCTTCTCCTCCACGGAGAAACCGGTGGTGCCGATGACCATGGCCTTGCCGGCCTTGCGGCAGACCTCCAGGTTCTTCAGCGTCACGGTGGGGTGGGTGAAGTCGATCAGCACGTCGAACTCGTCGACCACCTTCGCCAGGTCGCCCGACAACGGCACGCCGATGCGGCCCAGGCCGGCCAGCTCACCGGCGTCGGCGCCCACCAGGGTGCTGTCGGGACGGTCGATAGCGGCGGTCAGGCCGGCACTGCCGTTGGTCTGCTGCACCGCCTCGATCAGGTTCTTGCCCATGCGCCCGGCGGCGCCCATTACGGCTATACGTCGCATAACTGAAAGCTCCAAGCTGCAAGCCGCAAGCTGCAAGCGCCGCCCCTTGAGGCTTACGGCTTGCAGCTTGCAGCTCTACGTCATAGATCGTCGAAGAAGCGCTTCATGCCTTCGAACCAGCCACTGGCGCGGGGCGAGTGGGAGGTGTCGCCCTGCAGGCTGCTGCGGAATTCCTCGAGCAGTTCGCGCTGGCGCTTGTCCAGGTTCACCGGGGTCTCGACCACCACGCGGCACATCAGGTCGCCGGCGCCGCCGCCGCGCACCGGGGCCACGCCCTTGCCGCGCAGGCGGAACAGCTTGCCGGTCTGGGTGCCCTCGGGGATCTTCAGCTTCACCCGGCCATCCAGGGTCGGCACTTCCAGCTCGCCGCCCAGGGCGGCATCGGCGAAGCTGATCGGCACTTCGCAGTACAGGTGCTTGCCGTCGCGCTGGAAGATGTCGTGCTCGCGCACGTTGACCACCACGTAGAGGTCGCCCGCCGGGCCGCCATGGGCCCCGGCCTCGCCCTCGCCGGTGAGGCGGATGCGGTCGCCGGTGTCGACGCCGGCCGGCACCTTGACCGACAGCGTCTTCTGCTCTTCCACGCGGCCCTGGCCGTGGCAGGTGCCACAGGGGTCGCTGATCATCTTGCCGCTGCCGTGGCAGCGCGGGCAGGTCTGCTGCACCGAGAAGAAGCCCTGCTGCATGCGCACCTGGCCGATGCCGCCGCAGGTGGTGCAGGTCACCGGCGAGGTGCCGGGCTTGGCGCCGCTGCCGCTGCAGGTCTTGCAGCCGACCAGGGTCGGCACGCGGATGGTCACGGTGGTGCCGCGGACCGCGTCCTCCAGGTCCAGGTCGAGGGTGTAGCGCAGGTCGGCGCCGCGCTGCGGGCCGCCGCGGCCGCCCCGGCCACCGCCGCCACCACCGAAGAAGTCGCTGAAGACGTCGCCGAAGATGTCCGAGAAGCTCGCGCCGCCGAAGCCGGCCCCCGCGCCGCCGCCCATCTGCGGGTCGACGCCGGCATGGCCGTACTGGTCGTAGGCCGCGCGCTTGCTGGCATCGGACAGGATCTCGTACGCCTCGTTGGCCTCCTTGAATTTATCCTCGGCCGCCTTGTCGCCGGGATTGCGGTCCGGGTGGTACTTCATGGCGAGCCGGCGGTAGGCCTTCTTCAGGTCCGCGTCGCTGGCGCCACGCTCGACACCCAGTACCTCATAGAAATCACGTTTGGCCATAAATTCTTTGCACCTTGAAAACCTCTCCCCCAGACACGCCGACGCGGGAGCAAGCCCCCGCGTGACGTTTCATGCGCACCGACACGCTGGTCGGTGCGCCGGAGCGCAAGCTTGCACGAGGCTTACTTGTTCTCCTTGACCTCTTCGAACTCGGCGTCGACCACGTCGTCGCCGGCCTTGTGGTCGGCCTCGCCGGACTGGGCTTCGGCGCCCGGCTGCGGCTGTTCGGCGTACATCTTCTGCGCCAGCGGGGTGGACGCCTGGGACAGCGCGTTCATCTTCGCTTCGATCTCGGCCTTGTCGTCGCCCTTCACGGCAGCTTCCAGGTCGGCCAGCGCCTTCTCGATGGCAGCCTTCTCCTCGGCGGTGGCCTTGTCGCCAGCCTCGGTGACCATCTTGCGGGTCGCGTGGACCAGCGCGTCACCCTGGTTGCGGGCGGCGGCCAGTTCCTCGAACTTGCGGTCTTCCTCGGCGTTGGCCTCGGCGTCGCGCACCATCTGCTGGATCTCGTCCTCGGACAGGCCCGAAGAGGCCTTGATCACGATGGACTGCTGCTTGCCGGTGGCCTTGTCCTTCGCGCCCACGTGCAGGATGCCGTTGGCATCGATGTCGAAGGTAACTTCGATCTGCGGCACGCCGCGCGGGGCCGGCGGGATGTCGGCCAGGTCGAACTTGCCGAGGGACTTGTTCTGCGCGGCCTGCTTGCGCTCGCCCTGCAGCACGTGGATGGTCACGGCGCCCTGGTTGTCGTCGGCGGTGGAGAACACCTGGGACTTCTTGGTCGGGATGGTGGTGTTCTTGTCGATCAGCGCGGTCATCACGCCACCCAGGGTCTCGATGCCCAGGGTCAGCGGGGTGACGTCGAGCAGCAGCACGTCCTTGACATCGCCGGCCAGCACGGCGCCCTGGATGGCGGCACCCATGGCCACGGCTTCGTCCGGGTTGACGTCCTTGCGCGCTTCCTTGCCGAAGAACTCGGCGACGGTCTTCTGCACCAGCGGCATGCGGGTCTGGCCGCCGACCAGGATCACCTCGTCGATCTTCGACACGTCCAGGCCGGCGTCCTTCAGGGCCACGCGGCAGGGCTCGATGGTGCGGGTCACCAGGTCTTCCACCAGGGACTCCAGCTTGGCGCGGGACACCTTGACGTTCAGGTGTTTCGGGCCGCTGGCGTCAGCGGTGATGTACGGCAGGTTGACGTCGGTCTGCTGGGTCGAGGACAGCTCGATCTTGGCCTTCTCGGCAGCTTCCTTCAGGCGCTGCATGGCCAGCGGGTCGCCCTTCAGGTCGATGCCCGACTCTTTCTTGAACTCGTCGACGAGGTAGTCGATCAGGCGCAGGTCGAAGTCTTCACCGCCCAGGAAGGTGTCGCCGTTGGTGGCCAGCACTTCGAACTGGTGCTCGCCATCGACTTCCGCGATCTCGATCACCGAGACGTCGAAGGTGCCGCCGCCCAGGTCGTAGACGATGATGGTGTGGTCACCCTTGGCCTTGTCCAGGCCGTAGGCCAGCGCAGCCGCGGTCGGCTCGTTTATGATGCGCTTGACGTCCAGGCCGGCGATGCGGCCGGCGTCCTTGGTGGCCTGGCGCTGGCTGTCGTTGAAGTAGGCCGGAACGGTGATGACCGCTTCGGTGACCGGCTCGCCCAGGTAGTCCTCGGCGGTCTTCTTCATCTTCTTCAGGACTTCGGCGGAGACCTGCGGCGGGGCCATCTTCTGGCCCTTGGCCTCGACCCAGGCGTCGCCGTTGTCAGCCTTGACGATGCTGTACGGCACCATCTTGATGTCTTTCTGCACGACGTCTTCTTCGAAGCGACGGCCGATCAGGCGCTTCACCGCGTACAGGGTGTTCTTCGGGTTGGTGACCGCCTGGCGCTTGGCCGGCTGGCCGACCAGGATCTCGCCGTCGTTGGCGTAGCCGATGATCGACGGGGTGGTGCGAGCGCCTTCGGCGTTCTCGATCACCTTGACGTTGCCGTTTTCCAGGATGGAGACGCAGGAGTTGGTGGTCCCCAGGTCGATACCGATGATTTTGCCCATATTCACTCTCCAGAAATTAGATTCCGTGCTGATCCCGCTGCGGACCTTGTGCTCGGTTGATTACCCAGATGGGGACCGGGTGGCGGATTTCAAGCCTTCTCGTCGATCGAAGGCGGGGTTTGCTCCGGCGCCTTGCTGACCACGACCATGGCCGGGCGCAGCAGGCGACCGTTGAGCAGGTAGCCCTTCTGGAACACCTTGACCACGCTGCCGGGCTCCAGGTGCACGCTCTCCTCCATCGCCATCGCCTGATGGTGCTCGGGGTTGAACGGCTCGCCGTGGGGGTCGACCGGCTCCAGGTTGTAGCGCTTGAGGGTGTCGTGGAACATCTTGAGGGTCAGCTCGATGCCTTCGCGCATCGGCTTGATCGCCTCGTCGTCCGGGCTGGACATCTCCAGCGCGCGCTCCAGGGTGTCGACCACCGGCAGCAGGTCGCCGGAGAACTTCTCCAGGGCGAACTTGTGCGCCTTCTCCACGTCCTGCTCGGCGCGGCGACGCACGTTCTGCAGCTCGGCGGCGACGCGCAGGCTCTGGTCCTTGGCCGCGGCCAGCTGTTCCTCGAGGTCCAGCACGCGGGCGTTCAGGTCGTCGCCGGCAACCTGTTCCGGCTGCTCGTTCAGATGCGAATCCTGAGTCTGTTGCTCGTCAGACATGCCACTCTCCTAAAAAAGAAAAAGCCTTTGAAAACAAAGCGAACCCAATGGCTCGCGGCTCTGCCGGCTATATGGGGGCCATTTGCGCGGGTTCAAGGGGCGGGCGGTGAATTGCCAGCGGCAAAAAATACTGTATAAATAAACAGACCTTTTCACCGGAGCCGCCTCCCATGCTGGTTCATCTCTCCGTGCACAACTACGCCATCGTCGAGCACCTCGATCTCGAGCTCGCCGCCGGCATGACCGTGATCACCGGCGAGACCGGCGCCGGCAAGTCGATCATGCTCGACGCCCTCGGCCTGGCCCTGGGCGACCGCGCCGACAGCGGCGTGGTGCGCCCCGGCGCGGACAAGGCCGACATCCTCGCCAGCTTCGACGTCGGCGCCATCGCCGAGGCCCGCGACTGGCTCGCCGAGCGCGACCTGGAGCAGGACGGCCCGTGCATCCTGCGCCGGGTGATCACCGCCGAGGGCCGCTCGCGCGGCTACATCAACGGTACGCCCTGCACCCTGGGCGACCTCAAGGCCCTGGGCGAGCTGCTGATCGACATCCACAGCCAGCACGAGCACCAGTCGCTGCTCAAGGCCGACACCCACCGCCGCCTGCTCGACGAATACGCCGGCAGCCAGGACCTGGCCCGCCAGGTGCAACTGGCCGCGCAGCGCTGGAAGCAGACGCGCCACGAACTCGACCGCCTGTCGCGCAGCGGCGACGAGCAGCGCGCCCGCCACCAGTTGCTCAGCTACCAGCTGGACGAGCTGGAGAACCTGGCCCTGGGCGAGAACGAACTGGAGGCGCTGGAAGCCGAGCACAAGACCCTGAGCAACGCCGGCGCCCTGCTCGGCGCCTGCCGCCAGGTGGTGGACATGTGCAGCGAAAGCGACGCCGGCAACGTGCTGTCGGTGCTGACCGCCTGCCTCAACCGCCTGACCGCCTTCCAGAGCCAGCCCGCCGCGCTGGCCGAGGCGGTCAACCTGCTGTCCAGCGCGCAGATCCAGGTGGAGGAAGCGGTGGGCGAGCTGAACCGCTTCGTCGACAACTTCGACGCCGACCCCGGCCGCCTGCAGCAACTGGAAGAGCGCATGGACGCCATCTACGGCCTGGCCCGCAAGCACCGCGTGCAGCCCCACGACCTGCAGGCCCTGCAACAGCGCCTGCTGGAAGAGCTGGAAGCGCTGAATGCCGACGACGAAGCCGCCGAGCGCCTGGCCGAGGAGCTGGCCGCCTACCAGCGGCACTACCAGGAAAAGGCGGCGGAACTGAGCACCCTGCGCCGCCAGGCCGCCCCGCAGCTGGCCGCCTCGGTGGAAACCGAGATGCAACGCCTGGGCATGCCCGGCGGGCGCTTCGCCATCGAGCTGGACGACACCCCCGCCGCCGAACCCCAGGCCAACGGCCTGGAGCAGCTGGAATTCCTGGTCAGCGCCAACCCCGGGCAGCCGCTCAAGGGCCTGGCGCGGGTGGCCTCCGGCGGCGAACTGTCGCGCATCAGCCTGGCCATCCAGGTGATCACCGCGCAGACCTCGCGCGTTCCCACCCTGGTCTTCGACGAAGTCGACGTCGGCATCGGCGGCCCCACCGCGGAAGTGGTCGGCCAACTGCTGCGCCGGCTCGGCGAAGGCGGCCAGGTGCTGACCGTCACCCACCTGCCGCAGGTCGCGGCCCAGGGCCACCAGCACCTGTTCGTGCACAAGGAACGCGGCAGCAGCGAAACCCGCACCGCGGTGGCCAACCTGAAGAAGGCCGAACGCATAGAAGAGATCGCCCGCATGCTCGGCGGCGTGGACATGACCAAGGAATCCCTGGCCCACGCCCGCAAGATGGTGGACCGGGCGCTGCACAGTTGACGCGCGCCTACACGGGGAATGGCTTGGCGTAGGGCGAATAACCGTTCGCGGTTATCCGCCGCCGGCCAATGCACCGCTGCCCGATGAAAACGGCGGATAACGCCGTAGGCGTTATGCGCCCTACGAGGGCACGGCGTATGGGCAACCTGAGCGGATCTCATCCGCGAATCGCGCCGGAACCTCCGGCTATCGCGGACAAGGTCCTCTCCCACACGCCAATCTCACCTGAAATCCCCCTGAAAATGAAAACGGCGACCCTGGGGCCGCCGTTTTCCGTTCGTTGCAAGGCTTTATTTCTTCTTGCGCACGTACAGGACCAGGTTATGGTCCACCAGCTCGAAGCCGCGTTCCTTGACGATTTCCTTCTGGCGCTTCTCGATCTCGCTGTCCATGAACTCGATGACTTCGCCGGTATCCACGCAGACCATGTGGTCGTGGTGGCCGCTATCGGCCAGCTCGAACACGGCGTGGCCACCGTCGAAGTTGTGGCGCACCACCAGGCCGGCTGCCTCGAATTGGGTCAGCACGCGGTACACGGTGGCCAGGCCGACATCCTCGCCAGCCTCCATCAGCGCCTTGTAGACGTCCTCGGCGCTCATGTGGCGTTGCTCGGCGGAATCGAGCATCTGCAGGATCTTGACGCGCGGCAGGGTGACTTTCAGGCCGGCCTTGCGCAGTTCGCTATTTTCAACCATGTGTGCTTTCTCGGCGCGGAATGCTTCGCAGCATCCTTCAATGCGGGTATGATCGGGGTTTCGTCGCCCAGCCAAGATAGTGGAAGTCACCCCCCGATGCAAAACACCAAGCTCATGCTGACCAGTCTCGCATTCGCAATGGGACTAGCCGCACTCGCCGGTTGTTCGTTCCCGGGGGTCTACAAGATCGACATCCAGCAAGGCAACGTCGTAACACAAGACATGATAGACCAACTGAAGCCGGGAATGACCCGTCGGCAGGTGCGTTTCATCATGGGCAACCCGCTGATCGTGGATACCTTCCACCCCGACCGCTGGGACTACCTCTACAGCATCCAGCCCGGCGGCGGCCAGCGCCAGCAGGAGCGCGTCAGCCTGATGTTCAACGGCAACGACCAGCTGATCGGCCTGAACGGCGACTTCCGCCCGGGCGTCAGCCGCGACGAGGCCATCCTCGGCAAGGAAACCACCCCCGCCTCGCCCGAGCAGCCGCAGCAGCAGAAGCCGGAGCAGCCCAGGGAAGAGCCGGCCAAGCCGGGCTCGGTGGAAGAACAGCTGCAGCGCGAAGTCGACGAGGCCAAGCCGGTCGCCGTGCCCACGCCGGAACCGCTGGAAACCAACCCGCAGTAACCCGCGTACCCATGAAAAAAGCCCGGCATCGACCGGGCTTTTTCATGTCCACGTGTTTCGCTCAGCCCTTGCTGGCCCTGGCGCGGGCGGCGCGCTGCTTGCGCACCTCCTTGGGGTCGGCGATCAGCGGCCGGTAGATTTCCACCCGCTCGCCCTCTTCCAGCACCCGCCCGTCCGGATCGGCGACCGCCTTGCCGAAGATGCCCAGCGGGCTGTTGAGCACGTCCAGCTCGGGGAACTGCGCGGCGATGCCGGACAGCCTCACCGCCTCGCGCACCCGCGTGCCGCAGGGCACGCTCAGGCGCAGCAGGCGCTGGCGCTCGGGCAGCGCGCAGACCACCTCGATGGCGATGCTGCGCCCTTCAGCCATACAGCTGCTTGGCGCGCTGGCAGAAGGCGTCGACCATGGTGTTGGCCGCCTGGGTGAACAGTGGGCCGAGGGTCGCCTTGACCAGGGCGCCGGCGTAGTCGAAGGTCAGGTCCAGGGTGATCTTGCAGGCCTTGTCGCCCAGGGCCTTGAAGGTCCACACGCCATGCAGCTCGGAGAACGGGCCGTCCTCGAGGTTCATCTCGATGCTCTGCCCGGGCACCAGCACGTTGCGCGTGCTGAAGCGCTGCGACAGGTTGCCCTTGGCCACACTGAGCTCGGCGCGCATCGCCGTTTCGCTTGCTTCCAGCACCTTGCTCGCCGAGCACCAGGGCAGGAACTCCGGGTAGCGCGCCACATCGTTGACCAGGTCGTACAGCGCCTTCGCGGGATAGGGCAGCAGGGCCGAACGCTGGATATGCGTGCTCATAGAGGTCTCGCTTCTTCAGTGGAAGGGCGCCAGCGGCTCCAGGGCGATCCGGCGTCCCTCTGTGCAAAAAAACAGCGCGCATTCTCCGAGATTAGCCACGCCCTCTCAAGCGCGCATCCCGCCGCACCCGCAAATGCGTCCGCGTCGCACACCGACTTCGGCATCGCGGAATCCAAAGACAGCCATTCCCCCGATGGCGGCGCGGCGAGCGACTCCCTATAATGCGCCGCCTATGGCTAAACAGAAGAAACACCCCCAGGGGACCATCGCGCAGAACAAGAAGGCTCTGCACGACTACTTCATCGAGCAACGCTTCGAGGCGGGCATCGCCCTGGCCGGCTGGGAGGTCAAGAGCCTGCGCGCCGGCAAGGCCCAACTGGTCGACAGCTACGTCCTGCTCAAGGATGGCGAGGCCTGGCTGCTGGGCAGCCACATCACCCCGCTGACCACCGCCAGCACCCACGTGATCGCCGACCCGGTGCGCACGCGCAAGCTGCTGCTGCACAAGCGCGAGCTGGGCAAGCTGTTCGGCGCGGTGCAGCAGAAGGGCTACGCCTGCGTGGCGCTGTCGATGTACTGGAAGAAGCACCTGATCAAGTGCGAGATCGCCCTGGCCAAGGGCAAGAAGGAATACGACAAGCGCGACACCGAGAAGGAACGCGATTCCAATCGCGAGATCCAGCGCGCGATGCGGCACGGCAAGGAAGACTGAAAGCGGCTGCAGGCGGCAGGCGGCAGGTAAGAGCCGCTCTTGCCTGTGGCCTGCAGCCTGTAGCCTGTAGCCTGTAGCCTGTAGCCGCTCTTAAACCCCCAACCTGCGCTGCGCCCGCTGCAGGCGTCGCGCCTCGTCCTGCGCCTCCTCCAGCACTTCCCGCACATAGGAAATGTGCCGGTGGGATATCTCCCGCGCCTCTTCCGCGCGGCCCTGCATGATCGCCTCGTACAGCTCGCGGTGCTGGCTCATCAGCTGCTCGCGGGTTTCCGCGCGCTGGGCGTACATGCCGCCGATGTTGGTCACCACGTTGTGCTTGAGCAGGTCGAACAGGCCGCGGATGGTGTGCAGCAGCACGGTGTTGTGGCTGGCCTCGGCGATGGCCAGATGGAAGCTGGCGTCGGCCGCCCCCTCCTCGTCGCTGACCTTGTCGTTGTGCTGGTAGCAGGCCTGCAGCGTCTCGAAGGCGCTGGTCAGGCGCTGGTGGTCCACCTCGGTGGCGCGTAGCGCGGCGTAGTAGGCGCAGGAGCCCTCCAGGGTGTGGCGGAACTCCAGCAGGTCGCGCTGCGCCTCGGGATTGGTCTCCAGCAGGTGCAGCAGCGGGTCGCTGAAGGTCGAGCCCAGGGCCTGCGCGACGTAGTTGCCGCCGCCCTGGCGGCTGACCAGCAGCCCCTTGGCCACCAGTTTCTGGATCGCCTCGCGCAGCGACGGCCGCGACACGCCGAACTGCTCCGCCAGCAGGCGCTCGGCCGGCAGGCGCTCGCCCGCCTTGAGCGTGCCCTCGAGGATCATCGCCTCGAGGCGCTCGACGATATCGTCCGACAAGCGGCGCTGCCGTACCTGATTGAAAGCCATCTTTTCCCCACCTCTCTGCCCGCCTGGCGGAAGGCCCCGTTCCACAGGCGCGGCAGCCTAACCAGCGGCGCCGGCCACAACAAGCCCGGCGATCGCCTGGATCGCCCGGTCCGACAAAAGTTGTAGCCCCGCAAATTGACAGGCTACAGGGATGCTTTTACTCTGAGCGCTCGCTTTTGTAAATTGGTATTACCAATTTTGCGAGATACGCCGAGACGGTCGTCCGCCTGCCGCCAACCCTCGCCGGGGCGGCGCAAAACCCACGACACGGCGCAACACCAGACTCCAATCAAAAAACAATTAGGAGCCAAAACAGCATGCAAACCTGGCAGCAGATCTATACCCCGCTCGGCAGCCTCGGCCTGTCCGCGCTGGTCGCCGTGATCCCGATCGTCTTCTTCTTCCTCGCCCTCGCCGTGTTCCGCCTCAAGGGCCACGTCGCCGGCACCATCACCCTGATCCTCTCCATCGTCGTCGCCATCGCCGCCTACGGCATGCCGGTCGGCAAGGCCCTGGGCGCCGCGTTCTACGGCTTCCTCTACGGCCTCTGGCCGATCGCCTGGATCATCGTCGCGGCGGTGTTCCTGTACAAACTGACGGTGAAGAGCGGGCAGTTCGAGATCATCCGCAGCTCGGTCCTGTCGATCACCTCCGACCAACGCCTGCAGGTGCTGCTGATCGGTTTCTCGTTCGGCGCCTTCCTCGAAGGCGCGGCCGGCTTCGGCGCCCCGGTGGCGATCACTGCCGCCCTGCTCGTCGGCCTGGGCTTCAACCCGCTGTACGCCGCCGGCCTGTGCCTGATCGCCAACACCGCGCCGGTGGCCTTCGGCGCCCTGGGCATCCCGATCATCGTCGCCGGCCAGGTCTCGGGCATCGACGCCTTCAAGATCGGCGCCATGGCCGGCCGCCAGCTGCCGCTGCTGTCGCTGCTGGTGCCCTTCTGGCTGGTGTTCATGATGGATGGCCTCAAGGGCGTGAAGGAAACCTGGCCGGCCGCCCTGGTCGCCGGCGGCAGCTTCGCCATCAGCCAGTACTTCACCTCCAACTTCATCGGCCCGGAACTGCCGGACATCACCTCCGCGCTCATCAGCCTGGTGTGCCTGACGCTGTTCCTGAAGGTCTGGCAGCCGGCCGGCGCCGCTGAAGTGGTCGGCGTTTCCGGCGGCGCCGCCGTCGCCGGCGGTGGCGGTGCCCCGCGCGCCGAGCCCTCGCCCTACAGCGTCGGCGAGATCGTCAAGGCCTGGTCGCCGTTCCTGGTGCTCACCGTGCTGGTCACCATCTGGACGCTGAAGCCGTTCAAGGCCATGTTCCTGCCCGGCGGCGCGCTCTACAGCCTGGTGTTCAACTTCCCGATCCCCGGCCTTGACCAGCTGGTGTTCAAGGGCCCGCCGATCGCCGCGGCCGCCACCGCCCTGCCGGCGGTGTTCAAGTTCGACCCGCTGGCCGCCACCGGCACCGCGATCCTGCTTTCCGCGATCGTCTCCATGTTCATCCTGCGCATCGCTGCGAAAACTGGTCTGACCACTTTCAAGGAAACCCTGGTCGAGCTGAAGTGGCCGGTGCTGTCCATCGGCATGGTGCTGGCCTTCGCCTTCGTCACCAACTTCTCCGGCATGTCCACCACCCTGGCCCTGGTCCTGGCCGGCACCGGCGCGGCCTTCCCGTTCTTCTCGCCGTTCCTCGGCTGGCTGGGCGTGTTCCTGACCGGCTCGGACACCTCGTCCAACGCGCTGTTCGGCGCCCTGCAGGGCACCACCGCGCACCAGATCGGCGTCAACGACACCCTGCTGGTGGCCGCCAACACCACCGGCGGCGTGACCGGCAAGATGATCTCGCCGCAATCCATCGCCGTGGCCTGCGCCGCCACCGGCATGGTCGGCAAGGAATCCGACCTGTTCCGCTTCACCCTGAAGCACAGCCTGCTGTTCGCCGCGGTGATCGGCGTGATCACCCTGCTGCAGGCCTATGTCTTCACCGGCATGCTCGTTCACTAAGCTGTACCTGCCGGGCCCCTGCGCTACGGGGCCCGGCCTTCACCGTCCACCTCAACCGGTGCCCTGCCAGATGATCATTTCCGCCTCCACCGACTACCGCGCCGCGGCCCAACGCAAGATTCCGCCCTTCCTGTTCCACTACGCCGACGGCGGCGCCTACGCCGAGCACACGCTGCGCCGCAACGTGGCGGACCTCTCGGACATCGCCCTGCGCCAGCGCGTGCTGAAGAACATGTCCGAGCTGAGCCTGGAAACCCGGCTGTTCAACGAGACCCTGGCGATGCCGGTGGCCCTGGCCCCGGTCGGCCTGACCGGCATGTACGCCCGCCGCGGCGAGGTGCAGGCGGCGCGCGCCGCGGCCTCCAAGGGCGTGCCCTTCACCCTGTCGACCGTCTCGGTGTGCCCGATCGAGGAAGTGGCGCCGGCCATCGACCGGCCCATGTGGTTCCAGCTCTATGTGCTGAAGGACCGCGGATTCATGAAGAACGCCCTGGAGCGGGCCAAGGCCGCCGGCTGCTCGACCCTGGTGTTCACCGTGGACATGCCGGTGCCCGGCGCCCGCTACCGCGACGCCCACTCCGGCATGAGCGGCCCGAACGCGCCGCTGCGGCGCATGTGGCAGGCCATGACCCACCCGCAGTGGGCGCTGGACGTCGGCCTGCTGGGCCGCCCCCACGACCTGGGCAACATCTCCAGGTACCGCGGCAACCCCACGGGCCTGGCCGACTACATCGGCTGGCTGGGCGCCAACTTCGACCCGTCGATTTCCTGGAAGGACCTGGAGTGGATCCGCGACTTCTGGGAAGGCCCGATGGTGATCAAGGGCATCCTCGACCCGGAAGACGCCAGGGACGCGGTGAAATTCGGCGCCGACGGCATAGTCGTGTCCAACCACGGCGGCCGCCAGCTCGACGGCGTGCTGTCCAGCGCCCGCGCCCTGCCGGCCATCGCCGACGCAGTGAAGGGCGACCTGACCATCCTCGCCGACTCCGGCATCCGCAACGGCCTGGACGTGGTCCGCATGATCGCCCTGGGCGCCGACAGCGTGCTGCTCGGCCGCGCCTTCCTCTACGCCCTGGCGGTGGATGGCGAGGCCGGCGTGCGCAACCTGCTGGAGCTGATCGAGAAGGAAATGCGCGTGGCCATGGTGCTCACCGGCGCCAAGTCGATCAGCGAAATCACCCGCGACTCGCTGGTGCGCGAACTCGGCGCCTGAAGGCGCCCCCCTGTAGGAGCGAGCTTGCTCGCGAACCTGCCCAGCGCCGAGCCCGCCGGGTTCGCGAGCAAGCTCGCTCCTACAAAAGAACGTGCCCCCCGCGCGTTCGACCCAAAAGAACACCGATGGGCCGTCCAGCGGTCCACGCTCACCGATGATGACTGGAGCCGCCATGAGCCTGCCCGCCGCGTTCCTCGACACGGTCGAACACCTGATCCCCCGCGAGCGCCGCTTCGACGACCCGCTCTCGACCCTGGCCTTCGGCACCGACGCCAGCTTCTACCGGCTGATCCCCAAGCTGGTGATCCGCGTGGAGAGCGAAGACGAGGTGCGCACCCTGCTGCGCGCCGCCCACGCCCAGCAGGTGGCGGTGACCTTCCGCGCCGCCGGCACCAGCCTCTCCGGGCAGGCGGTCAGCGACTCTGTGCTGCTGGTGCTGGGCGACAACTGGAACGGCCGCGACATCCGTGGCGGCGGCGAGCGGATCCGCCTGCAACCCGGGGTGGTCGGCGCCCAGGCCAACGCCTGGCTGGCGCCCTTCGGCCGCAAGATCGGCCCCGACCCGGCCTCGATCAACGCCTGCAAGATCGGCGGCATCGTCGCCAACAACGCCAGCGGCATGTGCTGCGGCACCGCGCAGAACAGCTACAACACCCTGGCCGGCCTGCGCCTGGTGCTGGCCGACGGCAGCCTGCTGGACAGCGAGGACCCGGCCAGCGTCGAGGCCTTCCAGGCCAGCCATGGCGACATCCTCGAAGGCCTGGCCGAGCTGGGCCGGCAGACCCGCGCCAACACCGAGCTGGCAGCGAAGATCCGCCACAAGTACCGGCTGAAGAACACCACCGGCTTCTCCCTCAACGCCCTGGTGGACTACGACCAGCCGCTGGACATCCTTACCCACCTGATGGTCGGCTCCGAGGGCACCCTGGGCTTCATCAGCGCAGTGACCTACGACACCGTGCCCGACCACCCGCACAAGGCCAGCGCGCTCATCGTCTTCCCCGACGTGGAAACCTGCTGCAAGGCCGTGCCGGTGCTCAAGCAGCAGCCGGTGTCCGCCGTGGAGCTGCTGGACCGCCGCAGCCTGCGCTCGGTGGAGAACATGCAGGGCATGCCGGCGTGGGTGAAGAGCCTGTCCGCCGGCGCCTGCGCGCTGCTCATCGAATCCCGCGCGGCCACCCAGACGCTGCTGCACGAACAACTGGCGCAGATCATGGCCTCCATCGCCGAATTCCCGGTGGAGAAGCAGGTCGACTTCAGCGAAGACCCGCTGGTCTACAACCAGCTCTGGCGCATCCGCAAGGACACCTTCCCGGCGGTGGGCGCGGTGCGCGAGACCGGCACCACGGTGATAATCGAGGACGTCACCTTCCCCGTCGAACAGCTGGCCGAGGGCGTCAACCGGTTGATCGAGCTGTTCGACAGGCACGGCTACGACGAGGCGATCCTCTTCGGCCACGCGCTGGAGGGCAACCTGCACTTCGTCTTCACCCAGGGCTTCGACTCGCCCGAGCAGGTGGCGCGCTACTCGGCCTTCATGGACGACGTGGCGCACCTGGTGGCGGTGGAGTACGGCGGCTCGCTGAAGGCCGAGCACGGCACCGGGCGCAACATGGCGCCCTTCGTCGAGCTGGAATGGGGCCACGACGCCTACCAGCTGATGTGGCAGCTCAAGCGCCTGCTGGACCCCCAGGGCATCCTCAACCCCGGGGTGATCCTCACCGACGACCCGCAACTGCACCTGAAGAACCTCAAGCCGCTGCCGGCCGCCGACGCGATCGTCGACAAGTGCATCGAATGCGGCTTCTGCGAGCCGGTGTGCCCGTCCAGGGGCCTGACCCTCAGCCCGCGCCAGCGCATCGTCATGTGGCGCGACATCCAGGCCAGGCGCCGCAGCGGCGCCGACACCACGCAACTGGAGCGCGACTACCAGTACCAGGGCATCGACACCTGCGCCGCCACCGGCCTGTGCGCCCAGCGCTGCCCGGTGAACATCAACACCGGCGAGCTGGTGAAGAAACTGCGCGGCGAGCAGGCCCGCCACGCCGGCACCGCCACCTGGCTGGCGCGCAACTTCGCCACGGCGATGAAGGGCACGCGCTTCATGCTCCACGCGGCCAACGGCGCGCGCATGCTGCTTGGCGCGCCGCGCCTGGCCAGCCTCAGCGCGTCCATCAGCCACGCCAGCAAGAGCCGCGTGCCCCAGTGGACGCCGGCCATGCCGCAGCCAGTGCGCTTCACCGCGCCGCAGGCGGCCGCCGATATCGACAAACCGCGGGTGGTCTACCTGACCGCCTGCGTGTCCCGCGCCATGGGCCCGGCGGCCGGCGACGAGGAGCAGGTGCCGCTGATCGACAAGACCCGCCAGCTGCTGGAGAAGGCCGGCTACCAGGTGGTGTTCCCGGACAACGCCGACAACCTCTGCTGCGGCCAGCCGTTCGCCTCAAAGGGCTACAAACAGCAGGCCGATGACAAGCGCGACGAATTGCTGGCCGCGCTGTTGCAGGCCAGCCGCGGCGGGCTCGACCCGATCTACTGCGACACCAGCCCCTGCACCCTGCGCCTGGTCCAGGACCTGGCCGACAGCCGGCTGCGGATCTACGACCCGGTGAAGTTCATCCGCACCCACCTGGTCGACCGCCTGGACTTCCAGCCGCTGGACAAGCCGGTGGCGGTGCACGTCACCTGCAGCACCCAGCACCTGGGCGAAAGCCAGGCGCTGATCGACCTGGTGCGCCGCTGCGCCCGGGAAGTGGTGGTCCCCGAGGGCATCCACTGCTGCGGCTTCGCCGGCGACAAGGGCTTCACCACCCCGGAACTCAACGCCCACTCGCTGCGCAGCCTGAAGGACGCGGTGCAGTACTGCGACGAAGGCGTGTCCACCAGCCGTACCTGCGAGATAGGCCTGAGCGCCCACGGCGGCATCGACTACCACGGGGTGGTCTACCTGGTGGACCGGGTAACCCGACCTCGCGCACAGGCATAGGAGCAACTGTCTATTGAAAACAGCGGACTCCGCCCGCGATTCACGTAGGGCGAATAACCGTTCGCGGTTATCCGCCGTTGCCCCGGCACACAACAACCCGGCGAGCTCCCGTAGGATGGGTTGAGCGAAGCGATACCCATCGCCACCACTAACCGCCCCTGCCACCTTTCCGCTCCTACAGGAAACACCTCCCCTCGCCTTAACCCCACGTTAAGCGAGCCCTGCCAGCCTCTGCCGCGAAACCGCCGCTGCGGCTATCCTGCTGCGGATGGCCGCGGCGGCACCACGCGAAAAGGGGGCGAACATGAGAATCCTGCTGGCTGAAGACGACCCGCTGCTGGGCGACGGCATCCGCGCCGGGCTGGGCCTGGAAGGCGATACCGTGGACTGGGTGACCGACGGCGTGGCCGCCGACCAGGCCCTGGCCACCGACGAATTCGACCTGCTGGTGCTCGACCTCGGCCTGCCGCGCCGCGACGGCATGGAGGTGCTGCGCGGCCTGCGCCGGCGCGGCGACATGACGCCGGTGCTGATCCTCACCGCCCGCGACAAGGTCGCCGACCGCGTGGCCGGCCTGGACGCCGGCGCCGACGACTACCTGAGCAAGCCCTTCGACCTCGACGAACTGCTGGCCCGCGTGCGCGCCCTCACCCGCCGCCACACCGGCCGCGCCCAGCCGGTGCTGGAACACGGCGAGCTGCGCCTGGACCCGGCCACCCACCAGGTCAGCCTGGGCGGCGAGGCGGTGGAGCTGGCCCCGCGCGAATACGCCCTGCTGCGCCTGCTGCTGGAACAGCGCGGCAAGGTGCTCTCGCGCACCCGGCTGGTGGAAGCCCTGTACGGCTGGGACGGCGAGCTGGAAAGCAACGCCATCGAAGTCCACGTGCACCACCTGCGGCGCAAGCTGGGCAACGAGCTGATCCGCACCGTGCGCGGCATCGGCTACGGCATCGACCGCCCGGCCAAGGACGCGCCTTGAGCGCCACGCCCGGGCGCACGCGCCGCGCCGGCTCGCTGAGCCGGCGCCTGCTGCTGCTGCTGATCGGCGGCGTGAGCCTGTGCTGGGTGCTGGCCGGCACCCTCACCTACCACCTCGCCTCGCGGCAGGTGGACCGCCTCTACGACGAGGACATGATCGACTTCGGCGAGGCCGCCCTGCGCCTGGTGGACGTCGCCGGCGGCCAGGGCGAGCTGATCGCCCGCAGCCGCAAGGCCATCGAGGGGCTGCCGCTGGTCAGGCGCGAATCCGCCCTGGGCTACAGCCTCTGGTACCAGGGCCAGCCGCTGTTCGCCACGGCGGGCCTGCCCTCCGGCCTGGAGGCCCTGGAGACCGGCTTCTCCGAGATCAGCCACGGCGGCATCACCTGGCGCGTCCTGCAGTTGAGCACCCGCGACGAGAACGCGCGCATCTGGGTGGTGGAGAACCTCCACCACCGCAGCCACACCCTGCGCCTGCTGCTGCTCAGCGCGCTCTTCCCGCTGCTGCTGGCCCTGCCGCTGCTGGCCCTGCTGGTGTGGTTCGGCGTCAACAACGGCCTGGCGCCGCTGCGCATCCTCACTGCGCAACTGCACCAGCGCGGCGCCCACAGCCTGCAGCCCCTGGCGCTGAACCGGGCGCCGGTGGAAGTGCACAGCCTGGTCAACGAACTCAACCTGCTGCTCGAACGCCTGGGCACCGCCATGGAGGCCGAGCGCCGCCTCACCAGCGACGCCGCCCACGAAATCCGCACGCCCCTGGCCAGCCTGCGCACCCACGCCCAGGTGGCGCTGCGCTCCTCCGACCCGGCGGTGCTCGCCCATGGCCTGCAGCAGGTCAGCCGCAGCGTCGAGCGCATCGGCACGCTGATGGAGCAGATCCTCCTGCTGGCGCGCCTGGACAACGAGGAACTGCACGAAACCTTCACCCGCGTCGACCTCGGCCAGCTCAGCGAGGAAACCATCGCCGAGCTGGCCCCCCAGGCCATCGACAAGGGCATCGAGCTGACACTGGAGAACCAGGGCGCCGAGGTCATGGGCGTGGCGGTGTGGCTGGGCATCATGCTCGGCAACCTGGTGGGCAACGCCCTGCGCTACACCCCCGAGGGCGGCCGCGTGGAAGTGCGCCTGGGCACCGAGGGCACCCAGGTGCAGCTGTGGGTGCTGGACTCCGGCCCCGGCGTGGCCGCCGCCGAGCAGGCCGCCATCTTCACCCGCTTCT
Source organism: Pseudomonas delhiensis (assembly GCF_900187975.1). GTDB lineage: Bacteria > Pseudomonadota > Gammaproteobacteria > Pseudomonadales > Pseudomonadaceae > Pseudomonas > Pseudomonas delhiensis. The sequence continues at coordinate 188,910 of NZ_FZPC01000003.1, read as the reverse complement.
ACCGCAGCCCCGGCGTCGCCTCCGGCAGCGGCGGCAGCGGCCTGGGCCTGCCCATCGTCAAGCGCGTGGTGGAAATCCACCAGGGCCGCATCAGCCTGCACCCGGGCCTGGACGGCCGCGGCCTGGGCGTGCGGGTGGAACTGCCGTCCGCGCAACTTTCCTGAACCCGGCACGGCCACCGCAGTCCACCGTACAGGCCCCGCTCGCCTGGCGAGTCGCCGCCTGCGTCATGTTCAGCCGTACAGGTACCGCATCATGAAAACCACCATCCTGTTCATCAGTGCCGCGCTGCTCGCGTCGCCGGTGTTCGCCGCCGACCGCTGCAGCGACAACCTGCAGCGGATCGACGAGAGCATGCAGAGCACCAACAGCAGCGACAGCGTGCAGGAGCAGGCCATGCGTCTTCAGGAGAAAGCTGCCCAGGCCCAGGAACAAGGCAATACCCAGGCCTGCGTCGCCATGACCGAGAAAGCCCTGAAACTGCTGAAGGCCTCGTCCAGCAGCTGACCCGCCCCGCGTGGGGCGCCATGCGTCATAAGCCGGGCTGAGGGCCCGTCATTCGCGAGGCCCCGGTTCGTTCCGGGGCCCCGCTTCATCCCTAAGATGGAGCGATTCCACGCCAGAAGAACGACAAGCGGAATCGCCCATGCCCACCACCTGCCTGCTGATCGCCAACCGTGGCGAGATCGCCATCCGCATCGCCCGCGCCGCCGCCGAACTCGGCATCCGCAGCGTCGCCGTCTTCGCCGAGGACGACGCCGCCTCGCTGCACACCCGCCAGGCCGACCAGGCCGTGCCCCTGCGCGGGCGTGGCGCCGCCGCCTACCTGGACATCGCCCAGCTGATCGAAGTGGCCCTGGCCCAGGGCTGCGATGCCGTGCACCCCGGCTATGGCTTCCTTTCCGAGAACGCCGGGTTCGCCCGCCGCTGCGAAGCGGCCGGCCTGCGCTTCGTCGGCCCCGACGCCGAAGTCCTGGAGCAGTTGGGCGACAAGGCCCGCGCCCGCGAGCTGGCCAGCCAGCACGGCGTGGCCCTGGCCGCCGGCACCAACCGCGCCACCAGCCTGGAGGAAGCCGGGCGCTTCTTCGCCCAGCTGCCCGGCGGCGCCGGCATGATGATCAAGGCCCTGGCCGGCGGCGGCGGGCGCGGCATGCGCGCGGTGCGCCGGCGCGAGGACATCGCCGAAGCCTATGCGCGCTGCCAGTCGGAAGCCCGCGCGGCCTTCGGCAACGACGCGCTCTACGTCGAGCGCCTGGTGGAGCACGCCCGGCACATCGAAATCCAGGTCATCGGCGACGGCAGCGGCCAGGTGAGCCACCTGTGGGAACGCGACTGCAGCCTGCAGCGGCGCAACCAGAAGCTGCTGGAGATCGCCCCCAGCCCCGGCCTGCACCCGCGCCTGCGCGGCGCCATCGCCAGCGCCGCGGTGCGCCTGGCCGAAGCGGTGCGCTACCGCGGCCTGGGCACCTTCGAATTCCTCCTCGACGAGGACAGCGGCGACTTCCTGTTCATGGAAGCCAATCCGCGCCTGCAGGTGGAACACACCATCACCGAGGCCATCACCGGCATCGACCTGGTCCAGGCCCAGTTGCGCCTCGCCGCCGGCGCCAGCCTGGCCGAACTGGGTTTGCAACAGGCAGATATCCCCGCCCCGCGCGGCTTCGCCCTGCAACTGCGGATCAACCTGGAAAGCCTGGCCGCCGACGGCACCCCGCAACCGGCCAGCGGCGTATTGGCCGCCTACCAGCCGCCCAGCGGCCCCGGCCTGCGGGTGGACGGCTACGGCTACCCCGGCTACCGCACCGGCGCCGGCTACGACTCGCTGCTGGCCAAGCTGATCGTCCAGGCGGCGGATTATCCACAGGCCCTGCGCAAGGCCTACCGCGCACTCTGCGAGTTCCGCATCGAAGGCGTGGCCAACAACATCCCGCTGCTGCTCAACCTGCTGCACCGCCCGGAACTGGCGGGCAACCAGGTGAGCACCCGCTTCATCGAGAGCCACCTGGCGGAGCTGCTTGCCGGCGGCGAGCACCCGCACCGCTGGCTGGGCAGCGTCGGCGGCGAACAGGCCACGCGCAGCCACGCGGCACCGCCCGGCTGCCTCGCCCTGAACGCCCCCGGCGCCGGCGTGCTGGTCAGCCTGCTGGCCGCCCCCGGCGACGCCGTGGCCAGCGGCCAGGTGATCGCCATCGTCGAAGCCATGAAGATGGAATTCGAGGTCAAGGCCAGCGCCAGCGGCATCGTCCACAGCCTGGCCGCCGAGCCGGGCGACAGCCTCGACGAAGGCGCGCCGCTGCTGTTCGTCGAGCCGGCGGAAGTGGCCGCGCTGGACGAAGGCCAGGCCAGCGAGCTGGACCTCGGACACATCCGCGCCGACCTCGCCGAAGTCCTCGAACGCCATGCCATCGGCCTCGACGAGCGGCGCCCGGAAGCCATCGCCAAGCGCCACGCCGCCGGCAAGCGCAGCGCCCGGGAAAACCTCGCCGACCTGCTGGATGCCGGCAGCTTCATCGAGTACGGCGCCCTGGCCATCGCCGCGCAACGGCGGCGGCGCAGCCTGGAGGAACTGCAGGCGATCAGCCCGGCCGACGGCCTGGTCACCGGCCTGGGCAGCGTCAATGCCGCGCAGTTCGGCGAGGAGGCCGCGCGCTGCCTGGCCATCGCCTACGACTACACGGTGTTCGCCGGCACCCAGGGGGTGATGAACCACAAGAAGAGCGACCGCATGCTGCAACTCGCCGAGCAGTGGCGCATCCCGCTGGTGCTCTACGCCGAAGGTGGCGGCGGGCGCCCTGGCGACAGCGACTACCTGGGCGTGGCCGGGCTGGACTGCGCCACCTTCATGGGCATGGCGAAGCTCTCCGGGCTGGTGCCGCTGGTGGGCGTGGTTTCCGGCCGCTGCTTCGCCGGCAACGCCGCGCTGCTCGGCTGCTGCGACGTGATCATCGCCACCCGCGACAGCAGCATCGGCATGGCCGGCCCGGCGATGATCGAGGGCGGCGGCCTGGGCCGCTACGCCGCCGAGGAAGTCGGGCCGAGCAGCGTACAGGGCCCCAACGGCGTGATCGACGTGCTGGTGGCGGACGAGGCCGAGGCCACGCGCATCGCCCGCCAGTACCTGTCCTACTTCCAGGGCGAGGTCGCCGACTGGCAATGCGCGGACCAGCGCCACCTGCGCCACGCCGTGCCGGAGAACCGCCTGCGCGCCTACGACATGCGCCAGGTCATCGCCACCCTGGCCGACGAAGGCTCGGTGCTGGAGCTGCGCCGGCAGTTCGCCCCGGGCATGATCACCGCGCTGGTGCGCATCGAAGGCAAGCCCTTCGGCCTGATCGCCAACAACCCCGCGCACCTGGGCGGCGCCATCGACGCCGTGGCCGGCGACAAGGCCGCGCGCTTCATGCAACTGTGCGACGCCTTCGACCTGCCGATGCTGTCGCTGTGCGACACCCCAGGCTTCATGGTCGGCCCGGAGGCCGAGAAACAAGGCACGGTGCGCCACGTCTCGCGCATGTTCGTCACCGCCGCCAGCCTGAGCGTGCCCTTCTTCACCGTGGTGCTGCGCAAGGGCTATGGCCTGGGCGCCATGGCCATGGCCGCCGGCAGCTTCCACGCCTCGCTGTTCACCATCGCCTGGCCCAGCGGCGAGTTCGGCGCCATGGGCCTGGAGGGCGCGGTGCGGCTGGGCTACGCCAAGGAGCTGGCGGCCATGGAGGACGCCGGGGAGCGGCAGAAGCTGTTCGACAAGATGGTCGCTGCGGCCTATCGCCACGGCAAGGGGCTGAACATGGCCAGCTTCCTGGAGATCGACGACGTCATCGACCCGGCCGAGACGCGCCGCTGGCTGCTGCGTGGCCTGGCGTCGACGCCGAAAGCGGCGAAACGCGCCGGCAAGAAGCGCCCTTTGATCGACACATGGTGAAACAGGCCCTTGAGCGCGCCGGGCAATCCGCTAGAATGCCCGGCGTCATTGGGGAGTAGCCGCCCGTCCGGGAACACCGGCGGGGACCACGTCAACATCCTTGGCCGGCAGGCCATGGCGTGGCCAGCGCACAGCCTGGCAAGACCTTTGACCATGCAACCTCCGCAACGGCCGGGGAGGCGCATGGTCATGGGTACTACACCGGCCGGGAGTTCCACCGTGATGCACCGCCTCCGTCCCGTGTCGCCCTCCACCCGCGAGGAGCGCGCCCCATGCTGACCTTCGCCCTCGAACTGCTCGGCATGCTGCTGCTCATCCTGGTCGCCGCCGAACTCTTCACCAACGCCCTGGAACACCTGGGCGAGCGCCTGGGCATCTCCGAAGGCGTCACCGGCTCGCTGTTCGCCGCCATCGGCACCGCCCTGCCGGAAACCCTGGTGCCGCTGCTGGCGCTGGTCGCCGGCACCAGCAACGTGTCGCTGAACGAAGAAGTGGGCGTGGGCGCCATCCTCGGCGCGCCGCTGATGCTCTCCACCCTGTCCACCTGCCTGATGGCCTGCTTCGTCCTCCGTGGCCGCGGCCTGCGCGGGCGCCTGGTGCCCGAGCGCAGCGGCCTGCTGCGCGACCTCAACTTCTTCCTCCTGGCCTTCTGCCTGGCCACGGTGGCGATGTTCGTGCCCTCGCAGCTGCACAGCTACCGCATCGGCCTGAGCGTGCTGCTGGTGCTCACCTACATCGGCTACATCACCCTCACCCTGCGCGCCTCCCGCGACCTGGTGGAGGACGGCCACGGCACCGCGGCGGAAAACCCCATGTGGCTGTCGCGCATCGGCCTGCCGACCAACATCGTCACCATAGTCGCGCAACTGGCCCTGGGCCTGGCCCTGCTGGTGCTCGGCGCCAAGGGCTTCATCCACGGCGTGGAAGGCCTGTCCAGCCTGCTCGGCATCTCCGCCCTGCTGCTCTCGCTGCTGATCATCCCCATCGCCACCGAGCTGCCGGAGAAGGTCAACAGCATCCTCTGGGTGCGCCGCGGCAAGGACACCCTGGCCTTCGGCAACATCACCGGCGCCATGGTCTTCCAGGGCACCCTGCTGCCGGCCATCGGCATCCTGCTGACGCCCTGGCAGCCGCGCATCGAAGTGCTCACCGGCGTGCTGGTGACCCTCGGCGCGGCGCTCTGGCTGCGCCTCAACGCCCGCCACGACGGCATCGCCGCCTGGGTGCTGCTGGGCAACGGCGCGCTCTACGTCGCCTACCTGGCCATCACCCTCGGCCGCTGAACGCCGCGCCGCAGCGTGCAAGCCGCGGCGCAGCGCCTAAACTGACGGTTCCGCCAGGCGCCCGGCCGGCGCCTGCCGTCACACCGCTGCATGCAAGGAGAGGCCATGAAGATCCTGGTAGTGCTCACATCCCACGACCAACTGGGCGACACCGGCAAGAAAACCGGCTTCTGGCTGGAGGAATTCGCCGCGCCCTACTACGTGTTCAAGGACGCCGGCGCCGAGTTGGCGCTCGCCTCGCCCAAGGGCGGCCAGCCGCCGCTGGACCCCAAGAGCGACGAGCCCGACGCCCAGACCCCGGCCACCGAGCGCTTCCGCAAGGACCCCGAGGCCCAGGCCGCCCTGGCCAGCACCCGCAGGCTGGCCGAGGTGAACGAAGCCGACTACGACGCCATCTTCTACCCCGGCGGCCACGGCCCCCTGTGGGACCTGGCCGAGGACAGGCACTCCATCGCCCTGATCGAAGCCTTCGCCCACGCCGGCAAGCCGGTGGCCACCGTCTGCCACGCCCCCGGCGTGCTGCGCCACGCCAGGAACGGCGACGGCAAGCCGCTGGTCGAGGGCCGCCACGTCACCGGCTTCTCCAACAGCGAGGAAGAAGCCGTGGGCCTGACCGCCGTGGTGCCCTTCCTGGTGCAGACCGAACTCAAGGCCAAGGGCGGCCGCTACAGCAAGGCCGACGACTGGCAGAGCCACGTGGAAGTGGACCGCCTGCTGATCACCGGGCAGAACCCCGCCTCCAGCGAAGCGGTGGCCGAAGCCGTGCTGAAACTCCTGGGCTGACAGGCACTTGCAAGCCCCCCGGTGGACGCGCCGGGGGCTTTGCCGTACACTGGCTGCGACCTTTACGGGTTTTGGGGCCGATTAGGATTCGACGCCGGTAACAAAACTTGAGGGGCATGCCGAGTAGGTGACAGTTCTCGTAAATCCGCTGCCACAATTCATAGTTGCCAACGACGACAACTACGCTCTGGCCGCCTAAGGGCGCCAGCAGACCCTAGGGGATGCCTGTAAACCCGAAGATTAGGTCTGTCAGATAGAACAGGATCGCCGCCAAGTTCGCTGTAGACGTAACGGCTAAAACTCATACAGCTCGCTCCAAGCGCCCTGCCACTCGGGCCGCGCGGAGTTAACTCAGTAGAGATGGCTAAGCATGTAGAACCGATAGCGGAGAGCTGGCGGACGGGGGTTCAAATCCCCCCGGCTCCACCAAACAGACAGATCAGGCACTTGGCGACTCACGCAAGTGCCTTTTTTGTGCCTGCTCGATCGCTGGCAGCCTTCCCCTCCTTCGCCCCAGCGTCTCCCGCCTATTTCCCACACACCGAAATTCTCTCCTTGCCGCGAGGCTGCGCAGCGAAAAGCCTACGTAGGTCGACTAGGCAGATACCGGCAATGCTCCGGCTCGGTAGTACGCCAGCCCCGATCCACTCGGCTACTAGGTCATCAGGCAAAACGCACATCCGGCCAAAAGCCTCGATGGTGCATAGATCGAGATTCAGGTCTGGTTGGCTCATAGCACTCCCCCCTGTGGGCTTTCTTCCATCTCCATGGCTTTTTGCTGCACTATTCGGGCGTGATTCAGCGGCGCCGGGCTCCTCAACCCAGAAGGCTTACCTCATCCGTTTTTGTAATATACGAAAAGCACAGAGGTATTTGTATATTACAAATGTAAAATACCATTTCGCATGGATTCGATAGACGACCGAGTGAGAGCGCTTGTCGACAGGACAGGCCTGGACGAACTGGTGAAGCGCACCGAGATCAGCGGCACCCGCTGGCGAACAGTTCGCTACGACAAGCGAACCCGGATCAGCACCCAGGAGGTGGAAGCACTGGTGCGCCTGTATCCGCAGTACGCGCTTTGGCTAGCGAGTGGGCAGGTGGCGCCTGAGGTTGGGCAGACGAGGCCGGATGGCGATGAGTTTGGGCGGGGTGATTGAGCTATGGGGGCTGCGGGAACTAAGGTAAAAAATCTATCCCTTTTCCCTCATGACAACCCCATGTGCCAAGTAACCAATCGGCCCCCTCACCATGAACTCCTTCACGATAGGAATAAACGACAACGAACAGCTCACCCTCACAGTTCTTGGCTATGAGCGCTCGCCAGTGGGTGATTTTTTTGATGACAACTGGCTGCTTTGTGAGGTTTCGATCCGTGCTGGAGCTTTCCGGGGTAAGTTCCGAGCGAATCTTCTCACGTCAGAGCTCGAAGAGTTGCATCGCGAACTGCGCATCTTGCATGGCGGCCTTCAAGGGAACTACACCTTTGAGCCGTTGGAAGGTCAGTTGATACTCCGAATTTCCTGCAACAATCTGGGCCATTTCCAAATCAACGGCGAAGCCATGGACCAAGCCGGGATTGGTCACAGGCTCGTCTTCAAATTCTCCCTTGATCAAACCTATTTGTGCTCAGCTCTGGGAGAGCTCTCAAACTTAATCCAGGCATTCCCTGTTCGTACCTAAGCGCCTTCGCCTCCATGGTGCTCAGTTCGGTTTCAGACGTCACTCCCCAGAGGCCTTCTTCCACCTCCATGGCCGTTGCTGCACTATGGTCATTTCTGAATGCTCATGGAGGATGGCCGATGAATCTCGCCGCGAAAGTCACAGGAATACTCTCCACCGCACTTCTTCTTTCCGCTTGCCAAAGCGGACCGCCGCCCGCACCTAAAACCGAAGTGGCAACGCAGCAGTTCACCCTGACTAAATGGCTGCAAGTCAGCTTCTGCACCGACGGTAGCAACACCATCGGCAACAGGCTCGTCCATGGCCGTCTATGTTCGAAGACGCAGAAATACGATGTATTCGGCGGGCCGGTGATCGAATTGGCCGGCGCACAGGGATTCGTTGGTTCTCTCTCGCCACAGGACGCAACCAAAGGCTATTCCGTTGTGGACGGCGGCATCACCTACACACTCAAATGCGAGCCTCTTCCCAAGCGAGAAGCCAATGCTGATGGCACTATCGGCGACTCTTATCACTGCGCGTTCGATGCCAATGAACTGCCCTTGATCCGGGTGGATATCACTTACCCCTCATAGAGAGGACGGACTTAGAGCGGCCCGGCCTGCAACTTCAGCCCGCACTCAATTCACGACAGACAGCCTGTAACTGCCTCAGATACGGCGCGAATCGTGCCGAAGCCTGTGGCTATCGCGGACAAAGTCCTACACCACTGGCTGGCGTAGATTTTCGTAGGAGCGAGCTTGCTCGCGAACCGCATGGCACCGCGTTTGTTCGCGAGCAAGCTCGCTCCTACGAAGAGCATCTCGGCGCAGGCCGCAAGACAGTTGCTCCCACAGATGCAGGAGAAACGCCGTCGTAGGATGGGTTGAGCGAAGCGATACCCATCGCCACGGCCGCACGGAAAAGGGGGATTAACTTTCTATATTCCACTCTCTTTTCCACCATCCGCACCTTTCCCAAATCAAGTATCCAGATCGATACCAAGCCGCTAACAAACCACGCTAAAGGTTTCCCTACAAAGGCCGCCATGTCGGGTATCCATCACGATCCGGAGCCTTCCGATGTCCAGCATCTCGTCCGTCAGCAACATGAATCTCCGCTTCACCACCTCATCCAGTTCATCCACCGCCACCTCGTCGACGAGTGACGACAGCAGCACTGCTTCTAGTGCAACGAGTTCGTCCCAAACCAATACGAGCGGTTTGGCGCAGGCCGGTGGCGCGGGTGGTGCTGGAGGGAGCAGCACTTCCAGCAGCACCTCCGACAGCACGCTGGAGAAGCTCAAGGAGGCGGTGGAACAGGCGCAAAAGGAACTGCAGGAAGCCGAACAGGAACTTGCCAAGGTCAGCGAGGGCGGCGGCAACCAGACCGAGGAGGAGAAGCAGGCCCGCCAGGTGCAGGAGCAAGCTGCCCGGGCGCGTGTCGCGACCGCCAGCGCAGCGGTGGCAAGCGCCTATGCCGCCTACTCCGAGGCATTGACGGAATCTGGCAGCAGCACTAGTGGAACCGGGGTGAACACCACGGCTTGAAACGAAAAAGGATGGCTCTGGACTCCACGTTGTGCGCTGTCGACCCACCTTGGCGACATCGAGCCCCCTTCCAGCCACCGGTGACTCTGCGCCGGAACACGAATCACCATGATGCGGCTTCCAATCAGTCTCTCTTCGCCCCAATGACCAGCCTGCACCAGGCCTCCTCGTCTCGGGCAAGTAGACTTCCCTGCCGAATAGAGGAACCCGGGGCCTGCGGCTATCGCGGACGGAGTCCGCTTCTACACGGGAATGGCGTGGACGGGGTGGCGTAGGGCGAGTAACCGTTCGCGGTTATCCGCCGTCGGCCGGGATGCCGGTGTCCGGGAATGGTGGCGGATAACGCCGTAGGCGTTATGCGCCCTACGGGGATGGCGTGGTGCAGGAGCGGGACGGTGTTCTTCTCGGGCAAAAAAAAACCGCCCCTGGCGGAGCGGCTGGAAGGACGTTGAATTGAGCAATCACGATTTAATCAACGTCAGGAGCAGGGATTCGGGAATAACCGCTGTACGGCGGGCCGAATCAGATGGGTAATACGTTAACGACCAGCCGGCTTCAGATAAATTCCCTGTCCTGGGAAACACCTTCAGCGAAAACGTAACAATCTGCGGGGAACTCTTGGGGAAGCTGCTTTTATCGCGCGGCAACTTCCCCAAGAGAGCGGCGCGTCAGAGAATCGACAGCGGGTAGTCGACGATCAGCCGCAGTTCGTTGTTGTCGGCCTCGGCCTGGTCGGCGTTGCCGCGGTGGAAGGCCTGGCGCAGGCGCAAGGACAGGTCCTTGGCCGGGCCGGACTGGACCACGTACTTGGCTTCCACGTCGGTCTCGTGGTGGCTGCCGTCGCTGCCGTAGCCGTAGCCGCGGTACGGGCTGTCGCTGGCCATGTGCTCGCCGTCGATGTTGGTGCCGTTGATGTAGCGGGCCATGAAGCTCAGGCCGGGTACGCCGTAGGTGTCCATCGCCAGGTCGTAGCGCGCCTGCCAGCTGCGCTCGCCCGGGCCGTTGAAGTCGGAGTACTGCACCGAGTTGGCCAGGAAGATGGAGTCGCCGGCGGCGCCCGCGCCGTTGTCGCCGAAGCCCACGTAGTCGAACGGGGTGTCGCCCTGCACCTTCTGGAAGGCCAGGGTCAGGGTGTGCGCCTGCAGGAACGAGTAGGCGGTGGCGAACGACCAGGCGGTGTTGTCGATGCGGCCGGCCTTGGCCTGGCCGTAGTCGTTGGTGCGGTAGATGTTGAAGTCGAAGCCCAGCGACTGGTCGCCGCCCAGCGCCAGGGTGTAGTTGGCGTTGCCGTAGTACTGGCGCCAGATGTCTTCCAGCTCGGCGGCGTAGAGCGACACGCTCAGGTCCGGGGTGATGGCGTAGCGGCCGCCGACGAAGTCGGCGCTGTCGGCCTCGACGTTGGCGTAGGTGGCCCAGATGCCGCCGGTGTGGCTGGTGGTCACCGGGCTGGTGCCGGCGGTGTAGTGGCCGGCCTCCAGGTCCAGGCCCTGCAGCTCGCTGCTCATCAGGGCGAAGCCCTTGGCGGTCTGCGGCATCAGGCGGGTGCCGCCGGCGGCGAAGACCGGGGCGGTGGGCTGCATGTCGCCGAATTTCAGCTCGGTCTTGGAGACACGCACCTTCAGCGCGCCGCCGGCCTTGCCGTAGTCGTCTTCCGGGTTGCCGTGGCGGTCCACCGGCAGGTTGCCGGTTTCGGCGGTGCCGGAGCCGCCGTCGAGCTTGATGCCCAGGTAGCCGTAGGCGTCGACGCCGAAGCCGACGGTGCCCTGGGTGTAGCCGGAGCTGTAGGTGGCAAAGATGCCCTGGGTCCAGTCGCGCTGGTCGCTGTCGCCGTTCTTGCCGTCATGGTTGTAGTAGAAGTTGCGCAGCAGCAGGTCGAGGTGGCTGTCCTCGAGGAAGCCCTTGGCGTCGGCCTGGTCGCTGACGAAGGGTTCGGCATGGGCCAGTTGCATGGCGGCGGTGGAAACGGCGAGCACGAGCATGCTGCGTTTGAGGTGCTTCATGGAGTTGCCCCTTGAGTCTTGGAGTGCCGGCCAGTGGCAAGCGTGATGGCCAGCTTTTCTTGTAGGCAGGAACAAATGTTCAGCCACGCGTAACAGTCATGGCCGAGCGAATGTATGTTTCTGTAGTGGAAGTACTTCCGCGCCCCGCTCTATTCCCCTGGCGGAGTGGGGACATGATGCCGGATCGAAGGGCTATTTGAATCCGGATATAGGCAAAGGTCTTTTAACAAAAATGTAATAGTGGTAGCGCACTACTGCATCGAGGCAAGGACCGAGGACCGGTCTCAACCCAGGCCGAAGACTTCCAGTTGCCGCCGCAGGCGCCAGTCCATCACCTGGGCGGCGCCCATCGGGCGGCCGAAGTGGTAGCCCTGGGCGATGTCGCAGCCCAGCCGCGCCAGGGCGGCGGCCGTGGCCGCGTCCTCGACGCCCTCGGCCACCACCTGCATGCCGAAGTTGTGGCCCAGGGCGATGGTCGACTGCACGATCATGGCGTCGGAGAAGTTGTCGGCCATGCCGGAGACGAAGGTGCGGTCGATCTTCAGCACCTGCACCGGCAGGCGCTTGAGGTAGGCCAGGGACGAGTAGCCGGTGCCGAAGTCGTCGATCGACAGCGTCACCTCCAGGTCGCGGATCGCCTGCAGGCTGCGCAGGGCCAGCTCCGGGTCCTCCAGCAGGGTACCTTCGGTGACTTCCAGCTCGACCATGGAGCCGGCGATGCCGTGGCGCGCCAGCAGGCCCTGCAGCTCGCTGACGAAGTGCGGGTTGCGCAGGTTGTTGGCGCTGATGTTCACCGCCATGCAGGTTTCCAGGCCGTGCTCGCTCCAGGCCCGTAGCTGGCGCAGGGCCTCGTCCAGCACCCAGCGGGTGAGCGGGTGGATCAGCTCGGTGGACTCGGCCATGGGGATGAATTCGCCGGGCGGGATCATGCCGCGCTCGGGGTGCTGCCAGCGCAGCAGGGCCTCGAAGCCGACCACCTGGCCGTCGGCCAGGCGCACCTTGGGCTGGTAGTGCAGCTGCAGCCCGCCCTCGCGGATCGCCCGCCCCAGCCAGGTGTGCAGGGCCAGGCGTTCGGGGGTGTAGGTGTCGTCGCAGCGCTGGTACAGGAGGAAGTCGCGGCGGCCGTGCTTGGCCTGGTACATGGCGATGTCGGCGCAGCGCAGCAGGTCGCCGGGGGTGTCGCCGTGGTCGGGGTAGAGGGCCACGCCGATGCTGGCCGACAGCTCCAGCTGGATGCCGCCGGCGGACAGCGGCTGGCGCAGGATGCGCGCGATGCCCTGGCACAACCCCGGCACGCCGCCCTCGTCGTCCAGGGCGCAGCTGACCACCGCCATCTCGTCGCCGCCCAGGCGGGCGATCTCCGCCTCCTGGGTCCGCAGCCAGGCGCCCAGGCGCGCGCCGACCTGCTGCAGGACGCTGTCGCCGTGCTGGTGGCCGAGGGTGTCGTTGACTTCCTTGAAGCGGTTCATGTCCAGCAGCAGGATGCCGAAGCGCCCGTCGCCGCGGGCGATGCGCTGCTCGATGTGGCGGCCGAGCCAGTAGCGGTTGGGCAGGCCGGTGAGCGAGTCGTGGTTGGCCAGGTACTCCTGCTCGGCGAGGTAGCGCTTGCGTTCGGTGATGTCGTGCAGCACCAGCAGCAACAGGGTGTTCTGCTGCCAGCTGAAGCGCGTGGCGTGCGCCTCGCAGTCGAACGGCAGGTAGGTATCGCGGCGCAGGAACTGCCACTCGCTGTCCACCTCGTGCAGCTCGCCGCTGAGCAGGCCCTCGAGGTTGGCGCGGCTGGCGACCAGCGACAGGCGCCCGTCCGGCTGGCGCTCCGGCGACAGTTCCGAGGGCAGCAGGCCGACCAGGCGGTCCGGCGTGTCGACGCCGAACATGCGCGCGGCGCACTCATTGGCGGCGCGCACCCGGCCGTCCACGCCGATCAGCAGCACGCCGTCGTTGATGTTGGTGAACAGCTGGCGATAGAAGCGCCCGTTCTGGCTGATCTCGCCGATCAGCCGGCGCAGCTGCCAGGCCGACAGGCCCAGGGCCAGGGCGCAGATGGCCAGCAGCACCGCGCTGAAGCCGGCGCGCTTGAGCCAGGGCAGCAGGTAGCTGGCCGAGGCCTGGCCGACCACGGCGTGGATCGGGAAGCTCGCCGAGGGCGCGTCGGCGAACAGCGACGGCTCGCCGGTGATGCCCAGGCCCTCGACCAGGGCGAAGTCCGGGCGGCCCAGGCGCGGGAACAGCGGCGACCACTCCGGCAGGCGCCGGCCGATCATGTTCAGGGCGTCGGGGGTGCGGTAGAGCACGGTGCCGGAGTTGTCGATCATGCCGGCGTTCATCTGCTCGGCCAGGCCCAGGCGGCGCAGCAGGTCGCCGACGCGGGCGGTGTCGATCAGCGCGCCGACGCGCTGGGTGCGGCCGTCGGCGCCGCGCTGGCCGACGTACATCGGCAACAGGAAGCCGCCATTGGGGCCGCGCAGCGTGTGGCCGAAGGCCGGGCGCTCGCTGGCCGGCAGGTCGCCCAGGGCGAGCAGCGGGCGCAGGTGTTCCTCGGCCGGCTGGCCGTGGCCGTCCACGGCGTAGAGGTGGCCGTCGCGCAGGACGAACAGGTAGGTCGACACCGGGTCGTAGCGCATCGCCTGCGCCAGCTTGTCGCGCACCTGCCGGGCGTCGGCGCGCTCGGCCAGGCCCTGCAGGTCCTCCGACACCGCGTAGATGCTGCCGTAGCTCTGCAGCAGCAGCGCGCTGATGTAGCCCTCCAGGGAGCGGGCCAGGGCGGACAGGTTCTGCCGCACCTGGTCGGTGCTGCTGCGGTAGTCGCGGTACACGCTCCAGCCGCTCAGCCCGACCAGCAGGGTGAGCACCAGCAGCACGCCGGCATAGAAGAGCACGCCGATGCGCTGTCGGCGCGAGCCTCCCCGGGCGTGGGTGAAGACATCGAAGTTGCTGGTCATGTAGATCCGTCTGTGACTGCAGCGGGAGTATCGAACCCGGTTATGGCATCTAGCCACCATCCAATCAACCATCGGTCGGGTACCCGATGCTTATCGGCAGACCGGCGGTATTCCCCAGTACCGGCCGTCGAACGACGGGCGGGGCGCTCTGCGATGCGCCCGGCCGGCCACGGAGCAAGGCGACCGCCGGGCCCGGAAAACGAAGCGCGGCGGCCGCGGACGCCGCGAGATCGGCAGAAATACCCTCGTCAGCTGCTCTCGCGCACCATCAGCTCGAAGCCCAGGTCCTGCACCGGCTCGGCGATCGGCCGCCCGGCGATCAGCGCCAGCAGTGTCTCGGCGGCACGCCGGCCGATGGCCTCGCGCGGGGTGCGGATGCTGGACAGGCGCGGCACCATGTAGGCCGAGCTGGGCAGGTCGTTGAAGCCGACCACGGCGATCTGCTCCGGCACCGCGATGCCCTGGCGCAGCGCCTCCAGCAGGGCGCCCTGGGCCAGGTCGTCGTTGCCGAAGAAGATGCCCTCGACGTCCGGCTGCGCGGCCAGCAGCTGGCGGAACAGCTCGCCGCCCAGGCCCACCGAGGACGGCCGCGGGGTCAGCAGCTCCAGCGCCGGGTCGTAGCGGCCGGCCTTCTGCAGGGCGCGGCGGAAGCCCTCGCCACGCAGCAGGGTGCGCTGGTCCAGCTGCGCGCCGACATAGGCCAGGCGCTTGCGCCCGCCGGCCAGCAGGTGCTCGGCGGCGGCCATGCCCGCGGCGATCTGCGAGAAGCCCACGCAGTGCAGGCCGGGGCTGTGGTCCAGGTCCATCATGTAGACGCAGGGCACGCCGCTGGCCTCGACCATCCGCCGGGCGCTCTCGGTGCGCTCGAAGCCGGTGAGCAGCAGGCCCCGCGGCTGGTAGGCCAGGTAGTTGCGGATCAGGTCTTCCTCCTCGTCGCGCGAGTAGTGGAAGTTGCCGATCAGCACCTCCAGGCCCTGGGGCCGCAGCACGCCGTGGATGGCTTCGAGGGTGTCGACGAACAGCTGGTTGGACAGCGACGGCACCAGCACCACCACGCTGTGGCTCTGCGCCGAGGCCAGCGCCCGCGCCGCGGGGTTGGCCACGTAGCCCAGCTCGGCGGCGGCCTCGCGCACCTTCAGCACCAGCGCCTCGGCGACGCTGCTGACGCCGCGCAGGGCGCGGGAGGCGGTGATGGGGCTGACGCCGGCGCGCTGCGCCACTTCGTTCAGGGTGGGGCGGCCGCTGGCGCGGGAGTGCTTGTCGTTCTTCTTCGGGGAGGGCATCGGCTGGCTTGCCAAACGAAAATCGAGGCACTAAGGTAGCGCTGTCTCGCGAACCCGGCAATTGCCTGAAAGCCCCGGGTCGCGCTGCGGCGGAAAAACCGCCGACACCATGCGCAAGCACTAGAATGACAAGAAAGCGGAGGCAGCCCCATGCTTTTGGCTTCGACTTACAAAGACAGCGCTGTCTCCCCACCGAGGTGCGATATGCTCCCCCCCATCCACGCCCTGCTGATCATGGGTGTCTCCGGCTGCGGGAAGACCAGCGTCAGCCAGGCGCTGTGCCGCGCCAGCGGCGCCCACGAGATCGAGGGCGACACCTTCCACCCGGCCGAGAACATCCGCAAGATGAGCGCCGGCATCCCCCTGACCGACGACGACCGCGCCGGCTGGCTGGCCACCCTGGCCGAGCTGCTGAGCCAGGCCGTGGCCGCCGGCCAGCGCCCGGTGCTGACCTGCTCGGCGCTCAAGCTGGCCTACCGCGAACGCCTGCGCCAGGCCGTGCCGGGCCTGGGCGTGGTATTCCTCGAACTGCCCCGCGACGAAGCCGCGCGCCGCGTCGCCGAGCGCCCCGGGCACTTCATGCCGGCGACCCTGGTGGACAGCCAGTTCGCCGCCCTGGAGCCACCCCACGACGAACCCCTGACCCTCGCCGTGGATGCCACCCTGCCGGTGGAACGCATCGTCGAACAGGCCCTGGCCTGGTGGCGCGCCCACGAGCCGGCCTGAGCAAGTTTTTGCCGCGCGCTGAAGACAGCGCTATCCCAAAACGCCCGTAAAAACAACGACAAGGGAGCCCCGCCATGTTCGGTCTGTCCCACGACACCTACCTGCTGCTGGATGCGCTGGTCACCATCATCGGCCTGATCCTGCTGATCACCCGCTTCAAGATCCACCCCTTCCTCGCCCTGATCATCGCCGCCGGCTTCCTCGGCCTGACCTCGGGCATGCCCGTGGCGCAGATCGTCAAGGCCTTCCAGGACGGCTTCGGCGGGGTGCTCGGCTTCGTCGGCATCATCCTCGCCCTGGGCACCATGCTCGGCAAGATGATGGCCGAGTCCGGCGGCGCCGATCAGATCGCCCGCACCCTGATCGACGCCTTCGGCGAGCGCCGGGTGCACTGGGCGATGATGCTGGCGGCCTTCCTGGTGGGCATCCCGCTGTTCTTCGAGATCGGCTTCATCCTGCTGATCCCGCTGGTGTTCATCGTCGCCCGGCGCAGCGGCGTGTCGCTGATCAAGATCGGCATCCCGCTGCTGGCCGGCCTGTCCGCCGTGCACGGCCTGGTACCGCCGCACCCGGGCCCGCTGCTGGCCATCGGCGTGTTCGGCGCCGACATCGGCAAGACCATCCTCTACGGCCTGATCGTCGCCCTGCCCACCGCGGCCATCGCCGGCCCGCTGTTCGGCGCCTGGATCGCCCGGGTGATCCCCGGCAGCCCCTCCGAGGAGCTGGTGGCGCAGATCGCCCACGAGCCGGAGACCGGCAACCTGCCCAGCTTCGGCATCACCCTGCTGACCGTGCTGCTGCCGGTGTTCCTGATGCTGCTGAAGACCTTCGCCGACGTGCTGCTGCCCGACGGCCACGCCTTCCGCGCCTGGATGGACATGATCGGCCACCCCATCACCGCCCTGCTCCTGGCGCTGCTGCTGGCCCTGTACACCTTTGGCTACGCCCGCGGCTTCGGCTCGCAGAAGATCCTCAAGCTGCTCGACCAGAGCCTGGCGCCCACCGCGGCCATCGTGATGATCATCGGCGCCGGCGGCGGCTTCAAGCAGATGCTGGTGGCCAGCGGCGTGGGCGACGTGATCGGCCACCTGGCCGTGCAGGCGCAGATCTCGCCGATCCTGCTGGCCTGGCTGGTGGCGGCGGTGATCCGCATCGCCACCGGCTCGGCCACGGTCGCCACCATCACCGGCGCCGGCATCGTGGTGCCGGTGGTGGGGATGATCCCCGGGGTGAACCGCGAGCTGCTGGTGCTGGCCACCGGCGCCGGCTCGCTGATCCTCTCCCACGTCAACGACGCCGGGTTCTGGCTGGTCAAGCAGTACTTCAACATGAGCGTCGCCGAGACCTTCAAGACCTGGACGGCCATGGAGACCATCCTCTCCGTGGTCGGCCTGGTGTTCATCCTGCTGCTTTCGCTGGTGGTCTGAGGACCACCGGCTTCCCCCGTGAAAGGAGTACCGCCGATGTCCGCCACGCAACCCCAGCCCGCCCCCGCCCCGCCGAACCGCGCGACTGGCCGCGCGACTTCGACGTGCGCGAGCGCTACGCCGAGCAGCAGGAGTTGCTCGGCGCGCCCCTGGCGCCGCTGCGACCGAACGTCCCGACCCGCTGAAAAACCCTTTACCGGGCTTGCCGACATGTGCAAGCTGAAACGATTCACCTTCAGCGCGACGCACTGGAACCTCAGTTCGGGCGCCCTGGCGCCCCACCCCGAGGGAGGAACCATGAGCCACAACCTCGACACCCTGTTCCCCGCCATCGACGACATCCCCGAGACCTGGCGCCCCGACGCGCCGGTGGAGCAGCGCGACTACCTGGTGAACGGCGAGCTGCGCCGCTGGGACGGCCCGCTGGCGCCGGTGCGCAGCCCGATCTTCCTGAAGACCGCCGAAGGCGAACGGCAGGTGATCCTCGGCAGCACCCCGCTGCTGGACGCCGAGGCCGCGCTGGGCGCCCTCGACGCCGCGGTGGCCGCCTACGACAATGGCCAGGGCCTGTGGCCCAACCTGCGGGTGGCCGAGCGCATCCAGCACGTGGAGACCTTCCTGGCGCGCATGCGCGAGCAGCGCGAGGCGGTGGTGCGCCTGCTGATGTGGGAGATCGGCAAGAACCTCAAGGATTCGGAGAAGGAATTCGACCGCACCTGCGACTACATCGTCGACACCATAGACGCGCTCAAGGAGCTGGACCGCCGCTCCAGCCGCTTCGAGCTGGAACAGGGCACCCTCGGCCAGATCCGCCGCGTGCCGCTGGGCGTGGCGCTATGCATGGGCCCCTACAACTACCCGCTGAACGAGACCTTCACCACCCTGATCCCGGCGCTGATCATGGGCAACACCGTGGTGTTCAAGCCGGCCAAGTTCGGCGTGCTGCTGGTGCGCCCGCTGCTGGAGGCCTTCCGCGACAGCTTCCCGCCGGGGGTGATCAACATCATCTACGGCCGAGGCCGCGAGACCGTCTCGGCGCTGATGGCCAGCGGCAAGGTGGACGTGTTCGCCTTCATCGGCACGCACAAGGGCGCCGCCGACCTCAAGCGCCTGCACCCGCGCCCGCACCGCCTGCGCGCGGCCCTGGGCCTGGACGCGAAGAACCCCGGCATCGTGCTGCCGCAGGTGGACCTGGACAACGCCGTGGAGGAAGCCATCACCGGCGCCCTGTCGTTCAACGGCCAGCGCTGCACCGCGCTGAAGATCCTGTTCGTCCACGAAAGCGTGCTGCAGGGCTTCCTCGACAAGTTCAGCGCGCGCCTGGCCCAGCTCAGGCCGGGCATGCCCTGGGAGCCGGGCGTGGCGCTGACGCCGCTGCCCGAGCCGGGCAAGGTGGACTACCTGAACGGCCTGCTGGCAGACGCCCTGGAGAAAGGCGCCAAGGTGATCAACGCCGGCGGCGGCGAGTCCCGCGAGAGCTTCTTCTACCCCGCCCTGCTCAGCCCGGTGACGGCGCAGATGCGCCTGTACCACGAGGAGCAGTTCGGCCCGCTGGTGCCGGTGGTGCCCTACCGCGAACTCGAGGAAGTGATCGACTACGTGCTGCAGTCCGACTACGGCCAGCAGCTGAGCCTGTTCGGCGACGACCCCGGGCAGGTCGGCCGGCTGGTGGACGCCTTCGCCAACCAGGTCGGCCGCATCAACCTCAACGCCCAGTGCCAGCGCGGCCCGGACACCTACCCGTTCAACGGCCGCAAGAACTCCGCCGAGGGCACCCTGTCGGTGCACGACGCGCTGCGCACCTTCTCCATCCGCACCCTGGTGGCGACGCGCTTCAACGCCGCCAACAAGGCGCTGATCAGCGAGATCATCCAGGGCCGCGAGTCGAACTTCCTGACCACCGACTACATCTTCTGAAGCCAGGCAGGCGCCGTCAGATGCGGATCAAGCCATCCACCGGCGGCGCCGCCTGCTCCTTCAGTTCCTCCACCTGCAGCGCATAGGGGCGGCGCAGGCGCAGGCGCTCGGCATCGCAGAGCAGCGGGCCCTGGTCGTCCTCAAGGCCCAGGGGATCGTCGCGCAGCACGCCGCTGATGCGCCCCTGGCGGAACAGCTCGCGGATCGCTAGCAGGTTGTTCTCGCGCTGGCCGCTCAGCTCGGCGAGCGAGCGCGGCTGGCTTTCGGACAGCTGGCACAGCACCGACACCAGCAGCGCCTGCGAAGGTCTAGGCCCCATGGAAGCTCCCCTGTGCAGCCATGAAAACGGTCCTGGCACTATGCGGACGAATTCTTAAAGAATCCTTATCCGGCCGTCTCCATGGCCGCGGTGCGTGTCAATCCAGACCGTTGTCGCGGTCCTGCTCCAGGCGCGCCAGGCGTTCCTCCAGGGCGGCCACGCGGGCTTCCAGCTCGAGGATGCGCGCCTCGTCCTGCACGCTGTGCTCGCCGCGCGGCGCCGAGGCGCCACGGCCGCTGGCGGCGATGGCGGCCTCGCGGTCGGCGGCGCTGCCCAGCAGGTGCATGTAGCGGTCCTCGCGCTGGCCGCTCTGGCGTTCCAGCTGCATGGCGAAACCGCGCGCGGCCAGGCGTTCCAGCTGGTGGCGGACTTCCTCGGTGTCGTCGAAGTCGTGCATGCGCATGCTGCGGGTGAGCAGTTCGTTGAGCGTCTGCGGGCCGCGCAGGAACAGCAGGCCGAGCAGCACCCACTGCGGCTTGACCAGTTCCAGCGCCTTGTCCAGGCGCTGCTCCCAGCGGTCGGCGCGGCTGCCCATCACCAGGCGCACCATCTCCAGGCCCTCCAGGCGGCGCAGGGCCTGGCCGACCTGGCCGGGGTTGAGGTCCATCACCGGCTCGCGGCTGGTCTTCTGGTTGCAGGCGGTGACCAGGGCGTTGAGGGTCAGCGGGTAGGCTTCCGGGGTGGTCAGCTGCTTTTCGATCAGGCTGCCGAGCACGCGGATGTCCACCGCGCCGAGGGGCTCGCGCTCGGGCAGGCTTGTGGCTTCGTCGTTCATGTCGTTTCCAGAGATCGCTTGGAGGGCACTAGCCTAGCCGCCCACGACGGCTTTGGCACCTTCCGCGGCGTCGGGCCTCACGCCGGGCCGGTCCACAGGCAGCTGGCCGGCAGCGAGTCGCAGGCGACCATTGGCACTGGCGAGCGCTTAAGATATGGTCTCATATGTATTATTCGGCTCGCCCACCCGGCGGCCACCCACACCACAACAACGAGCAGGAGCAACCAAGCCATGACCCAAGCGACCCGAGCCGACTGGGAAGCCCGCGCCAGCCAACTGCGCATCGAAGGCCGCGCCTTCATCGACGGCCAGTACCTCGACGCCGCCGACGGCGCCACCTTCGACTGCATCAGCCCGGTGGACGGGCGCCTGCTGGCCAAGGTCGCCAGCTGCGACGCCGCCGACGCCGAGCGCGCCGTGCAGAGCGCCCGCGCCGCCTTCGAATCCGGCGCGTGGTCGCAGCAGGCGCCGGCCGCGCGCAAGGCCGTGCTGGTGCGCTTCGCCGAGCTGCTGGAAGCGCACGCCGAGGAACTGGCGCTGCTGGAAACCCTGGACATGGGCAAGCCCATCGGCGACTCGCTGAACGTCGACCTGCCCGGCGCGGTGGACAGCATCCGCTGGAGCGGCGAGGCCATCGACAAGGTCTACGACGAGGTCGCCGCCACCCCCCGCGACCAACTGGGCCTGGTCACCCGCGAGGCGGTGGGCGTGGTCGCCGCCATCGTGCCGTGGAACTTCCCGCTGATGATGGCCAGCTGGAAACTCGGCCCGGCCCTGGCCACCGGCAACTCGGTGATCCTCAAGCCCTCCGAGCGCTCGCCGCTGACCGCCATCCGCATCGCCCAGCTGGCGCTGGACGCCGGCCTGCCCAGGGGCGTGCTCAACGTGCTGCCGGGCTACGGCCACACCGTGGGCAAGGCCCTGGCGCTGCATATGGACGTGGATACCGTGGTGTTCACCGGCTCGACCAGGATCGCCAAGCAACTGCTGGTCTACGCCGGCGAGTCGAACATGAAGCGCGTGTGGCTGGAGGCCGGCGGCAAGAGCCCGAACATCGTCTTCGCCGACGCCCCGGACCTGCAGGCCGCCGCCGAAGCCGCCGCCGCGGCCATCGCCTTCAACCAGGGCGAGGTGTGCACCGCGGGCTCGCGCCTGCTGGTGGAGAAGTCCATCAAGGCGCAGTTCGTGCCCCTGGTGGTGGAGGCCCTGAAGGGCTGGAAGGCCGGCCACCCGCTGGACCCGCAGACCAACGTCGGCGCCCTGGTGGACGGCCGCCAGCTGGAGCAGGTGCTGGGCTACATCGAGGCCGGCAAGGCCGAGGGCGCCCGCCTGCTCACCGGCGGCCAGCGCGTGCTGGAGGAAACCGGCGGCACCTACGTGGAGCCGACGCTGTTCGACGGCGTGAGCAACGCCATGAAGATCGCCCGCGAGGAAATCTTCGGCCCGGTGCTCTCGGTGATCGAGTTCGAAGGCGCCGAGCAAGCCATCCGCATCGCCAACGACACCCAGTACGGCCTGGGCGCGGCAGTGTGGACCCGCGACATCTCCAAGGCCCACCAGACCGCCCGCGCCCTGCGCGCCGGCAGCGTGTGGATCAACCAGTACGACGGCGGCGACATGACCGCGCCCTTCGGCGGCTTCAAGCAGTCGGGCAACGGCCGCGACAAGTCGCTGCATGCGTTCGACAAGTACACCGAGCTGAAGGCGACCTGGATCAAGCTCTGACTGTCCCCGCGCCGGCGTCTTTCGTAGGAGCGAGCTTGCGAACAGGACGCCCGGCTGACTCCACAACCACCCGTTCTGCCCAATGGTCCCCTCTCCCGCTTGCGGGGGAGGGTCAGGGAGGGGGAGCGGAGTCAAGCCATGCTCCGGAGTGTCGTCGGAGTCCGTCACCCTCTCCCCAGCCCTCTCCCTGAAGGGAGAGGGGGCCGTTCGGCGTGAAGCGAGGCCAAGCAGTCATCCTGCCCGCTCCCGCTCTCGTAGGAGCGAGCTTGCTCGCGAACAGGACACCCGGCTGACTCCACAACCACCCGTTCTGCCCAATGGTCCCCTCTCCCGCTTGCGGGGGAGGGTTAGGGAGGGGGAGCGGAGTCAAGCCATGCTCCGGAGTGTCGTCGGAGTCCGTCACCCTCTCCCCAGCCCTCTCCCTGAAGGGAGAGGGGGCCGTTCGGCGTGAAGCGAGGCCAAGCAGTCATCCTGCCCGCTCCCGCTCTCGTAGGAGCGAGCTTGCTCGCGAACAGGACGCCCGGCTGACTCCACAACCACCCGTTCTGCCCAACGGTCCCCTCTCCCGCTTGCGGGGGAGGGTCAGGGAGGGGGAGCGGGGCCAGGCCCATACACCGCAGCCGCCGGCAAACGCCCTTCGCGAGCAAGCTCGCTCCTACAACAAGCACCAAGCACCCCAATCACAACCGCCCAAGAAAATCCCCCAGCAACGCCCGGCAATTCGCCTTGTTCACCCCCTCCCGCTCGGCGATCTCCGCGCGGATCCGTTCCGGCAGGTCGCCTGCCTCGGCCATGAAGCGCCGGCCTTCCTCGCTGCGCCGCCAGTAGGCGATCCAGGTGTCGAACATCGCCGTGTCGATCTCCGGGTGGAACTGCACGCCCAGGCTGCGGCCGTGGCGGTAGGCCTGGGCCGCCAGCTCGGTGCTGCCCACCAGGGTGGCGCCCGGCGGCGGGGTGAAGGCGTCGAAATGGAAGTTCAGCCAGGGGCCGCGCAGGGCCTGGTCCGCCGGCGCGGTCTCGATGGGCGTCCAGCCGATCTCGGCCTGGCGGTTGCGGTACACCTCGCCGCCCAGGGCGCGGGCCAGCAGCTGGCTGCCGAAGCAGATGCCCAGGGTCGGCACGCCATGGGCCTGCACGGCCTTCAGCCAGGCCAGCTCGCCACCCAGCCAGGGCACGCGATGGTCGTAGGCCGACTCGGGGCTGCCCAGCACCAGCAGCAGTTCCAGGCTGTCCGGCGGCGGCAGGAAGTCCTCCACGCAGCGCAGCTCCAGGTCGATGCCCTGCTCGGCGAACAGCTCCGGCAGGCAGCCGGCGACGTCGGCGGCGTCGTGCAGCACGGCGATGGCACGGGATGGTTTCATGGTGTTTCCTCCTTAAAAGATTCCAAAACAGATTTTTTATTTCACCCATCCGCAGCGCTGAAGCCCGCATGAAACCTGGACTCTCGCTTTCGCGAGCAGCCAAGGCCCACTCAAAAGACAACGGAAAGGCGAAAAAAGCCTGTTGAAAACTATGAAACCATATTTTAAATTCAAATCCATCCCCCGCCGCCCACCGACGGCGGATGGCGGCGCCGCCCGGCCTCGCCCATCACAACAACAGCGCACCGCCCACTGGCGGCAAGCGCCAGAACGGAGGTGTCCGAATGACCACCAGCGCCCCTACCCGCCTCGATGACGCGCCCTACCTGGATGTCAGCGACCCGGCCTTTTCCATCCGCTCCCGGGCGGTGATGGAGGCCCGCGAGAAGAGCTGGTTCGCCCGCACGCCCTACGGCATCGCCGTGCTGCGCTACGACGAGGTGAACAAGCTGCTGCGCGACCAGCGCCTGCGCCAGGGCAGCTACGCCTGGCCCGCGCACAACAACGCCAGCGGCAGTTTCGCCGACTGGTGGATGCGCATGCTGCTGAGCAAGGAAGGCGCCGACCATTCGCGCCTGCGCCGCCTGGCCAACCCGGCCTTCGCGCCCAAGCTGGTGAAGCAGATGATGCCGGACTTCCAGCGCCTGGCCGGCGACCTGATCGCCCGGTTCGAAGGGCGCGGCGAGTGCGAGTTCGTCAGCGAGTTCGCCGAACCCTACGCCACCCAGGTGATCTGCCTGCTGCTCGGCCTGCCGGTCAGCGAGTGGAAGGGCCTGGCCGAGCTGGCGGTGGAGATGGGCCTGGCCCTGGGCGTGACCTTCAAGCGCGACGAAGCGCGCATCAACGCCGCCACCGACAAGCTCTTCGGCTATGCCCGCCAGGCGGTGGAGGCGCTCAAGCGCAACGGCCTGGGCGAGGACTTCCTCAGCAGCCTGGTGCGCGCCAACGAAGAGGACAAGAACGCCCTCAGCGACCAGGAGCTGTACGACATGATCGTCCTGGCGATCTTCGGCGGCATCGACACCACCCGCAACCAGCTCAGCCTGGCCATGGACACCTTCCTGCAGCACCCCGCGCAATGGGAGCTGCTGGGCAACGACCCCGAGCTGGCCCGCGCCGCAGTGGAAGAAGTGATGCGCGTGCGCCCGACCGTCACCTGGGTCACCCGCGAGGCGCTGGAGGACTTCGAGTACCAGGGCCTGCACATCGCCAAGGGCACCACCCTGCACCTGTTCAGCCAGTCCGCCGGCAGCGACCCGCATGCCTTCGAGGACGCCAGCTTCGACATCACCGCCAAGCGCCTGCCGCACTTCGGCTTCGGCGCCGGCGCGCACCACTGCATCGGCCACTTCATCGCCCGCGGCGACATGACCGCGGCCCTGGCCCTGCTCGCCCAGCACCTGAGGAACCCGGCGCCCAACGGCGAGGCCGAATGGCTGCCGGACAGCGGCAACACCGGCGCCACCCGCCTGCCGATCCGCTTCGACGCGGTGCGCGGCGAATGAACGCGCCCAGCGTCGCCATCGTCGGCAGCGGGCCCTCGGCCTGCTACCTGGCCCAGGCCCTGCGCAAGCACTGGGCGGACGCGCAGATCGTGCTGGTCGAGCGCCTGCCCGCGCCCTTCGGCCTGGTGCGCTACGGCGTGGCGCCGGACCACCAGGGCACCAAGGCGGTGTGCCGGCAGTTCGAGCGGCTGTTCGAGCGCGAGGGCGTGGCCTTCCTCGGCAACCTGGAAGTGGGCCGCGACCTGTCGCTGGAGCAACTGCGAGAAGCCTTCGACCTGGTGGTGCTCGCCACCGGCCTCTACGGCGACCGCCGCCTGGGCATCCCCGGCGACGGGCTGGCTGGCGTCTACGGCTCCGGCCGCGTCACCCGCCTGTTCAACGGCCACCCGGACGAACAGGGCTTCGCCCCGGCGTTCGGCCGCCGCGTGGCCATCGTCGGCAACGGCAACGTGGCCATCGACGTGCTGCGCCTGCTGGCCAAGTCGGCCGAGGACTTCGCCGGCTCCGACATCGCCGACGCCCCGCTGCAGGCGCTGCTGGCCGAAGGCGTGGAGCGCATCGACATCGTCGGCCGCTCGCCGGCCGACCAGGCCCGCTTCGACCCGGTGATGCTGCGCGAACTGGGCAAGCTGGCCGGGGTGCGCATCCGCATCGAGGACCTGCCGCCGGAGCCCTGCCCAAGTGCCGACGCCGCCGGGCAGGCGCGCCTGGACGTGCTGCGCGCGCTGGCCGCACAGGCGCAGCCGGCAACGGGCCGCGAACTGGTGTTCCGCTTCGGCTGGACACCCCGGGCCATCGACGGCAGCGGGCGCATCGAGGCCCTGCAGCTGCGCCACGCCGACGGCCGCGAGCTGCGCCTGGAAGTGGACAGCCTGGTCAGCGCCATCGGCTTCGAGGAAGCGGCCGATGGCCTGCTGCACCGCGATGCCCTGCTGGGCGCCAGCGCCGACCTCGAGCGCGGCCGCCTGGACGAAAGCCTCTACTGCGTCGGCTGGCTGCGCCGCGGCCCGCGCGGGACCATCCCGGAGAACCGCCAGGACGCCCGCCTCGTCGCCGAAGCCATGTTCGCCGACCAGCAGGCCGCACCGCGCGCCGGCCGCCCCGGCCTCGCCGCCCTGCCCGCCGGGCTGCGCGAGCGCGGCGTCGGCTACGCCCAGTGGCAGCGCATCGACCACGCCGAGACCCGGGCCGCCGCCGACGGCCGCGTGCGCCGCAAGATCACCGACCGCGCCGGCATGCTCGCCATCGCCCGCAGCCCCCAGGAGAACCCCGCATGAACATCCTCATCCTCTTCGGCACCGAGACCGGCAACGCCGAGATGGTCGCCGACGACCTCGCCGACGCCCTGGGCGCCGACTACGCCACCCAGGTCCGCGACATGGCCGCCTTCGACCCGGCCGAGCTGGATGCCGGCGACTTCCACGTCATCGTCTGCTCCACCTACGGCGACGGCGAGCTGCCCAACAGCGCCCAGCCCTTCCACGCCGCGCTGCAGGCCCGGCGCCCGGACCTGGCGGGCCTGCGCTTCGCCACCTTCGGCCTGGGCGACAGCTTCTACGAGACCTTCAACCGCGGCAGCCGGATCATCGCCGACACCCTGGTGGAGCTGGGCGCCACGGCGGTGGGCGAGCACGGCCAGCACGACGCCTCCAGCGGCGAGCTGCCCGGCGACGCCGCCCTGGCCTGGGCCAAGACCCTGCTCGGGCAGATCTGAGGAGAACGCCATGCGCCTGTGCATCATCGAAAACGGCCTGGTCCCCGAGGAACTGCAGGACAGCTTCGGCAGCTACCCGGCGATGATCGAAAGCTGGCTGGCCCCGGCGCTGCCCGAAGCGGACTTCACCTATGTCTCGGCGGTGCGCGGCGAGGCCCTGCCCGAGGCCACGGCCTTCGACGGCTACCTGCTGACCGGCTCGCGCCACAGCTGCTACGAGCACAGCCCCTGGATGCTGCGGCTGGTGGCCCTGTTGCGGCGCCTGCGCAGCCTGCGCCGGCCGGTGTTCGGCATCTGCTTCGGGCACCAGATCATGGCCGACGCCTACGAGGGCCGCACCACCCGCGCCGAGGTCGGCTGGGGCGTCGGCGCCCAGGCCTACCGCTATGCCGCCGAAGGCCTGGAGGATGCCGCCACCCTGGTGTTCCACCAGGACCAGGTCAGCAGCCTGCCGCCACAGGCGCGCGTGGCCGGCGGCTCCGCGCACTGCCCGCACGGGGTGCTGGAATACGCCTTCCCGGCGCGCTCGGTGCAGTTCCACCCGGAGTTCACCGTGGACTACCTGGCCGCCCTGCTCGACCGCTACGGCAATGGCCTGCTGCCGGCGGACGTCACCGCGCGGGCCTGGGAATCGCTGCAGCGGCTGACCCCGGACAACCGGCAGGTCGCCCGCTGGGCTGCCGCCTTCTTCCGCGAACACACCCGAGCGGTCTGTTCCCCGTTCATCCCCTAGCCCGGAACCTGGCAGAGAGGTCGCGTTCTTCGCTTAAAAACATATAAACACAGTTTACAAATTTAAATTCATCCGCCATCGCAGCGTGCCTTGCCTGCCGCTGCCCGAGGAGAACCCCGAAATGACAGCGCTCGATCTACACAAGGAATACAACACCAGCTCCGCCGTCGCCCAGGACCTCGCCGCGCGCATCCGCGACGCCGGCGTGGAGTACCTGTACTACCAGGTGGTCACCCTCAGCGGCCGCGTGCTGGCCAAGGTGGTGCCGGCCAAGCACCTGCTGCGCAACCTGGAGAAGGGCGTGCAGTTCCACCGCACCGCGCTCTCCGACCTGCAGAGCACCCGCGCCGGCGTGCTGCTGGGCGGCGGCGCCCAGGCCGCGGAATTCACCGCCATCCCCGACGTGGGCAGCTTCAACGTGCTGCCCTGGGACAAGTCCATCGGCAGCTTCTTCTGCCGCCTGTACGAGCCCGACCACCGCCAGGAAGTCGCCGGCCAGGTGCTGGCCACCGACGCCCGCGGCCTGCTGATCGACAGCCACAAGGCCTTCACCGCCGACACCGGGCTGAGCCTGAAGACCGGCTGCGAGCCGGAGATGACCTGGTTCGGCGACAAGCTGGAAGTCAAGGTGCGCCCCGGCGCCAGCCCGGCCTACCACCTGGGCAACCTGGAGACCATGCGGCCGATCTTCCAGCGCGTGATGCAGTACGCCGGGGCCATGGGCCTGGACATGATCGAGGGCGA
Organism: Pseudomonas delhiensis; assembly: GCF_900187975.1. Taxonomy (GTDB): domain Bacteria; phylum Pseudomonadota; class Gammaproteobacteria; order Pseudomonadales; family Pseudomonadaceae; genus Pseudomonas; species Pseudomonas delhiensis. The sequence continues at coordinate 160,539 of NZ_FZPC01000003.1, read as the reverse complement.
CTACGAGGACCCGGGCCAGCTGGAGCTGAACTGGATGTTCGACGACTGCCACCTCACCGCCGACCGCCTGGTGACCTACCGCCTGATCTGCCGCCAGGTGGCCAACGAGTTCGGCGTGCGCGCCAGCTTCATGCCCAAGCCCACCACCGGCAGCATGGGCAGCGGCTGCCACCACAACTTCAGCCTCTGGCGCGGCGAGCAGAACGTGCTGGCCGAAGCCGGCCGCCGCGAACTGCACCTGACCGAGACCGGCCGCCACGCCCTGGGCGGGCTGCTGGCCCACGCCCCCGGCTCGATGCTGGTGATGGCCTCCACGGTGAACTCCTACAAGCGTTTCTGGGACGCCGGCCTGTTCGCCCCCAACCGCCTGAACTGGGGCATGGACAACAAGACCTGCACCGTGCGCCTGTCGGCCAACGGCCGCCTGGAATACAAGCTGCCCGACGCCAGCGTGAACCCCTACCTGTCGCACACCCTGCTGCTGGCCGGCATCCGCGACGGCCTGGCCAACCGCGTCGACCCGGGCGAGCCGGACAACAGCGACAGCATCCCCGCCGCCCGCGAGAACGTGCGCATGCCGATGACCTTAGGCGAGGCCGTGCAGGCCTTCGACGAAGACGCCGTGGTGCGCGGCGCGCTGCCGCCGGCGATGGCCGAGCTGTACCGCGACCTCAAGGCCGACGAGTGGGCGCGCTACTGCTCCGTGGTCACAGAATGGGAAGCCAAGATGTACATGGACTACCTGCCATGAGCGGCGTATTGCGCGTTCTCTGCGCCGACCTGCCGGCCCCGCCGCTGTTCCACAAGGACGCCGAGGGCTACCGCCACGGCTACGAGTCCGACGTCGCCCGCGCCCTGGCCGCGCGCCTGGGCCGCGAGGCGCAGTTCGTCTACCGCAACTGGGCGGACTTCTACCCGGCGCTGCAGGCCGGCGACGCCGACATCCTGCTGTGCGGCCAGGGCATCTCCAACTACCGCCTGACCCTCGCCGACTTCACCGCGCCCTACGCGGTGTTCGACGAGGCGGTGATGGTGCTGCACGGCAGCCTGGTGCGCAGCCCGGCCGACCTGGTCGGCAAGCGCGTCGGGGCGATCGCCGACAGCCTCAACATGGCCCTGGCGGAAACCTTCGAAGGCTGCATCACCGTGCCCTTCGGCGGCGACACCGACGACGTGCTCGGCGACATGGTCCAGGCCCTGCGCGACGGCCGCATCGACGCCCTGGTGGACGACGACGTGGCGCTGGTGCCGCTGGCCGAGGAGCCCGACCTGGCCATCGGCTTCAGCGTGCCCACCCACAACCGCTGGGGCATCGCGGTGAAGCGCGGCCAGGGACAGTGGCTGGACGAGGTGGACAGCGCCCTGGCGGCGCTGAAGGCCGACGGCGAGCTGCAACGCATCTGGCAGCGCTGGATGCCGAGCCTCGCCTACCCCTTCTGAAACATACCGCGGCAAACGGCCGCCCCGTGGGGCGGCCGCTTTCTACATTGAACTCTGAGTATGAGGTTATACTGCGCCAGCCCCTCACCCCTTCCGGCCCTTACAGGAGTTCTGGCTCCGGCGCGCCCTCCACGCCGCGGCCGTACCGCAGCATGAATGGATCCTCACCCACCGCTCCCGGCCCGTTCATCCGCCTGCGCCAGGAAGGCCGCACCGAAGAGGTCGTGCGCCGGCTGATGGACGCCATCGATCTCGGCCTGTTCGCCGAGGGCCAGCAACTGCCCAGCGAGACCGAGCTGGCCATGCAGTTCGGCGTCGCCACCGTGACCCTCCGCGAAGCCCTGGCCTACCTGCGCCAGCGCGGCGTCATCGAGACCCGCCGCGGGCGCAACGGCGGCAGCTTCATCCGCGCCATCGAGGAAATACCCGCGGAGATCGTCTTGAGCCGCCTCGACGAGCTGAGCACCATCGACCTGCGCGACCTCTGCGACGAACACATCGCCATTTCCGGCACCGCCGCACGCCTGGCCGCCCGGCGCGCCTCCCGCGAGCACCACCAGCACCTGGCGCAGTACATCGAAGCCCTGGGCAAGGCCGCCACCCGCCACGAACGCCGCCGCGCCGACGCGCGCTTCCACATCGAGATCGCCGTGGCCTCGCAGTCGGTGCGCCTCACCCACGCGGAAATCCGCCTGCAGGCGGAGATCGGCGAACTGCTCTGGCTGCCGGTGCCCGGCGCCCCCGGCGTGGAAACCATCCAGCAGGAACACACGGCGATCCGCGAGGCGATAGTCGCCGGCGACCCGAACCTGGCCGGCGCCATGGTCGAGGCCCACGTCAACCGCGGCATCAAGCGCCTGATCGACATGAAGCTTGAGCTGCTGGCCCAGGAAGAGCCCTAGCCACCCCAACGGCGTTCCCCATACCCGTAGGGCGCATAACGCCTACGGCGTTATCCGCCGCAGCCCCGGGCACCGGTGCATCGGCCGACGGCGGATAACCGCGAACGGTTATGCGCCCTACACCCCCCGGGCATTCCCTTGTAGGAGCGCGCCCTGCGCGCGAATCGCGGGCAGGGCCCGCGTGAGGCAGGGCGAACATTCTTCACCGCCATGCCCCCGCGAACGACCAGTTGGCACAGCCCTTGCCCTCATTTTCACCCACAAACCTCTGCTTTAGGATTTTTATCCTCGGCAGGGGCCGGTCCTTCCCCATACAAGCAAGCTATAACAAGAGGCACAGGCCATGGCGTGCGCGCTACGCAACGACGAACTCAATGAATGCGCCCAGCGCATCGACGTATCGATCGGTAACATCTTTGCCCAGATCGACACCCTGGCCAACGCCATCGACAGCATCTGGCGCGATGCCGACGGCGGGCCCGTCGACTCCGCCGACCTGGCCAGCCTGCGACCGCTGATCGAGGGTTGCCTGACGCAGCCCGGCGCCTGCCTGCAGGGCTGTGGCGTGGTGCTGCAACCGGGCGTGCTGCGCGACCAGGAGATGTACCTGGAGTGGCGCCAGCTGGGCGCCGGCGGGCGCAGCATGCCGCTGAGCCTGAACTTCAACCGGCGCAGCGAGAACTTCTACGACTACTGCGCCATGCCCTGGTTCGCCATCCCCCGCGACAGCGGGCGCAGCAGCGTGGTCGGCCCCTACGTCGACCTCTACGGCCAGGACATGTACATCCTCACCTTCTCCCGCCCGCTGCTGCTGGAAGGGCGCTTCCTCGGCGTGGCCGCCGCGGACATCGCGCTGAACCGCTTCGAGCGGGTGGTCACCGCCAAGCTCATGCGCCTGGAACACGAGGCGCTGATCCTCAGCGGCGAGGGCCGGGTGGTGGCGGCCAACACCGCCAACTTCATCGCCGGCGAGATAGCCAGCCTGGGGCTGGCCACCGACGCCCGCTGCCAGCGCGCCAACCTGGCCGAGCAGTCCGCGCACTGGACCCTGGTGCAACTGCCGGAGAAGCGCCACCGCGCGGCCTGAGCCCGGCGGTGCTCCTTATGGGAGCAGTGCGGCGTTACTCCGCCCCATTTCCGTTCCCCGCCAGGGCGCTGAACAGCCCTGGCGGCCCTGTCACCCGGGCCATAGCGCCCAGGAGCCCACCGCTCTAGCTCCAGCCTTCCCACCTTCCCGAGAAGAGAGCCCAATAAAACATTTTAAATCATATGTAATATGGCATAGGCTGTGCTTGCTCCACGCAGGCGGCCGCCGCTGTTACCCCGGCCCGGCCGCCCCGGTCTTCACCGCTGCCGCCACGCGCCGTGGGCAGCGGGCTCCCAGTCCCGATCCATCTGTTCGATGCCGACGTGCATAGCCATACAGGAACAATAACGATGAACAGTCCGATCCAACCCGGTCTCGCCCCGGTCGACCGCGACGCGGAACAGCTCCGCGCGCTGGGCTATTCCTCCAACTTCGAACGCAGCATGAGCCTGTGGCAGAACTTCGCCCTGGGCTTCACCTACCTTTCGCCGGTGGTCGGCGTGTACAGCATCTTCGGCCTGTGCCTGGCCGCGGGCGGGCCGCCGATGTTCTGGTCGTACCTGCTGGTGGGCCTGGGGCAGATGCTGGTGTGCCTGATCTTCTGCGAGGTGGTCTCGCAGTTCCCGATCTCCGGCGGCGTGTACCCCTGGGCCCGGCGCCTGGTGGGCAAGCGCTGGGCCTGGATGGTCGGCTGGATCTACTCGGTGTCGCTGTGCGTGACCATCGCCGCGGTGGCCCTGGGCGCCGGCCCCTACGTCACCACGCTGCTCGGCTTCGAGGCCGACCCGGCGACCAACACCCTGATCGGCCTGGGCCTGACCCTGGTCGCCACCCTGCTCAACCTCAGCGGCACCAAGCTGCTGGCGCGGGTGGCCATGTTCGGCTTCCTCTGCGAGCTGATCGGCGCCATCGTCATCGGCGGCTACCTGCTGGTGTTCGAACGCCACCAGCCGATCTCGGTGCTGTTCGACACCTTCGACATCCGCATCGACGGCGCCTACTGGCCGGCGTTCCTCACCGCCTCCCTGGCCGGCATGTTCCTCTACTACGGCTTCGAGGCCTGCGGCGACGTCGCCGAGGAAACCCCGAACCCCAGCCGGCGCATTCCCAAGGCCATGCGCATGACCATCTGGATCGGCGGCGGCGCCTCGATGTTCGCCGCCCTGGCGCTGATCCTCGCGGTGCCGGACATAGGCGCGGTGATCTCCGGCGCCGACAAGGACCCCATGACCACCATCTTCGACGGCGCCTTCGGCCCGCTCGGCGCGCGCCTGGTGATGCTGGTGATCCTGGTGTCCTTCGTCTCCTGCGTGCTCAGCCTGCAGGCCGCCGCCAGCCGCCTGCTGTACTCCTACGCCCGTGACGAGATGGTCATGGGCAGCCGCCTGCTGCAGCGCCTGTCGCCCAACACCCACGTGCCCACCGCCGCCCTGGTGGTGTGCGGGGTGATCCCGGCGGCCATCGTCTGCATCGGCTTCTACCTGCAGAACGCCATCGGCACCGTGGTCAGCTTCGCCGCCATCGGCATCTACCTGGCCTTCCAGATGATCGTCGGCGCCGCCCTGTTCGCCCGCCTGCGCGGCTGGAAGCCCAGCGGCGCCTTCACCCTGGGCAAGTGGGGCTGGCCGGTGAACATCGCCGCCCAGGCCTACGGTCTGCTGGCGATCGTCAACATGTCCTGGCCGCGCACCCCGGACGCGCCCTGGTACATCAACTACGGGATCATCCTGGTGGGCGCCATCGTGATCGCCGTGGGGCTGGTGTACATGACGGTGTTCAAGCCCTACGACAAGGGCACCGCGCCGGCCGGGGATGCCTGGAAGCTGGCGCGGCACTGAGGCTGGATAGTTGAAGGAGAGCGCCCGGTGAATGCCGGGCGTTTCTTTTTGAGGAGGATGAGGAGCTGAAGAGCGCCCTCTCCCCAGCCCTCTCCCTGAAGGGAGAGGGGGCTTGTCCGTGCCGAGAGGAAGCTTGGTTTCAGCCGGCAGTCACAGTGCTAGCCGGCTGACTCCAGAACATCAGCATCTGCCCAACGGTCCCCTCTCCCTTCAGGGAGAGGGTTAGGGAGAGGGAGCGGAGCCCATCCAACGCACCTACGCCAAAGGTAAACACCATTCGCGAGCAAGCTCGCGCCTACAAGAGCAGCGACGTAGGGCGCATAACGCCTACAGCGTTATCCGCCGTTGTCCCCGAGCACCGGTGTTCCGGCCGGGCGGCGGATAACCGCGAACGGTTATTCGCCCTACGGTGCGACGCCGGTGATCGCCTCGAACCCCTGGCGGATCTGCTCCTCCGGCAGGTTGTCGCCGATGAACACGATCACGCTCTCGCGCGCGTCCTCGCCCCAGGGCGTGTCCCAGTCGAAGCCGTACAGGCGCAGCACGCCCTGGAACACCAGGCGGCGTTCCTCGCCCTCGATGTTCAGCACGCCCTTGTAGCGCAGCAGCGAGTTGCCGTGCCATTGCAGCAGGTCGTCCATGAACTCGCTCAGGCGCTCGATGCTCAGCGCCTTGTCGCTGCGCAGCACCAGGGTGCGGATGCGGTCGTCGCTGGCCGTCACCGGGCGCAGCGGCTGCAGCGGGCGCAGGCCGACGTCGGCGTTGAGGTTGAAGCCGCGCACGTCGAGCAGGCGCCCGAGGTCGATCACCCCATGGTCCACCGGGTGCAGCTCGGCGCGGCGGTTGATGCGCTGCAGGCGCTCGGCCAGGGCCTGGTACTGCTCGGCGCTGACCAGGTCGCGCTTGCTCACCAGGATGCGGTCGCCGAAGCCGACCTGGGCCTGGGCGATGGCTTCCTGCAGGTGGCGATCGGCGTTGGCGGCGTCCACCAGGGTGATGATGCCGTCGAGCAGGTAGCGCTCGCGCAGCGTCTCGTCGACGAAGAAGGTCTGCGCCACCGGCGCCGGGTCGGCCAGGCCCGTGCATTCGATCACCAGGCGGTCGAAGGCGATCTCGCCGCTGTCGCGCTGCTCCAGCAGCAGGTACAGCGAACGCTCCAGGTCGTTGTTGATGGTGCAGCAGACGCAGCCGTTGGACAGCGTCACGACCTGCGCCGGGGCATCGCCCAGCAACTGGCCGTCGATGGGGGTGTCGCTGAATTCGTTCTCGATCACCGCGATCTTCAGGCCGTGCTCGGCCTGCAGGATGTGGCGCAGCAGGGTGGTCTTGCCGGCGCCGAGGAAGCCGGTGAGCACGGTCACCGGGATCTGCGCGGGTTGTTGGGAATCACTCATGGGCAGGTTCCAGGCAGGAATGAAAACGGGCCGCCCGCAGGCGGCCCGTCCGTTTATACACCCATCCGCGGCTTCAGCAGCAACGGATCGGCCGACCCTTGCCGCCGCCGTAGCGTGCCTCCTGGCGTTCGCGGAAGAATTCCTCGTAGCTCATCACCGGCTTGTCCGGGTGCTTGTTGCGCATGTGCTCGACATAGGTGTCGTAGTCGGGCATGCCCACCAGCATCCTGGCGGCCTGCCCGAGGTACTTGCCCATGCGGCTGAGGTCATTGAACACGTGTCACCTCCTGCCTCAGGCCTCGGGAATGGGCTGGAACGGCGCTTCCTTGTCGGTGCGCTCCTTCTTGGTCCAGGCCTTGGCGCCGACCTTGATGGAATACACCAGCACGCTGAACACCACCAGCAGGAAGAGCACGGTGAGGCCGGCGTTGATGTAGGCGTTGAGCATCACGGTCTTGACCTGGGCGAGGTCCTTGGCCGGGGCCAGGACCTGGCCGGCGTCCAGCGCCGCGCCGTACTTCTGCGCCAGGGCGACGAAGCCCACCGCCGGGTTGCCGTCGAAGATCTTGATCAGGCCCGCGGCGCTGGTGCAGATCAGCAGCCAGGCCGCCGGCAGCGCGGTGACCCACACGTACTGCTGGCGCTTCATCTTGATCAGCACCACGGTGGCGAGCATCAGGGCGATGCCGGCGAGCATCTGGTTGGAGATGCCGAACAGCGGCCACAGGGTGTTGATGCCGCCCAGCGGGTCGACCACGCCCTGGTACAGCAGCCAGCCCCACAGCGCCACGCAGCCGCCGGTGCCGACGATGTTGGCGCCCCAGGAGTCGGTCTTCTTCAGCGACGGGACGAAGTTGCCCAGCAGGTCCTGCAGCATGAAGCGCCCGGCGCGGGTGCCGGCGTCCACCGCGGTGAGGATGAACAGCGCCTCGAAGAGGATCGCGAAGTGGTACCAGAAGGCCATGGTGTTTTCGCCCGGCAGCACCTGGTGGAGGATGTGGGCAATGCCCACGGCCAGGGTCGGGGCGCCGCCGGCGCGGGCCAGGATGGTGGTCTCGCCGATGTCCTTGGCGGTCTGGGTGAGCATTTCCGGGGTGATGGCGAAGCCCCAGCCGCTAACGGTCGCGGCCACCGCGGCGACGTCGGTGCCGACCACCGCCGGCGGGCTGTTCATGGCGAAGTAGATGCCCGGCTCGATCACCGAGGCGGCGACCATGGCCATGATCGCCACGAAGGATTCCATCAGCATGCCACCGTAGCCGATGTAGCGGGCGTCGGGCTCGCGGTTGAGCAGCTTGGGCGTGGTGCCCGAGGAGATCAGCGCGTGGAAGCCGGACACGGCGCCACAGGCGATGGTGATGAACAGGAAGGGGAACAGGCTGCCCTTCCACACCGGGCCGGTGCCGTCGGTGAACTGGGTCAGGGCCGGCATCTTCAGCTCCGGCATGACGATCAGGATGCCGATGGCCAGCGCGACAATGGTGCCGATCTTCAGGAAGGTCGACAGGTAGTCGCGCGGGGCCAGCAGCAGCCACACCGGCAGCACCGAGGCGATGGCGCCGTAGCCGATCAGCATCCAGACGATCTGCACGCCGTGGAAGGTGAACACCGGCGCCCACTCGGGGCTGGCCGCGACCTGCCCGCCGAGCCAGATGGAGCCCAGCAGCAGGGCCACGCCGACCACCGAGATCTCGCCGATGCGGCCCGGGCGGATGTAGCGCATGTACACGCCCATGAGGATCGCGATCGGGATGGTGGCCATCACCGTGAACATGCCCCAGGGGCTTTCCGCCAGGGCCTTCACCACGATCAGCGCGAGCACCGCGAGGATGATGATCATGATCAGGAAGGCGCCGAACAGGGCGATGGTCCCCGCCACCTGCCCCATTTCCTCGCGCACCAGTTCACCCAGCGAGCGCCCGTTGCGGCGGCTGGAGATGAACAGGATCATGAAGTCCTGCACCGCGCCGGCCAGGACCACCCCGGCGATCAGCCAGAGGGTGCCGGGCAGGTAGCCCATCTGCGCGGCGAGCACCGGGCCCACCAGCGGGCCGGCGCCGGCGATGGCGGCGAAGTGGTGACCGAAGAGGATGTGCTTGTTGGTCGGGACGTAGTCCAGGCCGTCGTTGTTGAGCACCGCGGGGGTGGCTCGGTTGGGGTCCAGTTGCATCACCTTGTCGGCGATGAACAGGCTGTAGTAGCGGTAGGCGACGAGGTAGATGGCGACCGCCGCTACCACGATCCACAAGGCGTTGATGGCTTCGCCGCGGCGAAGGGCCACGACTCCTAAGGCAAAGGCACCGACTATCGCCACTATCGCCCAGGCGATGTGACGTAGCAGGCTGTTGTTATTGTTCATGGCGATGCTTCCGACTGTTGAAGGGCGAGAATTCGCAGGAAAAATTCTAGTCCTTTCCGGCGAGTCATTTATACGACCTTAGTCTAGAGCCGTTGCAACGATATTGCCGCCTGAAAAGGGGCGGTGCGGTGTCGCGGCCCGCGCGGCGCAAACCGCTCTGCGCCGGGAGTTTGCGCGCGGGCCGGCGCGGCTGGGAGGCTCAGGTGGGCTGCCTGGCGTAGCGCGCCAGGGTGGCGTCGCGCTGCATCACCGCCAGGGTGTTGGCGTAGACCTGTTCGCTGGTGGCGTCCTGGCTGGCGAAGATCTCGCCGAAGTGCTGCCGGGTGACCTGGGCGAAGTGGGCGCGGTCCTGCGCCTGTACCCCGAGCAGGGTGGCGTAGGCGTCCAGCGCGTCGCCATGGCCGCGGGCCATGTCCTCGGCGATGCTGTCGAGCATGCCGTTCATGGCCAGGACCGAGCGGCCGCCGTAGCGGATGCGCACGTTGGAATCGCAGCCGTTGGTGCCCGAGGTCAGGCCGAAGGTGGCGTTGCCCGAGGTGCCGTTGGTGGTGGTCGCCAGCAGGTGCGGCAACAGCCCGCGCTGGCCTTCGAAGAGCAACTGGCCCCAGCCGCAGCCCCTGTCGCTCGCGTCATCGGCCTGGGCCAGCAGGCTCGCCGACGCCAGAACCCCGAGGATAAGCCCCTTTCCCAGAATCTTCTTGTCCATGCTCCGCTCCGCCTTGGTTTGATGGGGAACCCGCCCTAGCAGCTTTGGCGAGGCCCGGGCGGCTGTCAAACCGCCGGCCGGCGGAGCGACGGGCGACAGGGGCTTGGCTATAGTGAGGCGAACGCAGAACGGCCGGAGAGCCCGCCCATGAGTGACGATCACGCCGAACGACGGCGCTTCAGCCGCATCGCCTTCGATGCCGGCACCGAAGTCGGTCAGGATGGCCAGCGCTGGAAGGCCGAGTTGCACGACATTTCCCTGCAGGGCCTGCTGCTGGCGCGCCCGCCGGGCTGGAACGGCGACCCGGGAAAGCCCTTCGACATCCGCATCTACCTGGGCTTCGACGCCAACATCTACATGGAGGCGGACCTGGCCTGGGAGCGCGAGGGCCTGCTGGGCTTCATCTGCCGGCACATCGACCTGGACTCCATCAGCCACCTGCGCCGCCTGGTGGAACTCAACCTGGGCGACACGACCTTGCTGGAGCGCGAGCTGACGGCGCTGGGGGAGCAGGCGTAGGGTGCCCCAGGCAGGTATGGCTTCTCGTAGGGACCTTGTCCGCGATAGCCGGAACCACTGGCGCGATTCGCGGATGAGATCCGCTCCTACGCCGCCCCACTACACCATTCCCATGTAGGAGCGCGCCCTGCGCGCGAAATCGCGGGCAGGGCCCGCTCCTACAGTTCGCTGGGTAGCACGGCATTCCTCCCCCGTAGGACCCCGCGATAGCCGGAACCACCGGCGCGATTCGCGGATGAGATCCGCTCCTACTCAACCCCACTACACCATTCCCCTGTAGGAGCGCGCCCTGCGCGCGATTTCGCGGGCAGGGCCCGCTCCTACAGGGTGCCCATTCTCCCCGTAGGTGCGGACATGGCTTTTCGTAGGAGCGAGCTTGCTCGCGAACAGATTCCGCTGCTGGGCTCATTCGCAAGCAAGAACCAGGCGTCCCCCGCGCCTATGAAGACCACCTCGGCGCCGTCTATTCGAACAACGCATCCAGCGCCTGCTCCAGGCGCGTCACCGGGATCACCTGCAGGCCCGGCGGGGCCTCCTTGGGGGCGTTGCCCTGGGGCACGATGGCGCGCTTGAAGCCGTGCTTGGCCGCTTCCTTCAGGCGCTCCTGGCCGCTGGGCACCGGGCGCACCTCGCCGGACAGGCCGACCTCGCCGAACACCAGCAACTGATGATCCAGCGGGCGGTTGCGCAGGCTGGACATCACCGCCGCCATCAAGGCCAGGTCCGACGCGGTTTCCAGCACCTTCACCCCGCCCACCACGTTGAGGAACACGTCCTGGTCGTAGGTGGGGATGCCGCCGTGGCGGTGCAGCACCGCCAGCAGCATGGCCAGGCGGTTCTGGTCCAGGCCCAGGGTGACGCGCCGCGGGTTGGCCAGGTGGCTGGTGTCCACCAGCGCCTGCACCTCCACCAGCATCGGCCGCGAGCCCTCCCAGGTGGCCATGACCACGCTGCCGGGCACCGACTCCTGGGCGCGGGTGAGGAAGATCGCCGAGGGGTTGGAGACTTCCTTCAGGCCGCGGTCGGTCATGGCGAACACGCCCAGCTCGTTGACCGCGCCGAAGCGGTTCTTCACCGCCCGCAGCAGGCGCAGGCGGCCGTCGGACTCGCCCTCGAAATACAGCACGGTGTCGACCATGTGCTCCAGCACCCGCGGGCCTGCCAGGGCGCCTTCCTTGGTGACGTGGCCGACCAGGAAGATCGCCGTGCCGCTCTGCTTGGCGAAGCGCACCAGCAGCGCGGCGCTCTCGCGCACCTGGGCGACGCCGCCGGGGGCCGATTGCAGCTGCTCGGTGAAGATGGTCTGGATGGAGTCGATCACCATCACCTTGGGCTGCTCGTGGCGAGCGGTGGCGATGATGCTCTCGATGCAGGTCTCGGTCATGACCTTGAGCCGGTCTTCCGGCAGGCCCAGGCGCCGCGCGCGCATGGCCACCTGCTGCTGCGACTCCTCGCCGGTGACGTAGAGCGCCGGCATGCGGCTGGCGATGCTGCACAGGGTCTGCAGGAGGATGGTCGACTTGCCGATGCCCGGGTCGCCGCCGATCAGCACCACCGAGCCGTCCACCAAGCCGCCGCCCAGGACGCGGTCGAGCTCGTTGGAGGCGGTGCTGAAGCGCGGCATCTCCTCGACGCTGACTTCCGCCAGGGTCTTGATGTTGGCCTGCTGCCCGGCCCAGCCGCCGCGCCCGGAAGACGCGGAGGAAGCGCCCTCCACCACGGTTTCCACCAGGGTGTTCCAGGCGCCGCAGTCGGCGCACTGCCCGGCCCATTTGGGGAAGGTGGCGCCGCACTCGGTGCAGCCGTACATGCGCTTGGCCTTGGCCATGGGCGGACTCCGTCGGAAACAAAGCCCGCATCATAGCGGTTCGCGCCGGGCGCTTCAGCCCGGCGCGGCAATGGCCGACGGGTGCGGCCGGGGAATCAGCCCGCCAGCAGGCGGTACTGGCTCTCCATGTCGTAGCGCAGGCCTTCGCGGCGCATGATCAGCGCGGCCAGGGTGCCATCGGGGCGCTCGATGCCCTCCTCCACCCGGCTGATGCGCTGGTCCAGCAGCTCGTACTGCAGCTTCAGGCGCACCAGGCGCTCCTGCGCCCGGCGCGGGTCGAAGGGGGTCTTGGCCTGTTTGCGGACGGACTTGGCCAGGGGACGCGGCTCTTTACGCATGGCGGATCACCAGCAGTAGAAAAAGTTGTCCGAAGACTACGCCCGACCTCGGCGAGCTCCCTTGATGTCGATCAAGCTCAGCTTGAACGCTGCAGCAGTTCGGCGATCTCGTCCTTCAGGGCGACGCGCTGCAGCTTCAGGTTGTTCAGTGCCAGGTCATCCAGCGGCTCGCGGCCGTCCTCGATGTCGTAGATGCGCCGGTCCAGTTCCTCGTAGGTGCCGGCCAGGCGGGTGAAATGGCTGTTCTCGCCGATGAGCCTGGCGATCTTGGCGCGCTGATCGGGAAACTCACGTGCCAGGGGATGGTGCTCGAGCGGCATGGCGGTCCTCCTTCTGCGTGGGGTGGATGATTTCCTTCAGCCTAGACCACCCCCGAATTTCGCCCAGCGCCGCCGGTCATGCCGGAACTTTTGCGCAGGCGGCGGTCCATGGCGGCGCGGGGGTAGTGTTCAACGCGGGCGCGACCGCTAAACTCCCCCCTGTCCCCTCTTCCCAACAAGGAGTCTTTGCATGAGTCTGCTCAGCGAGTTCAAGGCCTTTGCCGTCAAGGGCAACGTGGTCGACATGGCCGTCGGTATCATCATCGGGGCCGCCTTCGGCAAGATCGTCTCGTCCTTCGTGGGCGACGTGATCATGCCGCCGATCGGCCTGCTGATCGGCGGGGTCGACTTCTCCGACCTGGCCATCACCCTCAAGGCCGCCGAGGGCGACGTCCCGGCGGTGGTGCTGGCCTATGGCAAGTTCATCCAGACCTGCCTGGACTTCCTGATCGTGGCCTTCGCCATCTTCATGGGCGTGAAGGCCATCAACCGCCTCAAGCGCGAAGAAGCCGCCGCCCCCGAGACGCCGCCGGCGCCGACGCCCGAGGAAGTGCTGCTGACCGAGATCCGCGACCTGCTGAAGAACCAGCAGAACCGCAGCTGAGCCCGGCCCCGCGCGCCGTCAGGCGGCGCGCGGCGGTTGCAGCAGCAGGCGCTCGACGCGCCGCTCCTTCACCTCCAGCACCCGCAGGCGCCAGCCGCGGTGCTCCAGTTCGTCCCCCGCCGCCGGCAGGCGGTCCAGCAGGTGCAGCGCCAGGCCGCCCAGGGTGCGGCAATCCTCCGGCGCCTGGCCGCGGAAGCCGATGCGCTCGGCCAGCAGCGCCAGGGTGGTGGCACCGCGCACGCGCCAGCCGTCGCTGCCCTTCTCGATGTCCGGGCCGGCCATCTCGCTGGCGTCCGGCAGTTCCCCGGCGATCGCCTGGAGAATGTCGGTCAGCGTCAGCAGGCCCTCGAAGCCACCGAACTCGTTGACCACGAAGGCCACATGGGTCGAGGCCTGGCGCATCTGCTCCAGGGCGCCGAGCACGCTACAGCTGTCCGGCAGGTTCAGCGGCACCCGCAGCAGCGGCTCGATGTCCGGCTGGCGGCCGGCGAGGATGGCCTTGAGCAGTTCCTTCTTGTGCACGTAGCCCAGCGGCTCGTCCACCTGGCCGGCGCGGATCACCAGCAGGCGCGAGAAGGGCGATTCCAGCAGCACCTGGCGGGTCTGCTCGGCGCCGGCGTCGAGGTCGATGCGGTGCACCTCGGTGCGCTCGGTCATCACCGTGCGGATGGAGCGTTCGGCCAGCTCCAGCACACCACTGATGAGCACCCGCTCGCGGCGGTCGAAGGGCGCGTCGGCCGGCTCTTCGCCCAGCATGTCGGCGATCTCCTCGCCCACCTCGTCGGCCTCCACCCTGCCGCCCAGCAGGCGCAGCACCGCGTAGCGCGTGCGCTCGCGCGGGCCTCGGCGGCCCTGCAGGCTGCGCCGGCGGCGCCAGCGCACCGCCTGGTTGGCCAGCTCGATGAGGATCGAGAAGCCGATGGCGGCGTACAGGTAGCCCTTCGGGATGTGGAAGCCCAGGCCCTCGGCGGTGAGGCTGAAGCCGATCATCATGAGGAAGCCCAGGCACAGCATGATCACCGTGGGGTGGGCGTTGACGAAGCGCGTCAGCGGCTTGCTGGCGACCATCATCAGGACCATGGAGAAGACCACGGCGATCATCATCACTTCCAGCTGCTCGACCATGCCCACGGCGGTGATCACCGCGTCCAGGGAGAACACCGCGTCGAGCACCACGATCTGCGCCACCACCGGCCAGAACGCGGCGTAGACCCGCGGGCCGCCAGCCTTGTGCACGCGGCCCTCGAGGCGCTCGTGCAATTCCATGGTGGCCTTGAACAGCAGGAACAGGCCGCCGAACAGCATGATCAGGTCACGGCCGGAGAAGGCCTTGCCGAAGACCTCGAACAGCGGTTCGGTGAGGGTCACCAGCCAGGAGATGCTGGCCAGCAGGCCCAGGCGCATCAGCAGCGCCAGCGACAGGCCGATCAGCCGGGCGCGGTCGCGCAGCTGCGGCGGCAGCTTGTCGGCAAGGATGGCGATGAACACCAGGTTGTCGATGCCCAGCACCAGCTCCAGCAGGATCAGGGTGAGCAGGCCGAGCCAGGCCGTAGGGTCCAGGAGCCACTCCATGGTCAGCTCCCGGGCGCGCGCAGGGGCGCGGCGAGGGTGTGGGGGAAGATGCTGGCGAAAAGGTCGTCGGCCGCCGGGGGCGGCTCGCTCGTGTGGCAGTCCATGGGGTTCCAGGGGCTATGAATGGACGGCCATCCTAAGGGCAAAGACGCCCGCCGCTTAAGCGGGCAATCTTTTCCAAATCTTAACTACCAGTAGTTCTCCACGGCGATCTGCCCGGGCTTGCGCGTCAGCGCCAGGCTCATGCCGCGGGTCTTCAGCACTGCGCGGGTGTCCTCGATCATCTGCGGGTTGCCGCAGAGCATCACCCGCGAATGCTCGGGGGACAGCTCAAGGCCCGCGGCGCGTTCCAGCTCGCCGTTCTCGATCAGGGTGGTGAGGCGCGCGCCCAGGCAGCCGGGCACCTGCTCGCGGGTGACCACCGGGATGAACTGCAGCTTGTGGGCGTGCTCGGCCAGGTAGTCGCGGCGGGCCAGGCCGGCGATCAGCTCGCGGTAGGCCAGCTCCTTTTCCTCGCGGGCGCTGTAGACCAGCTTGATGGTCTCGAAGCGCTCCCACACCTCGAAGTCCTGGAGGATCGACAGGAACGGCGCCAGCCCAGTGCCGGTGGCCAGCAGCCAGAGGTCGCGGCCGTCGGGGAAGCGGTCGAGGGTGAGGAAGCCGAAAGCCTGGCGGTCGACCAGCAGCTGGTCGCCCTCGCGCAGGCGGCTCAGCTCGCTGGTGAACTCGCCGCCCGGGACCACGATGGAGAAGAACTCCAGGTGCTCGTCGTGGGGCGCCGAGACCATCGAATAGGCGCGCCAGACGATGCTGCCGCTGGGCTTGTACACGCCCAGGCGGGCGAACTGCCCGGCGCGGAAGCGAAAGCCCGCGTCGCGGGTGGTGCGCAGGGTGAACAGGCTGGGGGTCAGCGTCTGCACGTCGAGCAGCGTCTGACGGGTGAACTTCTCTTCGCTGGCGGTCATACTCCGCTCCCGATCCGATCTCTGCCTACAGTTTCTCCCATCGCAACACCGAGAAACACCGTCAGATATCAGGGCCTTTGCCGGAAACCCCGGCCGGCCTGACCTGACGCAACAAAAAAACGATGCCCATGCCGACCTTCCAGACGCCCTTCGCCGAACTCGACCTGATCCGCCAGCCGGAGCAACGCAACGACCCGCTGCAGGCCTTCGACGCCGCCGACGAATACCTGCTGCGCCAGGTGGCCGCCGACGGCCTGGCCGCAGGCTGCCGGGTGCTGGTGCTCAACGACGCCTTCGGCGCCCTGGCCGCGGGCCTGGCCGGCCATGCGCGGGTGACCAGCAGCGGCGACTCCTTCCTCGCCGCCCTGGCCCTGGGCAAGAACCTGGCGCGCAACGGCCTGGCGGAAGACGCCGTGGACTTCGTCCCGGCCAGCGAAACCCCGGCCGGGCCCTTCGACCTGGTGCTGCTGCGGGTGCCCAAGACCCTCGCCCTGCTGGAGGAACAGCTGATCCGCCTGCACGGCCGCCTGGCGCCGGGCGCCCGGGTGATCGCCGGGGCCATGGTCAAGCACCTGCCGCGCGCCGCCGGCGACCTGCTGGAGCAATACGTCGGCCCGGTGCAGGCCTCGCTGGCGGAGAAGAAGGCCCGGCTGCTGTTCGCCACGCCTGTGGACAAAGCGCCGGCCGCCTCGCCCTACCCCACCCGCTACACCCTGGACCAGCCGAAGCTGGAACTGCTCAACCACGCCAACGTGTTCTGCCGCGAAGGCCTGGACATCGGCACCCGCGCCTTCCTCCCGCACCTGCCGCGGGGCCTGGGCCGGGCACGGGTGGCGGACCTGGGCTGCGGCAACGGCGTGCTCGCCATCGCCAGCGCCCTGGCCAACCCGGAGGCCCGCTACACCCTGGTGGACGAGTCCTTCATGGCCGTGCAGTCGGCCCGCGAGAACTGGCGCGCCGCCCTGGGCGAGCGCGAAGCGGAGTTCCACGCCGCCGACGGCCTGGCCGGGCAGCCGGAAAACTCGCTGGACCTGGTGCTGTGCAACCCGCCCTTCCACCAGCAGCAGGTGGTCGGCGACTTCCTCGCCTGGCGCATGTTCCAGCAGGCCCGCCACGCCCTGGTCGCCGGCGGCCAGCTGTGGATAGTCGGCAACCGCCACCTGGGCTACCACGCCAAGCTCAAGCGCCTGTTCCGCGGCGTCGAACAGGTGGCGGCGAACCCGAAGTTCGTGGTGCTCAAGGCCAGCAAGTGAGACGGGCGGGCATTGCCTTGCAGTGACTGGCGGGCGCAAGATACACACATACCTGTACACACGTTACACAGGGAGGCCCATTGCATGTCCACATCGACGCTTCCCAGCCGCGTCTTCATGAATGGCAACAGCCAGGCGGTGCGCATCCCCCAGGAGTTCCGCCTGGATGCCAGCCGCGTGGAGATCCACCGCCAGCCCAACGGCGACCTGGTCATCCACCCGCTGCCCGAGGACCGCGGCGAGGCCCTGCTGCAGGCGCTCGCCGGCTTCGACGAGGACTTCGTCGAGGCCCTGGAGGAAGGCCAGCGCGAGCAGCCGCCGGTGCAGGAGCGTGAAGAGCTGTGAAATACCTGCTCGACACCAACATCCTCATCTACCTGCTGAAGAACCGCCCGGAATCCGTGGCCCGACGGGTCAACGCCCTGCCCGCCGACGCCGGGCTATGCATGTCCTTCATCACCTACGCCGAGCTGCTCAAGGGCGCCGAGCGCAGCACCCGGCGCGGCGAGGTCCTGCGCCAGCTGGAGCGCCTGACGCGCCAGGTGCCGGTGGTCTACGACGGCACCCCGCGCCTGTGCGAGCACTACGCGGCGCAATTCACCCGCCTCAAGCTGGCCGGCACGCCGATCGGCGCCAACGACCTGTGGATCGCCTGCCACGCCCTGGCACTGGAGGCGACCCTGGTGACGCACAACACCCGCGAGTTCGAACGCATCGACGGGCTGCGCCTGGAGGATTGGGCAGCCGAGTAGGGCATCGCGGACGGAGTCCGCTCCTACGCGGCCCCAGCCACACTGCTCCCCTGTAGGAGCGCGCCCTGCGCGCGAATCGCGGGCAGGGCCCGCTCCTACAAGTTAGCGGGAAGCACGGTATTCCTCTCCGTAGGACCTTGTCCGCGATAGCCGGACGTATCAGCGCGATTCGCGGATGAGAGCCGCTCCGCCATTCCGGTGTAGGAGCGAGCTTGCTCGCGAAGGGAGCTCCCCGGCGGCAGCTGTGCGTCGGGTTGATTCCGCACCCTCTCCCCAGCCCTCTCCCGCAAGCGGGAGAGGGGGCTGCTCGGCAGCGCCGGGAGGTTCGGAGCCAACCTGCAGGAGCGGACTCCGTCCGCGATAGCCGCAGGCTCCGGCGGTCCCTACGGCAGGTCAGACGGCGGATAACGCGGAGCGTTATTCGCCCTACGCCAAGCCTACCCTGGGCGTAGGGCGAATAACCGTTCGCGGTTATCCGCCGTTGGCCAATGCGCCAAGTCCTGCAAAAGACGGCGGATAACGCCCGTGGCGTTATCCGCCCTACAGTCGGGCGTCGTTCAGGGCTGCGGGGGTGTCCACGTCGCGCAGCACGCCCGGGTCGCCAACCTCCACGGGGTGCCAGGCTTCGCGGTGGGCTTGCAGCACCGCGCGGGCGCCTTCGTCGCCTTGCAGGGCGCGGAGCTCCGGCCAGAAGGCGCGGCCGAAGAGGACCGGATGGCCGCGTTGACCTTGGTGCAGGGGGAAGACGATACGCTGTTCGCTGGCCTGCGTGGCCAGCAGGTGCAGGGTTTGCGGGGCTATCCAGGGCATGTCGGCGAGCAGGATCGCCACGCTGGCGGCCGGGTTGTCGGCCAGCGCGGCGACGCCGGCGGCCAGGCTGTGGCCCATGCCGGCCGCCGCTTCCGCGCAGCGCACGGTGGCGATATCCACAGGCACGCCGAGCGCGGCCGCGTCGTCTTCCGGGCGCAGCACCACCAGCACTTCGTCGAACGCCTCGCGGGCATTGGCCAGGCTCGCCGCCAGCAGGCCGCGGCCGTCGGCCAGGCGCGCCTGGCGCTTGTCGGCGCCGAAACGGTGGCCGGAGCCGGCGGCCAGCAGCAGGGCGACGGTGCTCACAGGCTCTCGCGGGCGATGCCGCTGCGGGTGCGGAGGATGTCGGCGAGCACCGCCAGGGCGATTTCCGCCGGCGTCTTGCTGCCCAGGTTGAGGCCGATGGGCGCGTGGATGCGCGCAAGTTCCGTCTCGCCCAGGCCACCGATGCGCTGCAGGCGCTCCCTGCGCCGGGCCGAGGTGGTGCGCGAGCCCATCACGCCTATGTAGAAGGCCTCGGTGCGCACCGCTTCGAGCATCGCCAGGTCGTCGATCCTCGGGTCGTGGGTCAGCGCCACCACCGCCGTGTCGGCATGGCAGCCGCCGTTGGCGATGAAGATCGACGGCAGTTCGCGGCGGACCTCGATGCCGTCCAGCTCCACGCCATCCAGCGCCTCGTCGCGCGGATCGCAGAGGATCACTTCGAAGCCCAGGCCCTTGCCGAACTCGGCGCAGGCATGGGCCACGCTGGAATAGCCGGCCAGCAGCAGGCGCTGGGCGGCGCCGACGCGCAATTGCACCGAACCTTCGTCGCGCTCCACCCGTGGGCCATGCTCATGGTCGTCGCTCAGGCGGCGCGCGCCGCTGGCCAGGTCCACCCGGCGCAGCAGGCGGCGCTGGCCGAGCAGCGCCGACTCCAGCTCGCGCAGGTGCGCCTGCACCTCGCAGTCCGGCGCCAGGTTCTCCACCAGCACGTCGAGGATGCCGCCGCAGGGCAGGCGGATGTTGCTGCGCGCGTCGCCCTCGCCGTAGCGCACCACCTTCACCGGCTCGGCGAACTCGCCATGGGCCACGCGTTCGAGGAAGTCGTCCTCGACGCAGCCGCCGGACAGCGAGCCCACCCACTGCCCGCGCGGGTTCACCGCCAGCAGCGAGCCCGGCGCGCGGGGCGCCGAGCCGTAGGTGAAGAGCACGGTGCAGAGCCAGACGCGCTGGCCCTCGCCGGACCAGCGCAGCGCCTGGCGAACCACTTGCAGATCGAGATGTTGCACGTCACATCGCCTTGCCGGCATGGGCCGGCGCGCCATCGGACTTCAGTCGCGCGACCGCCTGGACGTCGAGGTCGCCGGGCAGGCCGCCCCAGCTCTGGCGCAGGTAGTTGAGCAGATCGGTGAGTTGCGCGTCATCCAGTTTATCCGCGAAGCCGGGCATCGGCTGCATGCGCTCGTAGCCGCCGAACTGCTGTTCGCCGATGCCGTCGACTATCACCCGCAGCAGGTTGCGCGAGTCGGCCAGGCGCAGGGTGGTGTTGCCCTGCATGGCCACGGCGATGTGCGGCTTGCCCTCGCCCTCGGTGCCATGGCAGCCGGCGCAGACGTTCAGGTACTGCTGGCGGCCGCGCTTGGCGCTGGCGGAGAGCTGTGGATAAGCCACCGTCTGCACCACCCTGGCCGCCGGCGGCTGGTCGCCCAGCAGGTAGGTGGCCATGGCCTGCAGGTCGCCGCTGTCCAGGTGCTGGGTGCTGTGGTGCAGCACCGGGAACATCTCGTTGAACATGCTGCCCTGGGCGCTCATGCCGTGCTCGAGGAAGGCCGACAGGTCGGCGTGGTTCCAGCCGCGCGCGGCCAGGTCCCCGGGCAGCAGGCTGGGCGCCAGGTAGCCGTTGAGCAGGGCGCCGGACAGGCGCTTGTCCTGCTGCAGCGCGCCGATGGCGTTGCGCGGGGTGTGGCACTCGCCGCAGTGGCCGAGCACTTCCACCAGGTACTGGCCGCGCTGCCAGGGCTCGCTCCGGCCCTCGGCGCTCTGCAGCTGGACGCTCTTGCCGTACAGCAGGTTCCAGCCGGAAAGCCCCGCGCGCACGTTGAACGGGAAGTTCAGCGCGGTCTCGGGCGCGGCGCGGTGCACGGGCTCGACGGTCATCAGGTAGGCGTGGATGGCGTCGGAGTCCTCGCGCCTGATCAGGTGGTACGAGGTGTAGGGCATCGCCGGGTAGAGGTTGGCGCCGTCCTTGCGCTTGCCCTCGGTGAGGGCGGCGAAGAAGTCGTCGGCGCTGTAGTTGCCGATGCCGTGGTCCTTGTCCGGGGTGATGTTGCTGCCGTAGATGGTGCCGAACGGCGAGGCGATCGGCAGGCCGCCGGCGAAGGGCGCGCCGCCCGCCGCGGTGTGGCAGGCCATGCAGTCGGCGGCGCGGGCCAGGTATTCGCCGCGCTTGACCAGGTCGGCGTCGGCGGCCTGGGCGCCGGCGGCCAGGCCCAGCCCGGCGGCCAGCAGCAGGCCGGTTAGCGATCGAGCCATGCTCAGCCCTCCTTGACCAGGCCGAGGTCGGCGAGGACCTCCGCGGTAGCGTTGTAGTAGCGCACGTAGCCGGTGCAGCGGCAGATGTGGTGGCCCAGGCTGGCCTCGATCACCGACTCCAGCTCGCTCTTCTTCAGCGGCTGGCGCTGGGCCTTTTCCACCAGCACGGTGGCGGCGTTGACGAAGCCCGGCGCGCAGTAGCTGCACTGGAAGGCGAAGCGCTCGACGAATTTCTGCTGGATCGGGTTGAGTTCGCTCACCTGGCCTTGCGCGTCGCGCTTGGCGTGGCCTTCGATGGTGCGCACCTGCTTGCCGTCGAACCAGTTGGCGCCGGTGATGCAGGTGCGCACTTCCTCGCTGGTGCCGTCGGGGTTGTCGACGATCACCACGCAGGCGTGGCAGATGCCCTGGCCGCAGCCCAGGCGCGAGCCGGTGAGGTTCTGGTATTCGTGCAGGTAGTCGATCATCGGCAGGTCTTCGGGGACCTCTACCGGGCCGACGCCTTGACCGTTGAGGGTCAGCTGGAGCTTAGCCATCGAGGGCCTCCTTGATGCGGGCGGGGGTGGCGGGCAGGTCGCGGACGCGCTTGCCGATGGCGTGGGCGATGGCGTTGCCCACGGCGCCGGCGATGGGGATCATCACCACTTCGGCGATGCCCTTGGACGGGTCGCTGGGCGACAGCGGCGGGAGGATCTCCGAGGTCTGCTGCCACACCGCCACGTCCTTGGCGCGCGGCAGGCGGTAGCGGTTGAAGTTCCAGTCGCCCTCGGCCGGGCCGCCCTCGTGCAGCGGCATCTCTTCCAGCAGCGCGTGGCCCAGGCCCATGGCCGTGCCGCCTTCGATCTGGCCCTTGACCAGTTCCGGCACCAGCACCCGGCCGCACTCCACCCAGGAGTGGTGGTTGAGCACCTGCACCTCGTGGCTGCCCTTGTTGACCTTCAGTTCCACCAGGGTGGCCACCGGGCTGTAGTAGGTGACCGCGGCGTTGTTCAGCTGCACCGGCGGGTAGTTCACGTTGCTGCGCTCCAGCAGGTGGAAGCCGGCGCTGGTCATCTGCGCCTTCTTCGCCTGCGGCGCACCGTCGCCGTACTTCACCGCCAGGCCGTCCAGCGGCAGGCGCTCGCTGACGCCGTCGATGCTGAACTCGCACTCCGCCCAGCTCCAGCGGTTGAAGGCGTGCACCGTGGCGCCGGTGACCAGGCCGCGCTCGTGGGCGCGCTTGGCCAGCAGGGCGAAGGGCAGCGGCTGCAGGCCGTTGGCGGTGAGCTTGCCGTCCACCCAGTGGGCGTCCTCGCGGCGCACCACGTAGGGGT
Organism: Pseudomonas delhiensis; assembly: GCF_900187975.1. Taxonomy (GTDB): domain Bacteria; phylum Pseudomonadota; class Gammaproteobacteria; order Pseudomonadales; family Pseudomonadaceae; genus Pseudomonas; species Pseudomonas delhiensis. The sequence goes on along the minus strand of NZ_FZPC01000003.1, from coordinate 138,025 downwards.
TGGCCTGGCCGCCGAACGGGCCCTGGCGCCAGATTTCCAGGGCCGCCGGCCACAGCCCGTGGTTGAACAGCACGCGCGCCGCCTCGCGGGTGGCGTGGCTGAAGTAGTAGGCCGAGTTGGTGGCCGAGGACGCCGAGGCGTACTTGCCCACCCAGCGCGGGTTGCGCAGCTTCTCGTCCTGGGTGGCCTGGCTCATGGTGTAGGGGTCTTCGCCGCTGACCAGTTGCAGCTCCGGCCACTGCGTCTCGGCGGTCTTCACCTCGTCCGCCGGGCGGCCGAGGAAGTCGGCGGCCACCAGCGCCTGGGAGGTGGACATGCCGGTGCCGATCTCGATGCCGATGTGGCGCAGCTGGATGCGCCCCTCGGCGTCGAACTCCAGGCTGGCCATGGGCGCCTCGGAGCCGGTGCCGAAGTCCTTCTGGCAGATGGCGAAGCCGACGCCGTACCAGTTGTCCGGGTCCTGGGCGTCGAACTGCTGCTTGCGCTCGGCGCGGTTCTTCCACACCTCGTGGGCGGCGGCCTTGTCGAGAATCTCGTGCAGGCGCAGGGCGCCGGCGGGCACCGCGCCCTGGGTGTTCTTCATGCCGGAGACCAGGGCGTTGCGCCGGCGCAGCTCGATGGCGTCGATGCCCAGGCGCCCGGCGATCTCGTCCACCATCATCTCGGTGGAAGCCATGCTCTGCAGGGTGCCATAGCCGCGCATGGAGCCGGCCTCGACGCCGCGCGAATGGTAGGCGGTGGCCTGCAGGTCGCTCTGCGGCATGTAGTAGATGGACTGCGCGGCGGTGGCGCCCACGGCGGCCACCGAGGCGCTGTAGTTGGCGCGGCCGCCGCCGTCCAGGCTCATCTCGGCGCGGAACACGCGGAAGCCATAGTCCTTCTTGTCCACCGCCAGCTGGTAGCGGATGTCGAAGGCGTGGCGCTTGATGCCGCTCTGGAACTGCTCGTAGCGGTCGTTGGCCAGGCGCACCGGCACGCCTTCGCCGTACAGCGCCGCCAGGGCCGCGTAGAAGACGAAGATGTTGTGGTCCTTGGAGCCGTAGCCGACGGTGTAGCCGGGGTGGATGTTCAGCGTGGCCAGGCCGAAGCGCGACGGCGCGATCATGTGCACCGTCTCGTAGGCGGCCTCGAACGGGCACTGGGTGGCGACCACGAAGTGCAGGGTCTTGCTGGCCGGGTCGTACCAGCCGTTGCCGTTGTCCGGCTCCAGGGCGGCGGGCTCGATGGACGGCGTCCTGTAGCGCTCGTCGAAGACCAGCCAGTCGGCCGGCGGGTTGTCCACCTGGTCCTTGATCTTCTGCGCGTAGAACAGGCCCTGCTCGGTGAGGTTGCCGTGCTGGCTGGGCTGCTGGTCCCACACCGGCTTGCGGTTGCGGATCATGGGGAAGAGGATCGAGGCCTTGAGGCTGGAGAACTCGTCCTCGTCGGCCGAGGTCTTCCCACCCACCCGCACGTAGCGGAAGCTGCCGTAGGGGTCGCCCTGGTACAGCGGCGCCTGGGCGCCGTAGCGGATGGCCTTGTCGTTGAACTTCAGCTTGAGCTTGGCCCGGCGGAAGCGCTCGAAGTCGTGCCAGATGAGGATGGCCACCGGGTGGCCGATGAACATCGGCACCTTGCCGGTGGGCAGCAGCGGGTCCGGCCCGTGGGCCTCGGGGAAGGCGATGCCGTCTTTGGCCAGGTCGTCGGCGGTGACGATGCGGTCCGGCTGCAGGTCGTCACCCAGCCAGGCGAGGTCGTAGCCTTCGTAGAGGCGGTCGGCCTTGAGCGTCTTCAGCAGCATGGCGTGGCCCTGCTGCTGCGGCCAGCCGGGCATGTCTTTCGCGCGGATGTCGCGGGCGAACACCTTGTTGCCGCAGACCTTGGAAATGGCGTCGTTGCGGAAGCGCACCTTGCCGTCGTGGCCGAGCCACTGCTCGGCCGGCACCGTCACGCTCTTCTCCATCAAGGCAGCGAAAGCCCGGCTGCCCAGCGGCGCCAGGGTGACGCTCACGCCGGCGATCAGACCGCCCTGGAGGAAGGCGCGCCGGGAGATATCACGGTTGGACATGGATCATCCTCTGGGCGGTGCACTACCCGCCCATGTCGTTATGGAGTTCTGGAACCGGCGGAACCGAGGCATGGAACGGCGCGACGGCGGCATTGCGAGCCGCGTCGTCCTACGGAAAATCCTGACCGATACGTCAACTTTACCCAAATCGCACGCCTCAGGCAAAAGTTAAGCAGGGCGGTCAGCGAACCGAATGCGCCGTTGCCGTCCACTCGCCTGAAGGAAAATGCCTACCGAATTTGTTACGGCGTGCTACGCTCACCGGCCTTTGCTTAGCTCCCTAACCAGTCGCCCGCGCACCATGTCCGCCGAAGCCACCTCGCTGCTCCGCCACCGTCCCTTCCTCGCCTTCTGGCTCGCCCGCGTGTGCACCGCCAGCGGTTTCCAGATGCTCACCGTGGCCATCGGCTGGCACATGTACGAGCTCACCCACAACGTGCTCGACCTCGGCCTGGTGGGCCTGGTGGAGTTCCTCCCGCGGGTGCTGTTCATGCTGCACACCGGGCACGTCGCCGACCGCTACGACCGGCGCAAGGTGGCCGCCCTGTGCCAGGTGGCCCAGGGCCTGGTGGCGCTGGCCCTGGTGCTGGGCGCCAGCACCGGCAGCGTCACCCGCGAGATGATCTTCGTGCTGGCCTTCCTGCTCGGCAGCGCGCGCTCCTTCGAGATGCCGACCACCCAGGCGCTGCTGCCGAACCTGGTGCCCAGCGCCCTCTTCCCCCGCGCGGTGGCCGCCTCGGCCTCGGCCATGCAGGCGGCGACCATCGCCGCGCCGGCCCTGGGCGGCCTGCTCTACGCCTTCGGCGCCTTCTGGGTGTACGCGCCGACCACGCTGCTCTACTTCATGGCCTGCGCGCTGTCGCTGAGCCTGCAGGTGCGCCGGCAGAACGGCAACCAGGGCAAGGCCAGCCTGCAGTCGCTGATGGCCGGCATCCACTTCATCCGCAGCCGCCCGGACATCTTCGGCGCCATCTCCCTGGACCTGTTCGCGGTGCTGCTGGGCGGCGCCACCGCGCTGCTGCCGGTGTTCGCCAAGGACATCCTGCTCACCGGCCCCTGGGGCCTGGGCCTGCTGCGCTCGGCGCCGGCGCTGGGCGCGCTGCTGATGTCGTTCTGGCTGGCGCGCTTCCCCATCGAGCGCAACGTCGGGCGCATCATGTTCCTGGCGGTGGGCATCTTCGGCGTGGCGACCATCGCCTTCGGCCTGTCCACCTCCTTCTGGCTGTCCCTGGGCGTGCTGGTGGTGCTGGGCGCGGCGGACATGATCAGCATGGTGATCCGCGGCGCCTTCGTGCAGCTGGAAACCCCGGACGAGATGCGCGGCCGCGTCAGCGCGGTGAACGGCCTGTTCATCGGCGCCAGCAACCAGCTCGGCGAGTTCGAGTCGGGGCTGACGGCGCACTGGTTCGGCACGGTGCCGGCGGTGGTTATTGGTGGCGTGGGGACGCTGGTCGTTACTGGGGCGTGGATGAAGCTGTTTCCGACGTTGGCGCAGCGCGACAAGCTGCACTGAAGCGCTCTTCGCTCTTCGTAGGAGCGAGCTTGCTCGCTCCTACGAAAAACCCAAAAGCCCCTCAATAAAAAAAGCCCCCGCCAAAGCGAGGGCTACAGGCCCCCGAAGGCGCCCGGATGGGAGTCTCAGTGCGGCGTCCCCAACCCCGCCGCGCTCATCAGCAGGCGCATCAGCCAGGCCGCCACGCCCAGGGCGGCGACGCTGGCCGCCCAGATCAGCACCAGCCAGCCCAGTCGCTTGCGCAGCGGCGCCTTGCCCTGTTCGTCCGGTGTCATGCCGCGGCCCTCAGTGGTAGCCATCGCCGTGCTTCACCTTGCCGCGGAACACGTAGTAGCTCCAGGCGGTGTAGCCGAGGATGAAGGGGATGATGAACAGCGCGCCCACCAGCATGAAGCCCTGGCTCTGCGGCGGCGCCGAGGCGGCCTGGATGCTCACCCCCGGCGGGATGATGTTCGGCCACAGGCTGATGCCCAGGCCGCTGTAGCCGAGGAAGATCAGCACCAGGGTGAGCACGAAGGGCAGCGCGTTGTCGTTGCGCGCCACCGAGCGCAGCAGGGCGTAGAAGGTCAGCAGCACCAGCAGCGGCACCGGCAGGAACCAGAACAGGTTGGGCAGGCTGAACCAGCGCTGGGCGATGGCCTCGTGGGCCAGCGGCGTCCACAGGCTGACGATGCCGATCACCGCCAGCAGCACCAGCGCCAGCGGGCGCGCCAGGTCGTGCATGCGCTCCTGCAGCTTGCCCTCGGTCTTCATGATCAGCCAGGTGCAGCCGAGCAGGCTGTAGGCGACGATCAGGCCCAGGCCGCAGAACAGCGGGAAGGGCGCCAGCCAGTCCAGCGAGCCGCCGGCGTACTGGCCGTCGACCACCGGCAGGCCCTCGATGAAGGCGCCCAGGGCCACGCCCTGGAAGAAGGTCGCCGCCAGCGAGCCGCCGATGAAGGCCTTGTCCCAGATGTGCCGCTTGTGCGCCTTGGCCTTGAAGCGGAACTCGAAGGCCACGCCGCGGAAGATCAGCCCCACCAGCATCAGCACCAGCGGCAGGTACAGCGCCGAGAGCACCACCGAGTAGGCCATCGGGAAGGCGCCGAACAGCGCCGCGCCGCCGAGCACCAGCCAGGTCTCGTTGCCGTCCCACACCGGCGCCACCGTGTTCATCATCACGTCGCGGTCGCGCTCGTCCTTGAAGAACGGGTAGAGCATGCCGATGCCCAGGTCGAAGCCGTCCATCACCACGTACATCATCACGCCGAAGATGATGATGATCGCCCAGATCAGCGGAAGGTCGATACCCATCGTCAGTTCCTCCCTTCCCGGCCGTCGTCATCGTCGTCGAAGCCCTCGGCGGTGGCCGACAACGGCCGCGCCGCGGTGCGCTGGCGGCCGGCGCCGCCCTCGTTGTGCTCGCGCCCCTCGTGGGTGACCGGGCCCTTGCGCACCAGGCGCATCATGTAGCCGATGCCCACGCCGAACAGCGAGAAGTACACCAGCACGAACATCACCAGGGTCAGGCTCATCTGCAGGGTGCTGTGGTTGGACACCGCGTCCGCGGTGCGCATCAGCCCGTAGACCACCCAGGGCTGGCGGCCGACCTCGGTGGTGAACCAGCCGGCGAGGATCGCCAGCAGCCCCGAGGGGCCCATCCACAGCGCCAGGCGCAGGAAGGCGCGGTTGCTGAACAGAGCGCCACGCCAGCGCAGCCACAGGCTCCAGACGCCGACCAGGATCATCAGCATGCCCAGGCCGGCCATGATGCGGAACGACCAGAAGACGATGGTGGAGTTGGGCCGGTCCTCGCGCGGGAAGTCCTTCAGCGCCGGGATCGGCTCGCTCAGGCTGTGCTTGAGGATCAGGCTGCCGAGCACCGGGATTTCCACCTTGAAGCGGGTTTCCTCGCGCTGCATGTCCGGCCAGCCGAAGAGGATCAGCGGCGTCGGGCCGCCCTCGGCGTTGTCCCAGTGGCCCTCGATGGCGGCGATCTTCGCCGGCTGGTGCTCCAGGGTGTTCAGGCCGTGGGCGTCGCCGATCATGGCCTGGATGGGCGCCACCAGCAGCGCCATCCACATGGCCATGGAGAGCATCTTGCGGATCGCCGGGTTGTCACGCCCGCGCAGCAGGTGCCAGGCCGCCGAGGCGCCGACGAAGAAGGCCGTGGCGAGGAAGGCGGCGATGCTCATGTGCAACAGGCGGTAGGGGAAGGACGGGTTGAAGATCACCGCGAACCAGTCCACCGGGATCACCCGCCCGTCGACCACCTCGAAGCCCTGCGGGGTCTGCATCCAGCTGTTGGAGGCGAGGATCCAGAAGGTCGACATCAGGGTGCCCAGGGCCACCATCACCGTGGCGAAGAAGTGCAGCCCCGGGCCGACGCGGTTCCAGCCGAACAGCATCACGCCGAGGAAGCCGGCCTCCAGGAAGAACGCGGTGAGCACCTCGTAGGTCAGCAAGGGCCCGGTGATGCTCCCGGCGTAGGCGGAGAAGTGGCTCCAGTTGGTGCCGAACTGGTAGGCCATCACCAGGCCGGAGACCACGCCCATGCCGAAGTTCACCGCGAATATCTTCGACCAGAAGTGGTAGAGGTCGCGGTAGACCTCCTGGCCGCTCTTCAGCCACAGCCCTTCGAGCACCGCCAGGTAACTGGCCAGGCCGATGGTGATGGCGGGGAAGATGATGTGGAAGGAGACGGTAAAGGCGAACTGGATACGCGCCAGTTCCAACGCCTCGAGACCCAACATGACGTTTCCTCTTCAGGGTGACGCCCGTCGTCGCACGCAGCGGGCAGCTCGCCGGCGCACGGAACGCCGGGGTTTCAGCAGTGATCCTGGAATCGGATTCTTGTTCGGGCCGGCGGACCGGAGGTCTGCGGCGGTACGCCAAGCAAAGACTAGCAGGGCGCGCATTGATGCAGCTCAAGAAAGCGTATCGATGTTACGCCGCACGCCGCGGCTTGCCGCCGTGGTGGGTTGCCGCGCGGCAGGCTGTCGCGCGGCAGCCTGTCTCAGCGGCCATTCATTATGAAAACAAGTCATATGTAGATGAATAAATAATATTTTAATGGAATAAAAAATCCCGGTAGCTTTCGCTCCAACGGCCTCCGCAGAGGGGCCGGAGCCAACCCCCGCCGCCCTGCGCCGCCGCCACGAGCCGCGGCCCGATCGCCGGCACGCTGCCCTACAAGGACATCGCCATGAAGAAACTGCTGCTCCTGACTGCCCTCGCCGCCGCCTTCAGCGCCTCGGTCAACGCCAACGAGAAACTGGTGGTGGCCGCCACCCCGGTCCCCCATGCCGAGATCCTCGAGCTGATCAAGCCGACCCTGGCCAAGGAAGGCGTGGACCTGGAGATCAAGGTCTTCACCGACTACGTGCAGCCCAACGTGCAGGTGGCCGAGAAGCGCCTGGACGCCAACTACTTCCAGACCCGGCCGTACCTGGACAACTTCAACAAGGGCAAGGGCACCGACCTGGTCACCGTGACCGGCGTGCACGTCGAACCCTTCGGCGGCTACTCGAAGAAGTACAAGTCCCTGAGCGAGCTGCCCGACGGCGCCACCGTCGCCCTGCCCAACGAGGGCAGCAACAGCGGCCGCGCCCTGCTCCTGCTGCAGAAGGCCGGCGTGATCAAGCTGAAGGACCCGCACAACGCCCTGGCCACGCCGAAAGACATCGCCGAGAACCCCAAGCACCTGAAGTTCAAGGAGCTGGAGTCGGCCCTGCTGCCCCGCGTGCTGGACCAGGTCGACCTGGACCTGATCAACACCAACTACGCCCTGGAGGCCAAGCTCAACCCGGTGAAGGACGCCCTGATCCTCGAGGACCGCAACTCGCCCTACGTGAACTACCTGGTGGCGCGCCCGGACAACAAGGACAGCGACGCCCTGAAGAAACTCTCCGCGGCGCTGACCAGCCCGGAAGTGAAGGCCTTCATCGAGAAGAAATACGACGGCGCGGTGATCCCCGCCTTCTGATCGATGGGCGCGCCCCGGCCAAGGGGCGCGCCGTCTTCACACGCACGCGCCGGTGCCCGCCACCGGCGTTTTCATTTCGAGAGCCGTGCCGATGAAAACTCCCCAACCGCTGCTGACCTTCCCCGACGCCGACAAGAGCCCGCTGAGCATCCGCGCCAAGGCGCTGGTGTTCTTCGACCCGCGTTCGCACCAGGTGCGCGACGAGGTCGAGCGCCTGGCCCCGGGCCTGCAGCCGGTGCTAATCCGCGGCGAGACCGGCACCGGCAAGGAACTGCTGGCCCGGCACATCCACCGCGCCAGCGAGCGCCCCGGGCTGTTCGTCGCGGTCAGCTGCAGCGCGCTGAGCCGCAACTTCGCCGAGGCCGAGCTGTTCGGCTACGCCCCCGGCGCGCACAACGGCCCGGTGGGCAGCCGCGCCGGCTGGCTGGGCTCGGCCAACGGCGGCACCCTGTACCTGGACGAGATCGCCGACCTGCCGCTGGGGTTGCAGGAGAAACTCCTGCGCGTGCTGCAGGAGCGCGAGGTGCTGCGCGTCGGCGCCCGCGAGCCGATCCCGGTGGACGTGCGCCTGGTGGTGGCCACCAGCATCGACCTGGGCCAGGCGGTGGCCGCCGGCAAGTTCCTCGAACCGCTGCGGCAATACCTGGTGGACGGCGACCTGGAGCTGCCGCCGCTGCGCCAGCGCATCGGCGACATCCTGCCGCTGGCCGAATACTTCCTCGGCATCCACGCCCAGCGCCTGGACCTGCCGGTGCCGCACATCGGCGAAGCGGCCCAGGCGGCGCTGGAGGCCTACCCCTGGCCGGGCAACATCCGCGAGCTGGAGAACGTCATCCACTTCGCCCTGCTGGTCAGCCCGGGCGAGGAAATCCAGCCGCAGCACCTCAACCTGCCGGACAGCGCGCCAGCGGACCTGCGCCGGCTGCTGCGCCAGCCCGGCGTGCGCGAGCAGTTGCTCGCGTTACTGGAAGAAGGCTCCCTGCCGTAGGGGCCGCCGGAACCTGCGGCTATCGCGGACGGAGTCTCCTACGCCGCCACCGCTGTTCCACCTGTAGGAGCGCGCCCTGCGCGCGAAATCGCGGGCAGGGCCCGCTCCTACAGGGGAATGACATGGCTCGGGCAGCGCAGGAGCGGACTCCGTCCACGATCCGGCCAACAGGCCGTCACCGTCTCAGTTGGAATGGGCGACCACCGGCGTGCAGGAAGGGGTGGACAGCGTCGCCGGGCTGATCAGCAGGCCGGGCATCATTCGCGAGGTGCAGTTGAAGACGCGCCCCTTGGTGGTCCTGGCTGTATAGGAAAGCTCCTGGGTGCCCAGGGGATCGGGCTGCCCCGCCTTGACGTCGCGGATGACGAGTTCGTCGGAAGAGGCGAGGCCGATCATCTGGGCGGTGGCTGCCTGCAGGGGGACTATCGCCTGGTTGGGCGTCATGGTGGTGCAGGCGGCCAGGGGGGCCGCCAGGGCGAAGACGAGGCAGATGCGGGTGAGGTTCATGCGACGGGTGTCCTGATCGAGGGTTGGTGTGTTGCCGGCGACGACACTAACCAAACGCCCGACGGCCCGAAGTCGGACCTTTCCGAGTAAACACCAGGCCATGTATGAAACCGCCCTGGCCTGCCTACAGACCATGGCGGAGGACATCCGTCGGCAGGGCCGGCGGTCAATCGCGGACGAAGTCCCACGGTTCGGTGGAAGGCACGACATCCCTGTAGGAGCGGACTCCGTCCGCGATCAGCAGCATTCGCCGCCCTCCCGGGCGCATCGCACACCTACGAAAACGCGGCCCCCAGGCTTCGAACGTCCACGAAAAGCGACGGATGGTCGCAGTGAAACGATTCGCCTACCCCCATGCCCGGCAGCAGGGAATCCTGATGGAAAGGTCAAAAACAGGGATTTCTCTGACGTCAACGGCAAAAGGCAGTCCCATCGACCATATCAATACCGATCATCAGGCACATCAACTTCAATTTGTCATGTGAATCAGGGAAAATGGCTACCAGGCAGTCGGGACCCAATTTCCCCGGCGCCCTTGGAGACTATCGTGACCAGCTTTGCCGCTCTTGCCAGCTTTTTCGCCGCCACCGCTTTCCTGAACGTACCGCAGCAGGTCGATCCGGAACGCCGTGAAGTCCGCCGTGCGAAGCCCCGCCGCAAGTAAAGCAGTACCCGCTCCGCTCGGCCCCCGCACGGGGCCGGCGGCGGGACCATCGGTCCCGGGGAGTGGCCCTGGCAAGGCCTTTCGTGTTTATATTGATTGCTTGTTCAATTAAAAACACGAGGAACCCCGCCCGTTTTGTCCGTTCCCCAGCTTCCCTCGTCCACCGCTCCACCCTCCCCCGCCATGCGCATGAACCCACCGGCCTTCTACGGTGCGGCGGCGCTGATCCTGCTGTTCGTCGTCCTGGTCATCGGCTTCCCCGTCGAGGCCGGCCAATGGCTGCTCGACGCCCAGGCCTGGGCCGCCGCCAACGTCGGCTGGTACTACCTGCTGGCGATGACGCTGTACCTGATCTTCGTGGTGGTCACCGCGCTTTCCGGCTACGGGAAGATCAAGCTCGGTGCCGACCACGACGAGCCGGAATTCAGCTACCTGTCCTGGGCCGGCATGCTGTTCGCCGCGGGCATCAGCATCACCCTGTTCTTCTTCTGCGTGTCCGAGCCGCTGACGCACTTCCTGCAGCCGCCCCAGGGCGCGGCCGGCACCACCGAGGCGGCGCGCCAGGCCATGCAGCTGCTGTTCCTGCACTGGGGCCTGCACGGCTGGGGTGTGTTCGCCCTGGTGGCCATGGCCCTGGCCTACTTCGCCTACCGCCACAACCTGCCGCTGGCATTGCGCTCGGCGCTGTACCCGCTGATCGGCAAGCGCATCAACGGGCCCATCGGCTACACCGTGGACTGCTTCGGCATAGTCGCCACCGTGTTCGGCCTGGGCGCCGACATGGGCTTCGGCGTGCTGCAGCTCAACGCCGGGCTCGACTACCTGTTCGGCGTCGCCCACAGCCACCCGGTGCAGATGACCCTGATCGCCCTGATGATGGGCGCAGCCATCGCCGTGGCGGTGTCCGGCGTGGACAAGGGCATCCGCCTGCTCTCCGACATCAACATGCTGCTGGCCTGCGCCCTGCTGCTGTTCGTGCTGTTCACCGGGCCTACCCAGCACCTGCTCAACACCCTGGTGCAGAACATCGGCGACTACCTCGGCGCGCTGCCGACCAAGAGCTTCGATCTCTACGCCTATGGCGAGGGCGGTGACTGGCTGGGCGGCTGGACGGTGTTCTACTGGGCCTGGTGGATCGCCTGGGCGCCCTTCGTCGGCCTGTTCATCGCGCGCATCTCCCGCGGGCGGACCATCCGCGAATTCGTCTTCGGCGTGCTCTTCATCCCCCTGGGCTTCACCCTGGCGTGGATGTCCATCTTCGGCAACAGCGCCCTGGAACAGGTGCTGGACCACGGCGCCGTCGAACTGGGCCGGGTGGCCGTGGCGGAGCCGCAGATGGCGCTCTACCAGTTGCTGCAGGACTACCCCGGCAGCCGCGTGCTGATCGCCGTGACCGTGCTGGTCAGCTTCGTGTTCTTCGTCACCTCGGCCGACTCCGGCACCGTGGTGCTCTCCACCCTCTCCGCCCGCGGCGGCAGCGCCGACGACGACGGCCCGAAGTGGCTGCGGGTGTTCTGGGGCCTGGCCACCGCGCTGGTCACCGGCGGCCTGCTGTTCGCCGGCAGCATCGACGCGCTGAAGTCGGCGGTGGTGCTGACCTCGCTGCCCTTCTCGCTGATCCTGCTGCTGATGATGTGGGGCCTGCACAAGGCCTTCTACCTGGAGTCCCAGCGCCAGCGCGCGCGCAGCCACTCCCTGGCGCCGCCGCTGGCGGCCAAGGCCGGCGGCTGGAAGCGGCGCATCTCCCAGGCGGTGCACTTCCCCACCCGCGACGAGGTCTACCGCTTCCTGGCGGACGTGGTCGGCCCGGCCATGGCCGAGGTGGCGGAAGTGTTCCGCGACAAGGGCCTGCAGGTGGACGCCGACCTCGACCCAGGCAACCTGGAGCTGAGCCTGGAGATCGGCCACGGCGAGCAGCACCCGTTCTACTACCAGGTATCGATGCGCGGCTACTTCACGCCGTCCTTCGCCCGCGCCGGCATGGGCGGCCTGCACCTGAAGAACCGCCGCTACTTCCGCGCCGAGGTGCACCTGGCCGAGGGCAGCCAGGACTACGACCTGATGGGCTACGGCAGGGAGCAGATCATCAACGACATGCTCGACCAGTACGAGCGCCACCTGCAGTTCCTGCACCTGGTGCGTTGAACGGCGCGCCGGTGACGAGGGGCCTGGCAATTGTCAATTGATAGTGATTATCATTGGCACACCTTCCTTCAGGCCCTTCCCATGCCGGCGACCGCTCTCGACCCGCAGCACGCCCTGCACCATCTCTACAACGAGCACCACGGCTGGCTGCACGGCTGGCTGCGGCGCCGCCTGGGCAACGCCTGCGATGCCGCCGACCTGGCCCAGGACACCTTCGTCCGCGTGCTGCGCGCGCGCAACGCCGGCGAGATCCGCGAGCCGCGGGACTACCTGGCGACCATCGCCAAGGGCCTGATGATCGACCATTTCCGCCGCCGCTCGCTGGAGCAGGCCTACCTGGAGGCCCTGGCCAGCCTGCCGGAAGACGAGCAGCCCTCGCCGGAAACCCAGGCCCTGCTGTTCGAGGCATTGATGGAGATCGACCGCCTGCTCGACGGCCTGGGCGCCAAGGTCAAGCGCAGCTTCCTGCTGGCCCAGGTCGAGGGCCTGACCTACGCCGAGATCGCCGAGCGCCAGGGCATTTCCCTGCGCACGGTGAACAACCACATGGCCAAGGCCATGGAACACTGCTGCCTGATGCTGCCATGAGCGCCCCCAGCGAGGCCGAACGCCAGGCCATCCGCGCCGCCGCCCAGTGGTACGCGCGCCTCTACTCCGGCCACGCCAACGACGCCGACCAGAGCGCCTGGCAGCACTGGTACGCCGCCAGCGCCGAACACCAGCGCGCCTGGGCCCGGGTGGAACAGGTGCGCCAGCAGTTCGCCCGGGTGCCGGGCCAGTTGGCCGGGCCGACCCTGGGCACCCGCGGGCTGTCGCGCCGCCAACTGCTCGGCGGCCTGGGCAGCCTCGGGCTGGGCCTGCCGCTGGCCTGGCTGGCCTGGCGCGACACGCCCTGGCAGGCCTGGCTGGCCGACTACCGCAGCGCGGTGGGCGAGCGCCGCGAAGTCACCCTGGCCGACGGCTCCTCGCTGACGCTGAACACCGACAGCGCGGTGGACGTGCTCTTCGACCCCGGACAACGCCTGTTGCGCCTGCTGCGCGGGGAAATCTTCGTCAGCACCGCGCCGGACCCCAGCGGCAGCGCCCGCCCCTTCCGCGTGGAGACGCCCCAGGGCCGCATCCTCGCCCTGGGCACCCGCTTCAGCGTGCGCCTGCTCGACAGCCGCACCCGCGTCGCCGTGCTCGACAAGGCCGTGGAAGTCCGCCCCCGGGCCGCGCCGCAGCGCAGCCGCATCCTGCACGGCGGCGAGCAGCTCGACCTCGGCGAGCTGGACCTCGGCCCGTTGCGGCGCAACGACGCCAACACCGCCGCCTGGCTCGCCGGCAGCCTGATCGCCGTGGACCGCCCGCTGGGCGAACTGCTGGAGGAACTGGGCCGCTACCGCAGCGGCGTGCTGCACTGCGACCCGCGGATCGCCGGGCTGAAGGTCTCCGGCAACTTCCCCATCGGCGATACCGAGCTGGCCCTGGCCGCCCTGGAATCCGCCTTCGGGCTGCGCATCGTGCGCCACACGCGCTTCTGGGTCAGCGTGCAGCCGCAGGCCTGAGACCGGGGCCGGAAAAAAATCTCCCCGGCCTTGCACTTTTTTCCGCCCTCGCCCGGCCCCCTCGTATTCCGGGCCATCTGGCCCAACTTGGGGGAGTCCGCATGAACCGCAACACCGTCGACCCGGCACCGGCCACCGCCAGCCGTTCGCTCCACAAACCGCTGGCCCTGGCCATCGCCCTGGCCCTGGGCGCCGGCGCGCTCGCCGCTGCTAGCGCCCAGGCCGCCGAAGCCGTGCGCTACGACATCGCCGGCGGGCCCCTGGCGGAAGTGCTCGGGCGCTTCGCCAGCGCCGCCGGGGTGGCCCTGTCGTTCGACGCCGCGCAACTGCGCGGCCGCCAGTCCGCCGGGTTGCACGGCAGCTACGACGTCACCGGCGGCTTCAGTGCGCTGCTCGTCGGCAGCGGCCTGCAGGCCGAGCCCCAGGCCAACGGCAGCTACGTGCTGCGCCCGGTGCCCACCGACGGCGCCGTGGCCCTGTCGGCCAGCACCATCACCGCCAGCCTCGGCGCCGAGGCCCTGCCCCCCGCCTACGCCGGCGGCCAGGTGGCCAGCGGCGCGCGCCTGGGCATGCTGGGCAACGCCGACCTGATGGACACGCCCTTCAGCGTCACCAGCTACACCGCGCAGACCATCGAGGCGCAGCAGGCGCGCAGCGTCGCCGACCTGCTGGTGGCCAACGACCCGTCGGTGCGCGTCGTCGGCGGCCGCGGCGACCTGGTGGACACCTACGTCATCCGCGGCTTCAACGTGAACAACGCCGACGTCGCCTTCAACGGCCTGTACGGCGTGCTGCCCTACTGGCGCGTGCCCATCGAGTTCGCCGAGCGCGTGGAAGTGCTCAAGGGCCCCACCGCCCTGCTCGGCGGCATGTCCCCCGGCGGCAGCGTCGGCGGCACCATCAACCTGGTGCCCAAGCGCGCCGAGGACCAGCCGCTGACCCGCGTCAGCCTGGACTGGACCGACCGCTCGCAGGTCGGCACCCACCTGGACATCGGCCGCCGCTTCGGCGAGGGCAACGCCTTCGGCGTGCGCTTCAACGGCGTGTACCGCAACGGCGACACCGCCATCGACCACCAGAGCCGCGAGTTCCCGCTGCTGGCCCTGGGCCTGGACTTCCGCGGCGAACGCCTGCGCCTGTCCAGCGACCTGCTGTACCAGAAGGAAAGCCTGGAGGGCGTGGTGCGCCCGGTGATCACCGGCACCGCCACCAGCATCCCCCACGCGCCGGACTCGAAGACCCGCTTCGGCCTGCGCGACTCCTACCTGGACCAGGTGGACTACTCGATCGTCAACCGCGGCGAGTACGACCTCACCGACCACCTCACCGCCTTCGCCAGCCTCGGCGGGCGCCAGAGCGACTACGAGACCATCGCCGCCAACAGCATCCTCAACGGCAACCAGGGCGACGTCATCAACAGCCTGGCGCGCCAGCGCGCCGACCGCCGCACCTACTCCGGCGAGGCCGGGGTGCGCGGCGACTTCGACACCGGCCCCGTGCGCCACGACTGGACCCTCAGCGCCAACCGCCTGCACGAGCGCCTGGGCATGGTCTACGTGTTCACCGGCATGCAGCCGGGCAGCCTCTACGACACCTCGCCGCACACGCCGATCCCGGACTTCTCCAGCCTCGACGGCGGCATCCCGAAGACCAACGAGACCGACCTCTCCGGCGTGGCCCTGGCCGACAGGCTGTCGATCCTCGACGAGCGCGTGCAGTTCACCGCCGGCGTGCGCCGGCAGACGGTGCAGTCCAAGGACTACTCGCCCAGCACCGGCGCGCGCACCGGCAAGTACGACGAGCACGCCTGGACGCCGATGTTCAGCCTGCTGGTCAAGCCGCTGGACGAGCTGTCGCTGTACGCCAACTACATCCAGGGCCTGAGCCAGGGCGACGCCGCCCCCTCCACCGCGGCCAACGCCGGCCAGGTGCTGGCGCCCTACAAGGCGGAGCAGTACGAGGTCGGCGCCAAGTACGACCTGGGCGGCTTCACCACCACCCTGGCGCTGTTCGAGATCAAGAAACCCAACGCCTTCGTCGACGCCGAGAACGTGTTCCGCGCCGACGGCGAGCAGCGCAACCGCGGCATCGAGCTGAGCCTGTTCGGCCAGCTCACCGACGACCTGCGGGTGCTGGCCGGCGCCAGCTACATCAAGGCCGAGCAGAGCAAGACCGCCAGCCCCGCCAGCGAAGGCAAGGACGCCCCCGGCGTGCCGCGTCGCCAGGCCAACCTGGGGCTGAGCTGGGACACCCCGTTCGTCCAGGGGCTGACCCTCGACGGCCGCTGGATCTACACCGGCGAGGCCTACCTGGACACCACCAACGACCTCAAGGTGCCGCACTGGAACCGCGTCGACGTGGGCGCCAGCTACGCCTTCGCGGTGGCCGGCAAGCCGCTGGTGGCGCGGGCCAACCTTGAGAACCTGCTGGCCAAGGACTACTGGACCGCGTCCAACGGCTACATGACCGTCAGCTCGCCGCGCACCCTGTCGCTGTCGCTGACCGCGGACTTCTGAGGCGCCCATGACCGCGAAAGCCCTGCGCACCTGGTACCTGGTGCACAAGTGGACCAGCCTGGTGTCCACGCTGTTCCTGCTGCTGCTGTGCCTGACCGGCCTGCCGCTGATCTTCCACGAGGAGATCGAGCACACCCTGGAACCGCACCCGGAGCTCAAGCCGCTGACCGCCGAGTCGCCGCGCATCGACTACGACGACGTGGTGGCCCGCGCCCTGGCCGCGCGCCCGGGCGAGGTGGTGCGCTTCGTGGTGTTCGACCCCGACGAGCCGCTGGGCGCGGTGATCACCGCGCCCAGCCTGGTGCCGCCGCCGGACATCGGCCACGTGCAGCCGTTCGACGCGCGCACCGGCGAGTTCTTCGACCCGGAGCCGCCGCCCGGCGGCTTCATGTACCTGATGCTCAAGCTGCACACCGACCTGTTCATGGGCCTGCCCGGCTACCTGTTCCTCGGCTTCATGGGGCTGCTGCTGTTGGCCTCGCTGGTGTCCGGGGTGGTGGTCTACGCGCCCTTCATGCGCAAGCTCGACTTCGCCGCGGTGCGCACCAGGCGCAGCCGCCGGGTGAAGTGGCTGGACCTGCACAACATGCTGGGCATCGTCACCCTGGCCTGGGTGCTGGTGGTGGGGGCCACCGGGGTGATCAACACCCTGGCGCTGCCGATCCTCATGCTCTGGCGCGGCGACCAGTTGGCCGAGATGACCGCGCCCTACCGCGACGCGCCGCCCATGGCCGACAACGGCTCGCTGCACAAGGCGCTGCAGACCGCCCAGGCGGCGGCGCCGGACATGACCATGAGCTTCATCGGCTTCCCCGGCACCCAGTTCAGCAGCCAGCACCACTACGCGGTGTTCATGCACGGCGCCACGCCGCTGACCAAGCGCCTGCTCAAGCCGGCCCTGGTGGACGCGCAGACCGGCGAGCTGACCGACATCCGCGAGATGCCGCTGTACGTGAAGACGCTGTTCCTCTCGCAACCGCTGCACTTCGGCGACTACGGCGGGCTGCCGCTGAAGATCGTCTGGACGCTGCTCGACCTGGTGGCCATCGTCGTGCTCGGCAGCGGCCTGTACCTGTGGTTCGCGCGGCGCAAGACCATGGAGAAACGCCTGGCCGACCTGCGGGCCGGGCACCTGGCCGCGGAGGGCGAGGCATGAAGCGCAACTTGTGGAGGGTGTTCCGCTGGCCCCTGGCGCTGGCCGTGCTGAGCCTGGTGGGGCTGGTTTCCGCGCTGGTCGGCGACGGCCCCTGGGACGCGCTGTCCTGGGTCGCCCTGGGCATCCCCCTGGTGGTGATCCTGGCGGCCCTGGCCCGCGCCCGCAGGGGCTCGCCATGAACCCGATCTACGGCGACCGCGCGCTGCGCCTGTGCGGCTACGCCGGGCTGCTGGCCGCGGTGTTCTGGATGATCGGCGACGCCGGCCTGCTCGGCGCCCGGGCCAACCTCGCCGACTACCCGCCGCTGCAGGACTACCTGTCGCGCATCAGCTTCGAAGGCCTGGACTACATGCTGCCCAACAGCGAGCCGCGCCTGGCCTTCGGCGCCCTGGTGGCGGTGCTGGCCATGCCGCTCTACCTGCTCGGCGCCTGGCACTGGTTCCTGGTCGCCCGCGGCCAGGGCTGGATGGCCTGGACGCTGTTCGCCCTGCTGGTCTGCGGCAACGCCTACTCGCCGCTGGGGCACGCCGCCTTCTACCACCTGGGGATGGTCTACAAGACCCTGCTGCTGGTGCCGGCGGACGCCCACCCGGCGCTGCTGGCGCTGGGCGAGCAGTTCCACCGCCTGCTGATGATCGCCTGGGTGGCGGCGGTGGGCGGCCTGGTGGCCGGGCTGGCCGTGCTCAGCCTGGCCATCGCCTGCGGGCGCACGCGCCTGCCGCGCAGCAGCGCGCTGCTGCTCAACCCGCTGAGCCTGGGCGCGCTGGGCCACTTCGCCCCCGCCGTGCTACCGGAGCCGCTGGGCACCTGGCTGCGCGGTGCCGGCATCAACATCGGCTGGTTCGTCGCCTACGCCTTCTCCAGCCTGTGGTTCGCTCGGCGCGGGGCTCAGAGGCTGTAGGGCAGGCGCACGCCGACGTCGTCGGCGGCGAAGTCCCGGGTGTTGCGGGTGACCAGCAGGCGCCCCTGCACCTCGGCGCTGGCCTTGATGATGGCGTCCGGCAGCTTCACCCGCAGCGCCTGGCGCACCGCCACGGCGCGCTCGGCGACGGACGCGTCGAGCGGCACCAGGGCGAAGCTGTCGAGGAAGGCGCGGGTGGCCGCGGCGGTGGCGGGCGTTGCGCCGATCATCACCTCCATCCAGGTGACGATGCTGATGGCCGGGTCATCGTGGCGGCGCAACTCGTCTCGGGCCTGCTCGTGGCCGTTGAGGTAGTCGATGAGGATGTTGGTGTCGAACAGCGCCTTCACCATTCCTCGCGCACCTTCCGCTGGTAAGCCAGGCCGTCGCCGGCGCTGCCGTTCCACAGGCCGAAGGCGGCCTCGGCATCCTGCCGGCGGTGCCGGACCAGGTACTCGGCGACCGCCTCGCGGATCAGCGCGGCGCGCGATTGCTGCTGTTGCTCGCCCAGGGCATTGAGCGCTTCGAGGTGTTCGGCGGGGATGTCGACGAGGGTGCGCATGGCGTCCTCCATATGTGATATCGATAACATATATCACACATCCCCGATCGACCAAGCCGCCGTTTGTATCAGCGTTTGCCCAGCACCTGGCGGTGGAACAGCACGCAGACCACCACGAACACCAGCAGCCCCAGCCACTGCGCGGTGTCCTCGAAACCGGCGCCGACCAGCGCCAGGGGCGCGTCCTTGCCGCTGGTGCCGATCAGCGCGGCGAGCAGGATGCCCATCAGGCTCTCGCCGACGATCAGCCCCGAGGCCAGCAGCACGCCGCGGCGGCGCGGCAGCTCGGCGTACCTGTCCTCGTTCACCCCGGCGGCCTGGGCGCGCTTCTTCAGCGCGCTCTCCAGCAGCCAGGCGAGCACCGCGCCCACCACCAGGGTCATGCCGATGGTCGGCGGCAGGTAGATGCCCAGGCCCACGGCGAGCACCGGCAGGCTGGCCTTGCCGGTGCGGCGCAGGAGCACGTCGACGAGGATCAGGGCGATGCCCAGGGCCACGCCGATGAGGATCATGTTCCAGTTCAGCGCGTCGTGGAAAATCCCGCTGGCGATGGCGGTCATCAGCGTCGCCTGGGGCGCGGCCAGGGCTGCGCCGGGGTCCATGCCCACGCGCGGCAGGGCATTGGGGAAGCCGTAGGCGTTGTACAGCAGCTCCAGCACCGGCGGGATCACCAGCGCGCCCACCAGGCAGCCGACGATCAGCGCCACCTGCTGGCGCCAGGGCGTGGCGCCGACCAGGTAGCCGGTCTTGAGGTCCTGCAGGTTGTCGTTGGAGATGGCGGCGATGGCCAGCACCACCGCGGTAGTGAACAGCGCCAGGGCGATCGCCAGCTTGCCGCCCTCGCGGTCGAGGAAATCGGCCTCCAGCGAGCCGACGCCGAGGATCAGCAGCGACACCAGGATCACCGCGATGATGCCGATGCCGGAGATCGGGCTGCTGGAAGAACCCACCAGGCCGGCCATGTAGCCGCAGGCGGCGGCGATCAGGAAGCCGAAGAAGAAGGCGAACACCACGCAGGTGGCCACCAGGCCCCAGAAGGCGAAGCCGGCGAGGTCCGGCGCGGCCTGGCCGAGGAAGTAGGCGAAGACCACGAACAGCGCCACCAGCAGGACCGCGGCGATGGCCAGGATCCAGGCCGCCGGCATGTCGCGCTCGGTGCGCAGGTCGCTGGCCTCGGCGCGCCCGCTGATGGCGCTGAGCGAAGCCCAGACGCCCTGCACCATGGGCTTGAACAGGGTGGCCAGGGTCCAGAGCGCGGCCACGCCTATGGTGCCGGCGCCGAGGAAGCGCACCTGGCTGCTCCACAGCTTGCTGGCCAGCTCCGGCAGGCCCTGCCCGGCGGCCAGGGTGCTGTTCACGGTGAGCAGCGGCACCGCCACGCCCCAGGCGATCACCACGCCGATGAGGATGGCGATGCCGGCGGTGATGCCCATCAGGTAGCCGGCGCCCACCAGCGCCAGGGAGAAGCCGGTGGACAGGCGGAACGCCGCCTGGCCCGCGGTGAGCCAGAAGCTGAAGCCCTCGGCCAGCAGCTTGAAACCGCTGCTGAACAGGCTGAACAGCGCCGCCACCACGCCGCCGGCGAGGATGTCGCGCAGGCCCGGCTTGCCGGCGTCGCCCGCCTGCGGGTGCTCCTCCTCATGGCTGCCGACGCGGAGGATCTCCGCCGCCGCCACCCCTTCGGGGTACGGCAGGCTGCTCTGCACCACCATCACCCGGCGCAGCGGGATGGTGTAGAGCACCCCGAGGATGCCGCCGATGGAGCAGATGGCCGCCGTCTGCCAGAACGGGAAGCCGGCCCAGTAGCCGATCATCAGCAGGCCGGGGAGGATGAAGATGATCGAGGACAGGGTGCCGGCGGCCGAGGCCTGGGTCTGCACCATGTTGTTCTCGAGGATGTTCGAGCCCGAGAAGTAGCGCAGCACCGCCATGGAGATCACCGCGGCGGGGATCGACGAGGCGAACGTCAGCCCGACCTTCAGGCCCAGGTAGACGTTGGAGGCGGTGAAGACGACGGTGATGAGGGCGCCGAGGATGAGCCCGCGCAGGGTCAGTTCGGCCAGGTTCGATTCGTCCGGAATCCGTTCGAGCATGGAAGGCAGTCTCTGGAAGTCAACCTGCCAAGCTTAGGCCAGAGCGGCGCGCGCGCCCACGTCGCGGAATGTCGCCCAGGCGACGACACCCGCTTTTCGTAGGAGCGAGCTTGCTCGCGAACCGCCCTGGCACGAGGCGGTTCACGCCCACCACGCCGAATGCCGCCCACGCAACGGCCCCCGCTTTTCGTAGGAGCGAGCTTGCTCGCGAATAGCTTCGGCATGAGGCGGTTCGCGAGCAAGCTCGCTCCTACAAGGGCAAGGGTTGGCGTGCGGGGGTCAGAACGGCTTGTCTCCAAGGATGGTCGCGCGGTGCATCACCCGGCGCTGCGGGCGGTAGTCGTCCACCGCGTAGTGCTGGGTCACGCGGTTGTCCCAGAAGGCCACGTCGTTCTCGCGCCAGCGCCAGCGCACGGTGAACTCCGGGCGGGCGACGTGGGCGAACAGCAGCTCGAGGATGGCCCGGCTCTCGGCCGCCGACAGTTCGTTGATGCGGGTGGTGAAGCCGTCGCTGACGAACAGCGCCTTGCGCCCGGTGACCGGGTGGGTGCGGATCACCGGGTGCGAGCGCGGCGGGTTCTTCGCCCGCGCCTCTTCCAGGCGCGCCAGGTCGGCGTCGGTGGCGCCGAAGCGCTCCTGGGGGAAGGACTTGCTGATGTCGTGGGTGGCGGTCAGCCCGTCGAGCAGCGCCCGCAGCGGCCTGGACAGCGCCTCGAAGGCGGCGATGCCGCTGGCCCAGAGGGTGTCGCCGCCGTAGGGCGGCAGCTGCTTGGCGGCCAGCACCGCGCCCAGGGCCGGGGTTTCCAGGAAGGTCACGTCGGTGTGCCAGATGGCGTTGTCGCGCACGTCGGTGACGGCGGTGTCGAGCACGATCACCTCGCGCTGCTCGGGCACGCTGGGGTAGATCGGGTGGATGTGCAGGTCGCCGAAGCGCGCGGCGAAAGCGGCCTGCTGCTGCGGCGTCAGGGGCTGGTCGCGGAAGAACAGCACCTGGTGGGTGAGCAGGGCCTGCTCGATGGCCTGTTGCTGGGCGTCGTCCAGGCTCTGGCGCAGGTCGATGCCGGAGACCACGGCGCCGAGGGCGGGGCTGAGGGGTTCGAGGGTCAGGGTGGTCATTTCTTTTCTCTCTCGTGTTCTGTGTGGGAAGAGCACCCTCTCCCCAGCCCTCTCCCGCAAGCGGGAGAGGGGGCTTGTTCGGTGCGAGCGGAAAGGACGGAACAGTCCTGCCGCCACGCGGATGTCATTCGGAGGCAACGCTCCAACCGCCGCTCAGGACCAGTCCCCTCTCCCTTCAGGGAGAGGGTTAGGGAGAGGGGCTCTGGCTCTACAGCCCTACTCCCAGGAAGCGAACCGCCGCTGCAACCAGCGCAGGCTCACCTCGAACGCCAGCGCGATCCCGGCGATCAGCAAAATCCCCAGCACCACCACATCGGTCGCCAGGAACTGCGCCGCCGACTGCACCATGAAGCCCAGGCCGCGGTTGGCGGCGATCAGCTCGGCGGCCACCAGGGTCGACCAACCCACGCCCAGGGCGATGCGCAGGCCGGTGAGGACTTCCGGCAGGGCGCTGGGCAGGACCACGTGGCGCACCACCTGCCAGCGGTTGGCGCCCAGGCAGCGCACCGCCTGGATGCGCGACTTGTCCACGCGGCGCACGCCGGCGGCGGTGGCGATCAGCAGCGGGGCGAACAGCGCCAGGTAGATCAGCAGCACCTTGGACAGCTCGCCGATGCCGAACCAGATGACGATCAGCGGCAGGTAGGCCAGCGGCGGGATCGGCCGGTAGAACTCCACCAGCGGGTCCAGCGCGGCGCCCACCAGCGGGTTGAGGCCCATGAGGATGCCCAGGGGGATGGCGGTGAGCACCGCCGCGCCCAGGGCCAGCAGCACGCGCAGCAGGCTGGTGCCGATGTGCTGCCACAGGCTGGCGTCGACGTAGCCTTCGGCAAGCACCCGCTGCAGAGCTTCGTAGAGCTGCTCGGGGGCCGGCAGGAACAGCGTGTCGACCCAGCCGAAATGGGTGGCGAACCACCAGAGCGCGGCCAGCGCGGCTATGCTCCCGGCGGCGGCCCAGCGCCTCGCGTCGCGCGGGCGGGCAGGCTTGGCGCGACGGCTGGCAGGCAGCTTGGCGCTGAGGGTGTCAGTGGGCATGTTCGGCCTCCGGTTCTTCCAGGAACTCGTCCAGCAACTCTTGGCGCAGGCCGCCGAACTCCGGGTCGGCCTTGATCGAGCGCACCGGCTCGCCGGCCGCGTAGCGCCGCGCGAAGTCCGGGCGCAGGCGCTTGACGATGCGCGCCGGCGGGCCGTCCATGACCACCAGGTCGGTGGCCAGGAACAGCGCCTCGTCGACGCTGTGGGTGATCAGGAACAGGCCCTTGCCGGTCTTGCGCCACAGCTCCAGGGTCAGCACCTGCATGCGCTCGCGGGTCAGCGCGTCGAGGGCGCCGAAGGGCTCGTCGAGCAGCAGGAAGTCCGGCTCCACCGCCAGGGCGCGGGCCAGGCCGAGGCGCTGGCGCTGGCCGCCGGAAAGCTGCGAGACGCGGTAATGCGCATGCTCCTGCAGGCCGACCAGGGCCAGCACCTCGCGGGCGCGGGCCTCGCGCTCGGCGCGGCCCAGGCCGCGGATGCGCAGGCCCAGGGCGACGTTGTCGAGGGCATCCAGCCAGGGCATCAGGGCGTCGTCCTGGAACACCACGCCGCGTTCGCCGCCGGGGCCTTCGAGGGTCCGCCCGTCGATCTGCACGCGGCCACGGTCGGGCTTCTGGAAACCGGCGAGGACGTTGAGCAGGGTGGACTTGCCGCAGCCCGAAGGGCCGAGCACCACCAGGGACTCGCCCTTGGCCACATCCAGGGTCAGTTCATGCAGCACGCGCCGGGTCTGGCCATGCTGCTCGAAGGAGAGGCTCACCGCCTCGGCCGTCAAACGGCTCATGTTTCTGCCCTCCGTAGGGTAAGAAGGAATGCTGGGCGCTTCGCACGTTGCGCTCTTCGCTCTTCGTAGGAGCGAGCTTGCTCGCGAACCCGCTTCACGCCACACCTTCCCCGTCATCCCCGCGTTCGCGGGAATGACGAGGTGGAGAAAGGTGCCGGGCTGTTCGCGAGCAAGCTCGCTCCTACAGGGAGATCGAGCAGGCCGGCGCGATCAGCGCTGCCCCACCTGCACGCTCTCCGCCTGGCGCACGTACTCCGCGCTGACGTAGGGCGAGTAGTCCTTGAGCACCGAAGGCACGCGCTTCTGTTCCTTCAGGAAGGCCGCGGTCCCGGCGATGTCCTTGGCGGTGCCGCCACCGAGCAGGGCGCTGGAGAGCTGCTCCTTGGTCTCCGGGAAGGCGCTGCCAGCCAGCAGCTCGGGCACGTCCTCGGGGGCGGCGCCGGTCAGCCGGGCGATCTTCTTCGCCTGCTCGGAGTCGGCGGTCCACTGGGCCTTGTGGGCGTTGTAGTCGGCGAAGGAGTCGAGCGTCACGCGGGCGAACTTGGCCAGCACCTCCGGGTGCTTCTCGGCGAAGTCCTTGCGGGCCACCCAGACCTCGAAGGTCGGCGCGCCCCACTTGCCCACTTCCGCGGCGTCGGTCAGCACCTTGCCGCTCTTCTTGATCTCGCCCAGGGCGGGCGACCAGACGAAGGCCCCGTCGATGTCGCCGCGACGCCAGGCGGCGGCGATCTCGGTGGGGTTGAGGTTGACGATCTTCACCTTGGTGGGGTCGATCTTCCAGTGCTTGAGCGCGCCCAGCAGGCTGTAGTGCGAGGTGGACACGAAGGGCGTGGCGATGGTCTTGCCGACCAGGTCCTCGGGCTTCTCGATCCTGCTGCCGTTGCGCACCACCAGGGCTTCCGCCGCATTGATCTGCGCGGTGACGATGAAGGCCACGATCGGCAGGCCGCGGGAGGTGGCGGCGGCCAGCGGGCTGGAACCGAGGTTGCCCAGCTGCACGTCGCCGGAGGCGATGGCGGCGACCACTTCCGGGCCGCTGTTGAAGCGGCGCCAGTCGAGCTTCTCGCCGATGGCTTTCTCGTAGGTGCCGTCGGCCTGCGGGACCTTGGTCGGGTCCACGCCGGTCTGGTAGCCGAGGGTGATGTCGGCCTGGGCGATGCCGGCGACGCCGGCCAGGGCGAGCGCGGCCAGCAGGCGGCGCGGGGCGAAGGTGCGTTTCATGGGGTGCTCCTGGAAATGCATTCGGGGCGGCCGGCCGGGCCGTGACGGGCCGCCCCTCGCGGGGCGGCGGGAAATTCGGCTCAGTTGCGCGCCAGGTCCGGCTGCCAGACCTGCACCGCATGGGCGTCCACCGGCTTGGGCAGCAGGCCCTGGGCGTAGAAGGCGTCGGCGATGCGCTGCTGCTCCTCGAGGCCGTCGGCGCGCACCGGCTGCACGTCGTAGCTGCGGCGGGCGTTGGCCTGCTCCACGGTGGCGGCGTCGAGGTTGCCCCACAGCGGGCCGAGCAGCTTGGCCGCGTCGGCCGGGTGTTCCTTCACCCAGCGCCCGGTCTTCTGCAACTCGGCGAAGACCTGCCTGAGCACTTCCGGGTGGACCTTGGCGTAGTCGCTGGAAGCCAGGTAGTAGCGCTGGTAGCTGGCCAGGCCCTGGCCGTCGGCGAGCACGCGGGCGTGCTGCTGGCGCTGGGCGCTGGCGACGTACGGGTCCCAGGTCACCCAGGCGTCGACCTTGTGGTTCTCGAAGGCGGCGCGGCCGTCGGCGGGGGTCAGGTAGGCCGGCTGGATGTCGGAGAATTTCAGGCCGGCCTTGGCCAGCGCGGCGATCAGCAGGTAGTGGCTGCCGGCGGCCTTGGTCACGGCCACGCGCTTGCCTTTGAGGTCGGCCAGGGATTTCAGCGGCGAATCCTCCGGCACCAGGATCGACTGCGCGGTGGGCGACGGGGTTTCGCGGGCGAAGTAGGTCAGCTGCGCGCCGGCGGCCTGGGCGAACACCGGCACGGTGTCGGCGACGTCGGCGGACAGGTCGACGTTGCCGACGTTGAGCGATTCGAGCAGCGGCAGGCCGCTGGGGAACTCATGCCAGCTCACCTTGATGCCCTGCTTGCCCAGCTCGCGCTCCAGGGTGCCCTGGGCCTTGACGATGGTCAGCAGGGTGGAGGACTTCTGGAAACCGATGCGCAGGGTGCCTTCGGCGTGCGCGCCCAGGGCGCCCAGCAGGGCGGCGGAGGCGGCGAGGCCGACGGCGAAACGGCGCAGGAACGGGCTGCGGGACATGGGTACGGCTCCTCGGGTACGGGGCGGCCGCCTGCAGAGCGAGGACGGACCACGGGACTGGGGTCAGGTGTTCTGAATGAGTCCGGTGGTCCGGTGAAGTGAAGATTACAGCTATAAAAAATCTGAAATAAATAATTTTTAGTTCTTAACTAATATCGCCCGGATTCATCCCGCCATCAGTGCGCAGCCCCCAGCAGCCGGGCCCTCACGCCTTCCGCACGGAGGCTCGCCTGGGCCGCCTGGCGGGCCACCGCCAGGGCCTGGGCGGCGAGGTTGGCGAAGTGGCTGGCGCGGCCGAAGGCCAGCGCCGCGCCCGCCTCGATGCCCTCGTCCAGCTGCCGGGCGGCCTGCTCGCTGAGCACCAGGCCCAGGCCGAGCAGCCGCGACAGTTCCGAGGCCTCGGGCAGGTCCAGGCTGTCCGCGGCCTGCAGCGCCAGGCCCAGGGCGACGTTGGCCTGCAGCAGTTGCGCCAGACCGTCGCAGAGCACGCATCTGGGCGTGGCCGCCAGGCCCGGCGGCAGCAGGATGTCTTCCGGGTGCAGGCGCAGGCCCTGGCAGAGGGCGCCGGCGCGCAGCGCAAGGCCCGCCCGGGCGCTGGGCAGCGCGGCCAGCAGGAAGTCGCCGCTGGGCGCGTGCCAGGCGCGCAGCAGCAGCCAGTCGGCCGCCTCGGCGGTGAAGGCGTCCCACTGCGCGCCGTTGACGCGGAAGCCGCCGCGCACGTGTTCTTCCGCCCGCAGCCGCTGGCCGTCGTCCTCGCCCAGGGCGCCCCACAGCGGCTCGCGCAGCAGGCTCAGGTGCAGCAGGCGTTGCAGTTGCTCGCGGCTGCCGAGCAGGCGCACGCGGGTCAGCTGCAGGTGGTGCACGGCGAACAGCCGGGCCAGGCCGCCGTCGCGTTCGCAGAGGTCGCGCAGAACCTGCAGGACCTCGCGCCAGGGGCTGCCGCCGCCCCCCAGCTGGGCCGGCAGCGACAGCCGCAGCAGCCCGGATTCGCGCAGGGCGCGGGCCCAGGCGGCGGGGCCGGCGACGGCGCTCTGGAGGAACGGCTCGGCGGGGGCCAGCCGGGACGGGGCGACGCTCATGGGCACCTCGGGACGACGGGATCAGTGCCTGGGCGAATGGCGCGCGGGGAGACTGAAGCGAAGGGGTTCGGCGGCGCCCCGTTGCGCCGCGCGCGAGGCGCGGCCGGGGCGATACTTAAAACCATATCCAAGCGGTACGGCAAGGTTAAATAACCTTTTTGCCTTAGCTGAGAACCGTCAGGGCTACCGCTGGCCGACGCTGAGGTCGGCGGGCAGGTGGCGGGCCACTTCGGCGGCGCCGCCAGACAGGCCGAAGTCGAACGCCGGGGTGACGTTCAGCGCCTTGGGCAGCACGCCTTCGCCATGGAAGAAGTCGGCGGCCTTCTGCAGGGTGGCGGCGATGCGCTCGTCGAACACGATGGGGCTGATGCGCGCCTCGCCCACCCAGCGGCGGGTGACTTCCCGGGGCATGTTCAGGTCCCTGGCCAGGGCCGCGGCGAAGGCGTCCGGGTGCTGCAGCGCCCAGGCCTGGGCGCGCGCCAGGCGCGTCAGCAGGTCGGTGATGGCGGCCTTCTTGGCGGCGATGGCGGCGTCGCTGGCCAGGGCATAGGAATAGCCGGTCATGATGCCCTCGCCGTTGTCGATCACCCGCGCCTGGTCGAGCAGCACGGCGCTGGAGGTGTAGGGCTCCCAGGGCACCCAGGCGTCCACCGAGCCGCGCACCAGGGCGGCGCGGCCGTCCACCGGGCCGAGGAAGGAGAAGGTCACGTCTTCCGGCTTGAGCCCGGCACGGCGCAGCGCGCCCAGGGCCATGAAGTGGCCCCAGCCGCCGCGGTTGACGGCGATGCGCTTGCCCTTGAGCTCGGCCACCGAGTGGATGGGCGAGTCCTTGCCCACCACCAGCGCCACGGTCGCCGGGTTGAAGTGCCAGGCGCCGACGGCCTTGAGCGGCGCGCCGGCGGCGTAGACGAAGAGGAATGGGATGTCGCCGGTGAAGCCGATGTCCAGGGCGCCGGCGTTCAGTGCTTCGAGCACCGGGGCGCCGGAGGGGAAGGCCGACAGCTCCAGCTTGTACGGCAGGTTCTCCAGCTCGCCGGAGGCGCGCAGCGAGGCGTAGCGGTCGCCCTTCACGTCGCCCAGGCGCAGGGTGACGGGTTCGGCGGCGCTGGCGGCACCGGCCAGCAGGGTCGCGGCCAGCAGGCCGGCGAGGACACGCAGGGTTCGTTTCATGGGGCAATCTCCAGGCGGCTCCGCACGGAAGCCGGGGGTTGTCTTGGGCTATCCGTTCCGCCGGTGCGGTCGCCGATATTGCCGTCGTTTCCTTCAGGTAATCCCGGGGGGTCAGGGGCTCAGCGCCGCCCTCCCCGCCGCGATCCAGACGCTGTCTTTCTGCGGTGTGTGCACGCGCCCGCAGAGCACGTCGCGGTAATGCCGCTGCAAGGGGTTGTGGCGGCTGAGGCCGTGGTTGCCGGTCAGTTCCAGGGCTTTCTCGAGCACCGCCACCGCGTTGTCGGTGACCGCGACCTTGATCAACCCCGACTCGCTGGCCGTCAGGCGGTCGCGGCAGGCGGCGTCGAGCAGCAGGCGGTTCTGCAGCAGCAGGCCGTCGATGGCGCCGACCGCCTCCTGCACCCGCGGCAGGCTCGCCAGGGGCGCGCCGAGGCTAGCCGGCACGCGCTCGCCCAGCCACTGCACGAGCCAGTCGCGGGCGGCCCCGGCGATGCCGTCGTAGAGCGCACCCAGCAGCGCCGCGCTGGCCTGGGCGAAGTCGCGCAGGCCGTGGCGTTGCAGCAGGGCGAGGTTGGCGTGGGGGAAATCGCCGCT
Organism: Pseudomonas delhiensis; assembly: GCF_900187975.1. Lineage (GTDB taxonomy): Bacteria > Pseudomonadota > Gammaproteobacteria > Pseudomonadales > Pseudomonadaceae > Pseudomonas > Pseudomonas delhiensis. The sequence continues at coordinate 109,374 of NZ_FZPC01000003.1, read as the reverse complement.
GCGGTCGTAGGCCTCGGCGCTTTCCGCCAGTTGCCGGGTGAGCGCCGGCAGCAGGTCGTTGAGCGCCAGCGGCGGGGTCTGCGGGACGGTCATGGGTTCAGGCCGTGGCACGCCGACGCTCGCGCTCGGCGACCTTGGCGCGGGTCAGCGGGATCAGATCGCGGCCGTATTCCACGGCGTCGTTGAGCGGGTCGAAACCACGGATGAGGATGCTGCGCACGCCCAGGTCGTAGTAGGCCAGCAGCGCATCGGCGACCTGCTCCGGGGTGCCGACCAGGGCGGTGGAGTTGTGCCCGCCGCCAACCAGCTTGGCGATGCCGGTCCACAGGCGTTCGTCGACGCGGTCGCCCTGCTCCACCGCCTTGAGCAGGCGCTGGGCGCCGACGCTCTGCGGCTTGCCCTTGGGAAAACCGGCCTCGCCCAGGCGCTCGCCGGCAGTTGCGCGGATCGCCTCGGCCTTGGCCCAGGCCTCTTCCTCGGTGCGCCCGAGGATCGGCCGGAACGACAGGCTGAACTCCACCTCGCGGCCATTCTGCCGCGCCTGCTCGCGCACCGCGGCGATGGTCTCGGCGGCCTGGGCCAGGGGCTCGCCCCAGAGCATGAATACGTCGGCCTGCTTGCCGGCGACCTTCAGCGCGGCCTCCGAAGAGCCGCCGAAGTACACCGGGATGTGCGGCTTCTGCTGCGGGCGGATGGCCGAGAAGGCCTGTTCCACGCGGTAGTGCTCGCCGTGGAAGTCGAAGGGCTCGGCGCTGGTCCAGGTGCGCTTGAGCACCTCGATGAATTCCTCGCTGCGGGCGTAGCGCTGGTCGTGGTCGAGGTAGTCGCCGTCCTTGCGCTGGTCGGCGTCGCTGCCGCCGCTGATGATGTGCACCGCCAGGCGCCCGTCGAGCAGGTGCTCCAGGGTGGCCAGTTTGCGCGCGGCCAGGGTCGGCGCGACGAAGCCGGGGCGGTGCGCCAGCAGGAAGTTGATTTTCGAGGTGGCCAGGCCGGCGGTGGCGGCCACCAGGAAGCCGTCCGGCTGGTCCGACCAGTAGCCGACCAGGATGCGGTCGAAGCCGGCTTCCTCGTGGGCGCGGGCGAAGGCGGCGATGTACTGCTTGTCGAGGATCGGGCCGGCCGGGGCGAGGGTTTCCGAGGCCAGGCGGTGGCCGATCATGCCGAGAAACTGGATGCTCATGGTCTGTGCTCCGTGCTCAGTGGAAGGCTTTGGCGAAGGAGGTGTCGATCACGCTGGCGGTGTCGAAGGCCTTGGGCAGGGCGCCGGTCTGCACCAGGAAGTCGGCGGTGCCCTGGTAGTCGGCGGCGGCCTGGCTGTCCACCGGGCCGACGCTCATGCCGGCCTGGCCGATCCAGTGGCGCGACACCGCCTGGTCGAGGTTGGCCTTCTTCGCCCAGATGTCGGCGTACTGCTCCTTGTGCGCCTCGACCCAGGCCCGGGCCTGCTGCAGGCGGCCGAGGAAGTCGGCGATCTGCGCGCGCTTGGGCTCGATGGAGTCGGCGTTGGCGGCGATGCTCGACAGCCCCGGCATCAGGTCGCGGGCGGTGAGGATCGGCCGCGCGCCGGAGAACACGATCTGCTGCGAGATGTACGGCTCCCACACCGGGAAGGCGTCGATGCTGCCGCGCGGCAGGGCGGCGGCGGCGTCGATGGGCATCAGCTTCACGAAGTCCACGTAGTCCTTCGGCAGGCCGGCCTTCTCCAGCGCCCGCAGGGTCAGCTGCTGGCTCCAGGCGCCGGGCCAGTAGGCGACCTTCTTGCCCTTGAGGTCGGCGATGGTCTTCACCGGCGAATCCTTGGGCACCAGCAGGGCGATGGTGTCGGGGTTCTGCCGCGACACGCCGATCAGCTTCACCGGCGCGCCCTTGGCGGCCAGGAAGATGAAGCCGGAATCGCCGAGGAAGCCCAGGTCCAGCGCGCCGGCCTGCAGCCCTTCGGCCACCGGCGCGGCCGACTGGAAGTGCTTCCAGTCGACCGTGTAGGGCGCGCCTTCGAGCACGCCCGAGGCCTCCATGGAGGCGCGCACGTTGTAGTAGTTCTGGTCGCCCACGCGCAGCGTCGGCAGGTCGGCGGCCTGGGCCAGGGGGGCGCCCAGCAGCAGCGCGGCGAAGGTGGCGCGCAGGCGTCGTTTCAGGTTCATCGGTGGGGCTCCTCAGCCGGCGCGGCGCAGTTGCGGCAGGCGGGCGACGTGGTCGTGGATGGCGGGAATCAGGCCCTGGCCGTAGCGCACGGCGTCGCCGAGCGGGTCGAAGCCACGGATCAGGAAGGTGGAAACGCCCAGGCGGTAGTACTCGCCGAGGGCGGCGGCGACCTGCTCGGGGGTGCCGACCAGGGCGGTGGAGTTCCAGCGCGCGCCGGTCAGCCGGGCCACGCCGGTCCACAGCCGGGTGTCGAGCACCTCGCCCTGTTGCGCGGCGGCCAGCAGGCGCTGCGAGCCGACGTTCTCCGGCTGGTGGTCGTTGAGCGGCAGGCCCAGGCGGGTGCGGTTCTCGCGCACCTGTTCGAGCACCTCGGCGGCGCGCTTCCAGGCGGCTTCCTCGGTGTCCGCGACTATCGGCCGGAACGACACCGAGAAGCGCGGCTCGCGGCCCTGGGCCTGGGCGGCGGCGCGCACGCGGCGGATGTGGCCGTCGACGGCGGCCAGCGGTTCGCCCCAGAGCATGTAGGTGTCGGCGTGCCTGGCGGCGACTTCGATGGCGGCGTCGGAGGAGCCGCTGAAGTAGATCGGGATGTGCGGTTGCTGCCGCGGGCGCACGGCGGGCGAGGCGCCCTGGAAGCGATAGAACTCGCCGGCGAAATCCACCGGGCCGGTGGCGGTCCAGATGCGCCGCAGGGCAGCGAGGTACTCGTCGGTGCGGGCGTAGCGGCGGTCGTGGTCGAGGTAGTCGCCGTCGCGGGCCAGGTCCTCGTCGTTGCCGCCGCTGACCACGTTGAGGGCCAGGCGGCCGTCGCTGAACTGGTCTAGGGTGGCCAGCTGGCGCGCGGCCAGCGGCGGCGCGATCACCCCGGGGCGGTAGGCCAGGAGGATGCCCAGGCGCCGGGTGGCGGCGGCGACGAAAGAGCTGACCACGGCGCTCTCGGCGGCATTGCTGAAGTAGCCCACCAGCACGCGGTCGAAACCGGCGTCCTCATGGGCCTGGGCGAAGCGCCGGACGAAACCGGCGTCCACCGCGTCCCCCAGCGGCTGATCCACCTCGGAACTCGGGGTGGCGGTGATCATGCCGAGAATTTCCACGCTCACTGTGTTGCCCTCGCCTGGGCCGCTGCATAAGGTCGGCGGCTTTCGTTATAAGAAAAACGTCATGTTGGACGTTGTTCTTAGAAGCTATAGGCAAGCACTTCATGATGGAAATTCATTTTTTGCATATCCTAATATGCTAAATACGCATATTCAGGATGGAGCAAGTTGCGCGGGGGAGGTTTTCGCTTTTGTAGGAGCGAGCTTGCTCGCGAACAGAGTTTCCGGTCATGCCGGTGTCAGGCATGAGAGCGCCCTCTCCCTAACCCTCTCCCTGAAGGGAGAGGGGACCGTTCGGCGTGCTCGGGTATTTCGGCGTTAGCCGGCTACTACAAGGTTCCCGACTGACGCCAAATCCTTTCTCGGCACGGACAAGCCCCCTCTCCCTTCAGGGCGGGGCGCGCAGCCGAGGGCTGGGGAGAGGGGACGGAGTCAACCTGGGGCGACAGCGCTGCCGGGGGAGTCTGTTCGCGAGCAAGCTCGCTCCTACAGGGGGGGGTAAGTGAGCAGATTCGAAAAACTCACCCCACCCGCATATCCAACCCGTCAGCCACCGCATTACCGAACAACCGCGCCGGCGCCTCCAGGTTGCCGAGCAGGCGCGGGCGCACCAGCCAGAGCTGGATCAGCGGCTGGAAGTCGTCCAGCTGCAGCACCCGCAGCTGTTCGCGGTAGCGGCTGCGCGCCAGGGCCGGCGCCGGCACCAGGCCCAGGCCGCGGCCCTCGGCGACCAGGCCCAGCTGCAGCTCGCTGCCGAAGGTCTCCAGGTTCAGCTGCAGGCCCAGGCCCTGGTCGGCCAGGGCGCGCTGCAGGCCGGCGCGGAAGCCGCAGCCGTCGGGGTTGAGCACCCAGCCGTGCTGGTAGCAGTCGAGCAGGCGGCGGGCTTGCAGGTCGCTGTCGCGCGCGGCCACCACGCACAGGTCCATGCGCCCCAGGGGCGTGGCGCCGAGGTCGTCGGGGAACACCTTGCTCGGCGGGAACAGCACCACCGCCGCGTCCAGCTCGGCGTTCTCCAGCCGCGCCAGCAAATGGCTGCCCCAGCCGCTGCCGACCTGGGCACGCAGCTCCGGGTACTCGCCGGCCAGGCGTCGCAGCGCCTCCAGCAGCACCACCTCGCCGATGCTCTGCGGCACGCCCAGGCGCAGCACGCCGCTGGGGGCGGTGTCGCTGGCCACCAGCTCGCGCAGGCCGTCCACCTCGCGCAGCACCCGGCGGCACTGCTCGTAGACCCGCAGGCCGGCGGCGGTGGGCTTGAGCGGCTTGGTGTTGCGGTCCAGCAGTTCCACGCCCAGGGCCTCCTCCAGGCTCTGCACCCGGCGGGTGATGGCCGACTGGGTCAGGCCCAGGCTCTCGGCGGCCTGGCTCAGGGAAGCGTTGCGGATCACCGCGACGAAGGCGTCGATGTCGTCGATCTTCATGGGGCTGGCACCAATTGCATTTCTCGCATATTAGCTTAGATTCAAAATGCATTTCAGGAATAAAAACGCGTTTGCTACCGTACAGCCAGAACCTTCCGGAGTGAATACGCCCGCATGTCCGCCTCCCTGCGTCTCGACCGCCTGCGCCAGTTCATCGGCGACCTGGCCACCCTGCTCGACGGCCACCCCGACGAAGCCACCCTGCTCGCCCGGGCCCGCCCGCTGCTGGCCGAACTGGTGCGCCACGACGACTGGCTGCCCGAGGCCTGCGCCCAGCCCAACGCGCAGCGCTACCAGCAGTACCTGCTGCACGCCGACTCGCAACAGCGCTTCTCGGTGGTCAGCTTCGTCTGGGGCCCGGGCCAGCGCACGCCGGTGCACGACCACCGCGTCTGGGGCCTGATCGGCATGCTGCGTGGCGCCGAGTATTCGCAGCCCTTCGCCTTCGCCGTCGACGGCAGCCTGCAGCCGGCCGGCGAGGCGGTGCGCCTGGAGCCCGGCGAGGTGGAGGCGGTGTCGCCGCGCATCGGCGACATCCACCAGGTCAGCAACGCCTTCGCCGACCGGCCCTCCATCAGCATCCACGTCTACGGCGCCAACATCGGCGCGGTGCGGCGTGCCGTCTATACCGCCGAAGGTGAGGAAAAGCCCTTCGTCTCCGGCTATTCCAACAGCCAGTTGCCCAATATCTGGGACCTGTCGAAAGAGAACCCCGCATGAGCCAGATCGCCCGCCGTACCTTCCACGACATCCGCGCCGCCCTCCTCGCCCGCCGCGAGCTGGCGCTGCTGGACGTGCGCGAGGAAGACCCCTTCGCCCAGGCGCACCCGCTGTTCGCCGCCAACGTGCCGCTGTCCAGGCTGGAACTGGAGGTCTACGCCCGCGTGCCGCGCCGCGATACGCCCGTCACCGTCTACGACGACGGCGAGGGTCTGGCCGAAGTCGCCGCACAGCGCCTGCTCGACCTGGGCTACAGCGACGTGGCCCTGCTCGACGGCGGCCTGGCCGGCTGGCGCGACGCAGGCGGCGAGCTGTTCAAGGACGTCAACGTGCCGAGCAAATCCTTCGGCGAGCTGGTGGAGGCCGAGCGCCACACCCCGTCGCTGGCCGCCGAGGACGTGCAGGCGCTGCTCGACGCCAAGGCCGACGTGGTGGTGCTGGACGCCCGCCGCTTCGACGAATACCAGACCATGAGCATCCCCACCGGCATCAGCGTGCCCGGCGCCGAGCTGGTGCTGCGCATCGCCGAGCTGGCGCCCAGCCCGGCCACCCGGGTGATCGTCAACTGCGCCGGACGCACCCGCAGCATCATCGGTACCCAGTCGCTGGTGAACGCCGGCATCGCCAACCCGGTGTCGGCGCTGCGCAACGGCACCATCGGCTGGACGCTGGCCGGCCAGCGACTGGAGCACGGCCAGGCGCGGCGCTTCGGCGAGGTCTCCAGCGCCACCCGCGCAGCCGCCGCCCAGCGCGCCCGCGCCGTGGCCGACCGCGCCGGCGTGGCGCGCACCGACCTGGCCGGCCTGCGCCAGTGGCAGGCCGAGGCCGGGCGCACCACCTACCTGTTCGACGTGCGCACCCCGGAGGAATACGAGGCCGGCCACCTGCCCGGCTCGCGCTCCACCCCCGGCGGCCAGCTGGTGCAGGAGACCGACCACGTCGCCAGCGTGCGCGGCGCGCGCCTGGTGCTGCTGGACGACGACGGCGTGCGCGCCAACATGAGCGCCTCCTGGCTGGCCCAGATGGGCTGGGAGGTGGCGGTGCTGGACGGGCTGTCCGCCGCCGACTTCGGCGAGAAAGGCGCCTGGGCCGCCCCGCTGCCGCCGAAGCCGCAGGCCGAAACCATCGCCCCGCAGACCCTCGCCGAGTGGCTGCGCGAGCCGGGCACCCGGGTGCTCGACTTCACCGCCAGCGCCAACTACGTGAAACGCCACATTCCCGGCGCCGCCTGGGCCCTGCGCAGCCAGTTGAAGGAGGCGCTGGCGCAGCTGGGCGCGGCCGAACGCTATGTGCTCACCTGCGGCAGCAGCCTGCTGGCGCGCTTCGCCGTACCGCAGGTGCAGGCGCTGAGCGGCAAGCCGGTGTTCCTGCTCGAAGGCGGCACCGCGGCCTGGGTCGCCGCCGGCCTGCCGACCGAGGAAGGCGAGCGCCTGCTGGCCGCGCCGCGCATCGACCGCTACCGCCGCCCCTACGAGGGCACCGACAACCCGCGCGAGGCCATGCAGGGCTACCTGGACTGGGAATTCGGCCTGGTCGAACAGCTCGGCCGCGATGGCACCCACGGCTTTTTCGTCATCTGAGGCGCCGCCGCTGATCGACGTCTGTCGGTGAGTGGCGAAAAAATGACCACCTGTCGGCTGGCCGCGAAAGTGATGGGAATTTTGACGTTCTGAGGTGTCTTAGCCTGCGGAGGTGCCACCATGAACGTCACCCACCGCTACGCCATCCACTACCGGCTGCGCGAACAGCCGCGCCGGCTGATCCACGAGTGGTCCGAGGAGCCCAACGAGTTCCTCGCCCTGCTCCAGGTCCTGCTGCACCTGGCGCAGGAGACCGGCGAGGACCCCACCGGGCTGACCGACGCCCCCCTGGACCCCAACCTGATCCCCAACCTGCGGCACAGCGCCGATCGCGTGGGGGTCACCCGCGTGCGCATCGTCCCGATCAACTGAGCCGGCTCAGGCCGCCTCGCGCCGCCGCCACTGCGGCAGGCTGATCAACACCACCGCCCCGATGATCACCGCCATCGCCAGCGCCTCCGGCCAGCCGATGTGCTCGCCGGCGAACAGCACCCCGAGCAGCACGGCCACCGCCGGGTTGACGAAGGCATAGCTGGTGGCCGCCGCCGGGCGCACGTTGGCCAGCAGGTAGACGTAGGCGCTGAAGGCGATGATCGAACCGAACACCACCAGGTAGCCCAGCGCCAGCCAGCCGCGCAGGTCCGGCAGCTGCTGCAGGTGCTCGCCGGAAAGCTGGCTGCCGAGCAGCAGCGCGGCGCCGCCCACCAGCATCTCCAGCGCACTGGCCATGGGCCCGGCCGGCAGGTCCAGGCGCCGGCTCCACACCGAACCGAAGGCCCAGGCCGCGGCGGCGAAGAGGATCAGCGCGGCGCCCGCCGGGCTGCCCTGCAGGTTGGAGCCGAGGTTGAGCAGCACGATGCCGCACAGCCCCAGGCCGATGCCACCCCACTCCAGCAGAGTGTTGCGCTGGCCGAACAGGCGCGCGAACACCAGGGTGAACAGCGGCACCGTGGCCACCGCCAGGGCGGCGACGCCCGAGGCCACGCCCCAGTGCTCGGCCACCGTCACCCCGCCGTTGCCGCAGCTGAGCAGGAGCACGCCGATGGCCCCCGCGTTCAGCCATTGCCGGCCGCTGGGCAACGGCGCGCCGCGGTACAGCGCCCAGGCCAGCAGCAGCGCCCCGGCGATGACGAAGCGGCAGCCGGCCATGAGCATCGGCGGCCAGCTTTCCACGCCGATGCGGATCACCAGGTAGGTCGAGCCCCAGATGAAGTAGAGGGCGAAGAAGGCAGCGATCAGCGTCAGCGAGACGCGGGCTTTGGGCATGGGCATGACGGACATGGCAGCGGGCTCGACAAGTGGGTCGTAGCGCCTCATTTTATTAAGTGATCCTGTGCCCTATAAGGCACAGAGAACGCATTATCTGGCGTAACACTTTTCTTTCGACGGATTTTCGCCAGGAAAGCCATCGATTCCACAGACGAGAAAAACCGATGGACAAATACGACCGCGCACTGCTCGCCGCCCTGCTGGAAAACGGCCGCCTGTCCTTCGCCGAACTGGCCCGGCGCATCAACCTCTCGCCGCCGGCGGTGGCCGACCGCGTGGCGCGCCTGGAAGCCGAGGGGGTGATCACCGGCTACCACGCCAGCGTAGACCTGACCAAGCTCGGCCGCCCGATCCAGTGCCTGATCGAACTGCGCCTGAACGACCACCGCGGTGCCCTGCAGCTGCAACGCCTGACGGAAATCCCCCAGGTGCTCGACTGCTACCGGGTGACCGGCGAATCCTGCGTGATGCTGCGGGTAACGGTGACCAGCACCGCCGAGCTGGAAGAGCTGATCGACCAGCTGGCGCAGCATGGGGCGAGCAAGACTTCGCTGATCCTCTCTACCACGCTGGATGGGCGGGTGCATCCGGCGATGTTGCAGGGGGGGTAAAAAGAGGCTGCAAGCTGCAAGCTGCAAGCTGCAAGCGAGCAGGATGGGGGGCTCTTCGTAGGAGCGAGCTTGCTCGCGAACAGTGCTTGCCGGCGGGCTGGGGAGTTGGGCTGTAGAGCGCCCTCTCCCTAACCCTCGGCTGCGCGCCCCGCCCTGAAGGGAGAGGGGACGGAGTCGACCTGAGACGATAGCGCTGCCGGGAGAGGCTGTTCGCGAGCAAGCTCGCTCCTACAAAAAACAAAACGCCCAGCCACACAAAAAAAGAGGCGGCGCCGCTCGCACGGCACCGCCTTAAGTCACGGAGTTGCTGTTACATCGTGGGCCGGCCAGGGCCGCCCGATGTATTGGATTACTTTTCCACGATCGCGGTCACACCTTGCCCGCCCGCGGCGCAGATCGAGATCAGCCCGCGCCCTTTCCCGGCCGCGTCCAGCAGCTTGGCCAGGTTGGCGACGATGCGCCCGCCGGTGGCGGCGAAGGGGTGGCCGGCGGCCAGGGAGCTGCCCTTGACGTTGAGCTTGCTACGGTCGATCGAGCCCAGCGGCGCGTCCAGGCCGAGGCGGGTCTTGCAGTATTCGGCGTCTTCCCAGGCCTTGAGGGTGCACAGCACCTGGGCGGCGAAGGCTTCGTGGATCTCGTAGTAGTCGAAGTCCTGCAGGCTCAGGCCATTGCGCGCCAGCAGCCGCGGCACGGCGTAGACCGGCGCCATCAGCAGGCCCTCGGCGCCCTCGCCGACGAAGTTCACCGCCGCCGCCTCGCCGTCGCGGAAGTACGCCAGGATCGGCAGGCCGCGCGCTTTCGCCCAGTCCTCGCTGGCCAGCAGCACCACCGAGGCGCCATCGGTCAGCGGCGTGGAGTTGGCCGCCGTCAGGGTGCCGCGCGGGCCGCGCTCGAACACCGGCTTGAGGGTGCCGAGCTTCTCCAGGTTGATGTCCGGACGCAGGTTCTGGTCGCGGGTCAGGCCGCGGAACGGCGTCATCAGGTCGTTCTGCCAGCCCTCGGCGTAGGCCGCGGCCAGCTTGACGTGGCTTTCGTAGGCGAGCCTGTCCTGCTCGTCGCGGGGGATCTGCCAGGTCTGCGCCATCAGCTCGCAGTGCTCGCCCATGGACAGCCCGGTGCGCGGCTCGCCGTTGCGCGGGATGTGCGGCATCAGGTGGCGCGGGCGGATCTTCAGCAGGCTCTTGAGCTTGTCGCCGTTGGACTTGCCGCGGTTGGCCTCCAGCAGGATGCGCCGCAGCCCCTCGTTGACGCCGATGGGCGCGTCGGAGGTGGTGTCCACGCCGCCGGCGATGCCGCACTCGATCTGCCCCAGGGCGATCTTGTTGGCCACCAGGATCGCCGCCTCCAGGCCCGTGCCGCAGGCCTGCTGGACGTCGTAGGCCGGGGTTTCCGCGGCCAGGCGGGTGCCCAGCACGCATTCGCGGGTCAGGTTGAAATCCCGAGAGTGCTTCAGCACCGCGCCGGCCACCACCTCGCCCAGGCGCTCGCCATGCAGGCTGTAGCGCTCGATCAGGCCGTCCAGGGCGCTGGTGAGCATCTCCTGGTTGCTCGCCGTGGCGTAGACGGTATTGGAGCGGGCGAAGGGGATACGGTTGCCGCCGACGATGGCGACCCGTCGGGTCTGGGTCATGCAAGGCTCCTTGCGGGCTGAGCGGGTTGTGGCGCACAGGCTAACCTTAGCCGGTCCCGTCGCATTGGCCGCCCCGCCATGGCGCAGGTCAGCGCGGTCAATTGCGCGGAACCGGTGCCTGCGTAGAGTGGTCGGCACTTCGAGTATCCGTGCAGGAGCCCCCGTCCATGACCGATCGCTACATCGCCTTCGCCAACTCCAACGTCGGCCGCCGCCTGGTCGGCGCCTTCGGCCTGCCCGCGCCGGTACGCCTGGAACGCTGGAGCGCCGGGCGCACCCGGCCGGTGGACGGCGCCCTGCTGCTGGGCGGGGTGGGCAACCTGGGCGAGGCCGTGCTGGGCTTCAGCCAGCGCCTGACCGATGCCGTCTACGCCGCCGTGGAAGGCCAGTACGGCCTGCCGCGCTGGACCGCCGAGCACGGCCCGAAGCTCAAGGCCATGGTGTTCGACGCCAGCGGCCTGGCCGGCTTCGACCAGCTGATCGAACTGCGCAACTTCTTCCAGGCCGCCCTCAAGGGCCTGGACCTGTGCCCCCACGTGGTCATCCTCGGGCGCGCCCCGGAATCGCTGAAAGACCCCATCGCCGCCAGCGTGCAGCGCAGCCTGGAAGGCTTCAGCCGCTCCCTGGGCAAGGAGATCCGCCGCGGCGGCAACGTGCAGTTGCTGTACGTCGGCAAGGGCGCCGAGGACCAGCTCGAAGGCGCCCTGCGCTTCTTCCTTTCGCCCAAGAGCGCCTACGTTTCCGGCCAGGTGATCCGCCTTTCGGCCTACGCAGGCCAGGTGCAGGACTGGAGCCGCCCGCTGGTGGGCAAGCGCGCCCTGGTCACGGGCGCCGCCCGCGGCATAGGCGCGGCCATCGCCGAAACCCTGGCCCGCGACGGCGCCGAGGTGGTGCTGCTCGACGTGCCGCCGGCCAAGGACGCCCTCGACGCCCTGGCCGCGCGCCTGGGCGGCCAGGGCGTGGCCCTGGACATCTGCGCGCCGGACGCCGGCGAGAAGCTGGTGGAAGCGCTGCCCGAGGGCGTCGACATCGTGGTGCACAACGCCGGCATCACCCGCGACAAGACGGTGGCGAAGATGAGCGAGGCGTTCTGGAGCTCGGTGATCGACGTCAACCTCAAGGCCCCGCAGGTGCTCACCCAGGCCCTGCTGGACGCCGGCAAGCTGCACGACGACGGCCGCGTGGTGCTGCTGGCCTCCATCAGCGGCATCGCCGGCAACCTCGGGCAGACCAACTACGCGATGAGCAAGGCCGGCCTGATCGGCCTGGCCCAGGCCTGGGCCCCGGCCCTGGGCAAGAAGGGCATCAGCATCAACGCGGTGGCCCCGGGCTTCATCGAGACTCAGATGACCGCGGCCATCCCCCTGACCATCCGCGAGGCCGGCCGGCGCATGAACTCCATGGGCCAGGGCGGCCTGCCCCAGGACGTGGCCGAGGCCGTGGCCTGGTTCGCCCAGCCGGGCAGCGGGGCGGTGAGCGGGCAGGTGTTGCGGGTTTGCGGGCAGAGTTTGCTGGGGGCGTGAGGGCCGGCTCTGCCGGGGGGATCGCGGATGAATCCGCGCCTACAATCATGCATTCCCACATGGTGACGCCAAACCCACCTGTAGGAGCGCGCCCTGCGCGCGATTCGCGGGCAGGGCCCGCTCCTACAAGGTTAATGCCGAACCTTCGCCCCTCGCCGGACTAGCCCCTCTCCCTTCAGGGCGGGGCGCGCAGCCGAGGGCTGGGGAGAGGGCGCTCTTCAAGGCAAGCACCGAAACCACCGGCAGAACAGCGTTCGCGAGCAAGCTCGCTCCTACGAAGAGCAGGTTTCGACCAGCGGCCTCATGCCTTCCCCCGCTTGCGGAACTCCACCGGCGTCTCCCCCACCCAGCGTTTGAAAGCTCGGTAGAAGGTACTCGGCTCGGAGAACCCAGTACGCTCGACGATCACCTCGATGCGCTCGTCGGTCTTCAGCAGCAGTTCCTTGGCCAGGCGGCAGCGGTAGTCGGTGACCAGGTCGTTGAAGCGCACCCCGGCCATGGCCAGGCGTTCGCGCAGGCGCCGGGCCGGCATGTCCAGGCGCGCGGCCACCTGCTCCAGGGTGGCGCCGCCATCCACCAGCAGCTCGCCGATCAGCTCGCGCACCTTGCGCACCAGGTCCAGGCGCTCCACTTCCGCCAGTTGCCGGCGCGCCAGCGATTCGTGCATGCGCAGCAGCTCCGGCGCGGCATGGCGCGAGGGCTTGTCCAGCACCGCGGCGTCGAACTCCAGGGCATAGCGCTCGGCGCCCAGGCGCACCGGGCAGCCATAGACCTGCTGGTAACGTTCGGCGGGGGCGCCCTGCTCGTGCATCAGCTGCACCTCGCGGGGCCTGAAGTCGCCTTCGGTGAGCGCGTGGAACAGGCGGATCACCGCGCCGGCGAGCATTTCCGGGAAGTGCCGGTTGGTGCCGGCGCTGTGGCCGAGCAGCAGCACGGCGCGCTCGCCTTCCACTTCCAGGCGGGCGTTGAGGGTGTCGGAGAGCAGGCGCACGTAGCGCAGGGCGTGGCGCAGGCCTTCGCCGAAGGTGGCGCTGGAGAGGAACAGGTATTCCAGCAGCAGGCCGTGGAAGGCCGGCAGGTGCCCGGCCAGGTACAGGCCGACGTGTTCTTCGCCGCATTCCTCGGCGGCGGCCTTCCAGAACAGGTTCTGCGCGCTATGGGGGAAGCGCCCGGCCGGCAGGGCGCCCGGCGGCAGGCCAACCCGGGCGAGCACACGGTCGGGATCGCTGCCGCTGGCGCGCAGCGCGTCGATCACCGGGCGCATCAGCGCCACATCGTCGGTCAGATCGTGCATGGTATTTATTCTGGTTATCCATGAAGCGGGCCCATCTTAGGCAGCTTTCCCACCGCCTCTCAAGTAACACGCCATGGCAGCGGTCGATTTATCCACAAGCCCCATGCCAGAGCCGCCGATTGACCGGCCTGCCGGCAGGCCGCCCCGCCCCGGCCAATGCCCGGCCGGGCCCGGCGGCTAAGCTGAAGGTAATTCCGCTCAGGAGATTGTCGATGCCCAAAGACTGGCTGGACCTGTCCGCCCCACCCGCCCTGCCCGGCCTGTTCCTGCGCGCCGCCGTACGCCGCGGCCTGCGCGGCCGCAGCCTGCCCACCCGCGGCGTGCGCGCGCCGGTGATGGTCGATGCCCGGCACCTGGAGCGCTATCGCCAGGTGTGCGGCTTCAGGAACGACCACCTGCTGCCGCCGACCTACCCGCACATCCTCGCCTTCGGCCTGCAGATGGGCCTGCTCACCGACGCCCGCTTCCCCTTCCCGCTGCTGGGCCTGGTGCACCTGGAGAACCGTATCAGCGTATTGCGCCCGCTCGGCGGCCTGGGCCCGTTCCAGGCCAGCGTGCGGGTGGCCGACCTGCAGCCCCACGACAAGGGCGTGACCTTCAGCCTCGTCACCCAGTTGCACGACCAGCTCGGCCTGCTGTGGGAAGGCGACAGCCGCATCCTGTTCCGCGGCATGCGCCTGGAAGGTACGCCGCCGGAACGCCAGGAGCCGCCCGAACTGCCGCTGGAGCAGATCGACCACTGGCTGTGCCCGGCGGACATCGGCCGGCGCTACGCCCGGGTGGCCGGTGACTACAACCCCATCCACCTGTCGGCGGCCAGCGCCAGGCTGTTCGGCTTCCCCCGCGCCATCGCCCACGGCCTGTGGAACAAGGCGCGCAGCCTGGCGGCCCTGGGCGAACGCCTACCGGCGGCCGGCTACCAGGTGGAGGTGCGCTTCCAGAAGCCGGTGCTGCTGCCTTCCAGCGTCACCCTGCTGGCCAGCGAGGTGGCCCCGGCCGGGCAGTTCAGCCTGCGCGGGGCGGACGGCCTGCCGCACATGGCCGGCGCCTGGAAACCGCTCGACGCTTGATGCGGCGGCGCCGAAGCCGGAAGCTATGGGGCTCCCAAGGAGCCCCCGATGAACCTCGACGAACTCACCGCGCGCCTGCACGCGATCCGCGACCATAACCACTGGAAGCGCTTCCACAGCCCGAAGAACCTGGCCATGGCCGCCAGCGTGGAAATGGCCGAACTGGTGGAAATCTTCCAGTGGCTGAGCGAGGACGAGTCGCGCCGCCTGCCGGCCGACAAGCTCGCCCACGCCGGCCAGGAGGTCGGCGACATCGTCCTCTACCTGCTGCTGCTCTGCGCCGAACTGGGCCTGGACATGGACCAGGTGGTGCGCGCCAAGCTGGCCGACAGCGAAAGGCGCTTCGTGCATGGCTGACCGGCATTTCGACGAACTGGCCACGCGCTTCGCCGAGAAGATCTACGGCGGCGCCAAGGGCGCCATCCGCCTGGCCGTGCTGCAGGCCGACCTGGCCGAAGCGCTGCCCGAGCGCCCGCTGCGCGTGCTCGACATAGGCGCGGGCCTGGGCCACATGGCGCTGTGGCTGGCCGAGCGCGGCCACCAGGTGACCCTCGCCGAACCCGCCGCGCCCATGCTCGAAGGCGCCCGCCAACGCTTCACCGAGGCCGGCCGCGCAGCCACCTTCATCGAGGCGCCCTGGCAGGAACTGCTAGGCCGCCTCGACGAACCCTACGACCTGGTGCTGTGCCACGCCGTGCTGGAATGGCTGGCCGAGCCCCAGGCCATCCTCCCCGTGCTGCACCAGCTGACCGCCCGCGACGGCTGGCTGTCGCTGGCCTTCTACAACCGCGACGCACTCATCTACCGCAACCTGCTCAAGGGCCACTTCCGCAAGCTGCGCAAGCAGCGCTTCGCCGGCGAGGGCCAGAGCCTGACGCCGCAGCAGCCGCTGGACCCGCGCGAGCTGGAAGCGGCCATGGCCGCCAGCTGGAACATCGAGGCACGCAGCGGCGTGCGGGTGTTCCACGACTACATGCCGCAGGAGTTCCAGCACAAGGCCGAGCCCCTGGACCTGGTGGAAATGGAACTGGCCTACCGCCGCCACCCGGCCTTCGCCGGCCTGGGCCGCTACCTGCACTGGCTGTGCCGCCCGCGCGAATAGGTGCACAATCGCCGCATCACCGTCGTCGCCCGTGCCCCGGCGCGGGCGGGAGCCCCGCATGTCGCCACGCCTGATCCTGCTGCCGCTGCTCGCCGCACTCGCCGCCTGCCAAGGCCAGAACCCCTACACCAGCCAGTCGCTGCCGCCGCCCCCGGTGCCGGCCCAGGCCAGCGCCCCGGGCTTCGACCCCGGCGCCTACCCGGCCGCGCCGCCGGACTACGGGCGCTACCGCTCGTGGAACTGGACCGGCGCGCCCAGCGGCGCCACCACCTACGGCAGCTCGCTGCAGGACGCGGTCAGCGAGGGCCTCGACCAGGTCGGCCTGCGCCCGGCGCGCCCCGGCGCCGCGCCGGACCTGCGGGTGAGCGCGCGGGTCAGCAGCGAGCAGCGCACCCGCCAGGTCACCGACTACTACGGCGGCGGCTACTACGGCGGCTGGAACGATCCCTGGTACGGCGCCTCCATCCCGGTGACGCGGACCTACGTGGTGCAGGTCAACGTGGTGCGCATCGAACTGTACGACGCCCGCGACAACCATGCCGTCTGGGTGGCCTCGGCCGAATACGCGCCCAGCGGCAACCAGAGCGAGCAGGCCCGGGGGCTACGCGAGGCGGTGCGCAAGGCGTTGTCGGGCTATCCGCCGCACTGATCGGCACCGTCCGCCCTTGTTGCCAGGAAACTGCGGAATAGGGCCGTTTCGAGACATTTCGGCACTTGCCTTTGCCGGCACTCTGAGCTTCGATGAAGACTCTGCCTGGAGTATGCCGATCATGATCCGCCGCCTGCTGTTGCTGGGCCTGCTGCTGGGCCTGGCCGCCTGTGAGACCGTCAACCTCAACCGCGACTACGATTCCAGCCGCGACTTCGCCGCCTACCGCAGCTGGGCCTGGGCGCAACCGGCCTTCGAGTACCGCCCGGACGACCCGCGGATCAAGAGCGACCTCACCGAGCAGCGCATCCGCTCGGCGGTGGCCGACCAGCTCGACCAGCGCGGCCTGCGCCCGGCCCAGGCCGGCGCCGCGCCCGACGTGACGGTGCGCACCTACCTGATCGTCGACCAGCGCCAGGACCAGGTCACCACCTACACCGGCGGCTACTGGAACGGGTACTGGGGCGGCTACTGGGGCGGCCCGGCGATGGCCGAGTCGCGCACCGTGACCTACAAGGTCGCCACCATCCAGGTCGACCTGCTCGACGGCAAGGACGGCAAGCTGGTGTGGCGCGGCAGCGGCGAGCAGATCATGCGCAGCAGCCCGCCGACCCCGGCCGAGCGCGAGGCGGCGATCCGCGAGACCGTGCAGAAGGTCCTCGCCCAGTACCCGCCGCGCGGATGAGCCTGCAGCACCGCCCGGTGGAAGCCGGCGACCTGGCCGAGGTGGCCGGCTTCGTGCGTGACGCCGACGAGCTCTTCTACGCCTACCCCAAGGCGCAGTGGCCGTTCAGCGTCGAGCAACTGGCCGCCGCCGTGGCCGAGCGCCGCGCCAGCACCCTGGCCCTGCTCGACGGCCGCGCCGCCGGCTTCGCCAACTTCTACCTGAGCCTGCCGGGCGAATACTGCGCCCTGGGCAACATGATGGTCGCGCCCTGGGCCCGCGGGCATGGCGTGGCGCGCTACCTGATCGGCGTCATGGAAGGCCTCGCCCGGCGCGACTACGCTGCGCCGCTGATGAAGATATCCTGCTTCAACGACAACGCCGGCGGCCTGCTGCTGTACGCCGGCCTGGGCTACCGCCCGGTGGGCATCGTCGAGCGCCGGGCGCCGGACGGCCGCCGCGTGGCCCTGGTGCAGATGGAGAAAGCCCTTGAACCCGCCTGACCCACAGCGCGTGCTGATCATCGTCAGCAGCGGCCCGAGCACCCCGGCGCGCTGCGCGGCGCCTTTCTACACCGCCACCCTGCTGGCCTGCATGGACGCCGAGGTGACCCTCTTCCTCAGCGGCGAGGGCGTGCAGCTGGCGCGCCAGGACGTGGTGGACAACCTCTACGCCACCCCCGGCGGCGAGCCGCTCAGCCACTTCATCCAGCAGGCCAAGGAAGCCGGCGCGCGCCTGCTGATGTGCCGCGCCCCCGGCGTGCCCATCGACGAAAGCGCGCTGATCGACGAAGTCGACGAAATCGCCAGCGGCGGCGAGCTGGCGCGAATGATCCTCGAATACGACCGGGTGCTGACGCTGTGAAGCTGCACGGCCTGGACTTCCCCGACGACCTGCTCTACGCCCCGGACTACAACCTGTGGCTGCGCGAGGAGCCCGACGGCGCCGTGACCCTCGGCCTGAGCGCCTACGGCTGCGCGCTCTACGGGCAGATATTCGCCTTCACCCCCAAGCGCGACGGCTGGCACGTCGAGCGCGACCGCAGCTTCGGCGTGGTCGAGTTCGCCAAGGCCGCCTCCTCGGCGCGCAGCCCGCTGGCCGGCACCCTGCTGGTGAGCAACGCGGAAGTGCAGCGCCGCCCCGGCCTGATCAACCTCGACTGCTACGGCGAAGGCTGGATGGTGCGCCTGCGCCCGGACGACTGGGCCGCCGCGCGCACCGGCTTCGTCAGCGGCCAGGCGGCGCTGGACGCCTTCGCCGAACGCATGCGCCTGGACGCCTTCGACCCCCGGGGCGACGACGTCCAGGCCCTGCGCCGCGACTGAGCTTAAGCAAGCCGTAAGCATCGCCGGTCTAACCTGGGCGACCGCAAGCTCCCTCACGGAAGGAGTCCGCCATGCCCCGGCTTCCCGCCCTCGTCCTCGCTCTACTCGCCCTCTCCGGCTGCGCCGGGCAGGGCAGCTACAACCTCGGCGCCATCGAGTCGCCGGTGAAGGAATCCTTCGGCCTTGACGACCTCGAACGCCAACCCATGATGGGCGCGCAGTTCCAGCAGCAGGGCGGCTTCTCGTCCCAGCAGCAGCGCCTGCTGATGGGCCCGTGAGCGCGCCCTAGTCCACCCGGAAGCCCGCCAGCTGCTGCTGTTGCTCCACCGCCAGGCGGGCCAGTTCCAGGCTCGCGGCGGCGCTCTGTCCGGCGTTCTCCACCA
Organism: Pseudomonas delhiensis; assembly: GCF_900187975.1. GTDB lineage: Bacteria > Pseudomonadota > Gammaproteobacteria > Pseudomonadales > Pseudomonadaceae > Pseudomonas > Pseudomonas delhiensis. The sequence continues at coordinate 90,897 of NZ_FZPC01000003.1, read as the reverse complement.
CGCTCTGGATGCTGTCGTTGAGCTGGGTGATGTTCTGGCTGATCTCGTGGGCCACCGCGGTCTGCTCCTCGGTGGCGGTGGAAATCTGCGCGTTGCCGTCGGCGATGCGGTCGATGGCGTTGGCGATGTGCCGCAGCGCCTCACCGGACTCGCGCGAATGCCGCACGCTCTCCCCGGCCCGCTCGCGGGACTCCTGCATCACCCCCACGGCCTGGCGCGCGCCGTTCTGCAGCGCGTCGATCATGCCGCGGATCGACTCGGTGGCCTTCTGCGTATTGCTCGCCAGGCTGCGCACCTCGTCGGCCACCACGGCGAAACCGTGCCCTGCCTCGCCGGCCCGCGCCGCCTCGATGGCGGCGTTGAGCGCCAGCAGGTTGGTCTGCTCGGCGATGCTCTGGATCACCCCAAGCACGCTGCCGATCTCGTCGCTCTGGCTGTGCAGGCGGTCGATCACCCCGGCGCTCTCCTGCACCGCCTGGGACAGCCGCTCGATGGCCCCCAGGTTGGCCTCCACCAGCGCGGTGCCCTGGTGCGCCTCGCGGCGCGCGTCCTCGGCCACCCGCGCCATGTCCAGGGCGTTCTCCGCCACCTGCTGCACCGCGGCGCTCATCTCGTGCACGGCGGTGGCGACCATGGCGGTCTGCTCGCCCTGGCCGTTGGCGGCATCGCTGACCTGGGCGCTGATGGCGCTCATCTGCTCCGAAGCGCTGGCCAGCTGCACGGAGGCGCCGCCCAGGTGGCGGATCAGCCGCTGGAAGTGCTCGAGCATGGTGTTGAAGGCCCGGGCGGTCTGCGCCAGCTCGTCGCGGCCCACGGCCTCGGCGCGCAGGCTCAGGTCGGAATTGCGCTGCACCGTGGCGATCACCCGGCTCAACTGCTCCAGCGGGCGGTTGATGGAACGGCTGACCAGCAGGCTGAACAGCAGCATGCCAACCAGCACCACCACGGCGATGACCACGAAACTGTGCTTCATCGCCTGGTAGCGCGCGGTGGAGGCCTGGTTCAGCGTATCGCCCTCGCGGACCTGCAGCTGCGCCAGTTCCTCCAGCGCGTCCCCCAGCGGGTCGAAGGCCGCATACAGGCGCCGCACGAAACTGCCGTCGCTCTCGCTGCGCAGGCTGCCGTCGGCCTGCCCCAGCAGCGCCTCCACCAGCCTGTCCACCTCGGCCATGCGCGCGCGGATGCCGGCCACCATCTGCCGCTCGGCATCGGTCATCTTGCTGTCCTGCACCAGGCGCCAGGAGTCCGCGATGGTCTTGCGCGCCTCGCCGACGGCGCCGCGCAAGGCGTCCACGTCGATCACCCCGGCGCGGTACTTGTGCAGCGCATCCACCATGTTCACCGCATAGGCGTTGGAAATCAGGTTGAGCCGGTTCACCGGCCGCATGCGGTCGCTGAACAGCTCGTCGAAGTCATCGTTGAGCTGGCCGGCGTTGTAGGCCGCCAGCGCCATCACCCCGGCCAGCACCAGCAGGGGCAGGAACGCCAGCGACAGCAGGCGGGTACGTACGCGGAACTGGTTGAGCATCGCATTTCTCCTGGGCTGCTCGAACTCGTGCGCGGACCACGTCACCGCGATCCGCTCGTCTCGGCGAATGGATCGGCCTTCCAGGGGAGAACTGGACCTGAGGGTTAAGTAGGAAACATCCCTCCATTTCGAGAGACGCTTCCCAGGAAAGGACTGCTAGGGTGAAAGAAACCCCACGCCCGGGAGGCCGGATGCTCCGCCAAGCCCTCGCCCTGCTCCTGCTGCTGGCCAGCCTCGGCGCCAGCGCCGACCAGCCGGCGCAACCCGGCTTCGTCTACCTCGACCAGGTCCTGAAGAACGCCCGCTACGAAGCGCGCTACTACAGCGGCGACAACTTCGTCGGCACCCGCATCGACGGCTACGAGAGCCCGCGGGTGATCCTCACGAAAGAAGCGGCCACGGCCCTGGCCGAGGTGGAACGCGACCTGGCCCTGAGCGGCCTGGCGCTGAAACTCTTCGACGGCTACCGCCCGCAACGCGCCGTGGCCCACTTCCAGCGCTGGGCCGCGGACCTGGCCGACACCCGCACCAGGGAGCGCTATTACCCGCAGCTGGACAAGGCGGCGCTGTTCCGCGACGGCTACATCGCCAAAAAGTCGGCCCACTGCCGCGGCAGCACCGTGGACCTCACCCTGGTGGACGCCGAAACCGGCCAGGAACTGGACATGGGCAGCCACTTCGACTTCTTCGGCCCCATCTCCCACCACGGCACCGGCCTGATCACCGTGCAACAGACACGCAACCGCGAAACCCTGCGCAGCGCCATGCAACGCCACGGCTTCGAGCCCTACGCCAACGAGTGGTGGCACTACACGCTGAAGCAGGAGCCCTACCCGAACACCGCCTTCGACTTCCCGGTGAAATAGCCTGCCAGCTTTTCGTAGGAGCGAGCTTGCTCGCGAACGTGCTATCCGGTGATTGCGGAGTTGAGGCGGTTCGCGAGCAAGCTCGCTCCTACAAGAGCATGGCCAACCCGCCCACCTCAGGATAGGCTCAGCCCAAACCTGCAAACGGGAAGGCCCATGAGTACCACCAACCCGCACGCCAACGGCCAAAGGACGCAAGACCGCCATCGCTTGCGAAACCTCCTTCTGGCCGGCGCCGAATCCGCCCCCACGGAGCACGCCGATTCAGCCTTCTTCGAGCACCTGCGCAACCGAATCAAGGAACAGAGGAAGAAGCCCGAACAACGACGATGAACCTGCGCACCAGCCCGAACGTCGAACGACAGCCCCTCAGCCAGGATACCCCATGACCCAGCCCCCCACCTTCGACGGCCAACGCTGGAGCAACGCCGAGGCCGACCGCATCGAACTGGCCGAGGCCAACCCGGACTGGCCCCGGCGCTTCGCCGAGGAAGCCGACGCCATTGCCGGCGCCCTGGCCCTGCCCGGCCTGAAGATCGAGCACTTCGGCAGCACCGCGGTGCCCGGCCTGAAGGCCAAGCCGATCATCGACATCCTCCTGCTACCGCCACCAGGAGCCGGCTGGCAAAGCCTGGTCGCCCCGCTGGAAGCCCTCGGCTACCAGTACTGGCGCGACAACCCGGCGCCGCAGCGGATGTTCTTCGTCAAGGGCATGCCGCCGCAGGGCCAAGGCCGCACCCACCACGTCCACGTGATGAACCTGGCCGACGCCGACCGCCACCTGATCTTCCGCAACTGGCTGCGCAACCATCCGCAGGACGCCGCCGAATACCAACGCCTCAAGGAGCGACTGGCAGAACGCTTCCCCACCGACCGCGAGGCCTACACGCAAGGCAAGGACGAACTGGTGGCGCGGATACTGGGCAAGGCACTGCGCGAACGGCAGATGGGCGAGTCGGGTGGATCGGTACAGGGAGCCAGGACGTAGGATGGGTGGAGCGCAGCGATACCCATGCCGCCGATGATGGGTATCGCTGCGCTCAACGCCATCCTACGCGGTGCACCGCCCCCGGAACCCGGTGAACCTCATGAAGAAATGGATGCTACTGGCCGCCCTCGCCCTGCTCGCGTGGCAGTACATGGACACCCCGTCCTGGCAGAACCCTTTCTCCCGCTCGAAACCGGCCCCGATGAGCATCGCGGAAGACGCCGACGAAGCGGCGAACGCCCCCTCCGGTAGTTCCACCCTCGATGCCCGCTGCGATGGCCGCAGATACTGCTCGCAAATGACCTCCTGCGCCGAGGCCAAGGCGTTTCTGCGCAGCTGTCCGGGGATGAAGATGGATGGGGACGGGGATGGGATTCCCTGCGAGGAGCAGTGGTGCAGGATGTAGCAGCCCGCCACAGGAAGGGCGCTGCCGGGGTTACAGGGGAAATGGCGGAAGGCAGTGAGAGTCGAACTCACCCAGGAACGGCTGCCGTCCCCCACCGGGTTTGAAGCCCGGCCACGCCACCGGGCGTGATTGCCTTCCATATCGAGCTACAAGGCTTTTTCGCCAGCTTCCGTTGCCGACTCCGGTGGAGTGTCGAAGAAGTGTCGAAAATCCCTGGACGCATCACCGCCAGGAACAGCAATGCTGTTTCTTCCATCAAGAGCCCGGAACAACAGCCATTTCACTTACGGCTCATAGTCTTCCGGCGGCTCGAAGCAATGAAGCCTGCCGTCCAGCCAGGGATCGACTATATCCACTTTCAATGTGCGGATGTAGCTTTGGAAGCGCGAGTCCTTATGCGCATGAGGGCCGAATACGGACAGCATCAAATAACGGTTTTCCGGGAGGTCCTGCGCATAGAGTAGCCACAGGTCATGCTCCGACTCGCTGTCTTTCACGGTGCGTTTGAAGGGATCACCGATTTTGCTCCAGCGCAGCAGGACCACTCGGCTATCGGTCAACTGGACATGGCCGAAAGGCACCTGCCAAAGAGAGGCATCACGCCCCCAATGGGACGGATGAATATCGCAGACCTTCAGGTTGTAGAAATCGACGTACAGGTCGTGCCAGGCGGGGAGGTTCATGAAGCTGTCGGTTACGAAGACTCGCGCAATCGACACGCAACCTCACTTAGAGTCCGGAAGCTTCCCGGTCTCGACAAAGTATTGATATTGGGCATCACCGGCACGCGCGGCTTGCTCCACGACCGCGAGCGGATCACGCGCGCCTTTCTTGGTCCTGGGCTTGGGCTTGCCGGTAGGTTTGGCCGCGGGCCGGCCAACAAGGTGCATCACCATAAAATCCCTCCTGAAACGGGGATTGCAATGCTCACCATGGTAAGCGCTGCTGCTTTTTTGAGCAATCAGACCTGCCTTGCCGCCATTGGCCTGCAGTCTTGGTGATCACCATGATGGCGGCACTCAGGCAGTTCGCTCTGCATTGACGTCCGCTCCCAGCGCCAACGCCGAACCCTCCCGAACCCTCCGCTCATTGCCGAACCGCCGGGTAAAGCCGATGCGGTCGAAGTATTCCAGTAGCTGGATGCTGCGCTTGCGGCCTATGCCGATGCGGTCGCGGAAGGCGGCGGCGCGGATCAGGCCTTGTTCGGCGTGGAGTTGCAGGGCTTGTCGGGCCAGTTGGCGGATCGTTTCGTCGGGGTAGAACAGGTCTTTCACCACCTGGTGCAGTTGGCCCAGGCGGGCGAGTTTGCGCAGCAGCAGGCGCATGGCGGCTTCGTCGACTTGCAGTTCGCGGGCCAGGTCGCGGGTCCAGGGGGGGTCGTAGGCGCCGGCGAGCAGCAGTGGCCAGAGGCGTTGGCGCAGGGCTTCGTCTTCGGTGCCCAGTTGTACGCGGTGGTCCGGCAGGTGCAGCCAGGGGCCGCTGCTTTCCACGGTTTTGCCGGCCAGGGCCTGTTCCAGCAGGGCGATGAAGACCGGGCGTTCCAGTTGCGCGAAGGCGTAGCGGCGCAGGCGGTCGCGGTCGGGGCCGAGTTCGTCGGGTTGTTCGACGTGGAAGCGGGCCAGGGCTTGCAGCAACTGTTCGCCAAGGGCGCGCCAGCGTTCGCCGGTGAACAGGCGGGGGCCGCCGCGGGTGGTGATTTCCACCAGTTCGGCGGGCAGCCGCCAGCTTTCGCGGGGGCGGTTGAACTGGCGCGCCAGCAGTTTGGGGTCCAGGCCGTTGTCGGCGTGTTGCAGCAGCACCGGCAGGGCCTGTTCCAGGCCTTCGCCGCGCAGGGCCTGGAGTTGTGCCAGACGCTCGAGGCTTCGGCGGTTGCGGGCCGGGGCGAAGGGGTCGAGCACGCGGCCGCCGCCGAGGGTGCGTTGGGCGGATTGGTCGCGCAGCACCAGGCGGTCGCCGTGCACGGTTTGCACGGGAGCGTTCAGCACGAGCTGCGCGAAGGCCCTTTCGCCCGGCGCCAGGCGTTCGTCTTCCAGCAGGGCGACGCGGCCGGTGACGTCCTGGGCGCCCAGGTGCACGTGCAGCGGCGTCCAGTGGGCCAGGGCACGGGGTTCGCCGGGGAGCAGCTGCAGGTCGATGTCGATGCGGGTGGTGGGCGCGTGCTGTTCCGGCGCCAGCAGCCAGTCGCCGCGTTTGACCTGGTCCGGGCCAAGGCGGTCGCCGGCGAGGTTGACCGCCACCCGCTGGCCGGCGTGGGCCTGTTCGGCGGCGCGGTTCTGCGCGTGCAGGCCGCGCACGCGCACCGGGCGCCCGGCGTTGCCGAGGAGGAGTTCGTCGCCCACCTTCAGGCTACCGGAGAAGGCCGTGCCGGTGACCACCAGGCCGGCGCCGCTGACGCTGAAGGCGCGGTCCACGGCCAGGCGGAAGCCGCCCCGGGTGGAGCGGGCGTGCACTTCGCCGGCGGCTGCGGCCAGGGCCTGGCGCAGGGCGTCCACGCCCTCCCCGGTGACGCTGGAGACCGGGTAGATCGGCGCGCCGGCCAGCGGTCCCGCAGCCAGCAGGCTTTCCACTTCGGCGCGGGCCTCGGCCAGGCGCTGCGGGCTGACGCGGTCGGCCTTGGTCAGCGCCACCCGGGCGCGAGGGATGCCGAGCAGTTCGACGATGGCCAGGTGTTCGCGGGTCTGCGGCATCACGCCGTCGTCGGCGGCCACCACCAGCAGCACCAGGTCGATGCCGCTGGCGCCGGCCAGCATGTTGTGGACGAAGCGCTCGTGGCCGGGCACGTCGATGAAGCCGGTGAGGCTGCCGTCGCCCAGGTCGGCATAGACGTAGCCGAGGTCGATGGTGATGCCGCGCTCGCGCTCGGCCGGGCGGCGGTCGCCCTCGACGCCGGTGAGCGCGCGCAGCAGGGCGGTCTTGCCGTGGTCGATGTGGCCGGCGGTTCCGACGATCAAGCCTCGCCCTCCGCCAGCAGCGGCAGTTGGGCGAGGAAGGCGGCCTCGTCGTCGAGCTGGCGCAGGTCGAGCCACAGGGCGTCGTCGTCGATGCGCCCGAGCACCGGGATGGGCAGGCCGCGCAGGCGTTCTTCCAGCTCGCGCAGGGCGCGGCCGCGCAGGCGCTTGTTGCTCTGCGGGCGCAAGGCCAGGGCGGCGCTGGGCAGGCGCGCCACCGGCTGGGCGCCGCTGCCGATCATGCCCAGGGCGGCTTCCGCGGCCACCGCCCAGCCTGCGCCCAGTTGCGCGGCGAGCAGCGGCGCCAGGCGCGTGGCCTGGGCCTGTATGTCGGCCTGCGGGCGGCTGAGCAGGCGCAGGGTGGTGAGGCGTTCGGCCAGGCGGTCGGGGTCGCGGTACAGGCCGAGCACGGCTTCCAGCGCGGCGAGGGTCAGTTTGTCCACGCGCAGGGCGCGCTTGAGCGGGTTCTTCTTGATCCGCCCGATGAGTTCCTTGCTGCCGAGGATGAGCCCGGCCTGGGGGCCGCCGAGCAATTTGTCGCCGCTGAAGGTGACGATGTCGGCGCCGTCCTTCAGGGCTTCCTGCACCGTCGGTTCCTTGGGCAGGCCCCAGCGCGTCAGGTCCACCAGGGTGCCGCTGCCCAGGTCTTCCAGCAGCGGCAGGCCGTGGGCGTGGGCGATGCCGGCGAGGTCGCGGGTGGCGACGCTGGCGGTGAAGCCCTGCACGCTGTAGTTGCTGGTGTGCACGCGCATGAGCAGGCCCGAGCGCGGGCCGATGGCGGCTTCGTAGTCCTTGGCGTGGGTGCGGTTGGTGGTGCCGACCTCGACCAGCTTCACGCCGGCGCGGGCCATGATGTCGGGGATGCGGAAGGCGCCGCCGATCTCGATCAGCTCGCCGCGGGAGATGATGCCTTCCTTGCGCGCGCCCAGGCTGTTGAGCGCCAGCAGCACGGCGGCGGCGTTGTTGTTGACCACGGTGACCGCCTCGGCGCCGGTCAGTTCGCGGATCAGCCCGGTGATGAGGTCGTCGCGGTCGCCGCGCTTGCCGCTGGCCAGGTCGAACTCCAGGTTCAGCGGGTAGCGCGCGGCCAGGGTGATGGCTTCGATGGCCTCGTCCGGCAGCAGGGCGCGGCCGAGGTTGGTGTGCAGCACGGTGCCGGTGAGGTTGAACACCCGGCGCACGCGGCTGGCGTGGTGCGCGGCCAGGCGTTCGCCGGCGCGGCCGGCGAGCACCGCTTCGCTCAGTTCGATGGCGGCGAGCTGGCCGTGGCGGGCCGGCTCGCGCAGTTCGTCGAGCAGGTCGCGCAGGGTGCCGAGCAGGGCTTCGCGGCCGTAGCGCTGTTGCAGGGGGGCGCAGGCCGGGCTGCGCAGCAGGCGGTCGATGGAGGGCAGGCGGGCGGAGGTCATGCGCGGTCCTGTCTGTCGTCACGGGGCGATTTGGGTGGGCGGCGGGCGATGGGTATCGTCGCAGGCTCCTCCACCCATCCTACGGGTGGGGGGCCTGGTTGCAGTCTAGGTCAGTCGGAGCCGCCCGGGGACAACAGCAGGTTGGGCGCGCTGCGCAGGTAGCCCTCCTCGGCCAGGCGCACGTCCAGGGCCAGGCTGGCGAGGTCGTCGGCCTGGGGCTCGGCGGCTTCGTCGTGCTCCAGGTAGCACTGCTTGAGGTAGCTCTGGCAGCTGGGGCAGACCTCGGCGCGCAGCGGGGCGCGGATGACCTCGCGGCTGTCGTGCTGCTCCGACAGGTAGAACAGCCCCTTGCTCTGCCGGCAGTGGCTGCACTTGATCCGCACGTAGTGCCACTGGCAGGAGCACAGCGAGCAGGCCAGGTAGCGCAGGCCGTTGCACTTGCCGCGGTTGTGGATGACGCCGGCCACCGGCGGCGAGCCGCAGGCCGGGCAGAGGGTCTGTTCCTCGCGCTCGCTGAGCAGGCCTTCGGGCAGGCGCAGCAGCCAGTGGCTGAAGGCGACCTGCAGGGTGGCGCCGAGGAAGGGCACCAGGGCCGCCGGCAGCAGGTCGAACTGGCCGTTGAGCAGCGCCAGGGCCCAGGCCTTGCGCTGGCCGGCGTCGGCCTCGCGCAGTTGCTGCAGGGCGTTGGCGATGGGGCTGGCCGGGGTGGTGGCGAAGGCCTCCAGCAGCGGCTCGAGCAGGACCAGCCAGGCGCCTTCGCGCACCAGCACTTCGAAGCCCAGCGGCGGCATGCCGTGTTCGACGCTGCGGCGCAGGCCGGCCTCGTCGGGCATGGGCAACGCGGGCGGGGCGTCGAGCAGGTTCTGCTGGATATCGCACAGCTCGGCCAGCAGGCTCAGGTAGTCGCCCAGGGGGTGGCCTTCGGCGAGCTGGCGCAGGCGCTGGCCGCGCTGGGCGAAGAGTTGCGCCGGGGGCAGCCTGAGGAACGGGGGGATGTTGGCGGCGGCTTCGATCTGGCCGGGTTCGAGGATTTGGCCTGGCACGCAGGACTCCTTTGCGATGGGCTTTGGAGAGGGGTTGAAGACCGTGTCTGCGTCCCCTCTCCCTAGCCCTCTCCCTGAGGGAGAGGGGATTGTTCGGTGTATCGGTGGATGCCGTGCCCATGGGGGTTCGCGAGCAAGCTCGCGCCTACAGGACGGCGGGGCGGTCAGTGGCCCTCGCCCTTGTCCACGCTCTTCAGCCAGGCGGCGTGGTGCTTGCGCGCCCAGGCGCGGCTGACCCAACCATAGAGCATCGCGCCCATGGAGCCCTTGACCCAGATGCCGGCGTAGATGTGCACGATGATGCTGCAGATCAGCACGAAGGCGGCGAAGGCGTGCAGCAGCGCGGCCAGGCGGATGACGTCGATGCCGAACCAGGCGCTGAAGTACTGGCGCCAGATCACGAAGCCGGTCACCAGCAGCACCAGCATGCACAGCAGCAGGGTCCAGAACAGCAGCTTCTGCCCGGCGTTGTAGCGGCCCACCGCGGGGAGGTTCTCCTCGCGGTTGCCGACCACGTCGCGCCACTGCTTGAGCCACTGCACGTCGCCGCGGTCGAGCAGGTTGTGGTGGGCGAAGCGCAGCACCAGGCCGAGGAAGAACACGAACATCGCCAGCCCCAGGAAGGGGTGCAGGATGCGCGTCCAGGGCCCGCCGCCGAACAGCTGGCTGAGCCAGAACAGCGCCGGGTGGAACAGCGCCAGCCCCGACAGGCCGGCGAGGATGAAGAGAATCGCCACCAGCCAGTGGTTGCTGCGCTCGTTGGCGGTATAGCGTTGGATGTCTTTTTTCATGCTGCTCTCCCGGCCGCGCTCCCGGGGGAGCGCGGCGGTTCGTCATGGCCGCTCAGCGCGGGTCACGCGGGTCATAGCTGTGCACCGAGGGGTCGACCTTGTGCACCGGCGCTTCCGGCCCAGGCCCCGGCTCCTCGTCCTCTTCCGTGCGGTTGGGGCCGATGCGGGTGTAGTGGAAGAACCCGGCCAGCACCACCGCGCCCATGGCCAGCAGGCCCAGCGGCTTGGTGATGCCCTTCCACAGGCTGACCATCGGGCTGATGGCCGGCTTGTCGGGCAGGCCGGCATACAGCGAGGGCTGGTCGTTGTGGTGCAGCACGTACATCACGTGGGTGCCGCCCACCCCTTCGGGGTCGTACAGGCCGGCGTGCTCGAAGCCGCGCGACTTGAGGTCCTCGATGCGTTCGGCGGCGTGCTCCTTCATGGCGTCCTTGGTGCCGAAGACGATGGCCCCGGTCGGGCAGGTCTTCACGCAGGCCGGCTCCATGCCCACGCTGACGCGGTCGGAACACAGGGTGCACTTGTAGGCCTTGTGGTCCTTCTGCGAGATGCGCGGGATGTCGAACGGGCAGCCAGTGATGCAGTAGCCGCAGCCGATGCAGTGGTCCTGGTTGAAGTCGACGATGCCGTTGGCGTACTTCACGATCGCCCCCGGGCTCGGGCAGGCCTTCAGGCAGCCCGGCTCGGCGCAGTGCATGCAGCCGTCCTTGCGGATCAGCCACTCGAGGTTGCCGTTGGGGTTCTCGTGCTCGGTGAAGCGCATCACCGTCCAGGAGTCGGCCGTCAGGTCCAGGGGGTTGTCGTACACCCCGTGGTTGTGGCCCACCTCGTCGCGCAGCTCGTTCCATTCCGAGCAGGCCACCTGGCAGGCCTTGCAGCCGATGCACTTGGACACGTCGATGAGCTTGGCCACCTCCTGCTGGTTGCGCACCGAGGGCATCGGCGTGGTGGTGGCCGAACGGGCATGGATGTCCTGCGTGCTCATGCCTCACCTCCGCTGATTTTCTCGACGTTGACCAGGAACGACTTGAACTCCGGCGTCTGCGTGTTGCCGTCGCCGACGAAGGGCGTCAGGGTGTTGGTCAGGTAGCCGTTGCGGGCCACCCCGGCGAAGCCCCAGTGCAGCGGGATGCCGACGTGGTGCACGGTCTTGCCGTCGACCTGCAGCGGGCGGATGCGCTTGGTCACCACCGCCACGGCCTTGATGTAGCCGCGGTTGGAGGAGACCTTCACACGGTCGCCGGCCGCTATCCCCAGCTCCTTGGCCAGCGCCTCGCCGATCTCGACGAACTGTTCCGGCTGGGTGATCGCATTCAGGCGGCAATGCTTGGTCCAGAAGTGGAAGTGCTCGGTGAGGCGGTAGGTGGTGGCCGCGTAGGGGAACTCGTCGGCCTTGCCGAAGACTTCCATGTCGTTCTTGAACACCCGCGCGGCCGGGTTGCTGGTGGCCTTGGGGTTGTCCCTGTGCAGCGGGTTGATGCCGATGGGCGTCTCGAACGGCTCATAGTGCTCGGGGAAGGGCCCCTCGGCCATCTTGTCCACGGCGAAGAAGCGCGCCACCCCCTCGGGGTTCATGATGAACGGGTTCATGCCCGCTTCCGGCGGCACGTCGGGCTTGTAGTCGGGCACGTCGGTGCCGCCCCAGGCCTTGCCGTTCCACCACACCAGGCGTTTCTTGACCGGGTCCCACGGCTTGCCGGAAAGGTCGGCCGAGGCGCGGTTGTAAAGGATGCGCCGGTTGGCCGGCCAGGCCCAGGCCCAGCCGAGGGTCTGGCCCATGGCGTAGGGGTCGGCGTTGTCGCGGCGGGCCATCTGGTTGCCCTGGGCCGTCCAGGAGCCGGCGAAGATCCAGCAGCCGCTGGCGGTGCTGCCGTCGTCGCGCAGCAACGCGAAGCCGGGGAGCTGCTCGCCGGCCTTGGCCAGGACCATGCCGTTCTTCGGGTCCACCAGGTCGGCCAGGGCCTTGCCGTTGAACTCCTTGGCCAGCTCTTCGGGGCTCGGGTCGTCCGGCCGCTGGTAGGGCCAGTCGAGGCCGAGGATGGCGTCGGGGAACTTGCCGCCCTCCTTCGCGTACAGCGTGCGCAGGCGATGGTACAGCCCGGCCATGATGGCGATGTCCGGGCGCGCCTGGCCCGGCGGCTCGCCGCCCTTCCAGTGCCACTGCAGCCAGCGCCCGGAGTTGACGATGGAGCCGTCCTCCTCGGCGAAGCAGGTGGTGGGCAGGCGGATCACCGTGGTCTGGATGGCCTGGGTGTCGACGTCGTTGAAGTCGCCGGCGTTGCGCCAGAACTCCGAGGTCTCGGTGGCCAGCGGGTCCATGATCACCAGCCACTTGAGCTTGGCCAGCGCGGCGCCGACCTTGGCCTTGTTGGGGAAGGAGGCGATGGGGTTGAAGCCCTGGCAGAAGTACCCGTTGACCTTGCCCTGGTACATCATGTCGAACACCCGCAGCACGTCGTAGCCGGCGCCGGGCATGTCGAGCTTGGGCAGCCAGTCGTAGCACCAGTTGTTCTCGGCCGTGGCGGCCTTGCCGAACCAGGACTTCATCAGGCTGACGTGGAACTTGCCGTAGTTCTGCCAGTAGGACAGCTGCCCCGGGCGCAGCGGCTTGGCGGTGCGCTTGGCGATGTAGGCGGCGTAGTCCTGCTCGGCGTCCATGGCCAGGGTCAGGTAGCCCGGCAGCAGGTTGGAGAGCAGCCCCAGATCGGTCAGGCCCTGGATGTTGGAGTGGCCGCGCAGGGCGTTGATGCCGCCGCCGGGCATGCCGATGTTGCCCAGCAGCAGTTGCACCATGGCGCCGGTGCGGATCATCTGCGCGCCCACCGAGTGCTGCGTCCAGCCCAGGGCGTACATGATGGTCATGGCCTTGCCGGGCGCCGAGGTCTCGGCGATCTCGGCCCAGATCTTGAGCATCATGTCCTTGGGCGTGCCGCAGATACTGCTGACCAGATCCGGCGTGTAGCGGCTGTAGTGCTGGCGCATCAGGTTGAACACGCAGCGCGGGTGCTGCAGCGTCGGGTCGACCTTGGCGAAGCCGTCCTCGCCGCGCTCGTAGTTCCACGCGGACTTGTCCGGGTAGCTGCGCTTCTCGGCGTCGTAGCCGTTGAACAGGCCGTCCTCGAAGCCGAAGCCTTCCTGCACGATGAAGGCCGCGTCGGTGTAGTGCTCGACGTATTCCTTCTGGTACTTGCCGTTCTCGATCAGGTAGCTGATCAGCCCGCCGAGGAAGGCGATGTCCGTCCCCGTGCGGATGGGCGCGTAGTAGTCGGCCACCGAGGCCGAGCGGGTGAAGCGCGGGTCCACCACCAGCAGGCGCGCCTTGTTGTGCGCCTTGGCTTCGGTCACCCACTTGAAGCCGCAGGGGTGCGCCTCGGCCGCGTTGCCGCCCATGATGAGGATCAGATCGGCATTCTTGATGTCGGTCCAGTGGTTGGTCATGGCTCCACGGCCAAACGTCGGGGCAAGACTTGCCACCGTCGGGCCGTGTCAGACACGCGCTTGGTTATCGAACCCCAGGATGCCGAGGGAGCGCACCACCTTGTGGGTGATGTAGCCGGCTTCGTTGGAAGACGCCGAGGCGGCCAGGAAGCCGGTGGTCAGCCAGCGGTTCACCGTCTGGCCCTGGGCGTTCTTCTCGATGAAGTTGGCGTCGCGGTCGTCCTTCATCAGCCGGGCGATGCGGTCCAGCGCCTCGTCCCATTCGATGCGCTTCCATTCGCTGGAGCCCGGCTCGCGGATCTGCGGGTACTTCAGGCGGTTGGGGCTGTGGATGAAGTCGAGCAGGCCCGCGCCCTTCGGGCAGAGGGTGCCGCGGTTGACCGGATGGTCGCCGTCGCCCTCGATGTGGATGATGTTCTGGGTGACGTTCTTGGCCGCATCCCCCTGGCTGTACATGAGGATGCCGCAGCCTACCGAGCAGTAGGTGCAGGTGTTGCGGGTCTCGGTGGTGCGTTCGAGCTTGAAGTGGCGAATCTGTTCGGCGAAGGCTTCCGGTGGCGCCATGCCGAGGGCCGCAAGGCTGGATCCTCCAAGGCCGACGGCGGCGACCTTGAAGAATTGCCGACGGTTCATGTCCATCGTGCGTCTCCTGATCAGGCAAAGGGCGCCCAGTACCTGGCCAGGCGCCTCTGATTAAAAGATAGCCAACCTGGCGCATTGCGCCAGGCAGCGCCAGCAGGCGCGGCCGAGCACTCTGCCTGAAAAGGCCGAGCCGCTTCCCTGACCCAGGTCAGCCCGCGCGGGCCTGCTCAGCGGAAATAAAGCAGTACCTGCAAATCGGTACGCGAGGGGTAGGAACAGATCAATTGGCCCTCGTCGCCCAGGCAGGAGGGCTGCAGGTCCTGGTTGACGGTCTCGTGCAGGCCCAGCAGGAGCAGGCCCAGCAGCGCGGCGAGCAGGTAGTGGCGGTAGTGCCGCAGGTGCTTTCTTCTTGTGCCGTTCATGACAACCTCCCGCGGAAGCCGGTCAAGGAACCGGGGATGGCGAAAGCTGCCTTCCCGCTCTTTCCAGTGTGTGCCCGCCATGCCGGCTGTCAAGCGCGGCGGCTTGGCCCAAATGCCCGGCGCGGCCGTCAGCCGGGCCGTTCACCGGCGCCGCGCAACTTCCTATGGTGCCGTCATCGCCCTGCCGATGAGGCCAGCATGCACGCCACCGACGCCAGCCCCTACCCCCACCTGCTCGCCCCGCTCCAGGTCGGCCCGCTGCACCTGCGCAACCGCGTGGTCATGGGTTCCATGCACACCGGCCTGGAGGACCGCCTGTGGGACTTCGGCAAGCTCGCCGCCTACTACCGCGAGCGCGCCCGCGGCGGCGTGGGGCTGATCGTCACCGGCGGCTTCGCGCCCAACCGCGAGGGCTGGCTGCTGCCGCTGGGCAGCGACCTCACCAACAGCCTGCAGGTGCCGGCGCACCGCCGCCTGACCCAGGCGGTGCACGCCGAGGGCGGGCGCATCCTGCTGCAGATCCTCCACGCCGGGCGCTACGGCTACCACCCGCTGGTGGTCTCGGCCTCGGCGCTCAAGTCGCCGATCAGCTGGTTCGCCCCGCGCGAGCTGTCCGAGCGCGGCATCGCCCGCACCATCGCCGCCTTCAGCCGCTGCGCGCGCCTGGCCCGCGCCGCCGGCTACGACGGCGTGGAAATCATGGGCAGCGAGGGCTACCTGCTGAACCAGTTCCTCTGCCCGCGCGGCAACCGCCGCCAGGACCGCTGGGGCGGCAGCCTGGAGAACCGCATGCGCCTGCCGCTGGAGATCGTCCGGCGCATCCGCCGCGCGCTGGGCGAGCGCTTCGTCATCGGCTACCGGCTGTCGCTGCTCGACCTGGTGGAAGGCGGCAACACCTGGGACGAGGTGCGCCAGGTGGCCCTGGCGCTGCAGGCGGCCGGCGTCGATGTGCTCAACAGCGGCTTCGGCTGGCACGAGTCGCGGGTGCCGACCATCGTCACCTCGGTGCCGCGGGCGGCCTTCGCCGAGGTGACCGCGCGCCTGCGCCGCGAGCTGCGCATCCCGCTGATCGCCAGCAACCGCATCAACACCCCGGAGGTGGCCGAGGCGCTGCTCGCCAGCGGCCAGGCCGACCTGGTGTCCCTGGCCCGGCCGCTGCTGGCCGACCCGCAGTTCGTGCAGAAGGCCGCCGCCGGCCAGCCCGGGCGCATCAACACCTGCATCGCCTGCAACCAGGCCTGCCTCGACCACGCCTTCGCCAACCGCCGCGCCAGCTGCCTGGTCAACCCGCGCGCCGCCCACGAGACCGAGCTGCGCTACCGCAGGGCGCGCCAGCCCAAGCGCATCGCCGTGATAGGCGCGGGGCCCGCCGGGCTCTCGGCGGCCTGCGTGGCGGCCGAGCGCGGCCACCGCGTCAGCCTGTTCGAGGCCGCTGGCGAGATCGGCGGGCAGTTCAACCTGGCCAGGCGCATCCCCGGCAAGGAAGAATTCGGCGAAACCCTGCGCTACTTCGCCGTGCGCCTGGCCGAGCTGGGCGTGGACCTGCAGTTGAACCGGCGCATCGCCCGCGGCGAGCTGCAAGGGCAGTTCGACGAGGTGATAGTCGCCACCGGCATCCGCCCGCGGGCGCTGAAGCTGCCGGGCATCGGCCACCCCAGGGTGCTCGGCTACCTGGACGTGCTGAAGGGCGCGCCGGTGGGCAGGCGGGTGGCGCTGATCGGCGCCGGCGGCATCGGCTTCGACGTCGCCAGCTACCTGCTCGCCGAGGGCGAAGGCCCGCAGCCGCTGGGCCAGTGGCTGGGCGAATGGGGCATCGACCTGGACAACAGCACCCCCGGCGGGCTGCGCGAGCCCACGCCGATCACGCCGAAACGCCAGCTATGGCTGCTGCAGCGCAAGCCGGGCACGCCCGGCGCCGGCCTGGGCAAGACCAGCGGCTGGGTGCACCGCGCCCACCTGAAGCACCACCAGGTGCGGATGCTGGGCGGCGTGGAATACCTGCGCATCGACGACGCCGGCCTGCACATCCGCGTGGAAGGCCGCGAGCAGTGCCTGGAGGTGGACAACGTGGTGGTCTGCGCCGGCCAGGAACCGCTGCTGGAACTGCAACCCACCCAGGCGGCGGAGAACCTGCGCCACCACATCATCGGCGGCGCCCGCCTGGCGCGGGAGCTGGATGCCAAGCGGGCGATACGCGAGGGGGCGGAATTGGCGGCGCGGTTGTGAGGGGGTGTGTTTCGTTGGGGAGGGTGGTGCTATTCCGAAGAGCGCCCTCTCCCTAACCCTCTCCCTGAAGGGAGAGGGGACCGTTCGGCGTGCGCTGGTGTTTCTGTGTTAGCCGGCTTGTACCGAGCTCCCGGCTGACACCAAATCCTTTCTCGGCACGGACAAGCCCCCTCTCCCTTCAGGGAGAAGGCTGGGGAGAGGGAAAGCGCTCAAACCCAGCTCAAGAGCAACCGGAAAACCCCATTCGCGAGCAAGCTCGCTCCTACGAAAAGCAGCGACGCCTACAAGTGGCGTAGGGCGTATAACCGTTCGCGGTTATACGCCGCCTGACCTTGGCCCCAGGCATGCACGGCGTTCAACCTCGAAGCACCAACCCGGTCACGGCGAAAACCCCATCGGCCAGGGCAGCTCCTCGGACTCCAGCAGCGCCTTGATCGCCCCCAGGTCCTTTTCCACCCACTGCGCGTCGCGCGCGAAGGTGGCGTCGTCCATCGCCGGCTGGCGCAGCAGGGTCAGCAGCAACTCGCAGCCGTCGCCGTTGGCGATCAGCCGCAGGGGGATGTGCACCGGTGGCGCGTCGTCCGGCAGCACGTCGTGGTCCAGCACGCCGAACGGGTTGCGTGGCGAGAAGTGCACCCGCAGCGCCCCCTGCGGCGTCTGCGCCAGCCAGTGATCATCGTCCAGCGGCTCGATGGCGCTGCACAGGCCCGAGGCCCAGCGCGGGAAGTTGCGCGGTTCGGCGAGGAAGTCGTAGGCCACCTGCCAGGGGCGCTCGATGCGCACGGCCAGGGTACGGGAAGCGAAGGTGCCCATGGTTTCTCTCCAGCGAGGCGGGAGCGTTGCTCCGGTCTGGTGCATACTAGCCGGCTGTTCTTTTCGCTTCGACTGCCAAGGAGTACCCCATGCCCACGCCGCCCTGGTGGATGTTCGTCCTGCCGCTGATCGCCGGCGCCTGCCTGCCGCTGCAGGCGGGCATCAACGGCCAGTTGGCCAAGCAGGTGTCCAGCGTGCTGGCCGCCGCGCTGATCTCCTTCTTCGTCGGCACCCTCGGCCTGCTGGTGCTGACCCTGGCCAACCGCGAGCTCCCCGCCCTGCAGGCGCTGCGCTCTTTGCACTGGTGGCACTGGTGCGGCGGCTTCCTCGGCATGTTCTTCATCTTCATCGCCGCCTTCGCCGCGCCGCGGGTGGGCGCCCTGCTGTTCATGGTGCTGGTGCTGGCCGGCCAGCTGGGCATGGCCATGAGCCTGGACCACTTCGGCTGGGCCGGCTTCAAGGAGAACCCGGTCAGCGCCATGAAGCTCGCCGGCCTGGCCGCCATCGGCGTGGGCATCTGGCTGATCCGCAAGGGCTGAGCGCCATTTCGTCGAAAGCGCGCGCAATCCGCCGTCGAGGCCACTATGATTGCGCGCCCCGCAACGCACCGTGCCGCCGCCATGAGAAAACCGCCGCTGATCGCCGACGCCGACCTCGACCGCCTGGAAACCTGGGCCAAGTACAGCTCGGGCCTGTGCCGCGACTGCCATGCCAGTTGCTGCACCATGCCGGTGGAAGTGCGCATCGGCGACCTCATCCGCCTGGGCGTGGTGGACGAGTTCGAGCGCGAGGAGCCGGCGAAGAACATCGCCAGGCGCCTGAGCAAGGAAGGCCTGATCGAGCGCTTCAACCAGAAGAGCGGCATCTTCACCCTCACCCGCAGCAGCAACGGCGATTGCCTGTACCTGGACCGCAAGACGCGCCTGTGCACCGTCTACGCCAAGCGCCCGGACACCTGCCGCAACCACCCGCAGGTGGGCCCGCGCCCGGGCTACTGCGCCTACCGCAAGAAGCAGGCGTAGGACCACGGGCGCCGCGGCCCCGCTATACTGCGGCACTGTTCCGGAGCCCTGCATGAACCCACTGAGCGACGCCTGGCGCGATCGCCCGACCCACCGGCGGGTCTGGGCGCTGGCCGCGCCGATGATCCTGTCCAACGTATCCGTGCCGCTGGTGACCCTGGTCGACAGCGCGGTCATCGGCCACCTGCCCCATGCCCACCAGCTGGGCGCCGTGGCCGTGGGCGGCAGCCTGTACACCCTGCTGCTGGGCGTGCTCGGCTTCCTGCGCATGGGCACCACCGGCTTCGCCGCCCAGGCCGCCGGGCGTAACGACGGCGGCGCGCTGCGGCGCATCCTCGGCCAGGGCCTGCTGCTGGCGATGGGCCTGGCCTTGCTGCTGGGCCTGCTGGCGGTGCCGCTGACGCCCGTGGCCATGGGCCTGATGAACGCCTCGCCGGAACTCGACGGCCTGGCCCGGCAGTTCTTCCACATCCGCCTGTTCGGCCTGCCCGCGGCCCTGGCCAGCTATGCGCTGATCGGCTGGCTGCTGGGCACGCAGAACGCCCGCGGGCCGCTGGCCATCCTGCTGACCACCAACCTGGTGAACATCGCCCTGGTACTGCTCTTCGTGCTCGGCCTGGGCTGGGGCGTGGCCGGCGCCGCGCAGGCCTCGGTGATCGCCGAGTGGAGCGGCGCGCTGCTCGGCCTGTGGCTGGCCCGCGGCGCGCTGGGACGCTTCCCCGGGGTGCCGGACTGGCGCCGCCTGCGCCGCTGGGCCAGCTGGGCGCCGCTGCTGATGGTCAACCGCGACATCTTCATCCGCAGCCTGGCGCTGCAGGGTGTGTTCTTCCTGGTGACCGTGCAGGGCGCGCGCCTGGGCGATGCCACCGTGGCGGCCAACGCCCTGCTGCTCAACGGCCTGATGATCACCTCCTATGCCCTCGACGGCCTGGCCCACGCGGTGGAGGCCCTGTGCGGCCATGCCATCGGCAGCGGCGACCGCCGCACGCTGCGCCGTTCGCTGGTGGTCGCCTGCGGCTGGTCGCTGCTGGCCAGCCTGGCCTTCGTGCTGT
Source organism: Pseudomonas delhiensis (assembly GCF_900187975.1). Taxonomy (GTDB): domain Bacteria; phylum Pseudomonadota; class Gammaproteobacteria; order Pseudomonadales; family Pseudomonadaceae; genus Pseudomonas; species Pseudomonas delhiensis. The sequence continues at coordinate 71,366 of NZ_FZPC01000003.1, read as the reverse complement.
TCTTCGGCAGCGCCGGGCACCTGTTCATCGCCCTGCAGAGCGACATCCCCGAGGTGCGCGCGGTGGCCGACCAGTACCTGCCCTACCTCGCCGTGCTGCCGCTGATCGGCATGTGGAGCTACCTGCTCGACGGCCTGTTCATCGGCGCCACCCGCGCCCGCGAGATGCGCAACGCCATGCTCCTGGCCTGCGCCGTGAGCCTGCCGCTGGGCTGGCTGCTGCAGCCGCTGGGCAACCACGGGCTGTGGCTGGCGCTCCTGTGCTTCATGCTGCTGCGCGGGCTGATCCTGGCCCTCTACGCCTGGCGGCTGACGCGCCGCAACGCCTGGGTGGGCGTGCCCTCCACCTGACTGGCAGGCGCCGCCGCCGCGCTCTACAGTGCGAGGCGGCGCATTCGCGATCGCGCCTATGACAACGAAGCCGTGGCCGCGACCACGGCCCATGCCTGACAAGGACCCCACGACATGGCCTCAGCCCTGGTTGCCTACCTGCACTTCGTCTCCATCTTCGTGATGTTCGCCCTGCTGGTGCTGGAGCACCGCCTGTTCCAGCTGCCGCTGGACGCCAGGCGCGCCCGCAGCCTGGTGATCATCGACCTGGCCTACGGCGCCAGCGCCGGCGTCGTGCTGCTCAGCGGCATCGCCCGCACCCTGTGGTTCGCCAAGGGCCTGGACTACTACCTGCACAACGCCGCCTTCCATGCCCTGGTCGGCCTGTTCGTGCTGGTGGCGCTGCTGTCCATCTACCCGACCATGACCTTCCTCAACTGGCGCAACGCGCTCAAGGCCGGCCAGGCCCCGCAGGTCGGCGAGGCCCAGGGCCGGCGGGTGACCCTGGTGATCCGCATCGAGCTGCTGGCGATGCTGATCCTGCCGCTGCTGGCCAGCCTGATGGCCCACGGCATCGGCATGACCGGCAGCTAGAGCAGCCGCGCCAGGCGCTCGCGCAGCGCCTCGCCGGTGGCCGGCGGCAGGCGCAGGTGGAAGCGCCCGCGCAGCACCTCGATCAGCTCGTCGACATCGAGGATGCGCCGCTGCTCGGCGTTGCCCCGGGCATCGCGCCAGCCGAACTGGCCGTCGAGCAGGGTCAGGCGCATGCCGCCCTCGCTGAGCGCCACCCGCAGGCTCTTGCGGAACACGCTGTCGGGGTGGGTCGAGGTGTACCAGTTGCGCGGCAGGTAATCGACCCAGTACTGCGGTTGCAAGGTGAAGCGGTACAGCGCCTGCCAGCCGCTGGCGGTGTGCAGCGCCAGCTCCAGTTCGTCGCCGTCGTGGGGCGCGATGCGCCAGCCGCCGGGCAGTTCCTCGCCGATCACCAGCGGCAGCGGCCGTGGCGGGTTGGCGCCGCCGAAGCCGACGTCCGCCAGGTAGGGCCCCTCGTCCAGCTCGATGCGCAGCAGCAGGTGGCTCTGCTGGGTGCGCTCGACCTCCGCCGGCATGCCCCAGCGCACCCGCGCCACCAGCAGGCTGACGCGGTAGCCGAGGCTGGCCAGCAGGCGCGCGAACAGGCTGTTCAGCTCGAAGCAGTAGCCGCCGCGGCCGCCCTCGACGACCTTGGCGAAGACCGCCTCCGGCTCGATGGCGACGGGCCGCTCCAGCAGCACGTCGAGGTTCTCGAAGGGCAGGTGGTGCAGCGCGGCGTCGACCAGGCGTTCGAGCGTCTCCAGGGTCGCGGCCGGCGCCTGCGGCGGCAGGCCCAGGCGCGCCAGGCAGGCCTGCAGCTGCTGCGGCGCGAAGGGGGTGAGCGGGGTCATGGGGTTTCTCCTTGGGTCAGGGCGCGGGCGTCCAGGCGAAAGCCCGGTTGCCAGCCGAGCCGGTGGCGCGCCAGCGCGGTGCTGACTTCACCGTCCTGCTCGGCCAGGTTGTAGCACCCGGGCGCGCCCCACTCCAGCGCCAGCAGCGCGGCGCGGGCAGCGTCGTCGACGTGCAGGGCCAGGCGCGGGTCGGGTTCGTCGCAGCCGGTGCCCGGGCCGTACAGGCGCCCGTAGCGCAGCACCAGGCCTTCCAGGGGCGCGGCGCCGAGCACGGCGTTCTCCAGCGCGGCGACGCCGCCGACGCTGATGGCGCGGGGGCCTTCGGCCGCCAGGTCCAGCGGCTGCCGCTCGTGGTGCGGCAAGGGCCCCGGCGCATAGGCCCAGGCGATGCTCTGCGCCACCAGGCGCCGGGCCCCGGCGGCGCGGGCCGCGGCCACCAGGTTGGCGGTGCCTTCGCGGCGCACCCGGGCGTTGCGCGGCGTGGCCTCGGCCATGCGCGCCGGGTCCAGGCCGGGCGGCAGGTCGGTGAGCTGGTGCATCACCCACTGCGGGCGGAACTCCAGCATGGCGCGCTCCAGCGCCGCGCCATCGAAGACGTCCAGCACCAGGGCCTCGGCGCCGGCCGCGCGCAGGGCCTCGGCCCGGGCCGGGTCACGGCTGCTCGCCAGCACCCGGTAGCCGCGCGCCAGCAGCAGGGGCAGCAGGCGTTTGCCCACGGCGCCGGTGGCGCCGGCGAAGAAGATTCTCGTGCACATGTCCGCGTCTCGTCTGGGGGTGGATGGGGCCACTCTAGGTGCGCCATGGCACAGTCGACAGAGCCAAGAATCGATCAACGGACTGGGACATGCTCGCGCGACCGATCCGCGCAGCGCCCCCGCGAATGCCACATTTCTCGTCTATAACGAAGGTTTCCGACTCCCCTCGCAACAAGGAAACGCCCATGAGCAAAGTCTTCGACGTCGCCGTGCTGGTCGGCAGCCTGCGCAAGGAATCCCTCAACCGCAAGGTGGCCCTGGCCCTGGCCGAGCGGGCCCCGGCGAACCTGAAGCTGGAGATCGTCGAGATCGGCCAGCTGCCGCTGTACAACGAGGACCTGGACGGCGACAACGCCCCGGCCAGCTATGCGCCCTTCCGCGAGCGCATCCGCCGCGCCGACGCGGTGCTGTTCGTCACCCCGGAATACAACCGCTCGGTGCCGGGGGCGCTGAAGAACGCCATCGACGTGGGTTCGCGCCCCTATGGCAAGAGCGCCTGGGGCGGCAAGCCGGGCGGGGTGGTCAGCGTCTCGCCGGGGGCCATCGGCGGCTTCGGCGCCAACCACGCGCTGCGCCAGTCCCTGGTGTTCCTCGACGTGCCCTGCATGCAGCAGCCGGAAACCTACCTGGGCGGCGCCGGCAACTTCTTCGACGCCACCGGCAAGGCCAACGACCAGGTCGGGCCCTTCCTGCAGACCATCATCGACAGCTACGCCCGCTGGGTGGAGAAGATCGCCGGGGCCTGAATCGCGAATTGTAGGGGCCCTGCCCGCGATTCGCGCGCAGGGCGCGCTCCTACATTTGAATGGCGCGGGTGGGGCAGCGTAGGAGCGGATCTCATCCGCGATCCGCGCCGATACGTCCGGCTATCGCGGACAAGGTCCGCTCCGGGAGGAATACCGCGCCTCCCGTTCCTACATGGGGAATGTGGGGCGGGGCGGCCTCCCCCGCCCCTTCAATCTTCCTCGTAACGCGCCAGGCGCTGGCGCAGGCGGGCGTTGTCGGTGCGCAACTGCTCCACCTCGTCGAGCAGGCGCAGGGCCAGGGCGATTCCCGGCCAGTCCACCTCGAATTCGCGCTGCAGGCGTACCGCGCGGCGCACCAGGGTCAGCGACTCGACGCTGAACAGCCAGGTGTCGCCACGCCGCTCCAGGGGCTCGACGATGCCCACCTCGACGATCTCCAGCAGCGTCTCGCGCGGCAGCCGCGCGCTTTCGCAGAGCTCTTCCAGCTCCAGGCTCAGCAGTATCTCGCTCATGGCCGTTTACCCCACTGGCTGCGTGGATCGAAGGCCGCGCGGGCGGCCAGTTCTTCCCAGTGCTTGCGCGTCTCGCCCTCGGGCGCGCCCTTGGGCATCACCACCTTGAGCACCGCGTAGAGGTCGCCGGGGGCGTCGCCGCCCTTGCCGGCCAGGCCCTTGCCGCGGATGCGCAGGCGCTGGCCGTTCTGGCTGCCCGGCGGCACGCCCAGGGCGATGCGGCCGTCCAGCGTCGGCACTTCGATCTTCGCCCCCAGCGCCGCTTCCCAGGGCGCCAGCGGCACACCGAGGACGAGGTCGCGGCCGTCGACGTCGAACAGCGGGTGCGGCGCCAGGCGGATGATCAGGTAGAGGTCGCCGGCCGGCGCGCCGCCCAGCCCCGCCGCGCCCTGCCCCTTCAGGCGGATGCGCTCGCCGTCCACCACGCCGGGCGGGATGCGCACCTTCAGCGTCTTCTCCACGTCGGGCAGGCGCCGACCCTGCTCGTCGTAGCTGGGCAGGCTGAAGCGGATCGGCTGCGGCTCGCCGGACTGGCTCTCCTCGAGGAACAGCGGCACCTCCAGCTCGATGTCGCGACCGCGCCTTTCCCGTCGGCGATGAGCCTGCGGGCCGGCATGGGCACCGAAGATCGATTCGAAGAAGTCGGAGAAGTCCTGCTCCTGGAAATGCTCGGCGCCCTCGAAGCCGCCGGACGGTTGCCAGCCCGGCGGCGCCTCGAAATGGCCGCCCTGCTGGTACTGGCGCAACTGGTCGTACTCGGCGCGCTTCTCGGGGCTCTTGAGCACCTCGTAGGCCTCGGAGACTTCCTTGAAGTGCGCTTCGGCGTCCGGTTCCTTGCTGACGTCGGGGTGGTACTTGCGCGCCAGTTTGCGGTAGGCGGCCTTGATCGCCTTCTCGTCGGCGTCCGGCGCCACGCCCAGCGCCGCGTAGTAATCCTTGAAATCCATCGCCTTGCTGCTCCCGGGTCTGGAACTGCAAGCCTAGCCGCTGGCGCGGCGGTCGTCCGCCCGCGACGGCTGATCCGTGTCATGGCATAGTCATTTATCCACAATGCCCGCAGTGAACCAGGCCATGACCGAGCCCCTCGCCCTGCGCCTGGACCCAAGCCTGGCGCAGCCGATCTACCGCCAGCTCTACGAGCGCATCCGCGAGGCCATCGCCCGCGGCACCCTGCGCCCGGGCGAGCGGGTGCCGCCGGTGCGCGGCCTGGCCAGCGAGCTGGGCGTGGCCCGCGGCACCGTGGAACTGGCCTACCAGTTGCTGACCAGCGAAGGCTACCTGCTGGCCCGCGGCCCGGCGGGCACCGTGGTGTCGCCGCAACTGGCCGGGCGCAACGCCGAACGCCCGGCGCGCCTGGCGCCCCAGGCCGAGCAGGTGTTCCCCGGGCTGATCGCCCACGGCCCGCAGGTGCTGCCGCTGCAGCTCGGCCTGCCGGCGCTGGACGCCTTCCCCCGGGCGCTCTGGTCGCGCCTGGCCGGGCGCCGCCTGCGCCATGGCACCAGTGTCGAGCTGGCCTACCCCGATCCCTGCGGCTACGCGCCACTGCGCGAGGCGCTGGCCGGTTACCTCAACGTGTCCCGCGGCATCGCCTGCGAGCCGGCGCAGGTGCTGATCTGCGCCGGCTACCAGGGCGCGCTGGACCTCATCAGCCGCACCCTGCTGCAGCCTGGCGATGCCGTCTGGCACGAGGACCCCGGCTACCCGCGCGGGCGCCAGCTGATGGCCGCGTCCGGCGCAGCACCGGTGGCGGTGCCGGTGGACGCCGACGGCCTGTGCGTGGAGGAAGGCCTGCGCCGCGCGCCGGACGCCCGCTTCGCCCTGGTCACTCCTTCGCAGCAGAGCCCCACCGGCGTGGCCCTGAGCCTGCCGCGGCGCCTGGCCCTGCTGGACTGGGCGGCCCAGGCCGGGGCCTGGATAGTCGAGGACGACTACGACAGCGAGTACCGCTACGCCGGCTTCCCGCTGCCGGCGCTGAAGAGCCTCGACCGCCAGGGCCGCGTGCTCTACGCCGGGACCTTCAGCAAGGTGCTGTTCCCGGCCCTGCGCCTGGGCTACCTGGTGGTGCCCGAAGCGCTGCTGGCGCGCTTCGTGCGCAGCCAGCAGACCTTCGCCAACGGCTGCGCCGAGCTGCAGCAGGCGACGCTGTGCGATTTCATCAGCGAGGGCCACTTCGCCCGCCACCTCAAGCGCACCCGCACGCTCTACGCGCAGCGCCGGCAGTTGCTGCGCAGCGCGCTGGAGCGGCGCCTGGGCGAACGCATGCGCTTCGCCGAGCTGCCCGGCGGCCTGCACCTGATCGGCCGCATCGACGGCGACGACAAGGCCATCGCCGCCCACGCCCGGGAAGCCGGCCTGGGCCTGCAGGCGCTGAACAATTGGTGCGTGGAGGCGAAGCGCGAACCGGCACTGGTGATGAGTTTCACCAATGTAAAAGACGAGCGGCAGGCAACCGAATTGGCCAGACGCGTGACAGAGGTGATGGGAGCGTAGGGCGTATAACCGTTCGCGGTTATACGCCGCTACACCGCACTTATCCCGCGCGCCACGGCTGGGCTGGACACTCAAGGCCAGACCGCAAGCCAGCCGGGAGCGGCTCCGAGGTTGAATCCAGTACGCGCCTATGGCCAAGGTCAATCGGCGGATAACCGCGAACGGTTATTCGCCCTACGTCCCTGACACCACGCTCCACCCGCCATTCCCGCGAAGGCGGGAATGACGAGGAAGATATGGTGTGAAGCGGGTTCGCGAGCAAGCTCGCGCCTACGAAGAGCAGTCCGTGCCGGTCAGGACGACAGGTACGCCGAGCGCGTCAGCCCCAGGCGCAGCGCGTCGAGGAACTGGGTGCGCTCGCGGGCGGTGAGCTTGGCCCCGGCCACCTTGTCGCGGTAGTGGGTCATCAGCTCCTCGGGCGACAGGTGCACGTAGCGCAGCATGTCCTCGATGGTGTCGTGGGTCTCGATGCCGGCGTGGTGGAAGCTGCCGTCGGCGTTCTGGTAGACGTTCACCGAGTCGGTGTCGCCGAACAGGTTGTGCATGTCGCCGAGGATTTCCTGGTAGGCGCCGACCAGGAACACGCCGATCAGGTAGTCCTCGCCTTCCTTCACGTCGTGCACCGGCAGGCTGGTCTCGATGCTCTGCTCGTCGACGTACTGGGTGATCTTGCCGTCGGAGTCGCAGGTCAGGTCCTGCAGCACCGCGCGGCGGTCCGGCTCCTCGCCCAGGCGGTGGATCGGCAGGATCGGCAGCACCTGGCCGATGGCCCAGGTGTCGGGCAGGCTCTGGAACACCGAGAAGTTGCAGATGTACTTGTCGGCGAGCTTGTCGTTAAGTTCGTCGAGCACCTGGCGGTGCGAGCGCTGGCGGGCCTTGAGCTGGTTGTGCAGGCGCCGGCAGATGGCGAAGTAGCACTGCTCGGCCAGGGCCTTCTGGGCCAGGCTGATCTTGCCCTCGGCGTACTGGCTGGCGGCGTCGCTCATGTAGTGGGTGGCGCGCCAGTAGGTCTCGGTGACCATCTCGGCGTCGGTCGGGCCCAGCAGGTCGGCCAGGTACTGGACGATCTCCGGCTGCTCGGCGAGGTCGGTGATCTTCGGCAGTTCGTCGTTGTGCCGCTCGACGTCGGTGACCTGGGTGATCAGCACCGCGTGGTGCGCGGTCAGCGCGCGGCCGCTCTCGGAGAAGATGTGCGGGTGCGGCAGGCCCTGAGCGTCGCAGAACTCCTTGAGCATGCCCACCACCACGCCGGCGTAGTCGTCGATGTCGTAGTTGATCGAGCTGGCGTTGCGCGAGTGGGTGCCGTCGTAGTCCACGCCCAGGCCGCCGCCGACGTCCACGTGGTCCACCGGCAGGCCGAGGGCGCGCAGTTCGCCGTAGTAGCGGATGGCTTCCTTGAAGCCGTGCTGGTAGTCGGCCAGGTTGGCGATCTGCGAGCCCATGTGGAAGTGCAGCAGGCGCACGCCCTGGTCCAGGCCGGCCTTGCGGAAGCGCTCGACCACCGACAGCAGCTGCGCGGCGGACAGGCCGAACTTGGCCTTCTCGCCGCCGGTGTCGGCCCACTTCGAGGACGCCAGCGAGGACAGCCGCACGCGCAGGCCCACCTGCGGCAGCACGCCGACCTGCTCGGCCTCCTCGATCACCAGCTGCACCTCGGACTCCTTCTCGATGACGATGAAGACGTTGTGCCCGAGCTTCTGCCCCATCAGCGCCAGCTTGATGAACTCGCGGTCCTTGTAGCCGTTGCAGACGATAGTGCCGCCCTTGGGCGCCAGCGCCAGCACCGCCATCAGCTCGGGCTTGGAACCGGCCTCCAGGCCAATGGAGACCTTCTGGGTGGCGATGATGCTTTCCACCACCGCTTCCTGCTGGTTGACCTTGATCGGGTAGAGCGCGGTGTAGCGGCTGCCGTATTCCAGGCGCGCGATGTTGGCGTCGAAGGCGCCGGTCAGCTTGCGCACACGGTCCTGCAGGATGTCCGGGAAGCGCACCAGCAGCGGCAGCGACAGGCCCGCCTCGCGCAGCTGGCCGACCAGCGCGTGCAGGTCGATCGGCTGGGCGTCGGCACCCTGCGGGCGCACCTCGACGTTGCCGGCGTCGTTGATCGCGAAGTAACCGGCGCCCCAATGGCGGATACCGTAGATGCTGCGGCTGTCCGCCACCGTCCAGTTGCTGCCGTCGTCTTTGCGGGTCCGTCTTGCGGCCATGCGCGGGTGTCTCCTGAAAAGAAAGTCGAGCGCCCGGCGCGGGTAGCGCGCGGACGCAACAAGCCTATACGTCGGGTATGACGTTGCCGTGTTGACCGCCATCTCTGGCGGTAGTTTAGGAAAGCGTGGCGAACTCGCGAGCGCGGCGCATCTCCCATCTAGGGAACGGGCTGGCCGGCATGCCGGCGCACTGCGCCGCTGCCTAACCCGTTCCCTGCAGGGGAGAGACGAATCAGCCGCCGGATTTCTTAGCCTTGAAGCCGCGCTTGGCCAACTCTTCGAGGAGCAGCTCGACGTGGTCGCCCTGGATCTCGATGACGCCGTCCTTCAGCGCGCCGCCGGTGCCGCAACGCTTCTTCAGCGCGCTGGCCAGTTCCTTGAGGGCGTCTTCGGCCAGGGGCACGCCGCTGACCGTGGTCACGGTCTTGCCGCCGCGGCCCTTGGTCTCGCGGCGCACGCGGGCGATGCCATCGCCGGCCGGGACCACGGACTGCTTGCAGGTGCAGGCGCCAATGGGCTGCTTGCAGTCCGGGCAATGCCGGCCCGCATCGGTGGAGTAGACGAGCCCGCCGAGGGCGGACAGGGAGGATGCTTTCTTGACCACCGGGCGTTTTCCCCAGGATTGGCCTCTAGGGGCCAGGTCAACGAATGATCGGCTGGCGCCGACCGCGACGCCCCACTCAGGCAGGGGCTGCGCATTCCCGCCGGAGGACCCGGGCGGAAAGGTCGCGCAATTTACCAGCATTGGAGGCAAATGCTAAGGGTGGAAATGCGTCATTGATCGGCGGATTGGCGACATGCCCCCATGGCCCCCTCAAAAAGCACCCTCTCCCCGGCCCTCTCCCGCAAGCGGGAGAGGGAGTCCGCGCCGGAAACACCGAGCACGACGGCTATCACGGAGTGGATGCACAGGCATCGGCAAGCAGAGGCACAAACCACACGCCCACTCAAGACAGTCCCCTCTCCCGCTTGCGGGAGAGGGTCAGGGTGAGGGGCTCTTCAGCTTTCCGCTTTCCGCCTGCCGCTCAAGAAGCCAAATAAAGCCTCAAAGCCTGCAAAGAGTCCGGACAGTACAAAGCCCCGGCGCCAGCCTCCTCCAAAGCCACCCCCGGCTCGACGAACCGCGCCTCCAGCACCTCTTCCGGCTGCAGCTTCAGCGGCCCGTCCCAGGTGGCGGAGAACACCGCGCACCACAACCGGTTGCCCGGCTCGTCGAAGAAGAAGGTGCCGTGCTCGCGCAGTTCCACGCCGGCCACGCCCAGCTCTTCCTCCAGCTCGCGGCGGGCCGACAGGGCGTAGCTCTCGCCGGCCTGGACCATGCCGCCGGCGGCGGCGTCCCAGTAGCCCGGGTACACCGCCTTGCTCAGGCTGCGGCGGTGCACGCAGAGCTGCCCGGCGCCGCCGAACAGCAGGATGAAGGTGCCGCGGCCGATCAGCCCGCGCTCGCGCAGCTGGGCGCGCGGCAGCTCGCCCAGCAACTGGTCGCGCTCGTCCACCCAGGCGATCAGTTCCCGGTCCGAGGCCAGCCGGTGGGCGGCCTCGGCGGCGCTGACGAGGTCCATCAGCCCTGCGCCAGCAGCTGCCGCAGATCGATGATCGCGGCGTTGGCCCGGGAGATGTAGTTGGCCATCACCAGCGAGTGGTTGGCCAGCACGCCGAAGCCGCCGCCGTTGAGCACCATCGGGCTCCACAACGGTTCCTGGGTGGCCTCCAGCTCGCGGATGATCTGCCGCACGCTGACGGTGGCGTTCTTCTTCGCCAGCACGTCGGCGAAGTCGACCTCGATGGCGCGCAGGATGTGCGACAGCGCCCAGGCCTGGCCGCGGGCCTCGTAGAACACGTTGTCGATCTGCAGCCAGGGGGTTTCCTGCAGTTCCTCGTCGACCTGCGGCGCCTGCCCGGGGGCCAGCGGCGCGGCGGCATTGATGTTGGTGTTGAGCTTGACCCGGCCGACGCTGGCCGAGAGCCGCTGGGACATCGAGCCCAGGCGGGTGGAGACGTCGCCCAGCCAGTTGTTCAGGCTGTCGGCGCGGGCGTAGAACTGCGCGCTCGGCTGCTCGGCGGAAAGCCGCGCCAGGTAGCGGTCCAGGGACTTGATGCCCTCGGCGTACTCCGACTCGGAGGACGGCAGCGCCCAGCTTTTATTGTCGAAGTTGAAGCGCGGCTCGGCGCGGGCCAGGTCGGCGTCCTCGGTGGACTGCGACTGCGAGCGGGCGAAGTCCTTGCGCAGGGCGCGGGACAGGTCGCGGGTCTGCACCAGCACGCCGTATTCCCAGCTGGGCATGTTGTCCAGCCACAGGCCCGGCGGGAAGATGTCGTTGGACAGGTAGCCGCCCGGCTTGTTCAGCACGGTGCCGACCACTTCCTTGAGGGTTTCCACGGTGGTGTAGCCCACCACCATCTGCCGCCCGGCGCGCTCGGCGGCCTGCTGGGCGTGTTGCTGCACGGGGAACAGGTCCGGCTCGCGGCTCCAGTACCAGCCGACCAGGCCGGCGACCACCAGGTAGGCGCCCAGCAGCCCGCCCACCACGCGCGCCAGCCAGGGCCCGCCGAAGTAGGCGCGCACATCGTCAACCCTGTCGTCGACGCGCTCGCGCACCGAGCCGCCGCGATTCTTCCAGTTCCACATGGCAAAGTCCTTGGTTCGACTAACGGAAAGAGGTTGGACCGCCAGCCTCGCCACAGGTGCCGGACGATGCCGCGATCCAGGCGCACTAGCATGCCGCAGTCGGCGCCCTAAGGGCAGCCTACCCTCTGCATGGCACGCGTGGCGATCCTTGACTGGCATCACTGGAATTGCCAGCGGCAAATGGTAGCATGATGCCATCACCGCTCCGGCGACTCTCGCCACCGCGTCAGCCCCCACAAGAAGCGCGCCATGACCGAGCACGACGATCCGACCCGTGATCGCTTGAAACACCATTTCGCCCAGCGGGTGATCCACCAGGCCCGGCACGTGCTGGAGATCTGGCAGCAGCTGAGCCGCTCGGAATGGACCGCCAGCGGCATGCTCGACCTGCGCGAGGCCGCCCTGCGCCTGCAGCGCTACGCCGAACGCTTCGAGCAGGCCGAGCACGCCCAGCTGGCCGCCGCCATCGGCGCCGGGCTGGACGCCGTGGCGGAAAACCGCGGGCGCCTGTCCAGCGAGCTGATCAACGAGTTCGCCCAGCTGATGCTGCGCCTGTCGCGCACCGGCCTGCGGCATGGCGACCAGCTCGAGCACACCCAGCTACCGCCGCTGCGCAAGCCGGTCTACCTGGCCCTGCAGGACGCCGAGCGCGCCGAGCGCCTGGCCCAGCAGCTGGAGTTCTTCGGCGTCCACGCGCAGCTGTGCGAGAACGCCGCGGCCTTCCGCGCGGCCATGGCCGAGCGCCATCCGGCGGCGCTGCTGATGGAGGTCGACTTCGCCGGCGCGGGCCACGGCCTGGCCCTGGCCGAGGAGGTGCAGGCGGGCCTGGCGCACAAGCTGCCGGTGCTGTTCTTCAGCCACGAGGAAACCGACACCCCGACGCGCCTGGCCGCGGCCCGCGCCGGCGGCCAGGAGTTCTTCAGCGGCACCCTGGACGCCTCCGGGGTGCTGGAGAAGATCGAGCTGCTCACCCGCGTCGCCCACTACGACCCCTTCCGCGTGCTCATCGTCGACGACTCGCGGGCCCAGGCGGCGCACACCGAGATGGTCCTCAACGGCGCCGGCGTCGTCACCCGCGCGCTCACCGCGCCGCTGTCGGTGATGGCCGAGCTGGCCGAGTTCCAGCCCGACCTGATCATCCTCGACATGTACATGCCCGAATGCCTGGGCACCGAGCTGGCCAAGGTGATCCGCCAGCACGAGCGCCACGTCAGCGTGCCGATCATCTACCTGTCGGCCGAGGACGACCTGGACAAGCAGCTGGACGCCATGAGCGAGGGCGGCGACGACTTCCTCACCAAGCCGATCAAGCCGCGCCACCTGATCGCCACCGTGCGCAACCGCGCGGCGCGGGCGCGCAGCCTCAAGGCGCGCATGGTGCGCGACAGCCTCACCGGGCTGTACAACCACACCCATACCCTGCAGCTGCTGGAAGACGCCAGCTACCGCGCGCGCCGCGAGGGCCGCCCGCTGACCTTCGCCATGCTCGACATCGACCACTTCAAGAAGGTCAACGACAGCTACGGCCACCCCATGGGCGACCGGGTGATCAAGAGCCTGGCGCTGTTCCTCAAGCAGCGCCTGCGCAAGACCGACCACATCGGCCGCTACGGCGGCGAGGAATTCGCCGTGGTGCTGCCGGACACCGACAGCACGGCGGCGCACAAGGTGCTGGAGGAAATCCGCCAGCGCTTCGCCGAAATCCGCTACCCGGCCAAGCCCGCCGACCTGGCCTGCACCTTCAGCTGCGGCATCGCCCAGCTGGGCCAGGACGAGGACGTCACCGTCCTGGCCCGGCGCGCCGACGAGGCGCTGTACCGCGCCAAGCACGGCGGACGCAACCGCGTCGAGGTGTTCGCCTGATCCCGCGGATCGGCGGATAACGCCGTAGGCGTTATCCGCCCTACGCTGGGGGTGGGCTCGGCGTAGGGCGCATAACCGTTCGCGGTTATCCGCCGCTTGACCTTAGCCATGCCCCGCTCGGTGATGGGCACGAAGCGCCCTTGAAGAGCGCGCCAGACTCAACCACGACGCCCCGTGGGATGGGTTGAGCGAAGCGATACCCATCGCGACTCCGCCCCCCACTGGCCCACACGCACGGCTTTTAGTAGGAGCGAGCAAGCTCGCTCCTACGAAGAGCATTTCGACGCAGCCGGCAAGCACTTGCGCGCCCGATTGCCGCAGGCCCGGGAACCCCGGCGGCGCGCGCCGGTCGCAGTGCGGTCGCTCACGTCTTGTCACAGCCGGCCCCGCCGGGGTGGCCAGGGGCCGGGCGCATTCGGCTATCATGCCGCCACCCAGAAAGCCCGCGAGAGTTCCATGCGCCGCCTGCTGACCCTGCTCCTGTTCCTGGTCGCCCTGCCCGCCACGGCCGGCCTGTTCGACAAACCGGCCCCCGCCGCCCCCGGTTTCAGTACCGCGGCGCCGGCCGAGGGCAAGTTCCTCCCGGTGGCCGAGGCCTTCCGCCTGAGCATCGAGGACAGCGACGCCCAGCAGGTGCTGCTGCGCTTCGTCAACGCCGAGGGCTACTACCTCTACCGCCACCGCATGAAGTTCCAGGTCGAGCCGGCCGAGGTCGGCCTCGGCGAGGTGCAGCTGCCGCCGGGCAAGGCCCACCACGACGACTACTTCGGCGACTCCCAGGTCTACTACGCCATCACCGACATCAAGGTGCCGGTGGACAACCCGCGGAAGCTGCCCTACCGCCTCACCGTCACCTACCAGGGCTGCGCCGACAAGGGCCTGTGCTACGCCCCGGAGACCGTCCAGGTGCAGGTCTCCGCCAGCGGCGAGGCCAGCCTCGGCGCCAAGCCCGCCGCCGCGGCCGGGGCCGCCGTGGATTCCGGCGAGCCGGCGGTGGTCGACGACCTGCTGGCGCTGCTCAAGGGCGAAGGCAGCGGCAAGATCAAGAAGCTCGACCGCGGCCTGCTGATCGCCTTCCTCGCCGGCCTGACGCTGACCTTCACCCCCTGCGTGCTGCCGATGCTGCCGATCCTCTCCGGGGTGGTGCTGCGCGGGCGCCCGGGCGGCATGCGCGGCTTCACCCTGTCGCTGGCCTACGTGCTGCCGATGGCGGTGTGCTACGCCGTGCTCGGCGCGCTCATGGGGCTGTTCGGCGCCAAGCTCAACCTGCAGGCGATGCTGCAATCGCCCTGGGTGCTGGTGCCCTTCGCGGCCTTCTTCGTGGCCTTCGCCATCGCCATGTTCGGCATCTTCGAACTGCGCCTGCCGGGCTTCCTGCGCGAGCGCCTGGACCGCATGGCGGCCGACACCCGCGGCGGTTCCATCGCCGGCGCGGCCACCCTGGGCGTGCTTTCCAGCCTGCTGGTCTCGCCCTGCGTCTCGGCGCCCCTGGCCGGCCTGCTGCTGTACATCGGCAGCACCGGCGACGCCCTGGGCGGCGGCCTGCTGCTGTTCGCCCTGGGCCTGGGCATGGGCACCCCGCTGGTGATCTTCGGCGCCGGCGGCGGCGCGGTGCTGCCGAAATCCGGGGCCTGGATGACCGGCGTGCGCAACTTCTTCGGCGTGCTGCTGCTGGCGGTGGCCATCTGGCTGCTGGAACGGGTGCTCTCCGGCCCGGTGAGCCTGGCCCTGTGGGGCGCCCTGGCCGGCGGCGTGGCCATCGCCCTGGGCACCCTGGAGCTGGTGCGCAAGACGCCGCTGCAACGCGGCGCCCAGCTGCTGGGCCTGATGTTCCTGGTCTACGCCCTGGCCGCCTGGGCCGGCGCCCTGCGCGGCGAATCCGACCCGCTGCACCCGCTGGGCCGCTCCGAACCCTCCAGCCACGCCGGGCCGCCCAGCTCGACGCCCGGCCAGTGGCAGAACCTGACCACCCCGGCGCAGCTCGACGCCGCCCTGGCCGAGGCCAGCGCCAGCGGCCGCCCGGTGCTGCTGGACTGGTACGCCGACTGGTGCATCAGCTGCAAGATCATCGAGCGCCAGGTGCTGCCGGACGCCGACGTCCAGGCGCAACTGGCCGGCTACCGGCTGCTGCGCTTCGACATGACCGAGAGCACCGCCGAGCAGCGCGCCCTGCTCGACCGCTACAACCTGTTCGGCCCGCCGGCGCTGCTGCTGTTCGCCGCGAACGGCCAGGAACACAGCGACCTGCGCATCGTCGGCGAGACCAACGCGGCTACCCTGGCCGCCCACCTGCGGCAGGCGGGCGCGCGCTAGAGCGCGCCTCACATTTCTGCAGCAATCATCAGGCAACATGCCGACATCTACTGCAAAACCGGCATGACTGGACAGTCACGACCGGTTTCCGGCATAGTCCCGGCCAATTTCCAATCCGCGCGACGAGAGAACAACAAGCCGATGGCCACCCTACTGGTCCTGCACGGGCCCAACCTGAACCTGCTCGGCACCCGCGAACCCGGCGTCTACGGCTCGGTCACCCTCGAGCAGATCAACCAGGACCTGGAGCGCCGCGCCCGCGAGGCCGGCCATCACCTGATGTACCTGCAGAGCAACGCCGAGTACGAACTGATCGAGCGCATCCATGCCGCCCGCGGCGAAGGCGTGGACTTCATCCTCATCAATCCGGCGGCTTTCACGCATACGAGTGTCGCTCTACGTGACGCGTTGCTCGCGGTGAGCATCCCATTCATCGAAGTGCACCTGTCCAACGTGCACAAACGTGAACCTTTCCGGCATCACTCCTACTTCTCCGACGTGGCGGTAGGGGTGATCTGCGGCCTGGGCGCCACAGGCTATCGCCTGGCCCTGGAGTCCGCCCTCGAACAACTTGAACGCCCGTGACCATCACCTGGGAGTGCGAACGCCAATGGACATCCGTAAAGTCAAGAAACTGATCGAACTGCTCGAAGAATCCGGCATCGACGAGCTGGAAATCCGCGAAGGCGAAGAATCGGTACGCATCAGCCGCCACAGCAAGACCGCCGCCCAGCCGATCTATGCCGCCGCCCCGGCCTACGCCCCGGCCCCGGCCGCAGCGCCCGCACCGGTCGCCGCTGCCGCCGCCCCGGCCGCCGAAGCCGCGCCGGCCGCCGCCCAGCTGAACGGCCACGTGGTCCGCTCGCCGATGGTCGGCACCTTCTACCGCTCGCCGTCGCCCACCGCCGCCTCCTTCGTCGAAGTCGGCCAGGCCGTGAAGAAAGGCGACATCCTCTGCATCGTCGAAGCCATGAAGATGATGAACCACATCGAGGCGGAAGCCAGCGGCACCATCGGCCAGATCCTGGTCGAGAACGGCCAGCCGGTCGAGTTCGACCAGCCGCTGTTCACCATCGTCTAAGCCGCGGGGAACCTGCGATGTTGGAAAAAGTACTGATCGCCAACCGCGGCGAAATCGCCCTGCGCATCCTGCGCGCCTGCAAGGAGCTGGGCATCAGGACGGTGGCGGTGCACTCCACCGCCGACCGCGAGCTGATGCACCTGTCGCTGGCCGACGAGGCCGTGTGCATCGGCCCGGCCCCGGCCGGCCAGTCCTACCTGCACATCCCGGCGATCATCGCCGCCGCCGAAGTCACCGGTGCCAACGGCATCCACCCGGGCTACGGCTTCCTCGCCGAGAACGCCGACTTCGCCGAGCAGGTCGAACGCTCCGGCTTCACCTTCATCGGCCCCAGCGCCGAGGTGATCCGCCTGATGGGCGACAAGGTCTCGGCCAAGGACGCCATGAAGAAGGCCGGCGTACCCACCGTGCCCGGCTCCGACGGCCCGCTGCCGGAGGACGAGGAAACCGCCCTGGCCATCGCCCGCGAAGTGGGCTACCCGGTGATCATCAAGGCCGCCGGTGGCGGTGGCGGGCGCGGCATGCGCGTGGTGCACCACGAGGAAGAGCTGATCAAGTCGGCCAAGCTGACCCGCACCGAGGCCGGCGCCGCCTTCGGCAACTCCATGGTCTACCTGGAGAAGTTCCTGACCAACCCGCGCCACGTGGAAGTCCAGGTGCTCTCCGACGGCCAGGGCAACGCCATCCACCTGGGCGACCGCGACTGCTCCTTGCAGCGCCGCCACCAGAAGGTGCTGGAAGAAGCCCCCGCCCCGGGCATCGACGAGAAGGCCCGCGAGGAAGTCCTGGCCCGCTGCGTGCAAGCCTGCATCGAGATCGGCTACCGCGGCGCCGGCACCTTCGAGTTCCTCTACGAGAACGGCCGCTTCTACTTCATCGAGATGAACACCCGCGTGCAGGTGGAGCACCCGGTGTCGGAGATGGTCACCGGCATCGACATCGTCAAGGAGATGCTGCGCATCGCCTCCGGCCAGAAGCTTTCGGTACGCCAGGAGGACGTGGTGATCCGTGGCCACGCCCTGGAATGCCGGATCAACGCCGAGGACCCGCGCAACTTCATGCCCAGCCCCGGCAAGGTGAAGCACTTCCACGCCCCCGGCGGCAACGGCGTGCGCGTCGATTCGCACCTGTACAGCGGCTACACCGTACCGCCGAACTACGATTCGCTGGTCGGCAAGCTGATCACCTACGGCAAGGACCGCGACGAGGCCATGGCGCGCATGCGCAATGCCCTGGACGAGCTGATCGTCGACGGCATCAAGACCAACATCGACCTGCACAAGGACCTGGTCCGCGACAAGGAATTCTGCAAGGGCGGCGTGAACATCCATTACCTGGAGAAGAAGCTGGGTATGGATAAGCACTAAGCAAGCTGCAAGCTGCAAGCTGCAAGCTGCAAGCTGCAAGCGCTATCATGTGCGAACCCGAGGGAGCGGCCTGGCCGCTCCCTTGTTTTTTCTTGCTGCTTGAAGCTTGTAGCTTGAAGCCTTTTCCGAAGGAAAACCTATGCCCTGGGTTCAAGTCCGCCTCGCCATCACCCCGGAGCAGGCGCCCACCTACGAGGACGCGCTGCTGGAAGTCGGCGCCGTCTCGGTGACCTTCATGGACGCCGAGGACCAGCCGATCTTCGAGCCGGACCTGGGCACCACCCCGCTGTGGACCCACACCCACCTGCTCGCCCTGTTCGAGGACGGCACCGACGAGGCCGCGCTGCTGGCGCACCTGCAACTGCTGACCGGCGGCGAGCTGCCCCGGCACCAGGTCGAAGTGGTCGAGGACCAGGACTGGGAACGCAGCTGGATGGACAACTTCAAGCCGATGCGCTTCGGCCGCCGCCTGTGGATCGTGCCCAGCTGGCACGAGGCCCCGGAGCCGGACGCGGTGAACCTGCTGCTCGACCCGGGCCTGGCCTTCGGCACCGGCACCCACCCGACCACCGCGCTGTGCCTGGAATGGCTGGACGGCCAGGAGCTGGCCGGCGACACCGTGCTGGACTTCGGCTGCGGCTCGGGCATCCTCGCCATCGCCGCGCTGCTGCTGGGCGCCAGGCAGGCGCTGGGCACCGACATCGACCCGCAGGCCCTGGAGGCC
Source organism: Pseudomonas delhiensis (assembly GCF_900187975.1). Classification (GTDB taxonomy): domain Bacteria; phylum Pseudomonadota; class Gammaproteobacteria; order Pseudomonadales; family Pseudomonadaceae; genus Pseudomonas; species Pseudomonas delhiensis. Next base: position 52,926 of record NZ_FZPC01000003.1, on the reverse strand, counting down.
TCGCGCGACAACGCCACGCGCAACGGCATCGACCCGGCGCTGTTCCCCGTCTACCTGCCGGCCGACCTGCCCGCCGGGCAGGCCGACGTGGTGGTGGCGAACATTCTCGCCGGTCCCCTGGTCTCACTGGCAGGCCAGCTGACTTCCCTGGTCAAGCCGGGCGGCCGCCTGGCCCTGTCGGGCATCCTCGCCGAACAGGCCGAGGAAGTCCGCGCCGCCTACGCCGACGCCTTCGAGCTGGAGCCCACCGCCGAGCGCGAGGGCTGGGTACGCATCAGCGGCCGCCGCCGCTGAACCGCGGTGGCGGCCAACTGCCCGCACGCCGAGGCTTGAGTTAGACTAAGCGACCGTTTATCGCCGGACCGCCGCATGAGCGACAGTTTCATCACACAGTGCCCGCATTGCCTCACCAGTTTCCGCGTCAACCAGGCGCAGCTGGGTGCGGCCAATGGCGCTGTGCGCTGCGGCGCCTGCCTCAAGGTGTTCAACGCCCCGCAACACATGCTGGGCGGCACCGCGCAGCCCGCGGGCGAGCCCGCCCGGCCGCAGCCGCCGGCGCCGCCTGCGGCACCGGTCGCAGCCCCCGCCGCACCTGTCGCACCCACCGTGCCGAGCGAGCCCCCGCGCCCCGTCCCGGCGCCCGGCGTCGCCACCCTCGGCTGGCCGCTGGCGCCGCACAGCGCGCGGCCGTCCGCCGACAGCACGGCGGCCCCGGCCGCAACCCCTGCGCCCACCCCCATCCAGGCAGCGCCGCCCGCCCCGGCAGCGGCCAGGCCGGCGGAAGAAGCCCCCGCCGCGGCCAAGCCCGCCGACGATACCCTGTGGATCCACGACGATCTCGACCTGGACAGCCTCAATCTCGACGAAGAGCTGGCCAAGCTCGACGAATTCGAGCTGTCCCAGGAATTCCGCGAGCTGCAGTCCGCGCCCAAGCCGGCCGAGGCCCTGCTGGGCAACCGCCCGGTGGTGCGCGACCCGCATGACGAACGCTGGGCCGAGGCCCTGCTGCGGGACGAGGAACGCCAGGCCGGCGAAGGCGGCCGCCAGGAACCGAGCCTGGGCCGCATCGAGGCAGAACCCGAACAACCGCCCGTCGCGCCGCCCCAGGCGCAGCCGGCGCCGGCCGACGAGCCAGCCGTGGCCGCCGCGGCCGAAGAGGAAGACGACGACCTGCCGAGCTTCAGCGCCCGCCGCGACGAAGAGCCGCTGGAAGAACTGGAGGCAGAAGCCGCCGGGCAGGACCAAGCGCCCGAGGCCGAGCCCCCGCTGGCGCAGCGCGAGACGCCCCGCCTGGGCGCGCCGCTGGACGAGGAAGAGGACGACAGGGAGCTGCGCCGTCCCGACCCGGGCCTGGGCGAGGCCGCCCTGCACGACCTCAGCGACGAACCCCTGCAACTGGACTGGCAGAAGCCCAAGGGCCGCTGGGGCCGCCGCCTGCTCTGGCTGCTGCTGATCCTCCTGGCCCTGGCCGGCCTGGGCGGGCAGTACGTGGCCTACCACTTCGACGAACTGGCCCGCGAGGACGCCTACCGCCCCTGGTTCGCCGAACTCTGCCCGCAACTGGGCTGCACCCTGCCCTCGAAGGTCGACGTCGAGCAGATCCGCAGCAGCAACCTGGTGGTGCGCAGCCACCCGGACTTCAGCGGCGCCCTGGTGGTGGACGCGATCATCTACAACCGCGCCAGCTTCTCGCAGCCCTTCCCGCTGCTGGAGCTGCGCTTCGCCGACCTGGGCGGCCAGCTGATCGCCAGCCGCAGCTTCAAGCCCAGCGAGTACCTGGGCGGCGAGCTGGCCGGGCAGAGCGAGATGCCGCCGCAGACGCCCATCCACGTGTCGCTGGACATCCTCGACCCGGGCCCCAAGGCGGTCAACTACAGCCTCAGCTTCCATTCCCCGGAGTGACCCCCGCGTAGCGCAGAACCCCGCGCGACGCCAGTTCCGCTCGTCTTCCAACCCCAGGCAATAAGCCGGCGGCTGTTCAGAATTTATCCAAAATCGCCTTTATCCGGTCATCGAGAGCGGGTATCATGCCCTCCCTTTTTTGCAAGCACCGGTGGCCTCTCGCCGACCCTCCCCGAGTCCTCGACCCGCGGGAGCGTTCAGCGATTACGCCCCATAACAGGGAAGCGATGTCGGTGGTTCGCATCGGCTCTTACACACTGCCCAACAGACTGATCCTGGCTCCCATGGCCGGCGTCACCGATCGCCCGTTCCGCCAGCTGTGCCGCCGCCTCGGCGCCGGCATGGCGGTCTCGGAGATGGTCACCAGCGACGTGCGCCTGTGGAACAGCCGCAAGTCGCGCCTGCGCCTGGTGCACGACGGCGAGGATCAGCCGCGTTCGGTGCAGATAGCCGGCGGCGACCCGCAGATGCTCGCCGAGGCCGCCCGCGCCAACGTCGAGCTGGGCGCGCAGATCATCGACATCAACATGGGCTGCCCGGCCAAGAAGGTCTGCAACAAGGCCGCCGGCTCCGCGCTGCTGCGCGACGAGAAGCTGGTGGCCGAGATCCTCGAGGCCGTGGTGGCCGCCGTCGAGGTGCCGGTGACGCTGAAGATCCGCACCGGCTGGGACCGCGACAACCGCAACGGCCTGAACGTCGCGCGCATCGCCGAGCAGTCGGGCATCCAGGCCCTGGCGGTGCACGGCCGCACCCGCGCCGACCTGTACACCGGCGAGGCCGAGTACGAAACCATCGCCGCGATCAAGCAGGCGGTGTCCATCCCGGTGTTCGCCAACGGCGACATCACCTCGCCGCAGAAGGCCCGCCAGGTGCTCCGGCACACCGGCGCCGACGCCTTGCTGATCGGCCGCGCCGCCCAGGGCCGGCCGTGGATATTCCGTGAGATCGAGCACTACCTGAGCACCGGCGAGACCTTGCCGGCGCCGTCCCTGGCCGAGGTCGAAAGCATCCTGCTGGAGCACCTCGCCGCCTTGCATGCCTTCTATGGGGAAGAGCTGGGTGTCCGCATCGCCCGCAAGCACGTGGGCTGGTACCTGGCGACGTTACCGGGGGCGGCGGAGTTCCGCGCCCAGTTCAATCGTTTGCAGAACACGGATGCACAGAGCGCCAGCGTCAGGCAGTTCTTCGCCGAGCGCCACGACAACGGAAAAGGGGTGGCCGCATGACAACGATGACCGAGACTTTAGTGAGTGGAATGACACCCGTGAGCGACAACGCGAACCTCAAACAGCACCTGAACACGCCGACGCAGGAAGGCCATACCCTGCGCGACAGCGTCGAGAAGGCACTGCGCAACTATTTCGCCCACCTCGATGGGCAGCCGGTCACGGACGTGTACAACATGGTGCTCTGCGAAGTGGAAGCACCGCTGCTGGAAACCGTGATGGACCACGTGAAGGGTAACCAGACCAAGGCCTCCGAGCTGCTCGGCCTGAACCGCGGCACCCTGCGCAAGAAACTCAAGCAGTACGACCTCCTTTAAGCGGCGGCAGGCTACAGGCCGCCGGCGGCAGGCAAGCCGCCCGGACCTGAAGCCTGCAGCTTGCAGCCTGCAGCCCTAGGAACCTGTAATGACCGACCAAACCACCCGCCTGCCCATCCGCCGCGCGCTGATCAGCGTCTCCGACAAGACCGGCGTCGTCGATTTCGCCCGCGAGCTGGTCGCCCTCGGCGTGGAGATCCTCTCCACCGGCGGCACCTACAAGCTGCTCAAGGACAACGCCATCGCCGCCGTGGAAGTGGCCGACTACACCGGCTTCCCGGAAATGATGGACGGCCGCGTCAAGACCCTGCACCCGAAGGTGCACGGCGGCATCCTCGGCCGTCGCGACATCGACGGCGCGGTGATGGCCGAGCACGGCATCAAGCCGATCGACCTGGTGGCGGTCAACCTGTACCCCTTCGAGGCCACCGTGGCCAGGCCCGACTGCGACCTGCCGACCGCCATCGAGAACATCGACATCGGCGGCCCGACCATGGTCCGCAGCGCGGCGAAGAACCACAAGGACGTCGCCATCGTGGTCAACGCCGGTGACTACGCCGGCGTGGTCGAGGCCCTGAAAGCCGGCGGCCTGACCTACGCCCAGCGCTTCGACCTGGCCCTGAAGGCCTTCGAGCACACCGCCGCCTACGACGGCATGATCGCCAACTACCTGGGCACCATCGACCAGGCCCGCGACACCCTCACCACCGAAGGCCGCGGCGCCTTCCCGCGCACCTTCAACAGCCAGTTCATCAAGGCCCAGGAGATGCGCTACGGCGAGAACCCGCACCAGAGCGCGGCCTTCTACGTCGAGGCGAAGAAGGGCGAGGCCAGCGTTTCCACCGCCGTGCAGCTGCAGGGCAAGGAACTGTCGTTTAACAACGTGGCCGACACCGACGCCGCGCTGGAATGCGTGAAGAGCTTCGTCAAGCCGGCCTGCGTCATCGTCAAGCACGCCAACCCGTGCGGCGTGGCCGTGGTCCCCGAGGACGAGGGCGGCATCCGCAAGGCCTACGACCTGGCCTACGCCACCGACACCGAGTCGGCCTTCGGCGGCATCATCGCCTTCAACCGCGAGCTGGACGGCGACACCGCCCAGGCCATCGTCGAGCGCCAGTTCGTCGAAGTCATCATCGCCCCGAAAGTCTCCGCCGCCGCCCGCGCGGTGGTCGCCGCCAAGGCCAACGTGCGCCTGCTGGAATGCGGCGAGTGGCCGGCCGAGCGCGCCCCGGGCTGGGACTTCAAGCGCGTCAACGGCGGCCTGCTGGTGCAGAGCCGCGACATCGGCATGATCACCGAGGCGGACCTGAAGATCGTCACCCAGCGCGCGCCGACCGAGCAGGAAATCCACGACCTGATCTTCGCCTGGAAAGTGGCCAAGTTCGTCAAGTCCAACGCCATCGTCTACGCCAAGCACCGCCAGACCGTGGGCGTCGGCGCCGGCCAGATGAGCCGCGTCAACTCCGCGCGCATCGCCGCGATCAAGGCCGAGCACGCCGGCCTGGAAGTCAAAGGCGCGGTCATGGCCTCGGACGCCTTCTTCCCGTTCCGCGACGGCATCGACAACGCGGCCAAGGCCGGCATCACCGCGGTGATCCAGCCGGGCGGCTCGATGCGTGACAACGAGGTGATCGCCGCCGCTGATGAAGCGGGCATCGCCATGGTGTTCACCGGCATGCGCCATTTCAGACACTGAAGCGAGCTACAAGCCGCAAGCCGCAAGCCGCAAGCCAGGGCGCCCCGCTCTGCTTGCGGCTTGTAGCTTGTAGCTTGCAGCTCTCTCCGAAGGAGAGATTGATGAATGTTTTGATCATCGGCAGCGGCGGCCGTGAACACGCCCTGGCCTGGAAGGTCGCCCAGGACCCGCGGGTGGAGAAGGTCTTCGTCGCGCCGGGCAATGCCGGTACCGCCACCGAGCCCAAGTGCGAGAACGTCGCCATCGACGTGCTGGCCCTGGAGCAACTGGCCGACTTCGCCGCGAAGAACGTGCAGCTGACCATCGTCGGCCCCGAGGCGCCGCTGGTCAAAGGGGTGGTCGACCTGTTCCGCTCCCGCGGCCTGGACATCTTCGGCCCGACCGCCGGCGCGGCGCAGCTGGAAGGCTCCAAGGCCTTCACCAAGGACTTCCTGGCCCGCCACAGGATCCCCACCGCCGCCTACCGCAACTTCACCGAAGTCGAGCCGGCCCTGGCCTACCTGCGCGAGCAGGGTGCGCCCATCGTCATCAAGGCCGACGGCCTGGCCGCGGGCAAGGGCGTGATCGTCGCCATGACCCTGGCCGAGGCCGAGGAAGCCGTGCGCGACATGCTCGCCGGCAACGCCTTCGGCGACGCCGGTTCGCGCGTGGTGATCGAGGAGTTCCTCGACGGCGAGGAAGCCAGCTTCATCGTCATGGTCGACGGCCACAACGTGCTGCCCATGGCCACCAGCCAGGACCACAAGCGCGTCGGCGACGGCGACAGCGGCCCCAACACCGGCGGCATGGGCGCCTACTCCCCGGCCCCGGTGGTCACCCCCGAGGTGCACCAGCGGGTGATGGACGAAGTGATCTACCCGACCGTGCGCGGCATGGCCGAGGAAGGCAACGTCTACACCGGCTTCCTCTACGCCGGCCTGATGATCGACAAGAGCGGCGCGCCCAAGGTCATCGAGTTCAACTGCCGCTTCGGCGACCCCGAGACGCAGCCGATCATGGTGCGCCTGGAAAGCTCCCTGGTCCTGCTGGTCGAGGCCGCCCTGGCCAGGGCGCTGGACAAGGTCGAAGCCACCTGGGACCCGCGCCCCACCGTGGGCGTGGTGCTGGCCGCCGGCGGCTACCCGGGCGACTACGCCAAGGGTGACGTCATCGAGGGCCTGGCCGAAGCCGCCAGGCTCGACGGCAAGGTGTTCCACGCCGGCACCGCGCTGAAGGACGGCCAGGTGGTCACCGCCGGCGGCCGCGTGCTCTGCGCCACCGCCATCGGCCCGAGCGTGTCCTCGGCGCAGCAGCAGGCCTACCGCCTGGCGGAGCAGATCCGCTGGAACGGCTGCTTCTACCGCAAGGACATCGGCTACCGCGCCATTGCCCGCGAACGCGGCGAAGGCTGAGCGGCCGGCGGGCGCGGGGCCTGAGCTGCCTTTGCGCCCGCTTTTCCGACCTGCGGTCGGCAGGCGGCCATGCGCGGGCCCGGGTGGATTCCGGGCCCGTCGGCACTTGGCTATAATCCGGCCACTCTCCACCGAAGGGAATTCGCCGTGCGCCGGCTCTGGAACGCCACAGGACTCCTAGTCTGCCTGCTGCTGACCGCCCTGCTCGCAGGCCCCGGCCTCGCCCAGGCGCAGGATGCCGGCGGCTGGTCGCAGCTGCACGACGGCGAAGGCCGCCTGCAGTTGCAGGACGTCCTCTCCGCACGCCTGCGCCCGCTGTTCAGCCCCCTCGACATCGAAGACCTGCACGCCCCCGCCGGCCCCGGCGCCATCTGGCTGCACTACCGCCTGCCGGCCAGCGACGCGCCGCGCCAGCTGCGCCTGTTCTCGCCGAGCCTGGACAGCCTGCAGCTCTACCTGCTGCACGGCTCGCAGCTGCTGGAAGAGCGCCAGGCCGGCAACCTCTACCCCGGCCAGCGCCCGCTGCTCAACAGCGACATCCTGCTGCCGCTGCGCAGCAGCCCGGAAGTCCTCGACCTCTACCTGCGCCTGAGCTCCAGCCAGAGCCTGCGCCCCACCATCAGCCTGGAAAGCGCCGAATACCCCGCCGGCCAGCAGCGCCCTCTGCAGTTCGGCATCCTGCTCGGCTGCCTGGGCATGCTGCTGCTCTACAACCTGGTGCGCTTCGCCTACAACCGCGTGCGCAGCGGCCTGTGGCTGGCCGGCGTGCACGCCGGGCTGCTGCTGGCCTGCCTGACGCTGTTCGGCCTGCTCAGCCCCTGGTACGGCACGCACCAGACCTGGCAGCCGCTGACCGCCCAGCTGGCCCTGCTGCTGGTGCTGTCCTGCGCCCTGGGCTACACCGCCAGCTTCTTCCACGGCCAGCCGCCGCGTCGGCCGCTGGGCCGCCTGCTGGCGCTGGGCAGCCTCGGCCTGCTGGGCTTCGGCGCGCTGCTGCACCTGGCCTTGGAGATTCCCACCAGCGACCTGCTCTACGGCCTGGTGGCGATCACCAGCCTGGGCATGTTCCTCGTCGCCGCCTACTACATGCGCCACGGCTACCGCCCGGCCCGCCTGTTCGTCATCGCCATGGGCGTGTTCGTCAGCGCCTGGCTGCTGAGCCTGCCGGCGCTGCTCGGCTACGTGCCGACGCACAGCGACTGGCTGGGCAGCGGCCTGCTCGGGCTGACCGCGGCGGTGGGCTTCCTGCTCAGCCTGGCCCTGGCCGAGCGCCAGCGCCAGTTGCAGCAGGAAAGCTTCGACGCCAGCCGCAAGCGCGCCGCCAGCAGCGCCGAACTCAAGGCCAAGGGCGAGTTCCTGGCCAAGATCAGCCACGAGATCCGCACCCCCATGAACGGCGTGCTGGGCATGACCGAGCTGCTGCTCGGCACCCCGCTGTCGGCCAAGCAGCGCGACTACGTGCAGACCATCCACAGCGCCGGCAACGAGCTGCTGGCGCTGATCAACGAGATCCTCGACATCTCCAAGCTGGAGTCCGGGCAGATCGAGCTGGACGAGGTGCAGTTCGACCTCGGCGCGCTGATCGAGGACTGCCTGGCGATCTTCCGGGTGCGCGCCGAGCAGCAGAAGATCGAACTGATCAGCTTCACCCAGCCGCAGGTGCCGCGGGTCATCAGCGGCGACCCCACGCGCCTGCGCCAGGTGCTGCTGAGCCTGCTGGACAACGCCTTCAAGCAGACCGAGGAAGGCGAGATCCTCCTGGTGGTGGCCCTCGACGGCCCGCCGGGCAAGACGCGCCTGCGCATCGCCGTGCAGGACAGCGGCCGCCCGCTGGACCCGAACGACCGCCAGGCGCTGCTCACCGCCGAGCTGCACAGCCGCGACTTCCTCTCCGCCACCCGCCTGAGCAGCCGCCTGGGCCTGGTGATCGCGCGCCAGCTGATCCAGCTGATGTCCGGCCAGTTGGGCATCGAGAGCGGCCTGGACAGCGGCGGCGACAGCGGCAACACCCTGTGGCTGAGCCTGCCGCTGGACCAGCAGATGCTCGAACACCCCACCGCCGACCTCGACAGCCCGCTGCAGGGCGCGCGCCTGCTGGTGGTGGACGACAACCAGACCTGCCGCAAGGTGGTGGTGCAGCAGTGCAGCGCCTGGGGCATGAACGTCAGCGCGGTCGCGTCCGGCAAGGAGGCCCTGGCCCTGCTGCGCACCAAGGCGCACCTGCGCGAGTACTTCGACGTGGTCCTGCTGGACCAGGACATGCCCGGCATGACCGGCATGCAGCTGGCGACCAAGATCCAGGAAGACCCCAACCTCAACCACGACATCCTGCTGATCATGCTCACCGGCATCAGCAACGCGCCGAGCAAGATCATCGCCCGCAACGCCGGGATCAAGCGCATCCTGGCCAAGCCGGTGGCCGGCTACACGCTCAAGGCCACCCTCGCCGACGAACTGGCCCAGCGCGGCCCCAGCGGCGTGACCAACTACCTGCCGGCAGCCAGCGAACCCGCGCCGCTGAGCCCGCCCAGCGACTTCCGCGTGCTGGTGGCCGAGGACAACAGCATCTCCACCAAGGTCATCCGCGGCATGCTCGGCAAGCTCGACCTGCACCCGGACACCGCCAGCAACGGCGAGGAAGCCCTGGCCGCGATGAAGGCCACCCAGTACGACCTGGTGCTGATGGACTGCGAGATGCCGGTGCTCGACGGCTTCTCCGCCACCGAGCGCCTGCGCGCCTGGGAAGCCAGCGAACACCGCCCGCACACCCCGGTGGTGGCGCTCACCGCGCACATCCTCAGCGAACACAAGGAACGCGCCCGCCTGGTGGGCATGGACGGGCACATGGCCAAGCCGGTGGAACTGTCGCAGCTGCGCGAGCTGGTGGCCTACTGGGTAGCCGAACGCGAACGCCGCCTGCGCCAGCAGAGCGACGCGGCGCTGCCGTCCTGACACCGGAATACCCCGTAGGGCGCATAACGCCTACGGCGTTATCCGCCATCGACCTCCCGTACCCGGCCCATCGGCGGATAACCGCGAACGGTTATTCGCCCTACGGCTCCGGGCACCACCCGCCCCGGACGATTGCCGCCGCGCAATGACCGCCCCCGCCGCGCCCGCTATGCTTCAGCCCCAAACAGAGGCCTCTCAGCCGGACGAGATTCCCCATGCATGTGCTGTTCAGCGTGTACCTGAAGATGCTGGTGCTCTACAGCCCCTTCTTCGTGCTTTCCTGCTTCATCAGCCTGAGCCGCGGCTTCGCCCCGCGCGACCGCAAGCGCATGGCCTGGCGCGTGGCCCTGGCGGCGCTGGTCGCCAGCGTGCTGCTGTACCTGTTCGGGCGCTACATCTTCACCCTCTTCGGCATCACCGCCGACGCCTTCCGCATCGGCGCCGGCAGCGTGCTGTTCATCTCCGCTCTGGGCATGGCCCAGGGCCGCTCGGCGGTGCAGAGCGACAACGTGCAGCAGGACGTCACCATCGTCCCGCTGACCATCCCCATCACCGTCGGCCCCGGCACCATCGGCGCGCTGCTGGTGATGGGCGTCGGCCAGCACTGGGAGGACAGGCTGCTGGCGCTGCTGGCGATCTTCCTCGCCTGCCTCACCCTCGGCGCCACCCTCTACCTGTCCGACCGCATCGAGCGGATGCTCGGCGAGCAGGGCCTGCAGATCGTCAGCCGGCTGATGGGCCTGTTCGTCTGCGCCCTGGCCGCGCAGATCATCATGACCGGGGTGCGCGGCTACTTCCTCCCCGCCGGCTGAGCGCGGCGCGCCCCATTTGGGGGCGATTCGTCCACGAAGCCCGCCGGCGCACCAAGATGGCGCCCCGAAAACCCTGGCCGAAGCGGCAAAAAACCCCGCGCAAGCCTTCTGCCACAGGGCTTTGCTCTGTTTGGCACGGATGCTGCGATAGCCCTCCCGACCCGCAGGGGTCCCCTACCCACTTCGGGAGGCTGCACAGGCGACGGCCCAGAATCCGCGCGGCACCCTCCCCGGTCCAGGAAGCCAAGGAGGCTGCCGCGATGAAACGTCGTCCCCTGTTGAAAAGCACCCTGGCGGTGAGCGCGCTGCTGCTCACCGGCCTGTTCCCCTTCAGCTCCCAGGCCGCCGAGACCATCAAGGTCGGCGTCCTGCATTCGCTGTCCGGCACCATGGCCATCTCCGAGACCTCGCTCAAGGACATGGCGCTGATGACCATCGACGAGATCAACGCCAAGGGCGGGGTGAACGGCAAGAAGCTGGAGCCGGTGGTGGTCGACCCGGCGTCGAACTGGCCGCTGTTCGCCGAGAAGGCGCGCCAGTTGCTGACCCAGGACAAGGTCGCGGTGGTCTTCGGCTGCTGGACCAGCGTGTCGCGCAAATCCGTGCTGCCGGTGTTCGAGGAACTCAACGGCCTGCTGTTCTACCCGGTGCAGTACGAGGGCGAGGAAATGTCGCCCAACGTCTTCTACACCGGCGCCGCGCCGAACCAGCAGGCCATCCCGGCGGTGGAATACCTGATGAGCGAGGACGGCGGCGCGGCCAAGCGCTTCTTCCTGCTCGGCACCGACTACGTCTACCCGCGCACCACCAACAAGATCCTGCGCGCCTTCCTGCACAGCAAGGGCGTGGCCGACAAGGACATCCAGGAGGTCTACACGCCCTTCGGCCACAGCGACTACCAGACCATAGTCGCCGACATCAAGAAGTTCTCCGCCGGCGGCAAGACCGCGGTGATCTCCACCGTCAACGGCGACTCCAACGTGCCCTTCTACAAGGAGCTGGCCAACCAGGGCCTGGAAGCCACCGAAGTGCCGGTGGTGGCCTTCTCGGTGGGCGAGGAAGAGCTGCGCGGCATCGACACCAAGCCGCTGGTGGGCAACCTGGCCGCGTGGAACTACTTCGAGTCGGTGAAGAACCCGCAGAACGAGAAGTTCGTCGCCGACTGGAAGGCCTACGCCAAGGCGAAGAACCTGCCGAACTACGCCACCGCCGTGACCAACGACCCGATGGAGGCCACCTACGTCGGCATCCACATGTGGGCCCAGGCGGTGGAGAAGGCCGGCAGCACCAACGTCGACAAGGTCCGCGAGGCCATGGGCGGGCAGACCTTCAAGGCGCCCTCGGGCTTCACCCTGACCATGGACAAGACCAACCACCACCTGCACAAGCCGGTGATGATCGGCGAGATCCAGGACGACGGGCAGTTCAACGTGGTCTGGAAGACCCCCGAGCCGATCCGCGCCCAGCCGTGGAGCCCGTTCATCCCGGGCAACGACAAGAAGCCGGACTACGCGGTGAAGAGCAACTGAGCCGGCGCTCGCCAGAGCCCCTCTCTCCAGGAGAGGGGACGCCACGCCAACCTCACGCGCGACAGTGAGCTCCATGCTCCCGGTCGCGTGCCGTACGGCCCCCTCTCCCTTCAGGGAGAGGGCTGGGGAGAGGGTGCTCTGGCCCAAGCGCCAGCCTCTCAGGAACCACACCATGCCGACTGCCCTATACCGCCTGCTCCAGACCTGCGCCCTCGCGCTGGCCACCCTGCTCGCCCTGCCCGCCCTCGCCGGCCCCGCGCAGGACTTCGCCGCCGCCGACAATGCCGGCCGCGCCTCCCTGCTCGAAAGCTGGGCCGCCGCCCCCGAGGCCGAGCGCCTGCCGCTGCTCGAGACCATCCAGGCCGGCCGCTTCGCCGTCGACGCGCAGAACCACGCCTTCCTCCTCGGCGACGACAAGCAGTACCGCCCCGCCGAAGGCGACGCCGCCCCCGCCGGCGAGCCCGACAAGCTGCGCCTGAACAACCGCCTGCGCGGCCTGCTGAATACCGCGCTAGCCAGCCACCAACTGGTGACGAAGGACCCGACGCTGCGCCTGGAAGCCGCGCGCCAGCTGCAGAAGACGGCCAAGCCCGCGCAACGCGACCTGCTCGCCCAGCGCAGCGAAGCCGAGACCGACGACAAGGTGAAGGCCGCCCTGCAACTGGCCCTGGCCAACCTGCAACTGGCCGACGCCGACCCGCAGGTGCGCCTCTCCGCCGTGCGCCTGCTCGGCGAATCCGGCGACCCGCTGGCCCTGACGCGCCTGCAGAACCTGCTCGACCCGGCCGTGGAAGCCGACGAGCAGGTACGCACCGCCGCCGCCACCAGCCTGGCCCAGGTCAAGCGCCGGCTGCTGGTCGGCGACCTGCTCGGCCAGGCCTTCAGCGGCCTGTCGCTGGGCTCCATCCTGCTGCTGGCGGCCCTGGGCCTGGCCATCACCTACGGCCTGCTGGGCGTCATCAACATGGCCCACGGCGAGATGCTGATGCTCGGCGCCTACTCCACCTACGTGGTGCAGTCGCTGCTGCAGCGCTTCGCCCCAGGCCTACTGGAGTACTACCCGCTGCTGGCGCTGCCGGTGGCCTTCGGCGTCACCGCGGCCATCGGCATGGCCCTGGAGCGCACGGTGATCCGCCACCTCTACGGCCGCCCGCTGGAGACCCTGCTGGCCACCTGGGGCATCAGCCTGGTGCTGATCCAGCTGGTGCGCGTGCTGTTCGGCGCGCAGAACGTCGAGGTGGCCAACCCGGCCTGGCTGTCCGGCGGCATCCAGGTGCTGCCGAACCTGGTGCTGCCGTGGAACCGCATCGTCATCATCGGCTTCGCCCTGTTCGTGCTGGCGCTCACCTGGCTGCTGCTCAACCGCACGCGGCTGGGCCTGAACGTCCGCGCGGTGACGCAGAACCGCAACATGGCGGCCTGCTGCGGCGTGCCCACCGGGCGCGTGGACATGCTCGCCTTCGGCCTCGGCTCGGGCATCGCCGGGCTCGGCGGAGTGGCCCTGTCGCAGGTCGGCAACGTCGGCCCGGACCTGGGCCAGAGCTACATCATCGACTCCTTCCTGGTGGTGGTGCTGGGCGGCGTCGGCCAGCTCGCCGGCAGCGTCTGCGCGGCCTTCGGCCTGGGCGTGGCGAACAAGATCCTCGAACCGCAGATCGGCGCGGTGCTGGGCAAGATCCTGATCCTGGCGCTGATCATCCTGTTCATCCAGAAACGACCGCAGGGGCTCTTCGCTCTGAAAGGGAGGGTCATCGATTGAACCAGCTTCCAACCCTCGCTACGGCCGCTTTTCGTAGGAGCGAGCTTGCTCGCGAACAGCCCCCGCAGCGAATCCGTTCGCGAGCAAGCTCGCTCCTACAGGAAGCCGTGGAGGCTCGTCCATGAACCAGCCACTCACCGTGACGGCCGCGCAGAAGGCCGGCCCGAAACTCACCGCCGGCATCGTCGGCGCCGCGCTCATCGCGCTGCTGATCCTGCCGCTGCTGCACCTGCTGCCCGAGGACAATGCCCTGCACCTGTCGGCCTACGGCCTGACGCTGACCGGCAAGATCCTCTGCTACGCCATAGTCGCCCTGGCCCTGGACCTGGTCTGGGGCTATGCCGGGCTGCTGTCCCTGGGCCACGGCCTGTTCTTCGCCCTGGGCGGCTACGCCATGGGTATGTACCTGATGCGCGAGGCCGCAGGCAGCGACCTGCCGGCGTTCATGACCTTCCTGTCGTGGAACGAGCTGCCCTGGTACTGGGCCGGCACCCAGCACTTCCTCTGGGCGCTGTGCCTGGTGGTGCTGGCGCCGGGGCTGCTGGCCCTGGTGTTCGGCTTCTTCGCCTTCCGCTCGCGGATCAAGGGCGTGTACTTCTCGATCATGACCCAGGCCCTGACCTTTGCCGGCATGCTGCTGTTCTTCCGCAACGAGACCGGCTTCGGCGGCAACAACGGCTTCACCAGCTTCCGCAGCATCCTCGGCTTCCCGATCACCGCGCCGGGCACCCGCGCCGCGCTGTTCCTGGCCATCGTCCTGCTGCTGGCGGCGAGCCTGGCGCTGGGCTTCGCCCTGGCGCGGAGCAAGTTCGGCCGGGTGCTCACCGCCCTGCGCGACGCCGAGAACCGCCTGATGTTCTGCGGCTACGACCCGCGCGGCTACAAGCTGTTCGTCTGGACGCTGAGCGCGGTGATCTGCGGCCTGGCCGGCGCGCTGTTCGTGCCGCTGGTGGGCATCATCAACCCCAGCGAGATGTCGCCGACCAACTCCATCGAGGCCGCGGTGTGGGTGGCCCTGGGCGGGCGCGGCACGCTCATCGGCCCGCTGCTCGGCGCCGGCGTGGTGAACGGCGCCAAGAGCTGGTTCACCGTGGCCTTCCCGGAGTACTGGCTGTTCTTCCTCGGCGCCCTGTTCATCGTCGTCACCCTGTACCTGCCCCGGGGCATCCTCGGGCTGATCAAGCGGGAGAAAGCGCAATGAGAGCCGTGCCCCACCTGATGCTGGAACCGGCCTTCGACCCCAGCGGCACCAGCCGCGACGCCGTCGGCCTGGGCGCCAGCGCGCGCGAAGGCCTGGACGTGCGCCACGGCACCATCCTCACCCTGGAAGACATCAACGTCAGCTTCGACGGCTTCCGCGCCCTGCGCGACCTGACCCTGTACATCGGCGTCGGCGAGCTGCGCTGCATCATCGGCCCCAACGGCGCGGGCAAGACCACGCTGATGGACGTGATCACCGGCAAGACCCGCCCCGACAGCGGCAAGGCCTACTTCGGCGAAACCTACGACCTGCAGCGCATGAGCGAGGTGCAGATCGCCCAGGCCGGCATCGGCCGCAAGTTCCAGAAGCCCACGGTGTTCGAGGCGCTCTCGGTGTTCGAGAACCTGGAACTGGCGCAGAAGGCCGACAAGTCGGTGTGGGCCAGCCTGCGGGCGAAGCTGTCCGGCGAGCAGAAGGACCGCATCGAGGAAGTGCTGGCCACCATCCGCCTCGGCGAGTCGCGGCGGCGCCCGGCGGGGCTGCTGTCCCACGGCCAGAAGCAGTTCCTGGAGATCGGCATGCTGCTGGTGCAGGAACCGCAACTGCTGCTGCTCGACGAACCGGTGGCGGGCATGACCGACGCCGAGACCGAGTTCACCGCCGAACTCTTCAAGTCCCTCGCCGGCCAGCACTCGCTGATGGTGGTGGAGCACGACATGGGCTTCGTCGGCAGCATCGCCGACCACGTCAGCGTGCTGCACCAGGGCCACGTGCTGGCCGAGGGTTCGCTGGAAGAAGTGCAGGCCAACGAACAGGTGATCGAAGTCTATCTGGGGCGCTGACGCGCCAGCTGCAAGCTGCAAGCTGCAAGCTGCAAGCTGCAAGCTGCAAAACGAGGCTGACCGCTCTTTCTTGTGGCTTGAAGCTTGGGGCTTGAAGCTGCAGCAATCGAGGAATCCAACCGTGCTCCAAGTCCAACAGCTGCACCAATACTACGGCGGCAGCCACATCCTCCGCGGCCTGTCGTTCGACGTGAAGATCGGCGAAGTCACCTGCCTGCTCGGGCGCAATGGCGTGGGCAAGACCACCCTGCTGCGCTGCCTGATGGGGCTGGTGCCGGCGCGCGAAGGCAGCGTCAGCTGGGAGGGCAAGGCCATCACGGCTTTCAAGCCGCATCAGCGGGTGCATGCCGGCATCGCCTACGTGCCCCAGGGGCGCGAGATCTTCCCGCGGCTGAGCGTGGAGGAGAACCTGCTGATGGGGCTTTCGCGCTTCGGCGCGAAAGAGGCCAAGGCGGTTCCCGAGTTCATCTACGAGCTGTTCCCGGTGCTGCGCGAGATGAAGCAGCGCCGCGGCGGCGACCTCTCCGGCGGCCAGCAGCAACAGCTGGCCATCGGCCGCGCCCTGGCCAGCCGCCCGCGCCTGCTGATCCTCGACGAGCCCACCGAAGGCATCCAGCCCTCGGTGATCAAGGAGATCGGCGCGGTGATCCGCAAGCTCGCCGAGCGCGGCGACATGGCCATCCTGCTGGTGGAGCAGTTCTACGACTTCGCCGCCGAGCTGGCCGACCAGTACCTGGTGATGGCCCGCGGCGAGATCGTCCAGCAGGGCCGTGGCGCGGACATGGAAAGCCAAGGGGTGCGCGGCCTGGTCGCCATCTGACGTAGGGCGTATAACGCTCCGCGTTATACGCCGCCTGACCTTGGCCCCAGGCCGCTCGGTGTCGACCTGGACATCACCGAGGCCGACTTCGGAGCGGCCGGGGAGATTGGTGTATCGGCGTATAACCGCGAACGGTTATACGCCCTACGCTCCATGATGGTGCACGGCGCCCGCCGATGCACCGCAATCGCGCCCATACCTGACCACCCGGACAACCCCGTCCCCCGTCGCGGGCCAGGCTTTCCACGCCCACGCACTATCCTGGCGCAGAAGGCACGCCAATTGCTCTATCCAGGGCAACCGCAGCCGAACCCGAGCCCCATGAACGCACCCGCCGCCCTCTTCCACCCCGCCTGGCACGCCGAGCTGGAGCTGGCCTACGCCCGCGTCGGCGACGGCACGCGGCCGGTGAAGCGGCGCCACCTGGGGCCATTGCGGGTGCAGAAGCACCTCTACGCCGAGGGCCCGCAGGTCTGCCAGCACATCGTGGTGCACCCGCCCGGTGGCATCGCCGGGGGCGATACCCTGGCCCTGGACATCCATGCCGGCCCCGGCGCCTGGGCGCAGCTCACCAGCCCCGGCGCGGCCAAGTGGTACCGCGCCGCCACGCCGGCCAGCCAGCGCCTGCGCATCCGCGTCGAGCCCGGCGCCACCCTGGAATGGCTGCCCCAGGAAACCATCGTGTTCTCCGGCGCCCGGGCCGAGCTGCGCAGCGACATCGAGTTGCTCGGCGACGCCCGCCTGTTCTACTGGGACCTGGTCGCCCTCGGCCGCCCCGCCGCCGGCGAGCGCTTCGACCAGGGCCGCTTCGCCGCGCGGCTGGACATCCGCCGCGACGGCCAGCGCCTGTGGCACGAACGCCAGCGCATCGACGGCGGCGACCGCCTGCTGGACTCGCCCATCGGCCTGGCCGGGCAGCCGGTGATGGCCACCCTGATCGCCAGCGGGCAGATCGACGCCGAGCTGCTGGAAGCCTGCCGCGCGCTACCCTGCGGCGGGCGCGGCAACCTCACCCAGTTGCCCGGCCTGCTGGTCGCCCGCTGCCTGGCCGCCGAGGCGCTGCACGCCCGCGCCTGGCTCATCGAACTCTGGCGCCGGCTGCGGCCCGCGCTGCTCGGCCGCGAGGCCGTTCCCCCGAGAATCTGGAGCACCTGAGATGGACTTGACGCCCCGCGAGAAAGACAAGCTGCTGATCTTCACCGCCGGCCTGGTGGCCGAACGGCGCCTGGCCCGCGGCCTGAAGCTGAACCACCCGGAAGCCATCGCGCTGATCTCCGCCGCCCTGCTCGAAGGCGCCCGCGACGGCCGCACGGTGGCCGAGCTGATGCACTATGGCACCACCCTGCTCAGCCGCGAGCAGGTGATGGAAGGGGTGCCGGAGATGACCCCGGAAATCCAGGTGGAGGCCACCTTCCCCGACGGCACCAAGCTGGTCACCGTGCACCAGCCCATCGCCTGACAGCCGGCGCAGACCGGCGACCTTCGACTGAACCTGCCCAAGGAACCCCCATGCACATCCGCGATGCCCAGCCCGCCGACCTCGAAGCCCTGCGCGACATCTACAACGACGCCGTGCTCAACACCACCGCGATCTGGAACGAGGTCGCCATCGACCTCGACAACCGCCGCGCCTGGCTGGAACTGCGCGCCCAGCAGGGCTTCCCGGTGCTGGTGGCCGAGGACGCCGGCCAAGTGCTCGGCTACGCCAGCTACGGCCCCTGGCGCGCCTTCGACGGCTTCCGCGAAACCGTCGAGCACTCGGTCTACGTGCGCGCCGACCAGCGCGGCAAGGGCGTGGGCCCGCAGCTGATGCAGGCGCTGATCGACCGCGCCCGGGCCCAGGGCCTGCACGTGATGGTGGCGGCCATCGAGAGCGGCAACGCCGCCTCCATCCGCCTGCACGAACGCCTGGGCTTCGCCGTCACCGGGCAGATGCCGCAGGTGGGCCAGAAGTTCGGCCGCTGGCTCGACCTGACCTTCATGCAACTGACCCTCGACCCAAGGAGCGCCCCATGATCCCTGGCGAATACGACGTCCAGCCCGGCGAGATCGAACTCAACGCCGGCCGCCGCACGCTGGCCCTGACGGTGGCCAACAGCGGCGACCGGCCGATCCAGGTCGGCTCGCACTACCACTTCTACGAGACCAACGACGCCCTGCGCTTCGACCGCGAAGCGGCCCGCGGCATGCGCCTGAACATCCCGGCCGGCACCGCGGTGCGCTTCGAACCGGGGCAGAGCCGCGAGGTGGAGTTGGTGGAGCTGGCTGGCGAGAGAAAGGTTTACGGCTTCGCTGGGCGAGTGATGGGCGCGCTGTAAATCCGTGCCAGCAACAAGAACACCCTCTCCCTAACCCTCTCCCTGAAGGGAGAGGGGACCGTCCGGTGCAGGATGAAACCTTGACGTCAGCCGGCACGGACAGCTCCCTCTCCCTTCAGGGAGAGGGCGGGGGGAGAGGGCAAAGGTTGAGCCCCAAGCGAAAGGCTCAGGAAAAGACTCGTAGGATGGGTTGAGCACAGCGAAACCCATCAACTCGCAACGATGGGTTACGCCGCTGCGCGGCTAACCCATCCTACGGACAGGATCGGTACCGATGAAGATTTCCCGCCAAGCCTACGCCGACATGTTCGGCCCCACCGTCGGCGACCGCGTGCGCCTGGCCGACACCGAGCTGTGGATCGAGGTGGAGCAGGACTTCACCGTCTACGGCGAGGAGGTGAAGTTCGGCGGCGGCAAGGTCATCCGCGACGGCATGGGCCAGGGCCAGCTGCCGGCCGCCGAGGTGGTCGACACCGTCATCACCAACGCGCTGATCCTCGACCACTGGGGCATCGTCAAGGCCGACGTGGGCCTGAAGGACGGGCGCATCAAGGCCATCGGCAAGGCCGGCAACCCGGACATCCAGCCCGGCGTCGGCATCGCCCTGGGCGCCAGCACCGAGGTGATCGCCGGCGAGGGCATGATCCTCACCGCCGGCGGCATCGACACCCACATCCACTTCATCTGCCCGCAGCAGATCGAAGAGGCGCTGATGAGCGGGGTGACCACCATGATCGGCGGCGGCACCGGGCCGGCCACCGGCACCAACGCCACCACCTGCACCTCCGGGCCCTGGCACCTGGCGCGCATGCTCCAGGCCGCCGACGCCTTCCCGATGAACATCGGCTTCACCGGCAAGGGCAACGCCAGCCTGCCGCTGCCGCTGGAGGAACAGGTGTGCGCCGGGGCCATCGGCCTGAAGCTGCACGAGGACTGGGGCACCACCCCGGCGGCGATCGACAACTGCCTGGGCGTGGCCGACCGCTACGACGTGCAGGTGGCCATCCACACCGACACCCTCAACGAATCCGGCTTCGTCGAGACCACCCTGGCCGCCTTCGCCGGCCGCACCATCCACACCTACCACACCGAGGGCGCCGGCGGCGGCCACGCGCCGGACATCATCCGCGCCTGCGGCTTCGCCAACGTGCTGCCCAGCTCCACCAACCCGACGCGGCCCTTCACCCGCAACACCATCGACGAGCACCTGGACATGCTCATGGTCTGCCACCACCTGGACCCGAGCATCGCCGAGGACGTGGCCTTCGCCGAGTCGCGCATCCGCCGCGAGACCATCGCCGCCGAGGACATCCTCCACGACCTGGGCGCCTTCAGCATGATCAGCTCCGACAGCCAGGCCATGGGCCGCGTCGGCGAGGTCATCACGCGCACCTGGCAGACCGCCGACAAGATGAAGAAGCAGCGCGGCG
This sequence comes from Pseudomonas delhiensis, assembly GCF_900187975.1. Taxonomy (GTDB): domain Bacteria; phylum Pseudomonadota; class Gammaproteobacteria; order Pseudomonadales; family Pseudomonadaceae; genus Pseudomonas; species Pseudomonas delhiensis. Next base: position 32,731 of record NZ_FZPC01000003.1, on the reverse strand, counting down.
CCCTGCCCGGCGACGGCGCGCGCAACGACAACTTCCGCGCCAGGCGCTACATCGCCAAATACACCATCAACCCGGCGATCACCCACGGCGTGAGCCACGAAGTGGGCAGCATCGAGGTGGGCAAGCTGGCCGACCTGGTGCTCTGGCGCCCGGCCTTCTTCGGCGTGAAGCCGAGCCTGATCCTCAAGGGCGGCGCCATCGCGGCGAGCCTGATGGGCGACGCCAACGCCTCCATCCCCACCCCGCAGCCGGTGCACTACCGGCCGATGTTCGCCAGCTTCGGCGGCAGCCGCCACGCCACCAGCCTGACCTTCCTCAGCCAGGCCGCCTGGGAGGCCGGCCTGCACGCGCGCCTGGGCCTGCACAAGGCCATCGGCGTGGTGCAGGGCTGCCGCACGCTGCGCAAGACCGACCTGATCCACAACGCCTACCTGCCGCACATCGAGGTCGACCCGCAGAACTACCAGGTGCGCGCCGACGGCCAGCTGCTGTGGTGCGAACCGGCCGAGGTGCTGCCCATGGCGCAGCGTTATTTCCTGTTCTGAGCACCCGCCCAGGAACACCCTCGTAGGATGGTGTTGAGCGAAGCGATACCCATCGCCACGGCGTAGCCTGCAATCCTACGCCTCACCGCCCACGCCATTCCCCTGTAGGAGCGCGCCCTGCGCGCGATTCGCGGGCAGGGCCCGCTCCTACAGGTGGCTGAAATCCACCGGGAAAATTCAGAAGACCGCCCCCGCCGGACGCGCTTCGCATTTCCCCCGGGAGTCCAGCCCCTACGCTGGCAGGGCCTCTGTGCCCGCTAGAACAACAAGGACTCCCGATGAAACGACTGACCGCCGCCCTGGCCCTGGCACTGGGCCTTTGCGCCTGCGCCCAGGCCGCCGCCCCCGCGCCCATCACCCTGGGCCTCAACTACCCCCGCACCGGCAGCTACCAGAACGAAGGGCGCGACCAGATGCGCGGCGCCCTGCTGGCCATCGACGAGATCAACGCCAACGGCGGCGTGCTCGGCCGCTCGCTGCGGCTGTCCAGCCACGACAGCGCCTCGCGCTCGAAGAAGGCCGTGGCCAACGTCGACAAGCTGGCCGACGAGGGCGCCGCCATGCTCTTCGGCGGCGCCTCCAGCGCCGTGGCCATCGCCGCCGGCAAGCGCGCCGCCGAGCGCGGGCTGCTGTACTTCGGCGCCGTCACCTACTCCAACGACACCACCGGCAAGGACGGCCACCGCTACATGTTCCGCGAGGGCATCAGCGCCTGGATGAGCGCGCGGGTACTGGGCCAGTACCTGGCGCAGAAGCACCCGGGCAGCCGCTACTTCTACGTCACCTCCGACTACACCTGGGGCCACACCACCGAGGCCTCGCTGCGCCAGACCACCGACACCCGCGACCCCGCCCGCCACCCCGGGCGGCGCATCCCCTTCCCGGCCATCGGCCTGTCGCACTACCAGGACAGCCTGGCCCAGGCCGCCGCCAGCGACGCCCAGGTGCTGGTCCTGGTGCTGTTCGGCCGCGACCTGGTGCGCGCCATGCAGGTGGCCCACGACCTGGGCCTGACGCGGCGCATGCAGGTGGTGGCGCCGAACCTGACGATGAACGTGGTCGAGCAGGCCGGGCCGAGCATCATGGAAGGCGTGGTCGGCACCGAGCCCTGGACCTGGCGCGTGCCGGAGCGGGAGAACAGCGCCCGTGGCAAGGCCTTCGTCGCCAGCTACGCCGAGCGCTACCAGAAGTACCCGTCCAGCTCCGCCGCCTCGGCCTACAGCATCGTCTACCAGTGGGCGGACGCCGCGCGGCGCGCCAACAGCCTGGACAGCGAGGCGCTGATCAGGGCCCTGGAGGGCCACCGCTACAGCCTGCTCAAGGGCGAGCAGTACTGGCGCGCCTTCGACCACCAGAACGTGCAGCGCATCTATGCGGTACGGGTGAAGCCCCGCAGCGAGGTACTGAAGGACCGCTTGCGCCAGGACTACTTCGAGATCGTCCACCAGCTCGACGGCGACCAGGCCGCCCCCAGCCTGGAGGAATGGCAGGCCGAACGGCGCGCCGCCGGCAAGCCGCTGCAACTGATGTGAAGGGCGCGCTCAGCGCAGCTGGCTGTCCTTGCTGCCGCGCCGGTTGTAGCCGGCGAAGGCCGCCTGCTCCCGGTCGTGGGCGGCCTGGCAGTTCACGCACAGGCGCACGCCGGGCACGGCCTTGCGCCGCGCCTCGGGGATGGGCGCATCGCACTCCTCGCAATGCGTCAGGCTCTCGCCGCGGGGCAACTGGCTGCGCGCCCGGGCGACGGCGTCCTCGATGGTGCTGTCGATCTGTTCCTGCACGGCGCCGTCGTTCGCCCAACCACTGGCCATGGCAACCTCCGATCAAACTTTGTACAGATTGCAGATATGGACGCCCCGGCGGCCGATTGCAAGGGCAACGGCTGCGCGAAAAGGTGGCGGGGTGCGCTGAAAAGCCCCTTCCCCGGGCGCCGCGCAACGAGAACAATAGCGCGCTTTCCCGTCATGGATGTTCCCCGATGCGAATCCTCCCGTCCCGTCTCCGCCACGGCCTGCCGCTGGCGCTCTGCGCCCTGCTCGGCGCCCAGGCCCAGGCCTCCGGGGCCACCAGCGTCGAAGCCGACCTGGTCGACGCCAACCGCTACCTGCTGCTCTACAGCGCAACCGCCGACGAACGCTTCCTCGAACGCCTGGACGCCACCGGCAAGCACCTGCAGGCCGCCCTCGGGCAGCGCCAGGACGCCGCGGCGCTGCGCGCGCTCTGGGCCAGCTACGAGCAGGGCCGGCAACAGATGCTGGCCGAGCACGCCGCCCGCAAGCTCGACCAGAATGGCGAGATGGCCCGCAGCCTGAAGCTGGCCGAGCCCCTGGACGCCTACCTGCAGGCCCACCCGCTGGCCGCGCCGGGCCTGGCCGACGACCTGCGCAGCCGCGCCCTGCTCACCGCCCGCCTGGCCAACCTGCAGAAGGTCGACGGCCCGCGCGCCGAGGCCGAGGCGGCGAACGTCAAGGCCCTGGACGAACGCATCCAGCAGCGCATCGACGCCCTGGCGCAGAGCAACCCCGCCCTGCACGACGAACTGGACAGGCGCTGGCGCTACCTGCAGGTCAGCCAGCGCAATGGCCAGCAACTGCTCTACCCCTTCAACGCGCAGATCGAGGCCATGCTCGGCAAGCTGGCCGGCGCCTGACCGGGGCCGGCCGTCCCGGCCGGAGTCGGTCTACCGCAGACTCGGAATCGTCCGATAGGCGGCACCGGATGGGCCACCCAAGAATGGCGGCCCCATCGCCAGGAGCCGCCCCATGCACCGCCTCGTCCTTTCCCTGCTGCTGAGCCTGCTCGTCACCCTGCCCGGCATGGCCCGGGCCGACGACCTCGACGCCACCCTGCAGGCCGCGCAGCGCTACCTGCTGCTCTACAGCGCCACCGGCGACGAACGTTTCCTCAAGCGCCTGCAACGGCTCGACGAGATCTTCCACGCCCAGGTCGCCGAACAGCGCAACGGCGAGACGCTCCAGGACATCTGGTCGCTCTACGGCGAAACGGTGGAACGCGTGGAAAGCGGCTACGAGCAGAGCGGCCCGGCGCTGCGCGAGGCCCTCGCCCAGGCCCTGGAGGTCTCGGCGCTGCTACAGGAGTTCCGCGTGCAGCTGCCGCCGCCGGGCGAAGCGAGCCTGGCGGCCAACCTGCAGCGCCTGGCGCTGCTCAAGGCCAAGCGCGCCAACCACAAGCTGCTGGGGGCGGACGACGGGAGCCTGGACGAGCAGGTCGCCGGCCTGCGCGAAGCCATCGCGGCCCAGTTCGCCAGCCTGCCGGAAACCCCCGAGGGCGAGGCCATGCGCGCCCGCTGGCGCTACCTGCAGCTGACCGAGCGGCCGGCCGGCACCCTGCTCTACCCGTTCAACGCCCAGGTCGAGTACCTGCTGCACAAGCTCGAAGAGGGCCGGGAAGGCTAGGCCCTATTCCTTCACTTCCATGTATTCCCGAGCGAAGATCTGGTACTCCTCCGGCAGGGTGTACTTCTTCGCCAGCTCCGAGGCGGTCAGGTCGGAGGCATCGACGCCGCGCTGCTCGCGCAGGCAGTCGTAGGTGGCCTTGATGGCGGCGAAGTAGGCGGCATGGCCGTCCACCACGATGCGCACGCCGAGCCTGGCCAGGCGCTTGTCGTCGTGCAGCTTCGGGTTGCCGTAGGACACCAGCATCAGCGGCACGCTCAGGTGGCGGGCGATGGCCTCCAGGTGCTCGAAGTCGCGGATGCCGACCATGCAGATGCCGTCGGCGCCGGCGGCCTGGTAGGCCAGGGTGCGGCGGATCACGTCGTCCACCTCGATTACCTCGGCGTTGGTCCGGGCGATGATCGCCATCTCCTGGTCCACCCGCGCCTCCAGCGCCGCGCGGATCTTGCCCACGCCCTCCTCCACCGGGATCAGGTCGGTGGACTTGCGGCCGAACTGCGCCGGCAGCAGGGTGTCCTCGATGGTCAGCGCGGCGACGCCGGCACGCTCCAGCTCGACGATGGTGCGCATCACGTTCAGCGCGTTGCCGTAGCCGTGGTCGGCGTCGGCGATCACCGGCAGGCGCGCGACGCGGCCGATGCGGGTGGCCTGCTCGACGAACTCGCTGAGGGTGATGAGGGCGAAGTCGGGCGCCGCGAGCACTTGTAGCGAAGCTACAGAACCACCCAGGATGCCGACCTCGAAGCCGAGGTCGCCGGCGATGCGCGCCGACATCGGGTCGAACACCGATGCCGTGTGGTAGCAGGAGGAAGAGTTCAGCAACGCCCGGAAACTCTGGCGTAGCTCGTGGTGGGAGGCTCTGTGCATGGTGGGATCCAACTGCGACCTGGAGGTGGGAAGGGGCTCTGCGGAATCAGTAAACTCATGTAGCAAAACTACAGGATGGCAAATGTAGCAAAACTACAAAGCCTTCCCAAGCACTCTATCGCCTTCACCGTCCAGCGGCACATGAGCCGATAGTCGAGCAGCGCCATGCGCACTCGCGTAAACTGCGCGGCCGTTTTTTCGCCGGACCTTTCCGCCATGCTGCACTCCACTGACGCCCGCGCCCTGGGCATCGACTTCGGCACCTCCAACTCCACCGTCGGCTGGTGGCGCCCGGGGACGGAACCGCTGATCGCACTGGAAGACGGCAAGATCACCCTGCCCTCGGTGGTCTTCTTCAACACCGAGGAGCGCCGCCCGGTCTACGGCCGCCTGGCCCTGGCCGAATACCTGGAAGGCTACGAGGGGCGCCTGATGCGCTCGCTGAAGAGCCTGCTCGGCTCGCCCCTGCTCAAGAGCGAGACCACGGTGCTGGGCAGCGCCCTGCCGTTCAAGGACCTGCTCGGGCTGTTCATCGGCGAGCTGAAGCGGCGCGCCGAGGCCGTCGCCGGCCGCGAGTTCGAGGCCGTGGTGCTGGGCCGCCCGGTGTTCTTCGTCGACGACGACGCCGAGGCCGACCGCGAGGCCCAGGACACCCTGGTGGCAGTGGCGCGCAAGCTCGGCTTCAAGGACATTTCCTTCCAGTACGAGCCCCTGGCCGCGGCCTTCGACTACGAGCGCGGCATCGCGCGCGAGGAGCTGGTGCTGATCGTCGACATCGGCGGCGGCACCTCGGACTTCTCCCTGGTGCGCCTGGCCCCGGAGCGCCGCGAGCAGGCCGAGCGCCAGGCCGACATCCTGGCCACCGGCGGCGTGCACATCGGCGGCACCGACTTCGACAAGCAGCTCAGCCTGCAGGGCGTGATGCCGCTGTTCGGCTACGGCAGCCGGATGAAGTCCGACGCGCTGATGCCCACCAGCTACCACCTGAACCTGGCCACCTGGCACACCATCAACGCGGTGTACGCGCAGAAGTCGCAGCTGGCGCTGAAGAACATGCGCTACGACATCGTCGACGGCACCGGCATCGACCGCCTGTTCCGCCTCATCGAGCAGCGCGCCGGGCACTGGCTGGCGATGCAGGTGGAGGCCAGCAAGATCGAGCTGAGCGACAGCCAGCGCCGCGACATCGACCTGGCGCGCATCGAGCCGGGCCTGGTGGCCGAGCTGACCCGCGGGCTGTTCGAGGGCGCCATCGAGCCGCAGCTGGAACGCGTGCGCGCCGGCATCACCCGCCTGCTGGGCGACGCCGACCTCGACCCGGCGCGGGTCGACACCGTGTTCTTCACCGGCGGCTCCAGCGGCGTGCCGGCCCTGCGCCAGAGCGTGGCGGCCATGCTGCCCAACGCCCGCCACGTCGACGGCGACCGCTTCGGCGGCATCGGCAGCGGCCTGGCCATCGAGGCGAAGAAGCGTTACGGCTGAGCTCCTACGCACGCCCTCAACCGTAGGGCGGATAACCGTTCGCGGTTATCCGCCGTTTAGCCATCGGCCGGGGGCAGTCGGCTGCTGCTTTTCGTAGGAGCGAGCTTGCTCGCGAAGGGTGCCTCCCGGATGTACTGGCGTTGAACCTACCTCCGTACCCTCTCCCCAGCCCTCTCCCTGAAGGGAGAGGGGGCTTGTCCGTGCCGAGAAAAGGCAAGTTTCAGCCGGCAGGCCCTACGCTAGCCGACTGACTCAAGAACACCCGAACACGCCGAACGGTCCCCTCTCCCTTCAGGGAGAGGGTTAGGGAGAGGGAGCGGAGTTGATCCTGCGCGCCTGTGCCCCCTGTGAACGCAAGCCCGCGCCTCCCCCCCACCCCCGCCAATTTTTCGAACTCCCGCCCCAGGCCCCGACTCGAAACTGGACCACCCACAGGTCCGAGCCGACAAGGAGGCCCCATGTACCGGCAAGCCCTGCTGACCGCCACCGCCCTGGCCCTGCTCGCGGGCTGTTCCCATGAATCCACCCGGGTGCAGAACCCGGTCAACCTGGTGACCTACCGCGACGAGCCGCTGGTGCGCGACGTGCACGACGGCATGAGCAAGGACGAGGTACTGCGCGTCGGCGGCCCGCCTTCCAGCACCCAGGCGCGGGCGTACAAGGCCGGTAGCTGCAACAGCTACATCCTCAACCGGGAAGGCCGCGAGCAGCCCTACTACGTGACCTTCGACGACCAGGGCAGGGTCGACGGGACGGGCTTCCTGAGCTGCTCCGAGCGCGACCGCCACGACCGCGACGCGCACCCCTGAGGCCCGGCCGGCGGCGCTCAGCTGAGCGCCGCCACCAGTTCGGCCTTGGTCATCCGCCAGCGCCCGCGCACACCCGCGCGGGCCGCGCGCGCCAGCAGTTCCTTGCGCGTCATGCCCAGCAGCTTGGCGGTGGCCGGCTTGCTGCGCCGGGCGAGCCTGGCCAGGGCGTCCACCTCTTCCGGGCTGAGGCCCAGCTTCCCGTAATGCGCCTGAACGTGCGCCCGCTGCTTCTCGTGGCGTGCCGAGTGGCCCTGCGTACCGTTGCGCGGCATGGCAATCTCCTTCTGCGAGAGGGGAACAGAGCAATGGACCAGGCGCCGCGGAAAATATTCAGGCGATATCGATGCCGTCTATCATGCGAGCAGGAAAAACAGGAGAGGACCTCATGAAACACCACATCGTCGAATTGCCCGCCTTCAGCGTGGTGGGCCTGGAATACCGCGGCGACGGCCAGGAGGGCGGCATCGGCCAGCTCTGGCAGCGCTTCCTGCCGCGCGAGGGCGAGGTCGCCGCGCGGGCCGACGACCGCAGCGCCTATGGCATCTGCGCCCAGGCCGCCGGCGGCGTCTTCCACTACATCGCCGGGCTGCCGGTGGCGCCAGGCGCCGCGGTGCCCGAGGGCATGGTGAGGTTCGAGGTGCCGGCGCAGAAGTACGCGGTGTTCACCCACGTCGGGCCGGTGGAAGGCATCGCCGACAGCTTCCAGCGCATCCACGCCGAGCTGCTGCCCCAGCGCGGGCTGGAGCCGCGCCAGGCGCCGGCCTTCGAGCGCTACACCGAGCGCTTCCACGGGCCGGACGACGCCGCCTCGGAAACCGACCTGTACATCCCGGTCTACTGACTCAGCGCTTCGGCGCCCGGGCCGGCTGCTTCATCTGCGCCAGCAGGGCGGCGCACTGGTTGTCGTCGTTCTTGCTCGGCGCGATCAGCGCCAGCAGCCCGGCCGCCGGCCCCGCCGCCACGCCCAGGGCCACCATGCCGGCGCCGCGGGCGATCAGCGGGCCGGCGTGCACCCCAGCCTTCGGGTTCTTGAAGGTGCCCTGCACGTAGAGCGGCGAGCGCAGCGAGAACAGCCGCACGCCCTTGCTGTGGGGGATGATGTCCAGGTCCAGCTGCTCGGTGGCGAAGTTGCTGGTGCCCTCGACGTTGATGATGGCGTTCTCGGTGTCGAAGGCGAAGATCCGCGGCTGGGCCAGGCCCTTGGCGATGCCGACGTCGGCCGCCGCGCAGTTGATCTTCACGTCGTCGTCGCCGAACAGCCTGGTCACCAGGTAGTTGCCGACGTTGAGCCCGGCGATCTCCATCAGCCCCTTGCTGATCCGCCCGTCGTTGACCAGCAGTTTGATCTCGCCGTCGGCGCCGCCGAGGATGGCCGCCACCGAGTTGCCGGTGCCGCTCAGGGCGGCGTCGCCGTTGAGTTCGCCGAAACTGGTCTGCATCGGCGCGAAGCTGGGGAACAGCTGCTTGAGCTTGAAGCCGCGGGCCTGCAGCTGCACCCGGCTCTGCAGCGGCGTCTTGCCGCCGTCCAGGCGGATCTGCGCGGTCAGGCTGCCGCCGGCCACGCCGAAGCGCAGCGGGTCCAGGCGCAGCAGGCCGTCTTCCAGGCGCAGGTGGGTCTGCAGGTCGCTGATGGGCAGCTTGTCGCTGTGGACGATGCGCTTGCCGGCGAACGCCACGTCGGCGTCCATGGCGCGCCAGCGCTCGGTGCGGAACTCCTCCACCGGCAGCACCTTGTCCGCCGGCTGGCGGGTGCTCTGGCCGCGCGCCTGCTTCTGCGCGTTGGTGTCGGCGCCGATCAGCGGGCCCAGGTCGACCATGCGCAGTTGCTCGGAGGTCAGCTTGCCGCTGAGTTTCGGCCGCGGCTGGCCGTTGACGAAGGTCAGGCTGCCGTGCAGGTCGCTTTCGCCGACCTTGCCGTTGAAGTTCTGGTATTCGAAGCGCGCCCCGGCGGGGTCGTGCAGCTGCGCCCGCAGGCGGCCGTCGGTGGCGTAGGCCGGGGTGTCGGGGAGGGTCACGCCGGTCAGCGGGTAGAGGTTGGCCATGCTGTTGCCGGCCAGCTTCAGGCGCAGGTCCAGGGCGCCCAGGTGCAGCGGGTCGGTGAGGGTGCCGACTACCGCCGCGCGGGTGTCGCCCACCTTCACCTCGGCCTGCAGCGGGAAGGGCCGGCTGGCGTCCTCCAGGGCCAGCACGCCGCCGACCTTGCCCTCGCCGGCCAGCGGCAGGCCCTTGTAGGTGCCGCGCACCTTCCAGCCGAACACGTAGTCCTGGGTGGCCGCCGCCTGCTCGCCGCCCAGCGCCTTGCCGGCCAACTGGGCGAAGGGCACCGGCTTGCCGAGGCTGTCCACCAGCACCTCCAGGCGCGTCTTCAGGGTCTGGTCGTCGAAGCCCACGCGGCCCTTGTCGAAGCCGATCTCGCCGATGGCCAGCGACCAGGGCGTGGGCTGCCCGGCCTCGCCCTCTTCCTTGGCCGGCAGGGTGAAGGTCCAGTTGGCGCGGCCGTCGGCCAGGCGCAGCAGGTCGGCGCTGGGCTGCGTCAGGCGCACCTGCGGGATCACCACCTGGTGCCACAGCAGCGGCAGCGGCGAAAGGCGGAACTCCACGTACCTGAGGCTGGCGAACTCGGCCGCGCGGGTCTTGCCCACCGCCCAGTCGGGGTTGCCCAGGGTGATGTCGCTGGCGGCGAAGTGCGGCCAGGGCACCCAGGCGCGCCAGCCGCCCTCCTCCGGCTCGCGCTGCCAGAGCACCTGCAGTTCGCCGTTGATGGCGAAGGGGCGGCCGATGGCGGCGGAGACCTTGTCGTTGATCAACGGCCGCACGCGGTTCCAGTCGAAGGTGGCGATGAACGCCAGCGCCGCCACCACCAGGGTGAGCAGGCCGGCAAGGCCGAACAGGCAGATTTTCGCGCCGCGCGTCATGCAGAACTCCTTGTCGCCGCGTCGGTTGGGGAGCGCCCAGGCAGGCGCTGCTACCGGGTTGGACCGCAGGGCGCCGGCGAAATGCCAGAGAAATCGCCGGGGCGGAAAAATCAAACTTTTCCGCCGCCGCGGCACTCCACCCCAAGGATGCGCGAAGCCGCCCGCCGGCGTCATTCGCGCCGAGGACAGCCTGACCAGGAGGAACACCGATGAGAGAAGCCCCGCTGACCGACATCCAGACCCTGCGCCAGCGCGCCCGCCAGAACATCGACCAGGGCGCCGTGACCGAAGGCTACCACGCCGACCGCCCCACCGTGCTGCGCCTGCTCAACGAGGCGCTGGCCACCGAGCTGGTCTGCTACCTGCGCTACAAGCGCCACTACCATGTGGCCACCGGGCTCAAGGCGAGCATCGCCGCCGGCGAGTTCCTCGAGCACGCGCAGCAGGAACTGCAGCACTCCGACCTGCTCGCCGAACGCATCATGCAACTGGGCGGCGAACCGGACTTCGACCCGCAGCACCTCACCCAGCGCTCCCATGCCGAGTACGTCGCCGGCAGCAGCCTGAAGGAAATGGTGATCGAGAACCTGGTGGCCGAGCGCATCGCCATCGACAGCTACCGCGAGATCGTCGCCTACCTCGGCGAGGCCGATCCCACCACCCGCCGCCTGTTCGAGGAAATCCTCGCCCAGGAGGAGGAGCACGCCGACGACATGGCCGACATTCTCGCCGACCTGAAATAGCCGCAAGCGCTCTGGCACGCGGCTCGGCGAGGCGCCGGGCCGCCTGCGGCGATAGCTGCGGCCTTTCCCGTCGATGGATTTATCTAATCGACAGATATGAACAACCACATCGATACACCCCATCGAGGCCATTGATAGAAGTCAATATTCTAAATCAACTTATTGTTTTTAAAGGTATAAATTAAACATCATCGGCATCGATAGCGACCATCACCCGGCTTCGTTTTCAAATCGATAATCCAGATTGGATACTGGCTCCGTGTCCAGAACAACACCCCTTTCCTCCAGGAGCCAGACATCATGAAACGCACCCTCACCTTCGGTTTCGCCCTTTCCCTGATCGCCGCCAACCTCGCTTTCGCCGCCCCGGCCAGCGTTTCCGCCCAGGCTCCGGCGCAAGTGGCCGAGAGCGGCTCTTCCTACAGCGTCGATCGTCTGCACCAGCAAATGCAGGCCCGCGTCGCCGAGAACGGCAGCGGCCAGACCATCGAACGCCTGCACAAGCAGCTGAGCGAGCAGGTCCGCGTTTCGGAGAACGGCAGCAGCCAGACCATCGATCGCCTGCACCAGCAGATGGGTGAAGGAGCCCGCGTCGCCGAGAACGGCAGCAGCCGCACCATCGACCGCCTGCACCAGCAGATGGGTGAAGAAGCCCGCGTCGCCGAGAACGGCAGCAGCCGCACCATCGACCGCCTGCACCAGCAGATGGGCGAAGAGGCCCGCGTAGCCGAGAATGGCAGCTCCAACACCATCGACCGCCTGCACAAGCAGATGGGTAGCGAGGAAGCCCGCGTAGCCGAGAACGGCAGCAGCCACACCATCGACCGCCTGCACGGCGCCATGAGCGTTGCCGAATCCGGTGGCGACACCGTCTTCAACGCCCACCTCCGTCAGGTCTGAAGCAACGCGCAGTACACCGCAAGGTGAAAGAAAAGCCCGGCACCCGCCGGGCTTTCTCATTCTCGCAGGTCAGCTCGCCTGGTCGGGCGAGCCGTCGGAGCGGCCGATGCTCGGCGGGGCTTCCACCACCAGCTCTTCCGGCACCTCTTCCACCCGCGGGTCGAGGGTGGCGGCCATGGGGCTGACGGTGTCGGGCATGGCCACGTGGTGCAGCGGCGCCTCGTCGACGCGGTGGATGCCGGTGACGCGCCGCGGCTGCACCCAGAAGATCAGCACCAGCGCATAGGCCGACACCAGCATGTAGAACATGCCCGGGCCGAAGTGGCTCATCATCGCCCCGGCGAACAGCGGGCCGATGCACGCGCCCACCCCGTAGGTGGTCAGCAGCATGGCCGAGAGCGCCACGCGCCGCGGCTGCTCGACGTGGTCGTTGGCCAGGGCCACCGCCAGCGGGTAGAGGGTGAACAGCAGCATGCCGGTGACGAAGCCGTTGGCCAGCAGCGCCCAGTAGGGCAGCTGGACCAGCCCCCACATCGGCGCGGCGGCCACGCACAGCAGCAGCGCGTTGCCGCGGATCAGCCAGCTGCGGTTGACGCGGTCCGACAGCCAGCCCAGCGGCCACTGGGCGCAGAAGCCGGCGACGATGCACATGCCGACGAACAGGCTCGACTGCGAGGTGTCCAGCCCGTTGCGGTTGGCGTACACCGGCGCCAGGCCGTAGAAGGCGCCGACCATCAGGCCGGCGACGAAGATGGTGCCCAGCGACTGCGGCACGCGCTTCCAGAAGAAGCCGATCTCCAGCGGCGCCGCCACCAGCTTGGCCGGGTGCACCCGGCGCGTCAGCGCCAGCGGGATCAGGCAGGCGGAGAAGCAGATGGCCACCAGCAGCAACGGCTTGTAGTCCAGCGCCGGGCTCGCCGCCAGCAGGCCCTGGCCCAGCACCAGGCCGAGGTCCACCGCGACCATGTAGCCGGCGAACACCTTGCCGCGCTGGTGGCCCTCGGCCTGCTCGTTGAGCCAGCTCTCGATCACCATGTACTGGTTCATCATCACCGCGCCCATCACGAAGCGCAGCGCCACCCAGACCGCCAGGGTGTCCACCAGCGCGTGCAGCAGCACGATCACCGTGGCCAGGCCCGCGCAGGCCACGTAGGAACGGATGTGGCCGAAGCCGGCGATCAGCTTGTGGCCGAACTTGCCGCCGCAGACCAGGCCGAAGTAGTAGGCCGCCATCAGGCCGCCGACCCACAGGTCGCCGGCGCCCTCGGAAGTCAGGCGCAGGCCCATGTAGGTGGTGAACAGGCCGGAGCCGGCCAGCATCAGGAGGGTGGCGGTGTAGAGCGCGGGGAAGGTGACGAGCGGGCTGAACATGGGGCTACCTCGCCGGGCGTCATGGCGCCACGGCGGACAAGGGGAATGGTCATTCATGGCGGCCGGCATCCGCGGGCGCACCAGGGCGACCACCACCGCGCGAACCCCGGCCGGCGCCACGCCGGAAAGCCCGGCGCAGAAGCCGCGCATTATCCACGCCGGCATCGCCCGCCGCCATTGGCCGCGACGCCCGGCAGCCCGGAACCGTCCGGCGCAGACGCGCTCGAATGGAAAAACACCGGGAGATCGCCATGAACGTGAAAGATCCGCAGGAATTCCTGCTCTGGTGCACGCTGCTCAACTATGCCGTGCTGCTGCTCTGGTTCGGCGCCTTCAGCCTGGCCCACGAGGGCCTGTACCGCCTGCACAGGCACTGGTTCGACCTGGGCCGGGAAGCCTTCGACGTCCTGCACTACGGCGGCATGGCCGTCTACAAGATCGGCATCCTGCTGTTCAACCTGGTGCCGCTGCTGGCGCTGTGGATAACCGGGGGCTGAACGCCCCCGGAAGGGCGCCTCGTTTCTGGCGCCAGATTTTTCTCGCTTCTTCCTACGGTTTCGCCAAGCCCTGCCGATAAGCCACCGGCGTGGTCCGCCCCGCCATGGCCTCAACAAGAACAATCTCCGAATGGCCTGATTTTTCCGAACCCTTCCTGGAGATCGTCAATGCATAGCTGGATATCCAACCTGAGCGTGAACCTCAAGTTGGCCCTCGGCTTCGGCGTGGTCCTGGCGTTTACCGCCATCCTCGCCGTGGTCAGCTGGGTCGGCCTGGGCTCGCTGATCGACCGCAGCAACTGGATGAGCGACATCACCGAGCTCAATTCCCGGCTCACCAAGCTGCGCATCACCCGCCTGCAATACATGATCGCCGACGGCGGCGAGCAGGAAGCCGGCGCCGTCATGGGCGCCCTGGGCAAATTCAAGACGCACCAGCAGAAGCTGCGCGGCTACTTCGTCAGCCCCGAGAACGTGCGCATGCTCGACCAGCTGGGCGGCGTCATCGCCGGCTACGAGAAATCCCTGGCCGCCATGCGCAGCGGCTACCAGAACACCAACGCCACCCGCCGCGCCCTGGAGGCCGACGCCGCCCGCGCCGCCGAGCTGACCGCGCAGCTCCAGGAAGACGTGCTCAAGGCCCCCGCCGACGAAGAACGCGCCGCCCGCTACCAGGCCATCAGCCGCACCCGCGAGGACCTGCTGCAGGCCCGCTACGACGTGCGCGACTACCTGGCCATGGCCCTGCTCCGCGACGGCGACGGCGTCACCCGCCACCTGGACGAAAGCCTCGCCAGCCTGCCGGCGCTGGAAAGCGCCCTCGGCCCCGACCAGGCCGCCCGCGTGCAGCAATTGGGCACCGCGCTGCGCGGCTACCGCGAAGGCGTGCAGGCCCTGCGGGCGAACATGGCCGCCATCGTCCAGGCGCGCAAGGAAATGACCACCCAGGGCCAGGACATCGTCAAGCTCAGCGAATCCCTCTACCAGCTGCAACTGGACCGCCGCGACATCGAAAGCGCCCGCGCGCGCAACCTGCAGGTCCTCTTCACCCTGCTGGCCCTGGCGCTGGGCGGCCTGGCCGCGGTGGTCATCACCCGGCAGATCACCCGCCCGCTGCACGCCACCATGGAAGTGGTCGACCGCATCGCCGCCGGCGACCTGTCCCGCGACATCCAGGTCGAGCGCCGCGACGAACTGGGCCGCCTGCAGCAGAGCATGCAGCGCATGAGCCGCAGCCTGCGCGAGCTGATCGGCGGCATCCGCGATGGCGTGACGCAGATCGCCAGCGCCGCCGAAGAGCTTTCGGCGGTCACCGAGCAGACCAGCGCCGGCGCCAACAGCCAGAAGGTGGAAACCGACCAGGTGGCCACCGCCATGCACGAGATGTCCGCCACCGTGCAGGAAGTGGCGCGCAACGCCGAGCTGGCCTCCCAGGCCGCGTCCGCCGCCGACCGCCAGGCCCACGACGGCGACCGCGTGGTGAACCAGGCAGTGGAACAGATCGAGCGCCTGGCCGGGGAAGTGGAACGCTCCGCCGACGCCATGCAGCGCCTGGAACAGGAAAGCGAGAAGATCGGCAAGGTCATGGACGTGATCAAGTCGGTGGCCGAACAGACCAACCTGCTGGCCCTCAACGCCGCCATCGAGGCGGCCCGCGCCGGGGAAGCCGGCCGCGGCTTCGCCGTGGTGGCCGACGAGGTGCGCGCCCTGGCCCAGCGCACCCAGCAGTCCACCGAGGAGATCGAGGCCCTGGTCGCCGGCCTGCAGAGCGGCACCCGCCAGGTCTCCAGCGCCATGCTCGGCAGCCGCGAGCTGACCGCCAGCAGCGTGGCCCTGAGCCGCCAGGCCGGCGAGTCGCTGGGCAGCATCACCCGCACCGTGTCCAACATCCAGGCGATGAACCAGCAGATCGCCACCGCGGCCGAACAGCAGAGCGCCGTGGCCGAGGAAATCAGCCGCAGCGTGGCGAGCGTGCGCGACGTCTCCGAGCAGACCGCCGCCGCCAGCGAGGAAGTCGCCGCCTCCAGCGTGGAGCTGGCGCGCCTGGGCGGGCAGCTGCAGACGCTGGTCAGCCACTTCCGCGTGTAAGGCCGGCCAGGGAAGCCACGAGCCCAGGGCTCGTGGCGCTTTCGGCCGCCGGTTCCGTGACGCACAGCACAAAGGAGTCTTTCCCAGTCGTTTTTCGGACTCGTCCTAACCCCAGCCCATGGCGAAGCGAGCAGTCTCCAAAGGCATCTGGAGAACCGCATTCCAAGGGCTTCGCATGGACGAAAACGCAGCCGAACGACACCCCGCGCCCCTCAACGGGCAGCACCTGGCCGACCGGACCCGCGCCCTCTACCAGCACCTGGTCGACCTGTGTACCGCGCCCGTTCCGGCAGCCGCGCGCCTGAAGCAGCTGGAGCGCGCGCGGCCGGAAGTCTTCGAACTGGGCCGCGGCCTCGCCGGCTTGCTCCAGCACCGCCAGGGCGTCGGCGAGCAACGCCGGGCGGACAAGGCGGCGAAACTGATCACCGCCCTGCACCGCCGCTTGATCCAGGGCTACTGTGGCCTGGCCCAGGCCGAGCGGGCCAAGCCGCAGGTGCGCGCATTGCTGCTGCAACGGGCGCTGCGCAGCGCCCAGGAAATCCACTGCTGCGCCCTGCTCGACGGCCAGCAGGCGCCCGCCGGCCTCTGGCGCCTGTTCCACCGCCTGCACGCCAGGGCCCGCCAGTTGTCGCTGCAGGCCATCGAGGTGGACGACCCGCAAGCCCCGGGCGCGCGAAGCCAGAGCCTCGCCCGCGGCTACCTGGCGGCGCTGCTGCTGGCCGGCTCGGGCCCGCTGGAGATGCCGCGGGAAAGCCTGCGGCGGCTGATCGAATCCCTGGATGCCCTGGCCACGGCGGCGCGCCTGGCGGGCGCCCGCGGCACGGACCGCTGGATCATCGCCAGCGACCAGGATCGCCCGTTCCTCGACATCCCCGCCAACCCCGAGGGCCGCCTGGCGCTGCGGCTGGACGAAGCGCTCGAGGCGATAGGCCATTTCGAGGGTTTCGGCGGCGCCGGCCAGGGCTTCGACCTCAAGGCCCACCTGCAGCGCTGCTGGAGCGAAGAGGCACCCGGCCCCACCTGGGAGGCCTGCCACGGCTTCGCCGCCATCCTGGCGCAGCTGGGCGCCCCCCGCGAAGAAGCCGCCCTGGATGCCCGCCACTTCGCCCGCCAGGCCATGCCCCAGGACGTCTGGGCAATCCATGGCAACACGCGGGCCGATCTCGACGAAATGGTGCCCCACGAGGACCTCATCGAATTCACCCCATCGACGCCAACCACTCCCGAGCTGCCGCCGCCCGGCCTGCTGAGCGGGATGACGAAGAGTCCCCGGGGCGTTTGCGCGACATGGAGCGGCGAGGCGGCCTCCCGGCCCGCGGCCGGCGACCTGCTCGGCATCCGCACCGCGCCCATGGCGGGCTGGCGCCTGGCCCGCGTCGAACAGGTGGCCCCGGCGGGTAACGGACAAGCCACGCTGAGCCTCGCCTGGCTATCGAAACAGCCCCGCGCCTGCCGCATCACCCTGCTCGGCAAGCTGCAGGAAAGCGCCACCCACAACGCCCTGCTGCTGGATGACGCCGGCACGACACGCATCCTCTGCCCCAGCCTGCCGCTGGCCAGCGGCAAGAAGTTGCGGGTGGAAGACGGGGCGGACCGCTACCTCGCCCTGCTCGGCGCAAGCACGGGCAACGGCGCGGAGGCGCCCTGTTTCGGCTTGAGACGGCTGGCCCTGGGGATCGAAGCGGGCCCATGAGAGGAATGGGCGGCAAGCCCTTCAGTCGGAGCTGCCGCAGAGGCCGTGCAACCATTTCGCAGCGCTTCGGAAACGTCTGATTGCCCAACGAGCCCACCCGGCCGAAAGTGGGCAGGCTCTTGCTGAGAGCGGATCGGCCATGGCAGGGACGCCGGACCGGTCCTTACCCACCGCAGCGAAGCCACAAGGCCCTGTATTCCAGGCACCGCGAGGCCCCGACAGGTCATGCGGGCGCGGCGGCCACCACGCCCGCAATCACTCAGTCGGTGCCGTACTTCGGCGAACGCGGGCCGTACAGCAGCGCGCCCGGCCGCCCGGCGGAGAGCAGGCGCTGGCTGGTGACGCCGGCGATGGGGTAGCCCGCATCCTCCTGGGCGCTGCTGATGATCTGCTTGACCGCCGCCGTGATCAGCATGCCCAGCAGGCCGCCGTTGTTGTTGCTGCTGCCCTCTTCGCTGGAGGCGCTGGCGCTGCCCGTCCACAGGGTGGCGCCGGTCTTCAGGTCCACCAGCTTGGCCCCGGCGGTCACCACGGTGGCGCTGCTCAGCACCATGTAGCTGGTGCCGTACTGGGTCACGGTGATGTACAGGGCCGCATCCGCGCCGAAGATCTCCTGCAGCTTCGCCGGCGACACCGCATGGATGTCCGCCGGCGTGCCCAGGCCGTTCTGGCGGAAGGTCTCGGCCACCAGCGCCACCGGCAGCACGTAGTAGCCGGCCTCGGCGAGCGGGAAGGTAACCTGCGAGAGCATGCTGTAGGTCGCCTTCACGTCCGGCGAATCGTTCAGCGGCGGCAGCACCAGGATCGAGCGCGGCCGGGCCTGCTTGTACGCGGAATAGTCGATGGTCTTCTGCGGCGCGCAGCCGGCCAGCAGCACCAGGGCAAACAGGGCCAGCAAGGCCTTGAACGGGTTCGACATCACTGGCTACCTCCCTGCCGGGCGTTCTTCAGCAGAAAATCCATGTAGGCCGCGGACTCCGGGAACAATGTCTTCTCGGTGTTGAACTGCTGGACCATCTGGTCGTCCTTGCCCAGGCTCGAATACAGCAGGCCCAGTTGCGCGTGGTAGCCCGGCGGCACCTTGCCGTCGGTGGATGCGATCTTCTGCAGGTCGCGCTCCAGCGCCTCGGCCTGCGCTTGCTTGGCATCGCTGGTGAAATAGTCGTGCACCTGCGACTGGTAGCTTTCCCACTGGTACAGGGTCTTCGGCGAGGAACACCCGGAAAGCAGCGCCAGGCCGGCACAAGTCAGGGCCGCGAGGCAGCCCCTGGAAACAAAGGTCCTACCCATGAACATCATCACTCCCTGTTCTGTCTCGGGTTAATGCGCGGGGTTCCAGCTGCCGCTGTCCACCGCATTCACCAGCTTGTTCACCGCCTCGCGCATGGCCAGGTCCAGGACCTTGCCGTTGAGCGTGGAGTCGTAGCTGGCGGTGCCGCCGAAGCCGATGATCTCCCGGTTCGACAACTCGTACTCGCCCGCCCCCTGGGTGGAATAGACGACCTCGGAGGTGCTGATGTTGACGATGTTCAGCGCCACCTTGGCATAGGCCACCTGGGTCTTGCCGCGGCCGAGGATGCCGAACAGCTGGCGGTCGCCGACTTCCTTGCGGCCGAACTCGGTGACGTCGCCGGTCACCACGTAGTCCGCCCCCTTGAGCCGCTGGGCCTGCCCCTTGATGGCGGCCTCCTGCTGGATCTCGCTCATGTTGTCGCGGTCCAGCACGTTGAAGCGGTTGGTCTGCTGCAGATGGGTGATCAGGATGGTCTTGGCCTGGCCGCCAAGGCGATCGACGCCATCGGAGAAAATGCCGCGCATGTAGCTGGAACGGTTGTCGAACTTGCCCACCGCAATGGGCGAACGCACACCCGAATAGGGCTTGCCAACGCTCTCCACCTGCTGCACCGGCAGCGCCCTGGAACTCTCCGTGGCACAACCGCCGACCATCAGCAGGGCGGCGGACGCCACACCCAGCAACAACCCCTGGGACATCTTCATCTTCACGTTGCACTCCCCTCGCAAATCCACCAAACCGGGCCGCCGGCAAACACCGGCGCCCTCCAGTCAAAGGCCACGACGGATTCGAAGCTCCTGCGCACGGCACAGCCGCGCTCGAAAGACACGCAGGAAGGGAAAGCTCGAGGATGGAAAACGGCGCCGTTACAGGGCGTAGCGGCAGGAGGGGCGGGAAGCGGCGAAACAAGACCTGGCATCCAGCCTGTGGGAACGAACCGTATCCCGTCGATCCTTCGAAAACATCGTGTTACCTGAGGTGGGCGATTAGAGCACAATCATTACGCCATCATCCATGCCAGGTGCCTGAAATCAGAAGTGTCTCAAGAAATTCCCGGTATGCCCGGGACAAGGCGGGTGATAGCGGCCTTCGAAGGGAGCTGGCGAGAACCTGCCGAGGAAGGGCCGGTACCGGCAGGAGTGTCTGGCCATCCCCAGCCGCACAAGCGAATGCAGTTCGGTAGCACCCGTTATCCACAGCCGGGGCAGAGCCGGACCGAGCACTTCCGGGCGTGATCAGCCGATAGCGGGCCGGCGTCTGCGGCTCTCTTTATCCTTGAGAACCATTCAACCCATTTGCCATTTGGCCATTCAGCCTGCGGGGACTTTCTGCAGGTGCCTTTCGACCTCCATGGCATCGTGAAGGATACGAACGATCTCGATGACCTGGTCGTTGCCCAGCCTGTAGAAAACGACGTGGCGGGGACGGTCTACGCGGCCGTTTGGAGCCTCGGAGCGGCAGTAGAGCAGGTGCAGGCTGCGCAGCCCGGTCTCCAACTGCTCCCGAGCGATACTCCCGGCCCTCTCGGACTCTGCCGACAGCGACACGAATGCCGCCCGTAGAAGCCCCTGGTAACGACGGCGCACGTCCTCGCCAAACTTCACCTGGGTGAAGCGAAGGATATCGATGAGGTCAGTCTGCGCATCCAGAGGCAGGCGGAATCTGGTGGCGCTCACTGCCTGGAGTTCGCCAACTGGCCCAACTCTTCCAGGTATTCCTCGAGCTGTGCTTCGGAGGCAATCTCGACGAACCGACCTGTCTCGAGCTGCATGATGCCGCTTGATGTTGCGTTACGGAGAGCGACGAGCTTGGCGGACTCTTCGGCTTCGCGCTCGAGGAGCAGACGTAGGCCGGCACGCACGACCTCACTGAAATTCTGGTAACGGCCTTCGCTCACGAGGTCATCAATGGATTTCTCCATGGACTGAGGCAGAACGACGTTGTGTGTGGCCATGACACTCTCCAAGGAAAGCGACTATGGCGTTTTATGCCATGAAGCTTATGGGAATGCAAAAACGGCGTATGCCTTATATCACGGTGCCTTTCGGGAGAGAAGGGGACGAGAAAAGGAGAAAATTATTTAAGCGCTCTAATTCTGCCTGACCGATCAGTTTTAGAGTAGAAGAAATAAATCTATCCTCTTTTCGCTATCCTTCTCCACTTACCCCTGAGCGACTGTAACCCGGCACAAAAGATCACTCTCATTAAACTGAAAATTAACCACAACCCCCCACTTCTGATACCTTAGCCACTTCCCTACATAGCCAATTAATAAATCTTTTTTTCCACCACCTGCCATTGCAGGCTGGCCAAGAAAACTCAAAACACTCTGACAAGTAGATAGACCATTCAACCCCCCATACAACTCTCCATTGAAGGCAGAGTATCCATCACTAGCCTCAACATAAAAATTTATATGATTTAGTAATTTCCTTCTGAAACCCACCTCAACTCCCGAGCGAGTAAATTTATAGTACTTTGTCGCCCCTATCGGGTCATTATACTCATCAGGATCAGACGAAATACATGGAACCTCCCCAATAACTTTCTCCAACTCTAAAAAATCGGATGATCTCTCAACCTTACCAATAGCAGCTATAGATTTATCCCATACACTTATCACTTTACAACTCCAGCCTGACGGCTCCTATCAATGATCTTCTTTATTGCCTCTTCAACCTGTCCAGGGTCATAGCCACGCTCAATAATATTTTAAAATGGGACAGATTTATTTTTCACACTCTAATCCAGCCCAACCAGTTGACTTTAGAGCATGGAAAATAAACCCGCCCTCTTTCCGCTCATACTCACGCAAAAATACAATTATAGTCATACATATACTTGTCGTACTCGTCCATACTCCAAACATGGCCGTCCACTCTATCCACCCTAATTTTTCCCCCGGCCCTCTCCCCTGTAGGATCCGAGATAGAAAAACTCCAATACAACGGAGTGAAATTACCTACTCTCAAGTCATTCCCCGCCACCTTAAAGCCCTTAGCCTCTGCATACTCCTTAGCCAAAACCAATGCCTCCCTCCTATCAATATTCAAGCTATCTCGGTATCGTACAGGGACACTAAGCACTCGAACCCCCTCATTGCGCAGATCAACAACCACTCGCACCAATCTAAATCTCTCAACATTCACCCCCAAGTAACCAGAGTAGCATTTCTGAGAGTCAAAAATGAATTCCCTGTCAAATAGCTTAACAAGCGACATAGTCTTTGATCCGACTACTGGTCCAACATACAAGTCACAAATTTCAGAAACCATGGAGTTATTTACCCTTCACAATAACGGCTTTACCAGTTAGCACCTTCTCTAAGTCACCCACCAGAGAAAAGGGGACGAGAAAAGGGGACAGATTTATTTAAGCACTCTAATCCTGCCTGAGTGATCAGCTTTAGAGTAGGAAAAATAAAGCGGCCCCCTTTCCAGGAAGACGAACAACACCGGGTCAAACACGGCCACCTTGATATCCAACTCCACCAGGGCCGCCAGACCATCAATGGACTTACGGAGGTCCACTGGCTTCGGATAGAGATAGACAGCTTTGACCTTGGCGTCCGGACGCATCATGACGGAGCTTCACTGGGAAAATGGGAGCCCAGCATCCGCAAGCGGACAGTTCAAATGAAGGTGGGGTTTGTGGAGCGCTTACCTTGTTCTTGCCGTCGAGCTTCTGGGTGTTGGCCGCCACTTCCAGGGTGATGTCGCGGTTGGCGGCCAGTAGCATGTCGTTGCCGGCCTTGATGCCTTGCAGCGCGGAGAGCCGGTTGTCGTCCTCGTGCTTGGCCTGCTTGGCGGTCTGGTAGCCCGAACTACCGAAGAGCGCCAGGGTGAGGCTGACATCACGGCCCTGGATCAGTCAGTTGGCTTTGTCTTTATCTCTGAGTTGTTTTTAAAGAGCAGTGCCTATTTGAAAGCTCAACTCGATGCCCCCTGTTGCATTCAGCTCCTACAGCTTTCCTACTTGGGCTCGGTATGTTCTTTCAACTATCACAGTAGACTAAGAGCAGCTTTTCTTCTTCAGGATCAATCAATTAATGCTTAAGTAAGCACCATTAAAATCTGGGTTTACCTGCTGGCACACAACCTGATCCGGCTACTCATGGTGCAATCGGCATTAATGGCGGACTATTTGCCGCGTGAACTGAGCTTCAAGCACAGCCTGCAGCTATGGCTGGCATGGCGACAGTTCGATGGTCCGGATATGGACGAAAGCCTTCAGAGGTTACTCATTTTAATCGCCCAGCAGCGCGTTGGCAGGCGGCCTGGGCGGGTTGAGCCACGAGCTCTCAAGCGAAGGTCGAAACCTTATCCATTGCTGACCCATACACGCCAATCTGAGCGCGCCAAAATCAGGCGAAGCGGTCACCCAAGGCGGGCTAAGTAAGCGCCATTCAAATCTGCCTCTTTTCGGCAATTTTCGTTTTGACCAAGAAACTATTGCATGAAGCGAAACTTCCAGTAATCACTCCCATCAACCATCCAGTACCTCTCGCCATCAGGGATCAAATAGCAAAAATCTATATACTTCGCACTCCAACCAGAATGAGCCAAGTCCTCATGAACTCTACCATAATCCATATGGAAAAATATCTCTCTATCAAAATTCACATAGAAACTCGGAAGGGCGACTGCAACAGAGTTCACACTAGAAAAATCTTTTTGACTTAATTCAACACCAGACAAGAGATAGCCCTCAACCCTTCTATGCAGATCTTTACTCAACCCGCTTTGAAGAAACAAGTTCCCAATATCCTCCAAGGATAACACCTGTCGATCCTTTCCCATCAGGTAACTCAGAAAATTATCAGCAGTAAGCTTAAGAATTCCCCCTCTAAAATTCACACATGCCTCAGAATACTGCTCATTAGTTATATAACCCTTTTCTAGATACGCACGATACTCTTTCTCAGCATCCAAGCTAAAATTAAACTTCTCATCAACGACCCAGAAACACTTACCTGAATGAACAAAAAAGCAAATGCTTTTTTCCCCATTCCACAACTCCTCATGTAACTTTTTCCAATTCATCAATTGCCAAACTCCCGCAAGAATTCATCATGAGAGTACACACGTGCATTACTTGAGTGTTTTTCAAGAACTGCTTCCCATACCTTGGGGAGCTCTAATGCAACGCCCGGTTGATTTGGATCCACAATTTTAGGAGCCGATGGGTCTCGCGGGATCCCCGGGACAGGTCGTTGAGGTATCGCGCTGGACATTATTTGATTATGAAGCTCGGCATCTACTTCAAACACCACCACTGTTCCGTCCGGACGTTTGTTACTTAAAAAATAGGTAGCATGATCAGAGTTCCCGACACTTACACAAAGCTGCCCGGAACACCCAGGATTGATTCTTATACTACCATCAGCATTAACTGTAATACGATTCTGACTTGAGGCCACTCCCGAACCACCACCTTCAACCCTGAAATACTTCTCAGTCTTTGGTCGCCCCGAGCTTACTACGACACCATCAGCTACCGTCCCATAAATCCCCAACCCGTTGAGGATAGCCGTAGCTCCCCACAACACCTGCTCACCAGTGCTAGGCACCGCACCGGATATAGGATTCGCTCCCCCCGCTGCACGGTAAATCTGACAAGCTACCGCTGCTACGCCAAAACCACCGCAGCCAACATCGAATGCATCCGCAGTCCATTGCTTAAGAGAAGCATCTGCTTGAGCACTAACACTCTGCTGGCGTGCTGCCTCTATCTGAGCCTGTTCGTCCGAAGCCGGGACCAGTTGCCACTCCTTGCCCTGATCGGTAGTCAGCACTTGGTCTGTTACCTGGCAGAAGCCATTCGACGAACCCACGCAACGAATGATATTCCCAGGCGTGGTCTTGACCGTATTCTCTGGCCCCATATCTGACGCGGGAGCGAGTAGCTCAGTCTCCAACACACTACGACCTTTTTCCCGCAGGGCCTGGATGTCCTTGCGCAGTTGCTGGCAAAGGCCACTGTTAGACGCACCTCCCTGGCAATCGCGCTGGTACTGCACCTCCTTCAGGTTCAGGCTGATTTTCTCGTCAGTGGAAAGGTGATTGTTCTCCACTGCATTCTTGCCAGCCTGAGCTCCCGCTATCGCGCCAGCACTATCACCTGTCAGAGCCCCGCCAATTAATCCGGCGGCGAGGGAAGAAAGCGCCGAGACCGTCTGCTTTTCGCTTTCTGTCAATTGCTCGGTTTTTTTGCCTGGATACAGCTGGGCGGCAATTAACTCGCCGGTTGCAGCACCAGCAGCACCAGCCGAGGCAGAATTTCCCTGCGCCTGGGCAACGACAGCACCCAATACCGCCTGGGCCATGATCCTCGCGGCGTCGTTGCCTGCGGTCTGCTCCTTGATCACGGTAGCCAGGTATGGCGCTGAGGCTCCGGCCAGTGCGGAACCGATATCGCCGCCAGCCAACCCTTGCAGCGCCGCCGTGACTGCCTGAGCCACCTGCTGGTACTTGCCGCCAGTGCCGAAGTCCTGCATTGCTGCCTTGTAGGCAGCACTGTTCTGGATCTGCTCCCGGGTCGGGTTATGGATCCCACTCTTGGCTAGCTCTTCTTTCGCCGCATCACTGGCCTTGATCTCCCCCTGCGTCCGCACGATATCCATCGCCTGGGTACCGATCTCGGCGATCAACTGCACCTGCTTCAGCCGGTTCTGTTCCTTCTCCTTGTCGAAGATCGGGCTGATGCTGCCGTTGGCGTGCTCGACGTCGCGGCTCAGGCTCGCTACGTCCTGCTGCTGGTTGGCCTGGTCGCGGATTTCTATGCTGCCGTTGGAGATGGCCGAGCCGGTGGTGCCGCTGGCGCTGTCGCCGTGGTTGTAGGCCACCAGCATGCCGCTGGGCATGTTGCTGATGAACTTGCCGCTGCCATCGCTGCCGCTGCTGAGGCTGACGCTCTGTTGCTGGCTCTTGTAGTCGGCCTTGTTGTCGATGCTGCTCCAGCCCAGGGTGCCGGTGCTCAGGTGGTTCTTGTCGGCTTCGGCGGTGCTGGCGATGACGCTGCCGTCCAGTTGCGTGTGGTTGCCCACGTCGATCTGGAAGCCGCCCTTGCCGGCGTAGAGGCCGGTCTGTTCCTGCACGCTCTTGTAGTTGGAGTCGATCTTGCTCTGGCTGGCACTGACGCTGGCGCTGCCGCCGGAGCCGATGATCGCCACGCTCGCCTCGGCGGAGACGTTCTTCTGCCTGGCGTCGTAGTAGTCGCTGTCCTGCAGGCTCTGCAGCGTCAGGTCGCGGCCGACGTTGGCGATGATCTGCTCGCCGTTGACCTGGGCGCCCTTGAGCGTGGTGTCGCGGCCGCTGACCAGCTTGACCTGGTTGCCGGCGTCCAGGGTGGTTTCCGTCCAGGTGGTGCCGGTGCCGACTTCCTTGCCCGAGCCCTGGTTGGCGTTGGCGAAGATGCTCAGGCCCACCCCGTTGTCCGCGGAGTACCCCACGCTCACGCCAACCGCGCCGCCGCTGCTCTTGTTCTTGCCGTCGAGCTTCTGGGTGTTGGCCGCCGCTTCCAGGATAATGTCGCGGTTGGCCGCCAGCAGCACGTCGTTGCCGGCCTTGAGCTGGCTGCCCTGGATGCGGATGTCGCCGTCCTGGCCCACCTTGCCCGCGCCGGTGGCGAGGATGTTGAGGTTGTTCCCCGCGGTCAGGCTGCTGCCCTGGCTGACGCTCTGCTCCTGGGTCTGCTTCGAGCTGGACTTCTGCGAGCCAAGCGAGGCGCTGATGCCGAAGAACTGGCTGACGCCGCCCCCTTCAGTGCCCTGCTGCGCCGCCTGCCAGGCCTGCACGCCGGTCAGCCCGGCCTTGATGCCTTGCAGCGCGGAGAGCCGGCTGTCGTCCTCGTGTTTGGCCTGCTTGGCGGTCTGGTAGCCCGAATCCATGGCGCTGCCGACACTGCCGGAGAGCGCCAGGGTGAGGCCGCTGGTCTTGCTCTTGTAGGTCTGCTCGCTGCGGTTCTCGTTCTGCGCGGCGAGGATGTCGACGTTCTGCCCGATGAGGTTGATGTCCTTGCCAGCGACCACGTCGGAACCGCGGATGGTCAGGTCCTTGCCGGCCTGGATGTCGACGTTGCCGAGCACGCTGCCGATGGTGCTGCCACGGGTCTGTTCGTTGTGGTTGGTCTGGGTGGCCTGGGTGCTGGCCGAACCGAGGGTGAAGCCGAGCCCGCCGCTGCTCATCACGCCGGATTTCTTCTTCGACTCGGCGTGGCTGGTCTCGCTGGTTTCGGTGGCGCCGTCGATCAGCACGTTGCGCCCGGCCAGCAGGCTGGTGCCATTGGTGGAAGCCACGTCGCTGCCGCTGACGCCGATGTCCTGGCCGGCGCGGATGGCCACCTTGTCGGCGCTGACCAGCGAGCCTTGCTGGGTGGTGTAGAGGGAAGTGTCCTCGGTCTTTTTCTCCGAGCTGGAGAGCAGCCCATGGCTGCGCTTGGTCTTGCTCAGCGCATGGCTGTCGGTTTCCGCCGCCGCCTGCAGGTTCACGTCACGGGTGGCGTAAAGGTAGGCCTCGTTGCTGGCGCTGATGGTGCTGGCGGTCAGGTTCAGGTCCTGCCCGGCGCTGGCCACCAGGTCGCCGCCCGCCGTCAGTTGCGCGCCGAGCTGGCGGGTCTGTCCGGTCTGCTCGACGGTGCGGGTGCTGCTGGTCTTGCTGCGGACTTCGACGCTGGCGGCGTCTTCGACAGCGCGGAGGTTGATGTCGCGGCCGGCGGCGGCGGTCAGGTCGCCCTTCGCGCTCGCCTGGCTGCCCACGACGTTCAGGTCACGCCCCGCATCCAGTATCAGGTCGCCTCCGGCCATCAGGCTGGAGCCGTGGTTCTGCGCGACCGTGGTGGTGGTGACGTGGTGCCCGCCCTGCTGCACATCGCGCAGGCGGCTGGCGTCGGTCACGGCTTGCAGGCTGATGTCGCGGCCGGCGCCGAGGTAGCTGTCGCCGCCGCTGGCGAGGCTGCCGCGGTTGGTGATGTCACGGCCGGCGTCCAGGCTGAGTTCGCTGCGGGCGCTGATGCTCGCGCCGGCGTCCAGGAAGCTGCGGTACTCGTCGCCGCCGATGCCGGCGGTAACGGCGGTGCGATCGTTGACGATGTCGCCCTTGAGCGCGGTGAGGTCGACCTGGTCGCCGCGGATCTGCCCGGCCAGGGCATTGCGGATGCTGTCGCCGGCCAGCAGGCTGACGCGTTGACCGGCATCCACCAGGCCGCCCTGGAGGATGCTGCCGCCCGCCGTCGCCGTGAGGTCCTCGCTGGCGCGCAGGGTGCCGACGTTGGTCAGGTCGCCGCCGGCCATGAGGTTGAGGTCGCGGCCCTGGATCAGGCTGCCGCCGCGCAGGTTGCGCGCGTCGGTCTGGGCCAGGTAGACCACCGGGACCAGCACCTGCTGGCCGTCGACGACGCGGGTTTCCATCCAGACGATGTCGTGGGTCAGCGCCGCCACCTGTTCGGCGGAGAGGCCCACGCCGACGCTCAGCTGCAGCGCGTCCTTGGCGGCCAGGGCGTTGTCCATCAGGTATTGGAACTGGTCGTAGTCGCTGGTCAGGCCGTCGAGGAAGCGCTGGCCGGTCTGGGCCTGGATGGCTTCGCGGATCAGGCGGGTCTCGTAGGCGCCGTCGCCCAGGCGCTTCCAGGCCTGGTCCGGGTCGAAGCCGAGCTTGCCGAGCAGGTAGTCGGAGTTGAGGAAGCGCCCCAGGTCGGTGAGCGCCGGATTGGTTTCGATGAGGTAGTGGCTCTGCGGGTCCGGGCTGCGGATGAACATCCCGTACTGCCCCTGGGGCAGGCGGAAGGTGTCGGCCGCCGTCGGGTCCACGGCGGCGAAGGGCACGCCGGTGTAGTCGACCGGGATGAAGCTGACCTGCTGGCTGCCGTCGGCGGCCGTGTGCGTCACGCTTTGCACGGTTTGCGGCCCGCGCGCCTGGGCGTCGCTGGACTGCTTGTTGAGAGTCAGGTTGACCGTGCCGAGCTGCCCGCCCAGCAGGCTGCCAGCCAGTTGGCCGGTGAGCTGGGCCTGGCTGTATTCGCTGACGGTGCCGTTCTGCAGGTTGTGCGCCACGTTCAGGGTAACGCGGTTGCCGGCCTGCAGCGTGGCCGGCGCGGACTGGGCGCCGTCTTCGCTCCAGCTGACGACCGGGGTGCCGATCGCCCAGCGGTCGCCGTTGTAGATGGCCCAGAGCTGGTCGTACAGGTCCTGGTCGAAGGTGCCCGCGGCCATCTTGTTGTTGAAGGCGCGGGCCAGGTTTTCCATGGCATCCCACTGGCCGGTGGGGATCTTGCCGTAGTCGCCCGGGACCACGTTGATGACCACCACCTTGTTGCCGGTGCGCGAGGTGTTGCCCTGGTTGAGCAGCGAGTTGGCGTTGATGGTCAGGTCGCCGTTGGCGGCAATGGTGCTGTTGCGGTTTTCCACCGCATCGGCATCGATGGTCAGGTTGCCCCCGGCGGTCAGCCAGGCGGCGGGGCTGTTCTGGGTGATGCGTTCCTCGATGGTTTCGCTGACGTCGATCTTGCCGCGCTTGAAGGAGTCGTGGCCGCCGCAGTGCTGGCCGCACTGCACGTCGAATTCGCCGAAGCTGGTGGTCTGTTCGAAGGCGAAGACGTCGCGGGTGTTTTCCAGGCTCGCCACGTCGAGATGAATGTCGCCTTGCGCCTCGATGGTGCCGGAGCGGTTGCTCAGGCTCTGCGCCCGCCCGCCGTCCTGGCCGGCGAAGCTGAGGTTGCCCTGGCTGTAGAGGTCGCCGTAGCGGTTGCTCAGGCTGGCCGCGCGCAGGGTCATGTCGCCGCCGCTGAACAGCAGGCTGTCGGCGCCGTTGGCGATGCCCTGGCTGGTGAGTTCCAGCGTCCCCAGGGCGCCGAGGGTGCCATTGTTGTTCACTTGCGCGGCGCTGGCGCGCAGGGCCTGGTTGGCGATCAGCCAGCCCTGGTTGTTCAGGTTGCCGGCGAGGCTGAGCCGGGTATCCAGGCCGCTGGCCAGGCGACCGCCCAGCTGGGTGAAGTTGCCGGCGTTCAGGGTGAGGTTGCGCTGGGCGGAAAGCAGGCCGGCGTTGTAGGCGTCGCCGCTGAGGGTCAGGCCGAGGTCGCCATCGCTGAGCAGTTCGCCCTGGTTGTTCAGGTAGGCGGCCGTCAGGGTCAGGCCGCCGGCGCTGGCGATGCGCTCGCCGGCGGCGAGGTCCAGCCCCTGGTCCACGTGCAGGTCGAGGGCGCCGTTCAGGCGCATCTGGCCAACGCCAGAGAGGCTGCCGAGCTGCCATTGCCCGTTGCCCAGGCCGGTGAGCGAACCCGCACCGACCAGGCTGCCCGCCCCCAGGCGGAACAGGCCGGTACCGGCATGCTGGATCTGCCCCTGGCCATTGAGCAGGGTGGTGCCGCTGTTCAGTTCGAAGGCCTGGCTGGCGATGCCGATGTTCCCGCCCTGGTTGTTCAGCTGGCCGGTGCTGCGGATATGGCTGCTGTCGCCGCCGAGCGCGCGCAGGCGCCCGCCCTGGCTGTTGTCCAGGGCCCCGCTGTCCAGCTCGAGGGTGGTGGCCGATTCGATCAGGCCGCCCTGGTTGTTCAGCGTACCGCTGCTGGCGAGCACGACACGGCTGCCGCTGAGCTGGCCACCGCCGTTGTCCAGCGTGTTGCCGGTGACGCTGAGGTCGCCTTCGCCGAACAGTTGGCCGCCCCGGTTGACGAGGTTGCCAACCACCAGTTCGAGCTTGCCGAGCAGGCTGGCGATGATGCCGGCCTCGCCATTGACCTGGCTGTTGTCCAGGTTCGCGGCTGTGATGGCGACGCTGTCGCCCTGCACGGTCCCTGCCTGGTTCTGCAGGCTGCCCGCCCCCAGCTCGACGGTTACGTCGCCGCCCTGGGCATGGACCAGGCCCCTTTGGTTGTTCAGCGAAGCGGCCGTCAGGGAAAGGCCCGCGGCGCCCGCCAGCAAGCGGCCGGACGCGGAGTTGTCGACGCTGCCGGCAAGCACCTCGAGCCGCTCGCCACGCAGGGTGCCGCCACGGTTGTCCAACTGGTCGACGGCCTGGGTGAACAGCAGGGCCTGGTCGCCTGCATCGATCAGCCCGGTGGAATTGTCCAGGACGCCATCGAGGCTGAGGCGTACCTGGTCGCCATTGCCAACCACGGCACCGCCCTGGCTGTTGTCCAGGTTGCCGCCCTCAAGCTCGACGCGCTGGCCAAGCACTACGCCGCCACGGTTTTCCAGCTGCGGCGCTACGAGCCGCAGGCCCGCATCGCTCTGGATACGGCCCTGGTCGTTGGACAGGCGCTGCTGCGCCGTGAGCACCAGGCCTTCCGCGCCCGCCACCAGCAACCCCTGGTCGCTGTTGTCGATGCTGGCGGCATTCGCCTGGACACCGTCGCCCACGATACGGCCGCCGCGGTTGTCCAGCGTCCCGCCGGCGCGCAGCAGCAACTGGGCGCCGGCCAGGGCTCCCTGGCGATTGTCCAGGCTGCCTGCCGTGACATCCAGGTTGCCCTGCACCGATTGCAGGCGCCCCAGTGCGTTGTTCAATGCCTGCGCCACGGTCAGCTTCAGCAAGCCGTCGGCGCTCAGCGTGCCGCCGGCGTTGCTGCTGATGCTGGCGAGGTCGGCCTGCAATGTGCCACCCAGCAGCAGGCCGTTGGCGTTGTCGAGATCGCCAGCGGCGAGGACCAGGGCCGAGTCGGCCTGCACCCGCCCATTGCGGTTGGCCAAGGCCTGGGCATTCAGGCTCAGGCGCTCGGCGGCCAGGCTGCCGCCGTTGTTGTCCACAGCCCCTCGGGCGGTCAGTTCAAGCGTCTGCGCCAGCAGCTTGCCGGCGGCGTTGGCGACGCTGCCGACATCCAGCAGCAGGGTGCCGCTGGCCTGTCCCAGGCCTGTTCCGTTGTCGAACGCGCCACTCAGGCGCAGGTCGAGGTCACCCTGCTCCGCGCTGAGCACGCCACCCTGGCGGTTGTCCAGGCTGCTGCCGGCGAGTTCGATGGAGTCGCCGACCAGGGTTCCCGCCCGGTTGTCCACGGCCCCGGCTGTCGCCCGCAAGTCTTGCGCGGCCTGGAGTTTGCCGCTGGCGTTGTTCAGCGCGCCCTGGCTGTTCAGGACCAGGTCGCCGCTGCTGGTACCGATCAGACCATCGGCGTTATCGATGCGCTGCGCATCGATACGGGCGCTGCCAGCGACGATGCGGCCCTGCCGGTTATCCAGCGTGCCGCCGGCGAGCGTCAGGCTGCCGCCGTTCACTTCCAGGCGACCGGTGCGGTTGTCCAGGCTGGTGAAGTTCAGGCCGGCAGCCTGGCCATCGCCGAAGCGGACCAACCCGCCCAGGTTGACGATGGCGGGCGCGTCGAGTAGCAGGCTCTGCTCGCCGATCAGCTGCGCGCTGGCGCCAAGGTTGTTGAACTGGCGGGTGCGCAGCGAGACTTCGCGCCCCTGCAGTGTTCCGCGGTTATCCAGTTGCTGGCGGGCGTCGACGCCGATGCGGTCGGCATAGGCCTGCCCCGTATTGTCCAGCGTGCCGGCGGCCACGCTGAGGTTGCCGGTGGCGTCCAGCCGGCCACGGTTGCCGACGCTTTCGGCGACGATATCCAGGCCCTGCCCGGGGATACGCTGTTCCCCATCGATGCCGGCGACGATCTGTCCATCGTTGTTCAGGGCGCCGGCCCGCAGTTGCACGCCCTGCCTGGCGGCCAGGCTCTGCGCATTGCTCAACGCCCCACCAGCCTGCACGCTCGCGCTACCGCCGGCATAGGCCGGGCCGTTCAGGGCCACGTCCTGGCCCTTCAGGGCCAGGTCGCCGCTGGCCGCGGCCTGGGCCAGTTCCAGCTTGCCGTTGGCGTCGATGCGGATGTCGCCGGCGCTGGCCGCCATGTTGCCGGCCAGCTTCACGCCCACGCCCTGCTCGGTGCCCACCAGGCGGATGGTGTTGGCGTACATGCCGCCCAGGGCCGCGCTATCGATGGCCAGTTGCGGCTTGGCGCGGCCGTCGTCGGCCTTGGCGCTGGCGGCCAGGGTCTCGGCATCCACCTGGTTGCGCCCGGCCACCACGGTCAGTTGCTTGGCGTACAGGTCGGCGTTGAGCCTGGCGCTGCGGGTGATCAGCTCGAAGCGGTCGAGGTTGCTGGCGTTGAGCCCGGCGCCTTCGACGGCGATC
>NZ_FZPC01000012.1 GCF_900187975.1 Pseudomonas delhiensis | reverse complement strand
GCATGGGCCAGTCCTCGTGAGGTGACCCCTGCAGGTTAGAAACTGTTACCCATGTGCCTGAACCGATTTGTCACCTATGTGGGTGAGTCGTACCGCAAGCCTTTTTGGTTACTTTTGTGGCGATTGACAAAAGTGACTCGCCCGAGGGGGCGAAACGAGAAACATCAACGCACTCGGAGCGGCGCGCTACACCAAGCCCCCAAGCCAATTGGGTTCCCGCGTTTGCGGGAATGACGATTGGTAGAGAGGTGCGTGGGTAAGGTTCGCGAGCAAGAGCTAGGCGCCCCCTCGCTCCTACGAAGAGCATCTCGGCGCGGGCGCAAGACAGTTGCTCCTACGCCCGTGCTTTCCTGGAAGCGTAGGCGCAACTGTCTTCTGGGCTCCGTCGTTCGCGGGAGTGACTGGATCGAAATTCGCGTCTCCCATGTCGCCCCATTGTAGGAGCGGGCCCTGCCCGCGAATCGCGCGCAGGGCGCGCTCCTACAGGTGGGACAGCGGTGGCGGGGCAGGAGCGGACTCCGTTCGCGATCATCCGTCGGCGGAAATGCAATCAGCCGATGGTGATCGGCGGCAGCGCCGGCAGTTCGATGTCCAGCTTCTGCTTCGGCGCCAGTACCTCGGCTTCGCCTTCCACCACCGCCTCGCCGTTCTGGTTGAGCACGCGGGTGCCGATGCGCACGCGGTTCTTCGGCAGTTTCTCCAGCACTTCCAGCTCCACGTCGAGCACGTCGCCGATCTTCACCGGGCGGGTGAAGCGCAGGCTCTGGCCCAGGTAGATGGTGCCCGGGCCGGGCAGGGTGGTGGCGATCGCGGCGCTGATCAGCGCGCCGCTGAGCATGCCGTGGGCGATGCGCTCCTTGAACAGGGTGGTGGCGGCGTAGCCGGCATCCAGGTGGACCGGGTTGCGGTCGCCGGAGACTTCGGCGAAGAGCTGGATGTCGCGCTCGCCGACCGGGCGCTGGAAGCTGGCCTTCTGCCCGACTTCGAGCTCGGCGTAGGGAACGTTCTGCACCTGGGTCATGGCTTTTCCTCGTGGTTCGCGCCTTGGCCTGCGGAAAGGATTCCGTCCAGCCAGGCGATCAGGTTGCGGGTGACCTCGTCGCGGTTGGTCTCGTTGAACAACTCGTGGCGGGCCTCGGGGTAGATCTGCGTTTGGACGTCGCGAACCCCGGCGCGGGTCATCGCCCGGGCCAGGTCGCGCAGGCGCTTGCCCTGGCTGACCGGGTCGCGCCCGCCGCCGATGATCAGCAGCGGCAGGGCCGGGGCGATGCGCGCCAGGTGCGGCACCGGGGTGATGTCTTCCAGGCCGCCGAGCAGGTCGATCCACAGCTGGTTGCTGCAGCGGAAGCCGCACAGCGGGTCGCTGATGTACTTGTCCACCTCGCGGGTATCGCGGCTGAGCCAGTCGAATTCCGTGCGGTTGGGCTTGAAGGCCTTGTTGAAGGAGCCGAAAGAGAGGAACTCGATCAGCGCGCTGCGCCCCAGCGGGCCCTGGCGCCAGCGCTCGAAGCGGGCCACCAGGCGCGCACTGCGGTACAGCGCCACCGGCTGGTAGTTGGAGCCGGAGAGCACCGCGCCTTGCAGCGTGGCGCTGTGCTGCAGCAGGTAGGCGGTGCCGATGTAGCTGCCCATGCTGTGGCCGAGCAGGACCACCGGCAGGCCGGGGTGCTGCTCGCGCACGTGGCGGTTGAGGGTGAGCAGGTCGCCCACCACCTTGCCCCAGCCGCCCTGGTCGGCGTAGTGGCCCAGGTCGCCGTGCTCGGCGGTGCGGCCGTGGCCGCGCTGGTCGATGGCGAACAGCGCCCAGCCGGCGGCGTTCAGCGCCTCGCCCAGGCGCGCGTAGCGCCCGGCGTGCTCGGCCATGCCGTGGGAGAGCATCACCACGCCCCGCGGCGCGTCGGCGGCCCAGTGGTGGGTGTACAGCGGGGTCTGGTCGCTGGCGGTCAGCCAGTAGGCGGCGTACGGCATGGGCAATCCTTGTGCCGGCTCGGGGTGGCGGCATTCTAGCAGCGGCCGGCAATGCGCAGTGAACCCCGCCCGCGGTGGGGCGAGATTCACGAAATAAATGGGAAGGCCCGAACTATTTGCGCTCCTCCGGGCAACTGCTACTTTGCGACGGATGCCCCAGCGCCGGAAGCCCGAGGGAGCCGGCCGGGAACAGCCTTGCAGGTAATAAAGAGGACAACAGCCAATGCAAGCGGAATTCTGGAACGACAAACGTCCCGCCGGTGTGCCCAGCCAGATCGACCTGGGCGCCTACAAGTCGGTGGTGGAAGTGTTCGAGCGCTCCTGCAAGCGCTTCGCCGACCGCCCGGTGTTCAGCAACATGGGCGTGACCCTCACCTACGCCGAACTGGACCGCCTGTCCGCCGCCTTCGCCGCCTACCTGCAGCGCAATACCGACCTCAAGCCCGGCGAGCGCATCGCCGTGCAGATGCCCAACGTCCTGCAATACCCCATCGCCGTGTTCGGCGCCCTGCGCGCCGGCCTGGTGGTGGTCAACACCAACCCGCTGTACACCGCCCGCGAGATGCGCCACCAGTTCAAGGACTCGGGGGCGCGGGCGCTGGTCTACGTCAACCTGTTCGGCAAGCTGGTGCAGGAGGTGCTGCCGGACACCGGCATCGAGTACCTGATCGAGGCGCAGATGGGCGACCTGCAGCCGGCGCTCAAGGGCCTGCTGGTCAATGCCGCGGTCAAGCACGTGAAGAAGATGGTGCCGGACTACCAGCTGCCCCAGGCGGTGCCCTTCAAGGAGGTGCTGCGCCAGGGCCGCGGCCACGCGCTGCAGCCGGTCAAGGTCGGCCTGGAGGACATCGCCGTGCTGCAGTACACCGGCGGCACCACCGGCGTGGCCAAGGGCGCCATGCTCACCCACGGCAACCTGGTGGCGAACATGCTGCAGGTGGACGCCTGCCTGTCGCAGCACGGCCCCGACGGCCGCCCGCTGATGAACGAGGGCGGCGAGGTGATGATCGCGCCGCTGCCGCTGTACCACATCTATGCCTTCACCGCGAACTGCATGTGCATGATGCACAACGGCAACCACAACGTGCTCATCAGCAACCCGCGCGACATCCCCGGCTTCATCAAGGAACTGAAGAAGTGGCGCTTCTCCTCGCTGCTGGGGCTGAACACCCTGTTCGTGGCGCTGATGGAGCACCCGGAGTTCAAGGACCTGGACTTCTCCAACCTCAAGGTCACCAACTCCGGCGGCACCGCGCTGGTCTCGGCCACCGCCGAGCGCTGGAAGGCCGCCACCGGCTGCACCGTGGTCGAGGGCTACGGCCTCACCGAGACCTCGCCGGTGGTCAGCACCAACCCCTATGGAGAGCTGGCGCGCCTGGGCACCGTGGGCATCCCGGTGCCGGGCACCGCGCTGAAGGTGATCGACGACGCCGGCAACGAGCAGCCCCTGGGCGAACGCGGCGAGCTGTGCGTGAAGGGCCCGCAGGTGATGAAGGGCTACTGGCAGCGCCCGGAGGCCTCCGCCGAGGTGCTGGACGCCGAGGGCTGGCTGCGCACCGGCGACATCGCGGTGATCGACGAGGACGGCTACGTGCGCATCGTCGACCGCAAGAAGGACCTGATCATCGTCTCCGGCTTCAACGTCTACCCCAACGAGATCGAGGATGTGGTCATGGCCCACCCGAAGGTGGCCAACTGCGCGGCGGTCGGGGTGCCTGACGAACGTTCCGGCGAGGCCGTCAAACTCTTCGTCGTGGCCCGTGAGCCGGGTCTGACGGTGGAGGAGCTGAAGGCCTACTGCAAGGAGAACTTCACCGGCTACAAGGTGCCCAAGCAGATCGTCCTCAAGGAGGCCCTGCCGATGACCCCGGTGGGCAAGATCCTCCGCCGCGAGCTGCGCGAGAGCGCCTGAAACCGACGTCGAAGGCCCTGTTCCGGGGCTTTCCGACGATCGTCATAAAACGTGACCGAAAGCATTGCTTTCGGTCATTTTTTTACCGGCCGACCGGTCTTTGTGCTGGTCGCTCCCCGGCAAAGCTGATAATCTCGGCGCGCCTTCGCTTCCCCGAAAGGGCCGGCAGGCGTCAAAATCACAACAAACAGCCGCATAGCGGTGTATCAGCTGTTGCTTACGGAGTGGGCTTCCATGATCGACAATTTCTGGAAGGACAAATATCCAGCAGGTATCGCTGCCGAGATCAATGCCGACCAGTACCCGAACATCCTCGCGGTACTCAAGGAGTCCTGCCAACGCTTTGCCAACAAGCCTGCCTTCAGCAACCTTGGCAAGACCCTGACCTACGGCGAGCTGTACCAGCTTTCCGGTGACTTCGCCGCCTACCTGCAGAACAACACCGACCTGCAGCCGGGCGACCGCATCGCGGTGCAGCTGCCCAACGTCCTGCAGTACCCCATCGTGGTGTTCGGCGCCATGCGCGCCGGCCTCATCGTGGTCAACACCAACCCGCTGTACACCGCGCGGGAGATGGAGCACCAGTTCAACGACTCCGGCGCCAAGGCGCTGGTGTGCCTGGCCAACATGGCCCACCTGGCCGAGGAAGTGCTGCCCAGGACCGGCATCCGCCACGTGCTCATCACCGAGGTCGCCGACCTGCTGCCGCCGCTCAAGCGCCTGCTGGTCAACGCGGTGGTCAAGTACGTCAAGAAGATGGTCCCGGCCTACCACATCGGCAACGCCGTCAAGCTCAACGACGCCCTGGCCAAGGGCCGCGGCAAGAGCGTGCGCGAGGCATCGCCCAAGGCCGACGACGTGGCCGTGCTGCAGTACACCGGCGGCACCACCGGGGTGGCCAAGGGCGCCATGCTGACCCACCGCAACCTGGTGGCCAACATGATGCAGTGCAAGGAGCTGATGGCTTCGAACCTGAAGGAGGGTTGCGAGATCCTCATCGCGCCGCTGCCGCTGTACCACATCTACGCCTTCACCTTCCATTGCATGGCGATGATGCTCACCGGCAACCACAACGTCCTGGTGACCAACCCGCGCGACCTGAACGCCTTCTCCAAGGAACTCTCGGCCTGGAAGTTCACCGGCTTCGTCGGCCTGAACACCCTGTTCGTCGGCCTGTGCAACAACGAGGCGTTCCGCAAGCTGGACTTCTCCAGCCTGAAGCTGACCCTCTCCGGCGGCATGGCCCTGCAACAGGCCGCGGCCGAGCGCTGGAAGGAAGTCACCGGCTGCGCCATCTGCGAAGGCTACGGCATGACCGAGACCAGCCCGGTGGTGTCGGTGAACCCGTTCCAGAAGATCCAGATCGGCACCATCGGCATCCCGGTGCCCTCGACCCTGTGCAAGGTCATCGACGACGCCGGCAACGAGCTGCCCCTGGGCGAGCGCGGCGAGCTGTGCGTGAAGGGCCCGCAGGTGATGAAGGGCTACTGGCAGCGCCAGGAGGCCACCGACGAGATCCTCGACGCGGACGGCTGGCTGCGCACCGGCGACGTGGCGATCATCCAGGAAGACGGCTACATGCGCATCGTCGACCGCAAGAAGGACATGATCCTGGTCAGCGGCTTCAACGTGTACCCCAACGAGCTGGAAGACGTGCTGGCGACCCTCCCCGGCGTGCTGCAGTGCGCCGCCATCGGCGTGCCCGACGAGCGTTCCGGCGAGGTGATCAAGGTGTTCGTGGTGCCGCGCCCGGGCGTGACACTGACCAAGGAGCAGGTGGTCAAGCACATGCACGACAACCTGACCGGCTACAAGCGTCCGAAGTACGTGGAATTCCGCGAGAGCCTGCCGACCACCAACGTCGGCAAGATCCTCCGCCGCGAATTGCGCGACGAAGAGCTAAAGAAGGCCAGGGCCTGAGCCGATAACAAGAAACCCGCCACACGGCGGGTTTTTTGATGCCGTCGTCCCTGCCTACGGAGGCCGCCCCCGTGATTCCCTCCCTGCGCCTGCGCGCCAAGGTCCTGAGCCTGGCGCTGATTCCCATCCTGCTCCTCACCCTGGTGCTCTGCGCCGTGACCCTGGTGGCGCTGAAGCGGCTGTCCACGCAACAGGAGGAACAGATCCGCCAGAGCCTGATCGAGGACCGCCAGGTCCAGCTCAAGCAGTTCGTCGACGTCGCCCTGGCGGCGGTCGGCCCGCAGTACCAGGCGGCGGCCGAGGGCGACGCCGCGGCGCGCCAGGCCGGGGTGGCGCTGCTCAAGCGCCTCGCCTACGGCAGCGGCGGCTACTTCTGGGGCTACGACACCCGCTCGGTGCGCGTCTTCCAGGGCACCAGCGAAGAACGCATCGGCGAAGACTTCAGCAGCTTCCGCGACCCCAATGGCGTCTATGCCATCCGCGAACTGGTGCGCGCCGGCCAGGACGACAGCCACTACGTGCACTACAGCTTCACCCGCCCGGGCAACAGCGCCATCGTGCCGAAGATCGGCTACGCCCAGTACCTGCCGAAGTGGAACCTGGTGTTCGGCACCTCGCTGAACCTGGACGACATCGAGGAGGACGTGCAGAAGGCCCGCGAACAGTTGCACGACCATATCAACGACCTGCTGCTGCTGATGATCGGCTCGGCGCTGGCGCTGCTGGTGGTCATCGGCCTGGTGGCGGTGCCCACCGGCAACGCCATCGTCCGCCCGCTGCTGCGGATCAAGGCCAACCTCGACGACATGGCCGCCGGCGATGGCAACCTGACCCACCGCCTGCCGGCGGAAAGCCGCGACGAACTGGGCGAGCTGGCGCAGTCGTTCAACCGCTTCGTCGAGAAGATCCACAACCTGGTGCAGCAGGTGGCCGGCACCACCGGGCAGCTGTCCGGCCTGGTCGGCAACGTCGCCCAGCAGGCGCAGCGCTCGGAGCAGGCGATGGCCGGCCAGCGCAGCGAGACCGACCAGGTGGCCACGGCGATCAACGAGATGACCGCCGCCGCCCAGGAAGTGGCGCGCAGCGCCCAGCGCGCCGCCGACGCCGCCCGCGACACCGACCGCGAGGGCCAGGCGGCCAAGCGCGAGGTGGACCTGTGCGTGGCGCAGATCAACGACCTGGCCGGCGAGGTGAGCAGCAGCAGCGAGGCCCTGGACACCCTCAGCCAGGACGTGCGCGGCATCGTCGGCGTGCTCGAGGTGATCCGCTCCATCGCCGAGCAGACCAACCTGCTGGCGCTCAACGCGGCCATCGAGGCGGCCCGCGCCGGCGAGGCCGGGCGCGGCTTCGCGGTGGTCGCCGACGAAGTGCGCGCGCTGGCCAGCCGCACCCAGCAGAGCACCGGCGAGATCCAGCAGATGATCGACCGCCTGCAGGCCACCACCGCCGGCTCCGTGCAGGCCATGCAGCGCGCCAGCGAGATGGCCGGGCGCACCCGCAGCCAGGCCGACCAGGCCGGGCAGTCGCTGGACGCCATGGCCAACCTGATCGGCACCATCAACTCGATGAACGCGCAGATCGCCAGCGCCGCCGAGGAACAGACCGCGGTGGCCGAGGAGATCAACCGCAGCGTGCACCAGATCGCCGATGCCGTGGACCAGGTGGCCGAGGACTCCGTGCAGGGCGCGCGCACCGCCGGCGAGCTGAGCGGCCTGGGCGAGCGGCTGCGCCAACTGGTCGGCCAGTTCCGCATCTGACCCCCGCCTGAAAAGCCGCCGCCATGCATTGGGCATGGCGGCGCCGGCCGCTGGTCTGCGACAATCCCCGCATTTGTCCCATTCCGGAGCGGCCGCCCGCCAGGCGCGCGGCCGCGTTCCGCCGAAACGCCAGCGCAGCCGATGACCGACGTAACGCCCAGCCCCGACCAGCTCCTGCAACGCCTCGACCAGGCGTTGATCCGCGACCGCCACCGCCTGCGCCGGCAGTTCCACGAACTGCGCAAGCACCCCGACGAAGGCAAACTGGCGCAGTGGGTCGAGCGTTTCCAGGCCTCCTGCGCCAAGGTCGAGGCGCGCCGCGCCAGCGTCCCGGCGATCCGCTACGACGACAGCCTGCCCATCGCCGCCAAGCGCGACGAGATCAAGGCCGCGCTGCAGAAGAGCCAGGTGGTGGTGATCGCCGGCGAGACCGGCTCGGGCAAGACCACCCAGTTGCCGAAGATCTGCCTGGAGCTGGGCCGCGGCAGCCACGGCCTGATCGGCCACACCCAGCCGCGCCGCCTGGCCGCGCGCAGCGTCGCCACCCGGGTGGCCGAGGAGATCGGCACGCCGCTGGGTTCGCTGGTGGGCTACCAGGTGCGCTTCGAGGACCAGAGCGACGACAGCACCCTGGTCAAGCTGATGACCGACGGCATCCTGCTGGCCGAGACCCAGCACGACCGCTACCTGGAGCGCTACGACACCATCATCGTCGACGAGGCCCACGAGCGCAGCCTGAACATCGACTTCCTGCTCGGCTTCCTCAAGACCCTGCTGCCGCGCCGGCCGGACCTCAAGCTGATCATCACCTCGGCGACCATCGACCTGGAGCGCTTCTCCAGGCACTTCGGCGACGCGCCCATCGTCGAGGTCTCCGGGCGCACCTACCCGGTGGACACCTGGTACCGGCCGCTGGCCGCCGAAGTGGACGAGGACGGCGAGGCGCTGTTCGACGACCTCTCGGTGGACGAGGGCATCCTCCGCGCGCTGGACGAGATCGCCGCCCACGAGCGCGAGGTCGGCAAGCGCCCCGGCGACGTGCTGGTGTTCCTTCCCGGCGAGCGCGAGATTCGCGATGCCGCCGACATGCTGCGCAAGGCCAACCTGCGCCACACCGAGGTGCTGCCGCTGTACGCGCGGCTGACCCCGGCGGAGCAGCAGAAGATCTTCGCGCCCATGCCAGGGCGCAAGATCGTGCTCGCCACCAACGTCGCCGAGACCTCGTTGACGGTGCCGGGCATCCGCTACGTGATCGACAGCGGCACCGCGCGCATCAGCCGCTACAGCTACCGCGCCAAGGTCCAGCGGCTGCCCATCGAGGCCATCTCCCAGGCCAGCGCCAACCAGCGCAAGGGCCGCTGCGGGCGGGTCGAGCCGGGCATCTGCGTGCGCCTGTACAGCGAGGAGGACTTCAATTCGCGGCCGGCCTTCACCGACCCGGAGATCCTGCGCACCAACCTGGCGGCGGTGATCCTGCAGATGCTCCACCTGCGCCTGGGCGACATCGAGGCCTTCCCCTTCATCGAGCCGCCGGACGGCAAGGCGATCAAGGACGGCTTCACCCTGCTGCAGGAACTCTCGGCGGTGAACCGCGAGGGCCAGCTGACGCCGCTGGGCCGCCAGCTGGCGCGCCTGCCGGTGGACCCGCGGCTGGGCCGCATGCTGCTGGAAGCGGCCAACCAGGGCAGCCTCAACGAAGTGCTGACGGTGGCCAGCGCGCTCTCCGTGCAGGACCCGCGCGAACGCCCGATCGAACGCCAGCAGGCCGCCGACCAGGCCCACGCGCAGTGGAAGGACCCGGATTCGGACTTCGCCGCGCTGATCAACCTCTGGCGCGGCTTCGAGGAACAGCGCCAGGCGCTGGGCTCCAACGCCTTGCGCGCCTGGTGCCGGAAGAACTTCCTCAACTATTTGCGTCTTCGCGA
Organism: Pseudomonas delhiensis; assembly: GCF_900187975.1. Lineage (GTDB taxonomy): Bacteria > Pseudomonadota > Gammaproteobacteria > Pseudomonadales > Pseudomonadaceae > Pseudomonas > Pseudomonas delhiensis. The sequence continues at coordinate 181,247 of NZ_FZPC01000012.1, read as the reverse complement.
GTGGAGAGACGCGCACCGCCAGCTCACCCTGATCTGCCGCGAACTCAAACTCCCCTTCGGCAAGGGCGATGCTCCTCGTAGGAGCGAGCTTGCTCGCGAACAACCCAACGCTCCGAAACCCCAGGCGGCCAAAGACGCGAAGAGCGTTCGCGAGCAAGCTCGCTCCTACAAGGAAGGGGAGCAGCCCAAGCGCGACATCGACTATGGCGCGGTGCACAAGGCCATCCTCTCCGGCCTGCTCAGCCAGATCGGCCAGAAGAGCGAGGACGGCGACTACCTGGGCGCGCGCCAGCGGCGCTTCTGGATCCACCCCTCCAGCGTCATCGGGCGCAAGAAGCCGCAGTGGATCATGGCCGCCGAACTGGTGGAGACCACCAAGCTGTTCGCGCGCATGGTGGCGAAGATCGAGCCGGACTGGCTGGAACCCCTGGCCGGCCACCTGGTGAAGAAGAACCACCTGGAACCGCACTGGGAGAAGAAGCGCGGCCAGGTGGTGGCCTACGAGCAGGTGACACTCTACGGGCTGATCATCGTCGGCCGCCGCGCCGTGCACTACGGCCCCATCGATCCGCCGGTGGCGCGCGAGCTGTTCATCCGCGAGGCGCTGGTGCGCGGCGAGATCAACAGCCGCGCCAGGTGCCTCTCGGCCAACCGCCAGTTGCTGGAGAAGCTCGACGAGCTGGAGGCCAAGGCGCGCCGGCGCGACATCCTTGCCGACGAAGAAACCCTGTTCGCCTACTACGACGCACGCCTGCCGGCGGACATCTACCAGACCGCCAGCTTCGAGAAATGGTACGAGCGCGAGCACAAGCAGCAGCCCGACCTGCTGATCATGCGCGAGGAAGACGTGCTCGCCCGCGACGCCAGCGAAGTCACCGCCGGCCTCTACCCGGACCGCCTGCGCCTGGGTGAGCTGCAGTTGCCGCTGAGCTACCACTTCGAGCCGGGCCACCCGCGCGACGGCGTGACCCTGCGGGTGCCGGCGCCGCTGCTGCCGCAGCTGCCCGCCGAGCGCCTGGAATGGCTGGTGCCGGGCCTGCTGGAGGCCAAGTGCGTGGCCCTGGTGCGCAACCTGCCCAAGGCCATCCGCAAGAACTTCGTGCCGGTGCCGGACTTCGTCCGCGCCGCCATCGGCAAGATGACCTTCGCCGAAGGCGCGCTACCCGAGGCCCTTGGCCGCGAGCTGCAACGCATGACCGGCGGCCGCGTGGCCGAGGACGCCTGGGCGGAAGCCGAGACCCAGGTGGAAAGCCACCTGCGGATGAACATCGAGGTGGTGGACGCCCGCGGCAAGTTCCTCGGCGAAGGCCGCGACCTCGCCGAACTCACCGCGCGCTTCGCCGAAGCCAGCCAGGCCGCCCTGGCCATCCCGCAGTCCGACAAGCCGCAGAAGCCGGTGGAGGCCAAGGGCTTCGCCGAGGTGGCGGAAAAGGCCCAGCAGAAGATCGCCGGGCTGTCGATGACGGTCTACCCGGCGCTGGTGGAGGAGGGTGGCACGGTCAAGGAAAACCGCTTCCCGACCCAGGCCGAGGCCGAGTACCAGCACCGCCGCGCCCTGCAGCGCCTGCTGTTGCAGCAACTCGCCGAGCCGGCGAAGTTCCTCCGCGGCAAGCTGCCGGGGCAGACCGAGATGGGCCTGCTGTACCGCGAGCTGGGCCGCGTCGAGGCGCTGGTGGAAGACATCCTCCTGGCCAGCCTGGACAGCTGCGTCCTCGAGGGCGAGGCGAACCTGCCCCGCGACGGCGCGGCCCTGGCCTCGCTGGCGGAGAAGAAGCGCGGCGCCTGGACCGAGCACGCCGAGCGCATCGCCCGCCTGGTGCTGGACATCCTCAAGCTGTGGCATGGCCTGCAGAAGCGCTTCAAGGGCAAGGTCGACCTGGCCATGACGGTGCCGCTCAACGACGTGAAGGGGCAACTGGCCAACCTGGTCTACCCCGGCTTCGTCCGCGACACCCCGCTGGAATGGCTGAAGGAATACCCGCGCTACCTCAAGGCGGTGGAACAGCGCCTGGACAAGGTTGCCGGCCAGGTCCAGCGCGACCGCGTGTGGAGCGGCGAGATGGCCGGCTACTGGGACCAGTACAAGGCCCGCCAGGCCAAGCACGCCCAGGAAGGCAAGCGCGACCCGCAGCTGACCCTGTACCGCTGGATGCTGGAGGAATACCGCGTGTCGCTGTTCGCCCAGCAGCTGGGGACGAAGATGCCGGTGTCGGACAAGCGCCTGTCCAAGCAATGGAGCCAGGTGGAGGCCTGACGCCGGGCTGGTTGCTTTTCGTAGGAGCGAGGGGGACGCCTGGTTCTTGCTCGCGAACGATGGTGTCAGGTTCGGCTCCGGAGCGGTGTCGAAGTCCGTCCCCTCTCCCCAGCCCTCTCCCTGAAGGGAGAGGGGGCTTGTCCGTGCCGAGAAAGGATTTGGTGTTAGCCGGAGGCTCGGTACAAGCCGGCTAACGCCGAAACACCCGAGTACGCCGAACGGTCCCCTCTCCCTTCAGGGAGAGGGTTAGGGAGAGGGCGTTCTTGAGGATGCGCACCAACCCGCCCGGCTGCCATCGTTCACGAGCAAGCTCGCTCCTACAGGCCCAACCCTAACCTCAACCCCGCTGCGGAATCCCCAGCCCCCGCTGCACCGCCGGCCGCGCCAGGAACGCCTCCAGCACCCGCTTCACATTGCCGAAGCGCTCGAACTGCACCAGGTCGCCCGCTTCGTAGAAGCCCACCAGGTTGCGCACCCAGGGGAAGATGGCGATGTCGGCGATGCCGTACTCCTGCCCCATCACCCAGTCGCGCCCTTCAAGGCGCTGGTCGAGCACGCCGAGCAGCCGCCGGGACTCTTCCACGTAGCGGTTCAGCGGTCGCTTGTCCTCGATCTCGCGGCCGGCGAACTTGTTGAAGAAGCCGAGCTGGCCGAACATCGGGCCGATGCCGCCCATCTGGAACATCAGCCACTGGATCGCCTCGTAGCGCCGGGCCGGGTCCCGGGGCAGCAACTGGCCGGTCTTGTCGGCCAGGTAGATGAGGATGGCACCGGACTCGAACAGCGCCAGGGGCTGGCCGCCGGGGCCGTCGGGGTCGAGGATGGCGGGGATCTTGTTGTTCGGGTTCAGCGAGAGGAATTCCGGGCTGAACTGGTCGTTGCGCTCGAAGCTGACCAGGTGCGGCTCGTAGGCCAGGCCGGTTTCCTCCAGCATGATCGACACCTTCACGCCGTTGGGCGTGGGCAGCGAGTACAACTGCAGGACGTCGGGGCGGGTGGCGGGCCATTTGCGGGTGATCGGGAAGTCGGCGAGCGAAGGCATGGGAACTCCGGTCTGAAAGTCGAACGCCCAGCATACGCCGCCGAACCTGCAGGGGGGAGGTGCCAGCGGCGCCGCGAGCCGGTATGGTGCTGCCTCCGATCCACCGCTCAAGGACAGCGCCATGAGCCTGCAAGGCACCTACGACCCGCAGAACATCTTCGCCCAGATCATTCGCGGCGACGCCCCCTGCTACAAGCTGTACGAGGATGACGACGTGCTCGCCTTCCTCGACCTCTTCCCGCAGTCCCACGGCCATGCGCTGGTGGTGCCCAAGCGCAGCGCCGCACGCAACATCCTCGAGGTCGACCCCGACGCGCTGTGCAAGGTGATGGGCGTGGTGCAGCGCCTGACCCGCGCGATCGTCGACGAGCTGAACCCCGACGGCGTGCAGGTGGCCCAGTTCAACGGCGCGCCGGCCGGGCAGACGGTGTTCCACATCCACGTGCACATAGTGCCGCGCTATGCCGGCCAGGGCCTGGGCATCCACGCCGCGCAGAAGGCCGACCCCGCCGAACTGGAGCAGTTGCAGGCGCGCCTGGTGCGACGTATCGACGGGTAAGGCGGGGAAGGGCGGGGCCGTGGCCCCGCCCGGGCGTCAACGCTGGGCCGGGAGGATGTCGAAGCCTTTGTTGGCGTCGCTGAGGATGCGGAACTGCGCGGTCTCGCCGGCGGCGAGGTCCACCAGCAGTTCGCGGCGCAGCAGGCCCTTGCTGCACAGGCCCTCGCCCTGTTCGTCGGCGCCGATGCCGACGATGTGCTGGCCGGGCGGCAGCTGGAAGCTGGCGGTCTCGCCCACGGCGATACGCGCGGCCAGCTGGCGGTCGATCTTGAAGGCGACCATGCAGCCGCCGCCGAGGAAGCCCAGGTCGCGCTCGACCTCGACCCTGGCGCCGCCCTGGGCGTCCTGCTGGAAGCCCAGCAAACGGTCTTCGGGCACCGGGCCGGTTTGCTTGGCCTGGTAGGACGAGCAGCCGGCCAGGGCCAGCAGGGACAGCGAAGCGATCAGTACGCGCATGGGCGCCCTCCGTGGTTGGGGTTCCTCGAAGGCTAGCGCAGCGGCGATGAAGCTGCCGTGAATTCGCCGCGGTGGCGGCGGGCGCCTCCATTGCACCGTCCGGCGGGCGACGACCGGCGGTGATGCCGGGCGGGCGGACTGGCTAGACTCCATCCACGCGGATGGGCGGTCGTTTCGTCCAGCGCTCCGCCATGCCGGGCGGGGCCAGGGAAAGGTAGCCATGCACGACAAGGCAAAAGCCAACGCGCCGGGGGACCCGGCAGCCAGCACCAGCGGACTGGACCTGGCCGACCAGCGCCTGCTGATGCGCCTGATCTTCTTCTGCACCGGGCTGACCCTGGGAATCTTCTCGGTGCTCCAGTGCCTCAACGGCAACTACCTGCTGGCGGGCCTGGAGGCGCTGGTCTGCGCGCTGCTGCTGTGGGCCTCCTCGCGCCTGGCGCGGGTGCGCGACCTGACGCCGTGGATCTACGCCTACCTGCTGCCCACCTTCTGCTTCCTGGTCTACATCATCATCATGCCGCAGGCCTCGGCCACGGCCTTCGTCTGGCTCTACCTGATGCCGGTGATGGCCTACCTGCTGCTGGGCGCGTGGCGCGGCTTCCTGCTCTCGGTGCCCTTCGTCGGCGTGGCCGCGCTGCTCTACCTGCGCCAACACCCGCTGCGCCTGGACGCCCCGGGGATGATCGACCTGGGCAATGCCATCCTCTGCGGCCTGCTGATCATGGCCTTCGTGCACATCTACGAAACCCGCCGCGCCCAGGCCCAGCAACTGCTGCGGCGCCTGGCGCTGAGCGACGCGCTGACCGGCGTGGCCAGCCGCGAGGCCTTCCAGCGCGCGGTGCTGCGTTGCCTGGAGGATTCCCGCGGCAGCGGCCAGCGCTGGGTGCTGGTGCTGCTGGACGTGGACCATTTCAAGGACGTCAACGACCGCTGGGGCCACGACGCCGGCGACAAGGCCCTGCAGTACCTCTGCGCCCGGCTGCGCCTGCACCTGCGCGCCGGCGACATGATCGGCCGCCTGGGCGGCGAGGAGTTCGCCCTGCTGCTGCGCAACACCGTCGGCTTCGACGCCGCGCCGCTGGTGGAGCGCCTGCGCACGGACCTGGCGGCCAACCCGCTGCTGTACCGCGGCCATGTCATCCCGCTGTCGGCCACCTTCGGCCTGGCCGAGTGGCCGCAGGACGGCGACGACGCCGAGGCCCTGTACCGCTGCTGCGACCACCGCCTCTACCGCGGCAAGGCCCTGGGGCGCAACCGCCTGGTCTGCAGCGACGGCTAGGCCGGCACCGGGCGCGGCGCCCAGGCCCGCTTCAGGCGCCGGCCCAGGCGCAGCTCCACCCATTCGTAGCTCAGCCAGGCCAGCAGCAGGATCGCCGGCAGGCACAGCGCCAGCGTCTGGTACGGGCCCAGGCCCAGGCGCTGGTGCAGCCAGTAGCTGCCCAGCCACAGCACTATCACGTGGACCAGGTACACCGAATAGCTCCAGTCGCCCAGCGCCTTGAGCGGGCGGCAGCCGGCGAACCACGGCTCCAGCGCCACGCAGGCGGCCACCAGCACCGCGCTGGGCAGGCCCCAGGTGAGCGGGCGCCAGGGATGCTCGGCGGGGAAGTGCAGCAGCACCAGCACCGCGCCCAGCGCCAGCGGCAGCGCCACCGAGGCGCGCGGGCGCAGCAGGCCGCGGCGGTGGAGTTCGGCCAGCAGCAGGCCGAAGAGGAATTCGCAGACGATGGGGTCGCGGTAGAAGTTGCTCAGCCACGGCGCCTTCGCCAGCACGCCGCTGACCAGGGCCAGCAGCGCGCCCACCAGCCAGGGGCGCCAGCGTTCGCCCACGGCGAAGGAGAGGGCGAACAGCAGGTAGAAGAGCATCTCGAAGTTCAGCGTCCAGCCCACCGGCAGTATCGGGTAGAAGCCGAAGCCGGCGGGGTTCTGGCTGGGCAGGAAGAGCAGCGACAGCAGCAGCTGCGGCAGGGCCACGCCGTAGACCGGCATCAGGTTGCCGAAGGCGTAGAGGATCAGCGCGGTGATGGCGGTGTACAGCCAGTAGGCCGGGGCGATGCGCGCGACCCGCTGGGCCAGGAAGGTCAGGCCCGGCACCTGGCGCCCGGCGCTGGACAGCTGGATGACGAAGCCGCTGAGGACGAAGAAGATGTCCACCCCGACCTGGCCGCGGGTGGACAGCAGGCGCCCGCCGAGGCTGTCGGCGCGAAAATCGAAGAACACCTGCATGAAATGATGGAACACCACCAGCCAGGCGGCCAGGGCCCGCAGCGCCTGAAGGGAAACCAGCATCGCTACCTCTGTCGTTGCACATGGAAAGGGGCGCCCACGGGCGCCCCTTTGCTCGACAGCGGTTTCCCCGCAGGGGTTCAGCGCAGCCGCCCGGCGGTTCGTCGTGGCGTGGCCAGCCGCCAGCAGGCGCGGATTTTCAATAGCCCCCCGGTACAAGGTCCGTTTGCTGGAAAACTGCGCTGCGGCAGCGGCATTTCCCGGCGATTTGTCGCATAATCGGCGGTTATTCGAGCGCCGCGCAGCGCCGTCGCCGTTGGGCGGCCGGGGATGCCAGTGCGCCACCTTCGATGGCACACTGCCTGGTCATCAGGCAGCGTGCCTCCGGCCCATGCGGCCGGAACCCTTGCAGTGCCGGCCCGCGGGCGGGCACATCGATGCCTAACCATGCTGCCGGGGCCGGCAGCCAGATTGAGAGAGGATTGACCGTGCATAAAGTCGTGATCAGCGGAACCGGTCTCTATACCCCGCCGTTCAGCATCTCCAACGATGAACTGGTGGAGTCCTTCAATACCTACGTCCGCCAGTACAACGACCAGCACGCCGAAGCCATCGCCAGGGGCGAACTGGAAGCGCTCAACGAGTCCAGTTCGGCGTTCATCGAGAAGGCCTCCGGCATCAAGAGCCGCTTCGTGGTCGACAAGGAAGGCATCCTCGATCCGCAGCGCATGGTCCCGCGCATCCCCGAGCGCAGCAACGACGACTGGGGCATCCTCTGCGAGATGGCCGTGCACGCCGCCAGGGAGGCGCTGCATCGCGCCGGCCGCACCGCGCAGGACATCGACGGGATCATCGTCGCCTGCTCCAACCTGCAGCGCGCCTACCCGGCGGTGGCCATCGAGGTCCAGGCCGCACTGGGCATCCAGGGCTTCGGCTTCGACATGAACGTGGCCTGCTCCTCGGCCACCTTCGGCCTGCAGGCCGCGGCCAACGCCGTGCAACTGGGCCAGGCCCGCGCCATCCTGATGGTCAACCCGGAAATCTGCACCGGCCACCTGAACTTCCGCGACCGCGACAGCCACTTCATCTTCGGCGACGCCGCCACCGCGGTGATCGTCGAGCGCGCCGACCAGGCCGTCGGCAAGCAGCAGTTCGACATCGTCAGCACCAAGCTGCTGACGCAGTTCTCCAACAACATCCGCAACAACTTCGGCTTCCTCAACCGCGCCGCGGAAGAGGGCATCGGCCAGCGCGACAAGCTGTTCGTCCAGGAAGGCCGCAAGGTGTTCAAGGACGTCTGCCCGATGGTCGCCGAGCTGATCGGCGAGCACCTGGCGCAGCACGACATCCCGGTCACCGAGGTCAAGCGCTTCTGGCTGCACCAGGCCAACCTCAACATGAACCTGCTGATCACCCGCAAGCTGCTCGGCCGCGACGCCGAGGCCCACGAGGCGCCGGTGATCCTCGACACCTACGCCAACACCAGCTCGGCCGGCTCGGTGATCGCCCTGCACAAGTACCACGAGGACCTGCCCGCCGGTTCCATCGGCGTGCTCAGCTCCTTCGGCGCCGGCTACTCCATCGGCAGCGTGATCCTGCGCAAGCGCTGACCGGGTGGGCGAAGCCGACGGCGAACTGCTGGCGCGCCTGCGCGCCGGCGAGGACGCGGCCTTCCGCGAGATGGTCGCGGCCTACCAGGGCGCCATGCGCGCCGTGGCCCTGGCCATCGTCGGCAGCGCCCACGCCGATGAGGTGGTGCAGGACGCCTGGCTCGCCGTGGTGCGCCACCTGGACGGCTTCCAGGGGCGTTCCAGCCTCAAGACCTGGCTGCTGACCGTCACCGCCAACACCGCCAAGAGCAGGTTGCGCCAGGTGCGCCGGGAAGTGTCGCTGGACGACCTGCCGGCGCCCCACGGCAGCGTCGACGACAGCCGCTTCGCCGCCGACGGCCACTGGCGTTCCGCGCCCCAGGCCTGGCACTCGGACTCCCCCGAGGCCCTGCTGGCCGAGGACGAACTGCGCGAGTGCCTGGAAAAAACCCTGCTCAGCCTGTCGGACATGCAGCGCAGCGTGGTCCTGCTGCGCGAGCGCCAGGGCCTGGAGTTGCAGGAAATCTGTAATCTGCTGGCGCTTTCCCTCTCCAATGTCCGGGTGCTGCTGCACCGCGGGCGGCTGAAGCTGTTCGCCACCCTGGAGCATTTCGAGGAGACCGGCCAATGCTGACCTGCAAGGAACTGGTGGCCCTCTCCAGCGACCTGCTGGACAGCCAGCTCGGCCTGCGCGAGAAACTGGCGGTGCGCCGCCACCTACTATTGTGCCGCCACTGCCGGCGCTTCATCCGCCAGATGCGCCTGACCCAGGCGACCCTGCGCCGCCTGCCGGAAAACCGCGAAGCCGGCCTGGACCTGCTGGCCGCGCGGCTGGCCGAGCTGCGCCGGGATCACTCGCGGCGCTGACGCTTTCCATCAATCTGTAGGAGCGGGCCCTGCCCGCGATTCGGCGGATAACGCCGTAGGCGTTATGCGCCCTACGCCAGGCCCGGCCATGGCGTAGGGCGCATAACCGTTCGCGGTTATCCGCCGTTGGCCGTGCCGCCAGGGTACCCGGCGTGGCCGGTGAGTCCAATCGCGGATGGAATCCGCTCCTACGCGGCGCAGAAGAAACACCGTCGTAGGATGGGTTGAGCGAAGCGATACCCATCGCCACGGCTGCCGGAGCCCGCGGCGGAAGGTCATTCCCCGTAGGAGCGGACTCCGTCCGCGATAGCCCTGCATCGCGCATTGATCGCGGATGAACCCGCTGCTACGAAAGCGCGTCGACTCCGGACCGGGCCTGGCTCGCCTGCCACGCCTCCAGCCCGCCGGACAGCGCCCAGGCGCGCGGGTAGCCGTGCTTGCGCAGGCGTTCGGCGAGCATGGCCGCGGAGAGTTCGTTGGGGCAGGCGCAATAGATGACCACGTCGGCCCGGCCCAGGCTGTCGGCCAGGCCGTCCAGCGGGCTGTCCAGGGTCATCGGGATGGCCCCGGGGATGCCGTCCTCGCCGGCCTCGGCGCGCACGTCGAGGATCAGCGGGGTATCGCCCTGGGCCAGGCGCTCGCGCAGCTCCTCCACGCTGATCCGGGGAACCCGCGCGGTGCGCCGCAGCAGGCTGTAGCGCTGCCACAGGCGCCAGACGATGAACGCCGCGAAGGCCGCCAGGAGCAACAGCAGGCCGCGGGTGGCGTAGTCGTGCAGCCAGCCCAGCAGGCTGTCAACGGTGTCGCTGAAGATGGCGCCCAGCAGCAGCGCCGAGCCCACCCACAGCGCCGAGCCGGCGAAGTCGTAGCCGAGGAAGCGGCGCAGCGGCGTGCCGGTCATGCCGGCCAGGCTGGTGGACAAGGCGCCGGCGCCGGGCAGGAACTTGCTGATCAAGAGCGCGCGCGGGCCGATGCGCAGGTACAGGCTCTGGCTCTGGCGGATGCAACTGTCGCGCGACAGCGACACCTTGCAGATGCTGCGCAGCAGGAAGCCGCCATAGCGGCGGCCGGCGAAGTACCAGGCGGTGTCGGCGATCAGGCAGGCCAGGGTGGCCACCGCCAGCGCCTCGCCGAGGGACACCCCGTGCCCCTGCAGCGCCAGGGCGCCGGCGACGATCAGCGCCGGGTAGGCGGGAATCGGCAGGCCCAGCTGTTCCAGCAGCACATTGAGGAAGAGCAGGGCGGGGCCGTAGCGTTCGATCAGCGGTTGCAGTTCTTGCATGGGGTGGGCGCGGCGGTGGAGTGGGAGGCGACAGCATACTGCCGCCCGTCCGGTGCGTCAGTCATTGCTGACAGTCGCTACTGTCAGCCGATGACCGCGTAGTCGAGTTTTTCGGAAAAGTTCAGCTGTAACAAAAAGTTTATATCTATGCCGCCGATCTGAAATAACCCCCGGCCAAGATTCCCCGCAACACAGAAGAGCCGCCAAACGGCTGCGCGAGACCATGGGGGCCGCGCCCTGCATGCCAGGCGCTCAGCGTGTTCAACGCTTAAAACACCATAAGGGGAATCCTGATGATCCGTAAGAACTACGCCGGTTTTGCCATGGGCGGGCTGGCGCAGGCCGTGCTCGGCGCCAGCATTGTCGTACCCGCAGTCGCTCACGCCGACTTCATTTCGGACAGCAAGGCCAACGTTGAACTGCGCAACTTCTACTTCAACCGGGATTTCCGCAGTTCCACCCAGGCGCAGCAGAGCAAGCAGGAAGAGTGGGGCCAGGGCTTCATCCTGAAGTTCGAGTCGGGCTACACCGACGGCACCATCGGCGTGGGCGTCGACGGCATCGCCGCCCTGGGCCTGAAGCTGGACTCCAGCGCGGACCGCACCGGCACCGGCCTGCTGCCCAAGACCGCCGATGGCGACGCCCCGGACGACTTCAGCAAGGGCGGCGCCACCCTCAAGCTGCGCTACGAGAAGAACACCCTGAAGATGGGCACCCTGACGCCCAAGCTGCCTGTTGTCGTGACCAACGACAGCCGCCTGCTGCCGCAGCTCTTCGTGGGCAGCGCGGTCAACTCCACCCAGCTCGACGGCCTGAACTTCGACGCCGGCCGCCTGAACCAGACCAACCGCCGCGACTCCTCCAACTACGAGGAAATGACCGTCACCACCGGCGGCAAGAAGAACATCACCGTGCGCAGCGGCAACACCACCAACGAGTTCGACTACGCCGGCGCCACCTACAACTGGACCAAGAACTTCAGCACCGGCTACCACTACGGCCAACTGGACGACTTCTACAAGCAGCACTACCTGACCGTCGGCTGGACCCTGCCGATCGCCGAAGGCCAGTCGCTGAAGTCCGACATCCGCTGGGCCAAGTCCACCGACGACGGCGGCAGCAACGTCGACAACAAGGCGTTCAACGCCATGGTCACCTACAACCTGGGTTACCACGCCTTCGGCGTCGGCTACCAGAAGATGAGCGGTGACACCGGCTTCGCCTACATCAACGGCACCGACCCCTACCTGGTGAACTACATCCAGATCCTGGACTTCGCCAACAAGGACGAGAAGTCCTGGCAGGCCCGCTACGACTACAACTTCGCCGGCCTCGGCATCCCCGGCCTGACCTTCATGACCCGCTACGTGAAGGGCGACAACGTCGACCTGCTCAACGCCAGCGGCGACGAAGGCAAGGAATGGGAACGCGACACCGACATCGCCTACGTCGTCCAGGAAGGCGCGCTCAAGGGCTTCGGCATCAAGTGGCGCAACGCGACCACCCGCAGCGACTTCGCCCGCAACAGCGCCTCGTCCAACAAGGCCGACGAGAACCGCCTGATCCTCAGCTACACCATGCCGCTGTGGTGACAGCGCGCTGAAGCGAGACGTCACTCCTATGGTTTGGGCCCCGCCACCTGGCGGGGCTTTTTTGTCAGCGGGCCGCCGCGAAGGCCGCAGGCGTTATCCGCCCCATGGCCGTGCGTCCCCGGAACCGTAGGAGCGGACTTCGTCCGCGATGCTCTTCGACTCCACGCGTCGATCACCGCTTGAACGAAAGCGTCAATCCAGGCTGAGCGCTGCCGTCATTGAGGCGCGGCGGGGCTGGCACCTAACCTGCCGGCACCTCCACCGACCAGGATTCGCCGCCATGCAGCGCATACACTTCGAGACCGAGCACAACCTGTTCCGCGATGCCTTCGCCGCCTTCCTCGCCAAGGAAGTGGTGCCGCACCAGGAGGCCTGGGAAGAGGCCGGGGTGGTCGACCGCAGCGTCTGGCTGAAGGCTGGCGAGCAGGGCTTCCTGCTGCCCTGGGCCGACGAGGAATACGGCGGCGCCGGACTGAAGGACTTCCGCTACGAGCAGATCATGTGCGAGGAGCTGGCGCGCATCAACGAGCCGGGCTTCATGATCCCGCTGCACTCCGCGCTGTGCGGGCCCTACATCGCCGAGTACGGCAGCCCCGAGCAGAAGGCGCGTTTCCTGCCCGGGATCATCCGCGGCGAAACCATCCTCGCCGTGGCCATGACCGAGCCCGCCGCCGGCTCCGACCTGGCCGGCATGCGCACCACCGCGGTGGACAAGGGCGACCACTACGTCCTCAACGGCTCCAAGGTGTTCATCTCCAACGGCCTGCTGGCCGACCTGGTGATAGTCGCGGCCAAGACCGACCCCAACAACAAGCACGCCATGGGCCTGTTCCTGGTGGAGCGCGGCATGCCTGGCTTCGAGCGCGGGCGCAACCTGAAGAAGCTGGGCATGAAGAGCCAGGACACCGCCGAGCTGTTCTTCAACGACGTCAAGGTGCCCAAGGAGAACCTGCTGGGCGACGCCAAGGGCGGCTTCTACTACCTGATGAACATGCTCGCCCAGGAGCGCCTGACCAACGCCTGCGGCGCGGTGGCCGGGGCCGAGGCGGCGCTGCAGGCGACCATCGACTACGTGAAGGAGCGCAAGGCCTTCGACCGCCCCATCGCGCACTTCCAGAACACCCGCTTCAAGCTCGCCGAGATGCGCACCCAGGTGGACGTGGCCCAGGTGTTCACCGACCGTTGCGTGATGGACCACAACCAGAAGAAGCTCAGCCCCGAGGTGGCCGCCGAGGCCAAGCTGTTCACCACCGAACTGCTCGGCAAGGTGGTCGACGAGGGCGTGCAACTGCACGGCGGCTGGGGTTACATGTGGGAGTACCCGATCTGCCGGATGTACGCCAATGCGCGCATCCAGCGCATCTTCGCCGGCACCTCGGAGATCATGAAGGAAATCATCAGCCGCGGCATGAAGCTCTGAGGCCCGGCTGCTTCACTGGATTCCCGCGTTCGCGGGAATGACGGGAAAGGCTAGTTCACGGACAGTGTCTTCCCCGCGAACGCGGGGAGCCAGCAAACCAAACCAGGAGTTCCCATGAAAGGCCCGCTCGCCTCGCTGAAAGTCCTCGACTTCTCCACCCTGCTGCCGGGGCCCTTCGCCTCGCTGCTGCTGGCCGACATGGGCGCGCAGGTGCTGCGCGTGGAATCGCCCACGCGCATGGACCTGGTGCGCGTGCTGCCGCCCCACGACGAGGGCGTCTCGGCCAGCCATGCCTACCTCAACCGCAACAAGCGCAGCATCGCCCTGGACCTGAAGCGGCCCGAGGCGGTGGAGGTGGTGAAGCAACTGGTGCGCGAGTACGACATCGTCCTGGAACAGTTCCGCCCCGGCGTGATGGACAAGCTGGGCGTCGGCTACGAGGCGCTCAAGGCCATCAACCCGAGGCTCATCTACGTCTCCATCACCGGCTACGGCCAGACCGGGCCCTACCGCGACCGCGCCGGGCACGACATCAACTACCTGGCCCTGGCCGGCGTGGCCAGCTACACCGGCCGCCGCGATACCGGCCCGCTGCCCCTGGGCGTGCAGCTGGCGGACCTGGCCGGCGGCTCGCTGCACGGGGTGATGGGCCTGCTGGCCGCGGTGATCCACCGCCAGCAGACCGGCGAGGGCCAGCAGGTGGACATCAGCATGACCGACTGCGCCTTCAGCCTGAACGGCATGGCCGGCGCCGGCTACCTGGCCTGCGGCGTGGAGCCGGGCATGGAGACCCAGGCGCTGAACGGCGGCAGTTTCTACGACTACTACCGCACCCGCGACGGCCGCTGGTTCTCGGTGGGCAGCCTGGAGCCGCAGTTCATGCAGCAGTTCTGCGCCGCCATCGGCCGCCCGGAGCTGGCCGCCCGCGGGCTGTCGCCCAAGGCCGAGGACCAGCAGCTGCTCAAGCGCGAGATCGCCATCGAGTTCGAGAAGCGCGACTTCGCCGACTGGTGCGAGCGTTTCGCCGCCGTGGACGCCTGCGTGGAGCCCATGCTGCCACTGTCCGAAGCGGTGGAGCACCCGCAGATCCAGGCCCGCGGCCTGGTCACCGAGGTGCCCCGCGGCGATGGCCGCAGCCAGCGGCAGATGGCCTGCCCGATCCGCTTCTCCGCCGGCCTGCCGGCGCCCAGGCACATAGGCGTGGCCGCGGGCGCGCACAGCGCCGAGGTGCTGGCCGAGCTGGGCTACAGCGACGAGCAGGTGGCGGCGCTGAAGGCGGCCAAGGTGATCGCCTGAAGGGGCTTACTCGCGCACCACTTCGCCGGTGAACACCAGGGTGGTGCGGCAGCGCCGGCAGTAGTAGCGGCGGCCCTGGGCCACCAGGTTGTGGCGCTGGGCGGAGAAGGGGAAGTCGGGGTTCTCGTCGCAGCGGCAGCGGTAGATGTAGCGCGTGGCGCGGCGCCGCTTGACCTCGTAGGTGTGGCAGCGGTCCGGCGGCAGGCCATAGACGCCGCGCATGATCAGCTGCCATTCCTCGCCATGGGGGCGGATGCGCGGGCCGAACATCTGGTGGGCGATCAGGTGGGCGACCTCGTGGGCCACGGTCTGCTTGAGGAAGTGCTCGCGGTTCTCGCGGTAGAGCTGGGGGTTGAAGCGCAGCAGGTTCTCGTCCAGGTGCGCCACCCCGGCCTTCTGCCCGCGCAGGCGGAAGCTCACTTCCGGGCGCGGGAAGCGGCGCTGGAAGAAGCCTTCTGCCATCTGGTAGCAGGCTTCGACACGGGCGTTGAGCTGTTCGGGCATACAGTATTTTCTCCGGCGGCTGCCGATTATGCCGGAGCTGCGGGCGTTGTGCAGGCCGCTCGTCTGTCGTGCAGGTTCGGGCAAGCCGGGCGGAGTTTCAGGCAAGGCTGGCAGGTTGCTCTGCGTAGGAGCGAGCTTGCTCGCGAACGGCGCTTCCCTGTTATTCCTGTTTGGCTTGGCACACCGCTCCCTCTCCCTAACCCTCTCCCTGAAGGGAGAGGGGACCGTTCGGTGGGGTTGGATGTTTCGGCGTCAGTTGGAGGCGAAGGTTCAGGTTGAAACCATGCCCACCAGCCGGTACGGACAAGCTCCCTCTCCCTTCAGGGAGAGGGCTGGGGAGAGGGTTGCGGACTTCGACAGCACTCTGTGGCCAAGCCAGAAACCGACCCTCCACAAACGAAAACCGGGCCCCCAGGGCCCGGTCTGCATTCGCCAGTCAAGCCTCAGGTATATTCCGGTCCCACGCCGCTGCCCCAGAGGATCACCGACAGCGCGATCATCGCCACCAGCACCACCAGGCCCACCGCCAGCACCGAACTGGAGAACAGGAAGCCTTCGTCCTTGGGAATGTTCATGAAGGTCGGGATGCCGACGTAGAGCAGGTAGACCGTGTAGCAGATCGCCGCGGTGCCTATGACCATGCCCAGCCACAGGTGCGGGTAGAGCGCGGCCACGCCGCCGATGAACAGCGGGGTCGCCGTGTAGGCGGCGAAGACTATGCACTGGGTCATGCTCGGGGTGGCGTCGTAGGTACGCGCCATCCAGTGGATGAAGGCGCCCATGACGGCGACGCCGGCGAGCATCGCCAGGTAGGTGAGCACGGTGAGCTGGATCGCGCTCGCCGGTGTCAACTTGACCGGTCCCGCGCTGCCCAGCACCCAACCCACCTGGGTGGTGCCAATGTAGGCGCAGATGACCGGGATGGCAGCCAATATCAGCACATGGGTCAGGTACATGTGGCTGATGCTTTCTTCTTCGCCGCGGATTTCCTGCCATTCCTGATCGGGATGGGTGAAGAGCCCCCACACATGATGGATCATCTCGGCAACCTCCTCGTTATTATGCAGGCCGCCTCCCAGCGCCGCGCCGGGGACGCGTGGACAGCGCCTTCCGGTGCCCGTCAGACTCGTGCGACCTTGTGTCGCAGTATAGGAAAGGCCCCAAGGCCGCGTCCTGCCTGGGGTTAGAGCAAATCGGAGCTTCATGGGCGGCTGTAATAGCGCTCGAGAATTTCCATCGCCTTGTTGATCGACTGCAGGCGCGTGGTGCTGCCGCCGCGGTCCGGGTGGTGCTGGCTGACCAGCTGGCGGTAGCGCAGCTTGATCAGCGCGTAGTCCACGGGGCCGTCCTCCAGCTCGAACAGCGCTAGCGCGGCGGCCTTCTCGCCATCGCCTTGCATGCGCGTCCAGAAGCTCTCCAGCAGCTTCTCCACGTCGCGCTCGGTGGTGTCGCGCAGGTTGCTCTCGTCCAGGTAGTAGGCGCGCAGCGGGTCGCTTTCCACCAGGCCCGGCGCGCCGCTCTGCCAGGGCAGCAGGCGGATCTGCAGCGGGCCGATCTGCAGGAAGCCGGCTTCTTCGGCGCAAAGCTCATCGCGCAGGCGGTAGAGGGCGTTGAACACCAGGAAGTGGGTACGGAACAACACCAGCTTGTCCAGCAGCGGCAGGTGCGGGATGTGCGTGGAATGCCGCGCCTTCAGCTGCTGGATCAGCTGGTATTCGGAGAGGCCTTCGGGGGCCTCGCGCAGCAGTTCGAGCAACTGCCCGGCGAGGTCGAGGCGGGCGTCGAGGTCGCAAGTCATGGGCATGAGCCTAGCATCAGGCTACCGATGAAGGCGGGGTGCGCGTAAAATAACCAGCTTTTCGTCTTCCCCCCGGATTCCACAGCACCATGGCCAGTACCCTTTCGGTCAACCAGAACAAACTGCAGAAACGCCTGCGCCGCCAGGTCGGCGAGGCCATCGCCGACTTCAACATGATCGAGGACGGCGACAAGGTCATGGTCTGCCTGTCCGGCGGCAAGGACAGCTACACCCTGCTCGACGTCCTGCTGTACCTGCAGAAGGTCGCGCCCATCCAGTTCGAGATAGTCGCGGTGAACATGGACCAGAAGCAGCCCGGCTTCCCCGAGCACGTGCTGCCGGCCTACCTGGAATCCATCGGCGTGCAGTACCACATCATCGAGAAGGACACCTACTCGGTGGTGAAGGAGAAGATCCCCGAGGGCAAGACCACCTGCTCGCTGTGCTCGCGCCTGCGCCGCGGCACCCTCTACACCTACGCCGACGAGATAGGCGCGACCAAGATGGCGCTGGGGCACCACCGCGACGACATCCTCGAGACCTTCTTCCTCAACATGTTCTACGGCGGCACCCTCAAGGCCATGCCGCCCAAGCTGCTGTCCGACGACGGCCGCAACGTGGTGATCCGCCCGCTGGCCTACTGCAACGAGAAGGACATCGAGGCCTACTCGCAGCTCAAGGCATTCCCGATCATCCCCTGCAACCTCTGCGGCTCGCAGGAGAACCTGCAGCGCCAGGTGGTCAAGGAGATGCTGCTGGAGTGGGAGCGCAAGACCCCCGGCCGCACCGAAATCATGTTCCGCGCCCTGCAGAACGTGGTGCCCTCGCAGCTGGCCGACCGCAACCTGTTCGACTTCGCCAGCCTGCGCATCGACGACAACGCCACGCCGCGCTTCGTCGACGTGATGAACCTGTAATAAAGGAAGGGCGATGCGCGACTACCAATGGCTGCACGAATACTGCCTGAACCGCTTCGGCTCGGTGGCGGCGCTGGAAGCGCGCCTGCCGCAGCCCAAGAGCCCGGCCGAACTGGCCGCGGTGAGCGATGACCGCTACCTGTCGCTGATCAGCCTGCGCATCTTCCGCGCCGGCCTCAAGCACAGCCTGGTGGACGCCAAGTGGCCGGCCTTCGAGGAAGTGTTCTTCGGCTTCGACCCGCACAAGGTGGTGCTCATGGGCGGCGAACGCCTGGAGAACCTGATGCAGGACACCCGCCTGATCCGCCACCTGGGCAAGCTCAAGAGCGTGCCGCGCAACGCCCAGATGGTCCTCGACATCGCCCATGAGCATGGCAGCTTCGGCAAGCTGCTGGCGGACTGGCCGGTGACCGACATCGTCGGCCTGTGGAAGCTGCTGGCCAAGCGCGGCAACCAGTTGGGCGGGCTGTCGGCGCCGCGCTTCCTGCGCATGGCCGGCAAGGACACCTTCATTCCCTCCGACGACGTGGTCGCCGCGCTCAAGGCCCAGGAAGTCATCGACAAGGCGCCCACCAGCCAGAAGGACCTCGCCGCCGTGCAGGCCGCCTTCAACGCCTGGCACGAGCAGAGCGGCCGGCCGCTGTGCCAGCTCTCGATGATGTTGTCGTACACCGTCAACCACTAGAGCCCCAGCCGGCCGCTGCCGACCATCCACAGCGCCACCAGCGCCAGGACCAGCACCAGCGCGCCCAGCGCCCGTTCGCCGGCGTTGCCGAAGGCCGCCAGGCCGCGCTGGCGCCGGGCGCGGACGAAGAAGCCCAGCCCCGGGGCGTAGAGGATCATCGACAGCAGCAGGTACTTCAGGCCGGCGGCGTAGAGCAGCCAGACGCCATAGACCGTGCCCAGCGTCGCCATCGCCAGCAGCGCCGGGGTGGGCTGGCGCAGCACGCGCCTGAGGCAGAAGCCGGCGCACAGCAGGTAGGGGATCAGCGCCATCGAGGTGGCCAGTTGGATCAGCGCGTTGTAGCCCGAGGCGTTGAGGAAGGCGATCAGCAGCAGTACCGAGATCAGCGTGCTGGTCAGCCAGAGCGCCGGGGCGGGCGTGTCGACCGCATTGGTCCTGCCGAACAGCGCCGGCGCGGTGTGTCCTTCGCCGCGGCCGGCCAGGTAGAGCATCTCCACCGCCAGCATGGTCCAGGCCAGCAGTGCGCCGCCCACCGAGACGATCAGCCCGATGTTGATCAGCGTGGCGCCCCAGGGCCCGACGGCGGCCGCCATCACCTGGGCCATCGACGGGTTCTTCATCTGCGCCAGTTCGTGCTGCGGTACCACCCCCAGCGACAGCACCGAGACGCAGACCAGCAACAGCAGGGTGATGACGAAACCGAGCAGGGTGGCCCGGCTGACGTCGGCCGCGCGCCGCGCGTGGCTGGCGTAGACGGTGGCGCTCTCGATGCCGAGGAAGACCCACACGGTGTACAGCATGGTGGTTTCCACCTGGCGGGTGATGTTGCCCAGCGCCGGACTGCCCCAGAAGTCCAGGCGGAACACCTCGACGCGGAACGCCAGGGCGACGCAGAGGATGAACAGGGCGATGGGCACCACCTTGGCCAGGGTGACGATGGCATTGGTGATGGCCGCGTTGTGCACCCCGTGCAGGACGAAGGCGTGCATCAGCCAGAGCACCGCCAGCTCGCCGAGCAGCGCCGGCCAGGTGGTGCCGTCGCCGAAGAAGGCCAGCGCGCCGAACGAGCCCAGGGCGCTGAACAGCACCACCAGGTAGCCGGCGTTGCCGACCCAGGCGGAAATCCAGTAGCCCCAGGCGGCGTTGAAGCCCAGGTACTCGCCGAAGCCCTCGCGGGCGTAGCCGTAGACGCCGTCGTCCAGCTCCGGGCAGGTGGTCGACAGCCACTGGAACACCCGCGTCAGCGTCAGCATGCCGACGAAGGTGATGCCCCAGGCGATGAGGATGGCCCCGGCGCCGGCGCCTTCGGCCATGTTTTGCGGCAGGCTGAAGATACCGCTGCCGATGATACCGCCCACCACCAGGGCGGTCAGCGCCGGCAGGCCCAGCTTTCCTTTATCCGAAATCGACATCTTGCGCCTCCGAGACGGCAACCGGTGGCGTGGCGGCGGGGGCCGCCACGCGTGAGCGCCGGCGAAGGGGAGGGGGCCCGCGCCGGCGTCGACGGGCCGCAGGGCCCGCCGGCAGGGCGGCCGATCAGAAGCGCAGGGACATGCAGCTGACGCCGCCGTCGATCTTGCGGTACTCGGAGGTGTCGACCTCGATCACCCGGTAGCCGAGGTCGGCGATCTTCTGCCGCGTCCGCGGGTAGCCGGCGGGCATGATCACCCGCTCGTTGACCCAGATGCAGTTGGCCGCATAGGCCTCTTCCTCGGGGATCTCGACGATGTTCAGGTGCTGGAACTCCGGCTTGCTGATGAACTCGCCGGCGGCCAGCAGGTTGCCGTGCTCCAGGTAGGCCAGCCCGGTCTTCAGGTGCAGCACCTTTTCCAGGCGCACCACCGAGCCGGTGAAGCCGTGCTTCTCGAGCAGGGCGATCATCTGCCGGGCGCCCTCGGCGTTGGTGCGCGCCGATTCGCCGATGTAGAAGTGCTCGCCGACCATCATGATGTCGCCGGCCTCGACCGTGCCGGGCGCCTCGATGCGCTCGACCTTGCCCGGGTAGAAGCGCTGGATGGTCTGCTCGATGATCGCGGTCTCGCCGCGCCGCGACTCGGCGCCGGGGCGGGTGATGATGGCGCAGCGCGAGGTGCAGAGCACCGGGTCCTCGACGAACACCGAGTCGGGGAAGCGCTCGTCCGGCGGCAGCAGGGTGATGTCCACGTCGCAGGTCTGCAGTGCGCGGATGTAGGCGTTGTGCTGCTCCAGGGCCCTGGCGAAGTCCGGCTTGCCCAGGTGGCTGGAGGTCAGGCCGTCGACCAGGCTGCTGGCCGGGGTGCGGGCGATGATGTGCTTGAACATGGCGTTTCCTCTTGCAGGTGGATGCTCGTCACGTTGCAAGGCATGGGCCAGGCGGGCCGGCGCGTCGATGACGGTTTTGCTGGCCCGGCGTTGACCGGGGGCGGTGCGGGCTCGCGCGTTTTCGTCGAAACTGGGACGGTTGTCGAAATCCGGACGGATAGGAAGGGCTGGGCTGCCATGGCTATTGTCGAAAATGCGACGGTTCCTGCGGAAAAGGATGAATTGCGCTGGCTGGTGGACAGCCTGGCGCCGATCTTCGACGGGCTGCGGCAACCGGTCACGGTGGTCGATACCCAGGGGCGCTTCGTCTACTACAACCGGGCCAGTGGCCTGCTCGACGGTCTCGACCCCCGGCAGGCGCTGGGCATGCACGTGCTGCAGAGCGCGCCCTGGCTGCCGGCCGGGCAGAGCACCCTGCTGCGCTGCCTGGCCCAGGGGCGGCCATCCATCGATACGCTGCAGGCCTACGTCGGCGCCGGCGGCGAGCTGCTGCAGTACCGGCACCGGGCGATCCCGCTGCACGGCCGCGAGGGTCAACTGCTCGGGGCGATGGAGGTGGGCGAGGTGGTGGCGGAGGGCGCCGACGCGGACGGCGAGCCGGACTGCCCGCCGATCCTCAGCGTCACGCCCGGCCTGCTGCGGCAGCTGCAGCGCCTGGACATCTTCGCCGCGACCGACCTGCCGCTGCTGATCCATGGCGAGACCGGCACCGGCAAGGAACTCTTCGCCCGCCGTGCCCATGCCCTGAGCCCGCGGCGCGGCG
This sequence comes from Pseudomonas delhiensis, assembly GCF_900187975.1. Classification (GTDB taxonomy): domain Bacteria; phylum Pseudomonadota; class Gammaproteobacteria; order Pseudomonadales; family Pseudomonadaceae; genus Pseudomonas; species Pseudomonas delhiensis. The sequence goes on along the minus strand of NZ_FZPC01000012.1, from coordinate 159,693 downwards.
GCCCGATGATCGCCCTGAACTGCGCGGCCATCCCCGAGACGCTGCTGGAAAGCACCCTGTTCGGCACCACCCGCGGCGCCTTCACCGGCGCCGAGAACCGCAAGGGCATGTTCGCCCTGGCCGAAGGCGGCACGCTGTTCCTCGACGAGATCAACTCCATGCCCATGGCCCTGCAAAGCAAGCTGCTGCGCGTGCTGCAGGACGGCAGCTACCTGCCGCTGGGCGGCCTGCGGCCGATGCAGGCGGACGTGCGCCTGATCGCCGCGAGCAACCAGGCGCCGCGCCAGGCGATCGCCGAGGGGCGCCTGCGCGAGGACCTCTACTACCGGCTGGAGGTCGGTAGCCTGAGCATCCCGCCGCTGCGCGAACGGCCCGCGGACGTCGAGCTGCTGGCCCGGGCCTTCGTGCGCCGCGATGCACGCAGCCTGAACCCGCAGGTGACGGCCCTGGGGCCGCGGGCGCTGGCGCGCCTGCAGGCCTGCGCCTGGCCGGGCAACGTGCGCCAGTTGGAGAACGTGATCCGCCGCAGCCTGCTGTTGCATGGCCAGGCTGGCGCGGTGCTCGACGAGGTGGTCTTCGCCGACGAAGCGCCGGAGGACGTGGCGGCCAGCGCCACGGCCGATGACGCGGCGCCGGCGATGGGCTTGCGCGAAAGGCTGGCGGAACACGAGCGCGAGCTGATAGAAGAGGCCTTGCGCCGGGCGCGCGGGAACCTCTCGCAGGCGGCCGCCAGCCTGCGGATCCCGCGCACCACGCTGCTGGGGCGCCTGCAACGCCTCGCCGCGCAGCATCCACCCGCTGGCGACGCGCCAGCCTGACAGGAACCACCCCATGGACGCTTCGATGGCCGCGCTCGTCCACGCCCTGCAGGGCGCCGAGCGCATCCTGGTGATCACCGGCGCCGGCCTCTCGGCGGATTCCGGCATGCCCACCTACCGTGGCCTGGGCGGCCTGTACAACGGCGTGACCGAGGAAGGCATCGCCATCGAGACGGCCATCTCCGGGCCCATGCTGCGGCACGACCCGGCGCTGTGCTGGAAATACCTGGCGCAGCTCGGCCGGGCCTGCCTCGCCGCCACGCCCAACGCCGGCCACGAGGCCATCGCCGAACTGCAGCGGCGCAAGCCGGGGTGCTGGGTGCTGACGCAGAACATCGACGGCTTCCATCGCCGGGCCGGCTCGCCGCCGGAGCGGCTGATCGAGATCCACGGCGAACTGCGGCCGTTGTTCTGCCAGTCGTGCGGGGCCGAAAGCGATGAGCTGGAGGCGCACCTGCAGCGTCCGCTGCCGCCACGTTGCGCGGACTGCGGCGGCGTGCTGCGGCCACCGGTGGTGCTGTTCGAGGAGATGTTGCCGGAGGCGGCGATCGACAGCCTCTACGGCGAACTGCGCAAGGGCTTCGAGGTGGTGCTGCTGGTGGGGACCACGGCGAGCTTCCCCTACATCGTCGAGCCGGTGCTGCGCACCCGCGCCGCCGGTGGCTTCGTCGCCGAGGTGAATCCGGGGCTGACCGACCTCAGCACGAGGGTCGATGCGAGAATTGTCGGTCGAGCCTTAGACATTCTGCCGCAACTGATAGGTCACATTTCGCGATAAAAAACTTGCATCGCCTCGATCGAGCGGGCACATTAGCGCGCTAATGGAACTAATGAGACACGGTCGTGCCCATGCTTAGACGCTTCGCACCCCTCGTGCCCATGAGTTTCGTCTTGCTGCTGGCCGCTTGCGCCAGCCATTCGCCGGAGTCCCAGCCGGGTCAACAGCAGGTCGCCGTAGAGCAGGCCACCCGCAGCTGGGCTCAGATTGACCACCATCAGGCAACGCTGGCGGATGTAGAAGACGAGGGGGCAGGAAATGATAACGGGAACCCGTCAGGGCGGGTTTCCAGTATTCTGGATCGCGCATTCGAACTGATCGGCACGCCGTATCGCTTCGGGGGCCGTTCGGAGAAAACCGGTTTCGATTGCAGCGGCTTCGTCGGCTATCTGTTCCGCGAAGAGGCTGGAATCAAGCTTCCGCGTTCCACGCGCGAGATGATCACCATGGACGTCCCGCTGGTCTCCAAGGAAGACCTGCAACCGGGCGACCTGATCTTCTTCAACAACCGTGGTCGCGGGCGCGTGAGCCACGCCGGCATCTACATCGGCGATGGCCAGTTCATCCACTCCGCCAGCCGCCGTGGCGGTGGTGTACGGGTGGACAACCTGGACGACAGCTACTGGCGCCTGAGCTACATGGAAGCCAAGCGCGTCCTGGAGCCGGGTTACCAGGCGCAGCAAACGGTAACGCGCTAATCTTAAAGTTTTACTTTAAGTATTGCGCTTAACCATTTGACGGTGCAAAGTGATGGCATTCCTGAAACGGGGATGCCATCACATGCATACCTCCCTTCGTATCCTCTCTCTCGCCTGCATCTCGCTGCTGGCCGCCTGCGCCAGCCATACGCCGCCTGCGCCGCCACCGGTGGTCTACGCCCCCTCGAACAACTTCGGCGGCGATTCCCGGGCCGCGGACGACGTGCTGATCCGCGCCATCGGCCTGGTGGGCACACCCTATCGCTGGGGCGGCAATACCCCTGACGGCGGTTTCGACTGCAGTGGCCTGATCGGCTACGTCTACCGCGACGCCACCGGCCTGCAGCTGCCGCGCTCCACCCGCGAGATGATCGGCATGCGTGCCCCCGTGGTCGGCCGCGAGGGCCTGCAGAGCGGCGACCTGGTGTTCTTCGCCACCAACGGTGGACGCAACGTCAGCCATGCGGGTATCTATGTCGGCGAGGGGCGCTTCGTGCATGCGCCCAGAACGGGCGGGACCGTACGCCTGGACAGCCTCGACAGCCCCTACTGGCAGCGGGCCTTCCTGGAAGCCAAGCGCGTCCTCGCGGTACAGAGCCTCGCCCTCCATCCCTGATCTCCAGGAGGGCCCATGACCACCCGTACGCTCAACCTCGACGACGCGCTCTATCAATACCTGCTGGACACCTCCCTGCGCGACACGCCGCTGAAGGCGCACCTGCGCGAGGAAACCGCCGCCCTGCCCACGGCACGCTGGCAGATCGCCCCCGAGCAGGGCCAGTTCCTCGCCCTGCTGGTGAAGCTGACCGGCGCCCGGCGCATCCTCGAAGTGGGTACCTTCACCGGCTACAGCGCCCTGTGCATGGCCGAGGCCCTGCCGGAAGACGGCCACATCCTCTGCTGCGACCTGCCCGGCGACTACAACGCCACGGCGCAGTCGTACTGGCGCGACGCCGGCGTCGAAAGCCGCATCGAACTGCGCCTGGGCCCGGCGCTGGACACCCTGGCCGGCCTGGAAAAGGCAGGGCAGGCGGGCAGCTTCGACATCGCCTTCATCGACGCCGACAAGGCCAACTACCCGCGCTACCTGGAACACGCCCTGGCGCTGCTGCGCCAGGGCGGCCTGGCGATCTTCGACAACGTGCTGTGGAGCGGCCGGGTGCTCGAAGCCAACCCGCAAAGCGCCGACACCCGCGCCATCCAGCAACTGAACCTGGCGCTGAAAACGGATGAGCGCGTGGATTATTCCCTGCTGCCGCTGGGCGACGGCATGGGGCTGTGCCGCAAGCGCTGAGCACCCGCGCGGGGCATTGCCTGGCGCCGCCGGCTGGGCTAGATTCTGCCTACCTCGGGCCGATAGCTCAGCTGGGAGAGCGCCGCGTTCGCAATGCGGAGGTCGGGAGTTCGATCCTCCTTCGGTCCACCAGACGAATGAAAAAGGGCACGCAAAGCGTGCCCTTTTTCGTTTCGCCACGGCCCTCAGGCAACATCCACCAGAATCACCTCGCTGTCCTCCAGCGCCGTCACCTTCACCATCGCTTCCTCAGCGATGGCGGCCCCGTCGCGGGCGGCGAGGGGCACGCCGTTGACTTCCACCTTGCCGGTCGCCGGCACCAGGTAGGCGCGGCGGTCGGCGCCCAGGGGGTACTCGGCGCTTTGCCCGGCCTTCAGGGTGGCTGCCACCAGGCGGCCGTCGGCGCGGATGCGCAGGGCGTCCTCGTCGCTCTCGAAGCCGCTGGCGAGGGTCACGAAGCGGCCGGCGCGGTCGCCTTTGGGGAACGGCTTGGCGCCCCAGGACGGCGTGCCGCCGCGTTGCGTCGGCAGGATCCAGATCTGGAAGATCCTGGTCACGTCCTTTTCCAGGTTGTACTCGGAGTGGACGATGCCGCTGCCGGCGCTCATCACCTGCACGTCGCCCGCCTCGGTGCGGCCCTTGTTGCCCAGGCTGTCCTGGTGGGTGATCGCACCCTGGCGCACGTAGGTGATGATTTCCATCTCGCGGTGCGGATGCGGCGGGAAGCCGGTGCCCGGGTCGATCTCGTCGTCGTTCCAGACGCGCAGGTTGCCCCAGCTCATGCGCTCGGGGTCGTAGTACTCGGCGAAGGAGAAGTGGTGCTTGGCGTTGAGCCAGCCGTGGTGGGCGCCGCCGAGCTGGTCGAAGGGTCTGCGTTCGATCATGGGATCAGTCCTCTTGGGGCGCAAGGCCGGCGGAGTGGCCGGCCTGCGCGGTTCATGGAGACTATGTTGATCCCGATCGTATCGATAAAAAAGCGCAAATATCCGAGCGTTGATATCGAATAATTTGATCTATTCGGGGCGGCTCTGCTCGGGGTTGAGGAACTTGCTGAGGAATTGCCGGGTGCGTTCCTCGCGGGGCTGGGCGAACAGCGCCTTGGCGTCGCCCTGTTCGACGATCACCCCCTTGTCGATGAAGATCGCCCGGTTGGCGACGTCGCGGGCGAAGCTCATCTCGTGGGTGACGATGACCATGGTGCGCTTTTCCTGGGCCAGGCCGCGAATGGTCGCCAGCACTTCGCCCACCAGTTCCGGGTCCAGCGCCGAGGTGGGTTCGTCGAAGAGGATCACGTCCGGCTGCATGGCCAGGGCCCGGGCGATGGCCACGCGTTGCTGCTGGCCACCGGAGAGACGCTTGGGATAGGCATCCTCCTTGCCGGCCAGGCCGACCTTGGCCAGCAACTGGCGGGCGCGCTGCACGGCGCTCTCGCGGGGCTCCTTCTTGACGATCACCGGGCCTTCGATGACGTTCTCCAGCGCGGTGCGGTGGGGGAACAGGTTGAAGTTCTGGAACACGAAGCCGACGTGCTGACGCAGCTTGCGGATCAGCCCCTGCTGCGGCTTGAGCGGGCGCGAGGCGTCGATCTCGATGTCGCCGACACGGATGGTCCCGCCGTTGGGGATCTCCAGCAGGTTCAGGCAGCGCAGCAGGGTGGTCTTGCCCGAGCCGCTGGGGCCGATGATCGCCACCACCTCGCCGGCCGCGACCGAGAGGTCGATGCCCTTGAGCACCTCCTGGCCGCGGAACCGCTTGGTGAGCTTGCGTACCTCGATCATGCCTCGTGCTCCTGGTCATGGCGGTTGACCCGCGCTTCCAGGCGGTTCTGCAGGTGCGCCAGGACGCTGGCGAGCACCCAGTAGATGAGCGCCGCGGTGAGGTACATGGTGAACACCTCGAAGGTCCGCGCGGTGATCAGCTGCGCCTGGCGGAACAGCTCCGGCACCTGGATGGTGGCGGCCAGGGCGGTGTCCTTGACCAGCGAGATGAAGCTGTTGCCCAGCGGCGGCAGGGCGGTGCGCGCGGCCTGCGGCAGCACCACCCGGCGCAGCGTCTGGGCGCGGGTCATGCCGATGCTGGAGGCCGCCTCCCACTGGCCGCGGTCGATGGAGCCGATGGCCGCGCGGAGGATCTCGCAGACGTAGGCGGCCATGTTCAGCGAGAAGCCGATCAGCGCCGCCGGCAGCGGGTCCAGCTCCAGGCCCAGCTGCGGCAGGCCGTAGTAGATCATGAACAGCTGCACCAGCAGCGGCGTGCCGCGGAAGAAGGACACGTAGATGCGCGCGAGCCAGCTGAACACGGCATGGCCGTAAAGGCGCGCCAGGGCGAGGACGAACCCCAGCAGCAGCCCGAAGAACATGCCGCCGACGCTCAGGACTACCGTGAAGACCGCGCCCTTGAGCAGGAAGGGCGCGGAATCCAGCGCGAGCTGCAGGCTTTCGTCGATCATTGGGTCACGTCAGCCTGGAACCACTTCTCCGAGAGTTGCTTCAGCGAACCGTCGGCCTTGAACTTCTCGATGGCCCTGTTCAGCGCGCCGAGCAGCTCGGGGTTGCCCTTGCGCAGGGCGATGCCGGCTTCCTGGCGGGCGAAGGGGGCGCCGGTCAGGGCCATGGCGCCCTTGGTCTTGTTGACCATGTCGAAGGCCGCCAGGCGGTCCACCAGGATCACGTCGATGCGCCCGCTGCGCAGGTCCTGGAACTTGGTCGGGTCGTCCTCGTAGGTGCGCACGTCGGCCTGCGGCACGTTCTGCTTCAGCCACTGCTCGTAGTTGGTGCCCAGGCCCACGCCGACCTTCACCCCGGCGAGCTTCTCGGGCTTGTCGTACTTGCTTTCGTCGCCCTTGCGCACCAGGGCCTGGATGCCCGAGACGGTGTAGGGCTCGGAGAAGTCGTACTTCTTCTTGCGCTCCTCGGAGATGGTCACCTGGTTGATCACCACGTCCAGGCGCTTGGATTCGAGGGCGGCGAGGATGCCATCCCACTTGGTCGGCTGGAGCTTGGCCTTCACCCCCAGCTCCTTGGCCAGCAGCTCGGCGAAGTCCACCTCGAAGCCGGACAGCTTGCCGCTCTCGTCGACGAAGCTGAAGGGCGGGTAGGTGCCTTCCAGGCCGACCTTGATCGCGCCGTTGGCCTGGATCTGTTTGAGCAGGTCCTCCTCGGCCGAGGCCTGCTGGCCGAGGAAGCTGGCGCCGAGGGCCAGGGTCAGGCCGGCGAAGATGAAACCGCGTCGCAGGATGGAGAAGTTCATGGTTGCCCTCGTTCTTGGTGTTTCAAGCAGGTTAGTAGGCCGTGGGACCATAGGGGGTCAATGGTTATGCAATAAAATAATAAAATTTCTTACTTATATGACTCGTGTGAATTCACAGGAACGCCGGGTAGGCGAACAGCGCCGGGGCGCCGCCGGTGTGCAGGAACAGCAGCGGGCCGTCGGCGAAGCGGCCCTTGGCCACGCCGTCGAGCAGGCCGGCCATGGCCTTGCCGGTGTAGACGGGGTCGAGCAGCAGGCCCTCGGTCGCGGCGAGCAGGCGCAGCGCGTCCAGGGTGCCGGCGTTGGGCTCGCCATAGCGCGGGCCGAAGTAGGCGTCCCACAGGTGCACGGCGCAATGCGCCGCCAGCGGCCGGCCGAGCAGGTCCGCGGTGCGTTGCGCCAGGCCTTCCACCTTGGGCCGCTGGGCGGCGTCGGGGCGCGAGACGGTGACGCCGATCACCGGGGTTTCCGGCAGTGCCTCGGCCAGCGCCAGGGCCATCCCGGCGTGGGTGCCGGCGCTGCCGGAGGCGAGCACCACGGCGGCGAAGTGGCGGCCGCTGGCGCGCACCTGCCCGGCCAGTTCCAGGCCGGCGCGCACGTAGCCCAGGGCGCCGAGGGCATTGGAACCGCCGATGGGCACCAGGTAGGGCTTGCGCCCCTGGGCGCGCAGGCGCTCGCAGGCCTGCTCCAGCAGGGCGTCGGCGTCGTCGAGGTTGGCGACCGCTTCCACCTGGGCGCCGAACAGGTCGAGCAGCAGGCGGTTGCCGTTGCCCAGGTAATTGGCGTCGGCGGTGCCGATGGGGTTTTCCAGCAGGGCCAGGCAGCCCAGGCCCAGGCGCGCGGTCAGCGCCGCGGTCTGGCGCACGTGGTTGGACTGGATGGCGCCGGCGGTGACCAGCACGTCGGCGCCGGCGGCCAGCGCATCGGCGGCTAGGAACTCCAGCTTGCGCACCTTGTTGCCGCCCATGGCCAGCGGGGTGAGATCGTCGCGCTTGACGAAGATCTCCCGCCCCAGCCGCGCCGACAGCCGTTCCAGCTTGTCCAGCGGGGTAGGGGCGCCGACCAGGTCGAGGCGGGGGAAGCGGGCGAGGGATTCGCGCAGGGAGCTCATCGGGGACCTCGGCGGTACTTGAACGGTTCGCCAAGATAGAACGCTGCGGGGCCGCGCGGCAAATCGCGGGCGCGGCTTTTCTTTGCGCCGAGTCTCGACGAGAATTTCACCCCGACTGTTATAAGGTTACATTTTGTTTCCCTGCGCGCCGATGTACCGGCAGGCCCCCTGGCCGCCTCTGGAGTTGTGATGCGAGTCGACCTGGACACCGCGGGTGAGGACCTGCAGGCGCTGCCGCGCTTCCAGCAGGCCGCGGTGCATGCCCGGCGCCTGTTCGCCCTGGCCCTGGGCAGCGCCGTGCTGGCCGGGCTGCTGTTCCTCCTGGCGATCCTCATCGGCCTGTTCGCTGCCCGTTCGCCCTGGCTGCCATTGCTGTGCAACAACGCCGCGGCCTTGCTGCTGCTGGCCGCGGCGGCGCAGTCGGCCTGGCGCGTGGACGCCTGGCGGGCGCGGGCGCTGGGGCAGGAGCCGGGGCTGCGCTGGTTCGGCGGGCGCGAGGCGGCGCAGGAGGCGCTGCCGCCCGAGGCGCTGAGCGCCTATGACCGCTTCCTCGACAGCATCGGCCGTGGCATCCGCGGGCTGTTGCTGCGCGTCGGCCCCGGCGCGCTCTGGCTGGCGGGGCTCGCCGTCGCCGCGCTGCTGGTGGTCCGCGCCGGCTGGAACCTGGCGCTGCCGGGCGCCGACCTCGGCCAGGCGGCCTATGTCGGCGCCGGCCTGCTGTTGCTGGGCGCCTTCGGCCTGCTGGTGCTGGAGCGCCACCTTGCCGCCAGCACCGCGGCCCAGTGGCCGGAGGCCGCCGCCCTGGCGCCGCTGCTGCGGCTGGTCATCGCCGTGCAACTGCTGTCGCTGCCCGGCCTGCTGTTCGCCAGCGCCGACAACCTCTGGCCGGTGCGCCTGCTGGTATTGCTCGGCCTGCTGCCCGCCGCGGTGGCCGTGGAGCTGCTGGCGCGCGCGGTGTTTTCCGCCTTCCTGCCGCAGCGCGGGCGCGAGGAGCCGCGCCTGGTCGCCCGTAGCCTGGTGGCCGGGCAACTGCACTGGCCGCCGCGGCCGCTGCAGTTCCTGCAGGACGAATTGCAGCAGCGCTTCGGCATCGACCTGCGCCAGGTCTGGGCGTTCGCCTTCATGCGCCGCGCCTTCCTGCCGGTGGCCGCGCTGGTGGCGCTGGTGGGCTGGCTGCTCAGCGGCATCCACGAGGTGCCCCTGGACGGCCGCGGCGTCTACGAGCGCTTCGGCAAGCCCGAGGCGGTGCTGCAGCCGGGCCTGCATGCCGGGCTGCCCTGGCCGTTCGGGCGGGTGATCGCGGTGGAGAACGGCGTCATCCACGAACTGGCCACTTCCGGCGATTCCGCCACCGCCGACCCGCCGGGCCCGGCCGAGGGCCCCGCGCCGGACAGCGCCAACCGCCTGTGGGACGCTTCCCACCGCAGCGAGAAATCCCAGGTGATCGCCAGCGCCGCCGACGGCAAGCAGAGCTTCCAGGTGGTCAACATGGACGTGCGCTTCGTCTACCGCATCGGCCTGAGCGATGCCGCGGCCCTGGCCGCCACCTACAACAGCGCCGACGTGCCGGCGCTGATCCGCAGCACGGCCAGCCGCGTGCTGGTCCACGACTTCGCCTCGCGCACCCTGGACAGCGTCCTCGGCGGCCAGCGCGAGGCCCTGGCGCAGGACATCGGCAAGGCCGTGCAGGCCGACCTCGACGACCTGCACAGCGGCGTGGAAATCCTCGCCACCGTGGTCGAGGCCATCCACCCGCCGGCCGGTGCGGCGAATGCCTACCACGGCGTGCAGGCGGCCCAGATCACCGCCCAGGCATTGATCTCCCGCGAGCGCGGCAAGGCCGCCGAACAGGGCAACGAGGCCCGCCTGGCCGCCAGCCAGGCGGTGGACAAGGCCAACGCCGACGCCCGCGAGACGCTGGCCGCGGCCCGGGCCGCCGACCTGCGCTTCGGCGCCGAGCGCAAGGCCTGGCAGGACGCCGGCCAGTCGTTCCTGCTGGAACGGTATTTCGCCCGCCTGGGCCAGGGCCTGGGCAGTGCCAGCGCCCTGGTCATCGACCACCGACTGGGCGCCGGCGATGCGCCGACCCTCGACCTGCGCGGCTTCCTCGCCGCGCCCTTCGACCCGGCGCGCAAGCCGGCCAAACAGGAGCTCGCCCCTTGAGTTCGTCGCACAGCCACGACCACGCGCACCACGACCACGGCCACCACCATCACGACCATGAGCACGCTGGCGGCGGGCCCATGCCCTGGCGGCGCATGGCCCTGGCCGCGCTGCTGGTGCTGTTCGCCGCCGCCAGCGCCTGCCTGGTGCAGGTGCGCTCCGGCGAGGCGACCGTGGTCACCCGCTTCGGCAACCCGGTGCGGGTGCTGCTGCAGCCGGGCCTGGCCTGGCGCCTGCCGGTGCCCTTCGAGGCGGCCATCCCGGTGGACCTGCGCCTGCGCACCACCTCCAGCGGCCTGCAGGACGTCGGCACCCGCGACGGCCTGCGCATCATCGTCCAGGCCTACGTGGCCTGGCAGGTGCAGCCCGATGCGGACGACGTGCAGCGCTTCATGCGCGCGGTGCAGAACCAGCCGGACGAGGCGGCGCGGCAGATCCGCACCTTCGTCGGCTCGGCCCTGGAAACCACCGCCAGCGGCTTCGACCTGGCCGACCTGGTGAACACCGACGGCGGCAAGGTGCGCATCGCCGACTTCGAGCAGCGCCTGCGCGGGCAGATCGACAAGACCCTGCGCGATACCTACGGCGTGCGCGTGCTGCAGGTGGGCATCGAGCGCCTGACGCTGCCCTCGGTGACCCTCGGCGCCACCGTCGACCGCATGCGCGCCGAACGCGAGACCATCGCCACCGAGCGCACCGCCGAGGGCAAGCGCAAGGCCGCCGAGATCCGCTCCGCCGCCGAGCGCGACGCGCGCATCCTGCAGGCCGACGCCACGGTCAAGGCCGCCGACATCGAGGCGCAGTCCCGCGTCGAGGCGGCGCAGATCTACGCCAAGGCCTACGCCGGCTCGCCCGAGCTGTACAACCTGCTGCGCTCGCTGGACACCCTGGGCACCATCGTCAACTCCGGCACCCGCCTGGTCCTGCGTACCGACGCCGCGCCTTTCCGCGTGCTGGTCGACGGCCCGCCGCAACTGCCGGCGCCGAAGCCGGGTGCGCAGCATGACTGAGCGCGGGGAGGGCGGCAGCCCCTGGCTGCAGGCCGGGCGCCTGGCGTTCGTCGCGCTCTATGGCGTGACGCTGCTGGCGGCGCTCGGCTGGGCGCTGTCCAACGTCCGCGAGGTCGGCCCGGACAGCCGCGCCGTGGTGCTGCGCATGGGCGCCCTGCAGCGCATCGCCAACCCCGGCCTGCTGCTGGCCTGGCCGCGGCCCTTCGAGCAGGTGGTGCTGCTGCCGGCCGCCGAGCGGGTCATCGAGCGCCGGGTGGAAACCCTGCTGCGCTCTGCCCAGGCGCAGAAGGCCGACCTCGACGTCAGCCTGGTCAACGACGCCACGGCCGGCTCCGGCTACCTGCTGACCGGCGACGCCGGCGTCGTGCAGCTGGACGTGCGGGTGTTCTACAAGGTGGTCGACCCCTACGCCTACGTGCTCCAGGGCGAGCACGTGCTGCCGGCGCTGGACCGCCTGGTGGCGCGCAACGCTGTGGCCGTGTGCGCGGCCCGCGACCTGGACACCATCCTGGTCGCCCGCCCCGAACTGGTCGGCAGCGACAGCGCCGTGGCCGAGCGCCGCGAGCGCCTGCGCGGCGACCTGCAGCAGGGCGTCAACCAGAGCCTGGCGGCACTGGCCGCCGCCGGCAGCGGGCTGGGCATCGAGATCGAGCGGGTGGACGTGCAGTCCTCGCTGCCGCGCGAGGCGGTGAGCGCCTTCAACGCCGTGCTCACCGCCAGCCAACTGGCCGAGCAGAATGTCGCCAGCGCGCAGAACGACGCCGCGCGGCAGACCCAGGTCGCCACCCAGGCCGCCGACCGCACCCTGCAGGTGGCCCGCGCCCAGGCCGGCGAGCGCCTGGCCAAGGCCCATGCCGACACCGCCACCATCGCCAGCCTGGCCGCCAGCCAGGACCCGGGCCTGCTGCTGCGGCTGTACCGCGAGCGGGTGCCGGGCATACTCGCCAAGGCCGGTTCGGTGACCACGGTCGATCCGCGCGACGCCGGCCGCCTGATCCTCCAGGGGCCGCAGCCGTGAAGCAATGGGCGGACAGATGTCACACGGACGCGCTAGGCTCGCCGAGGGCCACGGGCCCGACACCCACATTCCGAGAAAACACCTAGGGCGGGACACTCCATGAACGCTGTCGCTTACCGGCACTCCTCCATTCCGTCGCGGGGCAACCGCTGGCGCCCCCTGGGCGCGCTGCTGCTGGCCCTGGGCATGCTGCTCGGCGCCGGCAGCGCCGAGGCCGGCCGCGAGCTGCCCTCGGGCATGCTGGTGGGCGTGGTGGACAGCGCCAGCTTCCCGGTCATCACCCTCAAGCGGCCCAAGCCCAACCTGCTCAAGCAGGTGGTCAGCCTGGGGCTGTACGAAAAGACCGTGAGCTACCCGGTGGCCGTCTCGGTGCGTATCCGCACCGAGAACAACCTGTTCATCGTCAACGGCCTGATGCCGCAGCTGAAGGACAAGTTCGTCGCGCTGAAGACCGGCCAGAGCGGCCAGATCAACCAGATCTGGGTGCTGACCGAAGCCGAGGCCGAGGAATACGTGAAGCGCCCGGACACGCGCTTCCCACCCCGGGCGACCATCCTCAAGGATGACGACACCGCGTCGACCCAATGACCTGAGCCATCGATGAGCGCACACCACCACGGCCATCACCATGGCCACAGCCACGGCCACCTCACCGGGGCCATGCTCAGCCGCGACGAGCAGCGCGCCGCCGCCCGCCAGCTGAGCCTGGCCATGCTCGCCCTCGGCCTGCTGCTGCTCGGCCTGCTCTGGCGCTGGCTGGCGCCGCAGCAGGAGGGCGTGGCGCAGCTGCTGCTGGGCGTCGCCTCGCTGCTGGTGGCGGTGCCGGTGTTGCGCTCGGCCGCCGCCAGCCTGCGCCACCCCAGCCTGCACGGCATCACCGACCAGTTGATCGCCCTGGCCATGCTCGGCGCCTGGGCCACCGGCGACCTGCTGACCGCCGCGCTGCTGCCGATCATCATGATCTTCGGCCACGTGCTGGAAGAGCGCAGCGTGATCGGTTCCCAGGAAGCCATCGAGGCCCTTGGCCGCCTGACCCGCAGCCAGGCCCGGCGGATCCGCGCCGACGGCGCCGTGGAGGAAGTGGACAACGCCCAGCTGCGCGCCGGCGACCAGGTGGAAGTGCGCGCCGGCGACCGCGTGCCGGCCGACGGCCGGGTGCTGGACGGCCAGGCCAGCCTGGACACCGCGCCCATCACCGGCGAGTCGGTGCCGCTGGAGGCCGGCGCGGGAATGGAGGTCTACGGCGGCGCCATCAACCTCGACGGCCTGCTGCGCATCGAGGTGACGCGTACCGGCGAGGAATCCACCCTGGGCAAGGTGATCGCCCTGATGCAGCGCGCCGAACGCGCCAAGCCGCCGATCACCCGCCTGCTGGAGCGCTACGCCGGGCGCTACATGGTGCTGGTGCTGCTGATCGCCGCGGTCACCTGGTTCGTCACCAACGACCCCCAGGCCATGCTCGCCGTGCTGGTGGCCGCCTGCCCCTGCGCCCTGGTGCTGTCGGCGCCGGCCACGGCCATCGCCGGCATCGCCGTGGCGGCGCGCCACGGCATCCTGATCCGCAGCTCGGCCTTCCTCGAGGAACTGGCCGACCTGACCTCGCTGGTGGTCGACAAGACCGGCACCCTGACCCACGGCAGCCTGCGCCTGCAGGCCCTGCGCGGCGAGCCGGGGGAAGACTCGGCGGCCTTGCGCCAGCTGGCCGCCAGCCTCGGCGCGGCCAGCAGCCACCCGGTCAGCCGCGCCCTGGCCGCGCTGGTGCCCCACGACGCCTACCACCCGCTGGAGGATATCCGCGAACGCCAGGGCCTGGGCGTGCTCGCCCACACCCCGCAGGGCGAGGCGGCCCTGGGCCGGCCCGAACTCTTCGCCCAGCTGGGCATCGCCACGGCGCCGGTGCCCGAGCACGACGGCCCCATCGCCGGCCTGGCCCTGGGCGGGCGTTTCCGCGCCTGGCTGCTGCTGGCCGACAGCCTGCGTCCGGAAGCGCCCCGGGCCATGGCCGAGCTGCGCGAACTGGGCCTGGGCCGCCAGCTGCTGCTCACCGGCGACCGCCGCAGCGTCGCCGAGGGCGTGGCGCGCGAGGTAGGCATCGCCGAGGTCAGCGCCCAGGCGCTGCCGGAAGACAAGCTGCGCCGCGTCGGCGAGGAAATCGACAAGGGTTTCCGCCCGCTGGTGGTGGGCGACGGCATCAACGACTCGCTGGCGCTCAAGGCCGGCGTGGTCGGCGTGGCCATGGGCGCCGGCGGCGCCGACATCGCCCTGGCCTCGGCCGACGTGGTGCTGATCGGCAGCGACCTGCGCCGCCTGGGCACCTGCGTGCGGCTGAGCCGCCAGTGCCGGCGCACCCTGCAGGTCAACGTGGCGATCGGCCTGGGCTGGACCCTGGCGATAGTCGCGGCCGCCGCCTTCGGCCTGCTCGGCGCCGCCGGGGCGATGATCGCCGCCGTGCTGCACAACCTCAGCACCCTGCTGGTGCTGGGCAACGCCGGGCGCCTGCTGCGCTTCGACGAAAGCCTCGGCCAGGCGCGCCCGGCGGGGCCCGCGGGGCAACCGGTCGGCGCCTGAGCAGCAGCGGGCGTGGCGCCTATCGGGTATGATGGGCGCCGTTTCCGTATCCCTCATCCGGTCCACACCATGACTTCCTCGCAACAGCCGCCGCGCGACGTCAGCGCGGACACCCCGGCCCAGGCCCCGCTGTCCCTGGCCGAACTGACCCGTGCCGCCCTTGCCGCGCAGAAGGACGCCGCCGCCGGCTACCAGCCGCGCAAGGCCCACGACAAGGACGTGCGCCGGCCGCCGGCGCCCCGCGGCTCGCGCCGCTCCATGGGCAAGCGCTGAGGGAGCAAATGGCCGCCGGGCTTGTCGAAGCAGGCCTGACATCCTCAGAATGACCGGCGTCGCACCTTTGCCGGTCGCAGACAAGGAGAGGCAATGAAAGCGATTCCCCTGTTGCTCGGCGCCAGCCTGCTGGTGCTGGGCGGCTGCAAGACCTTCGGCGGCCACTACGAGATCGACGCCGTCGACGCCAACGGGCAGAAGCTCAACAAGAAGTCCTTCCTGGCCCAGGGCAGCGGCATCTACACGGTGCGCAACGCGCTCTGCTCCAGCTATCCCAAGGCCACGGTGATCATCCGTGACATCGACGCCGACCAGGAACTGGAAGGCGAAAGCCCCTACCACTGCAAATGACCATGAAACGACTGCTGCTGATCGGCGTGGGCGCCGGCGACCCCGAGCAACTGACCATCCAGGCGGTCAAGGCGCTGAACCGCGCCGACGTCTTCTTCCTGCTCGACAAGGGCGCCAGCAAGACCAAGCTGCTCGACCTGCGCCGCGACATCTGCGAGCGCTACGTCGAGCGCACCGATTACCGCGTGGTGGAAGCCGCGTTGCCGGAGCGCGAGCGCGGCGTGGCCGACTACGCCGGCAGCGTGGTGGACCTCAATGCGGCCAAGCAGGCGTTGTTCGAGCAACTGATCGACGAGCACGTGGCCGACGGCGGGTGCGGCGCCTTCCTGGTCTGGGGCGACCCGGCGCTGTACGACAGCAGCATCCGCATCCTCGACGCCATCCTCGCCAGCGGCCGGCTGCGCTTCGACTACGAAGTCATCCCCGGCATCACCAGCGTGCAGGCCCTGGCCGCGCGCCACCGCATTCCGCTCAACCACATCGGCGGCGCGGTGCAGATCACCACCGGCCGCCGCCTGGCCCGCGAGGGCATGCCCGCCGGCGTGGACGACGTGGTGGTGATGCTCGACGCCCAGGACAGCTACACCGGCCTGCGCGGCCAGGACCTGGAGATCTTCTGGGGCGCCTACGTCGGCACCCCGGACGAGCTGCTGGTCGCCGGGCGCCTGGACGAAGTCGCCGAGCGCATCCGCGAGACCCGCCTGGAGGCCCGCGAGGCCAATGGCTGGATCATGGATACCTATCTGTTGCGGCGGGTGGAGAATCAATAACGTGCGCTCGGTGTTTGCCACGGGTGGCAGTGCCACCAATGTACGCACTATCGCTTCGGATGCCTGCGCAGACTCGGACCAGATATCGCCATGAAGGCCTATGAACCACCGCTTGCCCTTTCCGCTTCACTGCTGCGATTGGTCGGTGAAATCTGCGAGCGGGTCGGCCGACTTTCGGTGGGTGGCGACTCGGCATTGACGCCTCAACTACGGCGCGGCAACCGTATCCGTACCATCCAGGCCTCTCTGGCCATCGAAAACAACACCCTCAGCGTCGAGCAGGTCACTGCCGTGCTGGAGGGGAAGCGGGTGCTGGGATTGCCCCGTGAAATCCAGGAAGTGCGCAATGCCTTTCGCGCCTATGAATACCTGCCTTCCTGGCACCCGACCTCTCAACCCGATCTATTGGCAGCCCACGCCAGCCTGATGGAAGGGCTCATCGACGACGCGGGGCATTTTCGACAGGGCGGTGTTGGCATCTACCGGGGTGACCAACTGCTACACATGGCGCCGCCGGCCAACCGTGTCCCGACGCTGGTGGGGCAGTTGCTGGAGTGGCTGGGCCATACGGACTGGCACCCGCTACTGGCGAGTTGTGTTTTTCATTACGAGTTCGAATTCATTCACCCGTTCGCCAATGGCAACGGGCGCATGGGGCGACTCTGGCAGACCTTGATACTCAGTCGCTGGAATCCGCTGTTGGCTTATTTGCCGGTGGAGACGGTCATCCATGCTCAGCAGGAGGCCTACTACGCGGCCTTGGCCGAGGCCGACCATGTTGCACAGGCGACGCCCTTCGTTGACTACATGTTGCGGGCATTACTGGCAGCCATGGACGAAGTCGCGCAGACCGAACAAGTAAGCGATCAAGTTACCGATCAAGTAAACGAGAGCCTGCAACAGCTGTTGCAGGCTTTCAACAAGGGAGAAGCCCTCAAGTCCTCGGAAATCATGCGCAGGTTGGGGTTGTCGCACCGGCCAACCTTCCGGAAGAACTACCTGGGGCCGGCGATGGCGTCCGGATTGCTGGAAATGACCCAACCGGATTCGCCGCGCAGTCCCCTGCAGTGTTATCGCTTGACCGATCCGGGTTGGCGCAGGCGGGTTTCCGACTAGCCGTGGCGATGGGTATCGCTTCGCTCAACCCATCCTGCGAAAGGCGCTCCGTAGGGCGTATAACCGTTCGCGGTTATACGCCGATACGCCGGGGCCAAAGCCAACACCGAGGTTGGCCTTGGCGCCGCCGGGGACCGAGGCCAAACGGCGGATAACGCCGTAGGCGTTATGCGCCCTACGTGCCATGGGGGGCGGTCTTTCACCGCTCGAACTTCTGCGCCTGCCCCTGCTGCAGCGTCCACCCCACCACTTCGGCCGCCAGGCGGTCGGTGGCCTGGCCGAAGGCCGTGACCACTTCCGGCACCTTTTCCCCGGCCGCCGGCTGGCGGACCTCGAAGCGGCGCGTCGCGACGATGCGCTGGGTGGCGCTGCGCACCAGGCGGGCTTCGAGGATGACCACCGCTTCCACGCCCTTGTCGCGGTATTCGCCCTGGAAGGCGCGCAGGTCGCCGCCCAGTTCCAGGTCGGCCTGCAGGCTGACCTCGTCGCTGCTCAGGGCCTGGATGCGGCCGTCGGCGCGGAAGGCGTCGAGCAGGCGGTCGCGCAGCAGCGGCGGGGCGCCGTCGGCCCAGCGGGCGCCCTTGTAGACGCTGAGCAGGTCGCCCCTGGGCTGCACGGCGATGCGGTTGCTGTCCAGCACCTGGCTGGCCCGGGGCGCCAGCACCCGCAGCGACCAGTCCACCGCCGGGGTGGCGCGTGGCGGTTGCTGCTGCGCCGGCAGCAGGTAGACGTCCGGGGTCTCGGCCCTGGGCAGGATCGAGCAGGCCCCGAGCAGGGCGGCGAGGGCGCTGTAGCCGAACAGGCGCAGGGGGGCCTTCATGGTTGGAACTCCTTGGTGCGGTTGCCGCCGAACAGGTAGTTGGTCGGGTTCTCTTCCAGGCGGCGGGTCACCCGCTGCAGGTTCTCCAGGGTGGCGCGCAGCTCGCGCACCGCCGGGCCTATCTCGCCCAGGCCGTTCAGCCCGCCGTTCACCGAGTCGTAGTTGCTGTCCAGCAGGCGGTCGATCTTCTCGCTGCTGCGCTGCAGCGCGGCGAGGGTCTGCTGGGCGCTGAGCAGGGTGTCCTTGCCCTGGCTGCCGAGCAACTGGTTGGCGTTGCCCAGCAGTTGGCTGGCATTGGCCAGGGTCAGCTTCGCCTGTTCGCTGGCCGCGGCCAGTTCCTGCACGGTGCGGCGGATGTCGCCGCGCTGCTCGGCGATCACCGCGGTGGCCTGGTCGATGTGGTCGAGGGTGCGGCTGATGCGGTCGACGTTCTCCTGGGAGAACATGCGGTTGACGTTGTTGATCAGGTTGCTGACGTTGGTGGCGATGTCCTCGCCGTTGGCCAGCAGCTTGCTCAGTGGCGAGGGGATGGTCTTGATCACCGGCACCTGGCCGTCCTTGCCCACCAGCGGCGGGCTCTCCGGCGAGCCGTTGCTGAGCTGGATGATGGCGGTGCCGGTGACCCCGGTGATGGCCAGCTTGGCGCGGGTGTCCTGGCGGATCGGCGTCTGGTCGAACACGCGGATGCGCGCCAGCACCTTGCGCGGGTCCTGCGGGTCGAGGCGCAGGCTGACCACGTCGCCGACCTTGATCCCGCTGTACTGCACGGTGCCGCCCTGGGACAGGCCGGTCACCGCCTCGGTGAAGATCACGTCGTAGTAGTTGTACTGCTGGTCGCTGCTGTTCTTGGCCAGCCACAGGCCGAAGAGCAGGCCGCCGATGGCCACCAGCACGGTGAACAGGCCGATGACCACGTGGTGGGCGCGGGTTTCCATTCAGTTCTCCTCCCGCAGGCGGTCCGCCGCCTGCTGCGCGGCACGGCCGCGCGGGCCGTGGAAATAGTCCTGGACCCAGGCGTCGGGGTTGGCGGCCACCTCGTCGAGGCTGCCGACCACCAGCACGCGTTTCTGCGACAGCACCGCGACGCGGTCGCAGATGGTGTAGAGGGTGTCCAGGTCGTGGGTGACCAGGAACACGGTGAGGCCGAAGGCCTCGCGCAGGGTCAGGATCAACTGGTCGAAGGCCGCCGCGCCTATGGGGTCGAGGCCGGCGGTGGGCTCGTCGAGGAACAGGATGTCCGGGTCCAGGGCCAGGGCGCGGGCCAGGGCGGCGCGCTTGACCATGCCGCCGGACAGCTCCGAGGGGTACTTGTCGCCGGCCTCCGGCGGCAGGCCGGCCAGGGAGATCTTCACCTTGGCCAGGTACTCGGCGTCCTCGCGGGCCAGCCCGGCGTGCTCGATCAGCGGCAGGCAGACGTTCTCGCTGACGGTCAGCGAGGAGAACAGCGCGCCGTTCTGGAACAGCACGCCGAAGCGCCGCTCGATCCTCGAGCGCTGCTCCGGCGGCAGCTCCAGCAGGTTCTGCCCGAACACCTGGATCCGCCCTTCCTGGGGCCGGCGCAGGCCGATGATGGCGCGCAGCAGCACCGACTTGCCGGTGCCGGAGCCGCCGACCACGCCGAGGATCTCGCCGCGGCGCACGTCCAGGTCCAGGTGCTCGTGCACCGCGTGGTCGCCGAAGCGGTTGCACAGGTCGCGGACCTGGATGATGGCTTCGTCGCTCACCAGCCCATCTCCATGAAGAACAGCGCGGCGACGGCGTCGATGAGGATCACCGCGAAGATCGACTGGACCACCGCCGAGGTGGTGTGCTCGCCCACCGACTGCGCGCTGCCGCTGACGCGGAAGCCTTCCAGGCAGCCGATCACGGCGATCACGAAGGCGAACACCGGCGCCTTCACCAGGCCGACCAGGAAGTGCTGCACGGCGATGTCGTTCTGCAGCATGACCATGAACATGCGCGGCGAGATGTCCAGCGACAGCGCGCAGACCACGCCGCCGCCGACGATGCCCGAGAGCATGGCGAGGAAGGTCAGCAGCGGCAGCACCAGCAGCAGCGCCAGCACCCGCGGCAGCACCAGCAACTCCATCGGGTCCAGGCCCAGGGCGCGGATGGCGTCGATCTCCTGGTTCGACTTCATCGAGCCGATCTGCGCGGTGAAGGCGCTGGCGGTACGCCCGGCCAGCAGGATGGCGGTGAGCAGCACGCCGAACTCGCGCAGGAACGAGAAGCCCACCAGGTCGACGGTGTAGATGGCCGCGCCGAACTTGTTCAGCACGGTGGCGCCGAGGAAGGCCACCACGGCGCCGACCATGAAGGTCAGCAGGGCCACGATGGGCACGGCGTCCAGGCCAGTCTGTTCCATGTGCGCGGCCAGCGAGGTGGGCCGCCAGCGCCGGGGATTCAGGGCGCAGCGCGCCAGGCTTTCGAGAGTCAGGCCGATGAAGCCGAGCACGCCCACCAGGTCCTTCCAGAAGGCTTCCATGGCGAGGCCGATGCGTTCCAGCAGCTCGACCAGGGCGTTGCGCGGCGGCGGCTTCTTCTCGTGCAGGCGGCACTGGGTGATGGAACTGCCCACCGCGCGCAGCAGGTCGCGGCGTTCCCTGGGCACATCCGCGGCGATCTCGTCCAGGCGCTGCAGGCCGCTGGCGCCGATCAGGTCGGCGAGCAGGCTGGCCCCGGCGGTGTCGAGGGCGCCGAGCCGGCTGAAGTCGAAGCCCCCGGCATGGGCGCGCTGGCCGTCCAGCGCGCCGACCTGGCGTTGCAGGTCGGCGAAATGGGCGAGCGTCCAGTCGCCGCTGACTTGCAGCAGGGGCGGGGAGGCGGAGGTGTCCAGGCGCAGCTGGCCGGCTTGAGCGGTTTCGGTCATCCCACGGAGTCTAGCGGAGTTGTGTGACGGGACCATCCGTCGCCTTCCACTCAGGGAGGTTACAGGATGTTTCTTGACATTGTTAGCAAGCTATTTAATAGTTCGATCAACGATTTTGCCGGTATGTCTGCATGCCAGCCTTCCTTTCGCCATTCGTCGAGTTCTTCCGCGCCGTGCTGCGCCCGCGCCGCACGGACCTGCAGTTCGCCGCCAAGTCGGTGCTGGCCGGCATTCTCGCCCTCTACCTGGCGTTCCGCTTTGAGCTGCAGCAACCGCAGTGGGCGCTGGTCACGGTGTTCGTGGTCAGCCAGCCGCTGAGCGGCATGGTGCTGGCCAAGAGCGTGTTCCGCCTGCTCGGCACCTGCCTCGGGGCCATGGTCTCGGTGGCGCTGATCGCGGTGCTGGGCCAGGCGCCGCTGCCGTTCCTCCTGGCCATGGCGGCCTGGCTGGCGTTCTGCACCGCCGGCGCCTCGCTGCTGCAGAACTTCTCGTCCTACGGCTTCGTCCTCGCCGGCTACACCGCGGCGATAGTCGCGCTGCCTTCCAGCGCCGCGCCCATGACGGTGTTCGACCAGGCCGTGGCGCGCTGCTCGGAGATCGGCCTGGGCATCCTCTGCGCCTCGCTGGTGAGCATCGTGCTGTGGCCGCGGCGCGTGCAGCAGCAGTTGGCGGAGCAGGGCAAGGGCGCCTGGGAGACCGGCCTGCAGGCGGCCGCCGCCGAACTGACCGGTGCCGACGAGCGCGGCCCGCTGATCCGCGCCATGGGCCGCATCGTGGCGGTGGACGCGCAGCGCGAACACGCCTGGTTCGAGGGCGAGAGCGGCCGCCGCCGGGCCCAGGCGCTGCGGGTACTGAACGCCGACCTGCTGGGCCTGCTGCGCGCGGCGCGCAAGGTGGCGCGGGAGTGGCGGCTGCTGGACCAGGCGTCCGCCACCGCGCTGGAGCCCTGGCGGCGCGAGGTCATGGACCTGCTGGAGCAGGCCGGGTACCGCGCCTTCGAGGACTGCCGCGAGCGCCTGGACGAGGCCGTCCGGGCCCGCGAGAGCGCCCAGCAGCGCCTGTGCCTGGAATGCCTGGCGCGCACCCTGGCGATGGCCGGGCAGGCCCGGCGCAGCATGCAGGCGCTGGTCTACGGCGAGGCGCCGCGCAACGCGCCGGGGGTGATCGTCTGGCACCGCGACATCGAACGCGGGCTGCTCTACGGCCTGCGCAGCGCCCTGGCGTTCCTCTGCGTGTCGGCCTTCTGGCTGGCCACGGCCTGGCCCAGCGGCCTGGGCGCGGTGTCCATCACCGGCGTGGTGCTGAGCCTGTTCGCCAGCCGCGACAACCCGGCCGGCGCCGGCCTCAACTTCCTGCGCGGCATCGTCCTGTCGGTACCCTTCGCCGGCATCGCGGGCCTGGTGATACTGCCGCTGTGCGACGGCTTCCCGGCGCTGGCCCTGGTGCTGGGCGTGCCGCTGTTCATCGCCGCGCTGTGCATGACGCGGCCCGCCATCGCCGCCATCGCCTCGTCCTTCTGCATCTTCTATGTGAAGAACATCGGGCCGAGCAACGCGATGAGCTACGACCTCGGCCACTTCCTCAACTCGGCGCTGGCCACGGTGGTCGGCGTGGCCTTCGCCGTGCTGGTGTTCAACCTGGTGCGCCTGGCGCCGGGGCAGCGCCACTACCGCCGCGTGCTGGCGGCCATCCTCGCCGACCTGGCGCGGCTCACCCGCGGCCCGCTGCCGGTGGCGGAGGTGTGGTTCGACGGCCGCAGCGCCGACCGCCTGCTGCGGCTGGCGCAGTTCTACAGGAACCTGCCGGCCGAGCGCCGCGCACGTTGGCGCGGCGGCCTGCTGGCGCTGGACCTGGGCGACGAGCTGCTGTTCCTCCGCGCGCGCCTGGCCGCGGCCCGCGGCCCCGTACGGCGGGCCCGCGACGCCTACCTGCTGCGCCTGCACGACCTGCTGCTCGCCGGTGGCCCGCGCGCCGGCCGCGAGCAGGCCCTGGATGCGGCCAGCGTGGCGCTGTTCCAGGCCCTGGAGGGCGACCACCGGCTGCCGGCCGAGAACCGCGAACTGGCCCGCGCCACCCTGGTCCAGCTGCAGTTCATCTGGCTGCGCTGGTGCCGCCAGGACCCGGCCGCGACGCCGGCGCCGGCGGCGCGACCCATCGCCGCCGCCGATTGACCGGCCACCCCGCCAGCCTCTAAGCTGCGCGCCTGCTACAGGTGCCTTCGGCCAGGGTCGAAGGTGAAACAGGGAAGCCGGTGGAACCGAGCCTTTTCGGTCATTCCGGCGCTGCCCCCGCAACGGTAGGCGAGTCACCCGGACGCAACAGCCACTGTGCCAACGGCATGGGAAGGCGCGGCCGGGGAAGTCCCAGGACCTCCACTCGCGAGCCCGGAGACCGGCCCGTAGCGACGACGACGCGCAGGAAGCCGTCGGGCGCTGCCCAGGCCGCGCTCCGATCGCCCAGCGTCATCCCGGTTTTTAGCCGCGCGGGTGAGAGCGGTGGAGCGATCAGGCAGATGAGCAATTCCCCTCCAGCCCCGGCCCCGCGCCGCCCGGCTGCGTTCCTTCGTCACTCCCGCATGCCCCATCAGCCACGGTGCCCCGGCGCCGCGAGCACGGCCGTCCGCGGCCAGGAGACAGAACGATGAGCGAGACCCCGGAAAAGGACGAGCGCCACCGCGCGCGCATGCAGCGCAAGAAGGAAGTGGTCGACGAGAAGATCGCCCAGGCCCGGGACGAACGCGGCGTGCTGCTGGTGCTCACCGGCAATGGGAAGGGCAAGAGCAGCTCGGCCTTCGGCATGCTCGCCCGCGCCCTCGGCCACGGCATGCGGGCCGGCGTGGTGCAGTTCATCAAGGGCGCCGCCAGCACCGGCGAGGAAGCCTTCTTCCGGCGCTTCCCCGAGCAGGTGCGCTACCACGTGATGGGCGAGGGCTTCACCTGGGAGACCCAGGACCGCCAGCGCGACATCGACAAGGCGCAGCAGGCCTGGGGCATCGCCCGCGAACTGCTGGCCGACCCGGCCATCGGCCTGGTGCTGCTGGACGAGCTGAACATCGCCCTCAAGCACGGCTACCTGGAACTGGACGCGGTGCTCGCCGACATCGCCGCGCGCCCGGCGCACCAGCACGTGGTGGTCACCGGCCGCGCCGCGCCGCCGGGGATGATCGAGGCCGCCGACACCGTCACCGAGATGGGCCTGGTCAAGCATGCCTTCAAGGCCGGCATCAAGGCGCAGAAAGGGGTGGAGTTCTGATGCCGCAAGCGCGCCAGTGCCCGGCGCTGCTGATCGCAGCTCCCGCCTCCGGCCAGGGCAAGACCACCGTCACCGCCGCCCTGGCCCGCCTGCACGCGCGCCAGGGGCGCAGGGTGCGGGTGTTCAAGGTCGGCCCGGACTTCCTC
This sequence comes from Pseudomonas delhiensis, assembly GCF_900187975.1. Taxonomy (GTDB): domain Bacteria; phylum Pseudomonadota; class Gammaproteobacteria; order Pseudomonadales; family Pseudomonadaceae; genus Pseudomonas; species Pseudomonas delhiensis. The sequence goes on along the minus strand of NZ_FZPC01000012.1, from coordinate 135,389 downwards.
GACCCGATGATCCTCGCCCGTGCCAGCGGCGCGCCCGTGCACCAGCTCGACCTGTGGATGGTCGGCGAGGCGCAGAGCCGGCGCCTGCTGTGGGAGGCGGCCGGGGAGGCCGACCTGATCCTCATCGAGGGGGTGATGGGCCTGTTCGACGGCACGCCCTCGGCCGCCGACCTGGCGCGCACCTTCAACGTCCCGGTGCTGGGCGTGATCAACGGCCAGGCCATGGCGCAGACCTTCGGCGCCCTGGCCGTGGGCCTGGCCACCTACCAGCCGGGCCTGCCGTTCTCCGGGGTGCTCGGCAACCGCGTCGGCAGCCAGCGCCACAGCGACCTGCTGCGCGACAGCCTGCCGGAGTGGATCCGCTGGTACGGCGCGCTGCCGCGCAGCGCCGAGCTGGAACTGCCCAGCCGCCACCTGGGCCTGGTGCAGGCCGAGGAGCTGGCCGACCTGGATGCGCGCCTGGACGCCGCCGCCGACGCCCTGGCCGCCAGCAGCGCGGTGGACCTGCCGCCGCCGGTGAGCTTCGCGGCGCCGGCCGCGCGCGAGGTGCGGCCGTTCCTGGCCGGCGTGCGCATCGGCGTGGCGCGCGATTCCGCCTTTGCCTTCCTCTACCAGGCCAACCTCGACCTGCTGCGCGAACTGGGCGCCGAGCTGTGCTTCTTCTCCCCGCTCAGCGACGAACGCCTGCCGGAGGTGGACAGCCTCTACCTGCCCGGCGGCTACCCCGAGCTGCACCTGGCGCAGCTGGAGAACAACCGCGCCATGGCCGACGCCATCCGCGCCCACCACGCCGCCGGCAAGCCTCTGCTGGCCGAGTGCGGCGGCATGCTCTACCTGCTCGACGGCCTGACCGACGCCAATGGCCTATGCGGCCAACTGCTCGGCCTGCTGCCCGGCCGCGCCACCCTGCAGAAGCGCCTGGCCGCCCTGGCCCTGCAGGAGGTCGAGCTGCCCGAGGGCCCGTTGCGCGGCCACACCTTCCACCACTCGCTGCTGGACACCGGCCTGGAGCCGGCCCTGCGCGGCAGCTGCCCGAACGCCAAGCCGGTGGCCGAGGCGGTGTTCCGCCTGGGCCGCCTGACCGCGTCCTACATCCACTTCTACCTGCCGTCGAACCCGATGGCCGCCGCCGCGATCTTCCGCCCATGACCGAGCACGCCTACAGCCCCGAGGAACGCGCGGCCATCTACCGCGCCATCGCCGAACGCCGCGACATGCGCCACTTCAGCGGCGGCGAGATGGCCCCGGCGCTGCTGGCGCGCCTGCTGGAAGCGGCGCACCAGGCCCCCAGCGTCGGGCTGATGCAGCCCTGGCGCTTCATCCGCATCACCCGCCCCGAGCTGCGCGAGGCCATCCACGGCCTGGTGGAGCAGGAGCGGGTGAGGACCGCCGAGGCCCTGGGCGAGCGCTCCGAAGAATTCATGCGGCTGAAGGTCGAAGGCATCCGCGACTGCGCCGAGCTGCTGGTGGCGGCCCTGGCGGATGGCCGCGAGGCCCACGTCTTCGGCCGCCGCACCCTGCCGCAGATGGACCTGGCCTCGCTGGCCTGCGCCATCCAGAACCTCTGGCTGGCGGCCCGCGCCGAGGGCCTGGGGCTGGGCTGGGTGTCGCTGTTCGAACCCGCCGCCCTGGGCGAACTGCTCGGCCTGCCGGCGGGCAGCGAGGCGGTGGCGGTGCTCTGCCTGGGCCCGGTGGAAGCGTTCTACCCGGCGCCGATGCTGGCCCTGGAGGGCTGGTGCGAGCCGCGCCCGCTGGAAGAATTGCTCTACGAGAACCGCTGGGGGGAACGCCCATGAGCCTGGCCCTGCTGAGCGTCGCCGGCGTGGCCCTGGACGGCCTGCTGGGCGAGCCGAAGCGCTGGCACCCGCTGGTGGCCTTCGGGCGCCTGGCCGACCGCCTGGAGCGCCGCTTCAACCGCGCTCGAGTGCCATTGTCGACGGTTGGCACGGATAGCCCCCTCTCCCTTCAGGGAGAGGGTGCTACGCCCAACTCCGTACTTCCCGACAGCAACACCCCCGGCCTAGGCTGGCGCAGCCATGGCGTCACCGCCTGGGCCCTGGCGGTACTGCCACTGACCTTCATCACCTGGTTGCTGACCCTGCTCCCGCATCTCGGCTGGCTGGTCTCCGCCATCGCCCTCTACGCCGCCATCGGCCTGCGCAGCCTGGGCGAGCACGCCGAACCCGTGGCCCTGGCCCTGCGCGACGGCGACTTGCCCGAGGCGCGCAAGCGCGTCGGCTACATGGTCAGCCGCGAGACCGCCGAACTGGACGCCAGCGCGGTGGCCAAGGCCGCCACCGAATCGGTGCTGGAGAACGGCAGCGACGCGGTGTTCGCCGCGCTGTTCTGGTTCGCCGTGGCCGGCGCGCCGGGCGTGGTGCTGTACCGCCTGAGCAACACCCTGGACGCCATGTGGGGCTACCGCAACCCGCGTTTCGAACGCTTCGGCTGGGCCGCGGCGAAGATCGACGACGCCCTCAACTACCTCCCCGCGCGCCTGGTCGCCCTGACCTACGCACTGCTCGGCAATACCCGCCTGGCCCTGCGCAGCTGGCGCATACAGGCGCCGCAGTGGGACAGCCCCAACGCCGGCCCGGTGATGGCCGCCGGCGCCGGTGCGCTCGGCGTGGCCCTGGGCGGCAATGCCGTCTACCACGGCGAGTTGCACCAGCGCCCGCAACTGGGCGAAGGCCCGGCGCCGGGCGCCCGCGACATCTGGCGGGCGCTGGCCCTGGTGCGCCAGGGCGTGCTGCTGTGGCTGCTGGCGATCCTCGGCCTGGGGGCGCTGCTGCATGCTTGAGCACGGCGGACGCCTGCGCGCGGCGGCGCAGCGCTACGGCATCGCGCTGGAGGACTGGCTCGACCTGTCCACCGGCATCGCCCCCTGGCCCTGGCCCTGGCCCGTGGCGGACATCCCCGCCAGCGCCTGGCAGCGCCTGCCGGAAGAGGACGACGGCCTGGAGCAGGCCGCGCGCGACTACTACGGCTGCGCTTCGCTGCTGCCGCTGCCCGGCAGCCAGGCGGCGATCCAGGCCCTGCCGCGCCTGCGCGAGCCTGGCCGGGTCGGCGTGTTGGCGCCCTGCTACGCGGAGCACGCGGCGGCCTGGCGGCGCCATGGCCATGAACTGCTGGAACTGGCCGACGAGCAGGTGGACGGGCTGATCGACCAGCTCGACGTGCTGCTGCTGGTCAACCCGAACAACCCCACCGGCCGGCGTTTCGACGCCGGACGCCTGCTCGCCTGGCACGCGCGCCTGCAGGCTCGTGGCGGCTGGCTGGTGGTGGACGAAGCCTTCATCGACTGTGCCCCCGGGCACAGCCTGCTGCCCCTGGCCGGCGGCCGGCCGGGCCTGGTGGTGCTGCGCTCGCTGGGCAAGTTCTTCGGCCTGGCCGGCGCGCGCCTGGGCTTCGCCTTCGCCGAGCCGGCGCTGCTGGCACGCCTGGCCGAACTGCTCGGGCCCTGGGCGGTGAGCGGGCCGACCCGCTGGGTGGCGCAGCGCGCGCTGGCCGACCACGCGCTGCAGGGCGAACGCCGCGCTGCGCTGGAACAGGCCGGCGCGCGCCTGGCCGCGCTTCTGAAAACCCACCAGTTGCTGACCCAGGGCACCGCGCTGTTCCAGTGGCTTGCCTACCCTCGGGCGGCTGAACTGCACGAACACCTGGCCCGCCGCGGCATCCTCGTGCGCCTTTTCGACAACCCGCCGAGCCTGCGCTTCGGCCTGCCCGCCGACGAAGCCGGCTGGGCGCGCCTGGCCGATGCCCTAGGGCAATGGAGCACCCCATGACCACCCCGATGGCGCAAGGCACTACGTTGATGGTGCAAGGCACCACCTCCGACGCCGGCAAGAGCACCCTGGTGACCGCGCTGTGCCGCTGGCTGCGCCGCCAGGGCGTGGCGGTGGCGCCGTTCAAGCCGCAGAACATGGCGCTGAACAGCGCGGTGACGGCCGACGGCGGCGAGATCGGCCGCGCCCAGGCGGTGCAGGCCCAGGCCTGCCACCTGGCGCCGCACACCGACATGAACCCGGTGCTGCTCAAGCCCAACAGCGACGTGGGCGCCCAGGTGATCATCCACGGCCGCGCGGTGACCAGCATGAATGCCGCCGCCTACCACGACTACAAGCGGGTCGCGAAGCAGGCCGTGCTGGAGTCCCACCAGCGCCTGCTCGACGCCTACCGGGTGGTGATGGTGGAGGGCGCCGGCTCCCCGGCGGAGATCAACCTGCGCGCCAACGACATCGCCAACATGGGCTTCGCCGAGGCGGTGGACTGCCCGGTGATCCTCATCGCCGACATCGACCGCGGCGGCGTGTTCGCCCACCTGGTCGGCACCCTGGAGCTGCTTTCGGCAAGCGAGCGGGCGCGGGTGAAGGGCTTCGTCATCAACCGCTTCCGTGGCGACATCGCGCTGCTGCAGCCGGGCCTGGACTGGCTGGAAGAGCGCACCGGCATCCCGGTGCTGGGTGTGCTGCCGTACCTGATGGACTTCCACCTGGAGGCCGAGGACGCCATCGACGTCCGCCAGGCCGCCAAGACGGGGGAAAGCCTGAAGGTGGTGGTGCCGGTGCTGCCGCGCATCAGCAACCACACCGACTTCGACCCGCTGCGCCTGCACCCGCAGGTGCAACTGACCTTCGTCGGCCCCGGCCAGGCCATGCCGGCGGCGGACCTGGTCATCCTGCCCGGCTCCAAGAGCGTGCGCGCGGACCTGGCCTTCCTCCGCGCCCAGGGCTGGGACGCCGCCATCGAGCGCCACCTGCGCTATGGCGGCAAGCTGCTGGGCATCTGCGGCGGCCTGCAGATGCTCGGCCGCACGCTGTCCGACCCCCACGGCCTGGAGGGCGCCGCCGGCGACAGCGCCGGCCTCGGCTGGCTGGCGCTGGACACGGTGCTGGAGCCGGAGAAGCAGCTGCGCAACGTGCGCGGCCGGCTGGCGCTGGAAGACGCCGAGGTCGGCGGCTACGAGATTCACGCCGGCGTGACTACCGGGCCCGCATTGGAGAACCCGGCGGTGTGGCTCGACGACGGCCGCTGCGATGGCGCGCTGAGCGCCGACGGCCAGGTCATGGGCACTTACCTGCACGGCCTGTTCGAGGCTCCCGACGCCTGTGCCGCATTGCTGCGCTGGGCTGGCCTGGGCGAAGTGCAGCCGTTGGACTATCACGGGCTGCGCGAGCGCGACATCGAGCGCCTGGCCGACCAGGTGGAGGCGTATCTGGATACCGCCAAACTGAAAGCCCTGTGCGGCCTTTGAGATGGGTATCGCTTCGCTCCACCCATCCTACGAAGCCGCTGCTCTTCGTAGGAGCGAGCTTGCTCGCGAACCAGCACCGCCGCGCCCCCTACAGGCCAAGACTTCCGTGGAGAAACCCAATGCTTGAACTCATCCTCGGCGGCGCCCGTTCCGGCAAGAGCCGCCTGGCCGAGCGCCTGGCCCTGGGCAGCGGCCTGCCGGTCACCTATTTCGCCACCGCGCAGAGCGGCGACGGCGAGATGGCCGCGCGCATCCGCCACCACCGTGAACGCCGCCCGGCCGAATGGGGCCTGGTGGAAGAGCCGCTGCACCTGGCGCGGGTCCTCGCCGAGCACGCCGCGCCGGACCGCTGCCTGCTGGTGGACTGCCTGACCCTCTGGCTGACCAACCTGCTGCTCGCCGACGACGGCGCGCACCTGCAACAGCAGATCGACGAACTGCTGGCCGCGCTGCCCGGGCTGCCCGGGCGGATCATCCTGGTCAGCAACGAGACCGGGCTGGGCGTGGTGCCCCTGGGCGAGCTGACGCGGCGCTACGTCGACGAGGCCGGCTGGCTGCACCAGGCCCTGGCCGAGGCCAGCGAACGGGTGCTGTTCACCGTCGCCGGCCTGCCCATGACCCTCAAGGGAGACCCCGTATGAGCCTGCAATGGTGGCGCGAGCCGTGCCAACCCGTGGACCGCGTGGCGCGCGACAAGGCCGCCGCGCGCCAGGACCAGTTGACCAAGCCGCGCGGCGCCCTGGGCCGCCTGGAGGAGGTGGCCATCCACCTCGCCGGCCTGCAGGGGCGTGAGCGGCCCAGCCTGGATCACACCTGGATCGCCCTGTTCGCCGGCGACCACGGCGTGGTGGAGGAGGGCGTCTCGGCCTACCCGCAGGCGGTGACCGGCGAGATGCTGCGCAACTTCGTGCGCGGCGGCGCGGCCATCAGCGTATTGGCTCGCCAGCTGGATGCGCGCCTGGAGGTGATCGACCTGGGCACCGCCGTGCCGCTGGAGCCCTTGCCCGGCGTGCTGCACCTGATGGTCGGCGCCGGCACCCTGAACTTCGCCCGCGAGCCGGCGATGACCGCCGCGCAGTGCCTGATCGCCCTGGAGGCCGGGCGCGAATCCGTGCGCCGCGCGCAGCAGGCCGGCAGCGAGCTGTTCATCGGCGGCGAGATGGGCATCGGCAACACCACCTGCGCCGCCGCCCTGGCCTGCGGCCTGCTCGGCGAACGCGCCGCATCCCTGGTCGGCCCGGGCACCGGGCTGGATGCCAGGGGCGTGGCGCACAAGGCCGCGGTCATCGAGCGCGCCCTGGCCCTGCATGGCGCGCACTGCGCCGAGCCCTTCGAGGCCCTGTGCCGCCTCGGCGGCTTCGAGGTGGCGGCCCTGGCCGGCGCCTACCTGGCCTGCGCGCAGAAGGGCATCGTCGCCCTGGTGGACGGCTTCATCTGCAGCGTCGCGGCGCTCTGCGCGGTGCGTTTCAACCCCCAGTGCCGCGACTGGCTGCTGTTCGCCCACAGCGGCGCCGAGCCCGGCCACCAGCGCGTGCTCCGGGCCCTGGAGGCGCAGCCGCTGCTGGACCTCGGCCTGCGCCTGGGCGAGGGTAGCGGCGCCGCCCTGGCCGTGCCGCTGCTGCGCCAGGCCTGCCGGCTGCACGCCGAGATGGCCACCTTCGCCGAAGCGGCGGTGTCGGACCGCCCGGCATGAGCCTGCGCCTGGACCTGCTGCGCCACGGCGAGACCGAACGGGGCGGCGGCTTCCGCGGCCGCCTGGACGACGCCCTGACCGCCGCCGGCTGGGCGCAGATGCAGGCCGGCCTGGGCCTGGCCTCGCCCTGGGACGCCCTGGTCAGCTCGCCGCTGCGCCGCTGCGCGGCCTTCGCCGAGCGCCTGGCCGCCGCCAGCGGCTTGCCGCTGCACCTGGAGGCGGACCTGCGCGAACTGGATTTCGGCGAGTGGGAAGGGCTTTGCGCAGCTAAGCTGATGGAGACTGATAGCGATGCGCTAGCCCGTTTCTGGAACGACCCCTACGCCTTCACCCCGCCGGGCGGCGAGCCGCTCGCGGCCTTCGAGGCGCGGGTGTTCGCGGCCCTGGGGCAGCTGTACGCGACGCATGCCGGAAAGCACCTGCTGCTGGTGACCCATGGCGGCGTGATGCGCCTGCTCGGCGCACGCGCCCTGGGCCTGCCGCGCGAGCAGCTGCTGCAGGTGAGCGTCGCCCACGGCGAACGGCTGGCGCTGCGCATCGAGCCGCAGGCCGGCGGCTGGAGCATCCAACCGGTCGAGTCCGCCGCGAGCGCGCCCCGATGAGCAACCTGTTCCTGCCGTTGATCGCCCTGCAGTTCCTCAGCCGCATCCCGATCCGCCTGGGCGAGGTGCCCACGCCCGAGCAGTTCGGCCGCGCCACCCTGTTCTACCCGCTGGTGGGGGCATTGATGGGCGGCGGGCTCTATGCCCTGGGCTACTTTTTCGGCGAGACCTACCTGCTGCTGCACGCCGCGCTGTTGCTGGCAGTGTGGGTGGCCTTCAGCGGCGCCCTGCACCTGGACGGCCTGGCCGACACCGCCGACGCCTGGGTGGGCGGGCTGGGCGACCGCGAGCGCACCCTGGCGATCATGAAGGACCCGCGCAGCGGCCCGGTGGCGGTGGTGGTGCTGGTGGTGATGCTGCTGGTGAAGTTCTGCGCCATAGCGGCCCTGCTCGACAGCCACCACTTCTGGGCCCTGCTGCTGGCGCCGTGGCTGGCGCGGGTGGCGCTGCCGCTGCTGTTCCTCACCACCCCCTACGCCCGCCCCGGCGGCCTCGGCCAGGCCCTGGCCGACCACCTGCCGCGCCGCGCGCTGCCCTGGATGCTGGCGCTCAACGCCGCGCTGATGCCGCTGACCGGCCTCAGCGGCCTGGTCGCGCTGGTGGTGGCCCTGGCGGTGTTCCTCTGGTGGCGCAACCGGCTGATGGCGCGGCTGGATGGCACCACCGGGGATACGGCGGGGGCGCTGGTGGAGCTGGTGGAGTGCGCGGTGCTGGTGGCGTTGGCGATCTAGCCTGGGCAGAGGTGCCCGGGCTTGGCCTATCGCGGACGGAGTCCGCTCCTACGGGGGATATGCCATGGTTACCGACAACCTGTAGGAGCGCGCCCTGCCCGCGATTCGCGCGCAGGGCGCGCTCCTACATTGGCACGGTGCGGTGGGCGGCGTTATCCGCGGTCCTCAGCCCAACGTCTCCGGCGGCGCCTCGTAGCTCCCCGACTCATAGCTCACCCCGTGCCTCATCCTGGGCGGCGCGTCGCCCGCGTGCAGGCTGGTGACCGTGTCGATGATGGTCTTGTCCTCCAGCGTCATGCGGTCGAGCATGCGCAGGTGGGCGATCCAGTTCTCCACCAGGAAGACCTCCTGCCAGGCCTCCTTGTCGCTGATGTCGCGGTACAGCGCCCAGCGTTCGGCGCCGTTGCGCAGGCGCAGGCGGCGCAGCGGCTTGGCCGCGCGGACGAAGTCGCGGGTGCGCTCGGCCGGGATGCGGTACTCGATGGTCACCAGCACCGAGCCGCGCTGGGTGTCGAAGACGAAGGTCGGCTCCCCCGGCAGGGGGCCGGGGGCGCGGGCGATGCTGCCGGGGTTCAGCTCCGGCAGGCGCGAGTTGTACAGCAGCGCCACCGAGATCAGCAGCAGCACCCCGGCGGCGAGCAGCGCGCCCTGCACGCCCATGGTCCCGGCGAAGTGGCCCCAGAGGAAGGAGCCCAGCGCCAGGCCGCCGTAGAGGGCCGTCTGGTACAGCGCCAGGGCGCGGGCCTTGACCCAGTCCGGCACCAGTATCTGCACCGCCGAGTTGTAGCTGGCCACCGCGGCGATCCAGCAGCTGCCGCCGACGATCAGCGCCGGGAACAGCACCCAGAGGTTGTCCACGCCGCCGAGGATCAGCAGCACCAGGCCGAGGGTGCCGCCGCCCAGGCTGATCAGGCGGCTGGTGCCGATCACCCTGCGCAGGCGGCCCACCAGCGTGCTGCCGAGGATGGCGCCCAGGCCCAGGGCGCCGAGCATGTAGCCGTACACCGAGGCGTTGCCGTCCGGGTTGCGGTGCGCCAGCAGCGGCAGCAGCGCCCAGACCGCGCTGGCGGAGAGGCCGAACACCGCCGAGCGCAGCATCACCAGGCGGGTGACGCTGGAGTACTGGGTGAAGCGCAGCGCCGCCACCACCCCTTCGAAGATGTGCTCCGGCGGCAGGGTGCGCTTGGGCACCTCGCGGCGCCATTGCCAGATGGCCCAGATCAGCGCGGCGTAGCACAGGCAGTTGAACAGGAACACCCAGGGCGCGCCGGTGGCCGACAGCAGCAGGCCGCCGATGGCCGGGCCCACCGCCCGGGCGACGTTGTAGTTGACGCTGTTGAGCAGCACCGCATCGCCCACCAGGCGCGCCGGCACCTGCTCGTTCACCGCCGCCTGCCAGGCCGGGATGGTGATGGAGCTGCCCAGGGACAGCCAGAGGATCGACAGGATCAGCAGCAGCGGGTCGAGGTAGCCGAAGAAGGCCAGCAGGGTCACCAGGGCCGCGCCGGACAGCTCGATGGACAGGCCGATGAGCATGATCTTGCGCCTGTCGTGGTTGTCCGCCAGCACCCCCGAGAGGATCGACAGCAGCACCAGCGGCAACGCCGAGGCGACCTGGATCATGGCCACCATCAGCGGGCTGGCGTGGGCCTCGGTGACCACCCAGGCGGCGGCCACCGACTGTGCCCAGGTGCCCAGGTTGGCGAACAGGTTGCAGATCCAGATGATGCGGAAGGCCGCGATGCTGAACGGGGCGAGCACGCCGCTGCGCTGGGGGTCGGCTTCGTTCTTCAGCGGCAGGTCGTGCTTGGGTGAAACGGATTGCAGCATGGGGAACGCCTTCTTGCGGTGGCCGGCGGCAACGGCGCTATGCCGGCAGGTCATGCCCGGCAAGTGTAGTGGCTGGCTCCCGGGGCGCCATTGATGATGGTCAGCCTGGCCTTATCGGTGAATCGCGCTGGCCCCGTGCGACAGTGCTTCGCGGCGTGCGGGTTGCTAGGCTGCGCGGCATCGACCGACAAGAGTGGAGGCCCCATGAACCACCTGCTGCGCTGTGCCCTGCTGCTGGCCCTGCTGATCCTGCCGCGTTGCCTGTGGGCCTGGTCCAACCATGCCCTGGGCAGCTACCAGGCCCTGGCGCAACTACCGGCCGTGGCCCATGCGCCGGCGGTGCCCATGGAGCCGCTGGAGGCCTTCCTCGCCGCCGAGCGCGAGGGCCTGGTGGCCCTGCTCGACGAGCAGGAACGCTTCGCCCGCGAGCACTTCCGCCAGTACCCGGCGCGCCCCGACGCGCTGCGCTTCAGCGGCACGGAGCAGGACCTGCGCCAGGCCTTCCTCGGCGCCTTGCGCCTGAACCCCGAGGTCAAGCTGGCCAGCGCCATCCAGCCCGCGCCGGGCCACGACCAGCCGGCACGGGCGCACCTGAAGGCTTCGGACGTCCTGGTGTTCCACGACCTTTCCGGCTGGGCGCGCTGGCGCTTCATCGCCCTGCAGCCGGGCGAGCCGGTCCCGGCCCTGGCGGTGCTGGCCAGCGCCAGCGACGAGCCGGACTTCGGCCATGACATCCACCTGTTCAGCGACAGCCCCGGCGCGGCCGGCCAGCGCTACGGCTTCGGCCCGCAGCCGTTCGGCGACCCGGGCTACGAGTTCAGCTCCCAGGCGCCGTTCCACATGGGCTTCTACCACGAGTCGGCGATCATCTTCGCCGGCGCGCCCTACCTGCAGCGCAGCTGGCCGCAGTGGCGCGCCTACCAGTTCCATGGCCTGGCGCGCTACGCCTTCGAACATGGCCACCCGTACTGGGGCTATCGCTTCCTCGGCTGGTCGATGCACTACGTCCAGGACCTGACGCAGCCCTACCACAGCACCCCGCTGCCCGGCGAAACCACCGCCAGCATGCTGTGGACGGCGCTCAAGGCACTGGCCGGCCTGGATGCCGACAAGAAGGCCGCCATCAGCCGCGTGGCCAGCCGCCACCTGGGCGTGGAGCGCTACCAGCTGGACTGGCTGCTGGAGTCGCTGCGCAAGCCGCAGGGTTCGGCGCTGCTGGCCGCCTATGCCGATGCCTCCGGCGACGGCGGCTACCCGGCGTATTCGGCCGATTACCCGCGGGAGGTGGTGGCGGCCGAATCCCACGCCCATGCGGCGGCCTTCGATGCGGCGATCGGTCACTGGTTGGCAACGATCCCGGCGGATGCCGGCGTCGGTTTCAGCGCCGGCAACGAGGTGGCGCCGCTGCGGCACGACGCGCAGCTGGACGAGCAGTTGCTGGCGTTGATCCGGGCGTTCGGGGCGCACAGCCGCAACCTGGCGAGGTCGGTGCTGCAGCCCTAGGGAAGGGCGAGGGGAGGGAGGGAACAACGCGCCGCGAAGGGGGCGTGGACCCTTCGCGGTGGCGTCGGATGGGCCTAGCCGCCAGTGCAGCCGTTGCCCCAGACCTGGTACTCGATGGTGTGGCGCTCGCCCTTCGAGTCTTCGTAGGTCATCTGCGCGGGCACGACCCCGCACTGGTTGGAGACGTCGGTGGTGGAAACCACGTGGGCGACGTCCAGGTTCATTCCGTAGCTGTATTGCTCCACTGCCGGACTCTGAGGTTGGGCAGCATCGTCCGCCTGCGCAGCGAGGGCGAGCGTGGAGAAGCTGGCCAGGGCCAGAACGACTAGGGCTTTCATGAGTTTTCCTGCCTTTTTCCCGAGCGGGAGCCGCATCCGGGCGCACGTGGCCAGGACGAAGTTCGGCGGCTTCATCGGGAAGATGTCTTTGGGGATGTGGCGATCGGGTTCTTGGGTGTTGCGGCGCGCTTCAACAGCAAGCAAATGGTAGGTCCGCGGCGGGCATATTCATATGCCCGGAAGCCAGAAATACCTCGTACTAAAAGGCAACAATCCAGCAATGGCGGGGGGTTGCGGGGCGCATGCGGTCATGATGACGCTGCGCGGTCATGTCGCGGCCATCGCGCCATGGGTATCAGGATGCACCAATTGTAGGAGCGGATCTCATCCGCGAATCGCGCCGGTGGTTCCAGCTATCGCGGACAAGGTCCTACGACCGTGCCACCGGATGATTCCGCGTGGCGGAGGCAATCGACCGTAGGGCGAATAGCCGTTCGCGGTTATCCGCCGTTGGCCGTGGCATCGGTGTGTCCGGCGTGGCGGGTGAATCCAATCGCGGACAAAGTCCGCTCCAGGGAAATGCCACGCCTTCCGGCAACCTGTAGGAGCGGGCCCTGCCCGCGATATCGCGCGCAGGGCGCGCTCCTGCAGGTGGGGCACGGCGCGCGGCTTCCTCAACCCCGCGACGTCTCGCGCAGCGGCGAGCTGGGGTCGAGCAGCGAGGTGCGGATGAAGTGCAGGTAGCTGCACATGCGCCGCAATGGCGAGGTGCCGAAGTGCGGCGGGCGCGGTTCCTGGGTGGTGCGGGTGCTGTGGATGGCGTGTTCCACCGCCGCCAGGGCGCGCAGGCGGTTGTGCTCGCTGGGCTGGATGAACAGGCGGATCAGCGCCCGGCCCATGGCGCGGATGGCGCGGCGCCAGGGCATGTGCCCGGCGTACCAGGGCTCGTCGGGCAGCAGCGCCTGCTCGCGGCGCAGCTCGATGATCGCCAGGCCCACCTCCTGCACCTGGAACATCCAGCGCAGCAGCCGGCGCTGCACGTCGGGGCGGCCGCTGGCCAGGCCGTAGGCCTGGTTGAGCAGGTCGCGGGTGCCGCTCTCGAAGCCGGCCGACAGGCCCTTCAGCGGGTCGCTGATGGTGTGCACCACGCGCATGCGCAGCTCGGCTTCCAGGCGCTCCCACAGCCAGGGGCGGTTCGGCGGCAGTATCACCATGGCCGCCACCACCGCCATGCCCATGGACAGCAGCATGGCCAGGTACTCGTTGATGAAGGTGTAGGCGTCGTAGCGCGCCAGGTTGGCCGGCAGCGAGGCGATGCAGAACCACACCAGCAGGCCCACGCCGTAGCCGCTCCACTGCGGTCGGGTGATGAGGAAGGCGCCGAGGGCGAACACCGGCGCCAGCACCATGCACAGCAGCGGGAAGCCATCCAGGTGCGGCAGCACGCGGAAGGTGAGGACGAAGCCCAGGGTGGCGCCCAGCAGGGTGCCGAGGGTCAGCTGCAGCGACAGGCGCTTGGGGTTGGGCGAGGCCGAGGACAGCGCGGCGATCAGCACCGAGGTGAGGGTGAAGGTGGCGCCGCTGACCCACGAGGTCTCGATCCAGAACACCCCGCCGACGATCACCAGCAGCGCGCAGCGCAGCCCGGCGACCGCCGCGGCCACGGCGTTGGCCTTGGGCGTGAAGCGCTCCTTCCACTGCTCGCGGGCGTGCCTGTGGGCGGCCAGGGAGGCGTGGGTCTGGGCGTAGTCGTGGAGGTCGCCGGCGAAGCGGAACAGCAGCTCGGCGGCGGTCTCGAAATCCAGCTGGTCGGCCTCCCGCGGGCAGGCGTGGGCGAGCCTGGCGCGGGCCTCGCGGATCTGCGGCATCAGCTGCTGGCGGCAGTGCTCCAGCTGCGCGGCGAGGAAGGCCGCGTCGGCGTCGCGCAGCGGCCGGCCATGCCAGCCGGCGAGCAGGCCGCCGACCTCGACCAGGCACGGCATCAGCACTTCCAGCACGGCGCCGGCCTGGCGTTCGCGCAGGCGGTCGAGCAGGCGCTGCAGGGCGTGGAAGCGCGTGGCCAGCTGCATGAACTCGCTGTTCAGGCGCGCCAGGCGGCCGCTGCGCAGGCGCATGTGCGGGTCTTCGAAGGCGGTGACGTTGCGCAGGTTCTCCAGGCCCACGGCCTCGGCGGCGATGCGCGCGGCGGCCTGCTCGAAGCGGGCGTGGTCGAGGGTGCCCTCGAGGCCCGCGGCGGCCAGCCCGGCGAAGTCGCCGAAGCGTGTGTCCAGGGCGTTTCGCAGCGCCGCGCTGCTGGTCTGCGGCAGCACCAGGGCGCTGACCAGGCCGGTGCAGAAGATGCCCAGGGTGATCTCCAGCACCCGCCACAGCGCCGCCATGAAGGCGCCCTCGGGGTGCAGGGTGGCGGGAATGCCGATCATCACCGCGGTGTAGCCGGCCAGCAGGCAGGCATAGGCGCGGAAGTCGCGGTAGCGCGCGGCGCCGGCGGTGCACAGGCCGACCCAGATCGACACGCAGAGCAAAAACAGCACCCGCTCCTGGGCGAACAGGGCGATGAAGGTGACCATCACCGTGAGCCCGGCCAGGGTGCCGAGGATGCGGTAGAAGCTCTTGGCCAGGACCTTCCCGCTCTGCGGCTGCAGCACGATGAAGGCGCTGACCAGCACGGTGTTGGGCTGCGGCAGTTCCAGGCGGTAGGCCAGCCACAGGGCGAGGAAGGCGGTGAGCAGGGTCTTGCCGATGAACACCCAGGTGACGCCGTCGCTATGGGCCCAGGCGGACGCCGCCTGGCGCAGCGCGTCGGTGCCGGGCAGGCGCGCGCCGATGCGGGTGAGGCTGTTCATCGGGGCAGGGGGGAGTCGGTGGCGGTGCGGCCGCGGGGCTGCGGACGGGGTGACGGAGCGGGGGCGGAACGAGCCTGGCGCGTATGGCGGAACACAGCTGTGAATCCTGGGAACTGCGGAGGGGCCGCGGTGGGGAGGCGATTCTAGAAAACCGCCGGGGGCAGGATAAGCTGACAGTTGGGCGAATTATTGTTGCCTGAAAAAACAATAATTCGCCGGTGGCAGTTATGCGACAATTCGCCGCCTGTCGCGAATCTGTAACAAGACTTTGCTATGGCCGGCATCGCCCGGCACGGCTCGCGGACAGGCTCTCAGGAGAAATGATGGACCTGCTGCACAACATGCGTGCCTTCGTCTGTGTCGCCGAGACCGGCAGCTTCACCGCCGCCGCCCAGCGCATGGACCTCACCACGGCCTACGTCTCGCGCACCGTGGCCAAGCTCGAAGCCCACCTGCGCACCCGCCTGCTGCACCGCACCACCCGCCGCATCGCCCTCACCGAGGCCGGCCAGCGCTACCTGCTGCGCTGCCAGCAGATCCTCGGCTACATCGAGGAAGCCGAGGCCGAGGCCAGCGACGCCCATTCGCGCCCGGCCGGCAAGCTCAAGGTGCATGCCATGACCGGCATCGGCCAGCACTACCTGATCAAGGCGATCTCCCAGTACTGCGAGATGTACTCGGAAGTCAGCTTCGACCTGACCCTGGCCAACCGCACCACCGACATCCTCGACGAGGGCTACGACATCTCGGTGGTGATCGCCCCCGAGCTGCCCGACTCCGGCTTCGTCTCCAAGCGCCTGGGGCAGACCCACAGCGTGCTCTGCGCGGCGCCCGCCTACGTGGCCCGCCACGGTTCGCCGAAGGTGCCCGCGGGGCTGGCCGGGCACCGCTGCCTGCGCCTGGTGAACAGCGTGATGTCGCTGGACAAGTGGCTGTTCCACGGCCCGGACGGCGAGGAGCTGGCGCACATCGACCACACCCACTTCCAGGTCAACACCGCCGACGCCCTGACCGAGGCGGTGGTGGCCGGCATGGGCATTGGCGCGCTGCCGGTGTACTCGGCGGTGGAGGGCCTGCGCAACGGCAGCCTGGTGCGGGTGATGCCCGGCTACAGCCTGTTCCACCTGAACATCTACGCGCTCTACCCGTCGCGGCAGTTCCTCGACGCGAAGATCCGCACCTGGGTCGAATTCCTCCGCGACTGCATCCCCGGCATGCTAGCCGAGGACGAGCAACTGATGCTCGCGCACAGCGCGCGTCTGCCGAACTGAGGCGCCAGCTCGCCTGAGCCGCGCCGCCCGGCAGGGCGGGCGGCGTGCCTTCATCCAATGCCTTCTCCACCGCTGGTTGTAGGATTTTTTCGTAGCCGCATTCTGATTTGCCGAATGCTGCCTTGGGAAAAGGTGAATTCACCGAACGCCGCCGCTGCGTCAGTCTGGGCTGCCCCGGCCGCCGGCGGCCGGTCTCACCGCTACAAGAACAAACCGAGGTGAAGCGATGTTTGGTTCGAAGCTGCGGGCGCTGCTGGGCGCCCTGATGATGCTTGGCGCCGGGATGGCGCACGCTGCCGATGCCCCCGTGGTCATCAAGTTCGCCCACGTGGTCGCGGACAACACGCCCAAGGGCCAGGGCGCGCTGCTGTTCAAGCGCCTGGTCGAGGAACGGCTGCCCGGCCGGGTGCGGGTGGAGGTCTACCCCAACTCCTCGCTGTTCGGCGATGGCAAGGAGATGGAGGCGCTGCTGCTGGGCGACGTGCAGATGCTGGCGCCATCGCTGGCCAAGTTCGAGCAGTACGCCAAGCCGGTGCAGATCTTCGACCTGCCGTTCCTGTTCGACGACATGGCCGCCGTCGACCGCTTCCAGGCCGGCCCGGCCGGGCGCAAGCTGCTGACCTCGATGGAGGGCAAGGGCATCACCGGCCTGGCCTACTGGCACAACGGCCTGAAGGTCATGTCGGCCAACAAGCCGCTGCGCGAACCCCGCGACGCCCGAGGCCTGAAGTTCCGCGTGCAGGCCTCCGCGGTGCTGGAGGAGCAGTTCAAGGCGGTGCGCGCCAACCCCCGCAAGATGAGCTTCGCCGAGGTCTACCAGGGCCTGCAGACCGGCGTGGTCAACGGCACCGAGAACACCTGGTCGAACTACGAGAGCCAGAAGGTCAACGAGGTGCAGAAATACATGACCGAGTCCGATCACGGCCTGATCGACTACATGGTCATCACCAACACCAGGTTCTGGAACGGTTTGCCGGACGACATCCGCACGCAGCTGCAGGCGATCCTCGACGAGGTCAGCGTGTCGGTGAACCGGCACGCCGAGCAGCTCAACCAGGACGCCAAGAAGGCGATCATCGCCTCGGGCACCTCCCAGATCATCGAGCTGACCCCGGAGCAGCGCGCCGCCTGGCGCGAGGCGATGCAGCCGGTGTGGAAGAAGTTCGAGGGCGACATCGGCGCCGACCTCATCAAGGCCGCCCAGGACGCCAACCAGGGTTGAGCCACGCGCGGGCCGGGCAGCGTTCGCCGCCCGCGCCCGCAGCACCCGCACGAGCCCACCACCACAGCCTACGGAGACTTCCATGACGGCCCTTCGGCGCGCCTGGGATCACTTCGAGGAGGGCTTCATCGCCTTCCTGCTGGCGGCCATGACCCTGGTCACCTTCGTCTACGTGATCCTCAACAACCTCTACACCCCGTTCTACGGCCTGGCCGACCGCTGGGAGGCCGGCAGCGAGGCGCTGTTCGCCATCGGCGACTTCATCATCGGCCTGGCCCAGTCCATGACCTGGAGCGTCGCCCTGACCAAGGCGCTGTTCGCCTGGCTGATCTTCTTCGGCCTGGCCTATGGCGTGCGCACCGCCGGCCACATCGGCGTCGACGCCCTGGTCCGGCTCGCGCCGCGCCCGCTGCAACGCCTCATCGGCCTGGTCGCCTGCCTGTGCTGCCTGGGGTATGCCGGGCTGATCGCCGTCGGCAGCTTCGACTGGGTGCGCACCCTGTTCATCGCCGGCATCGGCGCCGAGGACCTGGGCCACTATGGCATCCGCCAATGGCACATAGCGTTGATCGTGCCGCTGGGCTACGCCCTGGTGTTCATCCGCTTCCTCGAGATCCTCGTGCGCATCCTGCGCGGCCAGCAGACCGGCCTGGGGCTCGCCGACGAAGCCGCCGACGCACTGAAGGTCAAGGAAGACGAGGGCCGCAGCCAATGACCGTTCTGTTCCTGTTCCTCCTGCTCTTCGTGCTGATGTTCATCGGCGTGCCGATCGCCGCTTCGCTCGGCCTGGCCGGCTCGATCACCATCATGCTGTTCAGCCCCGACTCGGTGCGCTCGCTGGCGATCAAGCTGTTCGAGACCAGCGAGCACTACACCTTGCTGGCGATCCCGTTCTTCCTGCTCTCCGGCGCCTTCATGACCACCGGCGGCGTGGCCCGGCGGCTGATCGACTTCGCCAATGCCTGCGTCGGCCACATCCGTGGCGGCCTGGCCATCGGCGCGGTGCTGGCGTGCATGCTGTTCGCCGCGCTGTCCGGCTCGAGCCCCGCCACCGTGGCCGCGGTCGGCTCCATCGCCATCGCCGGCATGGTCCGTTCCGGCTACCCGCAGGCGTTCGGTGCCGGCATCATCTGCAACGCCGGCACCCTGGGCATCCTCATCCCGCCCTCGATCGTCATGGTGGTGTACGCCGCCGCCACGGAGCAGTCGGTGGGCAAACTGTTCATGGCCGGCGTGATCCCCGGGATACTGCTGGGCGTGGTGCTGATGGTGGCGATCTACCTGGTGGCGCGCCACCGGAAGCTGCCGGCGCTGCCGCGGGCGAGCCTGGGCGACTGGCTGCGCTCGGCCCGCGAAGCAGCCTGGGGCCTGTTGCTGATCGTGATCATCCTCGGCGGCATCTACACCGGAATGTTCACCCCGACCGAGGCGGCAGCCGTGGCGGCGGTCTATGCCGGCTTCGTGGCGATCTTCGTGTACAGGGACCTGCGCATCCGCGAAGTGCCGCGCGTGCTGCTGGAGTCGGGCAAGCTGTCGATCATGCTGATGTTCATCATCGCCAACGCCATGCTCTTCGCCCACGTGCTGACCACCGAGCAGATTCCCCAGCAGATCACCGCCTGGGTCATGGACCAGGGCTTCAGCCCCTGGCAGTTCCTGCTGGTGGTGAACCTGGTGCTTCTGGTGGCCGGGGCCTTCATGGAGCCCTCGGCGATCATCCTGATCCTGGCGCCGATCCTGTTCCCGATCGCCATGCAGCTGGGCATCGACCCGATCCACCTGGGCATCATCATGGTGGTGAACATGGAGATCGGCCTGATCACTCCGCCGGTCGGCCTCAACCTGTTCGTCACCTCGGCGGTGACCGGCATGCCGCTGACCGGGGTGATCCGCGCGGCGCTGCCGTGGTTGACGATCCTGCTGCTGTTCCTGATCCTGATCACCTACGTGCCCTGGATTTCCCTCGTGCTGCCGCACGCGCTGGGCATGTGACGCATTGCCGCAGGCCCCGTCAGCCGGGCTGATGGGGCCTATCACTACGACTAAGGATTGGTAAGACCATGGTCGTATGGTTCCTGCGCACCCCGGCCGTTACAACTTGGTCCCAACAAGAACAACACTCCGAACCGAGGTAACGCGTCATGACTGCGGCATCCGTGTATCCCGTGCGCCCCGAAGTGGCCGCCAATACCCTGACCGACGAAGCCACCTACAAGAAGCTGTACCAGCAGTCGGTGGTCAACCCCGACGGCTTCTGGCGCGAGCAGGCCCAGCGGGTGGAATGGATCAAGCCCTTCAGCAAGGTCAAGCAGACCTCCTTCGACGACCACCACGTCGACATCAAGTGGTTCGCCGACGGCACCCTCAACGTGTCCTACAACTGCCTCGACCGTCACCTCGCCGAGCGCGGCGACCAGGTGGCGATCATCTGGGAAGGCGACGACCCGTCCGAGCACCAGGAAATCACCTACCGCGAGCTGCACGAGCAGGTCTGCAAGTTCGCCAACGCCCTGCGCGGCCAGGACGTGCACCGCGGCGACGTGGTGACCATCTACATGCCGATGATCCCGGAAGCCGTGGTGGCCATGCTCGCCTGCACCCGCATCGGCGCCATCCACTCCGTGGTGTTCGGCGGCTTCTCCCCCGAAGCCCTGGCCGGCCGCATCATCGACTGCCGCTCGAAGATCGTGATCACCGCCGACGAAGGCGTGCGCGGCGGCAAGAAGACCCCGCTCAAGGCCAACGTCGACGACGCCCTGACCAACCCGGAAACCAGCAGCGTGCAGAAGATCATCGTCTGCAAGCGCACCGGTTCGGACATCAAGTGGCACTCGCACCGCGACGTCTGGTACGAAGACCTGATGAAGGTCGCCGGCACCACCTGCGCTCCCAAGGAAATGGGCGCCGAGGACCCGCTGTTCATCCTCTACACCTCCGGTTCCACCGGCAAGCCCAAGGGCGTGCTGCACACCACCGGCGGCTACCTGGTGTACGCCTCGCTGACCCATGAGCGCGTGTTCGACTACCGCCCCGGCGAAGTCTTCTGGTGCACCGCCGACATCGGCTGGGTCACCGGCCACAGCTACGTGGTCTACGGCCCGCTGGCCAACGGCGCCACCACCGTGCTGTTCGAAGGCGTGCCGAACTACCCGGACATCACCCGCGTCGCCAGGATCGTCGACAAACACAAGGTCAACATCCTCTACACCGCGCCCACCGCCATCCGCGCCATGATGGCCGAGGGCAAGGCCGCGGTCGAAGGCGCCGACGGCTCCAGCCTGCGCCTGCTGGGTTCGGTGGGCGAGCCGATCAACCCGGAAGCCTGGCAGTGGTACTACGAGACCGTCGGCCAGTCGCGTTGCCCGATCGTCGACACCTGGTGGCAGACCGAGACCGGCGCCTGCCTGATGACCCCGCTGCCGGGCGCCCACGCCCTGAAGCCGGGCTCCGCCGCCAAGCCGTTCTTCGGCGTGGTGCCGGCCCTGGTGGACAACCTGGGCAACATCATCGAGGGCGCGGCCGAGGGCAACCTGGTGATCCTCGACTCCTGGCCGGGCCAGGCGCGCACCCTGTTCGGCGACCATGACCGCTACGTCGACACCTACTTCAAGACCTTCAAGGGCATGTACTTCACCGGTGACGGCGCCCGCCGCGACGAGGACGGCTACTACTGGATCACCGGCCGCGTCGACGACGTGCTCAACGTCTCCGGCCACCGCATGGGCACCGCCGAGATCGAGAGCGCCATGGTCGCCCACCCGAAAGTGGCCGAGGCCGCGGTGGTTGGCGTACCGCACGACATCAAGGGGCAGGGCATCTACGTCTACGTCACCCTGAACGCCGGCGAGGAAGCCAACGAGCAACTGCGCCAGGAACTCAAGGCCTGGGTACGCAAGGAAATCGGCCCGATCGCCACCCCGGACGTCATCCAGTGGGCCCCGGGCCTGCCGAAGACCCGCTCGGGCAAGATCATGCGCCGCATCCTGCGCAAGATCGCCACCGCCGAGTACGACGCCCTGGGCGACATCTCGACCCTGGCCGACCCGGGCGTGGTGCAGCACCTGGTGGACACCCACCGGGCGATGAAGGCCGCTTGATCCGCCGCTGAAACGAAAGACGCCCCGGCTTGCCGGGGCGTTTTTCTTTGTGCGCTGAGCTGATTTCCTACAGGGCTTTCTTATTCGGTCGATCGACCCGCATGGTTGTAGCCATGCAGTCTGTGGCTTCAAAAATATACGTTAATAGCGCATATAATATGAAGGCCACATTCGTTGAGCTATCCCCGTTCGAGCGTAATCGCCGTCATTGCCTGGATGACGAGGCGTTTCGGTTGTTCCAGCAGCTTCTGCTGGCACGGCCTGACGCCGGCGATGTGATCGCCGGTACCGGCGGCCTGCGCAAGGTCCGTTTCGGTGATCCCAGGCGTGGCAAGGGAAGACGGGGAGGGTTGCGAGTGATCTATTACTGCTGGCTGGGTGGTGCCCAGTTCTGGTTGTTCATGTACGACAAGGATGAGCAGGATGATCTGAACGAGCGGCAGAGAAACCAGTTGGCTGTGCTGCTGCAGGTGGAATTGAGATTGAGAGGAATGGTGCGATGAGCAAGCGTGACATCTTTGCCGAGTTGCTGGAGGGCTTCGACGATCTGGCGGCGGAGCGGCAGGGCAAGATCACCCTGCGAACCCACAAGGTCGAATCGGCGCCGCTGCTGCCTGCCACCGGGGAGGAGATAGCAGCCTTGCGCGAACGCCTGAACATGTCCCAGCCGGTCTTCGCCCGCATCCTCCATGCCGCACCGGCGACCTTGAAGAACTGGGAGCAGAACCGCTCGCGCCCCAACGATCAGGCCACCTTGCTGATCCGCCTGCTGGCCAGGCACCCGGAAACCCTGGAGCTGATCACCGAGTTGGCCTGAGCCGGGGCGATGGGTATCGCTTCGCTCCACCCATCCTACGTGCAGGAGCGCGCCTTGCGCGCGAATCGCGGACAGAGTCCGCTCCTGCGGTCCCAGGGATGCACCGTTGTAGGACCTTGTCCGCGATAGCCGGCCGTCCCGGCGCGATTCGCGGATGAGATCCGCTCCTACGCCACCCCCCGTACCATTCCATGTAGGAGCGCGCCCTGCGCGCGAATCGCGGGCAGGGCCCGCTCCTACAGGTTGGCGCCCGACGCCGAATGGCATGCGGTAACACTACCCGCCCCGCTGCGACAAAATGAGGCGCCCGGAAACATTTCGCACGCTTTCTGTGCGCCTTTTCTAAATGCCATAAAACCGCCCCAAGGCTGGAGGCCGCGTATTCATTGAGGTGTCCATTCATTGGCCCGATACCTGCAATGAAAATTGGTTTTACTCTTCCCGCCTTGATCACCTAAAATCCGCCCCGTCAAGATGTCGAAGCCCGCTCTCCGGCGCTTCTATAATTAGTTGTCGCATTGAAGAAATAACCGCCCAGGGGCTGTCGCTAGAATGCCGCTCACCCTGGATGGCGTGGTTTTCCACGAGAAACCCGCCACGGCAATGCGCGCAGACGACAAGAACCTTCACTTCTGCACGGGCAGCCTGGGCCAACCCCTTTCTCCTGCCAATCGAAGTCCTACCCTCGAAGGAGTTACTGATGAAGAAGTTCGCACTTCTCGGCGCGCTGGCGCTCTCCGCTATCACCGCTATGGCCCACGCCGACGACAAGCCCGTGCGTATCGGTATCGAAGCGGCCTACCCGCCGTTCTCCTTCAAGACCCCCGATGGCCAGTTGGCCGGCTTCGACGTCGACATCGGCAATGCGCTGTGCGAAGAGATGAAGGTCAAGTGCACCTGGGTCGAGCAGGAGTTCGACGGCCTGATCCCGGCGCTGAAGGTGCGCAAGATCGACGCCATCCTCTCGTCGATGACCATCACCGACGAGCGCAAGAAGTCCGTGGACTTCACCAACAAGTACTACAACACCCCGGCCCGCTACGTGATGAAGGAGGGCTCGGCGCTGAACGACCCGCTGACCGACCTCAAGGGCAAGAAGGTCGGCGTGCTGCGCGGCAGCACCGCGGACCGCTACGCCTCCGGCGAGCTGACCCCGGCCGGCGTGGAAGTGGTGCGCTACAACTCCCAGCAGGAAGCCAACATGGACCTGGTGGCCGGCCGCGTGAACGCGGTGGTCGCCGACTCGGTCAACCTCGACGACGGCTTCCTCAAGACCGACGCCGGCAAGGGCTTCGCCTTCGTCGGCCCGCAGCTGACCGACGAGAAGTACTTCGGCGAAGGCGTGGGCATCGCCGTGCGCAAGGGCGATAGCGCCCTGGCCGGCAAGTTCAACGCCGCCATCGCCGCGCTCCGCGCCAACGGCAAGTACAAGCAGGTCCAGGACAAGTACTTCAAGTTCGACGTCTACGGCTCGAACTGACCCCTGACCGAAAAGTGGCGCAAACCCGGGCCGAGACCTGAAGTTTGTGCCACTTTTTTATTGGGCGGCGGGCGTCTTGGCGACTGTCGTCGGTTTCCGGGCTGCGGGCGGCGTGGCCCGTCGTTCTGCGTTCGCCGCTGCGGCGAGCGGTTGCATGAGGTGCTGACCATGTTCAACGGTTACGCGGCCACCATCGTCGATGGTGCCTGGCTGACCCTCCAGCTCGCCCTGTTGTCGATGGCCCTGGCGGCGGTGCTCGGCCTGGTCGGCGCGGCCTTCCGCCTGTCGCCCGTCCGCTGGCTGGCCTGGTGCGGCGACGCCTATTCCACGGTGATCCGCGGCGTGCCCGACCTGGTGCTGATCCTGCTGATCTTCTACGGCGGCCAGGACCTTGTGAACCGCGTGGCGCCGCTGCTGGGCCACGACGACTACATCGACCTCAACCCCTTCGTCGTCGGCGTCGGCACCCTCGGCTTCATCTTCGGCGCCTACCTCTCGGAAACCTTCCGCGGCGCCTTCATGGCCATCCCCAAGGGGCAGGCCGAGGCCGGCTTCGCCTACGGCATGAGCCACCTGCAGGTGTTCTTCCGCGTGCAGGTGCCGCAGATGATCCGCCTGGCCATCCCCGGCTTCACCAACAACTGGCTGGTGCTGGTCAAGGCCACCGCGCTGATCTCGGTGGTCAGCCTGCAGGACATGATGTTCAAGGCCAAGCAGGCCGCGGACGCCACCCGCGAGCCGTTTACCTGGTACCTGTTCGTCGCCGCCCTCTACCTGGTGGTGACCAGCGTCTCGCTGCTGTTGCTGCGCCTGCTCGAGCGCCGCTACTCGGTGGGCGTCAAGGTCGCGGAACTGTAAGGGGAGCCACGCGATGATCTTCGACTACACCGTCATCTGGGAAAACCTGCCGCTGTACTTCAGCGGCCTGCTGGTGACCCTCAAGCTGCTGCTGATCTCCCTGGCCGTGGGCCTGCTGCTGGCCGTGCCGCTGGCGCTGATGCGCGTGTCCAAGCGCCCGGCGGTGAACCTGCCGGCCTGGCTGTACACCTACGTCATCCGCGGCACCCCCATGCTGGTGCAGCTGTTCCTGATCTACTACGGCCTGGCCCAGTTCGAGGCGGTGCGCAACAGCGCCTTCTGGCCCTGGCTGTCCAACGCCAGCTTCTGCGCCTGCCTGGCCTTCGCCATCAACACCAGCGCCTACACCGCGGAAATCCTCGCCGGCAGCCTCAAGGCCACGCCCCACGGCGAGATCGAGGCGGCCAAGGCCATGGGCATGTCGCGCCTGAAGATGTACCGCCGCATCCTCCTGCCCTCGGCGCTGCGCCGCGCGCTGCCGCAGTACAGCAACGAGGTGATCATGATGCTGCAGACCACCAGCCTGGCGTCCATCGTCACCCTGGTGGACATCACCGGCGCCGCGCGCACCGTGAACTCGCAGTACTACCTGCCGTTCGAGGCCTTCATCACCGCCGGGGTCTTCTACCTGATCCTGACGCTGATCCTGGTGCGCCTGTTCAAGGCCGCCGAACGCCGCTGGCTGGCCTACCTGGCGCCGCGCAAGCACTGAGGCGGAGGAGCGGAGCATGCAACGCATCGATCACCTGTTGCCCTGCGCCAGCCTCGGCGCCGAACGCCGCCTGAGCGTCTTCCGCTATGGCGCCGGCGAGCGCAAGGCCTACATCCAGGCCAGCCTGCACGCCGACGAACTGCCGGGCATGCGCACCGCCTGGGAGCTGAAGCTGCGCCTGGCCGCGCTGGAGGCCGAAGGCCGCCTGCTCGGCACGGTCGAGCTGGTGCCGGTGGCCAACCCCGTCGGCCTCGGCCAGTGGCTGCAGGCCAGCCACCTCGGGCGCTTCGAGACCAGCAGCGGGCAGAATTTCAACCGCGGCTTCGTCGACCTGGCGTCCCTGGTCGAGCCGCGCGTCGCCGGCCAACTGGGCGCCGACGCACCGGCCAACGTACAACTGGTCCGCCAGCACATGCGCGAAGCCCTCGACGCGCTGGCGCCGGCCACTTCCGAGCTGCAGGGCCTGCAACGCCTGCTGCTGCGCCATGCCTGCGACGCCGACGTGGTGCTCGACCTGCACTGCGACTTCGAGGCCTGCATCCACCTCTACGCCATTCCCCAGCACTGGCCGCAGTGGCGCTCCCTGGCGGCGCGGCTGAAGGCGGGCGTGGCATTGCTGGCGGAGGATTCCGGCGGCAATTCCTTCGACGAATCCTGCTCGCTGCCCTGGCTGCGCCTGGCCCGTGCCTATCCACAGGCGGCTTTGCCCGCGGCGTGCATGGCCACCACGGTCGAGCTGGGCAGCATGGGCGACACCCGCGTCGAGCAGGCGCGCGCCAACGCCGAGGCGATCCTGGCCTTCCTCGCCGAACAGGGGCTGATCGCCGGCGATTGGCCGCAAGCGCCGGCCGAGTGCTGCGAAGGCATGCCCTTCGAGGGCACCGAATACCTCGCCGCGCCCCATGCCGGGGTGGTCAGCTTCCTGCGCCGCGCCGGCGAGTGGGTGGAGAAGGGCGAGGCGCTGTTCGAGGTGGTGGACCCGCTGAACGACAAGGTCAGCACCCTGTACGCCGGGACCGCCGGCGTGCTCTTCGCCCTGGAGCGGGGGCGCTACGCGCTGGCAGGACACTGGATGGCCAAGGTGGCCGGGCGTGAGCCGTTCCGTACGGGCCGGCTGATCAACGACTGAATTCGAGTAACCGACATGTACAAACTGGAAATCCAAGACCTGCACAAGCGCTACGGCACCCACGAAGTGCTCAAGGGCGTTTCCCTGGCGGCGAAAGCGGGCGACGTGATCAGCATCATCGGCTCCTCCGGCTCGGGCAAGAGCACCTTCCTGCGCTGCATCAACCTGCTGGAGCAGCCCCACGCCGGCAAGATCCTGCTCAACGGCGAGGAGCTGAAGCTGGTGCCGAACAAGGACGGCGCG
The DNA here is from genome assembly GCF_900187975.1 of Pseudomonas delhiensis. Lineage (GTDB taxonomy): Bacteria > Pseudomonadota > Gammaproteobacteria > Pseudomonadales > Pseudomonadaceae > Pseudomonas > Pseudomonas delhiensis. The sequence goes on along the minus strand of NZ_FZPC01000012.1, from coordinate 108,826 downwards.
CTCAAGGCCGCCGACACCCGCCAGCTGCAGCGCATGCGCTCGCGCCTGTCGATGGTGTTCCAGCACTTCAACCTGTGGTCGCACATGAGCGCCCTGGACAACGTCATCGAGGCGCCGGTGCACGTGCTCGGCGTATCGAAGAAGGAAGCCCTGGAGAAGGCCGAGCACTACCTGGCCAAGGTCGGCGTGGCGCACCGCAAGGACGCCTACCCGGCGCACATGAGCGGCGGCGAGCAGCAGCGCGTGGCCATCGCCCGCGCCCTGGCCATGGAGCCGGAGGTGATGCTGTTCGACGAACCGACCTCGGCGCTGGACCCGGAGCTGGTGGGCGAGGTGCTCAAGGTCATGCAGGACCTGGCCCAGGAAGGCCGCACCATGGTGGTGGTGACCCACGAGATGGGCTTCGCCCGCGAGGTCTCCAACCAGTTGGTGTTCCTGCACAAGGGCCTGGTGGAAGAGCGCGGATGTCCGAAAGAGGTGTTGGCCAACCCTCAATCGGAGCGTCTGAAGCAGTTCCTTTCCGGCAGCTTGAAGTAAGCTGTCCCCCGAAGACGTCGACAGAAGCCTCCGCATGACTGCCCAACGCATCGGTTTCCTGCTCTGGCCCCAGACCCGCGCGCTGACCCTGGCGCTCGCCGAGGAGGCCCTGCGGGTCGCCCGGCGCCTGCACCCCGAAGCGCTCTACGACCCGGTGTTCATGAACGCCGAGCAGCCCGCCGAGGGCGAAGGCTGGCGCCTGCCGGGGCAGGCCTGGCAGGGCGTGCTGGAGCAGTGCCAGCGCGTCTTCCTGGTCGCCGACGAGGCGCCGCAGCAGGTCTCCGCGCCACTGGCCGCCGCCCTCAAGCAGCTGGCCCGCGGCGGCGCCAGCGTCGGCGCGCTGTCCGCCGGCATCTACCCGCTGGCCCAGCTCGGCCTGCTCGACGGCTACCGCGCCGCGGTGCACTGGCGCTGGCACGACGACTTCACCGAGCGCTACCCCAAGGTCATCGCCACCAACCACCTGTTCGAGTGGGACCGCGACCGTCTCAGCGCCTGCGGCGGCATGGCCGTGCTCGACCTGCTGCTGGCGGTGTTGTCCCGCGACCACGGCGCGGAGCTGGCCGGCGCGGTGTCCGAGGAGCTGGTGGTCGAGCGCATCCGCGAGGGCAGCGAGCGCCAGCGCATTCCGCTGAAGAACCGCCTGGGCTCCAGCCACCCCAAGCTCACCCAGGCGGTGCTGCTGATGGAGGCGAACATCGAGGAGCCGCTGACCACCGACGAGATCGCCCAGCACGTCTGCGTGTCGCGCCGCCAGCTGGAGCGCATCTTCAAGCAGTACCTGACCCGCGTGCCCAGCCAGTACTACCTGGAACTGCGCCTGAACCGCGCGCGGCAGATGCTCATGCAGACCAGCAAGTCGATCATCCAGATCGGCCTGTCCTGCGGCTTCTCCAGCGGCCCGCACTTCTCCAGCGCCTACCGCAACTTCTTTGGCGTGACCCCCCGCGAAGACCGCAACCAGCGCCGCGGCCAGGGCGCCGCCGACGGCGCGCCGGGGCCTGGCGAGCGGGGATGAGTGGAGCGGGGGAGGCTCCCGGTTACGCTGACGTTGGGCTTGGCCGCGTTCCCTCTCCCCAGCCCTCTCCCTGAAGGGAGAGGGGGCTTGTCCGTGCCGAGAGAAGGTATGGTCTTAGCCTGAGGCTTTCGGCGTTGCCGGCTAACTCCTGTACATCCGCGTCTGCCCAACGGTCCCCTCTCCCTTCAGGGAGAGGGTTAGGGAGAGGGGCGGAGCCGAGTCCAGGCGCCGTAGCTACCGGGGAATCCCCTTCGCGAGCAAGCTCGCTCCTACAAGAGCAAGCGCGGTGCTGCGTGGGCTTTTCGTAGGAGCGAGCTTGCTCGCGAACAATCGGGATTTCCCGGCAACGCCGAGCGTCCCGGAGAGGAAGGGCCAGGCGTCCTCTCTCCCCCACGAAAACCCCACCCAACCTTCCCCTGTCCGGCCATCGAACAAATTCCCCCGCGCCTTGTACCCGCGGGCCCTCCCTGGCTTTACACTGCGCCTTACCGACGCTTTCTGTCGCATTTCCGAAAGCCTCGGAAATCCACGGGTTGGCGCTATAAGAAGTTGTCGCTTGGCGGCAATGCCAACCGGTCTTTCGTCCCTACAATCCTTCCATCGATAGCCGCCTCGCCAGGCAGGAGAACACCGATGTCCGCTCCGCACGCTCAGGTACAACGCTCCGACTTCGACCAGCTGATGGTCCCCAACTACTCTCCGGCCGCCTTCATCCCGGTGCGTGGTCAGGGTTCGCGAGTCTGGGACCAGAGCGGCCGCGAGCTGGTGGACTTCGCCGGCGGCATCGCCGTCAACTCCCTGGGCCACTGCCACCCGGCGCTGGTGGGCGCGCTGGCCGAGCAGGCCAACGCCATCTGGCACGTGTCCAACGTGTTCACCAACGAGCCGGCGCTGCGCCTGGCGCAGAAGCTGATCGACGCCACCTTCGCCGAGCGGGTGTTCTTCGCCAACTCCGGCGCCGAGGCCAACGAGGCCGCGCTCAAGCTGGCGCGCCGCTACGCCCACGACGTCTACGGCGCGCAGAAGTACGAGATCATCTCGATGGTCAACAGCTTCCACGGCCGCACCCTGTTCACCGTCAACGTCGGCGGCCAGGCCAAGTACTCCGACGGCTTCGGGCCGAAGGTCGAGGGCATCACCCACATCCCGTTCAACGACCTGGACGCGCTCAAGGCGGCCATCTCGGACAAGACCTGCGCCGTGATCATCGAGCCGGTGCAGGGCGAGAGCGGCGTGCTGCCGGCCGACAAGGCCTACCTGGAAGGCGTGCGCAAGCTGTGCGACGACAACGGCGCGCTGCTGATCTTCGACGAAGTGCAGAGCGGCTTCGGCCGTACCGGCTACCTCTACGCCTACCAGCACTACGGCGTGACCCCGGACATCCTCTCCAGCGCCAAGAGCCTGGGCGGCGGCTTCCCCATCGGCGCCATGCTGACCACCGCGAAGATCGCCGAGCACCTGGTGGTGGGCACCCACGGCACCACCTACGGCGGCAACCCGCTGGCCTGCGCGGTTTCTGGCGCGGCCTTCGATGTGATCAATACTCCTGAGGTGCTCGAAGGCGTGCGCGCCAAGCACGAGCGCTTCAAGGCGCGTCTGGAGAAGCTCGGCCAGGAATACGGCATCTTCACCCAGGTCCGCGGCCTCGGCCTGCTGATCGGCGCGGTGCTGTCCGATGCCTGGAAGGGCAAGGCCAAGGACGTGTTCAACGCCGCCGAGAAGGAAGGCCTGATGATCCTGCAGGCCGGCCCGGACGTGGTGCGCTTCGCGCCCAGCCTGGTGATCGACGACGCCGACATCGACGAAGGCCTGGATCGCCTGGAGCGCGCGGTGGCCAAGCTCACCCGCAGCTGATCGGCAGTACGGCGCCGGGCATCCCGCCGGCGCCGGTTCGACCCGGCCGGGTGCGCCCGGCCGTTCTTCGCAGGCCCCGAATGCGTTGGCGCAGGCCCTCCCGTGCCCGCGACGCGATGGGGAAAGTTCATGTGGTTTTGTCTGGTTAGAGGAGTGACGCCATGCTGGTGATGCGCCCCGCCCAAGTGGCCGACCTGCAGCAGGTGCAGCGTCTCGCCGCGGACAGCCCGGTCGGCGTCACGTCGCTGCCGGACGACGCGGAAAGGCTGAAGGAAAAGATCCTGGCCTCGGAGGCGTCGTTCGCCGCCGAAGTCAGCTACAACGGCGAGGAAAGCTACTTCTTCGTCCTCGAGGACACGCAGACCGGGCAACTGGTCGGCTGCTCGGCCATAGTCGCTTCGGCCGGCTTCTCCGAGCCCTTCTACAGCTTCCGCAACGAGACCTTCGTGCACGCCTCGCGCGAGTTGAAGATCCACAACAAGATCCACGTCCTCTCGCTGTGCCACGACCTTACCGGCAACAGCCTGCTGACCAGCTTCTACGTGCGGCGCGAACTGGTGAACACGCCCGTCGCCGAACTCAACTCCCGCGGCCGTCTGCTGTTCATGGCCAGCCACCCGGAGCGCTTCGCCGACGCCGTGGTCACCGAGATCGTCGGCTACAGCGACGAGCAGGGCGAGTCGCCGTTCTGGAACGCCGTGGGGCGCAACTTCTTCGACCTCAACTACAGCGAGGCCGAGAAGCTCTCCGGGCTGAAGAGCCGCACCTTCCTCGCCGAGCTGATGCCGCACTACCCGATCTACGTGCCGCTGCTGCCGGACGAGGCCCAGGAGGCCATGGGCCAGGTGCACCCGCGGGCGCAGATCACCTTCGACATCCTGATGCGCGAAGGCTTCGAGACCGACAACTACATCGACATCTTCGATGGCGGCCCGACCCTGCACGCACGTACCTCGGGCATCCGCTCCATCGCCCAGAGCCGCCTGGTGCCGGTGCGCATCGGCGAGGTGCCCAAGGCCACCCGCAGCTACCTGGTCACCAACGGCCTGCTGCAGGACTACCGCGCGCTGGTCGCCGAGCTGGACTGGGTGCCCGGCAAGCCGGTGACCCTCAGCGCCGAGACCGCCGAGGCCCTGGGCATCGGCGAGGGTGCCAGCGTCCGCCTGGTGGCGGTGTGAGTCATGGGCTGCAGGCTGCAAGCGGCAGGCTGCGGGCCCAAACGGAAGCTTTCGCCGGTGGCCTGCAGCCTGCGGCCTGAAGCCGAAACGGAGTGAATATGATCGTTCGTCCTGTCACCAGCGCCGACCTGCCGGCCCTCATAGAACTGGCGCGCAGCACCGGCACCGGGCTGACCACGCTGCCGGCCAACGAACAGCGCCTGGCGCACCGCGTCGGCTGGGCCGAGAAGGCCTTCCGCGGCGAAGCCGAGCGCGCCGACGCCGACTACCTGTTCGTCCTCGAGGACGACGCCGGCAAGGTCGTCGGCATCTCCGCCGTGGCCGGCGCCGTCGGCCTGCGCGAGCCCTGGTACAACTACCGCGTCGGCCTCACCGTCAGCGCCTCCCAGGAACTGGGCATCCACCGCGAGATCCCCACGCTGTTCCTGGCCAACGACCTCACCGGGCAGTCCGAGCTGTGCTCGCTGTTCCTGCATGCCGACCACCGCACGGGCCTCAACGGCCGCCTGCTGTCCAAGGCGCGCTTCCTGTTCATCGCCGAGTTCCGCGAGCTGTTCGGCGACAAGGTGATCGCCGAGATGCGCGGCATGTCCGACGCCGACGGCCGCTCGCCGTTCTGGGAGAGCCTGGGCCGGCACTTCTTCAAGATGGAATTCAGCCAGGCGGACTACCTGACTGGCGTCGGCAACAAAGCCTTCATCGCCGAACTGATGCCGAAATTCCCGCTGTACACCTGCTTCCTCTCGGAAGAGGCGCGCAACGTGATCGGCCGTGTGCACCCGGATACCGAACCGGCGCTGGCCATGCTCAAGGCCGAGGGCTTCAGCTACCAGGGCTACGTCGACATCTTCGACGCCGGCCCGGCCATCGAGGCGCCGACCGAGAAGATCCGCGCCATCGCCGACAGCCAGGCGCTGGTGCTGGCCATCGGCACGCCGGGCGATGACGCCGAGCCCTACCTGATCCACAACCGCAAGCGCGAGGAGTGCCGCATCGCCGCGGCCCCGGCGCGGGTCGCCGCCGGCTCCCTGGTGGTCGACGCGCAGACCGCCAAGCGCCTGCGCCTGTCCGCCGGCGCCTCGGTGCGCGCGGTGCCGCTGTCCGCCGGAAAACGCTGATCCCGCGCGGATCGGAGGAGAACAAGAGATGACTACCCACTACATCGCCGGCCAGTGGCAGGCGGGCGAGGGCGATGCCCTGGAATCCCTCGACCCGGTCAGCCAGGCCGTGGTCTGGAGCGGCCGCGCCGCCAGCGCCGCGCAGGTCGACGCCGCCGTGGCCGCCGCCCGCGCCGCCTTCCCGGCCTGGGCGCGGCGCCCGCTGGAGGAACGCATCGCCGTGCTGGAAGCCTTCGCCGCCACCCTCAAGGCGCGCGGCGACGAGCTGGCCCGGGCGATCGGCGAAGAGACCGGCAAGCCGCTGTGGGAAGCCACCACCGAGGTCACCAGCATGGTCAACAAGGTGGCCATCTCGGTCCAGGCGTATCGCGAGCGCACCGGCACCAAGAGCGGCCCGCTGGCCGACGCCACCGCCGTGCTGCGCCACAAGCCCCACGGGGTGGTCGCGGTGTTCGGCCCCTACAACTTCCCCGGCCACCTGCCCAACGGCCACATAGTGCCGGCGCTGCTGGCCGGCAACGCGGTGATCTTCAAGCCCAGCGAGCTGACGCCGAAAGTCGCCGAACTGACCCTGCGCGCCTGGATCGACGCCGGCCTGCCGGCGGGCGTGCTCAACCTGGTGCAGGGCGCCCGCGACACCGGCGTGGCCCTGGCCGGCCACGGGGGCATCGACGGCCTGTTCTTCACCGGCTCCAGCCGCACCGGCAACCTGCTGCACAGCCAGTTCGGCGGCCAGCCGCAGAAGATCCTGGCGCTGGAGATGGGCGGCAACAACCCGCTGATCGTCGATGAAGTGCGGGACGTGGATGCCGCGGTCTACACCATCATCCAGTCCGCCTTCATCTCCGCCGGCCAGCGCTGCACCTGCGCGCGGCGCCTGCTGGTGCCGGCGGGCGAGTGGGGCGACGCCCTGCTGGCGCGCCTGGTGGCGGTGAGCGCGAGCATCAAGGTCGGCCGCTTCGACGAACAACCGGCGCCGTTCATGGGCTCGGTGATCTCCCTGGCCGCCGCCGAGCACCTGCTCAAGGCCCAGGAGCACCTGCTGGCCAACGGCGCCGTGGCCCTGCTGGCCATGTCCCAGCCGCTGGAAGGCGCGGCCCTGCTGACCCCCGGCATCCTCGACGTGACCGCCGTGGGCGAGCGCCCGGACGAGGAGTTCTTCGGCCCGCTGCTGCAGGTCATCCGCTACGCCGGTTTCGACGAAGCCGTGCGCGAGGCCAACGCCACCCAGTACGGCCTGGCCGCCGGCCTGCTGTCGGACTCCCGCGAGCGCTTCGAGGGCTTCCTGCTGGAGAGCCGCGCCGGCATCGTCAACTGGAACAAGCAACTGACCGGCGCCGCCAGCAGCGCGCCCTTCGGCGGCATCGGCGCCTCCGGCAACCACCGTCCCAGCGCCTACTACGCCGCCGACTACTGCGCCTATCCGGTGGCCTCGCTGGAAAGCGAAAGCCTTGCCCTGCCTGCAACCCTGACTCCGGGAGTGAGCCTGTGATGACCGCCCATGAAATGAACTTCGACGGTCTTGTCGGCCCGACGCACAACTACGGTGGCCTGTCCTACGGCAACGTCGCCTCGCAGAGCAACAGCCAGGTGGCGTCCAACCCCAAGGAAGCCGCCAAGCAGGGCCTGGCGAAGATGAAGGCGCTGATGGACATGGGCTTCAAGCAGGGCGTGCTGGCCCCGCAGGAACGCCCGGCCGTGGCCTCGCTGCGGGCCCTCGGCTTCAGCGGCAGCGACGCCGAGGTGATCGCCAGGGCGGCCAGGGAAGCCATGCCGCTGCTCGCCGCGGTCAGCTCGGCCTCGTGCATGTGGACGGCCAATGCCGCCACCGTCAGCCCCAGCGCCGACACCGCCGATGGCCGCGTGCACTTCACCGCCGCCAACCTCAACTGCAAGTTCCACCGCTCCATCGAGCACCCGGTCACCAGCCGCATCCTCGGCGCCATGTTCCGCGACGAGAAGCACTTCGTCCACCACCCGGCGCTGCCGGCGGTGGCGCAGTTCGGCGACGAAGGCGCGGCCAACCACACGCGCTTCTGCAAGGGCTACGGCGAGGCCGGCGTGGAGTTCTTCGTGTTCGGCCGCAGCGCCTTCGACAGCCGCTTCCCCCAGCCTATGCGCTACCCGGCGCGGCAGACCCTGGAAGCCTGCCAGGCGGTGGCCCGCCTGCACGGCCTGGGCGAGGAGGGCGTGGTCTACGCCCAGCAGAACCCGGCGGTGATCGACCAGGGCGTGTTCCACAACGACGTGATCTCGGTGGGCAACGGCGAGGTGCTGTTCTACCACCAGGACGCCTTCCTCGACACCGACAGGGTGCTGGCCGAGCTGGACGCCAAGCTGGCCCGTCGCGGCGGCCGCTTCCAGGCGGTGCGGGTGCCCGCCGACCAGGTCGCGGTGGAGGACGCGGTGCGTTCCTACCTGTTCAACAGCCAGTTGCTCAGCCGCGCCGACGGCAGCATGCTGCTGATCGTCCCGGAAGAGTGCCGGCAGAACGAGCGCGTGTGGCGCTACCTGTCGCGCCTGACCGCCGAAGGCGGGCCGATCCGCGAGGTGAAGGTCTTCGATCTCAAGCAGAGCATGCAGAATGGCGGCGGCCCGGCCTGCCTGCGCCTGCGCGTGGCGCTCAACGAGGCCGAGCTGGCCGCGGTGAACCCGGGCGTGGTCATGACCCCGGCGCTGTACGACACCCTGGTGGCCTGGGTCGACAAGCACTACCGCGACCGCCTGTCCGAAGCCGACCTGGCCGACCCGCAGCTGCTGGTGGAATGCCGGACGGCATTGGATGAACTGAGCCGGATCCTTAAACTGGGCTCCGTCTATCCCTTCCAGATGAGTTGAACGCCATGACCACCGAAAGCCTCCCGCTGATCCTCGAAGACGCCACCGGCGCCCGTCGCGAGACCCACAGCGCCCGCCTGGCCATCCGCCTGGAGGGCCGCGACCTGTGGCTGGAGGCCGACGGCAAGGGCGGCCTGCTGATCTACGCCGAGTCCTTCGAGGAGGACACCGAGGTGCCGCTGCTGGTGGTCCGCCCGCAGGCGGTCAACCAGCTCAGCCTGAGCCTGGAGCTGGAGGCCGCCGAAGTCCACGAACATGGTCCAGACTGTGGATGTGACCATCACTGATCGCAGGGGCCGCCGCCCGCAAGTGCCGGCGGCCAACCGGGAGACCCGCGCATGCTAGCACTGGGCAAGCTGCTCGACCTGACCCTCGTCGGTCGCGAGCCGACCGAGAAGATCCAGCTCACCGCCGACGGCACGCGCCTGCACTGGCTGGCCGAGGGCGCCCTCGAGGTGACCCCCGCCAGCGGCCGCGACAACGGCCTGGACCTGCTGCTCTCGGCCGGCATCCACGGCAACGAGACGGCGCCCATCGAACTGCTCGACCGCCTGGTCCAGCGCATCGCCCGCGGCGAGCTGAAGCCGGCGGCGCGCCTGCTGTTCCTGCTCGGCAACCCGGAGGCCATGCGCCGCGGCGAACGCTACCTGGAGCAGGACATCAACCGCCTGTTCTGCGGCCGCCACGAGGACGGCAGCGGCAGCGAGGCCCTGCGCGCCGCCGAGCTGGAGCGCCTGGCCGCGGCCTTCTTCGCCCGCGACGGCCGCCAGCGCCTGCACTACGACCTGCACACGGCCATCCGCGGCTCGAAGATCGAGCAGTTCGCCCTCTACCCCTGGAGCGAGGGCCGCGAGCACTCCCGCGCCGAGCTGGCGCGCCTGCGCCGCGCCGGCATAGACGCGGTGCTGCTGCAGAGCAAGACCGGCATCACCTTCAGTTCCTACACCTACAGCCGCCTGGGCGCCGAGGCCTTCACCCTGGAACTGGGCAAGGCGCGGCCCTTCGGGCAGAACCAGGTGGTCAACCTGGGCCGCCTGGAGGCGCTGCTGCAGGTGCTGGTCGACGGCACCGAGGCGCCGGCCGGGGAGGGCGGGCTGGACGGCCTGCAGCTGTTCGCCGTGTCCCGCGAGGTGATCAAGCACAGCGACCACTTCCGCCTGCACCTGGACGACGCCGTGGACAACTTCACCGAGCTGGACCACGGCTACCTGCTCGCCGAGGACATCGGCGGCACCCGCTGGATCGTCGAAGAGAAGGGCGCCCGCATCATCTTCCCCAACCCGCGGGTGAGGAACGGCCTGCGCGCGGGCATCCTCGTGGTGCCCACCAAGCTCTGAACCACGGCGCCGCTCCGGCCCCATGCCCACCTCTGGCCCTACCTGCAGGAGCGCGCCCTGCGCGCGATTCGCGGACAGAGTCCGCTCCTACGGTTCCAGGAAGGCATGGACGTAGGCGCAATTGTCTTGCTGCCCGCGCCGCCTCTTTCCAACCCGTAGGGCGCATAACGCCTACGGCGTTATCCGCCGCGGCCGTCGGGCACCGGCGTTCCGGCCAACGGCGGATAACCGCGAACGGTTATTCGCCCTACGGTCGAGTACGGACGTAGGACTTCGTCCGCGATTGGGCCCGCCGGCCACGTCGGGCACCCCGGCGGCACGACCATCGGCGGATAACCGCAAACGGTTGTTCGCCCTACGGACAGCCGTCCTTGTTCCGGGGCTGGCAAGCGCATAGCATCGGGCTTTTCCCCCGTTTTCCAGGAGCCCGCCATGTCCGTCATCGACCTTCGCAGCGACACCGTCACCCTGCCCAGTGCCGGGATGCGCGAGGCCATGGCCCGGGCCGAGCTGGGCGACGACGTCTATGGCGAGGACCCCACCGTCAACCGCCTGGAGGCCACCCTGGCCGAGCGCCTGGGCTTCACCTCCGCGCTCTTTGTGCCCACCGGCACCATGAGCAACCTGCTCGGGCTGATGGCCCACTGCGGCCGTGGCGACGAATACATCGTCGGCCAGCAGGCCCACACCTATAAATACGAGGGCGGCGGCGCCGCGGTGCTGGGTTCGATCCAGCCGCAGCCCATCGAGGGCGAGGCCGACGGCTCGCTGGACCTGGGCAAGGTCGAGGCGGCCATCAAGCAGGACGACTTCCACTTCGCCCGTACCCGCCTGCTGGCCCTGGAAAACACCATGCAGGGCAAGGTCCTGCCGCTGGCCTACCTGGCCGCCGCCCGCGAGCTGACCCGCCGCCGCGGCCTGGGCCTGCACCTGGACGGCGCGCGCCTGTACAACGCGGCGGTGAAGCTGGGCGTGGACGCCGGCGAGATCACCCGCCACTTCGATTCCGTCTCGGTGTGCCTGTCCAAGGGGCTGGGCGCGCCGGTGGGCTCGGTGCTGTGCGGCAGCGCCGAGCTGATCGGCAGGGCCCGTCGCCTGCGCAAGATGGTCGGCGGCGGCATGCGCCAGGCCGGCGGCCTGGCCGCGGCCGGGCTGTATGCGCTGGACCACCAGGTCGAGCGCCTGGCCGAGGACCACGCCAACGCCGAGACCCTCGGCCGCGGCCTGGCGGAGCTGGGCTACGCCATCGAGCCGGTGCAGACCAACATGGTCTACGTCGGCATCGGCGAGCGCGCCGAAGCCCTGCGCGGCTTCCTCGGCGAGCGCGGCATCCGCGTCAGCGCCGCCCCGCGCCTGCGCCTGGTCACCCACCTGGACGTGAAAACGGCGGACATTCCCCGTATCGTCGAAGCTTTCGCCGCCTTTCGTCGCGACTGACTAGGATGGAAGCACAATAGCTGCCATCTATCGTACAAACACACTGTACCCGGTACGCAGGGCCGATATAATGCGGCCCTTTGCCGGCGATTCGTGGCCGCATTTTTCCGTGGAAGAACCTATGAAAAGCGCTGAAATCCGTGAAGCCTTCCTCCGCTTCTTCGAAGAGAAGGGGCATACCCGCGTAGCGTCGAGTTCGCTGATTCCGGCGAACGACCCGACCCTGCTGTTCACCAACGCCGGCATGAACCAGTTCAAGGACTGCTTCCTGGGCCTGGAGAAACGCGCCTACACTCGCGCCACCACCAGCCAGAAGTGCGTGCGCGCCGGCGGCAAGCACAACGACCTGGAAAACGTCGGCTACACCGCGCGCCACCACACCTTCTTCGAGATGCTGGGCAACTTCAGCTTCGGCGACTACTTCAAGCGCGACGCCATCCACTACGCCTGGGAATTCCTGACCTCGGACAAGTGGCTGAACCTGCCCAGGGAAAAACTCTGGGTCACCGTCTACGCCAGCGATGACGAGGCCTACGACATCTGGACCAAGGAAGTCGGCGTGCCCGCCGAGCGCATGGTGCGCATCGGCGACAACAAGGGCGCCCCCTACGCCTCCGACAACTTCTGGGCGATGGGCGACACCGGTCCCTGCGGCCCCTGCACCGAGATCTTCTACGACCACGGCGCCGACATCTGGGGCGGCCCGCCCGGTTCCCCGGAAGAGGACGGCGACCGCTACATCGAGATCTGGAACAACGTGTTCATGCAGTTCAACCGCACCGCGGACGGCGTCATGCACCCGCTGCCGGCGCCGAGCGTGGACACCGGCATGGGCCTGGAGCGCATCAGCGCGGTCCTGCAGCACGTCCACTCGAACTACGAGATCGACCTGTTCCAGAGCCTGCTGAAAGCCTCCGCCGAGGCCATCGGCTGCGCCAACGACGACGCGCCGTCGCTGAAAGTGGTGGCCGACCACATCCGTTCCTGCAGCTTCCTCATCGCCGACGGCGTGCTGCCGTCCAACGAGGGCCGCGGCTACGTGCTGCGCCGCATCATCCGCCGCGCCTGCCGCCACGGCAACAAGCTGGGCGCCAAGGGCAGCTTCTTCCACAAGATCGTCGCCGCCCTGGTGGCCGAGATGGGCGAAGCCTTCCCCGAGCTGAAGCAACAGCAGGCGCACATCGAGCGCGTGCTCAAGACCGAGGAAGAGCAGTTCGCCAAGACCCTCGAACAGGGCCTGAAGATCCTCGAACAGGACCTGAGCGAACTGAAAGGCAGCGTCATCCCCGGCAACGTGGTGTTCAAGCTGTACGACACCTACGGCTTCCCGGTGGACCTGACCAACGACATCGCCCGCGAGCGCAGCCTGACCCTCGACGAGGAAGGCTTCGAGCGCGAGATGGAGGCCCAGCGCGAGCGCGCCCGCTCCGCCAGCGCCTTCGGCATGGACTACAACGCCCTGGTCAAGGTCGACGGCGACACCCGCTTCCTGGGCTACCAGGGTGTTTCCGGCGCCGGGCAGATCATCGCGCTGTTCAAGGACGGCAAGGCCGTCGAGAAGCTCAACGAAGGCGAGGAGGGCGTGGTCGTCCTCGACCAGACGCCGTTCTACGCCGAATCCGGCGGCCAGGTCGGCGACTGCGGCACCCTGTCCGGCGCCGGCGTGCGCTTCGACGTGCGCGACACCACCAAGGCCGGCGGCGCCCACCTGCACCACGGCATCGTCGCCCAGGGCAGCCTGAGCGTCGGCGCCGCGGTCAAGGCCGAGGTCGACGCCAGCGTGCGCCAGGCCACCGCGCTGAACCACTCCGCCACCCACCTGCTGCACGCCGCGCTGCGCCAGGTGCTGGGCGACCACGTGCAGCAGAAGGGCTCGCTGGTCGACAGCCAGCGCCTGCGCTTCGACTTCAGCCACTTCGAGGCCATCAAGCCCGAGCAGTTGAAGCGGCTGGAAGACATCGTCAACGCCGAGATCCGCAAGAACAGCGAGGTCGAGACCGAAGAGACCGACATCGACACCGCCAAGGCCAAGGGCGCCATGGCGCTGTTCGGCGAGAAGTACGGCGACCAGGTGCGCGTGCTGACCATGGGCGGCGGCTTCTCCGTCGAGCTGTGCGGCGGCACCCACGTGTCCCGCACCGGCGACATCGGCCTGTTCAAGATCACCAGCGAAGGCGGCGTGGCCGCCGGCGTGCGCCGCATCGAGGCGGTGACCGGCGCGGCTGCGCTGGCCTACCTGAACGGCGCCGAAGAGCAGCTCAAGGAAGCCGCCGGCCTGGTCAAGGGCAGCCGCGACAACCTGCTGGACAAGCTCTCCGGCCTGCTCGAGCGCAACCGCCAACTGGAGAAGGAACTGGAGCAGCTCAAGGCCAAGGCCGCCAGCGCCGCCGGTGACGACCTGGCCGGTTCCGCCGTGGACGTGGCCGGGGTGAAAGTGCTGGCCGCGCGCCTCGACGGCCTGGACGGCAAGGCGCTGCTGGCGCTGGTCGACCAATTGAAGAACAAGCTGGGCAGCGGCGTGATCCTGCTCGGCGGGCTGTTCGAAGAGAAAGTGGTGCTGGTCGCCGGGGTCACCCAGGACCTGGCCGCCAAACTCAAGGCCGGCGACCTGATGAAGCAGGCCGCGGCGGCCGTGGGCGGCAAGGGCGGCGGTCGCCCGGACATGGCCCAGGGCGGCGGCACCGACGCCGGCAAGCTGGACGAGGCCCTGGCCCTGGCCAAGGCCTTCGTCGAACAGGGCCGGTAAGCACCGGCAAGGCCAGGCCCGCGGCGCGCCCGGCGGGTCTTGGCAAGGGGCAGCGATGCCTGTCTAATGGGCGCCCTTCAGGAATCAGGCGGCTTTTGAAATGGCTTTGATCGTACAGAAGTTTGGAGGGACCTCCGTCGGCACCGTCGAGCGTATCGAGCAGGTGGCCGAGAAGGTGAAGAAGTTCCGCGAGGCGGGGCATGACATCGTGGTGGTGGTCTCCGCCATGAGCGGCGAAACCAACCGCCTGATCGGCCTGGCCAAGCAGGTCATGGAGCAGCCGGTTCCGCGCGAGCTGGACGTCATGGTCTCCACCGGCGAGCAGGTCACCATCGCCCTGCTGAGCATGGCCCTGATCAAGCGCGGTGTGTCGGCGGTTTCCTACACCGGCAACCAGGTGCGCATCCTGACCGACAGCGCCCACACCAAGGCGCGTATCCTGAGCATCGACGACGCCAACATCCGCAGCGACCTCAAGGCCGGCCGCGTGGTCGTGGTCGCCGGTTTCCAGGGCGTGGATGAGCACGGCAACATCACCACCCTCGGCCGCGGCGGCTCCGACACCACCGGCGTGGCCCTGGCCGCGGCGCTGAAGGCCGACGAGTGCCAGATCTATACCGACGTCGATGGCGTCTACACCACCGACCCGCGCGTAGTGCCGCAGGCCCGCCGACTGGACAAGATCACCTTCGAGGAAATGCTGGAAATGGCCAGCCTGGGCTCCAAGGTGCTGCAGATCCGCTCGGTGGAGTTCGCCGGCAAGTACAATGTTCCGCTGCGCGTGCTGCACAGCTTCCAGGAGGGTCCGGGCACCCTCATTACCCTTGATGAAGAGGAATCCATGGAACAGCCGATCATCTCCGGCATCGCCTTCAACCGCGACGAAGCCAAGCTGACCATCCGTGGCGTACCGGATACCCCCGGGGTGGCCTTCAAGATCCTCGGGCCGATCAGTGCCGCGAACATCGAAGTCGACATGATCGTGCAGAACGTCTCGCACGATAACACCACCGACTTCACCTTCACCGTGCACCGCAACGACTACCTGGCGGCCCTGGAGATCCTCAAGCAGACCGCCGCCAACATCGGCGCGCGCGAAGCCACCGGCGACACCAACATCGCCAAGGTCTCCATCGTCGGCGTCGGCATGCGTTCCCACGCCGGCGTCGCCAGCCGCATGTTCGAGGCGCTGGCCAAGGAGAGCATCAACATCCAGATGATCTCCACCTCGGAAATCAAGGTGTCGGTGGTCATCGAGGAAAAATACCTGGAGCTCGCGGTACGTGCCCTGCACACCGCCTTCGAGCTCGATGCCCCGGCCCGCCAGGGCGAGTAAGACGGCATCATGCAAAAGGCGCGGCTCATCCCGCGCCTTTTGTCGTTTTTGACCGGGCCACCGGAACTTTCATTCCGCGTGGACTGGTCAATACTTGGGTGAAGGAGCACACACTTGATATTCAGTGGCTCTGCCGCCATTTTTCTTTTTTGCAGACTGCTTATCCGAAACACGAAAGGAGAAAGGAATGCTGATTCTGACTCGCCGGGTCGGAGAGACCCTGATGGTTGGTGATGACGTCACTGTGACCGTGCTGGGCGTCAAGGGAAATCAGGTGCGCATTGGCGTGAATGCGCCGAAGGAAGTCGCTGTCCACCGCGAAGAGATCTACCAGCGCATCCAGAAAGAGAAAGACCAAGAACCAAACCATTAATTTTTCTAAAAAAATTCTTTGCAAACGGGGAAAACATGGATATCATGCGCCCCGTGTTGCGGAGAGGTGGCCGAGTGGCCGAAGGCGCTCCCCTGCTAAGGGAGTACACCTCAAAAGGGTGTCGGGGGTTCGAATCCCCCCCTCTCCGCCATTTGCACATTCTGGTGCGAATGACGCGTCAGGTAGCTAAGCTACTGAAAAGATTGAAAAATCTGTTTGACACGTCTGAAAGTTAGGACTAGAATCTGCGCCCCATCAGCGCACTCATAGCTCAGCTGGATAGAGTACTCGGCTACGAACCGAGCGGTCGGAGGTTCGAATCCTCCTGAGTGCGCCACTACACAGGCGGTACGCGAAAGCGGACGCCAGCAGCGACGAAAGGCCTCGGCCCAAGCTGCTGCACCAGTTGGTGAACCTGGCTAAACTGCACCAATCAGCGCACTCATAGCTCAGCTGGATAGAGTACTCGGCTACGAACCGAGCGGTCGGAGGTTCGAATCCTCCTGAGTGCGCCATCTACCGAAAGGGCCTGCAGCAATGCAGGCCCTTTTTCTTTGCCCCCGATTTTTCAGGCCCGGGCCCAGGCTCAGCGCCGCTGGCGCGCCTTCTTGCCCTGCACGCAGCCGAACTCGTCGAAGGTCACCGTGCGCCTGCCCTGGCCGGGCCTGGCGTCGTAGTGGTAGCGCTGCCGCTCGTCCAACTGGCTGACGCGGTCCGGGCGGCCGAAGGCGCTTTCCACGTCCGCGCGGGTCATGCCGGTTCGGATGCGCTTCTGCAGGATCGCGGTGCGCCTTTCCCGCTCGTCGAGCTGGTTGCCGCAGCCGTCCTCGCGTTCGCCGACCACCACCGTCCCGCCGCCACCCGGGGCCGCCTGCCGGCGCGCCGGGTCCTGGCGGGCGAGGGGCACCGGCTTGCCGCTGCCCGGCGTCGGGTTGTGCGCCCGCTGCCGGCTTTGCGCCTGGCCCGGCGGGCAGCCATGCTGGTGGAAGCCGACGCGGCCATCGGCGGCCTCGCAGCGGAACGGCGTGGCGGCAGGGCTGTCCATTGCCATGAGGGCGAGCAGCGGGAGCAGGCAGTGCAAGGGCGGCAGGCGCATCTCCGATCCTCCGTGACGGGGTTGCATGCAGCCTATCCCGCCTGGCCTTCGCGAAATTTCCGGGTGTCTCGACAGCTTTTTCCGGCGTCTGTGACAACGAGTGAAGTCGCCCTCAACTTTGTGCCGCAAGCGATTGTTCTAGCCGCTATTTTGTAACGCTGAACGCGCTGTGGAGTGTTATCATTTCCCTATCTGCCCGATATGGGCGCGTGGGCACACCACCATGGACTTACCCAGTAGTTACCCAGAACCCCGATTGCCTCAACACGACCTGATGTTTTGAGCCCCCGTGCGCGCTCCGCCGCTGGGGGTGGAGCGTGCTATGACCGAAGTAGAAGCCAAGAAGCCGCAGGAAAGCCTGCAGGACCGCCTGAACCAGGTGGTCGAGCTGCTGAACAAGCACAAGCTGGTCGAAGACCTGGCGCACCGCCAGGAAGGCCAGCACCAGGACCTCGTCGAGAACCTGGTGCACCGGCAGAACCTCGCCGAGCTGCAGCGCAAGCTCGATGACCTGCACCCCGCCGACATCGCCCACATCCTCGAATCGCTGCCGCTGGGCGACCGCCTGACGGTCTGGCAGCTGGTCAAGGCCGAGCGCGACGGCGACATCCTCCTGGAAGTCTCCGACGCCGTCCGCGAGACGCTGATCGCCGACATGGACGATCACGAGATCCTCGCCGCGGCCAAGGAAATGGACGCCGACGAACTCGCCGACCTCGCGCCGGAGCTGCCGCGCGACGTGGTCCACGAGCTGATGGAAAGCCTCGATGCGCAACAGCGCGAGCGCGTGCGCTCGGCGTTGTCCTACGAGGAAGACGAAGTCGGCGCGCTGATGGACTTCGAGATGGTCACCATCCGCGACGACGTCAGCCTGGAAGTGGTGCTGCGCTACCTGCGCCGCCTGAAGGAGCTGCCGGGGCATACCGACAAGCTCTTCGTGGTCGACTACGACGGCCTGCTCAAGGGCGTGCTGCCGATCAAGCGCCTGCTGGTCAACGACCCGGACCGCCAGGTGGCCGAGGTCATGGCCACCGACCCGGTGACCTTCCAGCCTGACGAGGACGGCTACGACGCCGCCCAGGCGTTCGAGCGCTACGACCTGATCTCCGCCCCGGTGGTGGACAAGAACGGCAAGCTGATCGGCCGCCTGACCATCGACGAGATGGTCGACCTCATCCGCGAGGAAAGCGAGACCGAAGTGCTGAACATGGCCGGTCTGCGCGAGGAGGAAGACATCTTCGCCTCGGTGTGGAAATCGGTGCGCAACCGCTGGACCTGGCTGGCCACCAACCTGATCACCGCCTTCGTCGCCTCGCGGGTGATCGGCCTGTTCGAAGGCTCCATCGAGAAGCTGGTGGCGCTGGCCGCGCTGATGCCGATCGTCGCCGGCATCGGCGGCAACTCGGGCAACCAGACCATCACCATGATCGTCCGCGCCATCGCCCTGGACCAGATCCAGACCAGCAACGCCACGCGCCTGCTGCGCAAGGAGCTGGGTGTGGCGCTGGTCAACGGCCTGGTCTGGGGCGGGGTGATAGGCGTGGTGGCCTTCTACCTGTACGGCAACTGGGAGCTGGGCGTGGTGATGACCGCGGCCATGACCCTCAACCTGCTGCTGGCCGCGCTGGCCGGGGTGCTGATCCCGATGACCCTGCTGCGCCTGGGCCGCGACCCGGCGATGGGCTCCAGCGTGATGATCACCGCCATGACCGACAGCGGCGGCTTCTTCATCTTCCTCGGCCTTGCCACGCTGTTCCTGATGTAGGCCTGCCCGGGAAGCCCCGTGCCATCTGCCGGCCAATGACGGGGTTGTACGGATTGACGCGCAGAGTCCGAGAAGAATCAAAAAAAGGCCGGAAGCGATATGTCGCTTCCGGCCTTCGCCTTGAGGGAAATGGACTCTCGGCGGGGCAGAGACCTGGGTGTGGCAGGCTGCACCCAGGTTTCCGGCCGGCCGATCGGCTTACACCAGGTTCACCGTCACACCCTGCTGGACCAGCAGCTCGGCATTCAGCGCCGAATGCTGGTAGGTGTTGTAGACCACGCCCTCGACGGTGACCGCACCGGCGGCGGCCCAGTCGCCCGGGTCGGTGCCATTGGGCAGCAGGTCGTCCAGCACCACCTTGTCGCCGGCATCGCCCTTGATCATCACCTGGACGTTTTCGTCGGCCAGGAACAGGTTCTTGCCACCGTTCTCCAGCACGTCGCCCAGGGACAGCTTCAGGGTGTTGTCGCCCGTACCGGTGATATCGAAGACTTCCACCGAGCTGATCCTGCCGGCCAGCGCAGAGAGATCCAGGGTCTGCCCGGCGCCGGTCAGCTTGAGCCGGTCCACGCCTCCGGCCCCGAATACATGGATTCCACTGAGCTGGCTGCTGTCCTCCACAATGAACGTGTTGTTGTCCTCTCCTCCATACAGGCCAGCATTCTTACCGGCCACGACGGACTGGACCTCGGCAGGCGAGACAGTTGTCACCGTGTCGTATGAAATATGGTCGATAAATATGGAGTTTTTGCCGGAGAGTTCGACTGAGCCGATGACAACGCCATTAGGGGCAGTAAATGTGATGTCATACATTTCCGGTCCGTTATTTCTCATGTCGGGCCGTCCAATTAAACTGCCAGCCGTATCGTAGACTTTAATATATTGGTTGGCTGCCGTGCCATTTTCCAAGGTAATCGTAAATCTAAACGTGCCCTCCGGCAGTTCGAGTCTGGCAACAGAGTTCGGGTTGATCATGACTCCTCTGTGATCTCGGTAGTATTGAATGTAAACAGTCTTGAATATCTCGGAGAAAACAATCTCCCCGCTTTGGCTCCCTGTAACAAGTTGAGCGAAACTCCCGTTAAAACCCTCCTCCCCGCTTCTGAGTCTGGTGTATTCAGAAACATTGCCGGCCCAGTTTACGATGCCAGCCATAACTCCGTTTGAAGTATCGAACGAGGGCGTAAACTTTATCTTCCCTGCCGCGATATCCTGCTCGGTCAATACATGGTCCTGACGCTGCTCGCCATTGGTCAGGCTGATGCGATAGCCCGCCTTGACGTCATTTTTATCGAGCGTCACCGTGACTTCCTGGCCACTTATGCTGACGAAAACAGGTGCTTTAGGCGCAAGGGCAAGGACTACCTCCTGGGGGAGCGATTCGCCAATCTGCCGCCCATTGCCATCGACAGTGCGGGCGCGGATCGTCCAGTTCTGATCGTGACTGTTGTTGTCCTGGGCTCGCCAGTGTGTGCCATCCACGAAGGCATCCACCCAGGTCAGGCCGCCATCGGTGGACACCTGCACCTTTTCACCAGCCGCCAGGGGGGCGAGCAAGACACCCTGCATCAGGCGCCCGGCACTGCCATCGCTGGTCAGCCAGTCGCCGCTGTCGAAGCCCGAATCCTTGCCCATCGAGGTGATGGTCCCTGCATAGGGAACTACTGTCACGCCCTGCTGGACCAGTAGTTCGGCATCCATCGCCGAGTGCCGGTAGGTGTTGTAGACCACGCCATCCAGGGTGACCGTGCCGGCCACCACCCAGTAGCCCGGGGCAGTGCCATCGGGCAGCAGGTCGTCCAGGAGCACTTTGTCGCCGGCATCGCCCTTGATCATCAACTGGACGTTTCCGTTGGCCAGGAACCGGTTCATGCCGCCGTTCTCCAGCACGTCGCCCAGGGACAACTTCAGGGTGTTGTCGCCGGTGCCGGTGATGTCGAAGATTTCGACCGAGCTGATCCTGCCGGCCAGCGCGGAGAGATTCAGTATCTGCCCGGCGCCGGTCAGCTTGAGCCGGTCTACGCCTCCGGCCCCGAATACATTGATTTCGCTGAGCTGGCTGCTGTCCTTCACGATGAACGTGTTGTTGTCCTCGCCTCCATACAGGCCACCATTGTGTCCCTCCAGGGCGGACTGGACCTCGGCAGGCGGGACTACTTGCTGTTTGAAGCCTTTGATATGATCGACGTATAAGTTGTCCTTGCCGTAAATCTCAATCGAGCCAATGGTGACGCCGGCAGGGGCTACAAACGTGATATCATACAGTCCCGAGTCTGCAGTGTTCATGGCTGGTTGCCCGATAAGATTCCCGTTCTTATCGTAAATTTTAATATACTGGTAGCCGGCGTAATAGTTGCCGCCATTTTCTAAAGTGATCGTAAATCCTGCCAGGCCTTCTGGAACCGTAAATCTTGCTTTGGCATCGTAGCTGACACGGAAACCTTGAACACCATCGCGACTGCCCCTGTCGACTGGTCCGGAAACTTCAATGAAGGTAATGCCGCCGAATGTGTCTCCTAGACGTATGACGGCGGGGACGTTGTAGTTGAAGCTTTCATTCCATGTGTTGTATTGCTTCACATAGTTAGAGGCATTTCCGGCCCTGTCTATGATGCCGATCGCAATACCATCCGAAACGTCAATCGAGGCCGTCAGCTTGACCTTTCCTGCCGCAATATCTTGCGTGGTCAACACATAATCCTGACGTTGATCTCCATTGACCAGGCTGATGCGAGCTCCCGCCTCGACGTTGTATTTATCGAATACTACGGTAACTTCCTTGCCATTTACGCCGGCGGAAAAAGGTGCTTTGAGGGTATCCAGGATTACATCCTGGATACTCGTTTCGCCAACCTGCCCGACACCATCGACGGCGCGAATCTGGATCGTCCAGTTCCGATCGTGGCTGTTGTTGTCCTGGGCCGACCAGCGGGTGCCATCCACGATCGCATCCACCCAGGTCAGGCCGCCATCGGTGGACACCTGCAGCTTTTCGTCGGCCGCCAGGGGCGCGGACAAGGTGCCCATCATCAGGCGTCCGGCGCTGCCATCGTTGGTCAGCCAGTCGCCGTTGTCGAAGCCCGAATCCTTGCCGATCGAGGTGATGGCCGCTAGCTGGGTTGGCGCCGTGGTATCGATGAACACCACGTAGGGCGCGGACGGAGCGCTTTCGCCTGTCCCGTCTTCGGTGGTCACGGTGAAGCTGTGCTTACCTTCCGCCAGGGGTTTGGCCGGGGTGAGTTGCCACTTGCCGTTCGGGCCCACCAGGACGCTGTCCAGCAGGTTGCCGTTGTCGTAGATGTGCACGATGTTGCCCGGCTCGCCCCGGCCCGACAGGGTCGGGGTGGCGTCGTCGGTGTGCTGGCCGCTGCCGATCGAGCCCTGGATCGCCCCCACGTTGTCCTGCACATCGTCGATGCCCACGACGAAGGTGGCAACGGTCAGGTCGAAGAAGCTGTCGCTCGGCGCGCTGGTGTTGCCGGCCGTGTCACGGGCGATGACGGTGAAGCGGTGCGGGCCGTCCTCCAGTTCGCTTTTCGGGGTGAACGACCAGTTGCCTTTCGCGTCGGCGCGGGTGGTGTCCAGCAGGTTGCCGTTGTCGTAGATGAATACCGTGACATTGGCCTCGGCCTTGCCGGACAGGGTGGGGGTATGGTCGTCCGTCGTCGCGCCGGATTGCAGGGGGCCTTGCAGGGCGCCCGCATCATCGGTTGCCAGCTCGATGGTCGGTGCGGCCGGCGCGATGGTATCGACGGTGAGGGTATAGCGCGTCGAGGCGATGCCCATGTTGCCGGAGAAGTCCATGGCGCGGGCGGTGATGTCGTAGCGGCCGTCCGGGATGATGAAGAAGGAGGGGAGCTGCCAGGTGCCTGAGGCGTCGGCAAAGCTGGTGCCGATGAGCTGACCGTTGGCGTAGATGACGACCATGCTGAGCGGTTCGGCCCGGCCCTTGATGATCGGGGTGTTGTCGCTGGTGTGGCCTTCGCCGTCGCGCGGAATCAGGCCGCCGCCTGCGCGGTCGTCGGTGATGCTGTCGATCACTGTGCGGGTGGGGGCCGTGGTGTCGACGATCAGCACGAAGCCTTCGGAGGTCACCTCGGTGCCCTTCACGCGAACGCTCAGCACATGGCCCTGCTCGCTCAGCGCCTGCCCGGGCTGGAAGCTCCAGTTCCCGTCGCCGCTGACCTTGACCTCGACCTCGCCGATGACGACGCCGCCGTCGATGATTTCCAGGGTGGTACCGGGCGTGCCGGTACCCACCAGGGTCGCGAACTGGTCGTCGGTCACTCGGCCGGATGCCAGGTCGCCCTGTACATTGCCGATCGCATCGACCACATGGGTGATCCGGGGCGCATCGGCCTGGAAGGGGGAGGCCGAAGCCATCGCCAGGGCGATGGGCTCGCCGGCCTGGAGGGCTGCAGGTGCCTGCTCGGTGCTTGCATGGGCCGACATGAGGCTGTGGAGCATGCCGAGGGCCGGTTGGCCTTCCATGTGCTGCTCGACGGAGCCCAGCGCTTGGGCGCTGAAGCTCAGGGTGCCCTGTTGCGGGTTGTCCTGGGCTGCAACGATGCGAATGAATTGGCCGTCTTCGCGCAGCACGTGCAGTTGGCCGTTGTTGGCGAAGAAGCGCTCCAGCGCCAGGACGGGGCGGGCCTGCTCCTGGGCTCGGAAGGCCAGCAGCAGGTCTTCTCCGGAGCGTTCGGCGACCAGCGTCTCTTCGACGGATTCCCCCTCGGGCTGCTGCAGCACGTAGAGGTTGCTCGAGCTGCTCATGAGCGTCTGGGTAAGACCGTCCTGGCTCGAACCCAGGGGATAGGCCTGCATGGCGGAATCCTCGGTGATGACCGAGAAAATGAGGGCAGTATCGATGAGGTGCTTCATAGGGATGATCAAGAGCCAAGTGAGTGAAGGGGTTGATACGCTTCCTGGCTCCAGAACGGGGGTCATGGGTTCATCGGGACGTTGAAACCAACGGATATGGCGAGCTTCTCGCAGCTATCGTTGGCGCGTGTCCGGGAGGTATTCGGTTCTGGCTGCTGGGAAGAAGTCGCGGTTTTTCGCGTCGGGGAGTGTAGGAAGGAGGGCAGGGATGATGGCTATCTGATCCGTTCGAAATGCTGCCGGGAGGTGGCTGACATTCCATGATTCCGGTGTATGGAGCTTGCAGGAGCATCTTTTGGCGGTGCTCTTCGGTCCGAGGCAGGGAGGAGCGTGGTTGTCGTTCGAGAGCCAGAAAAAAATCTCATCACGCTTTCCCGGGGCGTGCGGCCTTGATTTTCCGGAGGGATTTCTGGGCAATAAAAAAGCCGGCGCGTGGCCGGCTTCTTCGGTACTGCTGGGCTCAGGCGTTGCTGGCCATTTCCGCATCGTGGGCGATCAGGGCGATCAGCGCATTCTGCTGGCGGTGGGTCAGCTGGCGGAAGCGCTGCAGCAGCTCACGCTCGTGCAGGCTCAGCTCGGGGCTGTCCAGGCGGATGCCGAGGTTGTCCTGCAGGGCGCCCTCTTGCAGCAGGCTCTGCTCCAGGCGGGCGATGATTTCCGAGTTCATGCTGCGGTGGTGATTGCGGGCGACCTCGGCGATACGCTCGCGCATGCCTTCGGGCAGACGGACGACGAATTTGTCGGCGGTGCGACTGGAGTAGCTTGGGGTTGCCTGTTTCAATGGGCGCATACATTAAACCTGTAAGTCAGGGAAACGGTGCCAAGGGGTCTGTGTTCGAGTCCCTATGACAGCGAAATCCGTTGGCCGTTCAGCGCAAGGGCAGTAATCAGGTGGCCGACCAATTACTTGACGTCAATTCTGCGACGTATTCTGCGTCGCATGGAGGCTAAATGCCAGCACCAATCGTCCGAAATGCGAGTCGATCTGCATACTTTCTTTCGATTGGCGCGTGGCCTGTGGGGCCCATTGCCTGAGATTAGCTCAAGTCCCTGGCCCCGGCTGCCATTGCGCCATCATCCGACCACCCGCACGGGCAATGGTTCACGGGGGCGCGGATGATGGCACAGCTGCGCCCGTTGCGCAGGGCCGGGGCGGCGACTTTCGTCCTTCCTCGCCGCCGCCGCGCGGGTATCATACGCAGCGTCCGCGCCCCGGGTGGCGCGGTGCAGAGACGAGCATGAGCGGCAAGTTGATCTATCTGATGGGCCCCTCGGGCTCGGGCAAGGACAGCCTGCTCCAGGCCGCGGCGGCGCCGCTGGCCGGGCGGGGCGGGCACGTGGTGCGGCGGGTGATCACCCGTTCCGCCGAGGCCCGCGGCGAGGACGCCGAAGCGGTGACCCCCGAAGCCTTCGAGCGCCTGGAGCGCAATGGCGCCTTCGCCATGAGCTGGCGGGCCAACGGCCTGTGCTATGGCATCCCGCGGCAGATCGACGACTGGCTGGCCCGCGGCCACGTGGTGCTGGTCAACGGTTCGCGTGGGCACCTGGAGCAGGCGCGGCGTCGTTATCCCGGCCTGCTCGCGGTGCTGCTGCAGGTCGCCCCCGAGGTGCTGCGCCAGCGCCTGGTCGCCCGCGGGCGGGAAACGCCGGCGCAGATCGAGGCGCGCCTGGCGCGCAATGCCGCCTTCGCCGAGGGCCTGGCGCCGCCGCTGCGGGTGCTGGACAACTCCAGCAGCCTGGAGACCTGCGTGCGTGGCCTGCTGGCGCTGGTGGACGAAGCCGCGGTCAGTGCAGCGGCAACGCCAGGCTGACGCCGTGGGCGGCGAAGCCCATGGCCGTGTAGAAGCGGTGCGCGGCTTCGCGATCCAGGTGGCTGGACAGCGCCAGCTTGTAGCAACCCCACTCGCGGGCCCGCTGCGCGGCCCTGCCGATCAGCGCCTGGCCGATGCCCTGGCCGCGGGCGCGGCTGTCCACCACCATGTCTTCCAGGACCGCGGAGCGGGCGAAGCCGTGGGCGAGGTGCTCGATCAGGTTGAGGGTGCAGGTGCCCAGCAGGCGCCCCTCGCGCTCGGCGACCAGGACCACGCGCCTGGGCTCCGGCGTTTCCAGGCGCAGGGCGAGCAGGGCGACGTCCGGCGCCGGCTCGTCCGCGTCGAGCTGCTGCAGCAAGGGCGCCAGGGCGGCGGCATCGGCGGCGCTGGCGACGCGCACCTCGAAGGTGGCGAAGGGCGAATCGGGGATCAGGGTGTGGACATTGTGCTGTTCGCTCATGCGGGCCTCCGCTGCTGGTGTGAAATCCACGCCGTGGCATGACAAATGCCTCGACGCTGGTTAACATGCCCACCCGGTCCCGGCGGCAGCCGAGGACCCAGGCGTGTCCCCATAGTTCAAGGGATAGAATAAGCCCCTCCTAAGGGCTAGATACTGGTTCGAATCCAGTTGGGGACGCCACCCCTTCCCGGAGCAGCCCGAGCGATGCTGAGCGCCGAACTCAAGGCCTTCTACATGGTGGCGCGCCTGGGCAGCATCACCCAGGCGGCGAAGAAGCTCGGCCTCAGCCAGCCGACGGTGACCACGCAGATCCGCAGCCTGGAAGGCCAGTACGCCGTAGAGCTGTTCTACCGCGGCGGCCGCCGCCTGACCCTCACCGACGAAGGCGCGCGCCTGCTGCCCATGGTCCAGGCGCTGCTGCAGCAGGAGGCGGACATCGAGTTCTTCCTGCGCAATTGCGGGCAGATGCAGGGCAGCCTGCGCATCGGCGCCACCTCTCCCTACTACGTGCTCGGGCTGATCAAGGCCTTCCGCGAGCGCTACCCGCAGATCGAGGTGTCGGTGGAAATCGGCAACTCGCAGCAGGTGCTGGAGGCCCTCTGTGAATGCCGGGTGGACCTGGCGGCCTCGTCGCAGCCGGTGGAGGACGCGCGGCTGATCCACCTGGTGCTCGGCCGCGACCCGCTGGTGCTGGCGGTGCACCGCAGCCACCCGCTGGCGGCGCAGCGCGCGGTGGCCCTGGGCGAGCTGCGCAACCACTGCCTGCTGATGCGCGAGGCCGGCTCGACCACCCGCGAGCTGACCGAGAAGCTGTTGCGCGAATCCGGCGTGGTGCCGGCCTCGATGCTGGAGATCGGCAGCCGCGAGTCGATCCGCGAGGCGGTGATCCGCAACCTCGGGGTGAGCATCATCGCCCGCCAGGAAGTACCCGATAACCCCGAGCTGCGCGTGCTGGAGCTGCAGGGCGCGCCGCTGATCGACGAATACCTGTTCTGCCTGAAGGAGCGCCGCCAGGCGCGCCTGACCAGCGCCTTCCTGGCCCTGGCGCGGGAGTTCGCCGAAGGGTTGGCGCCCCTCTCGTAGTGCTCCGCCCGCGATGCCATGCGCGCCGGCCTTGCCGGCGCAATCGCGGATGAATCCGCTCCTACGACCATGCTTCCTGGAACCGTAGGAGCGGGCCCTGCCCGCGAATCGCGCGCAGGGCGCGCTCCTACAGGGCAATGGCGTGGGTGGGGCAGCGTAGGACTCCGTCCGCGATCGGCTTTCAGGGTGACGCCGGACTTTCCCGGGCGGCTCCCTCTCCCGCTTGCGGGAGAGGGCCGGGGAGAGGGCGCGGAACCACGCCCGGCACCGACGTTCCGGCCAACGGCGGATAACCGCGAACGGTTATGCGCCCAATGAAAGCCCCTCGGCATCGCAAATCTGCCTATACCGCTATCGGCACAGTTGTGCCCACCGCAACAGAGCCTTCGCATTCCTTCCCTAGCATGGCCCTCCATCGAGCCCCGCGGTCTTTCGCCGCGGGCCAGCTGCCAGAGGTTCCGCCATGCACGATTCCCTTCCCGCCGGCACGCCACTGCAGGTGCGCGACATGCACAAGCGCTTCGGCCAGTTCGCCGCCCTCGACGGCGTGTCGCTGGACGTCAAGGGCGGCGAGCTGGTCTGCCTGCTCGGCCCGTCCGGCTGCGGCAAGACCACGCTGCTGCGCTGCATCGCCGGCCTGGAGCGCCAGGACGGCGGCGCCATCCACATCGGCGCCCGCGACGTCTCGCGCCTGCCGCCCCAGGCCCGCGACTACGGCATCCTGTTCCAGTCCTACGCGCTGTTCCCCAACCTCAGCGTCGAGCAGAACGTCGCCTACGGCCTGACCGGCGCCAGCCGCGAGGAAGCGCGCCGGCGCGTGGCCGAGATGCTCGAACTGGTGGGCCTGGCCGGCAGCGAGAAGAAGTACCCCGGCCAGCTCTCCGGCGGCCAGCAGCAGCGCGTGGCCATGGCCCGCGCGCTGGCCCCGGCGCCGTCGCTGCTGCTGCTCGACGAGCCCATGTCGGCGCTGGACGCCCGGGTGCGCGAGCACCTGTGCGGCGAGCTGCGCCAGCTGCAGAAGAACCTGGGCATCACCACCCTGATGGTCACCCACAACCAGGACGAGGCCATGCTGATGGCCGACCGCATCGCGGTGATGAACCACGGCAAGGTCGAGCAGTACGGCAGCGCCCAGGAGATCTACAGCGCCCCGGCCACGCCCTTCGTCGCCGAGTTCGTCGGCCAGGGCAACTGGTTGCCCTTCGAACGTGGCGCCGATGGTTTGGCGCGGGTCGGCGGGCTGAGCCTGCGCCTGCACGGCGAGCGTGCCAACGCCACGCGCGGGCGGCTGTTCTGCCGCCCGGAGGCGATCGGCATCAACCCGATGGTGCACCAGGAGAACCTGTTCCGCGCCCAGGTCCGCGAGATCACCTTCCTCGGCAACCGCTGCCGCATGAGCTTCGAGCTGCGCGAGCTGCCCGGCCACGCGCTGCTGGCCGAGCTGGCCCCGGAACAGATGCCGCGCCTGGGCAGCGCCGACATCTGGGTATCGCTGCCGCCGCAGAGCCTGCAGGTGTTCGCCTGAGATGGATGCGGTGATGAAACTCGACCCGACCCTGGCCGCCGGCCGAGCCCGCGGCGACCTCGGCGACCGCCTGTTCATCCTCGGCGGCAAGCTGTTGCTGCTCGCCCTGCTGGCCCTGGCCGTGCTGCTGCCGCTGCTGGCCATCTTCTGGCGCGGCTTCAGTGGCGCCGAAGGGCAGGGTGGGGGCCTGACGGCCATGGCCGAGCTGCTGGCCAGCGCCAACTTCCACTGGCTGCTGGGCAACAGCCTGAAGGTCTCGCTGAGCGTGGCGGCTATCGTGGTGCCGCTGGCCTACGGCTTCGCCTATGCGCTGCAACGCACCCTGATCCCGGGCAAGGGCCTGTGGCGGGGGATTTCCCTGCTGCCGCTGCTGGCGCCGTCGATGCTCCCGGGCATCGCGCTGATCTACCTGTTCGGCAACCAGGGCCTGCTGCGCGCCTGGGTGCCGGACAACATCTACGGCTACTGGGGCATCGTCCTCGGCGAGGCCATCTACACCTTCCCGCATGCGCTGATGATCCTGCTCTCGGCGCTGTCGCTGGCCGACGCGCGGCTGTTCGACGCCGCCTCGAGCATGGGCGCCAGCCCCTGGAAGGCGTTCCGCAGCATCACCTGGCCGGCCTCGCGGCAGGGCGTGTTCGCCGCCTTCTGCCTGGTGTTCACCCTGACCATCACCGACTTCGGCGTGCCCGTGGTGGTCGGTGGCGACTACCAGGTGCTGGCGCTGGAAGCCTACAAGGCGGTGGTCGGCCAGCAGCAGTTCGGCCGCGGTGCGCAGATCGGCATGCTCCTGCTGCTGCCGGCGCTGCTCAGCTTCGCGGTGGACGCCTGGCTGCGCCGTCGCCAGGGCGACTCGATGAGCGGCCGCGCCCAGGTGTTCCAGCCCAAGCCCTCGCGCGGCCGCGATGGCGCCTACCTGGCGCTGGTGCTGCTGGTCAGCGCGGTGATCCTCGGCGTGCTGGGCATGGCCGTGTACTCCTCGCTGGTGAAGTTCTGGCCGTACAACCTGTCGCTATCGCTGCGCCACTACGCCTTCGAGGAAACCGCCGGCGGCGGCTGGCTGGCCTACCGCAACAGCCTGACCCTGGCCACCTGCACCGCGCTGTTCGGCAGCCTGCTGATCTTCAGCGGCGCCTACCTGATCGAGAAGACCCGCGAGCAGGCCTGGCTGAACCAGCTGCTGCGCATGCTCTGCTTCGTACCCATGGCGGTGCCGGGCCTGGTCCTGGGCCTGGGCTACGTGTTCTTCTTCAACCTGCCGGGCAACCCGCTGCACGTGTTCTACGGCAGCCTGACCCTGCTGGTGGTGTGCACCATTGCCCACTACCTGACCACCGCGCAGATGACCGCCACCACCGCGCTGCGCCAGCTCGACGGCGAGTTCGAGGCCGCCGCGCTGTCGCTGAAGATGCCGCTGTGGCGCCACTACCTGAAGGTGACCCTGCCGATCTGCCTGCCGGCGCTGCTGGACATCGTCCGCTACCTGTTCGTCTCGGCGATGACCACCGTCTCGGCGGCAATCTTCCTCTACAGCCCGGACAGCATCCTCGCCGCCGTGGCGGTGCTGAACATGGACGACGCCGGCAACGTCGGCGGCGCCGCCGCCATGTCCACGCTGATCCTGCTCACCTCTGCCGCCGCCTCGATCCTGCTGGCCCTGGCCTCGCGCGGCCTGCTGCGCCGGTCCCAGGCCTGGCGCCGGGGCGGGCACTGAATTCCCACGACCCACGTTGCACCTGACCGTCATTCCCGCGAACGCGGGAACCCAATAAAAGGAGCACACCATGTTCAAACGCCTCGCCCTTGCCACCGTTCTCGCCGGCATCAGCCTGCAGGCCCTGGCCGCCACCGAACTGACCGTCTACACCGCGCTGGAGCCGGAACAGCTGAAGGCCTACAAGGAAGCCTTCGAGAAGCAGAACCCGGACATCGAGATCAAGTGGGTGCGCGACTCCACCGGCATCGTCACCGCCAAGCTGCTGGCCGAGAAGGACCGCCCGCAGGCCGACGTGGTCTGGGGCCTGGCCGCCTCCAGCCTGGCCATCCTCGACCAGCAGGGCATGCTCGAGCAGTACGCGCCCAAGGACCTGGCGGCGATCGGCAAGAACTACCGCGACCCGGCCAACCCGCCGGCCTGGGTGGGCATGGACGTGTGGGCCGCGACCATCTGCTTCAACAGCGTGGAGGCCGAGAAGCAGGGCCTGTCGAAGCCCATCAGCTGGCAGGATCTGACCAAACCCGAGTACAAGGGCAAGATCGTCATGCCCAACCCGGCGTCCTCCGGCACCGGCTTCCTCGACGTTTCCGCCTGGCTGCAGACCTTCGGCGAGAAGCAGGGCTGGGCCTACATGGACCAACTGCACGAGAACATCGGCCAGTACGTCCACTCCGGTTCCAAGCCGTGCAAGCTGGCCGCCGCCGGCGAGTTCCCGATCGGCATCTCCTTCGAGTACCCGGCCGTGCAGCTCAAGCGCCAGGGCGCGCCGCTGGACATCGTCCTGCCCAAGGAAGGCCTGGGCTGGGAGATCGAGGCCACCGGCATCGTCAAGGGCACCCGGCACCTGGACGCGGCGAAGAAGCTCGCCGACTTCTCCGCCAGCCCCGCGGCCATGGGGCTGTACAAGGAAAACTTCGCCGTGCTGGCCCAGCCGGGCATCGCCAAGCCGCAGACCGAGCTGCCGGCGGACTACGAACAGCGCCTGATCAGGAACGACTTCGCCTGGGCCTCGAAGAACCGCGACGCCATCCTGGCCGAATGGCGCAAGCGCTATGACGGCAAGTCGGAGAAGGTGGCGCAGCAATAAGCGCGAGGCAGAGGAGAGCACCCTCTCCCTAGCCCTCTGCAGCGTTACCGTCATGGCGCTCCTCCTGAGGTTTCAGGCGGGCTCCGATACCGACCCACGCACCGAACAGCCCCCTCTCCCTTCAGGGAGAGGGTTGGGGAGAGGGGCTCTTCGATCCCAGGAATCCACTCATGTCCCAGCAAAACACCGACATCGCCATCGTCGGCGCCGGCATCCTCGGCCTGTCCCACGCCTACGCCGCCGCCCGCCGCGGCCTGCGCGTGCGCGTGTTCGAACGCAGCGCCACGCCGCTCGGCGCCTCCATCCGCAACTTCGGCCAGGCCCTGGTCGGCGGCCAGCCGCCGGGCGTCATGCTCGAGCTGGCTCGCGCCAGCCGCCCGCTGTGGGCCGAGTGGGCAGAGCGCGCCGGCTTCGCCATCCGCCGCAACGGCTCGCTGCTGTTCGCCCGCACCGAGGCCGAGGAAGCGCTGCTGGAAGCCTTCTGCGCCGGCCGCGCCAAGGAACACGGTTACCGCGCCGAACTGCTCCGCGGCGAGGCCCTGGACGCCCTCTACGACGGCGCGTTCAGCCAGCACCGCGCGGCCCTGCACAGCCTCGACGACCAGCAGCTGTACTCCCGTGAGGCGCTGCCGGCGCTGATCGACTGGCTGCGCCGCGAGCTGGGCGTGGCGTTCCATTTCTCCACCCTGGTCCGCGACGTCGAGCCGGGCCTGCTGCGCACCACTGCCGGCGAATTCCGCGCCGGGCAGATCCTGGTCTGCTCCGGGCACGACTACCAGACCCTCCTGGCCGACCAGTTGGCCGCGCTGAAGCCGCAGGTCTGCCGCCTGCAGATGCTGCGCGCCCGCCCCGAGCGCGACCTGGGCCTGGGCCACGCGCTGCTCACCGGGTTGAGCTGCGTGCACTACGGTGCCTTCGCCGACCTGCCGGAGGCCGAGGCCATCCATCGGCAGATCCGCCGCGAGGCACCGGCGCTGGAGGCTCACGGCATCCACCTGCTGATCAGCCCCACGCCCTACGGCGAGCTGATCATCGGCGATTCCCACGACTACGGCAGCGATGCCGCGCCCTTCAACGCCGAAGCGGTGGACCGCCTGCTGCTCGACCTGGCCGAGGACACCCTGGGCATGCGCGTCGAGGTGGTCGAGCGCTGGCAGGGCGTGTACGGCGCGCGCGGCCCGGCGCCGTTCTCGGTGCTGCAGGTGGAGGCGGGAATCAGCGCGGTGCTGATGCACACCGGCGTGGGCATGAGCATCGGCCCGGCGCTGGGCGAGCGGACCATCGCCGGGCTGTTCGGCTGAGGCGCCCGTCATCGCCCTGTAACCGGACCGTCACGCCGGGCTGCTAAGCAGGAAGGTCGCCGGCCCGGCCCAGGGCGATGCCACCGTCAGCGAGCGCGCATGAACCAACGTTTCACCCAGGACCCCTGGGATTCCGACCTGTTCGGGCTGCTCTACGGCTTCCGCTTCCACCCCGGGCAGCGCGGCCAGGAACTGGACTCCAGCGCCGCCCTGCGCTGGCTGGAGGCGCCGGGTGAGGGCGAGGACTTCGTCTGGCTGCACCTGAACCTGGCCCACGCCGCCTGCGAGCGCTGGATGAAGGGCCACCTGGAGCTGCCCGAGACCTTCTTCGAGACCCTGCGCGAGGGGTCGCGCTCCACGCGCATCGAACACGTCGACGCGGCCCTGCTGGCGGTGGTCAACGACGTGGTGTTCAACTTCGGCAGCGTGTCCTCGGACGTGGCCACCCTGTGGGTCTGCGCGCGCCGGCGCCTGCTGGTCACCGCGCGCATGCAGCCGCTGCGCTCGGTGGACCGCCTGCGTTCCTCGGTCAAGCACGGCGAGTGCTTCCGCTCGCCGCTGGAGCTGCTGGTGCACCTGCTGCGCGACCAGGGCGACATCCTCACCCAGATCGTCCGCGAGACCACCGTGGGCGTGGACCGCATCGAGGACCGCCTGCTGTCGCAGAACCTCTCCGACAACCGCGCCGACCTGGGCGCCATGCGCCGCGTGCTGGTGCGCCTGCAACGCCTGCTGGCGCTGGAGCCGGGCTCGCTGCTGCGGCTGCTCAACCGCCCGCCGGAGTGGCTGCAGGAGGCCGACGTGCGCGACCTGCGCCAGGCCACCGAGGAATTCTCCCTGGTGATCAGCGACCTCACTTCCCTGGGCGAGCGCATCAAGCTGCTGCAGGAAGAGATAGCCGCGCAGCTCAACGAACAGAGCAACCGCACCCTGTTCACCCTGACGGTGGTCACGGTGCTGGCGCTGCCGATCAATATGGTCGCCGGCTTCTTCGGCATGAACGTCGGCGGCATCCCCCTGGCGGAGGACCCCCACGGCTTTTGGCTGCTGGTGATGCTGGTGGCCAGCTTCACCCTGTTGGCCTGGCGCTGGGCCTTCCGCAAGCGCAACGACGGCTGACACCAGCGTGGGTGGACGCCCAGGCTTGGCCGTGGCGTTGGCGGCAAGGCAGGTGGGGCGGTGGACAACCGTGAACGGTTATTCGCCCTACGCCAGGGCGGCCCTTCGCATGAGGGCGTTTTCGCTCATGGGCGCGGCGTACAGAAATTCCCTTCATCCACCTGCTTGAAATATCGAACGACCGGTGCGTATTTTGTACGGGTCGCACAGCCTGTGCGGCCGTATTACAAGGATAAGAAGTCATGACTAGCGAAGGACGCAGCCCGCTCGCCGAGCGCCTGGCTGGAGTCGAAGAGATCGAATGCGTCACCCCCGACCTCAACGGGGTGCCGCGCGGCAAGGTGATGACCGGCGAGGGCTTCCTTTCCGGGCGGCGCCTGCAGCTGGCCCGCGGCGTGCTGCTGCAGTGCATCATGGGCGGCTACCCGCCGGCGCGCTTCTACGGCAGCGACGACGGCGATCTGGCCCTGGTGGCCGAGCCCACCCAGGTGCACCGCCTGACCTGGAGCGACACCCCGCGTGCCCTGGCCATCTGCGATGCGGTGGAGCTGGACGGCCAGCCCTCCGGCCTGTCCAGCCGCGGCCTGCTCAAGCAGGTGGTGGCGCGCTACGCCGAGCATGGCTGGCAGCCGGTGGTGGCCACCGAGCTGGAATTCTTCGTCTTCGCCCCCAACCCGGACCCGCAGCAGCCGTTCCAGCCGCCGCTGGGCCTGGACGGCCGCCGCGAGATGGGCCACTCGGCGTTCAGCGTGTCGTCCAACAACGGCCTGCGCCCGTTCTTCGAGGACGTCTACCGCTGCATGGCCGCGGTGGGGCTGGAGCGCGACACCTTCATGCACGAGATGGGCACCAGCCAGTTCGAGATCAACTTCCTGCACGGCGACCCCGTGCTGCTGGCCGACCAGACCTTCCTGTTCAAGCACTTGCTCAAGGAGGTGGCGCTCAAGCACGGCCTGCTGGTGGTCTGCATGGCCAAGCCGCTGGCGCACACCCCGGGCAGCTCCATGCACATCCACCAGAGCGTGGTGGACGGCGAGGGCCGCAACATCTTCAGCGACGCCGAGGGCGAGGCCACCCCGGCCTTCCGTCATTTCATCGGCGGCCTGCAGGCCTGCCTGGCCGACTTCACCCTGCTGTTCGCGCCCAACGTCAATTCGTTCCAGCGCCTGTGCCACCCCTACGCCTCGCCGAACAACGCCTGCTGGTCCCACGACAACCGGGCCGCCGGCCTGCGCATCCCGGCCAGCCCGCCGGTGGCGCGGCGGGTGGAGAACCGCCTGGCGGGCGCCGATGCCAACCCCTACCTGGCCATCGCCGCCAGCCTGGCCGCCGGCCTGCACGGCATCGAGAACGAGCTGGAGCCCGGCACGGCGATCCAGGGCGAGTTCGAGGTGCCGGACGAGCTGCTGCTGCCCTGCACCATGTACGACGCATTGCGCCGCCTGAAGCGCAGCGAGCTGGCACGGCGGATGTTCGGCGCCGAATTCGTCGATGGCTATGCGGCCAGCAAGGAGATGGAGCTGACCAGCTTCTTCGACGAGATCACCCCCTGGGAGCGGCGCGTTCTCGCCGCCCAGGCGTGACCTGCGCGGGGCCCGCCACGGCGGGTCCCGACCGCCGGCTTTGCCGTGGACGACGCCTTCCACCGCGTACCCGTCATGGGGCTCGACGCGCCCCGCGCCAGGCTCTAGGCTGGTAGCGAACGCCCGCCTTCGCGCGGGCGTGCTTCGTGTAGTACGGCGGCGTCCTGCCGCCCGTCTTGGACCGGAGGTCCGATGCGGATTTTCACTGCCTTCCGTGCGCTTTACTTCGCCACCCTCACTTTGCTCACCGGCTCCGGCCTGCTGAGCACCTACCTGGGCCTGCGCCTGGCCGCCGAGAAGGTCGACGGCCTGTGGATCGGCGCCATGATGGCGGCCTACTACCTGGGCCTGGTGCTGGGCGGCAAGATCGGCCACCGGCTGATCGCCCGGGTCGGCCACATCCGCGCCTACGTCGCCTGCGGCGGCCTGGTGGTGGCGGCGGTGCTGGGCATCGGCCTGACCAACTGGCCGGCGATCTGGCTGTTGCTGCGGACGCTCATCGGCCTGGGCATGATGTGCCAGTACATGGTCATCGAGAGCTGGCTCAACGAACAGGCCGAGGCGCGCCAGCGCGGCGCGGTGTTCGCCGGCTACATGGTGGCTTCCTACCTGGGGCTGGTGGCCGGCCAGCTGATCCTGGTGGTGCACCCCGGGCTGGGGCCGGACCTGCCGATGATGATCGCGCTGGCCTTCGCCCTGTCGCTGATCCCGGTGTCCATCACCCACAAGGTCCACCCCGCGCCGCTGCACCCGGCGCCGCTGGAGCCGCGCTTCTTCATCCGGCGGGTGCCGCAGTCGCTGACCACGGTGCTGGTCTCCGGGCTGGTGATCGGCTCCTTCTACGGCCTGGCGCCGCTGTACGCCACCGAGCAGGGCCTGAGCGTCGAGCAGATCGGCGTGTTCATGGGCGTGTGCATCTTCGCCGGGCTGCTGGTGCAATGGCCGCTGGGCTGGCTGTCGGACCGCTACGACCGCGCGCTGCTGATCCGCAACGCCGGCATCCTGCTGCTGGTGTTCGCCCTGCCGTTGGCGGTGCTGCCTGCGCTGCCGATGGAGGCCATGGTGCCCATGGGCTTCATGGTCTGCCTGGTGCAGTTCACCCTCTATCCGCTGGCGGTGGCCTTCTCCAACGACCACGTCGAAGGCGAACGGCGGGTATCGCTGACCGCCATGCTGCTGGTCACCTTCGGTGTCGGCGCCTGCGTCGGCCCGCTGGCGACCGGCGCGCTGATGCGCGCCTTCGGCCCGAACATGCTCTACGCCTTCGCCGCGGCCTGCGCGCTGATCGTCATCTGGCGCGTGCGTCCGGAAAAGGTCACCGGCCTGCACCGCGTCGACGAGGC
The DNA here is from genome assembly GCF_900187975.1 of Pseudomonas delhiensis. GTDB lineage: Bacteria > Pseudomonadota > Gammaproteobacteria > Pseudomonadales > Pseudomonadaceae > Pseudomonas > Pseudomonas delhiensis. The sequence goes on along the minus strand of NZ_FZPC01000012.1, from coordinate 72,283 downwards.
GCCGGTCAAGCACGTGCCCACGCCGGACAGCCTGGCCAGCTCGCCGCTGTCGGCGGCGCTCGACCCGCGGGTGGCCGACGAGACGGTGGAGGAGCAGATGAAGACCACGCCGGCGCCGGCTACGCCCGAGGCGGCCACCATGGCCGGGGCGGCCGGCGTGCCCGAGGCGGAAGAGGAAAGCCGGCCGGGGTAGGGCGGGGGAAGGGAAGCGCCCGCTGGCTGGTGGGCGCTAGAACAGCTCGTCCTTCTCGAAGCGCCGCGCTTCGCGCTGCAGCTGGTAGACGAAGCGCTCGATGTGGCGCTGCTCCAGGCCGCTCATGCGGTTGAAGCGCAGCCCGGCGAAGCTCGTGTTGACCTTCTCGTCGAAGTGCACGTGGCGCAGTTCCACTTCCACGGTGATGGCGCCGAACGGCAGGCGGGCGGTGAAGCGCTCGTAGAGCTGGCCGGGTTGCAGGCGCTCGTGCACGTCGCCGGCGAAGCGCACCTTGCAGCCGGTGGCGGAGATGTCCAGCAGGTTGCCGGTCAGCGCGGCCTTGAGCTTGTCGCCGGCCAGTTCCACGGTGACCGGCTGGGTCTGCTTGAGGGTGGCGCGGTAGGCGTTGCGGCGCTGGTGGTAGAGCATTTCCGGCGGCATCGGCAGCCAGTAGCAGCGGGCGCCGTCGAGTTCGCTGAACTGCGCGCCCTGCTGGCATTCCCAGGCGATCCGCACGCCTTCGTGGAAGGCTTCGATGCGGAAGTTCTCGCCGTTCTGCAGGAAACGTTCCCCGTCATTGGGAATCAGTTCGTCGAGGGCCACGCGGTTGCGCTCGCGGTCCACCGCCACGACGAAGCTCTGGAAACGCTGGTTGCGCTCGGCGAAGCTGACCACCAGCGGGTCATGGCTGTCCATCAGGATTCGCAGGTTGGCCTGGATCTCCACGGCCGCCTTGAGCGTCTTCGGCGGTTGCGGGCCATTTTCCTCGGCGAACGGGCTTGCCACGGTCCTACGATCTCCAGATGTATTTATTGTGGGAATTTTCTTTTGCAAGGCGATGGCATTCTGCCGCATCGCCTGGCCGGGCGCCAGGGCTCAGGCCTGGCTGAGGGGACGTTGGCGGTTGCCCTGGGTCGCGCCGCCGCGGCGGTCGTAGAGGCTGGGCGTGTCCTGGCCGCGGAGGATGTCCAGCAGGCGCCCGGTGGCGTGCTGGTCGTTGCGGATGACGCGGCCGTTGCGCAGGTTGGCCTGCTGGCACTGTTCCAGCAGCGCCGCCAGGCGCTCGCTGAGTTCGACGGTGGTCGGCGCCACCTTGCCCTGCGCGGCCAGCGCGGCGAGGCCGGCGCGGTCGCTGCTGACGCCGGCCTGGCGCAGCGCTTCGCTGCGCTGGCGGCCATTGCGCTCCAGCTGCTGGAGCAGCGGCAGCTTGCTTTCGAGCAGGCCCTGCAGGCGCTCCAGGTCACGCGCCTCGAGGGCGTGGAATTCATCCTCGATCAGCTGCAGAAGGGCCTCGGCGGCGCCGATATCCTCGGTGATCAGGTGGAGCAGGCTGGCGTTCGGCATGGCGGCTCGGCGTTCAGGGCGTCCTTGGAAAACCCCGCGCTCAGCGCTGGGATTCGAAGTCGAGCAGTTTGCCGGCGACTTTCTGGCTGTCGACCTGGTAGCTGCCATCGGCGATGGCCTGCTTGAGCCGCGCGACCTTTTCCGAGTCGACGACGGGTTGGTCTTTCAGCTGGTCGCTGGCTTTCTGCAATTGCTGGGCGGTGCTGCTCAGTTGCACGGACTCACCGCTGCCAGTGGCCTGCGCGCTGCCGGCGCTTTCGCTGCCGGCGGCTTCGCTGCGGCCGGCCTGGGGCTTGCCGGTGCTGCCGGTGGAGACCGGCGCGCTGGCATTGTTCAGCCGGTTGAAGTCGATGACCATGGTAGTGAACCTCTGCGGGTTTAGGACGCTTGCCTGTAGGTTTCGGCTGACATCCAGAAAACTTTAGGGCGGTTTTTCGTGCACCTTCGCACAGTTTAGTGAAGGCGGGCGCGCCAGCGCCAGACTTCCGCCGCTAGAGCGTGACCTGCACCGCGCCTGGTTCCACCACCCGGGCCCTGATGATGCGCTGCGAACGCAGGTTGCGCACGCGTATCTGCTCGCCGGGCACCCCGTCGGCCATGGCTTCGCCGGGCATCACCACGTTGACCGTGCCGGTTTGCGCGCGGATCACCACCTGGTCGCCCTTGCGCACTGCCGCGGCCTGTTCGAGGAACACCGGGGCGAGGATCTGGTCGCTGACCGTCGGTCGCTTGAGCTTCTGCCCGACGGCCTGCTGCGGGTCGGTCAGGTAGCCCTGGCTGAGCAGGCCGATGTCGCGCTCCACCAGGCTGATGTCGCCCGGCTCCAGCACGTGGTCGCGCTTGAGCGGCAGGGTGGTGACCACTACCTGGCGGAACAGCTTGACCTGGGCCGGCACGTACACCGACCAGGGCGAGGAACCGTCGCAGCGCACCAGCACCGAGACGCGTCCCACGGGCTGCGCGGGGCTTTCCAGCGACTGCGTCAGGTCCTTGTCGCAGGCCGCCAGGCGCAGGCGCGGGTCGATGCGCGCTACTTCTATCTCGTAGCGCGCGTCGATACCGCTGCGTTGCAGATAATCTTCCACCTTGAACTCAAGAAAGCCCTGGGTGGCGCCGATAAGAATCTCGGGCGCGGTGAAGTCGTCGGCCCAGGTCGGACCCGGGGCGAATGCGCCCAGCATGCACAGCACTCCGCAGAGTGACCGGGCATGGGCTCGGGGCCGTCGGAAAAACGTCGTTGGCAGTTTCATGCCACGACTTCAAGCAAGGCTCGTGCCGATTGTCGCCATGCGCGGCACGGCGGATACGAAGGGGGCGCAATGGCCGGAGTCATGGATTCGGTCAACCAGCGGACGCAGCTGGTTGGGCAGAATCGTCTCGAACTGCTGCTGTTCCGGCTGGATGGCAGCCAGTTGTACGGCATCAACGTGTTCAAGGTGAAGGAGGTACTGCAGTGCCCGCGCCTGACCGTGATGCCCAAGTCCAGCCCGGTGGTGCGCGGGGTGGCGAACATCCGCGGCGGCACCATCCCGATCCTCGACCTGTCGATGGCCACCGGCCGTCGCGGCCTGCGCGAGATCGACAACAGCTTCGTGATCATCACCGAGTACAACACCAAGGTGCAGGGCTTCCTGGTGCATTCGGTGGAGCGCATCGTCAACATGAACTGGGAGGAGATCCATCCGCCACCCAAGGGCACCGGCCGCGAGCACTACCTGACGGCGGTGACGCGGGTGGACAAGCAACTGGTGGAGATCATCGACGTGGAGAAGATCCTCGCCGAGGTCGCGCCCACCAGCGAGGACATCTCCGAAGGCGTGATCGACGCCGACACCCAGGCCCAGGCGGTGAGCAAGCGGGTGCTGGTGGTGGACGATTCCTCGGTGGCGCGCAAGCAGCTGATCCGCTGCCTGGAGACCGTGGGCGTGGAAGTGCTCGCGCTCAATGACGGACGCCAGGCGCTGGACTACCTTCAACAGATGCTTGCCGCTGGTGGCAATCCGGGCCAGGAATTGCTGATGGTGATCTCCGACATCGAGATGCCGGAAATGGATGGCTACACCCTGACCGCGGAGATTCGCCACGATCCGCGGCTGCAGGACCTGCACATTCTCCTGCATACTTCGCTGTCCGGGGTGTTCAACCAGGCGATGGTGCGGAAGGTCGGGGCCAACGACTTCCTCGCCAAGTTCCGGCCCGATGACCTGGCGGCGCGTGTCGTCGAGCGCATCAAGGCGGCGGACGCACGCTGAGGAGGGCACTTCGGGGTAGTCTGCAACGGCCGGGGGCGACCCCGGCCGCCTGGCGTCCGGACCGGCGCCGGGCCAACTGGAAAGAGGCGTGATCGGTGACATCGACCAACATGGAATTCGAGCTGTTCCGGGATTTCCTGGAGAAGGCCTGCGGCATCGTCCTGGGTGCCAACAAGCAGTACCTGGTCGCCAGCCGCCTGAACAAGCTGATGGAGCAGCAGGGCATCAGGAGCCTGGGCGAGCTGGTGCAGAAGATCCAGGTCCGCAGCCAGCTGCGCGAGCAGGTGGTGGATGCCATGACCACCAACGAGACCCTCTGGTTTCGCGACACCTATCCCTTCGAGGTGCTGAAGAACCGCATCCTCGCTGAAATGATCAAGGCCAGCCCGGGCCAGCGCCTGCGCATCTGGTCGGCGGCCTGCTCCTCGGGGCAGGAGCCCTACTCGCTGTCGATGACCATCGACGAGTTCGAGAAGACCAACCTCGGCCAGCTCAAGGCCGGCGTGCAGATCGTCGCCACCGACCTCTCCGGCTCCATGCTCAACGCCGCCAAGGCCGGCGAGTACGACAGCCTGGCCATCGGCCGCGGGCTGTCCCAGGAGCGCCTGCAGCGCTACTTCGACGCCAAGGGGCCGGGGCGCTGGGCGGTGAAGCCGGCGATCAAGGGCCGCGTCGAGTTCCGCGCGCTGAACCTGCTGGAGAGCTACGCCACCCTGGGCAAGTTCGACCTGATCTTCTGCCGCAACGTGCTCATCTATTTCTCCGCCGAGGTCAAGCGCGACATCCTGCTGCGCATGCACGCCCAGCTCAAGCCCGGCGGCTACCTGTTCCTCGGCGCCTCCGAGGCGCTCAACGGGCTGCCGGAGCATTACCAGATGGTCCAGTGCAACCCGGGGATCATCTACAAGGCGAAGTAGCCGGGCGCCCCGCCGGGCGCACGTCCCTGCAGCCCGCTGGGCTCTCGCGACATCCATGTCGCATGACCTCCTGAGCGCGGCTCTGCGTAGGGCGCATAACGCCTACGGCGTTATCCGTCGCGGCCGTCGGGCACCGGCGTTCCGGCCAACGGCGGATAACCGCGAACGGTTATTCGCCCTACGGTCGAGCACGGACCGTAGGAGCGGGCCATGCCCGCGAATCGCGCGCAGGGCGCGCTCCTACAGGTGGGACAGCGGTGGCGGGGTAGGCGGACCTTGTCCGCGATTGGATTCACCGGCCACGCCGGACGCCCCGGTGGCACGGACAGCTCCCTCTCCCGCTTGCGGGAGAGGGCCGGGGAGAGGGCGTAACCACTTCGAATGGGCAGAACGCTTTGCCGCCGGGCGGTAAGGCCTTGCCGCTTGCCGCGGTTTGCCGCCCTTTGCCGCTCGCTGATCATCGGCAATTCATTGATCTATAAGGATTTAACGTTTTGGCACGCACCTTGCTGAAGTGCTGGCAAGCCCACACCGGCAAACAGGTTCGTGACCATGAGCATCAGCTTCGACTCCGCCCTCGGCATCCACGCACAAGCCCTCAGCTTCCGCTCGCAGCGCGCCGAGGTGCTGGCCAACAACCTGGCCAACGCCGACACCCCCAACTACAAGGCGCGCGACCTGGACTTCGCTTCGGTGCTCGCGGCCCAGGCCGACAAGGCCAAGAGCGGCACCTTCAGCACCGCCGTCACCAACGCCCGGCACATCGAGGCCGATGGCGCGGCCATGGGCGACGACTCGCTGAAGTACCGCATCCCGACCCACCCCTCCATCGACCAGAACACTGTCGACGAGCAGGTCGAGCAGGCCAACTACGCGCAGAACGCCGTGCAGTTCCAGGCCAGCTTCACCTTCCTCAACAGCAAGTTCAAAGGCCTGATGGGCGCCCTGCGCGGAGAGTGATAGCCATGTCCCTTGCCAGTGTCTTCAACATCGCCGGTAGCGGCATGAGTGCCCAGACCACCCGTCTGAACACCACCGCCTCGAACATCGCCAACGCCGAGAGCGTGTCCTCGAGCATCGACCAGACCTACCGCGCCCGCCACCCGGTGTTCTCCGCCATGTTCCAGCAGGCGCAGAACGGCCAGGGCTCGCTGTTCCAGGACACCGACCAGGCCGGCACCGGCGTGCAGGTGCTGGGCGTGGTCGAGGACCAGAGCCCGCTGGTGCCGCGCTACGAGCCGAACCACCCGGCCGCCGACGCCAATGGCTACGTGTACTACCCCAACGTCAACGTGGTGGAGGAGATGGCCGACATGATGTCCGCCAGCCGTTCCTTCCAGAGCAACGCGGAAATGATGAACACCGCCAAGCAGATGATGCAGAAGGTCCTGACCCTGGGTCAGTAAGCGCAGAGGACGCCCCATGAGCATCGACAACACCAGCAGCACCTCGAACTCGATCCTCTCGTCGCTCAACGCCGGGTCGAGTTCGTCGTCTTCCACCTCGGAAACCGGCACCAGTGCGCTGGGCAAGGACTCGTTCCTGCAACTGCTGGTCACCCAGTTGAACAACCAGAACCCGCTGGACCCCCAGGACAACACCCAGTTCGTTTCCCAGCTCGCCCAGTTCAGCAGCCTGGAGAGCATGGAGAACCTGGATACCACCCTGGGCAACTTCTATTCCTCGTTCCAGTCGTCCCAGGCGCTGCAGGCCTCGTCCCTGGTCGGCCGCTCGGTGATCGTCAACTCCAGCAAGGTCCAGGTCGACGACCCCAGCGCCGGCGTGCAGGGCTCGCTGGTGATGCCGTCCAACGGCGATGGCGTGACCCTGAAAATCTATGACGACGACGGCGAGCTGGTGCGCACCATCGACATGGGCAGCCAGAAGAGCGGCAACATCGACTTCACCTGGGATGGCAAGGACGACAGCGGCGAGCAGGTGGCCTCCGGCACCTACACCGTCAAGGCCAGCGCCACCCTGGATGGCACCAGCACTGCGCTGACCACTTACCTGCCGGCCACGGTCAACAGCGTCACGCTGGGCCAGAGCGGCGGGGAAATGACCCTCAATCTTGCTGGCATCGGCAGTGTCTCCGCCTCCAGCATTCAGACCATCGGAAAATAACGCCGTCCTTCGGCACGGGAGCTGACCATGTCTTTCAATACCGCCCTGAGTGGTTTGAACGCCGCTAGCACGGACCTGAACGTGACCGGCAACAACATCGCCAACGTCGGGACCACCGGCTTCAAGTCGTCGCGCACCGAGTTCGCCGACCTGTACGCCGCCTCCATGCTCGGCACCGGGCGCAATGCCGTGGGCAGCGGCGTGATCACCCAGTCGGTCTCGCAACAGTTCACCCAGGGCAACCTGACCTCCACCGGCCGCAGCCTGGACCTCGCCATCAGCGGCAACGGCTTCTTCATGGTCAGTGACAACGGCAGCCGCCTGTACACCCGCAACGGCTCCTTCAACACCGACGCCAGCGGCTACATCGTCGATGGCTCGGGCAACCGCCTGCAGGGCTACGGCGTCAACGGCAACGGCTCGGTCGTCAACGGCGTGATCACCGACCTGAAGGTGGACACCGCCAACCAGCCGCCGAGCCCGACCTCGAAGATCACCTCGACCCTGAGCCTGAACTCGGCGGCCACCACGCCGACGAACGCCACCTTCGACCCCGCCGATTCCGACAGCTACAACTGGTCGACCTCGGTGGACATCTACGACTCCCAGGGCAACTCGCACACCATGACGAACTACTTCGTCAAGGACAGCAGCAACAACTGGACCATGCACACCCTGGTCGACGGCCGCTCGCCGACCGACCCGACCAGCACCACGCCGCTGACCAGCCAATTGAGCTTCAACAGCGCCGGCCAGCTGACCGGCATCAGCTCCACCGGCATGACGGTGAACGCGGACAACACCATGACTCTCACCGGCTGGGTGCCGGCGGCGATCACCGACTCCACCACCGACCCGGTGACCTGGGGCCCCAACGGCGCGGCCGGAGCCGCCGGCGGCATCAACCTCGACCTGACCAAGACCTCCCAGACCAACGCCGCCTTCGCGGTCACCGCGGTGACCCAGGACGGCTACGCCACCGGCCAGATGTCCGGCCTGGCGGTGGACGTGGACGGGCAGATGTACGCCACCTACACCAATGGCCAGTCCAAGGTGATCGGCCAACTGGTGCTGGCCAACTTCGCCAACACCCAGGGGCTGACCCCGGTGGGCAGCACCGCCTGGAAACAGTCGCTGGCCTCGGGCGAGGCGGTGATCGGCACGCCCACCTCCGGCACCCTGGGCTCGGTGGGTTCCGGCTCGCTGGAGGAATCCAACGTCGACCTGACCGCGCAGCTGGTCAACCTGATAGTCGCGCAGCGCAACTACCAGGCCAACGCCAAGACCGTGCAGACCGAGAGCACCATCTCCGACACCATCATCAACCTGCGTTGATGGCGGCAAAGGCCCCTTGCCGCAGGCGGCAGTCCGTCGCCGCCTGACGGCCATCAAGGCTCCTCCGGGAGCCTTTTCTTTTTGATTCCTCCTTTCGAATCAGCGCGTTGCGCTGATTTTTCAATTCTGGCACAGCGCTTGCTGAGGTCCCTTCAGCACCGCCGGGAATCCGACCCGGCACTGGAGGAATGCCTTGGACAGAATGCTGTATGTCGCCATGAGCGGCGCGAGCCAGAACACGCAGGCCATGCAGGCTCACGCCAACAACCTGGCGAACATTTCCACGACCGGTTTCCGTCGCGACTTCGAACAGGCGCGGGCCATGCCGGTCTTCGGCGACAGCTTTCCGGCGCGCGTATTCGCCATGAGCGAACGCCCGGCCACCGATTTCACCGCCGGCGCCCTGCAGGAAACCGGGCGTGACCTGGACGTCGCCGCCAAGGGCGACGCCTGGATCGCCGTGCAGGCCCCGGATGGCGGCGAAGCCTACGTGCGCACCGGCAGCCTGGAAATCGACGCCCTCGGCCAGTTGCGCACCGGCGACGGCTTGCCGGTGCTCGGCAATGGCGGGCCCATCGCCATTCCGCCGGAAGAGAAGGTCGAGATCGGCGAGGACGGCACCATCACCGTCCGCGGCCAGGGCAACAATCCCAACGCGCTGGCCACCGTCGACCGCATCAGGCTGGTCACCCCGGACCCGAAGCAACTGGAGAAGGGCACCGACGGCATGATCCGCATGAAGCAGGGCCAGCCGGCGCCGCAGGCCGACGCCAACGCCAGCGTGCAGTCGGGTTTCCTGGAGGCGAGCAACGTCAACGCGGTGGAAGAGATGACCTCGATCCTGGCGCTGTCCCGCCAGTTCGAGCTGCACGTGAAGATGATGCGTACCGCCGAGGACGATTCCCAGGCCATGGCGCGGGTTTTGCAATTTAGCTAATCACCAGATCGAGGCGTCATGAATCCGACGCCCGAGGAGAATCGATATGCTTCCGGCACTGTGGGTCAGCAAGACCGGCCTGTCCGCCCAGGACATGAACCTGACCACCATTTCCAACAACCTGGCGAACGTCTCGACCACCGGCTTCAAGCGCGACCGCGCGGAGTTCCAGGACCTGCTGTACCAGATCAAGCGCCAGCCCGGCGCCCAGTCGACCCAGGACAGCCAATTGCCCTCGGGCCTGCAGCTGGGCACCGGCGTGCGCATCGTCGGCACCCAGAAGAACTTCACCGCCGGCAGCCTGCAGACCACCGACAACCCGCTGGACATGGCGGTCAACGGCCGCGGCTTCTTCCAGGTGCTGACCCCGGACGGCACCGTCGCCTACACCCGCGACGGCAGCTTCCACCTGAACTCCGACGGCCAGATCGTCACCTCCAACGGCAACGCCCTGGAGCCGGCCATCGTGGTCCCGGCGGAAACCCAGACCTTCACCGTCGGCAACGACGGCACCGTGTCGGTGACCGTGGCCGGCAACTCGCAGCCGCAGATCATCGGCAACATCCAGACCGCCGACTTCATCAACCCGGCGGGCCTGCAGGCGACCGGCAACAACCTGTTCCTGGAAACCGCCGCCAGCGGCGCCCCCCAGGTCGGCACCCCGGGCCTGAACGGCCTGGGCACCGTGCAGCAGAACACCCTGGAGAATTCCAACGTCAGCGTGGTGGAGGAGATGGTCAACATGATCACCACCCAGCGCGCCTACGAGATGAACTCCAAGGTGATCTCCACCGCCGACCAGATGCTGTCCTTCGTCACCCAGAACCTTTGATGCATGACGCGGGCCCCGCGGCCCGCGAGTTAGTGGCTCTCCCCGAGAGGTAGTTGCAATGAACCGTTCCCATTTTCTCCCGCTGCTGGCGCTCGCCGCGCTGGCCGGCTGCGTCAGTCCTCCGCCCAAGCCGGACGACCCGTACTACGCGCCGGTCATGCCACGCACGCCGATGCCCGCGGCACAGAACAACGGTTCCATCTACCAGGCCGGGTTCGACAACAACCTCTACGGCGACCGCAAGGCCTTCCGTGTCGGTGACATCATCACCATCACCCTCAACGAGAAGACCCAGGCGAGCAAGAAGGCCAACTCGGACATCTCCAAGGACAGCAGCAACAAGATGGGCCTGACCTCGCTGTTCGGCAGCAAGGCCACCACCAACAACCCCTTCGGCAGCGGCGACCTGAGCCTCAGCGCCGAGTACAGCGGCAACCGCGAGACCAAGGGCGACAGCGCGGCGGGGCAGAGCAACAGCCTGACCGGCTCGATCACCGTGACCGTGGCCGAAGTCATGCCCAACGGCATCCTCGCCGTGCGCGGCGAGAAATGGATGACGCTGAACACCGGCAACGAGCTGGTGCGCATCGCCGGGCTGATCCGCGCCGACGACATCGCTACCGACAACACCGTGTCCTCGACCCGCGTGGCGGATGCGCGCATCACCTACTCGGGCACCGGCGCCTTCGCCGACGCCAGCCAGCCCGGTTGGCTGGACCGCTTCTTCCTCAGCCCGCTGTGGCCGTTCTGAGGGTGGCCGACATGGCTTTCATAGGCGCGAGCTGGCTCGCGAACATCGGCGCTGGAAGGGTTCGCGAGCAAGCTCGCTCCTACGGCCTGGCATTGCTGTGCCTGTTCCTCTGCCTGCCGGCCCAGGCCGAGCGCCTGAAGGACATCGCCAGCATCCAGGGCGTGCGCAGCAACCAGCTGATCGGCTACGGCCTGGTGGTCGGCCTCAACGGCACCGGCGACCAGACCACGCAGACGCCCTTCACCCTGCAGACCTTCAACAACATGCTGGCGCAGTTCGGCATCAAGGTGCCGGCCGGCAGCGGCAACGTGCAACTGAAGAACGTCGCCGCGGTGTCGGTGCACGCCGACCTGCCGCCCTTCGCCAAGCCGGGCCAGGCCATCGACGTGACCATCTCCTCCATCGGCAACGCCAAGAGCCTGCGCGGCGGCAGCCTGCTGATGACCCAGCTCAAGGGTATCGACGGCCAGACCTACGCCATCGCCCAGGGCAACCTGGTGGTGGGTGGCTTCGACGCCGAGGGCCGCGACGGCTCGAAGATCACCGTCAACGTGCCCTCGGCCGGGCGCATCCCCTCCGGTGCCACCGTCGAGCGCGCGGTACCGAGCGGCTTCGACCAGGGCAACAGCCTGACGCTGAACCTCAACCGTCCCGACTTCACCACCGCCAAGCACATCGTCGACCGCATCAACGACATGCTCGGCCCGGGCGTGGCCCAGGCCATCGACGGCGGCTCGGTGCGCGTCAGCGCGCCGCTGGACCCGAACCAGCGGGTGGACTACATGTCGGTGCTGGAGAACCTGGAGATCCAGTCCGGCGAGGCGGTGGCCAAGGTCATCATCAACTCGCGCACCGGCACCATCGTCATCGGCCAGAACGTGCGCGTGTCGCCGGCCGCCGTGACCCACGGCAGCCTCACCGTGACCATCACCGAGGACCCGATCGTCAGCCAGCCCGGCCCGCTCTCCAACGGCCAGACCGCGGTGGTGCCGCGCTCGCGGGTGAACGCCGAGCAGGAAGCCAAGCCGATGTTCAAGTTCGGCCCCGGCACCACCCTGGACGAGATCGTCCGCGCGGTGAACCAGGTGGGCGCGGCGCCCAGCGACCTGATGGCCATTCTCGAAGCCCTCAAGCAGGCCGGCGCGTTGCAGGCCGAGCTGATCGTCATCTGAGGACGCCGCCATGGACGCACGACTGCTCAATTCCGGCGCCAGCGCCAGCGACAGCCAGGCCTACACCGACCTCAACCGCCTGAGCCAGCTGAAGAGCGGCGACCGCAACAGCCAGGGCAACATCCGCAAGGTGGCCCAGGAGTTCGAGTCGCTGTTCCTCAACGAGATGCTCAAGTCGATGCGCTCGGCCAACGAGGTGTTCGCCAAGGACAACCCGCTCAACAGCGAGACCGCCAAGCAGTACCAGGACATGTACGACCACCAGTTGTCGGTGTCCCTGGCGCGCGAGGGCCATGGCATCGGCCTGGCCGACGTGCTGGTCAAGCAGATGGAGAAGATGCAGGGCGTGCGCCACACCGGCGACAACCCCTTCGCCCAGGTCCAGGCGCAAGCCGATACCCAGGCCACCCAGGCGGTGGCGGGACAGGACCGGCAGCGGGCGAAGAGCCTGTGGTCCGCCAGCGGCAAGCCGCTGCCGCAGCCCGAGCCCGGCCGCGACGACCGCCAGGCGCTGAATGCGCGGCGCCTGGCCCTGCCGGGCAAGCTGGCCCAGCGCATCGCCGCCGGCATAGTGCCGGACGCCAATGCCACCAGCGCCAGCCAGCCGACGCAACTGGCCAGCAGCGACTGGCGCAACGGCAGGGGCTACACCCGCCAGGACGACAGCGCCACGAGCAGCGCTGCCGTCGCCGATGCCTCGGCCATTTCGACCAAGCCGGGCAAGTCCATGTTCGCCTCGGCCGACGACTTCGTCGCCACCATGCTGCCGATGGCCGAGCGCGCCGCCAGGCGCATCGGTGTCGACCCGCGCTACCTGGTGGCCCAGGCCGCGCTGGAAACCGGCTGGGGCAAGAAGATGATCGCCCAGCGCGACGGCAGCAGCAGCCACAACCTGTTCGGCATCAAGAGCGGTTCGAGCTGGAAGGGCGACTCGGCGCGCGCGGTCACCAGCGAGTACGAGAACGGCAAGCAGGTGAAGGAAGTGGCCTCGTTCCGTGCCTACAACTCCTTCGAGCAGAGCTTCCAGGACTACGTCAGCTTCCTGCAGAACAACGACCGCTACCAGGACGCCCTGGACTCCGCCGCGCGCCCCGAGCAGTTCATGAAGGAACTGCAGCGCGCCGGCTACGCCACCGACCCGCAGTACGCGCGCAAGGTGTCGCAGATCGCCAGGCAGATGCAGGTCTACCAGACCGTGGCCATGGCCGACGGCCCGACCCGTACGCTTTGAAGAATGGAACGCTCTAAGGAAAGCCCATGAGCCTGTTATCCATAGGACTGTCCGGCCTCAACGCCTCGCAAACGGCGCTGAGCACCACCGGCAACAACATCACCAACGTCGACACCGCCGGCTACACCCGCCAGCAGTCGATGCAGGTCAGTTCGGCCGCGCAGTTCTCCGGCCGCTACTACGTGGGCACCGGCACCACGGTGCAGGACGTGCGCCGGATGTACAGCGAGTTCCTGGCCAACCAGCTGCGCGGCGCAACGGCGGTGAACAGCGACGCGCAGACCTACCTGAGCCAGGTCAACCAGGTCGACTCGCTGCTGTCGGACAGCACCACCGGCCTGTCCTCGGTGATGCAGAACTTCTTCGCCTCGCTGCAGACCGCGGCCGGCACCCCGACCGACGCCGCCTCGCGTCAGCTGGTGCTGACCCAGGCGAGCAACCTGGCGCAGCGCTTCAACTCCATCTCCACCCAGCTGGGCACCCAGAACAGCTACGTCAACACCCAGATGAGCAGCCTGGCCGGGCAGGTCACCGACCTGGCCAAGACCATCGCCCAGTACAACCAGGCGATCACCGCCGCCGAGTCCGCCGGCGCCAGCGCCAACGACCTGCAGGACAAGCGCGACCAGGCGGTGGTGCAGCTGTCGGACATGATCGGCGTCAGCGTGGTCAAGCAGGGCAGCAGCTACAACCTCTACCTGGGCTCCGGCCAGCCGCTGGTGGTGGGCAGCAACGCCTCGACCCTGAGCGCCGCCCCCAGCGCCAGCAACCCGTCGCAGTACAGCCTGTCGCTGAACTCCAGCACCAGCGGCGTGGCCATGGACGTCACCTCGGTGGTCACCGGCGGCCAGATGGGCGGCCTGCTGCGCTACCGCAGCGAGGTGCTGGACACCACCCAGAACGAACTGGGGCGCATGGCCATCGTCCTCGCCGACACCTTCAACAGCCAGTTGGCCCAGGGCCTGGACCTCAACGGCAACTTCGGTGCCCAGCTGTTCAAGGACATCAACGACGCCAGCGTGATCGGCAACCGCAGCCTGGCCAACGGCCACAACACCGGCACCGGCAACCTCAACGTCAGCATCGACGACAGCAGCGCGCTGACCACCAGCGACTACGAGGTGACCTTCACCTCGGCCACCGGCTACACCGTCAGGCGCTTGTCCGATGGCGAGGTGATGGGCAGCGGCGATCTCACGGACGACCCGCCCAAGGAATTCGACGGCTTCAGCCTCAGCCAGCAGAGCGTCGGCACCATCCAGGCCGGCGACCGCTTCACGGTGATCCCGACGCGCACCGCCGCGGCGGACATCTCGGTAGCGATGACCGACTCCAACCGCCTGGCGCTGGCCTCGCCGCTGGTCTCCACCGCCACCACCGGCAACATCGGCAGCGGCACCATCAGCGGCACCAGCCTGACCACCCAGCTCGACGCCAGCAACAGCGCCGACCTGTCGGCGGCGATCAAGGCCGGCATGCCGGTCAAGCTGGTGTTCGACGCCGCCGCCGGCGATGGCACCCAGGGCTACACGATCTACGATTCCGCCGGCAATTCGCTGGGCACCGGCAGCATAGTGCCGGGGCAGAGCAACGACATCAGCATCACCGTGCCCGGCACGCCGTCGTTCAGCTTCCAGACCAGCATCGGCGGCTACCCCGGCAGTGGCGACAGCTTCACCGTCGGCTTCAATTCCGATGGCGATGCCGACAACGGCAACGCGCAGAAGCTCATCGACCTGCAAAGCGCCAAGACCGTCGGCAGCGGTACCGGCAGTGGCAGCGGCATGAGCCTCACCGGCGCCTACAGCAGCCTGACCGAGACCGTCGGCGCCCAGGCCAACCAGGCCAAGCTGGACGCCACCGCCACCGATGCGGTGCTGACCCAGGCGCAGAACACCCGCGACTCGCTGTCGGCGGTCAACCTCGACGAAGAGGCGGCCAACCTGGTGAAGTTCCAGCAGTACTACACGGCTTCCGCGCAGATCATCAAGACCGCGCAGACGCTCTTCGACACCCTGATCAACAACATCTGAGGCGGCCGTGATGCGTATTTCCACCCCGCAGATCTTCAGTTCCAACATCGACAACTACAACCGCGGCTACGCCAGCCTGGCCAAGACCCAGGAGCAGATCTCCAGCGGCGTGCGCATCCAGACCCCCGCCGACGACCCCGTCGGCGCCGCGCGCCTGCTGCAGTTGCAACAGCAGCAGGCATTGCTGAGCCAGTACAGCAGCAACATGACCACCGCACAGAACGCCCTGAACCAGGAAGAGAGCGTGCTGTCCTCCATCACCAACGTGCTGCAGCAGGCCCGCGAGGTCGCGGTACGGGCCGGTGACGGCTCCCTCACCGATGACGACCGCAAGGCCCTGGCCGACCAGCTCGGGCAGATCCAGCAGCAGTTGCTGACGCTGATGAACAGCAAGGACGCCAGCGGCAACTACCTGTTCTCCGGCAGCAAGAGCACGGTGCAGCCGTTCATCCAGAACGCCGACGGCACCTACAGCTACCAGGGCGACCAGAGTGCGCTGAGCCTGCAGATCGCCGACAACCTGCTGCTGCCGACCAGCGACAACGGCTGGAGCATCTTCGAGATGGCGGCCAACGCCAGCCGCACCACCAGTTCGCTGGGCAGCGACCCGAACGCCGACGGCGTGCAGCGGGCGTTCCTCTCCCAGGGCACGGTGACCAGCGACAGCACCTACAACGCCAGTTTCCGCGATGGCGCGCCCTACACCCTGAACGTGCTCAGCGGCACCCAGTACCAGATCCTCGACAAGGACGGCAACGACGTCACCAGCGAGGCCAACACCAACGGCACCTACGATGCCACCTCGGCGGACAGCAACGCCATCAGCTTCCGCGGCGCGCAGTTCCAGCTCGACGTCTCGCTGCCCAGCAGCGACGACGCCAGCGACATGGACAGCCTGGTCGGCGGCTACAGCTTCAGCTTCGGCGTGGCGGCCGACGACGTTTCGATCAAGCGCAGCGCCAGCAACACCTCGGGCGCGCAGATCACCAGCGGCACGGTCAGCAACCAGACCGCCTACACCACCCAGTTCCCGGCCAACGGCGTGCAGCTGAAGTTCACCAGCGCCACCGACTACGAGGTCTACGCGCTGCCGGCCACCCAGGGCGCCACGCCGATCTCCAGCGGTACCCTCGGCGGCACCTTCCCGCAGACCATCAGCGTGGCCGGCGTCGACCTCTCGATCAGCGCCTCGCCGGCGACCGGCGACCAGTTCAGCGTCACCACCAGCTCGCCGGAGCGGCAGAACATCCTCAACACCATCGGCGACCTGCGCACCGCGCTGAGCGCCTCCACCGCCAACGATCCGCAGGCCCAGCTGAACATCCGCAACATGGTGGCCTCGGCGCTGACCAACATCGACAACGGCATGAACCAGGTGATGACGGCGCAGTCGTCGGTGGGCTCGCGGCTGAACACCATCGACGTGCTCAGCCAGGAAAACCAGAGCCTGAGCCTGACCAACAGCACCACCCAGTCGTCGATCCGCGACACCGACATGGCCGAGGCCACCTCCAAGCTGGTCCTGCAGCAAACCATGCTCGAAGCGGCCCAGGCGGCGTTTGCCCGGGTCAGCCAGTTGAGCCTGTTCAACAAGCTCTGAGCCTGGTCGATCGCCGTGCGTCTTCCGTCGGAGGGCGTGCGGCGTTTCTTTCGGCGGCAATCCCTTGCCGCTGCCTCCCGGCGCTTCAAGCCTTCCTCATTCCCCCGCATGCCAGGCCCCGCGCACCCGCGGGGAAGATGGCATTCAATTTGCTGAGGTCCTGTCGGGGCGGTTTTTCCAGTCAGCAAATTGACGCCCTGCCCACTGGCTGAATTCCGGACAAGAGTCCAACCGCCAGTGCTTTAGGAACCTTCGCCAGACCTTGCCGTAGCGGCAGGCGGGGAGAGATGCAGCATGTCGAACACGATCATTCCCTACGGAGCCACGGCCAGGTCCGGTATCGGCCAGGTGACTTCGAACCTCCGCCTCATGCGCGGGAGGAAGCTCGACTTCCCCCTGTCGCATTCCCGTCGCAGCGTGTGCCCGATGTCGGTTGGCGGGTGGCAGTCATGACAAAGAGCATCCCGGTCACCCGGCCCCTGCTTCCTCCCCTGAACGAGTTCCTGCCCTACCTGGAACAGGTCTGGGCCAGCGGCATCCTCACCAATGGCGGCGACATGCACCGTGCCCTGGAGAAGGCGCTGTGCGAATACCTTGGCGTCGAGCACATCGCCCTGTTCGCCAACGGCACGCTGGCGCTGGTCACCGCCCTGCAGGCGCTGCGCATCACCGGGGAAGTGATCACCACGCCCTATTCCTTCGTCGCCACCGGCCATTCGCTGCTGTGGAACGGTATCCGCCCGGTGTTCGTCGACATCGACCCGCAGACGCTCAGCCTGGACCCGGCGAAGATCGAGGCGGCGATCACCCCGCAGACCACCGCGATCATGCCAGTGCACTGCTACGGCAATCCCTGCGACGTCGAGGCCATCCAGGCTATCGCCGACAACTACAACCTGCGGGTGATCTACGATGCGGCCCATGCCTTCTCGGTGCGTGACGCCGGCGGCAGCATCCTGCGCCACGGCGACCTGAGCGTGCTCAGCTTCCACGCCACCAAGGTGTTCAACACCTTCGAGGGCGGGGCGATCATCTGCCCTGACGAGAAAACCTACCGGCGCATCGGCCATCTGAAAAACTTCGGCTTCGTCAACGAAACCACGGTGGTGGCCCCCGGCATCAACGGCAAGATGAGCGAGATCAACGCCGCCTTCGGCCTGTTGCAACTGCGGCACATCGACCGTGCGCTGGCGCGGCGCAAGGAAATCGATAGCCTCTACCGTGAGCGCCTGGCCGGCTTGCCGGGGCTGAACTTCATCGAGTTCCGTACCGGGTGCGTGTCCAACTACGCCTATTTCCCCGTGCTGATCGACGAGGATTTTGCCGTGGAGCGCGACCGGCTGTACGAGCTGTTGCGCGAGCAGGGCATCGTGGTGCGCCGCTACTTCTACCCGCTGATCAGCGACTTCCCGATGTACCGCGGCCTGCCGTCGGCCGAGCCGAGCAACCTGCCGGTCGCCCGCCAGGTGGCGAGCCAGGTGCTGTGCCTGCCGATCTACCCGGACCTGGCCGACGAGGATGTCGAGCGCATCTGCGACCTGGTCATCAGTGCGGGAGTCCGGGCGTGATTCTCGCGGTCATGCAACCCTACTTCTTCCCTTACCTGGGCTACTTCCAGTTGGCGGGGAGCGTGGACCACTTCGTCTTCCTGGACGATGTGGCTTTCATTCGCCGGGGGTTCATCCACCGCAACAGCATCCTGCTCGATGGCCAGCCATTCCGCTTCACGCTGCCGGTGGAAGGGGCCAGCCAGAACCTGCGAATCGACCAGCACCATTTCGTTGGCGATCACGACAAGTTTCTCCAGCTGATACGCCATGCCTACCGGCGGGCTCCATTCTTCGACGTGGTTTTCGCCCTGGTCGAATCCATCTGCCGGATGCCCGAGCAGAATGTCGCTCGCGTCTGCGCCGCTTCCGTCCAGGCGGTCTTCGCCTACCTCGGCAGGCCGCTTTCGGTTTCCTTCGCCTCGCAGATGCCCAGCTCGCTTCAGGGGCAGGAACGCATTCTGGAGCTTTGCCGGCTCTTCGGGGCCGACGCCTACCACAACGCCAGCGGTGGTCGTTCGCTATACAGCGCCACCGCGTTTCGCGAACAGCACGTGCAACTGCGTTTCGTACATGGCTGCTTTCCAGCCTACCAGCAACAGAAAGTGGAGAACTTCATGCCAGGCCTGTCGATGATCGACGTGCTGATGCACAACCCGCCCGAGACCGTCGAGCGGATGCTGTCGATGGGCGAGTTGGAGGAGGTCGCATGACTACCCGTGCAGTCGAATCCCCGGTCATCGCCGTAGTGCTCGCTGGAGGGCGTGGCCTGCGCTTCGGCAGCGAGCTGCCCAAGCAGTTCGTCAAGTTGGCCGGGCGCATGGTCATCGAGCATACCGTCGAAGTCTTCGAGCACTCGCCGGCAGTGGAGCAGATCGTGCTGGTGGTGCCTGGCGGCTACGAAAGCGTGCTCTGGGAGGCGGCCACCCGCAATGGCTGGCGCAAGGTGGCGAAGATCGTCGCCGGTGGCCGGGACCGTGCCGACTCCACCGCTTCGGCAATCGCCGCTCTGGACGGGCAGCCGGAGCAGGCGCGGATACTCATTCATGATGCTGCGCGCCCGCTGCTGGACCAGCCGACCATCGTCCGCTGCCTGGACGCGCTGGAGCGGTACGACGCAGTGGATGTGGTGGTGCCCGCCAGCGACACCATCGTCGAGGTGGCGGGGGAGGGGCATATTCGCGACATCCCTGACCGCAGCCGGCTACGCCGTGGACAGACGCCGCAGGGGTTCCGCCTTGGCATCCTGCGTGAGGCCTATCGACTCGCCGAACGCAGAGGGTTGGAGGGCGTGACCTGCGATTGTGGCGTGCTGCGCCGGGAAATGCCCGAGGTGACCATCGCTACCGTAGCCGGCTCGCCCTCCAATCTGAAAATTACCGACGGGGTGGACCTGTATATCGCCGAAAAGCTGATCCAGATCCGCAGCACCCAGGCTGCGCAGGATGATGGCCTGCCGGGCCTGTTGCGTGACCGCGTGGTGGTGGTGATCGGCGCAAGCTACGGCATCGGCGCTTCGGTGGCCGAGCTGGCCAGGGCCCATGGCGCTCGCGTCCATGGCGCCAGCCGTGGCGAGGGCAACATCGATATTTCCCGCCGCAGCGACGTGGAGCGCTTCCTCGCCGAGGTGGCGCAGCGTGAAGGACGAATAGACGCGGTGGTCAATACCGCCGGCATGCTGCTGCACAAGCCATTGGCCCTGCTCAGCGAATCCGAGGTGGAGCAACTCATCGCCACCAACCTCACCGGCACCATCCACCTGGCCCAGGCTGCCCATGGGTATCTGCGCGAAAGCCGCGGTTGCCTGGTGAACTTCGCCTCCAGCTCCTACACCCGGGGGCGTGCATTCTATGCCGCCTACAGCGCCACCAAGGCTGCGGTGGTCAACCTCACCCAGGCACTGGCCGAGGAATGGGCGAGCGAAGGAATCCGCGTGGTCTGCATCAATCCCGAACGGACCCGCACGCCCATGCGTACGCGGAACTTCGGTGCCGAACCGGTCGAGAGCCTGCTGGATCCCTCGGCAGTGGCGCTCGCTACCCTGCAGGCGCTGGGCTCGACCCTGACAGGTATGGTGTTCGATGTGCGCCGCCATGGTTGAGGAGGGGGCCGCGATGGTCGCCGGAGTTCCGCTGGCACGGATCCAGCAACGGGCCTTTGCCGTGCTGGGCGCGCTAGTCGACTTCTTCCAGGCCCATGCCATCGACTACTACCTGGTCGGCGGAACGCTGTTGGGCGCTGTGCGCCATGGCGGCTTCATTCCCTGGGACGACGACATCGACATCGTGGTGCCGCGCAAGGATTACCGCCGCCTGCTCGGCCTGCTGGATCGATTGCCGCCGACGTTGCGGGCGATCCACCCGTCCACAGACGCCCATACGCCTTATCCGTTCCTGGTGGTGAGCGATCGCCATTCGCGTTGGGTGGTGGACTACGCGCACCCGTTCGACCGGGGCATCGGGGTGGACGTATTCCCGTTGGACGGCGTTCCGCCCCCCGGCATGCGTCGCCGGCTGCTGCGCAAGTCCATCGCGCTGCTGCGCTCGATGACCATGAACAAACAGAAGGGCTACTACCTGCGACCCGTCCCCCCGGCCCAGCGCTGGCGCTTCGCGCTGGTGGCGCTGGCGACGAGCCTGGTGCCCCGTGCCTTGCTTTTCGCCATGTATGACCGGGTGGTGTCTTCGTTGCCGGCTTCCAGCGATGGCCTGGTGGGGAATCTCTATGGTCTGTATGGCGACCGCGAGGTAGTGCCTGCGCAAGTGTTCGGCAGTGGTAAGTCGCTTGTCTTCCATGGGGGTAGTTTCCGCGCCCCGGCCCACACCGAAACCTATCTCACCCATGTTTACGGCGATTTCCGGCAATTGCCTCCGTTGGAACGGCGTAACTCCGGTCATCGTATTCGTGCGGTATCACTGGGCTGAAACAACAGCGGCACGGCCGAGTAGCCGGATCGCTAATATCGGGAGTTGAATCATGCTGCACAAGATTGGGGTACCGCTGGCGAGCTACATCTATAACGCTTCGCTGCGTTACCTGAAAGTACACAATTCATATTCGGTGAAGGTGCTGCCAGATGCCGCATGCTCACCGGTATTTCTCCTGCATAGCGGTGCCGCGCTCAATGCCGGTGGCGTCGATCATGTACGTCCTTGGATTCCAGTGTTC
Organism: Pseudomonas delhiensis; assembly: GCF_900187975.1. Lineage (GTDB taxonomy): Bacteria > Pseudomonadota > Gammaproteobacteria > Pseudomonadales > Pseudomonadaceae > Pseudomonas > Pseudomonas delhiensis. Next base: position 50,847 of record NZ_FZPC01000012.1, on the reverse strand, counting down.
AAGGCAGTGGGAATCGAATTTGTAGTCGTGGCTCGACTGATGGATACCTACGAGGCGTTGTTGCGCGAGTATCCCGATGTGCCGGTCAGTCTGGTCAGCACACCTGCCGATGTGGATACGCTGCTGCATGCGTTCCCTTCGCTACGTGGCTTCTTCTACGTGGCCAACACTGCCAATAACAACCTGTTCCTGCGCTGTTCGGGCGGGCATCACGTCTTCCTCGGTCATGGAGACAGCGACAAGAGCTCGAGCATGAACCGTGCGTTCAAGTCTTATGACGAGATCTATGTGGCTGGCCAGGCACACATCGATCGTTTCGCCAATGCCGAGTTCGACACGACTGGCCTGGCGTTTCGTATCATCGGGCGCCCTGACAATCGACACCTGTTCGCACAGTCCGAGGTACCAGCAGATCGCCCCGAGCGTCTGGTCTATATCCCTACATGGGAAGGTTACTGCGGTGAGCAGGACTATTCTTCGCTGGCCATCGCCCGGGATCTTCTTGTCTGCGCGCACCGTGTTTCCGGCCTGCCAGTCGTTGGCAAGCTCCATCCACTGACAGGTTCAGAGAAATCGAAATACCTGAGCGTCGATGCCGAGTTGTCGCACAACAGCGGCTTGCCGGCTACCGCACTATCGTTTGTCGATCGCCGCAGCAAGCTCACCGATTTGCTCGCTCCGGATGCCATCTTCGTCTGCGATATTTCCGCCGCCGTTTCCGAATGCCTTGCTCTGGATCGCCCAATATTTGTCTATGTCCCGGCAGACCGAGATATCCGAGTGGTAAGCGGTCGGATGGGGTATGCGGATTACACCTACACTTTCAGTAATCCAGAGGAGTTCGCCGCCAAGCTGCAGGCCGTGCTCGATGGGAATGATCCTCTTGCCGCAGCTCGCCGCCAGGCTCTTGAATACTTCGTCTCGCCAAGCGCAACTCGTGCCGGAGCGTTCGAGAAGGCTTTGCGTGAACTTGCTTCCGGCGATACGTTGCACAGTACGGACGAGGCAACGCACAGTCGCTTCACAGCTGCCGAGTGGCCCAAGGAGGGATGCCGTACCTGCGGCTCCACGTCACTGGCCGTACGCACCGTCACCTGCACCGTACCGAAGATGCAGGGTGCCACCTTCGATTTCACCTTTTGCCGCGACTGTGGTTTCGTCAGTAATTCGGACAATCTCTATGACTACGCCGAAGAGGGGTTCGTCGATGACAACAGTCCGGAGGAGGGGACCCGAGCCGGCGATGGTGTGAACCCACGCAGGGAATATCGTATTGCCGAGATGGCTGCTGATATCGTCGGGCGCTGCTTCCCCGGGCGCCGGCATGACCTTCTGGTCTTCGGTGCAGGAGCCTCGCGTGACCACCAGCTCATTACCGCCCAGCTTCCTTTCGGGCGAGTGGCGCTGGCTGATATGGACAATTACCAGAACGTCGAGGACTTCGTTCCGATCGATTCGCAAGAGCAGTTCGATGTGGTGGTCGCGTCAGAGGTGATCGAGCATTTCACTGACCTGGAGAACGACTTCCGCCATCTCTTCTCCAAGGTTCGGCAGAACGGCTTGGTCATCGCCGGCACCAATATTCACAACCAGAAACTGATACGAGGACTGACTTATCCGTTCAGTCCGGGCCATGTTTCCTACCACTCCGGTCGTTCGTTGCTCGTAGTGGCTCGTCGCTTCGGCTTGAAAGTGGATTTCCGTACCCCGGCCATTGCTCTTGCAGATGGCGGTCCGCGCAAGCGCTACGTGTTCTTCTACCGCGACCCGGCCGTCGGCGAGTGCATTTCCCAGTACTTCGCCGACCATCACCTGGCGCCGTCGGAGTGAGCAAGGTGCGGGTATTGGTGTTTCCCAGCGGCACTGAAGTAGGGCTGGAAATCGCCCGTGCGCTGGAGCATTCGCTGCACGTGGAGTTGCATGGCGCTTCCAGCCGTGTCGACTATGGCGTGCAGGCATATGCCCGACACGCCCAGTTACCCAACATTGCCGATGCGGCCTTCGATGAGTGCTTCGCACAATTGTTGGCGCAGTGGGGCATCGACCTGGTATTCGCCACCCACGACAGCGTGCAGGACTACCTGGCGCCACGTGCCGAAGGTTTTGGCGTGCACCTGGTCAACGGTAGCCCGCAGACGGCGCGCATCGCCCGGCGCAAATCGTTGACCTATGAATTGCTGGACGATATGCCGTGGGTCCCGCGTCGATATGCGAATGCCGCGGCCGTGGAGGCTTGGCCTGTGGTGGTGAAGCCCGACCAGGGGCAGGGGGGGCAGGGGGTGACCCTGGTCGCCGATGCCGATGAGCTGGCCGTGGTGCTCACGAGGGTGCAGCAGCCATTGATATGCGAGTACCTGCCGGGTGAGGAACTGACCGTCGATTGCTTCACCAGTCACCGCGGCCAGCTGCTGCATGTCGGGGCGCGTTCCCGCGAGCGTGTGGTGGGCGGCATCGCCATGCGCTCGGGACCTCGGCCCACCGATACGCAACTGAACGACATTGCCACCACGCTCAACGCCCGGCTCGCCCTGCGTGGGCCCTGGTTCTTCCAGGTTCGCCGGGACCGCCAGGGCGACTGGAAACTGCTGGAGTTCAGCAGTCGCTTGTCCACCGGCTCGGTCGTGGCGCGCTCCCTTGGCGTCAACCTGCCATTGCTGGCTGTGCAGGACTATCTCGGGCGTGACTTGCTGCTGCTGCCGGAGACTCGCCTGCGGCTGGTCGAGCGCCGCCTGGAGAACAAGGCGGTGCTCGATTATGACTTCGATACCTGCTACCTGGACCTGGACGACACGCTGGTGTGTGCAGGCCGTGCCAATCCACAGGCTATGCGCCTTGCCTACCGGTTGCTGCAGTTGGAAAAGCGGCTGGTGTTGCTCACACGCCACCCTGGAGACCTGCAGGCCACGCTGGAGGCCGCGCATATTCCGCTGACGATGTTCGAACGGATCATCCACCTGCGCGAGGGCGAGCCCAAGTCCGATCACGTGCACGCGCCGGCGATCTTCATCGACAACCACTTTCCCGAACGTCTGGACGTGTCCCGACGCCATGGCATTCCCGTATTCGATGTGGATGCGATGGATCTGCTGTTTTGACGAATTCAACTCGCGAGCCGTGGGCATGATGCCCGCGGATCGCCTGAAGCCAAATTGAGGTGTGATGGTGAACCAACCAAACGACATTAACCCGCTGGTCAGCGTTGTGATGCCGGCCTACAAGGCGGCCTACCTCAAGGAGGCCCTGCAGAGCCTGCAGGACCAGACCTATCGCCCGCTGGAGCTGGTGGTCTGCGATGACTGCCGGACGGACGAAGTGCGGCAGGTCGTGGACGAATACCGCGGCATTCTCGATTTTCCTGTGCACTATTCATACAACGAGACACGTCTGCACGAATCGAAGAACCTGGCCAAGTGCGTCAGCCTCGCCAGCGGCGAATACCTGAAGTTCCTGTATGACGACGATGCGTTGCACCCGGAGTGTGTCGAGCGCATGGTCGGCGCCATGCGCGAGCGGCCAGGGGTTGCACTGGTCAGTTCGCGGCGGCGGCGCATCGACGAACAGGGACGGCAGTTGCCGGACATCCTGGCCACCGCATTGCCGTTCGTGGAGGATGCGCTGGTCGATGGCATCGGCCTGACGTCGTTCCTGGCCGAACACACGGTGAACTTCATCGGTGAGCCCAGCACCGTGTTGTGCCGACGGGAGGCGGTGGCTGCGTTCGGTGAGCAGGTCATGGCGCTCAATGGCGTACCCATCCGCTGGGTGGGCGATCTGGCGCTCTATGTCAAGCTACTGCAAAAGGGCGATCTGGCGTTCCTGTCCGCCCCCCTGGTGGACTTCCGCGTCTCCCGCGAGCAGTTCAGCCAGCTCGGCCGCGACAAGCCGGGCATCGGCGACAAGGGGCACCAGGACTTCCGCCAGGCCGTGCGCGACCTGGGCTGGTATATCGAGGACGGCGACCAATTGGTCGATGTCTCGCCGCTGCATCGGCAGCAGGCGCCCGAGCGCGTCGACCTGCTCGCCGCCCTGCGCCGGGCCCATGCCCTGGGCGAGATGATCGAGCGCTTCGACGAGTGGATGGAGGCCCGCAAGCCGAGCCCGGTGCAGAAACGCCTGATCGATGAGCACCTGCAGGCCAACGGCATGGGCGTGCACATCGAGGTGCTGCTGCCGGTGGGTGAGGATGCCGCGGCGCTGCAGGCAACGCTCGACAGCTTGGAGGCGGCCGCCGGGCTCTACCCGAATGTCAGTGTGACGCTGCTGGCCGACCAGCCTCCGCAAGTGGACAGTGGGCTTCGCCTGCGGCACCAGCCACTGGATGCCGATGGCCTTGGCGTGGCGCTCAATGCCGCGCTGCACAGCAGCACGGCGGACTGGGTTCTGCTGGCTGATGCCGGCGACGTCTTCACCGCCTCCGGCTTGATGATCGCCGGCCTCGAGCTGATGACGGCGGCGGGGTGCCGTGCGGTCTCCACCGACCTGGTGATGCGTGGCGAGGACGGTTCCCAGGGACCGGCGCTGCGCCCGGACTTCAACCTCGACCTGCTGATCAGCTTCCCCACCTCCCAGGCGCGCCATTGCCTGTTCAACCGCGAGGCCATCCTCGAGATGGACGGTTTCGACGGGGAGTATCCCCAGGCCCTGGAGCTGGACCTGCTGCTGCGCCTGGTGGAGCAGGGCGGCCTCGATGGCCTGGCGCACCTGTCCGAGCCGCTGCTGTCGACCGCTGCGCCGAGCCTGCAGGCCAACCCCGACGAGGAGCGCACCCTGCAGCGCCATCTCGCCGCGCGTGGCTACGGACAGGCGCGGGTGCAGAGCCATCTGCCGGGGCGCTACCACATCGACTACGGTCATGCGGCACAGCCGCCGGTGTCCGTCCTCATCGTCCTGCGCGACCAGCTCGCCGCCGTGCAGCGCTGCGTGATGAGCCTCCTAGAGCACACGGCCTACCCCAACTACGAAATCCTGCTGGTGGACAACGCCAGCGAGAACCCGGCCACCCGCCAGTGGCTGGAGGGCGTCGAGCAGATGGCCGCCGAGCGCGTCCGTGTGCTGCGCTCGGGCGAGCCGCTGGCCGACGCGCGGCTGAAGAACCTGGCCGCCGCCCACGCGCGTGGCGACTACCTGTTGTTGCTACGTCCGGAGGCCGCGGTCTTCCAGGGCGACTGGCTGGGCGAACTGGTCAACCAGGCGCAGCGTCCGGAGGTCGGTATCGTCGGCGCGCGCACCGTCGACGGCGAGGGCCGCATCACCCACGCCGGGCTGGTGCTGGGCCTGCGCGGCATCGCCGGGCACGCCTTCATCGGCGAAGACATGAACGCCACCGGCTACATGAACCGCCTGCAGGTGGCACAGAACTACAGTGCGGTCTCCGATGGCTGCCTGATGATCCGCAAGGCACTGTTCGACGAACTGGGTGGCCTGGACGAGGGCGACTTCGCCGAGCGTGGCGCCGATATCGACCTCTGCCTGCGCACCGGTGCCTCCGGCTACCTGATCGTCTGGACGCCCCACGCGACCCTGTTGCACAACCAGGCCCTGGAGGCCGAGCCGACGGAACTGCAGGACGCCTTCTACGCCCGCTGGCTGCCACGTCTGGCCCGTGACCCCGCATACAACCCGAACTTCTCCCTGGTCCGCGCCCGTGGCGGCTTCGTCCTCACCGACACCCAACTGACCTTCCGGCCCCTGGCCTGGCAACCGCTGCCGACGGTACTGGCGCATTTTGCCGACACCTTCGGTTGCGGCCACTACCGGGTCATCCAGCCGTTCCTGGCGCAGCGCGAGCAGGGGTTGATCGAGGGCGTGGTGACCCACGGCCTGCTGCACGTCGCCGACCTGGAGCGCTTCTCCCCGGACGTGGTGCTGCTGCAGCGCCAGATCGGCGACGAGCGCCTGGACGCCATGCGCCGCATGAAGGCCTTCTCCCGTGCCTTCAAGGTCTACGAGCTCGACGACTACCTGCCGAACCTGCCGTTGAAGAACCAGCACCGCGAGCACATGCCCAAGGACATTCTCCGCTCCCTGCGCCGCGGCCTGGGCTACGTAGACCGCTTCGTGGTTTCCACCGAGGCGCTGGCCGAGGCCTTCTCCGACCTGCATCCGGATATCCGTGTCGCCTATAACCGCCTGGCTCCCGGCTGGTGGGGCGGCCTGCAGCCGAGCCAGCGGCTGCGTTCGGCGAAGCCGCGGGTCGGTTGGGCGGGTGGCGTCAGCCACACCGGTGACCTCGAACTGATCGCCGACGTGGTCAAGGAGCTGGCCAACGAGGTCGAGTGGGTCTTCTTCGGCATGTGCCCGGAGCGGATCCGCCCGTACGTGCACGAGTTCCACCCGGGCCTGCCGATACACCTGTATCCGGCCAAGCTCGCCAGCCTGGACCTGGACCTTGCCCTGGCGCCGCTGGAAGACAACCTGTTCAACCAGTGCAAGAGCAACCTGCGCCTGCTGGAGTACGGCGCCTGCGGCTTCCCGGTGGTGTGCAGCGACAACCGGGCCTATGCCGGCGACCTGCCGGCCACCCGGGTGAAGAACCGTTTCCGCGACTGGGTGGAGGCGATCCGCATGCACCTGGACGACCTCGAGGCCACCGCCCGCATGGGCGACAGCCTGCGCGAGAAGGTGCGCAGCGATTGGATGCTGCAGGGCGACAACCTGCAGGCCTGGCATCGCGCCTGGCAGCCGGACTGAGTGCCCGGGTACCGCTGCCTGAATGCTGAAAGCCCCGCCGAGCGGGGCTTTCAGCATTTTCCTGGGGCAAGATGCAAGAGGGGCTTGAAAAAAAATCGAAAATCGCCCTAAAGCAAAATCCGCCACGGACGATAACCCTAACGAAGGTTCTCCAGGCCATACCGGGCGGCACTAGCCAAGGGCCAGGAACCAACTGAAAGCAGTCGCCTATCCACGAGGATCTCGTCATGGCCCTTACCGTAAATACCAACATCTCTTCGCTGACCGTTCAGAAGAACCTGAACAACGCCTCGAAAAACCTGAACACTGCCATGACCCGGCTCTCCACCGGCCTGCGCATCAACAGCGCCAAGGACGACGCCGCCGGTCTGCAGATCTCCAACCGCCTGAGCAGCCAGATCAACGGCCTGAACAAGGCAGTGGACAACGCCAACGACGCCATCTCCATCGCCCAGACCGCTGAAGGCGCCCTGCAGGAATCCACCAACATCCTGCAACGCATGCGTGTCCTGGCCGTGCAGTCCGCCAACGGCTCCAACAGCGAAGACGACCGCACCTCGCTGAACCAGGAGTTCAAGTCGCTGACCGCCGAACTGACCCGTATCTCCGAAACCACCACCTTCGGTGGCGGCAGCACCGCGGTGACCCTGCTCAACGGCAAGGCCGGCACCAACGGCACCATGACCTTCCAGGTCGGCGCCAACGCCAACGAAACCGTCAGCTTCACCCTGAACGACATGAGCGCCAAGGCCCTGAACGGCAGCTACACCCTGGCCAGCGGCACCATCGCGGTCACCGGCGTCAACGACACCACCACCGCCGCTACCTCGGGCAGCATCACCGTCAACGGTGTCGAAGTCGACTACGCCAAGGGCGCCAGCCTCAACGACATCGTCGCCTCGATCAACACCAACGTCAGCGGCATCACCGCGGTCGCCAGCGGCGGCAGCATCAAGGTCACCTCGCAGGACGACATCACCGTCACCGCGGGCGGCACCCTGACCGGCGGCACCGCCACCGTGGCTTCCGGCCAGACCGTGCAGTCGCTGAACATCGGCACCGCCGACAAGGCCCAGGCCGCGATCCAGGTGATCGACGATGCCCTGAAGCAGATCGATACCCAGCGCTCGGCCCTGGGTGCGGTGCAGAACCGTCTGGACAGCACCATCTCCAACCTGCAGAACATCGCGGAGAACGCCACCTCGGCACGCAGTACGATCCAGGATGCCGACTTCGCCGCGGAAACGGCGGAGATGACCAAGCAGCAGACCCTGCAGTCGGCAGCCACCGCTGTACTGGCCCAGGCCAACCAGCTGCCCTCTGCCGTACTCAAGCTGCTGCAGTAAGGTCATCGGCGGTTGATACGAAGGAAGGGCGCACTGCGCCCTTCCTGCATTTGTCCAGAACAATGAGGAGTCGATGATGAGCGTGACTTTCTCTACGATCGGACTGGGAGCCCCCGCCAGGGCGAACCAGGCCCAGGCGGCCACGCCCATCGCGGCCGGCGGCAAAACCGCTGCCGTCGACGGCAAGGGCTCGCCGTCCACCGGCAGTACCCAGGCTGCGCCGGACAAGGCTACCCTGGATCGTGCGCTGGACAGCCTGCGCAGCAATGCCCAGGTCATCCACCGCAACCTGGAGTTCTCGGTCGACCAGGAGTCGGGCATCACCGTGGTCAAGGTGGTGGACAGCACCAGTGGCGACGTGATCCGGCAGATTCCTTCGGAAGTCGCGGTGAAGCTGGCGGAGAGCATCAAGGAAGCCGGCAACCTGTTGTTCCGGGAGCAGGCCTAGAAAGCTGGCCTGCTTCTTGCTCGAAGGCTCTGGCACGAGCAATTGCGTCAAGAAACCGTTTAAAGGAGCGCGGCAATGACTACGATCAGTTCTTCCTCGTCGGGCAGCATCGCCTCTACCGGCCTGGGGTCCGGCCTGGACATCGACTCGATCGTCAGCGCCCTGGTGAAGGCACAGACCAGTGCCAAGCAGACGCAGATCACCAACCTCACCAAGTCGAGCACCACCCAGCTGTCCGCCGTGGGCTCGCTCAAGAGCGCGCTATCGACCTTCCAGCTGGCCGTGGCGACGCTCAACACCGCCGACTCCTTCTCCGGGCTCAAGGCCACTTCGTCGGACGAGACGAAGGCGACTGCCACCGCCAGCGCTTCGGCTACCGCCGGTACCTACACCCTTGAGGTCGACAAGCTGGCAACCGCCTCCAAGGTGGCCAGCCAGTACGTCGGCAGCTCCGACAAGTTCGGCGCCGGTCGTCTTACCCTCAGCCAGGGCGGCAGCAACTATTACGTGACGGTTTCCGCTGGCGATTCGTTGTCGACCATCCGCGACAACATCAACAAGCTCAGTTCCACCAGCGGCATCTCCGCCAACATCGTCACCGACTCCAGCGGCTCGCGCCTGGTGCTCAGCTCCACCACCACCGGCGCCGGCACCGACATCAGCGTCAAGAGTTCGGGCGACAGCACCCTGGGCAAGCTGGCGATCGACGGTACCGCGGCCTATGGCAGCTCCACTGGCGGCTATCTGGTTCAGGCCGGCGATGCCGAGTTCAAGCTCGACGGCCTGTCGATGACCAGTTCCAGCAATACCCTGGACAAGGCCGTCAGCGGCGTGACCTTCAACCTGCTGGCGACCGGCAGTTCCACCGTGACGGTGGCGACCAATACCGACGACCTGACCGCCAACATCCAGAAGTTCGTCGACGCCTACAACACGATGGTCAAGTCGATCTCCAGCCTGACCGACATCACCACCACGACCAACGAGGACGGTACCACCAGTACCAGTGCGGGGCCGTTGTCCAGCGATGCCACCACCCGCACTCTGCTCAACAACCTGCGTAACGAGTTCGTCAACCTGTCCAGCGGTAGCGGTACCCTGCAGGTGCTGTCGCAGCTCGGCATCACCAGCCAGAAGGACGGCACCCTGAGCGTCGACAGCAGCAAGCTGAGCAAGGGGCTGGAAACCTATGCGGGCAACATCCAGAGCTTCTTCACCGGCAGCGACGGCTTCCTCAAGCGCATGTACAACGCCGTCGACAGCTATGCCAAGACCAATGGCATCCTCGACCAGCAGACCGACTCGATCAACGCCACCATCAGCAGCCTGAAGAAGCAGCAGACCGACCTGGACGACCGCACCGCCAAGCTGACCGACATCCTGTACGCCAAGTACAACGCCATGGACAGCCTGGTCGCCCAGCTCAACGCCACCAGCAGCAGCGTGATGACCACGCTGAACGCGCTGAACAAGAGCTCCGACGACTGATGCCGGCGGCGCTCGGCCGCCCGGCAGCGGCCGAGGTAGATGCAATTCGCGATTAAAGTCTGGCGCCGCCGCGCCGATACCCTGGACATCGGATATGAAACCTTCCACACCAGGGGATCTCGAAATGAATGCGATGGCAGCGCTTCGCCAATACCAGAACGTGGGTGTCCAGGCACAGCTCCACGAGGCGAGTCCGCACCGCTTGATCCAGATGCTCATGGAAGGCGGCCTGAGCCGCATCGCCCAGGCCCGCGGCGCCATGCAGCGCGGCCAGATGGCGGAGAAGGGCCAACTGATCGGCAAGGCCGTGGCCATCATCGGCGGCCTGCGCGACGGGCTGAACCTCGAAGCCGGCGGCGACTATGCCGAGCGCCTGAACGCCCTGTACATCTACATGGGCCGCCGCCTGCTTGAGGCCAACCGGCAGAACGACGAACATATGCTCGACGAAGTGGCCAACCTGCTTCGCAGCATCAAGGAAGGCTGGGACGGTATCCCGCAGTAATACCGCCCCACCAGGAGACACGAAGCATGACCCTCGCCGTCGAGCGTATCGAACGAACCCGCACCGCCCTGGGAACCGCCCTGGCGGAGCAGGACTGGGAAGCCATCGCCCGGCTGGACCTGGAGTGCCGCCAGCACGTGGATGCCGCCATGCACGAGCCGCTGGACGACGACAGCGAGCTCAAGCGCAGCCTCGAAGGGCTGCTCGTGCTGTACCGCGAACTGGTCCAGGAAGTCACCCGCCAGCGCCAGGGCGTGGCCGAGGAGATCATCCGCGTCAATCGGTCGCACAAGGGCGCCAAGGTCTATCAGCTTTTCGGCTGAGCCCCGCGGGTCGCCCGTTCGGCGCGACCCCCCGTTTCCGGCATTGCCGCCGTTCGTTCCAGCAGGTAACTTCTTCCGTCGGAAACAACGAATAAATCACGCCATAAATTTGACTCCTGCCACAATTTTGACTTTACTTGGTGGCTAAATGATGGCGGCCTGTTTCCGCCCCTCTCCGTTGCCGTTCGCCGGCCCACATGCCTTCGGAAGACAAGAGCAATATGTGGCGTGAAACCAAGATTCTGCTGATTGACGACGACCTGGAGCGTTGCCGCGAACTCTCCACCATCCTCAACTTCCTCGGCGAGGACCAGTTGTCCTGCCGCAGCCGCGACTGGCGCCTGGCGGTGGACGACCTGCCCAACGGCAGCCGCGGCGTGCTCTGCGTGCTGCTCGGCAGCGTCGAGCACAAGGCTGGCGCCCTGGAACTGCTCAAGCAGCTCGCGGCCTGGGACGAATACCTGCCGGTGCTGCTGATCGGCGAACCGGCGCCCAACGACTGGCCGGAAGAGCTGCGCCGCCGCGTGCTGGCCAGCCTGGAGATGCCGCCCAGCTACAACAAGCTGCTCGATTCCCTGCACCGCGCCCAGGTTTACCGCGAGATGTACGACCAGGCCCGCGAGCGCGGCCGCCAGCGCGAGCCCAACCTGTTCCGCAGCCTGGTCGGCACCAGCCGCGCCATCCAGCAGGTGCGGCAGATGATGCAGCAGGTCGCCGACACCGACGCCAGCGTGCTCATCCTTGGCGAGTCGGGCACCGGCAAGGAAGTGGTGGCGCGCAACCTGCACTACCACTCCAAGCGCCGCGACGCGCCCTTCGTGCCGGTGAACTGCGGGGCGATCCCCGCCGAGCTGCTGGAAAGCGAACTGTTCGGCCACGAGAAGGGCGCCTTCACCGGCGCCATCACCAGCCGCGCCGGGCGCTTCGAGCTGGCCAACGGCGGCACCCTGTTCCTCGACGAGATCGGCGACATGCCGCTGCCGATGCAGGTCAAGCTGCTGCGCGTGCTGCAGGAGCGCACCTTCGAGCGCGTGGGCAGCAACAAGACGCAGAACGTCGACGTGCGCATCATCGCCGCCACCCACAAGAACCTCGAGAAGATGATCGAGGACGGCGGCTTCCGCGAAGACCTGTACTACCGCCTCAACGTCTTCCCCATCGAGATGGCGCCGCTGCGCGAGCGGGTGGAAGACATCCCGCTCTTGATGAACGAACTCATTTCGCGCATGGAGCACGAGAAGCGCGGCTCCATCCGCTTCAACTCCGCCGCCATCATGTCGCTGTGCCGCCACGACTGGCCGGGCAACGTGCGCGAACTGGCCAACCTGGTCGAGCGCCTGGCGATCATGCACCCCTACGGGGTGATCGGCGTCGGCGAGCTGCCGAAGAAATTCCGCCACGTCGACGACGAGGACGAGCAACTCGCCAGCAGCCTGCGCGAGGAACTGGAAGAGCGCGCCGCCATCACCGCCGGGCTGCCGGGCCTGGACTCGCCGGCGATGCTGCCGGCCGAGGGCATCGACCTCAAGGACTACCTGGCCAACCTCGAGCAGGGGCTGATCCAGCAGGCCCTGGACGACGCCAACGGCGTGGTCGCCCGCGCCGCCGAGCGCCTGCGCATCCGCCGCACCACCCTGGTGGAGAAGATGCGCAAGTACGGGATGAGCCGTCGCGAGGAGGAAGTGGCGGAGGATTGACGCCACTTGCCTTGGGCTTTTTGCAAGTGCCTGAAAATAAAGGACTAATTTTTAGGCACGCAGATTGCTAAGACTCTGCCAGCCGACGCTTTCACGACGTCGGATGGAAGAGAGACAGCATGATGCCAGCCGTACCCCAGCAGCCCCAGCCGGACTCCAGCGAACACCTGGAGGAGAACGGCCGCGCCGGCCTCGACCAGGCCTTCGCCCTGTTCAACCAGATGTCCACCCAGCTGAACCAGTCGTACAGCATGCTGGAGGCGCGGGTCAGCGAACTGAAGGGACAGCTGGCCCTGGTCAGCGCCCAGCGCATGCAGGAGCTGGCGGAGAAGGAACGCCTGGCCAACCGCCTGCAGAGCCTGCTGGACCTGCTGCCCGGCGGCGTCATCGTCATCGACGGCCAGGGCGTGGTGCGCGAAGCCAACCCGGCGGCCCGCGGCCTGCTCGGCCAGCCCCTGGTGGGCATGCTGTGGCGCCAGGTCATCGCCCGCTGCTTCGCGCCGCGCAAGGACGACGGCCACGAGATTTCCCTGCGCGACGGGCGCCGCCTGTCCATCGCCACCCGCTCGCTGAACGGCGAGCCCGGGCAACTGGTGCTGCTCAACGACCTCACCGAGACCCGCCGCCTGCAGGACCAGTTGGCCCGCCACGAGCGACTCTCGGCCCTGGGCCGGATGGTCGCCTCCCTGGCCCACCAGATCCGCACGCCGCTGTCCGCGGCCATGCTCTATGCCGGACACCTGAGCGAGCAGGCGCTGCCGCTGGAACAGCAGCAACGCTTCGCCGGGCGCCTCAAGGAGCGCCTGCAGGAGCTGGAGAACCAGGTACGCGACATGCTGGTGTTCGCCCGGGGCGAGCTGCCGCTGCCGGACCGCCTGAGCCCGGCGGAACTCTTCGCCAGCCTGCGCGCCGCCGCCGAGGCCCACGTCGCCGGCCTGCAGCTGCGCTGGCAGTGCGACGTGCGCGGCGGCGAACTGCTGTGCAACCGCGACACCCTGGTCGGCAGCGTCCTCAACCTGCTGCACAACGCCATCCAGGCCGGCGGCCAGGACGTGCGCCTGAAAGTCCACCTCTACGCCCGCGGCGACAGCCTGCGCCTGGCCATCAGCGACAGCGGCCCGGGCATGGACGCCGCCACCCTGGCGCGCCTTGGCGAGCCCTTCTTCACCACCAAGACCACCGGTACCGGCCTCGGCCTGGCGGTGGTCAAGGCCGTGGCCAAGGCGCACCACGGTGAACTGCGCCTGCACTCGCGCCCGGGCCGCGGCACCTGCGCCAGCCTGGTCCTGCCGCTGATCGCGGCGCCCGTCCGTGAACACAAGGAATAACCCCATGCCCGCCCGAATCCTGCTCGTCGAAGACGACCGCGCCCTGCGCGAAGCCCTCTCCGATACCCTGCTGATCGGCGGCTGCGAGTTCACCGCCGTGGACAGCGCCGAGGCGGCCCTGGTCGCCCTGCAGCGCGAGGCCTTCGGCCTGGTGGTGAGCGACGTCAACATGCCCGGCATGGACGGTCACCAGCTGCTCGGCCTGATCCGCGCCCGCTACCCGCAACTGCCGGTACTGCTGATGACCGCCTTCGGCGCCGTCGAGCGTGCCGTCGACGCCATGCGCCAGGGCGCCGCCGACTACCTGGTGAAACCCTTCGAACCCAAGGTGCTGCTGGAACTGGTGGCCCGCCACGCCCAGGGCCAGGTACCTGTCGCCGAAGGCGAGGGCCCGGTGGCCGTGGAACCGGCCAGCCGCCAGTTGCTGGAGCTGGCCGCACGGGTGGCGCGCAGCGATTCCACCGTGCTGATCTCCGGCGAGTCCGGCACCGGCAAGGAGGTGCTGGCGCGCTACATCCACCAGCAGTCGCCGCGCGCCAACAAGCCCTTCATCGCCATCAACTGCGCGGCCATTCCCGACAACATGCTCGAGGCCACCCTGTTCGGCCACGAGAAGGGCGCCTTCACCGGCGCCATCGCCGCGCAGCCGGGCAAGTTCGAGCTGGCCGACGGCGGCACCATCCTGCTCGACGAGATTTCCGAAATGCCCCTGGCGCTGCAGGCCAAGCTGCTACGCGTGCTGCAGGAGCGCGAGGTGGAGCGCGTGGGCGCACGCAAGCCGATCGAGCTGGATATCCGCGTGCTGGCCACCACCAACCGCGACCTGCTCGGCGAGGTGGCGGCGGGGCGCTTCCGCGAGGACCTGTACTATCGCCTGTCGGTCTTCCCCCTGGCCTGGCGCGCCCTGCGCGAGCGCCCGGCGGACATCCTGCCGCTGGCCGAGCGCCTGCTGGCCAAGTACGTGAAGAAGATGAACCTGGGCACGCTGAGCCTGGCCGCCGACGCCCGTGACGCCTTGCTGACGCACCCCTGGCCGGGCAACGTGCGCGAGCTGGACAATGCGATCCAGCGCGCGCTGATCCTGCAGCAGGGCGGCCAGGTCCGCGCCCTGGACCTGTGCCTGAACGCCCCCATCGGCATGGCGCCCGCAGCACCCGTGATCCCCCTGGTGCAGCCCGCCCCCGTGGCGGCCGCCAGCAGCGCCGGAATTCCGACAGCGGCGGCGGACACCGCCGGCGGCCTGGGCGAAGACCTGCGCCGCCGCGAGTTCCAGATGATCATCGACACCCTGCGCAGCGAACGCGGCCGCCGCAAGGAAGCCGCCGAACGCCTGGGCATCAGCCCGCGCACCCTGCGCTACAAGCTGGCGCAGATGCGCGATGCGGGGATGGATGTGGAGGCCTACTTGTACGCCAGCTGACGCTGGGGCTGTAAGCGGCAAGCCATAAGCTGCAAGCAAGAGCGAAAGCCTGGTTCCATGCCGTAATGCTGTTCATTCAAGCGACGACCTGGTTCGGCGAAGGCGGGAACGTAGGGCGATGCGGGGATGGATGTGGAGGCCTACTTGTACGCCAGCTGACGCTGGGGCTGTAAGCGGCAAGCCATAAGCTGCAAGCAAGAGCGAAAGCCTGGTTCCATGCCGTAATGCTGTTCATTCAAGCGACGACCTGGTTCGGCGAAGGCGGGAACGTAGGGCGGATAACCGTTCGCGGTTATCCGCCGTTGCCGGAGACGCCGATGCCCGTGAACGATGGCGGATAACACCGTAGGCGTTATGCGCCCTGCGGAGCTGCGTTCCATATGAAAATGCCGTTTCTCTCATGGAGAGAAACGGCATTTTTCTTAAGTGAACAGCATTAGGTTCCATGCTGGGCTTTTTGCTTTTTGCCTGCCGCTTACAGCTTGTAGCTTGTCGCTGCCCCAAACCTGGCACCCTTGTTGCAATCCCCTATGCCAAAGCGCCGCGGCGTCAAAAAAGCCACGGCCCGTAGTCAGAGGGAAAGCAAATGAGTCAGGGTATCGAGTTCAACCGCCTGCTGCTGGAAATGCGCTCCATGCAGATGGACGCCATGGCCAAGGCCAAGCCGGCCGCCTCGGCGCCGGCTGCCGTGGAGGGCGCGCCGAGCTTCTCGGACATGCTCGGCCAGGCGGTGAACAAGGTGAACTCCACCCAGCAGGCCGCCACTGCGCTGGCCAATGCCTTCGAGGTGGGCCAGAGCAACGTCGACCTGACCGACGTGATGATCGCTTCGCAGAAGGCCAGCGTGTCCTTCCAGGCCATGACCCAGGTGCGCAACAAACTGGTCCAGGCCTACCAGGACATCATGCAGATGCCCATCTGAACCACGGGGTAGGTAGATAGTTCATGGCCGAAGCCACTGTAGACAACCAGGTCCCCGCCAAAGCCGGCGCAGCCGAAATGCTGAAGAAGCCGCTGATGGGCCTGCAGTTCCTCGAGAACCTCGCCGAGATGCCGGTGCTGCGCCAGGTCGGCCTGCTGGTCGGGCTGGCGGCGAGCATCGCCATCGGCTTCGGCATGGTGCTGTGGTCGCAGCAGCCGGACTACAAGCCGCTGTACGGCAGCCTCAACGGCGTCGATGCCAACAAGGTGATCGAGACGCTGAACGCCGCCGACATCGGCTACAAGGTCGACCCCAATTCCGGCGCCCTGCTGGTCAAGGCCGACGACCTTGGCCGCGCCCGCATCAAGGTGGCCGGCGCCGGCCTCACGCCCACCGACAGCAACGTCGGCTTCGAGATCCTCGACAAGGAACAGGCCCTGGGCACCAGCCAGTTCATGGAAGCGACCAACTACCGTCGCGGCCTAGAAGGCGAGCTGGCGCGCACCATCTCCAGCCTGAACAACGTCAAGGGCGCGCGCGTGCACCTGGCCATCCCGAAGAGCTCGGTGTTCGTCCGCGACGAGCGCAAGCCCACCGCCTCGGTGCTGGTCGAGCTGTACCCGGGGCGCAGCCTGGAACCCAGCCAGGTGCTGGCTATCGTCAACCTGGTGGCCACCAGCGTGCCGGAACTGGACAAGTCCCAGGTCACCGTGGTCGACCAGAAGGGCAACCTGCTCTCCGACCAGCAGGAGCTTTCCGAACTGACCATGGCCGGCAAGCAGTTCGACTACAGCCGGCGCATGGAAGGCATGTTCACCCAGCGCGTGCACAGCATCCTGCAGCCGGTGCTGGGCGATGGCCGCTACAAGGCCGAGGTGTCCGCCGACGTCGACTTCAGCGCCGTGGAATCCACCGCCGAGTCCTACAACCCGGACCAGCCGGCCCTGCGCAGCGAGCAGGTGAACAACGAGGAGCGCCAGAGTAGCGGTGGCCCGCAGGGCGTGCCGGGGGCGCTGTCTAACCAGCCGCCGGGCCCGGCCAGCGCGCCGCAGCAGACCGGCAAGAGCGCCGGCGCCGATTTCGTCGCCCCGGGCCAGCCGCTGAAGGACGCCAACGGCCAGACCATCATCGACCCGAAGACCGGCCGTCCGGTGCTGGCGCCGTACCCCACCGACAAGCGCGAGCAGAACACCCGCAACTACGAGCTGGACCGCTCCATCAGCTACACCAAGCAGCAGCAGGGCCGCCTGCGCCGGCTTTCCGTCGCCGTGGTGCTGGACGACCACATGGTCGCCGACCCCAAGACCGGCGAGGTCAGCCACAAGCCCTGGAGCGCCGACGAACTGGCGCGCTTCACCCGCCTGGTGCAGGACGCGGTGGGCTACGACGCCAGCCGTGGCGACAGCGTCAGCGTGATCAACGCGCCCTTCGCCCCGGAGCAGAACCTGGAGATCGCCTCGCCGCCGTTCTACTCGCAGCCCTGGTTCTGGGACATCGTCAAGCAGGTGCTGGGCATCGTCTTCATCCTGGTGCTGGTGTTCGGCGTGCTGCGCCCGGTGCTGAACAACCTCGCCGGCAACAAGAGCAAGGCCCTGGTGGCCGGCGCCGGCGGCGACATGGCCCTGGGCGAGATGGCCGGCCTGGACGGCGAACTGGCCGAGGACCGCGTCAGCCTGGGCGGCCCGCCGAGCATCCTGTTGCCCAGCCCCAGCGAGGGGTACGATGCGCAGCTGAACGCGATCAAGAGCCTGGTGGCTCAGGACCCGGGCCGCGTGGCCCAGGTAGTGAAGGATTGGATCAACTCCGATGAGTGATGCGGTATGAGCGAGACCCGGTTGAACGCCAAACTGACCAAGGTCGACAAGGCCGCCATTCTCCTGCTGTCCCTCGGCGAGACCGACGCGGCGCAGGTGCTGCGGCACATGGGCCCGAAGGAAGTGCAGAGGGTCGGTGTGGCCATGGCGCAGATGCGCAACGTGCACCGCGAGCAGGTCGAGCAGGTGATGAGCGAGTTCGTCGAGGTGGTCGGCGACCAGACCAGCCTGGGCGTCGGCGCCGACGGCTACATCCGCAAGATGCTCACCCAGGCCCTGGGCGAGGACAAGGCCAACAACCTCATCGACCGCATCCTGCTGGGCGGCAACACCAGCGGCCTGGACAGCCTGAAGTGGATGGAGCCGCGCGCCGTGGCCGACGTCATCCGCTACGAGCACCCGCAGATCCAGGCCATCGTCGTCGCCTACCTGGACCCGGACCAGGCCGCCGAGGTGCTCAGCCACTTCGATCACAAGGTGCGCCTGGACATCGTCCTGCGCGTGTCCTCGCTGAACACCGTGCAGCCCTCGGCGCTGAAGGAACTCAACCTGATCCTCGAGAAGCAGTTCGCCGGCAACGCCAACTCCACCCGCACCACCATGGGCGGGGTGAAGCGTGCGGCGGACATCATGAACTACCTCGACAGCTCGGTGGAGGGTGCCCTGATGGACGCCATCCGTGACGTGGACGAAGACCTCTCCGGGCAGATCGAGGACCTCATGTTCGTCTTCGACAACCTCGCCGACGTCGACGACCGCGGCATCCAGGCGCTGCTGCGCGAGGTGTCCTCGGACGTGCTGGTGCTGGCCCTCAAGGGCTCGGACGAGGGCATCCGCGAGAAGATCTTCCGCAACATGTCCAAGCGTGCCGCCGAACTGCTGCGCGACGACCTGGAGGCCCGCGGCCCGGTGCGCGTCAGCGAAGTGGAGGGCGCGCAGAAGGAAATCCTCACCATCGCCCGGCGCATGGCCGAGTCCGGGGAGATCGTCCTCGGCGGCAAGGGTGGCGAGGAGATGATCTAAGTGAGCGGCCCCGCGAAATCCAAGGAAGAACACGATGGCCTGATCCGCGCGCGCGACGTCGCCGGCTTCGACCGCTGGGCGCTGCCCAGCTTCGACCCGGTGGTGGAGCGGCCGCCGGAGCCCGAGCCGGAGCCGGAAGAGCCGGCAACCCCGGCGGTGGAGGAAGTCCCCGTCGAGGAAGTCAAACCGCTGACGCTCGAGGAACTGGAGGCGATCCGCCAGGACGCCTACAACGAAGGTTTCGCCACCGGCGAGAAGGACGGCTTCCACGCCGGCCAGCTCAAGGCCCGGCAGGAGGCCGAGGCGGCGCTGCAGGAGCGCCTGGCCGGCCTGGAGACGCTGATGGGCCAGCTGTTCGAGCCCATCGCCGAGCAGGACCTGCTGATCGAGCAGATGCTGGTCAGGCTGGTCGGCCAGGTGGCGCACCAGGTCATCCAGCGCGAGCTGGAGGGCGACTCCAGCCAGCTGCGCCAGGTGCTGCGCGAGGCGCTCAAGCAACTGCCGATGGGCAGCGAGAACGTGCGCATCCACGTCAACCCGCAGGACTTCGAACTGGTCAAGGCGCTGCGCGACCGCCACGAGGAAAGCTGGCGCATCCTCGAGGACGAGCAACTGCTGCCCGGCGGCTGCCGCATCGAGACCGAGCATTCGCGCATCGACGCCAGCATCGAGACGCGCCTGGCGCAGATCACCAAGCAGCTCTTCGAACAGCAGCGCGAGCAGGCCACCCACGCGCTGGAGCCGGACCTGCACATCGACCTGGACAAGCCCGATGCGCCTTGACCGGGTGAGTTTCGCCAAGCGCCTGGAGGGCTACCTGGACGCCGCCAAACTGCCGGCGCAGCCGGTGGTGGAAGGCCGCCTGCTGCGCATGGTCGGCCTGACCCTGGAGGCCGAGGGCCTGCAGGCGGCGGTGGGCAGCCGTTGCATGGTGATCAACGACAGCGGCTACCACTCGGTGCAGGTGGAAGCCGAGGTCATGGGTTTCTCCGGCAGCAAGATCTTCCTCATGCCGGTCGGCAGCCTGGCCGGCATCGCCCCCGGCGCCCGCGTGGTGCCGCTGCCCGACAGCGGCCGCCTGCCCATGGGCATGTCCATGCTCGGCCGGGTGCTCGACGGCGTCGGCCGCGCCCTGGACGGCAAGGGCGGCATGCGCGCCGAGGACTGGGTGCCCATGGACGGCCCGACCATCAACCCGCTCAAGCGCGAGCCGATCCACGAACCCATGGACGTCGGCATCCGCTCGATCAACTCGCTGCTCACCGTCGGCCGCGGCCAGCGCCTGGGCCTGTTCGCCGGCACCGGCGTGGGCAAGTCGGTGCTGCTGGGCATGATGACCAAGTACACCAAGGCCGACATCATCGTGGTCGGGCTGATCGGCGAACGGGGCCGCGAGGTGAAGGAATTCATCGAGCACATCCTCGGCGAAGAGGGCCTCAAGCGCTCGGTGGTGGTGGCCTCGCCCGCCGACGACGCGCCGCTGATGCGCCTGCGCGCGGCCATGTACTGCACGCGCATCGCCGAATACTTCCGCGACAAGGGCAAGAACGTCCTGTTGCTGATGGACTCGCTGACGCGCTTCGCCCAGGCCCAGCGCGAGATCGCCCTGGCCATCGGCGAGCCGCCGGCGACCAAGGGCTACCCGCCGTCGGTGTTCGCCAGGCTGCCGCGCCTGGTGGAGCGTGCCGGCAACGGCGAGAAGGGCGGCGGCTCCATCACCGCCTTCTACACCGTGCTCAGCGAGGGCGATGACCAGCAGGACCCGATCGCCGACTCCGCCCGCGGCGTGCTCGACGGCCACTTCGTGCTGTCGCGCCGGCTGGCCGAGGAAGGCCATTACCCGGCCATCGACATCGAGGCCTCGATCAGCCGGGTGATGCCCCAGGTGGTCAGCCCCGAGCAACTGCAGCACGCCCAGCGCTTCAAGCAGCTGTGGTCGCGCTACCAGCAGAGCCGCGACCTGATCAGCGTCGGCGCCTACGTCGCCGGCGGCGACGCCGAGACCGACCTGGCCATCCAGCGCTTCCCGGTGATGCGCCAGTTCCTCCGCCAGGGCCTGAACGAAAGCCAGAGCCTGGAGGACAGCGCCCAGCTGCTGGACGCCGTGCTGTCCGGCAAGGCCGGTTGAGTGCGCGGTACCATGCCTGAGGTCCGCTTGCCATGAACCGCCGCGCCGACCGCCTGGCCCCGGTGGTGGAGATGGCCCTGAAGGCCGAGCGCGAGGCCGCGCGCCAACTGGGCGTGGCCCAGGGCCAGTTGCTCCAGGCGCAGCGCAAGCTGGCCGAGCTGGAGCGCTTCCGCGCCGACTACCAGCAGCAGTGGATCGACCGCGGCCGCCAGGGCGTCAGCGGCCAGTGGCTGCTGGACTACCAGCGCTTCCTGGCGCAATTGGAAACCGCCGTGGAACAGCAGAACCGCAGCCTGGCCTGGCACCAGGACGTGGTGGAGAAGGCGCGCGCCACCTGGGCCGAGAAGTACGCGCGCCTGGAAGGCCTGCGCAAGCTGGTGGAGCGCTACCGCGAAGAGGCGCGGCTGCTGGCCGACAAGCAGGAACAGAAGCAGCTCGACGAGTTCGCCCAGCGCCTGCGGCCGCCGCCCTACTGAACCGCGGGCGCCATGCTAGGCTGCAGCCAGCTGAGCCCGGAGCCCCCGCATGCCTCTGAAATCCACCCTGCTACGCACCCACCCGCGGCTGATCGTCGCCATCCTCTGTGGCGTGCTGGCGGCCCTGGCCTGCGTCGGGCTGACGCCGCTGATGCGCGTCCTGGTCGGCTGGAATGCCTGCGCCTGGCTGTACGTGGCGCTGATCGCCCTGCTGGCGCACGGCGCCACGGCGGAGCAGGTGCGCGGGCTGGCCGACATCGAGGACGAGAACGCCGAGGCCGTGCTGATGCTGGTCAGCGCCGCGGCCATCGCCAGCCTGGTGGCGATCGTCTTCGAACTGGCCGGCGCCCGCGACCTGCAGGGCGGCGAGAAGCTGCTGCGCTACGCCTTCACCGGCAGCACGGTGCTGGGTTCCTGGTTCCTCATCGGCACCATCTTCGCCATGCACTATGCGCGCATGTACTACACGGCCGCGCAGCCGCCGCTGCAGTTCCCCGACCGCGAGCGGCAGCCGGACTACTGGGACTTCGCCTACTTCTCCTTCACCCTCAGCGTCGCCGTGCAGACCTCGGACGTGGCCATCGCCTCGCCAGGGCTGCGCCGGGTGGCCCTGGCCCAGTCGATCATCTGCTTCCTGTACAACACGGCGATCCTCGGCCTGAGCATCAACATCGCCGCCGGCATCGTCGGCTGACGGGCCTCAGTGGCGCCAGAAGGCCGGGGTGAACAGCACCAGCACGGTGAGGATCTCCAGGCGCCCGGCGAGCATGCCGGCGCACAGCAGCCACTTGGCGGCGTCCGGCAGGGACGAGAAGTTGCCCGAGGGGCCGATCACCGGGCCCATGCCCGGGCCGACGCCGGAGACGGTGCTGGCGGCGCCGGTCAGCGCGGTCATCCAGTCCAGGCCGAGGAAGGTCAGGGCCAGGCCCAGGCCGCCGACGGTGGCGCCGAAGAAGAACGAGAAGGTCAGGATCGAACGCACGATCTCCTCGTCCAGGCGGTGCCCGTTGTAGCTCTGGCGCAGCACCGCGCGCGGGTGGATGAGCTGGTACAGGCTGGCCTTGAGCAGGATGTAGGCGACCTGGAAGCGGAAGATCTTCAGGCCGCCGGCGGTGGAGCCGGAGCAGCCGCCGATGAAGCCCAGGTAGAAGAACACCATGATCGAGAAGTGGCCCCACAGGCTGTAGTCGCCCAGGGCGAAGCCGGTGGTGGTGACCACCGAGGTGACGTTCACCGCGACGATGCGCAAGGCGTCCTGCCAGGACAGGTCGGAATTGAAGGCGTACCAGGTGCCCATCACCAGCCAGGTGAACACCAGCAGGCCGATGAAGCCGTGCACCTGGCTGTCCTTGAGCAGCGCCTTGCGGTGGCCGCGCAGGGTGGCGACGTAGAGGGCGAAGGGCAGGCTGCCGAGGATCATCACCACCACCGCCACCCAGTGCACCGCCGGCTGGTGCCACTTGGCCAGGGACTGGTCGGAGGTGGAGAAACCGCCGGTGGAGATCGCCGACATGGCGTGGTTCAGCGCGTCGAACAGGCCCATGCCGGCCCACCACAGGCCCAGGGTGCCGAGGATGGTGATGCCGACGTACACCGCGACTATGTACTTGGCGACCATGTGCGAGCGCGGCATGACCTTGTCGCTGCGGTCCGAGGATTCGGTCTGGAACAGGCGCATGCCGCCGATGCGCAGCATCGGCAGGATCGCCACCGCCATGCCGATGAAGCCGATGCCGCCCAGCCAGTGCAGCATCGAGCGCCAGATGAGGATGCCCGGCGACATGTTGTCCAGCCCGGAAAGCACCGTCGAGCCGGTGGCGGTGATGCCCGACATGCTCTCGAAGAAGGCGTCGGTGACGCTCATGTGGCGGGCGATGATGAAGGGCAGGGCGGAGAAGAAGCAGACGATCACCCAGCTGGAGACCGTGAGCATGTACATGTCCCGCGGGCGCAGGTGGGCCTGCTCCGGCCGGCCCGGCAGGACCAGCCCCAGGCCCGCGCTGAAGGTGATCAGGCTCGACCAGATGTAGGGCGAGAGCTCCTGCGGGCGGTGGTAGTAGAGCAGGGTGGCCATGGGCACCAGCATGGCCACCGCCAGGGTGATGAGGAACAGGCCGATGATGTATCCGAGGGTGCGTAGTGTCGGCAGCGCCATGAAGCGGACTCGATGGACATGAACCCTCCATTGTACCTGCCCTCGGCGCGATGCGCAGCGCGCCGGAGGGCTCTTCACAACGGCGGCGGAATCGCTAGAATCCTGCGCAGCCCGCCGGCGCTCGCCGGTTTCTTCTGGTGCATTCGCACATCATGTCCATCGACAATCCGTGTTTGAACTGTGGCGCCTGCTGCGCGCATTTCCGTGTGTCCTTCTACTGGGGCGAGTGCCGTTCCGCCGGCGGCAGCGTGCCCGACGAACTGGTGGTGCAGGTCAGCCCGCACCACGCCGCCATGCGTGGCACCGAGGCCAGGCCGGTGCGCTGCGTGGGGTTGCTCGGCGAGGTCGGCTGCGGCGTGCGCTGCACGGTCTACGAGCACCGCTCCAGCACCTGCCGCGAATTCGAGGCCTCCTGGCTCGACGGCCAGCACAACCCCAACTGCGACGCGGCCCGGGCGGCCTACGGCCTGCCGCCGCTGATGCCACCCCTGCAGCCGATCGTCACGCCGTCGCCGGAGCGGGTGGCTTGACGATGGGCGCATCGCTGGACTCCCTGTAGGAGCGAGCTTGCTCGCGAACGGCGCTTGCCGGCGACTCCCGTGTTTCAGATTGACTCCGCTCCCTCTCCCCAGCCCTCTCCCTGAAGGGAGAGGGGGTTTGTCCGTGCCGAGAGAAGGAATGGTTTCAGCCGGAGGCCTTCGGAATTGCCGGCTGACTCAGGACTGCCAAAACGCACCGAACGGTCCCCTCTCCCTTCAGGGAGAGGGTTAGGGAGAGGGCGCTCTCAGGACGAACACCAGCGTTCGCCGATGAGCCCCCTTCGCGAGCAAGCTCGCTCCTACACGGATACGCAGCACCCTGATCGCACCTCAGCAGACAGATGAGAAGCCTTTGCGATTACAATGGCCGTCCTTGTGTGTACAGGAGGTAGCCCATGGAGGCCTACGAAGCGCTGGTCAACCGTGTATCCCATGCCCGCCTGGGCGAGCCGGCACCCAGCGCCGGACAGCTCGAGCGGCTGTTCCGCGTCGCCCTGCGCGCGCCGGACCATGGGCAACTGCGCCCGTGGCGCTTCCTCACGGTGGAAGGCGAGGCACGCCAGCAACTGGGTGAACTGTTCGCCCGCGCGCTGAGCGCCGAGCAACCCGGCGCCAGCCCCGAGGCGCTGGCCAAGGCCCGCGCCATGCCGCTGCGCGCGCCGACCCTGGTGGTGGCCATCGCGCGCCTGCAGGAGCACCCCAAGGTGCCGGAGATCGAGCAGATGCTGGCCGCCGGCTGTGCCGCCTACGGCATCGTCCAGGCGGCGTTCGTCGAGGGGCTGGGGGCCATGTGGCGCACCGGCGCCATGGCTTTCGACCCGCTGGTGCGGCAGGGCCTGGGCCTGGCGGCCAACGAGCGGATCGTCGGTTTCATCTACCTGGGCACGCCCATGGGTGAGCTGCGCCAGCCGGCGCCGCTGGACCCGGCGGCCTTCGTCAGCGCCTGGCGGGGCTGAGCGGCAGGCTCAGGCGGACTTTCCAGCGCGCCCCGCCGGCACGCCAGAGCAGCCGGCCGCCCTGCCAGGCGGCCAACCGCTGGGCGGCGCGCAGGGCCCGGGGCAGCCAGCGCCGGGCCTGTGCGTCGGTGCCGCCGAGGTCCAGGCGCAGCAGGCCGCGCTCCAGGCGCGGTTCCAGCACGATGGCGGCGTCCTGCTGCCATTCCACCGCGGTGTCCAGCACTTCATCCAGGGCTTCGTGCAGCGCCTGCGGCCAACTGTGCAACGGCCAGGTGCCGCCGCGCGGCAGGCTCAGGCGCAGTTCCGGCCAGCGGCGCCGCCAGCGCTGCGCCAGCAGGCCCAGCTCCACCGCCAGCACCAGGCTCTGCGGCTCGTCCCGCGGGCGCTCCCGCGGCAGGCTGGCGGCCGCCGGCGGCAGGGCCGGGCTGGGGGAGGGCAGGTATTCGGCGGCAAGGCTCATGATCGGGCTCCGGGGTCAGGCGGCGTGGCGCGCCAGCGGTATTTCCAGGGTGGCGACGAAACCGCCGTCGGGGTGATTGGCCAGGCGCAGGCGGCCGGCATGGCGCTCCACCGCGCGGCGGGCGATGGCCAGGCCCAGGCCGTGGCCGGGGCTGTCCTGGTTGGGGGCGCGGAAGAAGGGCTCGCCCAGTTGAGCCAGGTGCTCGGCGTCGGCCCCCGGGCCATGGTCGCGCACGCGCACGCGCAGCACCGCGCCGTCGCTGTCGGCATCCACCTCGAGCGGCTTGTCCGCCGGGTTGAAGCGCAGGGCGTTGCGCAGCAGGTTGTCCAGCGCCCGTTCGAGCATGTCGGGCCAGCCGTCCAGGGCCAGGCCGGTGGGCACCTTCAGCTGGATGTGCTGTTCCGGGGCGAGCAACTGGGCATCCTCGCGCAGGCGTTCGAGCAGCGGCAGCAGTTCGACGCGGCTGCTCGGCCCGGGCTCGGCGTCCAGGCGGGCGAGGGCGAGGATCTCGGCGATCAGCGCTTCCAGGCGGTCGCATTCCTGCTCCAGGCGCGGCCACATGCTGGCGCGCTGTTCGGGCGTGGCGCGCTCGGCCAGGGCCAGGGCGATGCGCAGGCGCGCCAGCGGCGAGCGCAGTTCGTGGGAGACGTCGCGCAGCAACTGGCGCTGGCTGCCGATCAGGCTTTGCAGGCGGGCGCCCATGCGGTTGAAGTCGCGGGCCAGCACGCCGAGTTCGTCGCCGCGGTGGGCCAGGCGGGCCAGGCTGTCCTGCTGGTAGGCGGTCTGCCCGAGGTCGTGCACGGCGCGGCGCAGGCGGTTGAGCGGGCGGGTGATGGAGAGGGTCACCAGCAGGCTGAAGATGGTCAGCACCACCAGGGCGATGCCCAGCGCGCTGAGCGGCCACAGCAGGCTGCCGCGGTGCCAGGCTTCCAGCGCGCCGTGGGGAATGCGGTAGATGAACAGGTAGGTGTGGTCGCTCTCCGTGCTGGTGTATTCCTGGCTGAGCTGGCGCCAGGGGAAGCGCGGCAGGTTGCGGCGGTCGAAGCCTTCCTGGTTGCGCCGCGGCGGGCGCGGCAGGTAGGTGCCGTCGACCAGGCGCTGGCCGCTTTCGTCGAGCACCTGCACCGACAGGTCGTAGTCGCGGCGGCGTTGCTCCAGCAGTTGCTGGGCGGCGGCGGGGCCCTGGTTCTCGTAGAGCTGGGTCCACTGCTTGGCGAGATCGTGCATGCCGGGGTAGCGGGCGATGATCCAGGTGTCCTGGTTCAGCGCGCGGCCGAGCAGGATGGACAGGCCGGCGACCAGCAGCAGGGCGAGCCAGAAGGCGGCGAGGATTCGCCAGAAGAGCGAGCGCATGGTCTTTCGGTTCAGTCGCATGTCCGTTTCGGGTCAGGGGCGCGGGCACGGCGAGGCGCCGGGGGTGAGCCCGGCGCCCGCGTGGCTGGCGCTATCAGTTGGTCTTGCCATCCTTCTGCGCTTTCCATTGCTGGAACTCGGTCCATTCGGCCTTGCGCTGCTCGCGCTCTTTCTTCAGCTCGTCGAACTTCTTCTGCTGTTCGGGCGTCAGCAGCGCGCGGATGTCCTGCTGGGTCTTGTCGTGACTGGCCTTCAGCTCGTCCTGCATGGCCTTGCGGTCGGCCGCCGGCAGCTTGCTCAGGTACTTCTCGGTGATGTCGTGGCGGTTCTTCATCGAGTCGCCCATCAGCTTGCCGACCTGCTGGCGCTGCTCGGGGCTCAGGTTCAGGGCCTTGAAGGGGCCGTGCCAGCCGCCGCGCGGGCCGTGGCCGTCCTTCATGTGGTCGCCCATCATGTGCGGCGGCGGCGGGGTGTCGGTCGCGGCGGGGGTGGCGGCCATGGCCAGGGTCGGCAGGGTGGCGGCGAGCATCAGGGCGGTGAGGGTCTTGCGCATGAATATTCTCCTTTCGTGGACCGGTTTCTGAACCGGATGTGCCCAGTCTAGGGATGGCAAGGTCAAGGGCGGTCAGGGCCGGGTAAAGCTTCGGTAAAGATTGCGTCTACCGCTCTGGGACGGGGCTCCCGGCCTGCCGCTCAGGGCGCGTAGAAGTAACCGCGCCCGCGCAGGGCGAGGATCCGCGGGCGCCCGTCCGGGTGCGCGCCGAGCTTCTTGCGCAGGTTGCTCACGTGCATGTCCAGGCTGCGGTCGTAGAGGGTCAGCTTGCGGCCCAGGGCGATCTGCGCCAGGGCCTGCTTGTCCAGCGGCTCGCCCGGCTGGCGCAGCAGCGCCTCGAGGATGCGGCTCTCGGACAGCGTCAGGCTGACGTCCTGGCCGCCGATGCTGGCCACGCCGCGGGCCAGGTTCAGGCTCAGGTCGCCGAGGTCGACCTGGGCGCTGGGCTGGGCCGGGTGGCTGCGCCGCAGCACGGCGCGCAGGCGCGCGGTCAGCTCGCGCGGATCGCACGGCTTGGCCAGGTAGTCGTCGGCGCCCAGCTCCAGGCCGAGGATGCGGTCCAGCGGCTCGCCGCGGGCGGATAGCATCAGCACCGGCAGGTCGGGGTGCTCGCTGCGCAATTGCTTGAGCAGCTCCAGGCCGCTGCCGTCGGGCAGCATCACGTCCAGCACCACGGCGTCCGGCGTGCGGCTGGCCAGGGCGCTACGGGCCGCGCCGCCATCGTGGCTGGCACGCACGCTGAAGCCTTCCTGGGTCAGCCAGGTGCACAGCAGTTCGCACAGTTCACGGTCGTCGTCGATCAGCAGCAGCTCACTCATTGCTCGGGCTTCTTTCAGTTGATCCATTCACGCCGCCGGCGGCGACGGCCGCGGCTCAGGGCGCCGAGGACGAAGGCGACGAGGGCGACGGCGCCCCCGGTCGCGAACCAGGTCTGCTCGTCGCTGAGCAGGCGTGGCGGTTGTTGGGCCTGCAGCTCGCGCAGTTGCAGCTTCAGGCGCTGGTTTTCCTGGCGCAGGCGGCCCACCACGGCGCTTTCCGCCCCCTGCAGCTGGGCGGCGAGGTCGGCGCGCAGCTTCTCGCTCTCGTCCAGGCGCTGTTGCAGCTGGGCGAGGTCGTCGCTGGCCGGGGTGGCGCCGGGGGTGGCGGTGGGCTCCTCGCCGAGGGCGGCGAGCGGCAGGCTCAGGCAGAACAGCAGGGGCAGCAGATGACGTCGGGACATCGGAACTCCTTGTACGCTGATGAGCCGCCGGGCACCGCGGTCCGGGCGCTGTCCGGTCGCGGGGCCGGGCCTTGAGCACCTGGCCGTGCGGCGCCGTCCGTGCGCCGCCGCTTGCCGGTCTACGGCAGGACTTTCTTGAACGGCTTGACCACGACCTCGGCATAGACGCCGGCGGCGCGGTACGGGTCGGCATCGGCCCAGGCCTGGGCGGCGGCCAGCGACTCGAACTCGGCGACGATCAGGCTGCCGGTGAAGCCGGCAGCGCCCGGGTCGGGGCTGTCGATCGCCGGGTGCGGCCCGGCCAGGACCAGGCGGCCCTCGTCCTTCAACAGCTCGAGGCGGGCCAGGTGCGCCGGGCGCGCGGCCAGGCGGCGTTCTTGGGAGGCGGTGATGTCGCGGGCGATGATTGCGTAGAGCATGTCAGTCCTTGGGCTTTTCGCCGGTTGGGGCGTCGTGCATGTGGCGGGCCAGGAACACGCCCTGGCCGATCAGGAAGAGCAGGGTCATGCCCAGGCTGCCGAAGACCTTGAAGTCCACCCAGAAACGCTCGAAGGTGAAGGCGACGAACAGCTGGATGCAGCCGCAGAACACGAAGAACAGCACCCAGGCCAGGTTCAGGCGCTGCCAGATCGGCTCCGGCAGCTGCACGGCGTGGCCCATGATGCGCTGGATCAGCGGCCGGCGGTCGCCCACCAGGGTGCTGCCGAGGAAGCCCAGGGCGAACAGCCAGTTCACCACCGGCGCCTTCCACTTGAGGAAGGTCTCGCTGTGGAACGCCAGGGTCATGCCGCCGAACACCAGGCAGGCGGCCAGGGTCAGCCACTGGCCCTTGTCCAGCTTGCGCTGCTTGAGCAGCAGGGCGCCGTAGACCACCACCGAGGAGGCGATCAGCACCGCGGTGGCGCTGTAGATGCCGCCCAGGCTGAAGGAGTGTCCGGCGAGTTCGACCGTGCGCGGGTCCAGCTTGTAGACGATGAAGAACAGGATGAGGGGGATGAAATCGATGAATTGCTTCATTACGGCAGCCAGAGCCCAGTTGTGGCGGCATAATACCAACCTGCGGAAGAACTGAAATAGTCACCCGTCTCGTGCCGTTGCGCCGGCTTGCCGTGAATCGCCGCCGCGCAGCGTCTATACAGAAGTAAAACCCGTCCCGGTATGCCCATGCGTGTCGACCTGCATTGCCATAGCACCGCCTCCGACGGCCAACTGCCGCCCGCCGCCGTGGTGGCCCGCGCGCACCAGCGCGGCGTGCGCCTGCTCGCCCTGAGCGACCACGACACCCTGGAGGGTCTGCCCGAGGCGCGCGCCGCCGCCGAGGCGCTGGGGGTGACCCTGGTCAACGGCGTGGAACTGTCCTGCACCTGGGGCGGGGCGACCATCCACGTCCTGGGTTATGCCTTCGACAGCGACGCCGAGCCGCTGGTTCGCGCCCTCGACGCGCTGCACCGCGGGCGCTGGGCGCGCGCCGAGGAGATCGGCCGGCGCCTGGAGGCCAAGGGCATGCCCGGCGCCTTCGAGGGCGCGCGGGCCATCCAGCGCGAGCTGGGCGACAGCGGCAACGCCCCGGCGCGGCCGCACTTCGCCGAGTTCCTGGTGCGCGCCGGCCATGTCGCCGAGCGCGCCGAGGCCTTCCGCAAGTGGCTGGGCGCCGGCAAGCTGGGCGACGTCAAGCAGCACTGGCCGAGCCTGGCCGAGGCGGTCGGCACCCTGCGCGCGGCCGGCGCCTGGGTCAGCCTGGCGCACCCCTACCAGTACGATTTCACCCGCACCAAGCGGCGCAAGCTGATCGCCGACTTCATCGACGCCGGCGGCCACGCCATCGAAGTGGTCAACGGCCTGCAGCCGGCCGAGCAGGTCGGCGTGCTGAGCATCCTGGCCCGCGAATTCGGCCTGCTGGTCAGCGCCGGCAGCGATTTCCACGGCCCCAGCGACTGGTCGGAGCTGGGCCTGTACCGGCCCGTGCCGGACGACCTTCCGCCCTTGTGGACGCGCTTCGCCGGCGCCGCACGGGCCCTCGAGGAGATTTCATGAGTCAGTTCTTCCAGGTCCACCCGGAAAACCCCCAGCCGCGGCTGATCAAGCAGGCGGTGGAAATCGTCCGCCAGGGCGGGGTGATCGCCTATCCCACCGACTCCTCCTACGCCCTGGGCTGCCGCCTGGGCGAGAAGGGCGCGGTGGAGCGCATCCGCCGGCTGCGCAAGCTCGACGACAAGCACAACTTCACCCTGGTGTGCCGCGACCTGTCCGAGCTGGGCCTGTACGCCAAGGTCGACACCCGCCTGTTCCGCCTGCTCAAGGCCCACACGCCCGGGCCCTACACCTTCATCCTCGACGCCACCCGCGAGGTGCCGCGCATGCTGCTGCACCCCAAGCGCCGCACCATCGGCCTGCGCGTGCCGGCCTGCCCGATCGCCCAGGCGCTGCTGCAGGAACTGGGCGAGCCGCTGATGAGCGTGAGCCTGATCCTGCCCGGCGAGAGCGAGCCGCTGAGCGACCCCTATGAAATGCGCAGTGCGCTGGAGCACCAGGTGGACCTGGTGCTGGACGGCGGCCACGGCGGCGTCGAGGCTTCCACCGTGATCAACCTCACCGGCGAGGAGCCGGAGGTGGTGCGCGTCGGTTGCGGCGACCCGGCCCCCTTCGAGGCCTACGCCTGAAACGCGCCTCCATACTGCCGCCCTTGACTGTCCGTCCGAGGTCCCGCGCTTGAGCAAGGTCGAATCCCAGCGCCGTGTGCTGTCCGGCATGCGTCCCACCGGGCGCCTGCACCTGGGCCACCTGCACGGCGTGCTGCGGAACTGGGCGCGTCTGCAGCACGAGTACGAATGCTTCTTCTCCATCGTCGACTGGCACGCCCTGACCACCGAGTACGACGACGTCGGGCAGATCCGCCAGCATGTCCGCGACATGGCCGTGGACTGGCTGGCGGTGGGCGTCAGCCCCAGCGCCGCGACCCTGTTCATCCAGTCCCAGGTGCCCGAGCACGCCGAGTTGCACCTGCTGCTGTCGATGATCTGCCCGCTGCCCTGGCTGGAGCGGGTGCCGACCTACAAGGAGCTGCAGGAAAAGCTCGGCCACAAGGACCTGTCGACCTACGGCTTCCTCGGCTACCCGCTGCTGCAGGCGGCGGACATCCTGGTCTACCGCGCCGGGCTGGTGCCGGTGGGCTCGGACCAGCTGGCCCACGTCGAGTTCGCCCGCGAGGTGGCGCGGCGCTTCAACCACCTGTACGGCGGCGAGGTGGACTTCGAGGACAAGGCCCAGGCCGCCGTCACGCGCCTGGGCAAGAAGGCCTCCAGGCTCTACAACAGCCTGCGCAAGGCCTGGCAGGAACAGGGCGACGAGGATGCCCTGGAAACCGCGCGGGCGCTGCTCAAGGAGCAGCAGAACCTGACCCTCGGCGACCGCGAGCGGCTGCTCGGCTACCTGGAAGGCAACAGCCGGGTGCTGCTGCCCGAGCCGCAGACGCTGGTCGGCAGCAGCGTGCGCATGCCCGGGCTGGACGGGCAGAAGATGTCCAGGTCCCACGACAACACCATCGGCCTGCGCGAGAGCCCGGCGGAGGTGGAGGAGAAGATCGCGCGCATGCCCACCGACCCGGCGCGGGTGCGGCGCAACGACCCGGGCGACCCGCAGCGCTGCCCGGTGTGGCAGTGGCACCTGATCTACTCCGACGACGCCTGCCGCCAGTGGGTGCAGGAAGGCTGCCGCAGCGCCGGCATCGGCTGCCTGGACTGCAAGCGCCCGCTGATCGAGTCGATCAACCAGGAACTGGCGCCGATCCGCGAGCGCGCCCAGGACTACGAGGACAACCCCGAGCTGGTGCGCAGCATCCTCGCCGAGGGCGCCGAACACGCCCGCGAGGCGGCGCGGGAGACCCTGGTGGAAGTGCGCCAGGCCATGGGGCTGGTGTACCGCTAGGTTGCCCGGCATTGCGGACAAACCCTGCGTTGCAGGCGAGCATGGCTTTTCGTAGGAGCGAGCTTACTCGCGAACAAACGCGGTGCCATGCGGTTCGCGAGCAAGCTCGCTCCTACAGGGGAATGGCGTGGGTGGTTCCGGCTATCGCGGACAAGGTCCGCTCCGGGGGAGGAATACCGTGCCGCCCGGCAGACCGTAGGAGCGGACTCCGTCCGCGATTCGCGCGCAGGGCGCGCTCCTACAGGGATATCGCGGGTGGGCGCCTTTCCGTCCAATTCCCTCACCATCGCCGGTGAAAAGCAGGGATAATGCCGCCTTGAGCCCGCCCCGCCCGACGAGAGGCCGATGAGCGACCTGAACGAGCCGCAAACCCCTCCCAGCCCCGCCGAGTACCGCGAACCGGTGCAGCTGGCGCTCGTCTATGGCGAGGCGGTCACCGAGCTGCCCCAGGACCTGTACATCCCGCCGGACGCCCTGGAGGTCTTCCTCGAAGCCTTCGAGGGCCCGCTCGACCTGCTGCTGTACCTGATCCGCAAGCAGAACATCGACGTCCTCGACATCCCGGTGGCGGAAATCACCCGCCAGTACATGAGCTACGTCGAGTTGATGAAGTCGGTGCGCCTGGAACTGGCCGCCGAATACCTGGTGATGGCCGCCATGCTCGCCGAGATCAAGTCGCGCATGCTGCTGCCGCGCTCGGCCGAGGCCGAGGAGGACGAGGAAGACCCGCGCGCCGAGCTGATCCGCCGCCTGCAGGAATACGAACGCTTCAAGCAGGCCGCCGAGGACCTCGACAACCTGCCGCGCCAGGGCCGCGACTACGTGGTGCCGACGGTGGCGGCGCCGGAGGCCAAGGCGCGCAAGCTGCTGCCCCAGGTGGACATGCAGGAGCTGATGCTGTGCATGGCCGAGGTGCTGCGCCGCGCCGACCTGTTCGAGAGCCACCAGGTGACCCGCGAGATGCTCTCCACCCGCGAGCGCATGAGCGAGATCCTCGAACGCCTGAAGGACGCCGGTTTCGTGCCCTTCATCGAGCTGTTCCGCATCGAGGAGGGCCGCCTGGGCGTGGTGGTGACTTTCATGGCTGTGCTGGAGCTGGTCAAGGAGCAACTGGTGGAGCTGGTGCAGAACCAGGCCTTCGCGCCCATCCACGTGCGCGCCCGGATCGAGGCGGAGGAGGGCGCGGCGCCGGTCGAGGTGCTGGAAGAGGGCGACGAGGGCGTCTTCGAGCCGGTCGAGGCGCCGGCGCCGGAGCCGACCTTCGAGGAGGGCGGTTTCGACGAGACGGCGGGCGCCGAGGACTTCGACGAAGAGCCGCTCTGAGCCGCCGGCGTTGCCCTGGCGCCGCGCATTGAGTAGTTTTCCCGCCAGACCGGCGATTCCCGCAACCCGAACCGAGCGACCCGATGAACCTCTCCGACCCCCACGAACTGGCGACCCTGCTCGAAGGCATCCTGCTGGCCTCGGGCCGGCCGCTGTCGCTGGAGCGCCTGGGCGAGCTGTTCGAGGAGGCCGAGCGCCCGGAGCCGCAGCAACTGCGCGATGCCCTGGCGATCCTGACGCTGTCCTGCGCCGGGCGTGCCTTCGAACTCAAGGAAGTGGCCACCGGCTACCGCCTGCAGATCCGCGAGCCGCTCTCGCCCTGGGTCGGCCGGCTGTGGGAGGAGCGCCCGCAGCGCTATTCCCGCGCGCTGCTGGAAACCCTGGCGCTGATCGCCTACCGCCAGCCCATCACCCGCGGCGAGATCGAGGAAATCCGCGGCGTGGCGGTGAACACCCAGATCATCAAGACGCTGATGGAGCGCGAGTGGATCCGCATCGTCGGCTACCGCGAGGTGCCGGGGCGCCCGGCGATGCTCGCCACCACCCGCGCCTTCCTCGACTACTTCAACCTCAAGAGCCTGGAAGAGCTGCCGCCGCTGGCCGAGCTGCGCGAGATGGAGGCCGAGCCGGAGGACGTGCAACTGGTGCCGGTCAACCTGCCCAGCCCGATCCTCGACGAGGACTACGTGCCGGCGTCGATCCAGGCCCTGGCCGACCAGGCGCTGCGCGAAGCCGGCGAAGAGCCGGAAGCCGCGCCGCCGGAGGAGAAGCCCGAGGAAACCAGCTTCCGCAGCCTGCTGGCCGAGCTGGACGAGATGGAGCAGGGGCTGAAGACCGACTTCGACGACCTGATCGAACCGCCGCCGGTCGCCGAAGACGAGGCTGCGAACGACCAGGAGGAGGCCGAAGAAGCCTTGCCGACAGCGCCCGACGATGCCGTCGAGGCAGCCCCGGAACCCGCCGCAGAGCCCGCCGTGCCGGCGCCCGAGGCCGAGGAATACGACGAGGAGCGCGCCCTGGCCGAGGCCATGCGCGAGGAACTCGAGGCCATGGCCAGGGAACGCGACCCCTGATCCGCGCGTCCGAAAGTCGGGGCAGCGCCCCTGAAAGCGTTCAACCGTTGACTTCCGCCGCGCGCGGGACGACCTTATGTGCCGCGCCGCACGGGCGCCGGTGGTAGCACCTGGGGGAACCGCCGGAATCGGCCCGTGCATGGCAGTCATCGAATCTTCCAACATTCAACAGTCGACCGGCGCCCCGGCCCGAGCGGCTGAGTGCGCACAATGAGAAAAACCCAACTCTGCCTCGGCCTGCTGCTGGGGCTGAACAGCATTTCCCTGCTCGCCGCCGAGGGGCCGGCGGTTCCGCTGCCGGGGCAGTCCAAGGACGCCTTCATCAGCCAACTGATGCAGCAGATGACGCAGGAAGAGAAGATCGGCCAGCTGCGCCTGGTCAGCGTCGGCCCCGACCATCCCAAGCCGGTGCTGCTGGAAGAGATCAAGGCCGGCACCACCGGCGCCATCTTCAACACCGTGGTCCGCCCCGGCATCCGCGACCTGCAGGACGCGGCCATGCGCAGCCGCCTGAAGATCCCGCTGTTCTTCGCCTATGACGTGGTCCACGGCCACCGCACCGTGTTCCCCATCGGCCTGGGCCTGGCTTCCAGTTGGGACCTGGACGCCATCGCCAGCAGCGCGCGCATCGCCGCCCTGGAGGCCAGCGCCGACGGCCTCAACCTGACCTACTCGCCCACCGTCGACATCGCCCGCGACCCGCGCTGGGGCCGCATGTCCGAAGGCTTCGGCGAGGACACCTACCTGGTCAGCCGCATCGCCGAGACCGTGGTCCGCGCCTACCAGGGCAAGGGCCTGGACCAGCCGGGCACCATCATGGCCGGGGTCAAGCACTTCGCCCTGTACGGCGCGGGCGAGGGCGGCCGCGACTACAACACCGTGGACATGAGCCTGCCGCGCATGTTCCAGGACTACCTGCCGCCGTACCGCGCGGCCATCGACGCCGGCGCCGGCGCGGTGATGGTGTCGCTGAACAGCGTCAACGGCGTGCCGGCCACCGCCAACAAGTGGCTGCTGCAGGACGTGCTGCGCAAGCAGTGGGGCTACAAGGGCGTGCTGCTCAGCGACCATGGCGCGGTCATGGAGCTGATCAAGCACGGCGTCGCCGGCGAGCCGCGCGAGGCCGCGCGCCTGGCGATGACCGCGGGCGTCGAGATGAACATGAACGACGACCTCTACGGCAAGGAACTGCCGGTGCTGCTCAAGGCCGGCGCCATCACCCAGGCCGACATCGACCGCGCCTGCCGCGACGTGCTGGCGGCCAAGTGGGACATGGGCCTGTTCAAGGACCCGTACCGCTACCTGCAGGGCGCCGACCCGGTCGACACCGACGCCGAGAGCCGCCTGCACCGCGCCGAGGCCCGCGAGGTGGCGCGCCGCGGCATGGTGCTGCTGAAGAACCAGGGCGACGTGCTGCCGCTCAAGCGCAGCGGCACCATCGCCCTGATCGGCCCGCTGGCCGACAGCAAGCGCGACGTGATGGGCAGCTGGTCCGCCGCCGGCAAGGCCTTCCAGGCGGTGACCCTGCTCGAGGGCATGGGCCATGCCACCCGCGGCAAGGCCGCGCTGCTCTACGCCAAGGGCGCCAACGTCACCAACGACGAAGAGATCATCAAGTACCTCAACGAGTACAACGAGGACGTGAAGATCGACCCGCGCAGCCCGCAGGAGATGATCGACGAGGCGGTGGCCAAGGCGAAGCAGGCCGACGTGATAGTGGCGGCGGTCGGCGAGGCCCAGGGCATGGCCCACGAGGCGTCGAGCAAGACCAACCTGCACATCGCCCAGAGCCAGTACGACCTGCTCAAGGCGCTGAAGGCCACCGGCAAGCCGCTGGTGCTGGTGCTGATGAACGGCCGCCCGCTGGACCTGCGCTGGGAAGCCGCGAATGCCGACGCGGTGCTGGAGACCTGGTTCAGCGGCACCGAGGGCGGCAACGCCATCGCCGACGTGCTGTTCGGCGACTACAACCCCTCGGGCAAGCTGCCGATGACCTTCCCGCGCTCGGTGGGGCAGATCCCGATCTACTACAACCACCTCAACACCGGCCGCCCGTTCGACCACGAGCACCCGAACAAGTACACCTCGCGCTACTTCGACTCGCAGAACGGCCCGCTGTACCCCTTCGGCTACGGCCTGAGCTACACCCGCTTCAGCGTTTCCGACGTGCAACTGTCCAGCACCAGGCTGCACAAGGGCGACACCCTCAAGGCGCGGGTGACGGTGAAGAACACCGGCAAGCGCGCCGGCGAGACCGTGGTGCAGCTGTACCTGCGCGACGAGGTGGCCTCCATCAGCCGCCCGGTCAAGGAGCTCAAGGGCTTCCGCAAGGTCATGCTGCAGCCGGGCGAGTCGAGGGTGGTGGAATTCCCGATCCGCGAGGAAGACCTGCGCTTCTACGACAGCAACCTGCGCTACGCCTCGGAGCCGGGCGAGTTCAAGGTGATGATCGGCCTGGACTCGGATGACGTGAAGGAAAGCCAGTTCACCCTGCTCTGAGCCGGCATTCCGCCCACGGCATCGCCCCGATTGGCCCGGCCAATCGGGGCGATGCCTTTTCTGCGTTGGACCTTTCGTCGCCTGTGCCTTCAAGTAGGCCCGGCGCACCGCCATGGTGGAGGTGTGCCAGGCGCATCGGGAGGCCATGTGAAAGATCCCTGCATCAAGGTCTGCGAGTTCGACGACGGCATCTGCCGCGGCTGCGGGCGCAGCCGCGCCGAGGTCAAGGCCTGGAAGAAGCTGGACAAGCCCGAACGCCAGGCCGTGCTGGCCGAGGCCGACATGCGCCTGCTGGTGCTGGAGGCGCGGGGCCGGCGCAAGTTCCGTTAGGCCAATCGCGGACGGAGTCCGCTCCTACGGCCGTGCTTCCCCGGCACCATTCGTTTGCGATTCGCGCCCATCGTAGGGCGCATAACCGTTCGCGGTTATCCGCCGTGGGCCGCGCCACCGGGGCGTCCGGCGTGGGCGGTGGGTCCAATCGCGGACGGAGTCCTACCCCACCACCGCTGCCCCATCTGTAGGAGCGCGCCCTGCGCGCGATTCGCGGGCAGGGCCCGCTCCTACATCCGTGCTTCCTGGAGCCGTAGGCGTTATGCGCACTACGAATGGGATGCAGTTGGGAAGCCTCCGACGGCTTTCGCGGATTCCGGGGTCTTCTGGGCGGCCTGGCGTCGTCGTTAAGTGGTGCCACTTCCAACGACGTCCAAGGTGATCTCCATGAAAGACCCCTGCCATTGCGTGCATTGCAGCCCCGACAACCCCCGGCGCAGGTCGCTGCTCAAGGGCGGTGCCGGGCTCGCGGCCCTCGGCCTGGCCGGCGCCGCCGGCTGGCTGGGCGCGCCGGGCCAGGCCTACGCTGCCGCCCTGGGCAAGGCCGAGCGCGATGCCCTGACGCCCGACCAGGTCATCGAGCGCCTGCGCCAGGGCAACCAGCGCTTCCGCAGCGGCGAGACGCTGCGGCATGACTACCTGGCGCAGAAGCGCGCCAGCCGCGACGGCCAGTACCCGGCGGCGGTGATCCTCAGCTGCATCGACTCCCGCGCGCCGGCGGAAATCCTCTTCGACCTCGGCATCGCCGACACCTTCAACGCCCGGGTGGCCGGCAACGTGGTCAACGACGACCTGCTCGGCAGCCTGGAGTTCTCCTGCGCGGTGGCCGGCGCCAAGCTGGTGCTGGTCATGGGCCATACCGGCTGCGGGGCGATCAAGGGCGCCATCGACGGGGCGCGGCTGGGGCACCTGAGCGGCCTGCTGAAGAAGCTCGAACCGGCGGTGGCGGCCACCGAGTACGGCGGCGAGCGCAGCGCGAAGGATGCCGGGTTCGTCGATGCCGTGGCGCGCACCCACGTGCGCCTGGGGTTGGAACGCATCCGCCAGGGCAGCCCGGTGCTGGCCAAACTGGAGCAGGAAGGGCGGATCAAGCTGGCCGGAGCGCTCTACCACCTGAGCGGCGGCGAGGTGGAGTTCTTCGCCTGAGCCCCGTGGCGGCAGGGTGCAAGGCCCTGCCGCCTATATCGCCGGCCTGCTTCAGGCCGGCGCGCGCCACAGCGCCAGGGCGTTGTCCAGCATGC
Source organism: Pseudomonas delhiensis (assembly GCF_900187975.1). Lineage (GTDB taxonomy): Bacteria > Pseudomonadota > Gammaproteobacteria > Pseudomonadales > Pseudomonadaceae > Pseudomonas > Pseudomonas delhiensis. Next base: position 11,614 of record NZ_FZPC01000012.1, on the reverse strand, counting down.
GGTTGGAGAAGCCCCATTCGTTGTCGTACCAGGCCATCACCTTCAGCAGCCGGCCGCTGACCTTGGTGTGGTTGGCGTCGAAGATGGCCGAGCGCGGGTCGTGGTTGAAGTCCACCGACACCAGCGGCTGGCTGTTGTAGCCGAGGATGCGCGAGCCCTGGCTGGCTATCCTGAACAACTGGTTGACCTCCTCGACCGTGGTGTCGCGGGCGACCTGCAGGGTCAGGTCCACCAGCGAGACGTTGATCACCGGCACCCGCACCGCCAGGCCCGTGAGCTTGCCGGCCAGCTCCGGCAGTACCAGGCCCACCGCCTCGGCGGCGCCGGTGCGGGTGGGGATCATCGACTGGGTGGCCGAGCGGGCGCGGTAGACATCGCCGTGGTACACGTCGGACAGGCTCTGGTCGTTGGTGTAGGCGTGTATGGTGGTCATCAGGCCCTGCTCGATGCCCAGCTCGCGGTGCAGCACCTGGGCCACCGGGGCCAGGCAGTTGGTGGTGCAGGAGGCGTTGGAGATGACCTGGTGCGAGGCGCGCAGCAGCTCGTGGTTGACGCCATGGACGATGGTGGCGTCGACGCCGGCCCCTGGCGCCGAAATGATCACCTTGCGCGCCCCGGCAGCCAGGTGCGCGGCGGCCTTGTCGCGCTGGGTGAAATGTCCGCTGCACTCCAGGACGATATCGACGTCCAAACCTTTCCAGGGCAACTGCGCCGGGTCGCGCAGGGCGGTGACGGCGATGCGGTCGCCGTTCACCGTGAGGCTGTCGTCGTCGTGCTCGACCTGCCCGGGGAAGCGCCCGTGGACGCTGTCGTACTGCAGCAGGTGGGCGTTGATGGCGGCGTCGCCGAGGTCGTTGATGGCCACCACTTCGAGCTGTTGGCGGTAGTCGGCAGTATAAAGGGCGCGGAGGACGGTGCGGCCGATGCGGCCGAACCCGTTGATCGCCAGGCGAATGGTCATGGAGGTCGTCTCTTTTGTGTTTTTGTGGTAAAAACCATTAAATTTTTTCGTCAAACAAAAGTAAATATCCTTTAACCGATGATTATGTTGTAAAAACAACAATCGTTAGTCTGCAGGAGAATGCTGCCATGCACCCGCGCGTGCTCGAAGTCACCCGTCGCATCCAGGAACGCAGCGCCGCCACCCGCCAGCGCTACCTCGCCATGGTCAAGGCCGCCGCCACCAAGGGCCCGCATCGTGGCACGCTGCCCTGCGGCAACCTGGCCCACGGCGTGGCCGCTTGCGGCGAGCACGACAAGCAGGCCCTGCGCCTGATGAACCAGGCCAACGTCGGCATCGTCTCTGCCTATAACGATATGCTCTCGGCGCACCAGCCGCTGGAGCGCTTCCCGGCGCTGATCAAGGACGCGCTGCGCGAGATCGGCTCGGTGGGCCAGTTCGCCGGCGGCGTGCCGGCCATGTGCGATGGCGTGACCCAGGGCGAGCCGGGCATGGAACTGTCCCTGGCCAGCCGCGACGTGATCGCCATGGGCACCGCCATCGCCCTGTCCCACAACATGTTCGACGCCGCGCTGTGCCTGGGCGTGTGCGACAAGATCGTCCCCGGCCTGCTGATCGGCGCGCTGCGCTTCGGCCACCTGCCGGTGGTGTTCGTCCCCGCCGGGCCCATGCCCACCGGCATCTCCAACAAGCAGAAGGCCGCGGTGCGCCAGCTCTACGCCGAAGGCAAGGCCACCCGCGACGAACTGCTGGCCTCGGAGATGGCCTCCTACCACGCGCCGGGCACCTGCACCTTCTACGGCACCGCCAACACCAACCAACTGCTGGTGGAAGTGATGGGCCTGCACCTGCCGGGCGCTTCCTTCATCAACCCGAACACCCCGCTGCGCGACGAGCTGACCCGCGAGGCCGCGCGCCAGGCCAGCCGCCTGGCCCCGGAGAATGGCCAGTACGTGCCCATGGCCGAGGTCATCGACGAGCGCGCCATCGTCAACTCGGTGGTGGCCCTGCTGGCCACCGGCGGTTCCACCAACCACACCCTGCACCTGCTGGCCATCGCCCAGGCCGCCGGCATCCAGCTGACCTGGCAGGACATGGCCGAGCTGTCGGAAGTGGTGCCGCTGCTGGCGCGCATCTACCCCAATGGCCAGGCCGACATCAACCACTTCCAGGCCGCCGGCGGCATGTCCTTCCTGATCCGCCAGCTGCTCGACGGCGGGCTGCTCCACGAAGACGTGCAGACCGTGGTCGGCAAGGGCCTGCGCCGCTACCTGCAGGAGCCCTTCCTCGACGGTGGCAAGCTGGTCTGGCGCGAAGGCCCGGCCGACAGCCTGGACGAGGACATCCTGCGCCCGCTGTCGCGCCCGTTCTCCGCCGAGGGCGGCCTGCGCCTGATGGAGGGCAACCTCGGCCGCGGCGTGATGAAGGTCTCCGCGGTGGCCCCCGAGCACCAGGTGGTCGAGGCGCCGGTACGCATCTTCCACGACCAGGCCAGCCTGGCCGCGGCCTTCAAGGCCGGCGAGCTGGAGCGCGACCTGGTCGCCGTGGTGCGCTTCCAGGGCCCGCGCTTCAACGGCATGCCCGAGCTGCACAAGCTCACGCCCTTCCTGGGCGTGCTGCAGGACCGTGGCTTCAAGGTGGCGCTGGTCACCGACGGGCGCATGTCCGGCGCCTCCGGCAAGGTGCCGGCGGCCATCCACCTGTCCCCGGAAGCCAGTGCCGGCGGCCCGCTGGCGCGCCTGCGCGACGGCGACCTGGTGCGGGTGGACGGCACCACCGGCGAGCTGCGCGTGCTGGTCGATGCCGCCGAGTGGCAGGCCCGCCCGCTGGCGCCGCTGCCCGAGGACGACGGCAGCGGCATGGGCCGCGAGCTGTTCGCCTTCATGCGCCAGTCGTTCAGTTCCGCGGAGCAGGGCGCCTGCGCCTTCACCGCCGAGCTGGAGCGCTTGCGGTAGGGGCCATGCTTGGCGGAGCATTCGCCTCCTGGAGTCCGCTCAAACCTTTCAGCTGCCCGAGCTTGCGATGAATTCCAACAATAAACCCCAAGCACCGGCCGGCATCGCGCTGGTCGGCGACATCGGCGGGACCAACGCCCGCTTCGCCCTCTGGCGCGAGCAGCGCCTGGAGGCCATCGAAGTGCTGGCCTGCGCCGACTACCCGCGCCCGGAAGACGCCGTGCGCGAATACCTGCAGCGCGTCGGCCAGCCGCTCGGCGCCATCCACAGCGTCTGCCTGGCCTGCGCCGGCCCGGTGGGCGAGGCGGACTTCCGCTTCACCAACAACCATTGGGTCATCAGGCGCGACGCCTTCCGCGCCGAGCTGGGCCTGAGCCACCTGCTGCTGGTCAACGACTTCAGCACCATGGCCTGGGCCGCCTCGCGCCTGGGTGACGAGGACCTGGTGCAGGTGCGCGCCGGCGAGGCCCTGCCGGGCCGCGCCAAGCTGATCATCGGCCCCGGCACCGGCCTGGGCGTCGGCAGCCTGGTGCCGACGCCCGGTGGCGGCTGGGACGTGCTGCCCTGCGAGGGTGGCCACGTCGACCTGCCGGTGACCGGCGAGCGCGACTTCGCCATCTGGCAGCAACTGCGCGAGAAGTACGGCCACGTTTCGGCCGAGCGCGCTCTCTCCGGCAGCGGCCTGGAAAACATCTACCAGGCCAGCTGCAAGGTCGACGGCATCGAGCCGCTGGCGCTGTCCGCGGCGCAGATCGGCGAGCGCGCCCTGGCCGGCGACGCTTACTGCGACGCGGTGCTGGAGCATTTCTTCGTGTGGCTGGCGCGGGTCGCCGGCAACGCGGTGATGACGGTTGGCGCCCTGGGCGGCGTGTACATCACCGGCGGGATAGTCCCGCGCTTCCTCGAACGCTTTCAGCGCAGCGGCTTCGCCGACGCCTTCTGCGCCCGCGGCAAGACCAGCGGCCCCTACCTGAGCCGCGTGCCGGTGTGGGTGATGACCGCCAGCCACCCGGGCCTGTTCGGCGCCGGCGTGGCCCTGGAGCAGGCGCTGCTGGCAAAAGCCTGAACGAGCAACGGCAACAACCAGAACAACGACAAGGGATGCCCCGTGAACGCACCCGCCAAATCCATCCTGCTGGTGGATGACGACCAGGAAATCCGCGAGCTGCTGGAGGCCTACCTGAGCCGCGCCGGCTTCCAGGTGCGCAGCGCCGCCGACGGCACGGCCTTCCGCCAGGCGCTGCTGGAGGAGGAGGCCGCCCTGGCGATCCTCGACGTGATGCTGCCCGACGAGGACGGTTTCAGCCTGTGCCGCTGGATCCGCTCGCACCAGCGCTTGGCCTGCATGCCGGTGATCATGCTCACCGCCAGCTCCGACGAGGCCGACCGGGTGATCGGCCTGGAACTGGGCGCCGACGACTACCTGGGCAAGCCCTTCAGCCCGCGCGAGCTGCTGGCGCGGATCAAGGCCCTGCTGCGCCGCGCGCAGTTCACCCAGGTGCGCGGCGGCGAGGTGCTGGCCTTCGACGACTGGCGCCTGGACACGGTCAGCCACCGGCTGTTCCACGAGGACGGCGAGGAGTTCTTCCTCAGCGGCGCCGACTTCGCCCTGCTCAAGCTGTTCCTCGACCACCCGCAACAGATCCTCGACCGCGACACCATCGGCAACGCCACCCGCGGCCGCGAGGTCGGGCCGCTGGAGCGCATCGTCGACATGGCGGTGAGCCGCCTGCGCCAGCGCCTGCGCGACACCGGCAAGGCGCCGCGGCTGATCCAGACCGTGCGCGGCAGCGGCTACCTGCTGGCGGCCCAGGTCCGCCCGCATCGGCTGGGCAATGGCTGAACGGCGGCGCTGGTCGCTCGTCCCGCGCTCGCTGCTGGGGCGCATGCTGCTGCTGACGCTGCTGGCGATCCTCGTCGCCCAGGGCCTGTCCAGCCTGTTCTGGCTCTCGCACCTGCGCTCCAGCCAGCGCGAGGGCCTGCTCACCAGCTCGCGCAGCCTGGCCTATTCCATGGCCGCCAGCGTCAGCTACTTCCGCTCGCTGCCCATCGGCTACCGCCCGCTGGTGCTGGACCAGCTGCGCAGCATGGGCGGCACGCGCTTCTTCGTCTCGCTCAACGAGCGCCCGCTGCAGATGCAGAGCCTGCCGGACACGCCGAACAAACAGGCGGTGCTGGATATCGTCAGCGACGTGCTGCACCAGAGGCTGGGCAGGGACGTGGAGCTGGAGGTGGAATTCGTCGCCCCGGACGACCTGCGCCTGTTCAACAGCCAGTTGAAGCTGGAGGAGTTGCCGCGCTCCTGGGCCCACTACGCGCTGACCCTGGAGCCGGTGAACCCGCCGGTGCTGGTGACGCAGATCCGCATCGGCGAGAACGAATGGCTCTACATCGCCAGCCTGATGCCGGCCCCCTACGTCAGCCTGGAACCCGAGGCGCTGCAGCCGCAGCAGATCCTTTCCATCGGCCTGACCAGCCTGTTGCTGCTGCTGTTCGCCGGCCTGCTGGTGCACCAGCAGAGCCGCCCGCTGAAACGCCTGGCCCGCGCCGCCCGCGAAGTGGCCCTGGGCAGCCCGGCGGCGCCGCTGGAAGAGCGCGGCGCCCGCGAGCTGGTGGAGGTCAGCCGCGCCTTCAACACCATGCGCGAGAGCATCGACCGCTACCTCAGCGAGCGCGGCCAGCTGTTCAGCGCCATCTCCCACGACCTGCGCACCCCCATCACCCGCCTGCGCCTGCGCGTCGAACTGCTGGAAGACGAGCCGCAGCGCGCCAAGCTGAACCAGGACCTCGACGAGCTTGAACTGCTGGTCAAGGGCGCCCTGCAGTGCGTGAAGGACACCGACATCCACGAGAACATCGAGCCGGTGGACATCAACCAGTTGCTGCAGCACGTCGCCGGCCCCTACCTGGCGGACGGCCGCGTGAAGCTGGTAGGGGAGGCGGGCGAACCCTATCCCGGCAAGCCCCTGGCCCTGCGCCGCTGCATCGGCAACCTGCTGGACAACGCCCTGAAGTACGGCCAGCGCGCGCAACTGCACGTCGAGGACGGCACCGAAGCGCTGCTCGTGCACGTCGACGACGAGGGCCCCGGGGTGCCGGAACAGCGCCTGGAACAGGTGTTCGAACCGCGGGTGCGCTTGTCGCAGCGGGGGCAGGGGTATGGGCTGGGTTTGGGCATCGCGAGGAATATCGCGCATACCCATGGCGGGGAGGTGAGTCTGCGGAACAGGCGGGAAGGGGGGCTGCGGGTGACGTTGCGTTTACCTAGGCTGGTTGTCGAGTAAGGAGTGTTCTTCCATTCGACTCCGATGTTGCCGGCGTACTCCGTAATCGCATCCTGCAGAGGACAGCCCCCTCTCCCTTCAGGGAGAGGGCTGGGGAGAGGGGCTCTTCAACCCGAGCTTAGTAACTTCCCTGATCTCACAAGAAAAGGAGATCAAGGATGTCCCCCTCATACCTAGACTTCTCCCGCCAACTCCGCAAGGACCAGACCGACGCTGAACGCGCCCTGTGGCAACGACTCCGTGCCTACCGCTTCATGGGCCTGAAATTCAGGCGCCAGAAAGTCATAGGCCACTACATCGTCGATTTCGTCTGCCTTGAACACATGCTGGTTATCGAACTCGACGGCAGCCAGCACTTGGGCTCTGCTTCCGACCTGGAGCGAGACGCTTGGCTCTGCACCAGGGGTTTCCAGGTGCTACGGTTCTGGAACCATGACGTGCTGTTGAGGATGGATTCGGTGCTCGAGGCGATACGCCTGGCGCTCGATTCGAGTCCGCAGCCCTCTCCCTGAAGGGAGAGGGGGCTTGTCCTGAGCGGCGACAGGTCAAGAGTCATCCTCAAACCAAATACCGCCGGCTAACTCCATGATGCCGCCTGACACCGAACGGCTCCCTCTCCCGCTTGCGGGAGAGGGCTGGGGAGAGGGGCTCTTGGCTCTTCAACCCTCACACCACAACCCCGACAAGGACCCCCAATGTCACCACCTCGTGACAATCCAAGATCGCTTCGTTACCCGGAGCAGGAAATGCCTTGGATAGACTCGGACTACCGCAAGCGCAGACTTGCCCCGAATAACAAGAACAGGTCTTCCTCCATGAATGCGCTCCGCCGCCTTTCCGTCGCTGTCTGTCTCTCTTCCTTCTGTCTCTCCCCCCTGGCCCACGCCGGCGAGGTCGAAGTCCTGCACTGGTGGACTTCCCCCGGCGAAGCGCGCGCCGCGGAAACCCTGAAGAAGCTGGTCCAGGCCAAGGGACACACCTGGAAGGATTTCGCCGTCGCCGGTGGCGGTGGCGAGGCCGCCATGACCGTGCTGAAGACCCGCGCCGTGTCCGGCAACCCGCCGGCCGCCGCGCAGATCAAGGGGCCGGACATCCAGGAGTGGGGCCAGCTCGGCCTGCTCGCCGACCTCAACCAGGTCGCCGCCGAGGGCAAGTGGGACCAGTTGCTGCCGCCGCAGGTGGCGCAGGTCATGAAGTACCAGGGCGACTACGTCGCCGTGCCGGTCAACGTGCACCGGGTGAACTGGCTGTACATCAACCCGGACGTGTTCAAGAAGGCCGGCGCCACCCCACCGACCACCCTCGACGAATTCTTCGCCGCCGCCGACAAGCTCAAGGCCGCCGGCTTCGTGGCCCTGGCCCATGGCAGCCAGCCCTGGCAGGACGGCACCCTGTTCGAGAACCTGGTGCTCAGCAAGATGGGCCCCGAAGGCTACCGCAAGGCCTTCGTCGAGCAGGACAAGGCGACCCTCACCGGGCCGCAGATGGTCGAGGTGTTCACCGCGCTGAAGAAACTGCGCGGCTACATCGACGCCGACGCCGCCGGCCGCGAGTGGAACGTCGCCACCAGCATGGTCATCAACGGCAAGGCCGGCATGCAGATCATGGGCGACTGGGCCAAGAGCGAGTTCACCGCCGCCAGCAAGGTCGCCGGCAAGGACTACCAGTGCCTGCCGTTCCCCGGCACGCAGAAGGACTTCGACTACAACATCGACTCCCTGGTGATGTTCAAACTGAGCAACGCCGAGAACCGCAAGGCCCAGGAGGACCTGGCCCGCGCGGTGCTCGACCCGGCGTTCCAGAAGGACTTCAACCTGGCCAAGGGCTCCATCCCGGTGCGCCTGGACGCCGACATGGCGCCCTTCGACGCCTGCGCCCAGCAGTCGATGAAGGACTTCAAGGCGGCTTCCGCGGCCGGCACCCTGGTGCCGAGCATGGCTCACAGCATGGCCGCCTCCAGCTACGTGCAGGGCGCCATCTTCGACGTGGTGACCAACTTCTTCAACGACGCCTCCGCGGACCCGCAGAAGGCTGCCCAGCAGCTCTACGCGGCGATCGAGGCGGCCGCGCAGTAAGCCGCGAGCGGCGCCTTTCGCCGGGCGCCGCCTGACTCCCAGCCGACCCACTCTGGAGCAGCCTGGCGCTCCGGGCGGCTCCACTCGCACTCGAGAAACCCCATGGCGACCTCAACTCCGACCCTGAATCCGGCAGCCCCGCGCGCCTCGCTGCTCGACGGCCTGCAGCGCTGGCTGCCGAAACTGGTGCTGGCCCCGAGCATGCTCGTGGTGCTGGTCTGCGTGTACGGCTACATCGGCTGGACGCTGCTGCTGTCCTTCAGCAACTCGCGCTTCATGCCCAGCTACGGCTGGGCGGGGCTCAGCCAGTACCTGCGCCTGTGGGACAACGACCGCTGGTGGGTGGCGAGCCGCAACCTGCTGCTGTTCGGCGGCCTGTTCATCGCCATCTGCCTGGTGCTCGGCGTGTTCCTCGCCGTGCTGCTGGACCAGCGCATCCGCCGCGAGGGCTTCATCCGCACCGTCTACCTGTACCCCATGGCGCTGTCGATGATCGTCACCGGCACCGCCTGGAAGTGGCTGCTCAACCCCGGCCTGGGCCTGGACAAGCTGCTGCGCGACTGGGGCTGGACGGGCTTCCGCTTCGACTGGCTGGTGGACCCGGACCGCGTGGTCTACTGCCTGGTGATCGCCGCCGTGTGGCAGGCCTCGGGCTTCGTCATGGCGCTGTTCCTCGCCGGCCTGCGCGGCGTCGACCCGGCCATCGTGCGGGCCGCCCAGGTGGACGGCGCGAGCCTGCCGACCATCTACCTGCGCATCGTCCTGCCGAGCCTGCGCCCGGTGTTCTTCAGCGCGCTGATGATCCTCGCGCACATCGCCATCAAGAGCTTCGACCTGGTCGCCGCGATGACCGCCGGCGGCCCCGGCTATTCCTCCGACCTGCCGGCGATGTTCATGTACGCCCACACCTTCACCCGCGGCCAGATGGGCCTGGGCGCGGCCAGCGCGATGCTGATGCTCGGCGCCGTGCTGGCCATAGTCGTGCCCTACCTGTATTCCGAACTGCGAGGCAAGCGCCATGCGTGACGCGACCTTCAGGCCGAGGTTCAGCCTCGGCCGCCTGGCGGTCCACGCCACCCTCTGGGGCGCCGTGGCGCTGTACCTGATCCCGCTGCTGGTGATGCTGCTGACCAGCTTCAAGAGCCCCGAGGACATCCGCAACAGCAACCTGCTGGCGCTGCCGGAGGTGTTCACCCTGATCGGCTGGGTGAAGGCCTGGGGCGCGGTGGGCGACTTCTTCTGGAACTCGGTGAAGATCACGGTCCCCGGCGTGCTCATCTCCACCTTCATCGGCGCGCTGAACGGCTACGTGCTGTCGATGTGGCGCTTCCGCGGCTCGCAGCTGTTCTTCGGCGCCCTGCTGTTCGGCTGCTTCCTGCCGTTCCAGGTGATCCTCCTGCCGATGTCCTTCACCCTCGGCAAGCTCGGCCTGGCCAACACCACCACGGGCCTGGTGCTCGTCCACTGCATCTACGGCCTGGCCTTCACCACGCTGTTCTTCCGCAACTACTTCGTGGCCATCCCCGATGCCCTGGTGAAGGCCGCGCGGCTCGACGGCGCCGGCTTCTTCACCATCTTCACGCGCATCCTCATGCCAATGTCCACGCCCATCGTGATGGTCTGCCAGATCTGGCAGTTCACCCAGATCTGGAACGACTTCCTCTTCGGCGTGGTGTTCGCCAGCGGCGATGCCCAGCCGATCACTGTGGCGCTGAACAACCTGGTGAACATCAGCACCGGGGTCAAGGAATACAACGTCGACATGGCCGCGGCGATGATCGCCGCGCTGCCGACGCTGATCGTCTACGTACTGGCTGGAAAGTATTTCGTGCGCGGCCTGACCGCCGGCGCGGTCAAGGGGTAATCGGACATGGCAACACTCGAACTGCGCAACCTGCACAAGTCCTACGGCAGCGGCCTGGCGGACACCCTGAAGTCCATCGACCTGGCGATCGAGTCCGGCGAGTTCCTGATCCTGGTCGGCCCGTCCGGCTGCGGCAAGTCCACGCTGATGAACTGCATCGCCGGCTTGGAGGCCATCAGCGGCGGCGCCATCCTGGTGGACGGCCAGGACATCAGCGGCATGAGCCCGAAGGACCGCGACATCGCCATGGTGTTCCAGTCCTACGCGCTGTACCCGACCATGACGGTGCGCGAGAACATCGCCTTCGGCCTGAAGATCCGCAAGATGCCCCAGGCCGCCATCGACGAGGAGGTGGCGCGGGTCGCCAAGCTGCTGCAGATCGAGCACCTGCTGCAGCGCAAGCCCTCGCAGCTTTCCGGCGGCCAGCAGCAGCGGGTGGCCATGGGCCGGGCGCTGGCGCGGCGGCCGAAGATCTACCTGTTCGACGAGCCGCTGTCGAACCTCGACGCCAAGCTGCGCGTGGAGATGCGCACCGAGATCAAGCTGATGCACCAGCGGCTGAAGACCACCACGGTCTACGTCACCCACGACCAGATCGAGGCCATGACCCTCGGCGACAAGGTGGCGGTGATGAAGGACGGCATCGTCCAGCAGTTCGGCACCCCGCAGCAGATCTACAACGACCCGGCCAACCTGTTCGTCGCCAGCTTCATCGGCTCGCCGCCGATGAACTTCATCCCCCTGCGCGTGCAGCGCCAGGGCGGCCAACTGGTCGGCCTGCTGGACAGCGGCCAGGACCGCTGCGAACTGCCCCTGGCGCTGGACGCCGAAGGCGTCGAGGGCCGCGAGCTGATCCTCGGCGTGCGCCCGGAACAGATCGGCGTGGCCGAGACGGGCAACGGCCTGGTGGACGTGCGTGCCGAGGTCGAGGTGCTGGAGCCCACCGGCCCGGACACCCTGGCCTTCGTCACCCTCAACGGCGCCAAGGTCTGCTGCCGCCTGGCCCCGGACGCGGCGCCGGCCCTTGGCTCGACGCTGAAGCTGCGCCTGGATCCGGCGCGGGTACTGCTGTTCGACGCGCAGAGCGGCGAGCGCCTGCGCAAGGCGCCGGGCGGGGCGGGGGAGGCCAAGGTCACCCCGCTGGCCCGGCACAAGCACTGAACGCCGCAAGGCATTCCACCAACGAGGACGTCAGCAATGCATAAGAACAACAAGATCCGGCCCGCCCTGGGCTGCCTGCTCGCCCTGGGCGCCGTCGGCCTGAATGGCCTGGCCTGCGCCGACGAGGCCTTTTCCGCCGATTCGAAATGGGGCCTGGGGGACTGGGGCGGCACCCGCAGCGAGCTGCTGGAGAAGGGCTACGACTTCAAGCTGGACTACGTCGGCGAGGCCGCGGGCAACCTGCACGGCGGCTACGACGACGACAAGACCGCGCGCTACACCGACCAGTGGGCGCTGGGCACCCACCTGGACCT
>NZ_FZPC01000002.1 GCF_900187975.1 Pseudomonas delhiensis | reverse complement strand
TGGGTGCTGGCGGTCTTGCCGGTGGCGTTGTTGAGGATCAGGCCCTGCTGGCCCACCGAGTAGTCGCTGAATTTGTTGTGCGACAACCCCGCGCCATTGGGCGTGGCGATGTTGACGATGGGCACGCCGTTGCCTGCCGCGCCGAGCTGTGTGTTGCTGCCGGCGGCCGCATCCACCGCCAGCTGGGCCGCGGCCGCGACTATGGGGTTGAGGAACAGGAGGCCGGCCAGGGCGCTGGCGATGGCCTGGTGGAGGGGGCGGCGGATGTCCATATCTCGGTCTCCGTGGCGCGGGGCGCAATATCAGAAGAACAGGTCGACGCGGAAGTACACCGGGTGTTCGCGCTTGTCGATCACGCCGGGCCGCTCCAGGGAGCGGGCGAAGCTCAGGGTCGCGGCCAGGTACTGGCCGCGGGCGTTGAACTCCAGCGCGTGGCCGCTCAGGCGGCCGTGCAGTTCGGGGTTGTGGCGGCCGTGCTCGATGGCGCCGAAGTCGTAGCCGTAGCCCAGGCCGTACTCCTGCAGCCACGGCTGCAGCGCCGCCCAGGTCACCGGGCGGCGCCAGCGCAGCTGGTTGCGCCAGTAGTAGCCGCTGTCGCCGGACAGGCTCTGGTCCTTGAAGCCGCGCACCGAGTTGAGCCCACCCAGGCTGATGCGCTGCGGGCTGTAGAGCACGTCCTCGCTCTGCTGCGCGGTGGCCAGGGCGTCGAAGCTGAAGTGCTCGCCCCACAGCTGGAAGGGCTGCAGGTAGCTGAGGGTGAGGGTGTACTTGTCGTAGCGGGCGTGGGGCTGGCCCGGCCGCGGCTCGTGCTCGCCCTGGGCGCCGAGCGCGCCTATGCCCTGTTGCCAGCCGGCGTCGAGGTTGACGAAGGCGCTGCCGATGCGCCGGCCATGGTTGAAGCCCAGTTGGCTCTCGGTGATCTGGCTGCTGGAGACGCCGATCTTCTCGTCGTCGATGTAGTTGTTCGAGCGCACGTGGGCCAGGCCGAAGTTGACCGCGGTCTTGCTCAGGCTGTCGCGGTGCAGCACGCGCTCGGCGCCGAACTGGTGGGAGCGGCTGTCGCCGTCGAGCTTGAAGGCGAAGCCGCTGCCTTCGTTGCGGGTGCGGTAGTAGCTCTGGTTGTAGCTGTAGCGGAAGGTCCACCAGCCGTAGGGCAGGCTGTAGAACAGGCCCTGGTTGTCGGAGTGCTTCCAGTGGTCGCTGACCACGTCCTCGGCCACCCGCAGGCCGAGCTGGTCGGCCAGGCCCAGCGGGCTGTCCCAGTCCAGGCCCAGGCCGGCCTGCTGCTCGCCGCTGCTGCGGTCGCCGTTGTTGTCGCGGAAGGCCGAGACGCGCCAGGGTTTGCCGCGCTCGCCGGCCAGCTGCACGCGGCTGCCGCCGACCTGCTCGCCGGGCACCAGCTCCAGCTGCGCCTGGCGCGAGGGCAGGCGGTTGACCTGGTCCACCAGCTGTTCCAGCTCGCGCAGGTCGAGCAGTTCGCCGGCCTTGCCGGGGAAGCCCATGGCCAGTTCCCGCGGGCTGGCCACGGCGGAGTCGTCGAAGCCTTCCAGGCGGCCTTCGACCACGATGATCTTCAGCGTGCCGCCGGAGAGGTCCTGCTGCGGCAGGTAGGCGCGGGTGGTGACGAAGCCGCGGGCCAGGTAGTGATCGGTGATCGTCCGGAGCAGCTCGTTGAGCTGGGCCACGCCCAGGCACTGGCCGCGGTAGGGCGCCAGCAGGCGCTCGCGGGTGGCGGCGGCGAGGTGCCCGGCGCCTTCCAGGGTGATCTCGCGGATGTCGAAGCAGCGCGTGTCGGCCGGCTGCGCCGCGGGGGCCTGCGGCGCGGCCTTGCCGGGCAGCTGCTGCAGCTCTTCCAGGCGCTTCCGTTGTTCGCGCAGCAACTGCTCCTGGCGGTCGCGCTGCAGGTCGCGGTCGCCCGGGGTGGTGGGCAGGGGCGCGGCGGAAACATCAAGAACGACGGCCAGGGCGAGGCCTGGCATCCAGTAACGGGAAATGGACTGCATCCCTTCGATCCCTCGAGTACGACATCCGATTACAAAACCGGGGCAGATTAAAACATGGCCACTTGATGCCAAGGGAGTGTCATTCGGCGACTGACGTCACTTTTAGGACTATTCCTACAAACCGGATTTTGCCTCAGACCGCGGAGGGCAAGCGGTGGACCCAGATCCGCCGCAGTACCGTGGCGAATTGCCGCGACAGGCGCCCGCTGTTGTAGGTCTGCCCGTAGCGCGCGGCGATCCGGCGCACCTCGCGGGCCAGTTCGGCGTAGCGGCGCGCCGGCAGGTCGGGGAACAGGTGGTGCTCGATCTGGTGGCTGAGGTTGCCGGTGAGCAGGTGCAGCAGCGGCCCGCCCTCCAGGTTGCTGGAGCCGCGCAGCTGGCGCAGGTACCAGTGGCCGCGGCTCTCGCCCTGCAGCACGCTGGCCGGGAACACCACGGCCTTCTCGGTGAAGTGGCCGCAGAAGATCACCGTGAAGGTCCACAGGTTGCGCAGCAGGTTGGCCAGGGCGTTGCCGCAGAACACTGCCCAGAAGCCACCGCCGAGCAGCCCCAGCAGGGGAAAGGCCAGGTAGTCCCTGGCCCACTGGCGGCCGAGCTTGGCATTGAACTGGCGCAGCAGCGGGCGCAGTTCGTCCTTGCCCAGGCGGCCCTTGAAGTACTTGTCCAGGCGCAGGTGCTGGATGGCCACGGCGTACTGGAACAGCACGGCCTGCAGCGTCACCCACAGCGGCTGCCAGCGGTAGAAGGGCTTCCACTTCTGCTCGGGGAACAGGCGCACCACGCCGTAGCCGACGTCGTCATCCTTGCCTAGGACGTTGGTGTAGGTGTGGTGGATGTGGTTGTGGGTGTGCCGCCAGAAATCGGCCGGGCCGGCGATGTCCCATTCGTACTGGCGGCCGGCGAATTCCGGGTCGTTCATCCAGTCGTACTGGCCGTGCATGACGTTGTGGCCCAGCTCCATGTTCTCGAGGACCTTGCCCAGGCCCAGGAGCAGGCTGCCGAGCAGCCAGGTAGGCGCGGACCAGCCGAGCAGCAGCAAGGCGCGGCCGCCCCAGCAGCAGGCACGCACGGCGCTGCGCACGCGGCGGATGTAGCGGGCGTCGGCCGCGCCGAGGTCGTCCAGGGTGCGTTGGCGCAGGGCGTCCAGTTCGGCGCCGAAGGCGGCCAGCTCGGCCGGGGTGAGGTCGCGGTCTTCGCGCATGCTGGGGTTCCGAAAGAGGCTAGAGGTCGAGGCTGACGTCGCCCTGCGGGGCGCTGACGCAAAGGCGGATGGGCTGTTGCGGCTCGCTGTGCAGCGCGCCGCTGCGCAGGTCGCGCACGCTGCCGGCGAGCAGGGTGCAGGTGCAGCTGGCGCAGATGCCCTGGCGGCAGCCGTGGGCCGGGCGCAGGCCGGCGGCCTCGGCCTGCGCCAGCAGGCTGCGCTGGTTGTCGCCGGCAGCCTGGCGGCCGCTGCGGGCGAAGTGCAGGCGGACCTCGCGGCGGGCCTCGTCGGTAGACCACGCCGGCGCGCTGAAGGCTTCCCACTGCAGGCTGGCGGCGCGGGGTGCGAGGGTGCTGCGCACGGCGCCAACGAAGCCGGCCGGGCCGCAGGCCAGCACGTGCTCGCCGGCCAGGCCGTCGAGGTGCTCGGCGCGGAAGCGGCCCCGCAGTTCGCCGGCCGCCGCCGCGCCGCCGCTGATGGCCCAGCGCGGGCTGAAGTTGGGGTACTCGCGGGCCAGAGCCTGCAGGGCGTCGACGAAGGCGCGCTGGCTGCGTTCGCGCACGTAGTGCAGCAGCGTCACCGGGCCGCGGTAACCGTCGGCCAGGGCCTGGCGCAGCAGGCCGAGCAAGGGCGTCAGGCCGCTGCCGGCGGCCAGCAGCAGCACGCCGCGCTCGTCCTGCGGCCAGTGCAGCTCGCCGCCCGGCGCGCCCAGCTCCAGCACGTCGCCCACGCACAGCCGGCCCAGCAGCAGCGGCGAGACGCGCCCACCGGGCTGCAGCTTCACCGCGATCTCCAGGCAGCCGTCCACCTCGGCGATCAGGCTGTAGCAGCGCCCCAGGCGCACGCCGTCGTGCTCGACGAACAGCTGCAGGTGCTGGCCCGGCCGCGCGCCGCGCCAGTTGGCGTTGGGCCGCAGGCGCAGGGCGAGCATGTCGTCGGCCACCCACTGGCGGCCTTCGACGCGGGCGAACACCCGGTTCAGCGCCCAGGCCGGGTTGAACGCGGCCAGCACGGCATCGACGTCGGCCTCGCGCAGCCAATGCCGGCGCACCAGCGCGCGCAGGGGGCCGAGCAGCGGGCGCAAGGCGCGCAGCCAGGCCAGGGGAAGCAGGGACATGGACGGCATCCAGACAGTAAACACTTGTTCACTAAACTGGCATGCCGCCACTTTTCAGTCAACAGTCGTTCACTGAGGTCGCAGGCACAGTCGCCGATTTCCCCGGCCATTTGCTAGAGTGCCGGTGCCCCACGCCATGGAAGCCCCGATGTCCTCTCCCCGCGCCGAACAGAAGCAGCAGACCCGCCAGGCCCTGATGGATGCCGCGCGCGATCTGATGGACAGCGGCCGCGGCTTCGGCAGCCTGAGCCTGCGCGAGGTGGCGCGCGCCGCCGGCATCGTCCCGGCCGGCTTCTACCGGCACTTCGCCGACATGGACGCCCTCGGCCTGGCCCTGGTGGCCGACGTCGACGAGACCTTCCGCCAGACCCTGCGCGTGGTGCGGCGCAACGAGTTCGAGCTGGGCGGGGTGATCGAGGCCTCGGTGCGCATCTTCCTCGACGCGGTCAGCGCCAACCGCACCCAGTTCCTGTTCCTGGCCCGCGAGCAGTACGGCGGCTCGCTGCCCATCCGCCAGGCCATCGGCACCCTGCGCCAGCGCATCACCGACGACCTGGCGGCGGACCTGGCGCTGCTCAACAAGCTGCCGCACCTGCAGCCCCGGGACCTCGACGTGATCGCCGACCTGGTGGTGAAGACGGTGTTCGCCACCCTGCCCGAGCTGATCGACGCGCCGGCCGAGGCGCTGCCGGCGCACCTGACGCCCGAGGCCAAGGTCACCCAGCAGCTGCGCTTCATCATGATCGGCGCCAAGCACTGGCACGGCATCGAGCCGCGCGGCTGAGGCTGGGGCTTCCTTGTAGGAGCGAGCTTGCTCGCGAACCAGCCGGTGATGCCTGAGTTCTGGTTCAACTCCGCCCCTCTCCCCAACCCTCTCCCTGAAGGGAGAGGGGGCTAGTCCGTGCCGGCTGACAGCAAGGCTTCAGCCGGGTATCACAGCATCCGGCGAACTCCAGAGCATCCAGGCACACCGAACGGTCCCCTCTCCCTTCAGGGAGAGGGTTAGGGAGAGGGAATGGAGCCAACCCCGAACACCAACGTCACCGGCCAGCCCCCTTCGCGAGCAAGAGCTAGGCGCCCCCCTCGATCCTACGAAAAGCCCATTCCGCCCCGCATTGGTGCGCACCATTTGCGTGCGCACCAGCAACGCGCACGCGCACCATTCCTGATCACTCGGACAGCCCGCCCAGGCCCCGCCGTTGCTAGCCGCGCCCGCCCCTGGCAAGGCCCTTGCTGTAGCTCGGCCATTGCCTACTGCCGGACACCGCCATGCTGGTCATCCACCAACGCATCGAGCCCCGCGACCGCTGGGACGCCGAACTGCACCTGAACTACGAGGCGCGCAGCAAGAGCCGCCTGCGCTGCTACGCCCGCGACGGCGAGGACGTCGGCCTGTTCCTCGAACGCGGCCAGCCGCCGCTGGCCGATGGCGACTGCCTGCTGGCCAACGACGGCCGCGTGGTGCGCGTGTGCGCCGCGCCCGAGCAACTGCTGCACGTGACCTGCGCCAGCCCGCGCGAGCTGAACCGCGCCGCCTACCACCTGGGCAACCGCCACGTGGCGCTGCAGGTTGGGGAGGGCTGGCTACGCCTGCTGGACGACTACGTGCTCAAGGCCATGCTCGACCAGTTGGGCGCCACGGTGGAAAGCATCGAGGCGCCGTTCCAGCCCGAGCATGGCGCCTACGGCGGCGGGCACCACCATTCGCACCAGGGCGATGCGGAGTTCAACTACGCGCCGAAGCTGCACCAGTTCGGGGTACGCAAGTGACCGGCCCGGGCCTCTGGCCCCTGCTGCGCCTCGCCAGCCCGCAGCTGCCCATCGGCGGCTACAGCTATTCCCAGGGCCTGGAAGCGGCGCTGGAACACGGCCTGGTGACGGACGCCGAAAGCGCCTTCGCCTGGCTGGCCGACCAGTTGCAGCTGAACCTGGCGCGCTTCGAAGGCCCGCTGCTGGCCGAGCTGCTGCGCGCCGCGCTGGCCGCCGACTGGCTGGCCCTGGGCGACGCCGCCGAGCGCCACCGCGCCAGCCGCGAGACCCGCGAGCTGGCCCTGGAAAGCCGGCAGATGGGCTTCTCCCTCGCCCAGTTGCTGGCGGCCCTGCCCGAACTGGACGAAGCGGCCCGCGCCTGGCTCGCCGCGCAGCCGGAGCCCTCCCTGGCCGCCACCTGGGCCCTGGCCGCGCGGGCCTGGGGCCTGGATGCGGAGCAGGCCCTGGGCGCCTGGCTGTGGAGTTGGGCGGAGAACCAGCTCGCGGTGCTTATGAAGGCCCTGCCCCTGGGCCAGTTGGCCGCGCAGAAGCTCACCTCGCGCCTGCTCCCCGAACTCGAGCGGGCCTGCGCCGCCGCGCTGGCGGAGGACGCGCCCGGTGGCGCGCCCTTCGGCCTGGCCCTGGCGAGCATGGCCCATGAATCGCAATACAGCCGTCTGTTCCGTTCCTAGGAGAACCCTGCATGAACTCCCAACCCCTGCGCGTCGGCATCGGCGGCCCGGTGGGCTCCGGCAAGACCGCCCTGACCCTGGCCCTGTGCCGCGCCCTGCGCGAGCGCTACGACCTGGCCGTGGTGACCAACGACATCTACACCCAGGAGGACGCGCAGTTCCTGGTGCGCAACGAGGCGCTGGAGCCGCAGCGGATCATCGGCGTGGAAACCGGCGGCTGCCCGCACACGGCGATCCGCGAGGACGCCTCGATCAACCTGGAGGCGGTGGACCAGCTCAACCGCCGCTTCCCCGGGCTGCAGCTGATCCTGGTGGAGTCCGGCGGCGACAACCTCTCGGCCACCTTCAGCCCGGAGCTGTCGGACCTGACGCTATACGTGATCGACGTTTCCGCCGGCGACAAGATCCCGCGCAAGGGCGGCCCGGGCATCTGCAAGTCCGACCTGCTGGTGATCAACAAGATCGACCTGGCGCCGATGGTCGGCGCCTCGCTGGAGGTGATGGAGCGCGACGCGAAGAAGATGCGCGGCGAGCGGCCCTTCGTGTTCAGCAACCAGAAGACCGGCCAGGGGCTGGACGAGATCATCGCCTTCATCGAACGCCAGGGGCTGCTGAGCTCGGCCTGAAGCGGTTTCCCAGACAATCCCACCCAGGAGTTCCCATGTCCCTGCGCAAAAGCCTTTTCGCCCTGGCGCTGTGCCTCGCCCCAGCCCTCGCCTTCGCCCACCCCGGCCACGGCGACCACGGCCTGGCCGCCGGCGTGCTGCACCCGCTGACCGGCCTCGACCACCTGCTGGCGATGTTCGCCGTCGGCCTCTGGGCCGCCCAGCAGCAGGGCGCGGCGCGCCTGGCGCTGCCCTGCACCTTCGTCGGCGCCATGTTGCTCGGCGGCCTGCTCGGCTTCGACGGCGTGCAACTGCCCTTCGTCGAGACCGGCATCGCCGCCTCGGTGCTCGCCCTGGGCCTGTGCGTGGCCCTGGCGGTGCGCCCGCCGCTGCCGCTGGCCATGGCGGTGACCGCCCTGTTCGCCCTGGCCCACGGCATCGCCCACGGCCTGGAGCTGCCGGAACTGTCCAGCCCCTGGGCCTACGCCGCCGGCTTCGTCGGCGCCACCGCCGCGCTGCACGCCGCAGGCTACGCGCTGGTGCGCTTCCTGCCGCAGGCCGCGGCGCCGTTGGTGCGCGTGGCGGGCCTGGCTTCGGCCGGTGCCGGAGCGTGGTTGCTGGCGGGTTGATGGGTATCGCTTCGCTCCTCCGTAGGGCGCATAACGCCTACGGCG
The DNA here is from genome assembly GCF_900187975.1 of Pseudomonas delhiensis. Taxonomy (GTDB): domain Bacteria; phylum Pseudomonadota; class Gammaproteobacteria; order Pseudomonadales; family Pseudomonadaceae; genus Pseudomonas; species Pseudomonas delhiensis. The sequence goes on along the minus strand of NZ_FZPC01000002.1, from coordinate 272,090 downwards.
TTATCCGCCGATTGGCCCGGCCGTGGAGGTCGCCAGGGTCGGCCGCGGAACCGGGCCGAGCCGAGGTGTAGCGGCGGATAACCGCGAACGGTTATTCGCCCTACGCACCTGCACCGTAGGAGCAACTGTCTTCTGGACTCCCTCGTTCGCGGGGGTGACTGGATCAAAATTCGCGTCTCCCATGTCGCCCCATTGTAGGAGCGGGCCCTGCCCGCGAATCGCGCGCAGGGCGCGCTCCTACAGGGGAATGGCATGGCTCGGACGTAGGAGGACTCTGTCCGCGATGGGTCGCCCCACGCACCGACCCGCGAATGCCCCTCGTCGTCAGAGCGAAATCGGGTAGTTGAAGATCACCCGCGTCTGGTCGAAATCGCTGTTGAAGCTGCGCCGGTTGCTGGCGTGGTTGACGCGCACGTTGAGCTTCTTCAGCGGCCCGCTCTGCACCGTGTAGCCCAGCTCCACATCGCGCTCCCATTCCTTGCCGCCGCTGCCGGCCCTGGTGGTGGCGTTGTCGCCCTTGCCGTAGCGCACCATGCTCACCAGGCCGGGCATGCCCAGGGCGGCGAAGTCGTAGTCGTAGCGCAGCTGCCAGGAGCGTTCGTCCTCGTTGGTGAAGTTGCCGTTGAACATGTCGTTGCCCATGGTCCTGCCGCTGCTGCCGTAGACCGACTGCCACATGCCCGTGCCGCCGACCTTCTGCAGGCCGACGTAGAAGGTGTGCCCGCCATGGTTGGCCGAGAGCAGCGCGTAGGCGGTGTGGCTGTCGATGTCGCCGGCCAGGGCGCGGCCGTCGTCGCGGTCGAAGAACAGGCCGAGGTTGGCGCCAAGCAGCCAGTCGCCCACCGGCTGCTTGTGCAGCAGGTTGAAGTAGCGCTGGGTGTAGATGTCCTCCAGTTGCGCGTACCAGGCGCCGACCAGGGTGCGCTGGTCGTTGAAGCGGTACTCCGCGCCGGCGTAGTTGAAGGCATCGGACTTGGCCGTGGGCGCCGACCAGGACGACAGGTCCTGCATGTCCGCCGAGTTGCGCAGGCTGACCTGGTCGTAGCGCCCGCCGTACAGGCTCGCCCCGTCCCACTCGCGGGACACCAGCGCCGCGCCGCGGAAGGTCTGCGGCAACAGGCGGCCGTCGTCGTAGCGCAGCACCGGCACGTCCGGGAGCATCTCGCCCAGTTTCAGCTCGCTGGCCGACAGCCGCAGCTTGGCCGCCACCGCCACGCGCCCGTACTCGTCGGCGGCCTTGCCGTCGTCGTGCACCGGCAGCAGCTCGGAGCCACTCTGGTCGCGGCTGCTGTTCAGCTTCACGCCGTACAGGCCCAGGGCATCCACGCCGAAGCCCAGCGGGCCGCGGGTATAGCCGGAGGTGAATTTGAGGATGAAGCCCTGGGCCCATTCGTTGACCAGGCTCTTGCCGGCGCTGTGGTCGCGGAAGTCGCGGTTGAACGCGTAGTTGCGCAGTACCAGGTCGGTGCGCGCGTCCTCCAGGAAGCCACCCTCCTCGGCCTGCGCGGGCAGGCAGGCGAACAGCGGCAGCGCTGCGCAGGCGAGGGACGGCAATACGGCGGTGTGACGGCTTTGCATTGTTATTGTTCTCCGTTTTTCAGGGTGCAGCGGCCCACGGCGCGTCCGTGTGAGCGCACCGTGGGTGGGGTTGGTGGCAGAACCGGCTAGAGCATCAGAACGGGTAGTGGCGCGCCTCCCGTTGCACGCTCACCCAGTGGTCGCGGGTGAATTCGTCTATCGCCCAGTCGCCGTTGAAGCGGCCAAGGCCCGAGTTCTTCTCGCCGCCGAAGGGCGCGTTGGCCTCGTCGTTGACCGGGATGTCGTTCACGTGGGTCATGCCCGCGCGCACCTGGCGGGCGAAGGCCACGCCACGCTCCAGGTCGCGGCTGAACACGGCGCTGGAAAGGCCGTACTCGCTGGCGTTGGCCAGTTCCAGGGCATGGGCCTCGTCGCGGGCGCGCAGCAGGCCTATCAGCGGGCCGAAGATTTCGTCGCGGGCGATCTCCATCTCCGGGCCGACCTCGCCGTAGACGTGGGGCGCCAGCAACTGGCCCTGCACGCCGCCCTCGTACAGCGGCCTGGCGCCTTCGCGGCGGGCCAGGGCGATCTTCTCCAGCAGGCCTTCGAGCTGGCGGGCGTTGATGATCGGGCCGATGGCGGTCTCCATCGACTGCGGGTCGCCGACCTTCACCTGCTTCACGCGCTCGACGAAGCGCGCGGCGAAGGCGTCGTACAGCGCATCGACCACGATGATGCGGTTGATCGCCATGCAGATCTGCCCCTGGTGCAGGAACTTGCCGAACACAGCGGCGTTCACCGCCTGCTCCAGGTCGGCGTCCTCCAGCACCACGAAGGGGCTGTTGCCGCCCAGCTCCAGGGCCACGTGCTTGAGGTGCGCGCCGCCGCTGGCGATGCGCCCGATGTTGCGCCCCACCGGGGTGGAGCCGGTGAAGGTCACCAGGCCGGGCACCGGGTGCTCGACGAAGGCGTCGCCGATCTCGCTGCCGGCGCCGACCACCACGCCGAGCACCCCGGCCGGCAGCCCGGCCTCCTCGAAGATGCGCGCCAGCAGCAGGCCGCCGGTCACCGGGGTGTCGCTGGCCGGCTTGACCACCACCGCGTTGCCCAGCGCCAGGGCCGGGGCCAGCGAGCGCTGGGTCAGGTGCAGGGGGAAGTTCCACGGGCTGATGACGCCGACCACGCCGATGGCGCTGCGGTACACGCGGCTTTCCTTGCCGGGGATGTTGGAGTCGAGGATGCGCCCGTGCACGCGGCTGGGGAAGGACGCCGACTCCAGGGTGATGCCCCGCGCCGCGCCCCATTCCAGGGTGGCCTTCAGGCGGGTGCTGCCGGACTCGCGGATGATCCAGTCGATGATTTCCTCGCGGCGCCGGTCGAACACTTCCACCACCCGGTAGAGCAACGCGGCGCGTTCCGCCGGCGGCAGCGCGGCCCAGGCCGGCTGCACCTCGGCGGCCTTGCGGTAGGCGGCGTCCAGGTCCTCGCGGCTGGCCTGGGGGATTTCCACCAGCAGGCCGCCGTCGTAGGGGTTGCTGTCGCGCAGCGGCTTGCCGGTGCTGCCGGTGCGCCATTGGCCGGCGAGGGGTTGCAGGTGGAAGTCGGTGTATGGGGTATTGGCATCGCTCATGACAAGGCTCCTTCAAAAACGGGGTTCATACCGAGGGTTCCTCTTCGCGGGCGCGCGCCTCCATCAGGCGCAGCAGCCCGAGCAGCATTTCCGTGCGCGGCACGGCGATGCCCGCACGCCGTGCGCGGGCCGCCACCTCGCCGTTGATCGAACCGATTTCCGTGGGCCGCCCGGCCAGCACGTCCTGCAGCATCGATGGCTTGTGCGTGCGGTGATGGGCAATGGCGTCGGCCACGCTCGCCAGGCAATGCTGGTCGTCCACCGCGATGCCCTCGTCGCGGGCCACGGCCAGTACTTCCTGCACGACCGCACGGGCCAGCTCCGGGCCCTGGGGTACCGCCGCCAGTTGCCCCACCGCACAACCGGTGACGGCGCACAGGCTGTTCAGCGCGGCGTTGAACGCCACTTTCTCCCAGATCGCCGCCCACACGTCCGCGTCCACCGTGCAGCGCAGGCCCGCCGCATCCAGCAGTGCCGCCACCTCGGCGCAGGCCGGGCGCTCGACGCCATCCGCCGAATAGGCCCGCACCACGCCGCTGCCGTGGGATTCCACATGCCCGGGGCCGTGCAGGTCGGCGGGCCAGGTGGTCATGCCGATCAGCACCTGCTCCGGCGCTACATGGCGGCACACCGCCTCGGCGTTGCCCAGGCCGTTCTGCAGCGACAGCACCTGGGTGTGCCCGCCCAGATGCCGGGCGACACTCGCCAGCGCCTGTTCGGTGTGCAGGGTCTTGGTGAACACCAGCAGCAGGTCCGCCTGCCCGCTGGCCTGCTCCGGGCGGCAGGCCGTCAGCCCGTGGACGCGCCGGTCGCCGCTGTCGGTGACCAGGCGCAGGCCCCGCTCGCGGATGGCCGCCAGGTGCGCGTCGTTAACGTCCAACAGCGTCACCCGCTGGCCGCTTTCGGCCAGCAGGCCGCCGAACAGCGAGCCCATGGCGCCGGCACCGAGGATGCTGATGTTGGTGATGCTCCGTTCGCTCATTGGATCGACCTCCCGTTCGCAGACATTTCAAGACAGCCCCGGCGCGCGCCGGGGAATGTGCCGGCGCACCAGCATCAGGGCGATCATCGCCGCCACCATCACCACCCCCAGCAGGGTCAGGTAGCCCTGCGCGCCGCCCAGGGTGATGACGCTGGCGCCGGCGAAGGCGCTGAGGATCGCGCCCAGGCGGCCGAAGGCCAGCGCCGAGGCGGTGCCGGTCGCGCGCACGCCGGTGGGGTAGATGAAGGCGCACAGGGCGTAGAGCGTGGACTGCACGGCGTTGACGAACAGCCCGTGCACGCCGAAGCCGAAGATCAGCAGGCCGGCGTGCTGGTTCACGTCCAGCACCTGCATGGCGAAGGCGCTGGCGGCGCCACCCAGGCAGCACAGCAGCAACGGCCAGTAGGAGCCCCAGCGGGTCATGGCCACGGCACAGACCAGTGCGCCTATCACGCCGCCCAGGTTGTAGGCGGTCAGGCCGGAACCGGCCACGGCCAGCGACAGGCCTTCGGCCTGCAGCATGGTAGGCAGCCAACTGAAGGCGCTGTAGACGGCGGTCAGGCACATGAAGAAGGCCACCCAGACGGCGACGGTGTCGCGCCCGTAGCCAAGGTCGAACAGGGCGCCGAAGCCGGCGCGTTTCTCCCGCGCCTGCTCCAGCGAATCGGTGTAGCGCACGCCCTCGGCCATGGGCCGTCCCAGGCGCCCGAGCAGGCGGCCCAGCTCGTCCCAGCGCTGCGGCCGGCGCGCCAGGAAGCGCGGCGACTCCGGCAGCGTCGCCAGCAACAGGAAGCCCAGCACCAGCGGCAGCGCGCCGCCGGCGAAGAACAGCGTGCGCCAGCCGTACAACGGCAGGATGTGCGAGGCGAAGAAGCCCGCCAGCATGCCGCCCAGGGGCACGCAGACAATGGTCGCGGTCACCGCCAGGGTGCGCCGCCGCGCCGGGGTGAACTCGGCGGTCATGGTGGTGGCGCTGGGCAGCGCGCCACCGATGCCCAGCCCGGCGACGAAGCGCAGCAGCGCCACGGTCAGAGCATCCGGCGCCAGGCCGATGGCACAGGTCGCCGAGCCGAACACGAAGACGCTGGCGATGACCGCCATGCGCCGCCCGAAGCGATCGGCGAAGAGGCCGGCGCAGGCGCTGCCGATGCCCATGCCGATCAGCCCGGCGGCCACCGCCGGGGCGAAGGCCTCGCGGCTGATGCCCCACTCGGCGATCATCATCGGGATGGCGAAGCCGATGAGCTGGCCATCGAAGCCGTCCAGCACGATGGAGAGCGCGGCCAGCAGCACCACGACTTTCTGCATCCGGGTGAAGGGTCCTTCGTCCAGCAGGGTACCGATATCGGCGCTGGCCGAAGAGCGGTTCGAGTGCTGGCCGGTAGACTCCAGCGTCTCACTGACAGTAATCGTACTCATATCCACCTCGTTCTTATTGTTGTGGCGTGGCCGCATGCCGCGGTCGGTAAGCCGGGCCCTCAGGGCTCGATGGTCAGCGTGGGCACCTCGATCAGCACCGGCTCGTCGCCGGCCAGGGCGCGGGACAGTTCTTCGCGCAGGCTCGCAGCGTCGGCCGCCTGCACCGAGCGCACGCCGTAGCCGCGGCCGAGCTGGCAGAAGTCCAGGCCGGGCACGTCCAGGCCCGGCGCGTCGGGCACGTCGAGCACCCCGGCGAACCAACGCAGGGCGCCGTAGGTGCCGTTCTTGAGGATGATGAACACCGCCGGGATGCGGTATTGCGCGGCGCTCCAGAGCGCGGTGATGCCGTAGTTGGCCGAGCCGTCGCCGATGATGCCGATCACCCGCCGCTGCGGTTGCGCCAGTTGCACGCCGACCGCCGCCGGCAGGCCAAAGCCCAGGCCGCCGGCGGCCGGGAAGAAGTAGCTGCCCGGCTGGCGCATCTGCACGCGCTGCCAGAAGGCGGTCACGGTGGAGGTGGACTCCTTGACGAAGATGGCGTCGTCCGGGGCCAGTTCGTCGATCACGTCGAACACCGTCTCCGGGTGCAGCGGTCCGGCTTCGGCGGCGCGCGGCGCCGGGCGCGGCAGGGCCTCGGGCAGCGGTCGGGCGCTGGGGCGGACGGCTTCGACCAGGGCCTCGAGGGTGAGGAAGATGTCTCCGACCAGGGCATCGCCCATGGGCGCGCGGGCGGCCTCGGCGGGGTCGCAGGTGATGTGTGCCAGCTCGGCGCCGGCGGGCAGGTAGTCGCCCGGGGCGAACTGGTGGTAGCGGAACACCGGGGCGCCCACCACCAGGATCAGGTCGTGCCCGGCGAGCCGTTGCGAGATGCCGGCGATGGCCGCCGGCAGCACGCCGCGGAAGCACGGGTGGCGGGTGGGGAACGGGCAGCGCGAGGCCGAGGGCGCGACCCACGCCGGCATCCGCAGCTTCTCCGCCAGTTGCACGGCCAGCGGGTTGGCGCGGGCGCCGTCGACGTCCGGCCCCAGCACCAGCACCGGGTTGCTCGCCCGCGACAGGCGCCCGGCCAGTTCCCCCAGTTGCGCCGGCGAAGGCAGCCCGGCGCTGGCCACGCTGCGCGCGGCCAGGTGCTCGACGCCCGCCGGCGCCGGCTGCGCCCAGTCGTCGTAGGGGATGGACAGGTACACCGGGGCCCTGGGCGCCAGGTTGGCCATGTGGATGGCCTGGCTCAGCGCGCGCGGCACGTCCTGGGCGCAGGCCGGCTCGGCGCTCCACTTCACCAGCGGCTTGGGCAGTTGCGGCGCCTCGACGTTGGCCAGCATGGCCTCCACGCCGATCATCGAGCGCACCTGCTGGCCGGCGCTGATCACCAGCGGGCTGTGGCTGTACCAGGCGTTGGTCAGCGCGCCCATGCCGTTGCCGGTGCCGGCGGCGGCATGCAGGTTGACGAAGGCCGGCTGGCCGCTGGCCAGGGCGAAGCCGTCGGCCATGCCGACCACCGCGCCCTCGTGCAGGCCGAGGACGTAGCGGAAGTCCTCGGGGAAGTCCTTGAGGAACGGCAGCTCGTTGGAGCCGGGGTTGCCGAAGACGGTGGTCAGGCCGTGGCGCCGGAGGATGTCGTAGGAGGCGGAGTGGACGGTTTTCATACTGGCCCTTCAGGCTCGTTCTTGGGTTTGCGCTACTGTCGCAGCGGGCTGATAATCGATCAAATCGATAGTCTTTCTATCGAAAATAAAAACCATCTATGCGAATCCCATGGCCCAGATCGACCTCAACCTGATCCGCACCTTCGTCACCCTCTACGAGGCCGGCAGCGTGACCGCCGCCGCCGAGCGCCTGTTCGTCACCCAGCCCTCGGTGAGCTATGCCCTGGCGCGGCTGCGCGAGCTGTTCGACGACCCGCTGTTCAGCCGCAGCCGCGACGGCATCCAGCCGACCTTCGTCGCCGAGCAGCTGTACGGCACCCTGCGCGAGGCGCTGACGCGCATCGAGGGCGCGGTGCAGAGCACCCGCCAGTTCGACCCGGCGAGCACCGGGCGGCGCTTCCGCATCGCCCTGTCCGACCTGGGCGAGCTGGGCTTTTTGCCGCTGATCCTGGCGCGGCTGAACCGCGAGGCGCCGCTGGCCGAGGTGGAGGTGCTGCCGCTGCAGGTGGACGAGGTGGGCGACTGGCTGGCCAGCGGCAAGGTGGACACCGCCATCTGCCGCCAGGCGGTGCCCGGCAGCCGCAGCCGGGTGCTGATCCAGGAGCGCTACGTGTGCCTGCTCAGCGCCGACCACCCGCGCATCGGCGAGCGCCTGGAGCTGGCCGGCTACCTGGCCGAGCGCCACGTGGTGGTGACGCGCACCTCCGGCCACGGCATCGCCGAGGACGTGCTCCAGGCGATGAAGCTGGAACGCCGCATCGCCCTGCGTGTACCGCACTTCTCGGTGCTGCCGAAGATCATCCCCGGCACCGACCTGCTGACCATCCTGCCGGCGCAGATCGCCCGCATGTTCGTCGCCGAGGGCGGGCTGAAGATGCTCGAACTGCCCTTCGCCGTGCCGGCGTTCGAGGTGTCCCTGCACTGGCGCGCCAGCAGCGAGCACTCGGCGGCGCTGGAGTGGTTCCGCAACAGCATCGCCGAGGCGATCATCGACGGGCAGCATTGAGGCGCCCTCAGTGCGCGGCCAGCGGCTCGCCGGCCGGCGCCTGCGGACGCAGGCCCAGCAGCACCAGGGCGGCGGCGACGAAGACCACGGCGAACACCCCGTACAGGTGCAGCGGCTGCCAGCCGCCGTCAAGCAACAGCCCGGCCACGGTGGGCGAGAGGATCGCCCCCAGGCGGCCGACGCCGATCGCCCAGCCCACGCCGGTGGCGCGCACGTCGGCCGGGTAGACCTGCGGCGACAGCGCGTAGAGCCCGGCGATGCAGCCGTTGACGAACACCCCGATGAGCAGGCCCAGGCCGAGCGCTGCGGCCAGTGACGACGCCGAGCCGAGGAACAGCACCAGCAGCACGGCGGTGATCAGCATGAAGCCCTGCAACACCCGCGGCAGCGGCACGCGCGCCGAGAGCGCGCCGACCAGGGCGGCGCCGAAGATGCCGCCGAAGCTCAGCAGCACGCCGCCGGTGATGCCCTGCTGCGCGGTGAGGCCGGCGGCGGTCAGCAGCTTGGGCGTCCAGCTCATGATGAAGTAGAAGCCGAACATGGCGAGGAAGAACAGCAGCCAGATCAGCAGGGTCGAGCGGCGCAGCGCGGGGGCCAGCAGCTGCAGCGCGGCCACGCCCCCTGCCCCGCGCACCCGCGCCGCCGGCAGTTCGTCCAGCTGCCCCAGGCCCAGGCGCGCGGCCAGGGCATTGACCCGCGCCAGCGCGTTGGCCGGGCGCCGGGCGAGCAGGAAGTCGAGGGACTCGGGCAGGCCCGCCAGCACCAGCGGGATGGCCGCCAGGGAGACGATGCCGCCGGCGAGGAACACCGAGCGCCAGCCCCAGTGGCCGATCAGCCACACCGCCAGCAGCCCGCCGAAGGTGGCGCCCAGGGCATAGCCGGTGGACTGCAGGCTGACCGCCAGCGGACGCCAGCGACGGTTGGCGTACTCGGCGGCGATCACGTTGCTGCTGGCGAGGATGCCGCCGATGCCCAGGCCGGTGAAGCCGCGCAGCAGGGCCAGCTGCGTCGGGCTCTGGGCGAAGGCCGAGAGCAGCATGCCGGTGCCGCACAGCAGCAGGCAGAAGAGGATCAGCGGGCGGCGTCCGAAGCGGTCGGCGCGCGGGGCGATGAACAGCGAGCCGGCGGCCATGCCGAACAGCCCGGCGCTGAGCAGCAGGCCGACCTGGGCGCCGTTCAGGCCCCATTCGGCGGACACCGAGGCGGCGGTGAAGGCCATCACCAGCACGTCGAAGCCGTCGATCATGTTGAGCAGGATGCAGATGCCGATGGCCGTCCACTGGAAGCGGTTCATCGGGCCCTGGTCGAGGGCGGCGCGCAGGTCGCGGTTCATGGGCGCACCCCCTGGGTCGACGGGGCGTGGGGCTGGACGCAGCACGGGCAAGGCAAGGCCGGCATGGCAGGTTCCTCTTGTTGTTCTTGTGGAGGCTCGGTGGCGCACACCCTGGCAGCAGTGGATCCCGAAAACAAGCCTCATTGGATCCCGATGTCGACAAGGCATCGCTGGCCGGCCCCCTTTCCGGCACCGCAGCCCCAGGAGAAACCAAGCAAATATCGGAGTTTTCGCCTACCCCGGAAAATCGTTCGATTAACGAACTGATTATTTTTCGACCATGCGGGTTGACAGTCTTCACCCTCGAAGCAAAACATTGGATCCAATAACAACCACAAGATGAGGATCGCCCCATGTTCCCGAAGAACGCCTGGTACGTCGCCTGCACCCCCGACGAGATCGCCGACAAGCCCCTGGGCCGGCAGGTCTGCGGCGAGAAGATGGTCTTCTACCGAGGCCCCGAAGGCCGCGTGGCCGCGCTGGAGGACTTCTGCCCGCATCGTGGCGCGCCGCTGTCGCTGGGCTTCGTCGAGGACGGCAAGCTGGTCTGCGGCTACCACGGCCTGGCCATGGGCTGCGACGGCCACACCGAGTCCATGCCTGGCCAGCGCGTGCGCGGCTTCCCGGCCATCCGCAGGTTCGCCGTGGAAGAGCGCTACGGCTTCATCTGGGTGTGGCCGGGCGACGCCGCCGAGGCCGACCCGGCGCTGATCCACCACCTGGAATGGGCGGACAACCCGGACTGGGCCTACGGTGGCGGCCTGTACCACATCCAGTGCGACTACCGGCTGATGATCGACAACCTCATGGACCTCACCCACGAGACCTACGTGCACGCCAGCAGCATCGGCCAGAAGGAGATCGACGAAGCCGCGCCGAAGACCCGCGTGGAGGGCGACGAGGTGATCACCGAGCGGCACATGGAAAACGTCATGGCCCCGCCCTTCTGGCGCATGGCCCTGCGCGGCAACGGCCTGGCCGACGACGTGCCTGTGGACCGCTGGCAGATCTGCCGCTTCACCCCGCCCAGCCACGTGCTGATCGAGGTGGGCGTGGCCCACGCCGGCCACGGTGGCTACCACGCGCCGGCGCAGCACAAGGCGTCGAGCATAGTGGTGGACTTCATCACCCCGGAGACCGAGACCTCCATCTGGTACTTCTGGGGCATAGCGCGCAACTTCCAGCCGCAGGACGAAGCGCTCACCGCGACCATCCGCGAGGGCCAGGGGAAGATCTTCGGCGAGGACCTGGAGATGCTCGAACAGCAGCAGCAGAACCTGCTGCGCTACCCGCAACGGCAGTTGCTGAAGCTGAACATCGACGCCGGCGGCGTGCAGTCGCGGCGCATCCTCGAACGCCTCTGCGAGGCCGAGCGCCAGCCTGCCGCCGCGCTGATCGCCAGCGCCTGACCGCCCTTCCAGCGCCGGCCCGCGTGGCCGGCCAAGCGTGAGACCACCACCGTGCTAGACGTCGTCATCACCCGCGTGCAGCGGGAAACCCCGGACATCCTCAGCCTCGACCTGGCCCGCGCCGACGCCGGCCCCCTGCCGGCCTTCAGCGCCGGTTCGCACATCGACCTGCACCTGCCCGGCGGGCTGGTGCGCCAGTACTCGCTGTTCAATGCGCCGGGCGAAACCCACCGCTACCGCATCGCCGTGCTGCGCTGCGCCGATTCGCGCGGCGGCTCGCGCACGGTGCACGGGTTGCAGGCCGGGCAGCCGTTGCGCATCGGCGAACCGCGCAACCTCTTCCCCCTCGCCGAAGGCCCGGGGCGGCGCCTGCTGCTGGCCGGCGGCATCGGCATCACGCCGCTGCTGAGCATGGCCGAGCACCTGGCCCGCAGCGGCGCCGACTTCGAACTGCACTACTGCGCCCGCTCGGCGCAGCAGGCGGCCTTCGTCGAGTACCTGGCGCAATCCGCCTTCGCCACCCGCGTGCACTGCCATTTCGACGGCGGCGAAGCGGCGCGGCGCCTGGACGTGGCCACGCTGCTGGCCGCCCAGGCGGGCGATGCGCAGCTGTACACCTGCGGCCCGGCGGGCTTCATGGCGCACGTGCTGGACAGCGCCCGGGCCCAGGGCTGGGACGAGGCGCGCCTGCACCGCGAGTATTTCGGCGCCGAGCCGGACGTCGGCGGCGACGCCTTCGAGGTGCAGTTGGCGAGCAGCGGCCAGGTGGTACGCGTGGAGGATGGACAGAGCGTGGTGGAAGCGCTGCGCGGCGTCGGCGTGGAGGTGCAGGTGGCGTGCGAGCAGGGCATCTGCGGCACCTGCCTGACGCGGGTGCTGGAAGGCGTGCCGGAGCACCGCGACCAGTACCTGACCGAGGACGAGCAGGCCGCCAACGACCAGTTCACTCCCTGCTGCTCCCGCTCGCGGAGTGCGCGGTTGGTGTTGGACCTGTAGGGCGCATGAGGCGGCGCCGGTGCTGCGGCCGGCGGCGGATAACCGCGAACGGTTATTCGCCCTACGCTCGGGGTGGGCTTGGCGTAGGGCGAATAACGCTCCGCGTTATCCGCCGTCTGACCTTGGCCCAAGGCCGCTCGGGGCCGAGCCTGTGGGGCGCATAACGCCTATATCCTCGGGCGCCGGTGCTGCGGCCGGCGGCGGATAACCGCGAACGGTTATTCGCCCTACGCTCGGGGTGGGCTTGGCGTAGGGCGAATAACGCTCCGCGTTATCCGCCGTTTGACCTTGGCCCAAGGCCGCTCGGGGTCGCGGATAACCGCGAATCGCGGACGGAGTCCGCTCCTACGACCGGTCCTTTTCCGGCGCGGCGGGTTTCTTCAGCACCGCCACCCCCTCGCGCGGCGGATGGAAGTACGCGGCGTAGCGCAGGGTGGCGTTGGCGTGCTCGCGCATGATCGCCTCGGCCCGCGCGCCCTGGCCGTTGACCAGGGCATCGTAGGCGGCGTGGTGCTGCATGTGGGCGAAGTTGAAGCGCTGGTATTCGCGCGGGAGATTGTCGCGGTCCACCGCCAGCGAGCTGACCGAGGCGAACGGCAGGTGGTCGTTGCGCGCCAGGGCCTCGGCGATGGCGCGGTTGCCACTGGCCTCGATGATCGCCTGGTGGAAGCGCATGTTGAGGCTGTGGTAGGCCTCCAGGTCCTCGGGCAGCACGTGGCCCTTGGCGAAGATGCGGTCGCCTTCGTCCAGGCAGGTCTGCAGGACTGCCCGGGTGTCCTCGGAGATGCCGCGCTCGGCGGCCTGGCGCGCTGCCAGCCCTTCCAGCACGCCACGCACTTCGACGGCGCCGGCGATGTCCTCCTCGGTGACTTCGCGCACCGTGTAGCCGCGGTTGCCGGCCTTGACCAGCAGCCCCTCCTGCTCCAGCACGCGCAACGCCATGCGCACCGGCATGCGCGACACCTGCAGGCGCTCGGCGGTGGGAATCTCGACGATGCGCTCGCCGGCGGCCAGCTCGCCGGAGGCGATCATCTTGCGCAGTTCAGCCAGCACGCGTTGGCCTGGTTTGCTCATCGGGAGGCTCTTGTGGCGGGGAGGAGTTGGCGGATGATAACGCGCGGGCGACGACCGTAGGGCGCATAACGCCTACGGCGTTATCCGCCGATTGACCTGCCCCAGGAGGTCGCCCAGGGTTGGCCACGGGATCGGCTCGAGCCAAGGTGTAGCGGCGGATAACCGCGAACGGTTATTCGCCCTACGTCCTGGCCCAACCCGTCGCCTCAGCCCTTGCGATGCACCGAGAAGCCGGCCCAGGCCTGGCTCACCGGCATGATCTCCAGGCTGTTGATGTTGATGTGCGGCGGCTGGTTGACGATCCAGTGGATGGTCTCGGCGATGTCCTCGGGCTGCAGCGCCTCGGTGCCGGCGTAGGTCTTGTCGTAGCGGGCCTGGTCGCCGCCGAAGCGCACCAGGGAGAACTCGCTTTCGCACAGGCCCGGCTCCAGGTTGCTGACGCGCACGCCGGTGCCCTGCAGGTCGCAGCGCAGGCTCAGGGAGAACTGTTCGACGAAGGCCTTGGTGGCGCCGTAGACGTGGCTGCCCGGGTACGGCCACTGGCCGGCCACCGAGCCGAGGTTGAGGATGCTGGCGCCGCGGCCGTGGGCGATCAGCCGGGGCAGCAGCAGGCGGGTGCAGTACATCAGGCCCTTGATGTTGGTGTCGACCATGGTGTCCCAGTCGTCCAGGTCGCATTCCTGCGCGGGGTCGGCGCCCAGGGCCAGGCCGGCGTTGTTGATCAGCGCGCGCAGCTTGTCGAAGCCGGCCGGCAGGTTGTCCACGGCATGGGCCACGGCGGCGCGGTCGCGCACGTCGAGGGTGATCGGCAGCACTTCGGCCTGGCTGGACAGTTCCTTGGCCAGGGCCTGCAGGCGGTCCTCGCGGCGGCCGGTGATCACCAGCGACCAGCCGTCGCGGGCGAAACGACGGGCGCAGGCTTCGCCGAAGCCGGATGTGGCGCCGGTGATGAACAGGGTGGGAGTCATGGGCCAATTCCTCTGCTGGCGGGATGTTCTGTCGGACCTGGCAGGATAGCAGCCCTCCCCGCCCGACCTGCGCTACAGCCGCCGCCAACAACGGCCAAACAGTTCGGCAAGCGCCCGGGGCTGGACCGCAGGGAAGTCTGCGCCCAGGTTTTCCACAGGCTTTTCAACAGCAGCCGGGGGCAAGCGCAGCGGTGGCCTGGCCGGCACTCCCCAGCCGGGGGCCAGGCGAAAAACCGGCCAATGCCGCACACCCCGCGCAGGGCATGGGCCAGCGCCGGCTTTCCCAAGCTTATCCACAGATTGCCCAACAGATTCCGTGGACAACCCGCACGGCCCGCCGACGCCCACGCAAGCCGCCCAACTGTCTGTATATACAGGGCTTCACGCCACCTGGCGAAAAAACCGGCGACGCCCCGCAGGCGGGCCGGGGCGGTGCTTTGCGGCAGCTGCCCCAACCTTATCCACAGCGTCCTCCACAGTTTCGCTGGATAACCCGCTAGCCGCCCTGCTCCACCAGCAGGCGCGCGGCGATCAGGTCTTCCAGGGCGTAGCCGACCGACTTGAACAGGGTGATCTCCTGGTCGTCGCGACGCAGCCCGCGGCCCTGCAGCAGGTCGCTGAGCTGGGTGTGGATGGCCGATTCGGCGATGGCGCCCTCGGCCAGGGGAATCAACAGGTCGCCGGCTTCCTCCAGCGCGCCTTCGCGGGTGTCGACGACGATGCGTGCGCGGCGCACGGCCTCGCTGTCGGTCTCGCGCATGCTCGGCAGGAAGGCGCCCACCAGGTCGAGGTGGGTGCCGGGGCTCAGCCACTCGCCGTGCACCAGCGGCTCGCGGGAGGTGGTCACGCAACTGACGGTGTCGGCCGCGGCCACGCCTGGTGCGAGGTCTGCGCAGGCCCGCACCGGGTAGCCCTCGGCGGCCAGGCGCTCGACCAGCGCGGCGACCTTCGACGGGTGCCGCCCCCAGATGGCGACCTCGCGGTACCCGCGTACCGCGCAGTGGGCCCGCACCATGTGCGGCGCCAGGGTGCCGCTGCCGACGATGAGCAGGCGCTCGGCATTGCGCCGCGCCAGGTGGTCCGCCGCCAGCGCGGAGGTGCAGGCGGTGCGCCGGGCGGTCAGTTCGGAGGCTTCGAGCAGCGCCAGGGGGCGGCCGTCGACACCGTCGAACAGGCAGAACAGCGCGGCCACCGCCGGCAACCCGCGCGCGCCGTTGCCGGGGAACACGGTGACCAGCTTGACGCCGATGTCCTGCCCTGGCCGCCACACCGGCATGGTCAGCAGCGTGGCGTCGCCGGGCAGCGCGTGGCAGCCACGCACCGGCGCCTCGCAGCTGCCGGCCAGGCCCTGGCGCAGGGCCTCGATCAGTTGTGGATAAGCCAGGCGCTCGGCGACGTCGGCGTTACTCAGAAAACGAACAGTTGCCATGAGATCCTCCGGATCAGCTCCAAGCCGCAAGCCACAAGCTGCAAACAGCGCTCTCGCTTGCCGCTTGCCGCTTGCCGCTTTCCGCTTGCCGCCTGCAGCTTGCAGCTTGCAGCTGGCACATCAGTGCCCCCCCAGATAGGCGTCCCGCACCTCCTGGTTGCCCAGCAGCTCCGCCCCCGTGCCGCTCATGCGGATCTCGCCGTTGACCATCACGTAGCCGCGGTCGGAGAGCTTGAGCGCGTGGTTGGCGTTCTGCTCGACGAGGAACAGCGTCATGCCGGTCTGCGCCAGTTCGCGCAGGGTCTGGAAGATCTGCTTGACCACGATGGGCGCCAGGCCCAGGGAGGGTTCGTCGAGCAGCAGCAGCCGGGGCCGGCTCATCAGCGCGCGGGCGATGGCGAGCATCTGCTGCTCGCCGCCGGACATGGTCATGGCGCGCTGGTTGCGCCGCTCCTTCAGGCGCGGGAAGAGGTCGAACATGCGCTGCATGTCTTCCTGGGCGTGGTCCATGCCGACGGGGATGGTGCCCATCAGCAGGTTCTCCTCCACGCTCATGTCGGGGAACACCCGGCGCCCCTCCGGCGACTGCGCGATGCCGTTGGAGGCCACGTAGTGCGCCGAGCGCCGGGCGATGTCCTGGCCGCGGTAGAGGATCTGCCCGGCGGCCGCGCGCGGCTGGCCGAAGATGGACATCAGCAGGGTGGACTTGCCGGCGCCGTTGGCGCCGATCAGCGCCACCGTCTCGCCTTCGCCCACGGTCAGGGAAACCTTCTTCAGCGCCTGGATCGGCCCGTAGAACACATCCACATCACGGAATTCCAGAATCGGCGCCGTCATGCGACCTCCTCTTCGTCTGCGCCCAGGTAGGCGGCGATCACCTTGTCGTTGCTGCGGATCTCCGCCGGCAGGCCGCGGGCGATCACGTCGCCATGGTCGAGCACGATGATGTGGTCGGAGATGTTCATCACCATGCCCATGTCGTGCTCGATGAGCAGCACGGTGATCCCGTGGTGGTCGCGCAGGAAGCGCACGATGCGGCTCAGCGCCTGGGTCTCCTGCGGGTTGAGGCCGGCGGCCGGTTCGTCCAGGCAGACGATCTCCGGGCGCGTGCACATGGCCCGGGCGATCTCCAGGCGGCGCTGCTGGCCGTAGGACATCTCGCCGGCCAGGCGGTTGGCGCAGTCCACCAGGTCGACCACTTCCAGCCAGTAGAAGGCGTGGTCCAGGGCGTCGCTTTCGGCGCGGCGGTAGCCGGGGGTGTTGAGGATGCCGGAGACCAGGTTGCGGTTGACGTACATGTGCTGCGCCACCAGCAGGTTCTCCACCACCGACATTTCGCGGAACAGGCGGATGTTCTGGAAGGTGCGCGCCAGCCCCGCGCGGTTCACCAGGTGGGTGCCGCCGAACATCTTGTAGTACAGGCGGCTGCCGAACTGCGCCGGGTTGACGAAGTCGCCGCCCTGGAACGGCTGGCCGAGGATCTTGATGACGTCGGTGGTGCTGCCCTGGGTGTTGAGCAGGATCTTCCCGCCGGTGGCCTTGTAGAAGCCGGTCAGGCAGTTGAACACCGTGGTCTTGCCGGCGCCGTTGGGGCCGATCAGCGCGGTGATGGAGCCGCGTTCCACGTCCAGGTTGACGTCGTTGAGCGCCTTGATGCCGCCGAAGTGCATCATCAGGTGCTCGACGCTGAGAATCTTGTCGCTCATGGCGCCACCCCCTTGCGCTTGGCGAAGCCCCTGCGGTTGATGCGGATCAGCCCGCGCGGGCGCCAGATCATCATCAGCACCATGAGCATGCCGAACAGCAGCACGCGGTAGTCGGCGAAGCTGCGCAGCAGCTCCGGCGTCACCGTCAGCACGAAGGCGGCGATCACCACCCCGACGGTCGAGCCCATGCCGCCGAGCACCACGATGGCGAGGATCAGCGCCGACTCGAAGAAGGTGAACGACGACGGGTTGACGAAGCCCTGGTAGCTGGCGAAGAACACCCCGGCCAGGCCCGCGGTGGAGGCCCCGAGCATGAAGGCCGAGAGCTTGACCAGCACGTGGTTCAGGCCCAGCGAGCGGCAGGCGATCTCGTCCTCGCGCAGCGCTTCCCAGGCGCGGCCCACCGGCATGCGCGTGAGCCGGTGCTTGACGTACAGCACCAGCAGCACCACCAGGAACAGCACGGCGTAGATGAAGATGAACTTGAGGTTCTGGTTGTAGTCGATGCCGAGGAACTCGTGGATGGGCGTGCCGCCCTCCTTGGCGCGGCGGCCGAACTCCAGGCCGAAGATGGTCGGCGCCGGCACCTGCATGCCGTTCGGGCCGCCGGTGAAGGACAGCCAGTTGTTCAGCACCAGGCGGATGATCTCGCCGAAGCCCAGGGTCACGATGGCCAGGTAGTCGCCGTGCATGCGCAACACCGGGAAGCCCAGTAGCGCCCCGGCCATCGCCGCGGTGATGGCGGCCAGCGGCAGCACCGTCCAGAAGCCCAGGCCGAGGTACTGGTAGCCCAGCGCCAGGCCGTAGGCGCCGATGGCGTAGAAGGCCACGTAGCCCAGGTCGAGCAGCCCGGCCAGGCCCACCACTATGTTCAGGCCCAGGCCCAGCAGCACGTAGATCAGGCCGAGGATGACCACCGTGAGCAGGTACTTGTTGGCGAAGAACGGCAGGGCCACTGCGGCCACCACCAGCAGCGGGACTATCCAGCGCAGGCGCGTCTTGTAGCCCGGCGGCAGCACCTGGATGCCGGAGTCGGAGCCCTCGAAGCGGTCGAGGACGCGGCTGCCGGCGGCGGTCTGCAGGAACAGGCTGAGCACCAGGCGCCCGGCCATGACCGCGCCGACCATCCAGGCCAGGCGCACCGGTTGCAGGTTGAAGCTGTAGCCGTCGAGCACGATGCCGACGATGGGGCCGAACACGATGAGGGCGACCAGGCCGGCCAGGACGGTGTCCACCAGGCTCTGCTTGAGGTCGATGCGCGGGGCGGAAGCGGTTGCGGTAGCCATGCTCACACCTTCGATACCTGGGGCCGGCCCAGGAGTCCCTGCGGTCGGAAGATGAGGATGGTCACCAGCAGCCCGAAGGCGAACACGTCCTTGTAGTCGGTGTTGACCATGCCGGAGAACTGCGCCTCGGCGACGCCGAGGATGAGGCCGCCGAGCATCGCCCCGGGCAACGAGCCGATGCCGCCGAGCACCGCGGCGGTGAACGCCTTGATGCCGATGATGAAGCCGGCGTAGAAGTCGAAGGTGCCGTAGTTCATGGTGATCAGCACGCCGGCCAGCGCGGCCATGGCGGCGCCGATGACGAACACGTAGGAGATCACCCGGTCGGTGTTGATGCCCAGGATCGAGGCCATCTTGCGGTCCTGCTGGGTGGCGCGGCACATGCGCCCGAGCTTGGTGTACTGGATCACGTAGGTGAGCACGGCCATGCCGGCGAAGGAGGCCAGCAGGATGAACAGCTTGGTGTAGGTCAGCTGCACCCAGCCGTCGCCGATGTGCAGTTTGAAGGCGCCTTCGAGCAGCGTCGGCACGCCCTGCTGGCGCGGGCCCTGGGACAGCTGCACGTAGTTCTGCAGGATCAGCGACATGCCGATGGCGCTGATCAGCGGCGCCAGGCGCGTGGAGTTGCGCAGCGGCTTGTAGGCGATGCGCTCGATCGCCCAGCCGTACACGCCGGTGACGAAGATGGTGAAGATCAGCGTGCCGAGGATCAGCAGCGGGAAGGAGTGCAGGCCGAAGAAGGCCAGCAGCGCCAGGCCGATGGCGGAAAGGTAGGCCGAGACCATGTAAACCTCGCCGTGGGCGAAGTTGATCATGCCGATGATGCCGTAGACCATCGTGTAACCGATGGCGATCAGGCCGTAGACCGACCCGAGGGTCAGCCCGTTGATCATTTGCTGGAGAAAGATGCCGTCCACGATTGGGTACTCACGCATGCGGGGCAGGAAAAGGCTGACGTGGCGCCCTGGTGCGGCTCGTGACCGCCAGCGGGCGACGTCGACCTGCGGGGGATGCCGGCGCCGCTCGTGGCGGCGCCGGCAGTCGGCGCTTCAGGCCGGGGTCACTTCTTGAAAGCGTCCAGCTGGTGGTACTTGCCCTTGTCGTCCCACTCGTAGACCACGTAGTCGGAGACCTTCAGGTCGCCCTTCTGGTCCCACTCCTTCTTGCCCATCACGGTCTGCACCGGGTGCGACTTCAGCCACTTGGCGGCGGCCGCCGGGTCGGTCTTGCCGGCGCCGTTGAAGCCGGCCGCCAGGGCCTGCACCGAGGCGTAGGCGTAGAGGGTGTAGCCCTCGGGCTCGAAGCCGCCGGCGCGGAATTTCTCGACCACCGCCTTGCCGTCGGGGATCAGCCGCGGGTCGGCGCCGAAGGTCATCAGCACGCCCTTGACGTATTGCGGGCCGCCGGCGGTGGTGACCAGTTCGTCGGTGACGATGCCGTCGTCGGACATGAACTTGGCGGTCAGGCCCTGTTCGCGCATCTGCCGCACCAGCGGGCCGGCCTCGGGGTGCAGGCCGCCGAAGTAGACGACCTCGGCGCCGGAGGCGCGGATCTTGGTGACCAGGGCGTTGAAGTCCTTCTCGCCGCGGGTCAGGCCCTCGTACAGCACCTCCTTCACGCCGCGCTTGTTCAGCTGCGCGCGGGTGGCGTCGGCCAGGCCCTGGCCGTAGGTGTCCTTGTCGTGGATGACCGCGACCTTCTTGGCCTTGAGCACGTCGACGATGTAGTCGCCGGCGACGATGCCCTGCTGGTCGTCGCGGCCGCACATGCGGAACATGCCGGAGAGGCCGCGCTCGGTGACCTGCGGGTTGGTCGAGCCGGGGGTGATGGCGATGATGCCGGCCTCGTCGTAGACCTCCGAGGCGGGGATGGTGGAGGAGGAGCAGAAGTGGCCGACCACCGCCACCGCCTTGTCTTCGTCCACCAGGCGGTTGGCCACGGCCACGGCCTGTTTCGGTTCGCAGGCGTCGTCCGCCTTCACCAGCTTGATCTTCTCGCCGTTGACGCCGCCGGCGGCGTTGATGTCCTCGGCGGCCTGGGTCGCTCCGCGCCAGTATTGCTCGCCAAAGGAGGCGTTGGCCCCGGTGTGCGGGCCGGCGACGCCGATCACGACGTCGGCCTGGGCGAGAGAAGTCATGCCCATCGCGGCGGTTACCGCCAGGGCCAGAAAGCCTTTTCTGAAAATCTTCTGCGACATGGAGTTTTGCTCCTGAGGTTTTTGTGATGACGCGCGAAACAACAGATGTTGGCGTCTAGCCAACAGCAAGCCGCGTGCCATCCGTTTTTGTTATTTGAAAAGTCGGACAGCAGAACCGGCCAGGGCCGGCAGAAAACAGCTTTTGGCGTGTGCAACCCCCTAAAACAAAAGGTGCAACCCAAACATCCCAAGGGTGCAACCATCCATCCCGCGAGCTGGCACAACCAGCAGCCACGGGGCGCAACCCGAGCGGTAACCTTCACTGTCACCTAACTGCACATTCTCGGTGCGCGCCCTTCGAGGTAACGCACCAAAAAGGCTAGACCAAAGTGCAGAACGGGCCAGAGGAGGCGGACGGGGCCGGGCGCCCCGCCCCGGGCGCGGCCGCTAGATCACCACGCGCAGGCACTGGCCGGCGTGGTAGAGCGAGAAGCCCGCCTCGTACAGGCAGCTGCGCAGGCCCGCCGCGGAGATTTCCTCCAGCGGCCGCAGGGGCATGGGCAGGGCGCTGGCCTCGCCGCGCAGCAGGAAGTCGGCGAAGGCCTTGCCGACCACCGTGCCGGTGGTCACCCCGCGGCCGTTGTAGCCGCTCATGGCGAGCAGCCCCGGCGCCGGCTCGAACAGGCGCATCAGGTGGTCGGGGGTGAAGTCGATGCAGCCGGTCCAGGTGAATTCCCAGTCCACCTTGCCCAGCCGCGGGAAGTAGTGTTGCTGGACGCGGTCGGCCCAGCCGCGGATGAACCACTCCGGCTTGCCGGTGCCCTTGCCCAGGCTGCCGAGCAGCAGGCGGCCGTCGGCGTCGCGGCGGATGCTGCTGAGCACCTGGCGGGTATCCCAGGAGCCCTGGCCGCCGGGCAGGATGCGCGCGGCCTCCGCGCCCTCCAGCGGGCGCGAGGCGACCTGGTAGTAGTAGCCGGGGAAGAAGGTACGGCGCAGCTGCGTCCACTCGCCCTCGGTGTAGGCGCTGGAGGCGATCACCACCTTCTGCGCCAGCACGCTGCCGTCGCCGGTGGAAACGCGCCAGGCATCGCCCTCGCGCTCCAGCGAGGTCACTGGCGAGTGGTGGTACAGCTCGCCGCCCAGGCCCACCACGGCGCGTGCCAGGCCGCTGACGTAGGCCATGGGGTTGAGGGTGCCGGCGCGGCGGTCGAGCAGCGCGCCGGCGATCCGCTCGGTGCCGCAGGCCTGGGCACAGGCCGCGCCGGTCAGCAGCTCGACCGGTGCGCCGCGGCGCTGCCACTGCTCGCAGCGGCTGCGCAGGTCGTCCAGGCCGCGCGGGTTGTGGGCCATGTGCAGGGTGCCTTCACGGCGCGCCTGGCAATCGATGGCGTACCTGTCGATCAGGGAGAAGACCAGCGAGGGCGCCGCGCCCAGCATGCGGTTGAGCCGCGCGCCGACCTCCGCGCCCATGCCCGCCTCGATCTCGTCCGGCGCAATCCACAGGCCGGCGTTGACCAGCCCGACGTTGCGCCCGGCGCCGCCATGGCCGGTGCGATGAGCCTCCAGCACGCAGACGCTGCGCCCCGCCTCCAGCAGGTGCAGGGCCGCGGAAAGCCCGGTGAAGCCGGCGCCGACGACGCACACGTCGGCCTTGTGCTCCCCCAGCAACGACGGCGCCTGCGGCCGCTCGGGGGTCAGGTGTTCCCACAGACACTCTTGGCGAAGCGACATCCGCTGATCCTTGTACAAGGAGCCGCGAGCGGCAAGCGGCAAGCTCCAAGAAAGAGCCCGCCGCCTCACCCACGGCTAGAAGTCACACCCTGGTCTTGCGCTTGCAGCTTGCAGCTTGCAGCTTGCAGCTTGCAGCTTGCAGCTTGCAGCTTGCAGTCAATCGAACACTATCCCCTGCGCCAGCGGCAACTCCCGCGACCAGTTCACGGTGTTGGTCTGCCGGCGCATGTAGGCCTTCCAGGCGTCGGAGCCGGATTCGCGGCCGCCGCCGGTTTCCTTCTCGCCGCCGAAGGCGCCGCCGATCTCCGCGCCGCTGGGGCCGATGTTGACGTTGGCGATGCCGCAGTCGCTGCCGATGGCCGACATGAAGGCTTCCGCCTCGCGCACGTCGGTGGTGAACACGCAGGACGACAGGCCCTGGGGCACGGCGTTGTTCAGCGCCAGCGCCTCGTCGAAGTCCTCGTAGGGGATCACGTAGAGGATCGGGGCGAAGGTCTCGCTGCGCACCACGTCGCTCTGCTCGGGCATCTCGACGATGGCCGGGGAGACGTAGAAGGCGTCGGGGAACTGCTGTTGCAACTGACGCTCGCCGCCGAACACCACGCCACCCTCGCCGCGCGCCTGTTCCAGCGCGCCCTGCATGGCCAGGAAGCTGCGCTCGTCGATCAGCGGGCCGACCAGGTTGCCCTGCAGCGGGTGGCCGATGCGCACCTTCGAGTACGCGGCCTTCAGGCGCGCGACTATCTCGTCCTTCACCGATTCGTGGGCGATCAGCCGGCGCAGGGTGGTGCAGCGCTGGCCGGCGGTGCCCACGGCGCTGAACAGGATGGCCCGCACGGCCATGTCCAGGTCGGCGCTGGGGGCCAGGATCATGGCGTTGTTGCCGCCCAGTTCGAGGATGCTGCGGCCGAAGCGGGCGGCGACGCGCGGGCCCACTTCGCGGCCCATGCGGGTGCTGCCGGTGGCGCTGACCAGGGCCACGCGCGGGTCGTCCACCAGGGCCTCGCCGGCGGCGCGGTCGCCGATCACCACCTGGCCGAGGCAGGCCGGGGCGTCGCCGAAGCGCGCCAGGGCTTTGTCGAACAGGGCCTGGCAGGCCAGCGCGGTGAGCGGCGTCTTCTCCGACGGCTTCCACACCACCGGGTTGCCGCACACCAGGGCCAGCGCGGTGTTCCACGACCACACGGCGACCGGGAAGTTGAAGGCGCTGATGACGCCGACCACGCCCAGCGGCTGCCAGGTCTCGCGCATGTGGTGGCCGGGGCGCTCGGAGGCGATGGTCAGGCCGTAGAGCTGGCGCGACAGGCCGACGGCGAAGTCGCAGATGTCGATCATCTCCTGCACCTCGCCCTGGCCTTCCTGGGTGATCTTGCCGGCCTCCCAGGACACCAGCTCGCCCAGCTCGGCCTTGTGCGCGCGCAGCTCTTCGCCGAACAGGCGCACCAGCTCGCCGCGGCGCGGCGCCGGCACCGCGCGCCAGGCGCCGAAGGCCTGGGCCGCGCGGCCGATCTTCTGCTCCACCTCGGCGGCGCTTTCCAGGCGCACGGCGCCCAGGCGGCTGCCGTCGATGGGGCTGTGGATGACATGGTCGCCGTTGGAGTAGAGGGAGGAATCCACCCCCAGTTTCTCGAGCAGTGCGGAAATCATCGCGTCTCCTGAGCCGGTCGGTTAAGCCATTGGAATGCAAGCAGTAATAACCGGCTTGCGGGCGGCCAACAAACGACGTTTCCTATGCACATCATTCCGTAAATTCATGCCAGGGGCGCCAGGCGCCCCGGCCGGACACCGAGCGATGCTGAACAAACGCCACCTGCCCTCCATGACCGCCCTGCAGTGCTTCGAAGCCGTGGCCCGGCACCTGAGCTTCACCCGCGCCTCGGAGGAGCTGGCGCTGACCCAGAGCGCGGTGAGCAAGCAGGTGGCGCAGCTCGAGGAGATGCTCCAGCACCTGCTGTTCCGCCGCGTGCGCCGGCGCCTGCAGCTGACGCCGGCGGGCGAGCTGTACCTGCAGGAGGTGCGCAAGATCCTCAGCCAGGTGGAGCTGTCCACCCGCTACCTGCTGTCCTACGGCGGCGAGACCGAGGTGCTGCGCGTGTCCACCCCGCCCACTTTCGGTGCGCGCTGGCTGATCCCGCTGCTCAACGGCTGGCGCCACCGCCATCCGAACATCCACCTGGACCTGCGCCAGGAGCTGGAGCCGGACGACCTGCTGCACTCGCGCTGCGACGTGGCCTTCTTCTTCGGCCCCGGCACCCTGCCCGGCGCCGAATGCCTGCACCTGTTCGGCGAGGAGATGCTGCCGGTGTGCTCGCCGGCGATCCTCCCGGCGCAGCCACTGGACGACCCGCTGCAGCTGGACGAGCTGGTGCTGCTGCAGAACGCCACCCGCCCGGAGGCCTGGCACGAGTGGTTCGCCAGCCTCGACCGGCGCAGCGAGCACAGCTTCCACGGGCCGCGCTTCGACACCTTCTACATGTGCATCCGCGCCGCCCAGGCCGGCTGCGGCGTGGCCCTGCTGCCGCGCTTCCTGGTGGAAGAGGAATTGCATGAAGGCAAGCTGGTGGTCGCCTGGCCCCACGCCCTGCACAGCCGCAGTGCCTACTACCTGGCCTACCCCGAGCACGCCGCGGCGGTGCCCAAGGTGCGCGCCTTCGTCGAGTGGATCGGCGAGCACCTGGCCAGAACCTGATCCCAGCGTCCCGCGACCATCCGGGCATCGCCCGGCGCGCCGCGGGCTGGTATTTTTTCCGCATCCGACAGGCGCGTCCTGTCCACAGCCGGATCGAGGAGCCCCATGAAGACCATCCAAGACGCCATCGCCAAAGACCTCAACGTGCAGCCGCCCTTCCAGTCCGATGCCCAGGTGCAGGCCGAAATCCAGCGGCGCGTCCGCTTCATCCAGGATTGCCTGCGCGAGTCGGGCACCAGGACCCTGGTGCTGGGCATCAGCGGCGGCGTCGACTCCCTCACCGCCGGCATGCTCTGCCAGCGCGCGGTGGAAGAGCTGCGCGAGCAGACCGGCAACCCGGACTACCGCTTCATCGCCGTGCGCCTGCCGTACAACGTGCAGGGCGACGAGTCCGACGCCCAGGCGGCGGTGGACTGCATCGCCCCGGACGAGCGCCACACGGTGAACATCGGCCCGGCGGTCCAGGCCCTGGCCGAGCAGACCCGCGCCCTCGACGGCCTGCCCGCCGGCACCCTGGACTTCGCCCTGGGCAACACCAAGGCGCGCATGCGCATGGTCGCCCAGTACACCATCGCCAACGCCCGCCAGGGCCTGGTGGTGGGCACCGACCACAGCGCCGAGGCGGTGATGGGCTTCTTCACCAAGTTCGGCGACGGCGCCTGCGACATCGCCCCGCTGACCGGCCTGGTGAAGCACCAGGTGCGCGCCATCGCCCGCAGCCTGGGCGCCCCGGAGTTCCTGGTGGAAAAAGTGCCGACCGCCGACCTCGAGGACCTGGCGCCGGGCAAGCCCGACGAGCACGCCCACGGCGTGACCTACCAGGAGATCGACGCCTTCCTGCACGGCCAGCCGGTCAGCCCGGAAGCCTTCGAGATCATCAAGCGCACCTACGAGAAGACCCACCACAAGCGCCAGTTGCCGAAGGCGCCGTGAGCAACGGCGGCGGATAATGACCGGGGAGCCCCCGCACGAATCGCGGACGGAGTCCGCGCCTACAGCCCCACGATTCGCCGTTGGCCGGGGCGCCGGTGGCCAATGACGGTGGCGGATAACGCCGTAGGCGTTATGCGCCCTACGGGCCACCCGCTACACCGCGATTCGCGTAGGGCGAATAACCGTTCGCGGTTATCCGCCGTTTCACCTTCCTTGCCGGCAACTTCGTGGTTGGGCTTGGCGCGGCCTGGGGGGCGGCTTCGTGCTCGGCACCGAGCGGCATGGGGCCATGGTCAAGCGGCGGATAACGCGGGGCGTTATTCGCCCTACGCCAAGCCCGCCGTTGGCCGGGGTGCCGGTGGCCGATGACGGTGGCGGATAACGCCGCAGGCGTTATGCGCCCTACGGGCCCCGCGACCGCCTCGAATGTAGGACTCCATCCGCGATAGCCGGCTCAGGCCCCCCGCGCCGGCAGCACGTAGAGCCACACCGCGATGAAGTGCAGCAGGCTGCCGGCGATCACGAACAGGTGCCAGATGCCGTGCCAGTGGCGGAAGCGCTCGTCGTAGGCGAAGAACAGGATGCCGATGGTGTAGCTGGCCCCGCCGGCCACCAGCCAGGCCACGCCGTCCGGGCCGAGGGCGCGGTACAGCGGGCCCAGGGCGATCAGCACTATCCAGCCCATCACCGCGTAGATGACAATGGACAGCACCCGCGCCTCGGAGCGCGGCTTGAGTTCCTGCAGCATGCCCAGCACGGCCAGGCCCCAGACGATGCCGAACAGCGTCCAGCCCCAGGCGCCCTTGAGGCTGACCAGGCAGAAGGGCGTGTAGCTGCCGGCGATCAGCAGGTAGATCGACAGGTGGTCGAGCTTGCGCAGGACCGCCTTGGCCCGCCCGCGCACGCTGTGGTAGGTGGTGGAGACGCTGTAGAGCAGCAGCAGGCTGCCGCTGTAGACCGAGACGCCGACTATCTTCAGGGCGTCGCCGAGCAGGCTGCTGGCGACCACCAGCCAGGT
This sequence comes from Pseudomonas delhiensis, assembly GCF_900187975.1. Taxonomy (GTDB): domain Bacteria; phylum Pseudomonadota; class Gammaproteobacteria; order Pseudomonadales; family Pseudomonadaceae; genus Pseudomonas; species Pseudomonas delhiensis. The sequence continues at coordinate 245,180 of NZ_FZPC01000002.1, read as the reverse complement.
GCCGCCCACCAGCGCCGCCACGGCGCCGAGCAGGTGGGTCCAGGCATTGAAACGTTCACCGTGATACATGCTTCCCCCCGGCGGCGGCCGCAACACGAGGCGCCGCATACAGGGATAAGGTAAAACGAAAAAGCCCGGCTGCAAGCCGGGCTTTCGTGCGGGCCGACGAACTCACTTGAGCGCGAGGGTGCCCTTCATCATCGCCGAGTGGCCCGGGAAGCTGCAGAAGAACATGTACTGCTCGCCTTCCTTGAGCTTGGAGACGTCGAAGCTCACCGAATCCTTCTCGCCGGAACCGATGATCTTGGTGTGGGCGATCACGCGGGCGTCGCCGTCCTTCAGGTAGTTCTTGTCCAGGCCCGCGGCCATGCCGTCGGCGACCACGCCCTGCATGTCGGCGGCGGTGGTCAGCACCCAGTTGTGGCCCATGACGTTCTTCGGCAGGGCGCCGGGGTGGGACAGGTTCACGGTGAAGGTCTTGCAGCTCTTGTCCACGCTGATGGCGTTGGTGTTGAACTGCATCTGGTCGTTGCCTTGAATGTCCACCGAGCATTCGGCAGCCAGCAGCGGGGCGCTGAACAGACCGAGCAGGGTGACAGCAGCGAGTTTGTGGAACATACGAGCCTCCTGGGCAGGTTGGGCGGAGAATCCGGAACGGCAGACTGCCCGATAGTCGGGCGGCGCCTGCTGATCCAGGTCAATTCGGTGCGGGCGGCGCCATGATCTTGCCAGCATGCAGTTCTATCAGGCTGATACGAACTTTCAACGAGGCAAATTAGCGCGCCCCGTCCAGCATAGACCGTCACGGATGCCTGACGGAGAGCGTCGCCATGCACGACAAATCGGATACAAACATGTATACAATTTTTCAGCAAGTCCTCGCTTGCTATGCCCAGGGCGCCTGCGGCGGCTAGAACAGACATGGCGGCTTGGAGCGCGGGCACGCAACCGTTACTCTGACGACCGTTTTGACGGTCACGGAGTTCCAGGCAATGACCTTGCGTTCCATCTGCGTATTCTGCGGCGCCAGCCCCGGTGCCAGCCCCATTTACCGCGAAGCGGCCGAGAGCCTCGGCCGGCACATCGCCGAGCGCGGCCTGCGCCTGGTCTATGGCGGCGGCGCCGTGGGCCTGATGGGCATGGTGGCCGATGCCGCCCTGGCCGCCGGTGGCGAGGTGGTGGGGATCATCCCGCAGAGCCTGAAAGAGGCGGAAATCGGCCACAAGGGCCTGAGCCGCCTGGAAGTGGTCGACGGCATGCACGCGCGCAAGGCACGCATGGCCGAGCTGAGCGACGCCTTCATCGCCCTGCCCGGCGGGCTCGGCACCCTGGAGGAGCTGTTCGAGGTCTGGACCTGGGGCCAGTTGGGCTACCACGCCAAGCCGCTGGGCGTGCTGGAGGTGAACGGTTTCTACGACCCGCTGCTGGCCTTCCTCGACCACCTGGTGCAGGAACGCTTCGTGCGCGCGGAACACCGCCAGATGCTGCAGCGCGGCGCCACCCCGGCCGAGCTGGTCGACGCCCTGCAGGCCTGGAAGCCCCTGGCCGCGCCCAAGTGGGTCGACCGCACGCCGACCTAGCGCCAGCACTCGGCGGTGGCCGGGCTGCGTTGGCCCAGGGCATTGAGCGTCAGGGGGCCGCAGCGGGGATCATCGCGCTGTGGCTCGACTCTCAGCAGGTAGCCACCATCGCCGTCTTCGCCGGCCGCCAGCGTCAGGATGTAGCGCCCGTTGCGCGAACTCGCCTGCAGGCCAAGGGAGGCGATGTCAGCATCGGCCACCACATAGCGGCGGTTCTGCGCGAAGAAACGCTCCTGGCGCGCCGCCGCCTCCATCAGCAGGGCCTGGCCTTCGGCGCGGTCGGAGCGCCGCGCGTATTCCACGTAACTGGGATAGGCGACGCTAGCCAGGATGCCGACGACGACCACGGCAATCATCAATTCCAGCAGGCTGAAGCCGTTCTGCCCGCTCATTCGGATGCCTCCATCTGGCGCCAGCTCTGCCGGCCCGGGCGGATGCCGTCGTAGAAGCGCACCGCCCCGTCGCTGCCATGGGCGACACCCAGGCCGCTGGACAGGTCGAAGCCGAGGGACGCCCCGCCCAGGCCGCCGGGCAGCAGCACGCCAGCGACCTTGTTGCCGTCGACACGGTCCTGCGCATCGACCACACCGTCGTTGTTGTAGTCCAGCGCGTCCGTCAGCGGCGCCCCGCCAGTCAGAGGGTTGAGCGCCAGCAACCAGGTGCTGACGCCATCCTGACAGGGGTCGGCGTTCGGCGTCAGTGTGGCGAACAATGCCAGCCGGCCGCTGCTGGCCGGGTCGGCGACGACCTGCTCGCCGGTCTTCGGCAGGTCCAGCAGCCAGCCATGCTTGCCGTTGCCGCCCGAGCCGGGCTTCTGCGCAGCGGGCGCCCAGGCCAGCGGATTGCTGCTGAGGCTTCGGTAGCTGTCGGTGGTCTCGCTGAACGTCTGGGCCTGCAGCCTGTTGCGCATCACCGTCGAGTCGTTGCCACCCTGCTCTCCCGCGACCAGCCTGTCCCAGATGCCGTAGAGGCTCATCGCTCGGCTGGTGTCGGCCTCGGCGTCGTGGACCTCGAAGTACTTGCCGGTTCCCAGCAGCGCCAGCACGCCCTGTCCCGAGGGATGGCGGACCAGCCAGGGTGCCGCGGTGATGGGCTGGACATTGCTGGAGGCGTCGCGGGCGCGGAACAGCGGCCGGCCAGCCAGCCCGACCCGGTAGTCCGCGGCGCTGGCGGAGTCGGGGCCGCCATATCCGTCCTGGCTGGTAGCCTTGTAGAGGTCGAAGCGCCAGAGGTTGCCGAGCAGGTCACCGGCGTAGGCGTGGTCGACGATGCCGTCGCCGTCCATGTCCGCAGCGCGGGGGCTGGACAGGCCGTTGGCGGCATCGCCGCCCTGGCTCACGTTGAGTTCGTGCAGCAACGCGCCGGTGGCGATGTCGATCAGGTAGAGCACTGCCATGTCCTGCAGGCCGTCGTAGCCGTTGGCCGCCAGCACCGCCCACTGGCCGCTGTGCAGGCGGGTGATGACCGGGCGCGCCAGGGTATGGCCGAGGCGCGCGAACGGGCCGGCGCCGCCTTCGATCTCCCAGAGCAACTTCGGCTGCTGCGGGTCGGTGACATCCAGAGCGAAGAGCGCGCGGCCGCCGGCGCCGAGGCCGCCGACCAGCACGCTGCGCCAGGCACCGCCGAAGAACACGTCTTCGGCGACCAGGGGACCGTCCACCAGGTAGCGATGCTCCGCACTGGTGTAGCGCGGGTCGGTCAACCGGTACATGCCGGCCAGGGCGGGACGGGGCACGAAGGCGAAGACCTCTTCGCCGGTCTCAGCGTCGAAGGCGTGCAGCATGCCGTCGTTGGCGCCGACGTAGATCATGCTGCGCCGCAAGGCCTGCGCCGCCTTGAATTCGCTGTAGGCGTTGTCCTTGCTGCTCAGGCCTCCATTGCCGGGGCTCTCCAGGCGGTCGCGCGGCAGCGCCGGGCGGGACGGCGCCGTCACCAGCAGCGGCGCCGAATTGACGATGTCGCCGAGCAGCCCGCCGCGCCTGCGGAACTCGCTCCCTTCGAGGTCGCGCTTGCCGGCCAGGTACTGCACGCGCGCTTCGCCGCGGGAGTCCTGGTCGCCGGAGAGCGTCTGGTTGAAGGCGCGCCGCTGCCCGCTGTCGAGGTTGCTCCAGGCGAAGTCCACCAGGGTCTTGCCCTTGCCCATGAGTATCCGCCGCGGGCTCTTGCGCGCGTCGAGCAGCGCCTTGGCGCTCCACAGCTGCTGCCGGCCGGCGTTCGCCGGCTGCAGGTACTTGACCAGATCGCCGCTCCAGTCCTCGCTGGAGAAGGAGGCGACGTAGACATGCGCCTGGTCCTTCACCTCGCCGGCCGCCACCGCCGGCCGCGCCGCCGAGGCGGTGCGATTGGCGATGCGCGAGAGGATGCTGGCGAAGGCGTCGACCATCTGTTGCGGGTCCTCGGCGCTGAAGAACTCGCCGCGGGAGTTGATCGCAGCGTGCCAGAGGTCGTAGACGTTGTTTTTGTCGTTGGACTTCGCCGGCGGCCAGGCGATGCTGCCGTTGGCCAGGCCCTGGTAGCCGGCCCCCTCGAAGGTGCCGCCCGCCCATTTCGGGCTGACCAGCGACTGCCCCAGGCCCAGGCTCATGGTGAAGGTCACCAGGTGCTGCCAGGTCGCCGGGTTGTTGCGCGGGTCCCAGTATTGCCTGGTGGCGTCCGTTTGGGAGAAGGCGACGTAGGGCTTCAGCTCGTTGGCAAGGTCCGTGCGCGCATCGGTGGCCCAGTAGTGGAAGGCCAGGTCGGCCAGGGTGTCCTTCGCTCCATCCTTGAAGGGCGAACGGGCCGCGTAGCGAGTGCCATCCGGCAACGTCCTGCCATTACCATCGACGTTGCCGCCCACCGAGCCTCCCCTGCCGTTCCACAGCCCATCGGTCATCATCAGGTGGTAGCTGGGGCGACAGGTGAATTTAGGCTCCTGCTTGCCGCCGGGCTCGAAGTCGTAGGCTGGGCCGTCCTCGTCGGCGATGAATTTGCCGGCCCGGTCCAGCGCCTGGCGCAGGGGCGTACCGCCGCTGAAATTGACGCTCGACAGCCAGTGGAAGAAGTCCGCGCGGTGCTTCTTGGCGAATGGACGCAGCAGATTGCCGCCGCTGTAGCTGATGCCGTTGCACCCCCACTGCCCATTGAGCTGGCTGCAACGGCCCAAATCCTGCCAGGTCAGCCGGATGGACTCGGGCAGGGTGTTGAAGGCCAGGTTGGCGGCGCTCTGGGTCGCCAGGGCGCGGTTACGGTAGAAGGCATACCAGATAGCGAAGTTCTGTCGCTCGTCCTCGCCGTTCGGGCCGGAGTTCGCGCTGACCTTGACCAGCTTGTAGCAGTTGTCGTTATCAGTCGCGGACGCCGAGCAGCCAGACTGCGTCTGGTCGAACCTGTAGTAGTAGGCCGGTACGCCCTTGTTGGTCAGGTCTACCGTGTATTTCGACTTGTGTTCGGAACAGGTGACCTTCCTGCCATCGAGATGGGCCTCGCATGAGTCCCGCCCCGTACGCTTGATCTTCAGCGTCAGACCGGGAGCAAGGTCATCACTCCAGGTCTGCCCGTCGTAGGACAGCGAGACGCTGCGTTTGAAATCCCTTTCGGGATGCAGCGCCGTCCTGGAATCGCTCGACGAATCCGGGGAATAACTCCAGGTCACCCGGTACTCGCTGGCCAGGTCGACCGTCTGGCGTCGTTCATCGAAACCGTTGCGCCTGACCTGGGTGAAATCGAAGCCGCCGCCCTGGCTGACAGGGTATTCACCCACTGTCAGTTGGCCGTTGCTGAACCCGACCTGCTTCGGCACCCGGTAGGTCAGCCGGGGGTTGTAGTACATCGCGTTGTAGCTGGCCGACTTGGCCCGGCGGCTATAGGCGTCCCTCTCGATGTCATCGGGGACATAGGCATCCCACATGCTGCCGGAACTGTCCATCGTCAGGATCAGGTTCGGCGCCACCGTCTGGCTGAGGAACAGCGGCTGCTGACTGATGTGCAGCTTATCGGCGCTCGCCGGTGTGATTATCCAGGGCGCGGCCAGGCCAAGGAGGAGACGGGGGTAGTGGAGGCGAAGGCTCATCGGCTTTCCTCAGTTCACGTAGCGCCGGGCAAAGACCGATTGCAGGAGCACCGGCGTGCGCCCGTCATCGCTCCCGGCATAGGCGTCGGCGTAGTAGTAGTCGGTGCGCAGTTGCGGTTCGTCGAGGTTGCCCAGGTTCAGGCCGTCGCCATCGCTGGCGAAGTAGGCGGCGTGCTGGCGCAGCGTCCGCTCGAAGCCGTCCTGGCCGTCGTAGTCGATGGCGTTCTGCGCCTTCTCCCACCATGCCCCCGGATCGCTGCGCCAGCCCCACTGCCAGGCGCCCTGAGCGTTGACGCTCCGCACGCTGCCCACCTGCAACACGCATAGGCCCTGGCGCCCGGCGCAACTGGTGCCGCGCAGGTCGTCGCTGCCGGCGATATCCGCCAGGCGTCGCTCGACGCTGCGCAAAGCCGACTCGGCCGCATTGAAGGCGCGCACCTGTTCCGCGCGGTTGCCGGCCAGGCGGAACTCCAGCTGGCTGGCGGAAATGCCGGACAGGGCCAACAGGGTCATCAGCAGCAGCATGACCAGCGCCACGATGAGCACGGCGCCGCCCTGGACCGTTGCGCTTGCACGGACATTCATGGCTTCAGGCTCCTCTGGGCGATGGCGGCAATGGCGATCTGCAATGGACGGGTATCGCTGGCGGCGACGGCGGGGGCTCGGCCACTCAGTGCCTGCCAGTCGCCGCGCACCCCGCTGGCGATGCCATCGCCCTGGCCGCCCTTGCCGGCGAACAGCAAGTACAGACCGAGCTGCTGTACTTGCTCGGCGCTATCGGAAAGCGGCTGGAAGCTGAAATCCACCAGGTCCTCGACCAGCACGCTGGCAGAGCCGGGGCCGCTTCCGCCTTCGACGAAGGCGGCGCAAGTCAGCTCTCCGGCATTGCTGTCCAGCGCCAGGCGGGCGACCACGTTGAGCGGTTGCGTGGAGAAGGGCAGCGACGTTCCGCCGCAGTCTGCCTCTTGCGCCTCCAGGCCACGCTGGTAGCGCACGCACAAGGCCGCGCTCTTGCCGCCCTGGGCCAGGGCCAGCGTCTGCCCGGAGGTGAAAGCCGGGCAGCCATGGACGGCTACCCGTGCCGGGAAGGCTTCCTCGGGTATTTGCGCCTGGGGTTTGGCCCGGTAGCCGGCGCGGGCCACCAGGCGCTCGATGGCGTGGGTGGCGAAACGGGCATTGCCCTGGTTGGCCAGTTGGCCGAACTGGAACTGGGCGTGGCGCTTCTGGTCGAGGAACAGCTGGGTGACGCCGATGATCAGCACGCTGCCGAGCAGCAGCGCCACCATCAGCTCGACCAGCGACAGGCCCTGCTGGACATGCTGCAGATGAGAGTTCCTCATTTCACAACTCCGCGCGCAGCACGTAGCTGCACACGCCCCCGTCGCACATTTTCGAGCGTTCGTCGGCCCAGGCGACGCGGATCATCACCAGGGAGCCGGCGTCGGAACAGGTTTCGTCCGAAGCGCTGCGGCAGACCGCGAAATCATTCGTCAGGATGCCTGGCGTCACCGGCAGCAAGCGCTCGATCCGGCCACGCCAGCAGCCGAGGTCAGCGGCCGCGACCTCGTCGCCACCGCTGCCCCGCTCCCGCGTCCCGCAGTTTGTGGGTATGGCTGGAAAGGCCGCCCTCTCGGCCTTGAAATACGACGACACGCCGTCCAGTTGCCCCGTCGCGTCGAGCACAGCGTCGCGGTTGCTGCGCATCATCTCCAGCAGGTCGTGGGCGAGCATCACGGCGTTGCCCTGCAGCGTGGCCTCCTGGGTGTTCTGCACCGCCCGCGACTGCAGGGCGAGCATGCCCAGGCCGCCCACCGTCAGCACCAGCAGCGCCACCAGCACCTCGATCAGGCCGGCGCCTGCGCACGCGGCCCTCATGAGCAGCCCCCGCTGGCCGGCAAGGCTATCTGCCCGCTGGCGAGGATGCGGATGCGCTGGCAGGCCGCGCCGTCCACGGCCGGGCAGATGCTGATGCAGGTCGCGTTGCCGCCCAAGCGCCCATCGGCGCGGAAGACGATGCTGTTGGCAGCGCTGGCCAGGACGACAGCGTCACGCAGCGCCACCTGCCGCAGGCTGGTGCTGCCAGCCGTCACCGCCAGGGCACCGGTCCAGGCGCTGCCCTGGGCCGGCCTCAGTGTGACGGAGCGCCCGCGGCTGGCCGCCTCACTGCGGGTATAAAGCAACAGCGAGTACAGCTCCTGGGCGGCGCCCTGCACCTGCTGGTTGCGTATCAGTTGGGTGAGGCCGGGCACCGCGATGGCAGCGGTGATGGCCAGCACGGCCAGGGTGACGAGCAACTCGATCAGGCTGAAAGCGGCGAAGCGTGAATGGCGTGGCATCGGGCCCCCGGGCGATGAAGACGGCGACCGGTGCGGGAGGCGCCGGTCGAGGTCCACCCCAGGGTGCGCTTGTCGGCGGGGGGGAATATGCAGGATGAATCGCCAGCTTCAGCGGGGCCTCCCCACTCGGGGGAAGGTGAAATTTCCTATGCCGGCAGGAAAGCTCCTGCGCGCTCACCGGCTGTCGAGGATTGGCGACCGCCCATCCCCAACGGCGTAGGAAAACGCATTCGGAAGCACAAAGGGCACCCTTGCGGTGCCCTTGTGTAAGGCGCGGCGCTTAGCCGCCGGCCTGCTGCACGATCACCGTCTGCGCCGGCATCGGCGCCGGGAAGCCGGTGCCCAGGGCCTCCTTGATGGTGCGGTTGGTGTCGAAGTAGACCTGCCAGTAGTTGTCGTTGTGGCAGTACGGGCGCACCGCCAGCACCGGGCCGACCAGGTTGAACTCGAGGATCTCCACGTCCACCGGCGGCTCGGCGAGCACGTTGGGGACCTGCGCGATGCGCTCCTTGAGCAGGGCCGCGGCGGCGGCGTAGTCGGCCGCGCCGGACAACTGCGCCTTGAGCTCGACGCGGCGGAAGTCGTTGTGGCTGTAGTTCTGGATGGTGTCGCCGAAGATCTTGTTGTTGCCCACCAGGGTCAGCACGTTGTCCGGGGTGTTGATGGCGGTGACGAACAGGCCGATCTCCTTGACCGTGCCGGTGACCCCGGCGGCGGTGATGAAGTCGCCGACCTTGAACGGCCGCAGGACGATGATGAAGCCGCCGGCGGCGAGGTTGGCCAAGAGCCCCGACCAGGCCATGCCGATGGCCACGCCGGCCGCGGCGATCAGCGCCGCCAGGCTGGTGGTCTGCACGCCGAAGTAGCCGAGGATGCCGATCACCAGGACGATGTTGAGGGTCACGGTGATGAAGGAGCCGACGTAGCGCAGCAGGGTCGGGTCGACGCTCTGCCGGCCCAGGGCGCGCTGGACCATGCCCACCGCCATGCCGATCAGCCAGCGGCCGATCACCCAGAAGGCGATGGCGGCGAGGATCTTGATGCCGAAGGCCAGGGCGTACTGCTGCACCAGCGACCAGATTTCGTTGAACTTCTCCGTACCCACATTGACGATGTTCGTGTCGCCCATTGCCTGGCCCATCCGTTGATTGGGAAATGACCAGGGAAAAGCTAGCACGCCGTTCGCGGCTTGCCCGGACAGGTGCTCAAGCACACTGGAAGCGCTATAGTGTATTTACAACTGTAAATACAGGACATCCCATGCAGTTCGAATGGGACGAGGCCAAGAACCAGGCCAACATCCGCAAGCACGGTATCGATTTCCGCGACGTGCCGGAAATCTTCCAGCACCCGCTGCTGGCCTTGCGCGATGACCGACTCGACTACGACGAAGAGCGCTGGATAGCCATCGGCTGGCTCCGGCGGCTCGTCGGCGTGGTGGTCTATACCGAACGACGGGGCGAGGTGATCCGCATCATCTCGGCGCGCAAGGCCACACGCCAGGAGGTGAGGCGCTATGTCGAAAGCATCGAAGACTGATTGGAAGCGGCTGGTGGAACAGGGCGACGATGCCATCGACACCAGTGACATTCCCGAACTGGGCGAGGACTTCTTCCGCCACGCCGAACTGCGCGTCCCGGCCAAGCAGACCGTCACCATCCGCCTGGACGCGGACGTGCTGGAGTGGTTCAAGGCCCAGGGCAGCGGTTACCAGACGCGCATCAACCAGTTGCTGCGCCGCTACATGGAGGCCCATCGGAAGGCCTGATGGCGGGGGGCGATGGGTATCGCTTCGCTCCACCCATCCTACGATGGCGTTTTTCCTGCGGTAGGGCGCATAACGCCTACGGCGTTATCCGCCGTTGTCCTCGGGCACCGGTGTTCCGCCCTACGCCCATGGCGGGCTTGGCGTAGGGCGAATAACGCCCCGCGTTATCCGCCGCTTGACCTTGGCCCCATGCCGCTCGGTGCCGAGCACGAAGCCGCCCCCAAGCCGCGCCAAGCCCAACCACGAAGTTGCCGGCAAGGAAGGCGAAACGGCGGATAACCGCGAACGGTTATCCGCCCTACGGTCGGGCTCAGCCATCGCGGATCAATCCGCGCCTACACCGCCAGCTCCCAATGCGGCATCACCGTCACCCGCACCTCGGGGTCGTGGCTGCCGCCGCCGAGGATCACCCCGCGCAGCGGCGAGACGTCGGCGAAGTCGCGGCCCCAGGCCAGGGTGATGTGTTCCAGGGCCGGGAGGATGTTGTTGGTGGGGTCGAAGTCCACCCAGCCGTTGGCCGGGCAGTACAGCGACACCCAGGCGTGGGAGGCGTCGGCGCCGATCAGGCGCGGCTGGCCGGGCGGCGGGCGGGTCAGCAGGTAGCCGCTGACGTAGCGGGCGGCCAGGCCGCGCGAGCGCAGGCAGGCGAGCATCAGGTGGGCGAAGTCCTGGCATACGCCGCGGCGGCGTTCCAGCACCTCGATCAGCGGCGTCGCCACCTGGGTGGCTTCGGCGTCGAAGGCGAATTCGTCGAAGATCTTCTGCATCAGCGCCGCCGCGCCTTCGAGCAGCGGCCGCCCGAGCGGGAAGCAGTCGGCGGCGAACTCGGCGAACTGGCGCTTGATGCGCACGTAGGGCGATTCCATGCGGAAGCGGCAGGCTTCCAGTTCTTCCGCCGACAGGGCGCGGCCGCTGAAGGCCAGGCCGGCGACTACCCGTTCCCAGGCCGGCGAGGCCTGCAATTGCAGCGGCGGGCGCTGCAGCACCTCGACCTGCAGGCGGGCGTTCACCTGCAACTCGTCGTGGGGGCGTTCGAAGGCCAGGCGCGTCAGCGGGTTGCCGAACACGTCGAAACCGTCGCTGCGCTGGGTGGGCTGCGGCTCGATCTGCAGTTCGCGGCCCAGGCAGCGCTGCCAGGGGCACTCGCGCGGCCACAGGTGCAGCAGCTGCTGCGACAGCGACACCGGCGCGGCATAGCGGTAGCGGGTGTCGTGGAACACCTGGTAGCGCGCCACTTGCGCGGGGGCGGGGCGGAGCTGGGCTTCGGCCATCAGGTGGATACCGTGCGCTGGCTGATGTCGTCGACGTGGGCGAAGTAGCGCAGGCCCAGGCGGTCGGAGACCTGGCCGGCGCCTTGCGCCAGTTCGCGCAGCAGGCGCGCCAGGCCGGCGAGCACCTCGTCCTGCCCGGCGCTGCCGAACAGCGCGTTCTCCAGGGTGGCGAAGTCGAAGGCCAGCAGGCGCGCGGTGAGCAGCGTCAGTTCCTGCTCGCGGGGCATGCCGAACTCCTGGTGCAGGCGCTCCAGGGAGCGCTCCAGGGCCTGCAGCTGGAAGTACAGGGCGTGGGGGTTCTGCTCGTGCAGCAACAGCAGGTCGAGCACCGGGATCGCCTGGGGCCCGGCGAGGTAGCGCGAGCGGTAGGTGATGGTGCTGTTGCCCAGTTCCAGCAGCCACTCCAGGGCGCCCGGGTCCCAGGCGGCGCCGCCGTCGAGGAAGCCGGCGATGGCGTCGGCGAAGAACTGGATGCGCTCGATGCGCCGGCCGATCATCAGGAAGCGCCAGCCATCGTCGCGGGTCATGTCGTCGAGGGCGAAGCCGGACAGCGCCGCCAGCGACATCAGCAGGCGGTTGAGGAAGTCCAGGGCGTCGCCCAGTTCGGTGTCGCGCGCGTCCAGCGCCTGCAGGTCGCGCTGCAGTTCCATCAGCGCCAGCCAGTTCTCCCGCGACAGCCGCCCGCGCACCTGGGCGGCGGCCCAGTGCAGGCGGCGCAGGTTGGCGCTGAGGCTGTTGCCCCAGTGCTCGTCCAGCAGGGCCGCCAGCAGGCGCTGCTCCAGCGGCGCCTCGCCCTGGGGGATCAGGCCCATGGCGCCGGCCAGGTCCAGCGCGCTGCGCAGGGCCTGCTCGTCGCCGTCGGCGTCGACGTAGCGCGACAGCACCACGCGCAGCAGCCGGGCGTTGTCGTCGCAGCGCTCGGCGTAGCGGCCGAACCAGTAGAGGTTCTCCACCACCCGCGAGGGCAGGTACGGGTCCTGCCGGATCAGGTCGCGCGCGCCTATGTTGCGCGGCCGCAGGGGCTCGCCGTGGACCGGGCGGTCGGCCAGCACCCAGGTGTCCTTGCTGGCCCCGCCGCGCTGCATGGAGACCACCTCGGCGTCCGCCGCCGAGGCCACCCGCGTCAGGCCGCCGGGCATCACCCAGTAGCGCCCGTCGCTGCCGGCCACGGCGAACACGCGCATGCCGATGGCGCGCGATTGCAGCTCGCCGCGCGCGCCGCGTTGCTGCCAGACCGGCGCCTGGGACAGCTGCGCCTGGCGCTGCGCCACGTAGGCATGGGGCTGCGCGCGCAGGCGCTGGCTCAGCTCGGCGCGGGCCGCCGGGCCCAGGGTGTGGCCGAACAGGGGTTCGAAGCTCTGCGAGGGGAAGGCCGGCTTGATGACCAGGCGGTCCAGTTCGGCCAGCGCCATGTCCAGGGCGCCCGGCTCGCCGCACCAGCGCGTCTGCACCGCCGGCAGCAGCAGGTCCTCGCCGAACAGCGCGCGGCTGGCCGCGGGCAGGAAGCCCAGCAGCCCCGGCGATTCCAGCACGCCGCTGCCCAGGGCATTGGCCACCAGCACGCGGCCGCGGCGCACGGCATCCAGCAGGCCGGGCACGCCGAGGGCGGAGTCGGTGCGCAGCTCCAGGGGGTCGCAGAAGTCGTCGTCCAGGCGCCGCAGCACCGCGTGGACGCGCTTCAGGCCGCCGAGTGTCTTCAGGTACAGGGTGGCGTCGCGCACCGTCAGGTCGTGGCCTTCCACCAGCGGGAAACCCAGCTGGCGCGCCAGGTACAGGTGCTCGAAGTAGGTTTCGTTGAAGCGCCCCGGGGTCAGCAGCACCACCAGCGGCGTCTCGCCGTCGGCCGGGGCGCAGTGCGCGAGGGTTTCCTGCAGGGTGCGGAAGTAGCCGGCCAGGTACTGCACGCGCAGTTCACGGTACAGCTCCGGCAGGGCGCGGGAGATGATCTGCCGGTTCTCCAGGGCGTAGCCGGCGCCGGAGGGCGCCTGGGTGCGGTCGGCGAGCACGTGCCAGCGGCCGTCGGCATCGCGCGCCAGGTCGACGGCATAGCTGTGCAGGTAGATGCCGCCGGGCACCGGCAGGCCGCTGCAGGGCCAGAGGAAGTTGGGGTGGCCGTAGACCAGTTCGCTGGGCAGCACGCCCTGGGCGAGCAGGCGCTGCTCGCCGTAGAGGTCGGCCAGCAGCGCATTGAGCACCCGCCCACGCTGCGCCACGCCGGCGGCGATGCCCGCCCACTCCCCGGCGGACAGCAGGTTGGGCAGCAGGTCCAGTTCCCAGGGGCGGTCGGCGCCCTTGGGGTCGGCGTAGACGTTGTAGGTCACGCCGTTTTCCTGGATCTGCCGCGCCAGCAGGGCCTGGCGCTGCTCCAGCTGCGCGGCGCTGGCGCGCTCCAGGCGCTGGACCAGGCGTTGCCAGTGCGGGCGCACGCCGCCCGCGGCGTCCAGCAGTTCGTGGTACGCCGTGGCGGACAGCGGGTAGTGGGCGAGCAACTCGGACATCAGGGACTCGGCGTGCAAGGCGGCCTGTTCACTTTAGCGGGCGGCGGCGCTCATGTCCGCCGCAGGTCGAGGGTCATCGGCGATTCGGCGTCGGCGCGCGGCGCCTCCACGCTCATCTTGCCGGGCGTGTGGCCATGCCGGAAAAAGCGCGCCAGGCGCCGGCTCTCGGCCTCGTAGGCGTTCACCGGGAAGCTGTCGTAGCTGCGCCCGCCGGGGTGGCTGACGTGGTACTGGCAGCCGCCGAGGGAGCGTTGCATCCAGGTGTCGACGATGTCGAAGACCAGCGGTGCCTGCACGCCGATGGTCGGCTGCAGGCAGGAGGCCGGCTGCCAGGCACGGTAGCGCACCGCGGCGACGTATTCGCCGACCTGGCCGGTGGGCCGCAGCGGCACCGGGCGGCCGTTGCAGGTGACCACGTAGCGCTCCGCGGCCATGCCGCTCACCTTCAGTTGCACGCGCTCCAGGGACGAGTCCACGTAGCGCACGGTGCCGCCGCTGGCGCCCTCCTCGCCCAGCACGTGCCAGGGTTCCAGGGCCTGGCGCAGTTCCAGGTCGATGCCCTTCACCGCGTAGTCGCCGTATTTCGGGAAGCGGAACTCGAAGTGCGGCGCGAACCAGTCGCTGCGCAGCGGGTAGCCGAAGGCGTTGAGCTCGTGGATGACGTCGGCGAAGTCCTGCTCGACGAAGTGCGGCAGCAGGAAGCGGTCGTGCAGCTCGGTGCCCCAGCGCACCAGCTTCGGCGGCGCGTAGGGCTCGGCCCAGAAGCGCGCCACCAGGGCCCGCAGCAGCAGTTGCTGGGCCAGGCTCATGCGCGCGTGGGGCGGCATTTCGAAGGCGCGCAGCTCCAGCAGGCCGAGGCGTCCGGAGGCGCTGTCCGGCGAGTACAGCTTGTCGATGCAGAATTCGGCGCGGTGGGTGTTGCCGGTGACGTCCACCAGCAGGTTGCGCAGCAGGCGGTCGACCAGCCAGGGCGGGCAGTCGGCGCCCGGCTCGGGCATCTGCGCGAAGGCGACCTCCAGTTCGTAGAGGGCGTCGTTGCGCGCCTCGTCCACCCGCGGTGCCTGGGAGGTCGGGCCGATGAACAGGCCGGAGAACAGGTAGGACAGCGAGGGGTGGTTGTGCCAGTAGCTGACCAGGCTGCGCAGCAGGTCCGGGCGGCGCAGGAAGGGCGAATCCGCCGGGGTGGCGCCGCCGAGGACGAAGTGGTTGCCGCCGCCGGTGCCGACGTGGCGGCCGTCGACCATGAACTTCTCGCTGGACAGCCGCGACTGGCGCGCCGCCTCGTAGAGGAACTCGGTGCGCTCGGCCAGCTCGTCCCAGTTCGCCGAGGGGTGGATGTTCACTTCGATCACGCCCGGGTCGGGGGTGACGCGGAAGTTCACCAGGCGCGGGTCGGCCGGCGGCTCGTAGCCTTCCAGCAGCACCGGGCAGCCCAGCTCGCCGGCGGTGGCCTCGATGGCGGCGACCAGCTCCAGGTAGGCCTCAAGCTCCGCCAGCGGCGGCATGAACAGGTACAGGCGGCCGTCGCGCGGCTCGGCGCAGAGCGCGGTGCGGGTGATCCAGCCGGCGGACTGGTGCATCAGCGGCTGGCGCGTGGCGTCCGGCCCGCCCGGGGTACGTTCGCGGCTCGGCTGCTGCATCTGCGCGGCGCGGCGCAGCGGCGGCCGGGCCACGCTCGGGTCGGCCGGGTTGACGTAGGGGTAGTCGGCGTCGCTGGCCCAGGGCTGCGAGTCCAGCGGCAGGCGGTAGCCCATGGCCGAGTCGCCGGGAATCAGCCGGCAATGCTCGCCGCGCAGGAACCAGCGGCCGCTCTCCCAGGCGTCGCCGGCGGCGCTGCGGGCCAGCGGCAGCACCTGGCCGACTTCCTCGCCCAGGCCGCGCTCGAATACCTTGCACAGGCGCTCGCGTTCCAGCGGATCGCTCAGGCGCGCGTCTTCCGGGGTGACGTTGGCCGGCAGCCGGCGTTCGCGCCAGAGGTAGTAGAACCAGTCCTCGTAAGCGGCGAACAGGGTGTCGCCGGACAGCCCCAGGCGCCCGGCCAGACGGCGCAGGAAGCGCGCGGCCAGGGCGGCGTCGGCGCCGTAGCTGCGGCCTTCCTCGGCATAGAGCATGGGGTTGTTCCACAGCGGCTCGCCGTCGCGCCGCCAGAAGCAGTTCAGCGACCAGCGCGGCAGCTGTTCGCCGGGGTACCACTTGCCCTGGCCGAAGTGCACCAGGCCCTTGGGTGCGTAGTGGCGGCGCAGGCGGTGGAACAGGTCGGCGGCCAGGCGGCGCTTGTTCGGGCCCAGGGCGGCGGTGTTCCACTCGGGGTCGTCGGGATGGTCGATGGCGACGAAGGTCGGCTCGCCGCCCATGGTCAGGCGCACGTCCTGCTCGGCGAGGTCGGCGTCGATGCGCGAACCCAGCTCGCGGATCGCCTGCCACTGTTCCTCGCTGTAGGGCTTGGTCACCCGCGGCGCTTCCCACACGCGCTCCACGCGCATCTCGTGGCTGAACTGCACCTCGCACTCCTCCAGCGCGCCGCTGATGGGCGCCGCGGAGGACGGCTCGGGGCTGCAGGCCAGGGGGATGTGGCCTTCGCCGGCGAACAGCCCGGAGGTCGCATCCAGCCCCACCCAGCCGGCGCCGGGCAGGTAGACCTCGGCCCAGGCGTGCAGGTCGGTGAAGTCCACCTCGGTGCCGCTGGGGCCGTCCAGGGACTTCTGGTCGGCGGTGAGCTGGATCAGGTAGCCGGAGACGAAGCGCGCCGCCAGGCCCAGGTGGCGCGCCAGCTGGACCAGCAGCCAGGCCGAGTCGCGGCAGGAGCCGGAGGCCAGTTCCAGGGTCTGCTCGGGCGTCTGCACGCCGGGCTCCATGCGGATCAGGTAGCGCACGTCGCCGGCCAGGCGCTGGTTCAGCGCGACCAGGAAGTCCACGGTGGGGCTGGCCTCGCGCGGCACCCCGGCGAGGTATTCGGCGAACCGCGGGCTGGCCGGCTGGCGCGCCAGGTAGGGCGCCAGCTCGCGCTGCTCGTCGGCGCCGTAGGCGAAGGGGAACTGCTCGGCGTAGGGCTCGAGGAAGAAGTCGAAGGGGTTGAACACCGCCATCTCGGCGACCAGGTCCACCTCAACCCGCAGTTCCTCGGTCTTCTCCGGGAACACCAGGCGCGCCAGGTAGTTGCCCTGGGGGTCCTGCTGCCAGTTAATGAAGTGCTTGCCCGGGGCGACCTTCAGCGAATAGCCGAGAATGCGCGTGCGGCTGTGCGGCGCCGGGCGCAGGCGCACCAGCTGCGGGCCGAGGTTCACGGCGCGGTCGTAGCGGTAGTGGGTGACGTGCTGCAAGGCGACATGGATCGACACGACGGGCCTCCTGCGGGCCTGGGCGACACAGCTTCCGCGCAAGTCCCGTGCCAGCCGCCAGGGGCCGTGGAACGGGCTGCGCATGGGCGCCGGGCACCATCGCGGGGCCCGGGGGCGCATGCCGGGCATGGGGGTGCACGGAAATGGGGCGCGATGAGGTGTGCCGGCTGGATTAGCCTAGACCTTGCAGCGTGACAGGCGGGAGAAGATGGGATGCCTGTGATCGGCGCCTCCCGGTTGTGCCGGTGTGTCGGGAGATGTCTTACCCTCTCCCTGAAGGGAGAGGGAGCTGTCCGGTGCGGACGAGAGGTTCGGCATCAACCTGTAGGAGCGGGCCCTGCCCGCGATTTCGCGCGCAGGGCCCGCTCCTACATGGGAATGCGGTGCGGATGGGGCGGCGTAGGATGGGTGGAACGGCGTCAGCTACAACTCCCCGGCAACGAAGCGATCCACCGCTCCAGCACCTCCAGCCCTTCCTTGTGCACCAGCGCGCGCCCCAGCTCGGGCATCATCTCCCCGGGCTTGTCGCTGCCGACGCGGTAGGTCAGCACCGACAGCTCCGGGTGCCCCGGGTGGATGTCCTCGCGGCGCCCGCCGGTGCCGCCGCCGGCCGCCACCGGTTGCTTGCAGAAGCCGTAGTTCACCCCCAGCTCGGCGTGGGCATCGAGGTACAGGCCCGAGGTGCGCGCCGCGCCCTTGGGGTTGTGGCAGTGGCCGCAGTTGGCGTCGAGGTAGCTGCGCGCCTGCTGCTCCAGGCTCTCGCCTTCGCGCGGGTGGCCCCAGAGGGCGTTGCGCGGCACCTGCGCCAGTTCCGGCAGGCCTTGCAGGAAACCGCGCGCCTGCCAATGGAGCAGCTGGTTGTCGCTGCCTTCGGCGTAGGCGAAGTCCTTGTTCAGGTGCCGGGCCTTGGGCCCCAGCGGGGCGATGCCGGCGCCCTTGGCCTCGGCGTGGCACTCGGAGCACTGGTTGGCGTCCGGCACCATGTAGGTGAAGGCCACCTTCTGCCCGGCTGCATCCCGCAGTTCCAGGGCCTGGCTGTCGCCGGCCAGCTCCAGGCGGGCTTCCTTCTGCTCGGCGTCCCACACGTAGGGCAGCGCCGTCCAGCCGTCCTTCTGCTTCACCAGCACGCGGGTCTCGACCAGGCGCACCTTCGCCAGGTCCAGGCCCTGCTGCGGGTCGCGGTCGTCCTGGGCGTTCTCCAGCAACTGGCCCTGGCCGTCGGTGGGGTAGTAGAAGGTCTTGGTCAGCACCGTGCCCAGCGGGTAGTCGAAGTGGTCGTCGGCGTATTTCGCCGCCTGCCCTTCGGGCATCCACACCGTGCGCAGCTTGTGCGCGTAGTCGGTGAACAACGGGGTGTTGAGGTCGTAGGGCAGCACCTCTGGCGCGGGCTTCAGGTGGCCGTCGCCCAGGCGCAGCATGCCCCAGCCGCTGAGGACCTGCGGGTAGTCGTCGCCCTCGGGCTGGTAGCGCGGCTTCGCCTCCTGCCCGCACCCGGCCAGGGCGACGGCCAGGGCGAGCGACAGCCAGGCGCGGGCGGCTCGCGTCATGCCTTGCCCCCCTTCTCGCCCAGGCCGGCCTGTTCGATCTTCGGCAGCGGCTTGAGCTTGCAGCGGTGGCCGCTCATGTCGGTGCTGATGTTCTTGTAGCCGTTGGGGCCGTCGACGTTGACGATGCCGGCGTCGCCGTTGTCGATGCAGATGGCCAGGTCGTCCGGCAGCTTGCCGTCGACCAGCTTCTTCTGGTTCACGTAGCCGTCCCAGAGGATGTCCGGCAGGCGCCCGTTCAGGCCGAACTTGGCGATCTTCAGCGCCTTCAGCTCCAGGTGGTCGGGGCTGTCGCCGCCGGGGCCGAAGGTGTTGCCGTGGATGTAGATGCCCTCGGGGTAGGGGTCGAAGTTCGGCTGCGTCGCCTTGTCCGAGTAGTTGGTGCTGTAGTAGCTGCTGATGATGACGTTGGCTGTCTTGTGGTCGCCGATCCTGTTGCCGAAGATCTCCACGTCGTCGTTGGAGTTCACCACCACCCCGGAACCGGCCGGGACGCTGGCCACCGGCGTGCCCTTGTGGCCGAAGTTGTCGTGGTTGTTGCCCTGCACGTCGTTGTTGAACACCCGGCTGCCACGCCCCGGCTGCTGCAGGTTGGGCATGTTGAAGACGAGGATGCCGCCGGTGTTGCCGGTGGCGACGTTGTCGTAGACGTCGGCGCCGATGGTGTTCTCGATCTCGATGCCGGCGACGTTGCGCTCGGCGCGGTTGTTGCGCACCACCACGTTGCGCGACTGGCCGACGTAGATGCCGGCGTCGGACGCGCCTATGGCCACGTTGCCTTCGAGCAGCACGTTCTCGGTCTGCACCGGGTACAGGCCGTAGGCGCCGTTCTCGGTGGCCGGGCCGTTGGTCCACTCGGTGCGCACGTTGCGGATGACGATGTTCTTCCCGCCCAGGACCTTGAGCGCGTCGCCCTTGCTGTCCTCGATGGCCAGGTTCTCGATGGTGAAGTCCGAGGCGTCCACCAGCAGGCCTTCGGCGCCGGCCTTCTGGTTGCGGAAGCTGAGGATGGTCTTGTCCATGCCGTCGCCGCGAATGGTGACGCCGTCCACCTTGAGGCTGAGGCCGCGGTCCAGGTGGTAGGTGCCGGCGGGGATGGCGATGACCTCGCCGGGCCTGGCCTTGATCAGCCGGGCCTGCAGGTCTTTCTGGAAGTCCGCGCTGACCGCGGCGGTGGGTTTGTCCTGCTCGCCGCAGGCGGCCAGGAGCACGGCGAGGCTGAGGAGGGACAGGGCGGCGCGACGCATGGCGGGGGTCTCCGGTCTTGTTTTTATGATTCTGGAACTATAGTACCAAAATGTTTCGATGGATAGACCGGACGCGGTTCCCTTCCTGTAGGAGCGAGCTTGCTCGCGAACGGCGTTTCCCGGATACGCTGGTATCAGACCGACCTCCGCCCCTCTCCCCAGCCCTCTCCCTTCAGGGAGAGGGCTGGGGAGAGGGGCGGACTTATCCTAGGCTCCGTCGTTGCCGGTAGGCTCCGTTCGCGAGCAAGCTCGCTCCTACGAAAGCAGCCCGGAAAACGAAAACGGGGCCTTGCGGCCCCGTCATCGGTCATGCTTCTCAGCGCGGTATGTTCGGCTGGCGCTTGGTGGTGCGCTTCTTGCCCTTGGCGTAGGCCGCGGCCTTGCCCTCCTCGTCCTTGTTCCACGGGCGCGAGCCGTCGCTGGCGCGCGGCGGCAGGCCGCTGTGCTGGGTCAGCAGCGGCTTGCCGGCCTTCTTGCTGCCCACCGGGGTGGAGTTCTTGCGCCGGGCGCTCTGGTAGCCGCCGTCGCCGTCGGGCTGGTGGGTGGGGATCAGTTGGTGCTTGCCGTTGCCGATCAGGTCGGCGCGGCCCATGTCCTTGAGCGCCTCGCGCAGCATCGGCCAGTTGTTCGGGTCGTGCCAGCGCAGGAAGGCCTTGTGCAGGCGGCGGTGACGCTCGCCCTTGACGATGTTCACGCCCTCGCTCTTGTAGGTGACCTTGCGCAGCGGGTTCTTGCCCGAGTGGTACATGGCCGTGGCGGTGGCCATCGGCGAGGGGTAGAAGGCCTGCACCTGGTCGGCGCGGAAGCCGTTGCGCTTGAGCCACAGGGCGAGGTTCATCATGTCCTCGTCGGTGGTGCCCGGGTGCGCGGCGATGAAGTACGGGATCAGGTACTGCTCCTTGCCCGCCTCCCTGGTGTACTTCTCGAACATCTGCTTGAAGCGGTCGTAGCTGCCGATGCCCGGCTTCATCATCTTCGACAGCGGGCCCTGCTCGGTGTGCTCCGGGGCGATCTTCAGGTAGCCGCCGACGTGGTGCGTGACCAGCTCGCGGACGTACTCCGGCGACTCCACCGCCAGGTCGTAGCGCAGGCCCGAGGCGATGAGGATCTTCTTCACCCCCGGCAGGTCGCGGGCGCGGCGGTACAGCTGGATCAACGAGGAGTGGTCGGTGTCGAGGTTGTCGCAGATGCCGGGGAACACGCACGACGGCTTGCGGCAGTGCTTCTCGATCTCCGGGTCCTTGCAGGCGATGCGGTACATGTTGGCGGTCGGCCCGCCGAGGTCGGAGATCACCCCGGTGAAGCCCGGCACCTTGTCGCGGATTTCCTCGATCTCGCGGATGATCGAGTCTTCCGAGCGGTTCTGGATGATCCGCCCCTCGTGCTCGGTGATGGAGCAGAAAGTACAGCCGCCGAAGCAGCCACGCATGATGTTCACCGAGAAACGGATCATCTCGTAGGCCGGGATCTTCTCGCCGCCGTAGGCCGGGTGCGGCACGCGGGCGTACGGCAGGCCGAAGACGTAGTCCATTTCCTCGGTGGTCAGCGGGATGGGCGGCGGGTTGAACCACACGTCGGCCTCGCCGTGGCGCTGCACCATGGCCCGGGCGTTGCCGGGGTTGGTCTCCAGGTGCAGCACGCGGTTGGCGTGGGCGTAGAGCACCGGGTCGTTCTTCACCTTCTCGAAGGACGGCAGGCGGATGACGGTGTGCTCGCGGGTCAACCTCGGGTTGGGCAGCAGCTGCACCACCCTGGCTTCGTTGGAGTCTTCCTGCGGGCCCTTGTCCTGCTCGATGGCGCAGGCGGCGGTGTCCTGGGTGTTGACGTATGGGTTGATGATCTTGTCGATCCTGCCCGGACGGTCGATGCGCGTGGAGTCCAGCTCGAACCAGCCCTCGGGGGTGTCGCGGCGCACGAAGGCGGTGCCGCGCACGTCGGTGATCGCTTCGATCGGCTCGCCGGCCGACAGACGCTGGGCCACTTCCACCACGGCGCGTTCGGCGTTGCCGAACAGCAGGATGTCGGCCTTGGCGTCCATCAGGATGGAATGGCGGACCTTGTCCTGCCAGTAGTCGTAGTGGGCGATGCGGCGCAGCGAGGCCTCGATGCCGCCGAGCACGATCGGCACGCCCTTGTACGCCTCGCGGCAGCGCTGGCTGTAGACCATGCTGGCGCGGTCCGGGCGCTTGCCGGCGTTGCCGCCGGGGGTGTAGGCGTCGTCGGAGCGGATCTTCCGGTCGGCGGTGTAGCGGTTGATCATCGAGTCCATGTTGCCGGCGGCCACGCCGAAGAACAGGTTCGGCTTGCCCAGCTTCATGAAGTCGTCCTTCGACTGCCAGTCGGGCTGGGCGATGATGCCCACGCGGAAGCCCTGGGCTTCCAGCAGGCGGCCGATGATGGCCATGCCGAAGGACGGATGGTCGACGTAGGCGTCGCCGGTGACGATGATGATGTCGCAGGAATCCCAGCCCAGCTGATCCATCTCCGCCCGGCTCATCGGCAGGAAGGGCGCCGGGCCGAAACACTCGGCCCAGAACTTGGGATAGTCGAACAGCGGCTTGGCGGCTTGCATCACGGGCACCGGGGTATCTCTAGGAATAGGGGGCGCAAAAACGCGGGCGCGGAATATAGCACAAAAAGTGAACAATTCCGACCGGAGCACTGGGGTTTTTCCCGGCGCCGGACGACCGCCGGACGCGGACGATTGGCGGAGCCGCCGCGATGGCAACTGGCTATACTCGCTCCACCGTATCAACAGGCTTGGCCGCAGCGGCCGGGAACAGGGAGTGTCAGCCGTGCGTCATCTGTGGTGTCTGTTGTTTCTCCTGCTCGGTTGCGCCAGCGCCGCGGCCCAGCCCCTGGTACTCGACGAACGGGCCAGCGGGCGCTGGCTGAACGACGGCCTGATGCTGCTGGAAGACCCGGGCGCGCGCCTGGACCTGCAACAGGCGCGCGAGCGGGACGCCGCCTTCGTGCCCGCCAGGGGCCGCACCAGCGTCGGCCAGAGCCCCAACCCCTGGTGGCTGCGCCTGGACCTGGAGCGCCAGGCCACCCCGCCCGGCGGCTGGTGGCTGGAGGTGGACGCGGTCAACCTGCTCGACCTGCGCCTGTACCTGCCCGACGGCCAGGGCGGCTACCGCGAGCTGCGCTCGGGCGAAGCGGTGCCCTTCGCCGAAGGCCGCGACCGCAGCTACCGCCGCCCGGTGTTCCACCTGCCCGCCGGCGAGGGCCCGCTGCGCCTGTACCTGCGCAGCCTGGACCCGGCCGGCAATTCCTTCCCGCTGCGCATCTGGTCGCAGGACGACCTGCAGGACCACCGCGCCGAGACCAACCTGTTCCTCGGCGGCGTCTACGGGCTGATCGCCGCGCTGCTGCTGTACAACCTGTTCATCCTGGTCAGCCTGCGCGACCGCGCCTACTTCTGGTACGTGCTCACCACCGGCTTCGCCCTGCTGTTCAGCATGGGCATGACCGGCCACGCCTTCGAGCTGCTCTGGCCGGACGCCGCGGTGCCCTGGTGGCTGAACCGCATCACCCTGCCCTCGCTGTGGGGCCTGTGCGTCACCCGCTTCACCCAGACGCTGCTGCAGACCCGCCGCAACGTGCCCTGGGCGCACCACCTGCTGACGCTGAACTGCCTGCTGTACGTCGCCTCGGTGCTGCTCAACGTCTTCGTCGGCCGCTCCGAGGCCGGCTGGGTGCTGGCCACCACCACCTTCGTCGGCATCCCGGCAGCGCTCGGCGCGGCCATCACCCGCTCGCTGCAGGGCTCCCTGCCGGCGCGCCTGTACCTGGTGGGCTTCGGCCTGGTGCTGTCCAGCGTGAGCATCTCGGTGATGCGCGCCCTGGGCGTGGTGCAGCCGTCACCGACCACCGCCTACCTGTTCCCGGTATCGGTGGCCATGGAGTCCATCCTGTTCTCCTTCGCCCTGACCTCGCGCATCCAGGAACTCAAGCGCGAGAAGGCCCAGGCCCTGGAACAGGCCAACCGCGAGAAGAGCGCGCGCATGACCCTGCTGCAGAGCGCGCAGAACGACCTGGCACAGGCCGTGGCGGCGCGCACCGCCGAGCTGACGCAGAGCAACCGCCTGCTGCTGGAACGCGAGGCCCAGTTGCGCCATGCCGCGCACAACGACCCGCTCACCGGGCTGCCCAACCGCCGCTACCTGGTGGAGCACGCCGAGCAGGCGCTGCAGCACGCCCAGCAGCACGGCGAGAGCCTGGCGCTGATGCTGATCGACCTCGACCACTTCAAGCCGATCAACGACACCCACGGCCACGACGCCGGCGACTTCATGCTCCAGCACGTCGGCCACCGCCTGCGCCAGTGCGTGCGCTCCAGCGACTGCGTGGCGCGCCTGGGCGGCGACGAGTTCGCCGCGCTGGTGTCCGGCCCCGACGCCGAAGGCCACGCCCGGGAGATCGCCGTGCGCCTGCTCAGCGAGCTGTCGCGGCCGGTGCAGTTCGACCGCCTGGAGCTGAGCATCACCCCGAGCATCGGCGTGGCCATCTACCCGCGCCACGCCCTGCAGTTCGCCAAGCTGTACAAGGCCGCCGACCAGGCGCTGTACCAGGTCAAGGGCAGCGGCCGGGCCAGCTACGCGCTGGCCGGGGAGGACGGCGGCAACGGCGACTTCTGGCTGGAGACGCTGAAGACTTCGGACCGGTTGGTCTAGGCGCTGTACTTGCGAGGCACCCGCGCAGTGACCTTGGTCAGCAGTTCGTAGCCGATGGTGCCGGCGTTGGCGGCCACCTCGTCCACCGGCAACTGCGCGCCCCAGAGTTCCACCGGGGCGCCGACGGCCACGTCGGGCAGGTCGGTGAGGTCCACCGCCAGCATGTCCATGGAGACCCGTCCGGCCAGCGGCGCGCGGCGGCCGTCGACCAGCACCGGCGTGCCGCTGGGCGCATGGCGCGGGTAGCCGTCGGCGTAGCCGCAGCTGACGGTGCCGATGCGCGATGGCCGTCCGGCCACCCAGGTGGCGCCATAGCCGACGCTCTCGCCCACCGCTACCTCGCGGATGGCCATCACCTGCGCGTGCAGGCTCATGGCCGGGCGCAGGGCCATCTCGGCCGCGCCCAGGTCGGCGAAGGGCGAGGCGCCGTAGAGCATGATGCCGGGGCGGATCCAGTCCATGTGCGCCGCCGGGATGCCCAGCACGGCGGCGGAGTTGGCCAGCGAGCGCTGGTCGAAGTCCAGGTCGAGCAGGCCGAGGAAGCATTCCAGCTGGTCCTCGGTGAGCGTGTGGCCGCGCTCGTCGGCGCAGGCGAAGTGGCTCATCAGGTTCAGCTCGGCGACCTGCGCGGCGCCGCGCAGGCTCGGGAAGACCGCGCGCAGGGCCGCGGCGGAGAAGCCCAGGCGGTGCATGCCCGAATCCAGCTTGAGCCAGACGTTGAGCGGGCGCGGCAGGCTGCTGGCCAGCAGCGTCGCCAGTTGCTCGGGCCCCTGCACGGCGATGTCCAGGCGCAGTTGCGAAGCCACCAGGCACTCGCTCGGCTCGAAGCAGCCCTCCAGCAGCAGGATGCGCGCGGTGCCGTGCAGCGCCCGGACCTCGGCGGCCTCCTCCAGGCAGGCCACGGCGAAGCCGTCGGCGTCGTCATGCAGCGCGGTCACCACCTCGCGCACGCCATGCCCGTAGGCATTGGCCTTGACCACGGCGAACGCCTCGCGGCCCGGCGCGCAGCGCTTGGCCAGGGCGTAGTTGTGCTGGATGGCGGAGAGATCGATATGGGCGATGAGGGGGCGCATGGGGGTCCCGAGCTACAAGCTGAGCAGAACGAGGAGCATAACCGCCCCGCCGCCGCCGCAGAAAAACATGGGCGTAGGAGCGGACCTTGTCCGCGATGGCTAGAGGTTTCGGCGCGGATCGCGGATGAGATCCGCTCCTACGCCACGCCACCCGCGGCATTCACCTGTAGGAGCGCGCCCTGCGCGCGAATCGCGGGCAGGGCCCGCTCCTACAAAAACACGGCGCTCCCCGCAGGGAGGGTTATTCGTCTTCGAAGTTGTACATCCCCGGGGCGAGGTTGTCGAAGCGGCTGTACTTGCCGAGGAAGGCCACGCGCACCGTGCCGATGGGGCCGTTACGCTGCTTGCCGATGATGATTTCGGCGACGCCCTTGAACTCGGTCTCCGGGTGGTACACCTCGTCGCGGTAGACGAACATGATCACGTCGGCGTCCTGCTCGATCGCCCCGGATTCGCGGAGGTCGGAGTTCACCGGACGCTTGTTGGGGCGCTGTTCCAGCGAGCGGTTGAGCTGCGACAGCGCCACCACCGGGCAGTTGAACTCCTTGGCCAGCGCCTTGAGCGAGCGGGAGATCTCGGAGATCTCGTTGGTGCGGTTGTCGCCGGAGGAGCCGGGAATCTGCATCAGCTGCAGGTAGTCCACCATGATCAAGCCGATTTCGCCGTGCTCACGGGCCAGGCGCCGGGTACGCGCACGCATCTCCGACGGCGAGATGCCGGCAGTGTCGTCGATGAACAGCTTGCGGTCGTTGAGCAGGTTGACCGCCGAGGTCAGGCGCGGCCAGTCGTCGTCGTCGAGCTTGCCCGAACGGACCTTGGTCTGGTCGATGCGCCCCAGCGACGCGAGCATACGCATCACGATCGAGTCCGAGGGCATCTCCAGGGAGTACACCAGGATCGTCTTGTCACTGCGCATCAGGGCGTTTTCCACCAGGTTCATGGCGAAGGTGGTCTTGCCCATGGACGGACGGCCGGCGACGATAATCAGGTCGGCCGGCTGCAGCCCGCTGGTCTTCTCGTCGAGGTCGGTGAAGCCGGTGGAGATGCCGGTCAGCGCCTCGTCGGTATTGAACAGGTGATCGATACGATCGATGGTCTTGGCCAGGATGTCGCCGATGCCCACCGGGCCGCCGGTCTTCGGCCGCGCCTCGGCGATCTCGAAGATCTTCCTCTCGGCTTCGTCGAGCACCTCGTTGGCGCTGCGGCCTTCGGGGTTGAAGGCGCTGTCGGCGATGTCGCTGCTGATGCCGATCAGTTGGCGCAGGGTGGCGCGCTCGCGAATGATCTGCGCATAGGCCTTGATGTTCGCCACCGACGGGGTGTTCTTCGCCAGCTCCGCCAGGTAGGCCAGGCCGCCGACCTGGGCCAGTTGGCCTTCGCGCTCCAGCAGCTCGGAGAGCGTCACCACGTCGATCGGCTGGTTGCCTTCGGCGAGCTTGTACACCGCGCGGAAGATCAGCCGGTGGTCGTGGCGGTAGAAGTCGCCATCGGACACCGCGTCCGAGACCCGCTCCCAGGCGTTGTTGTCGAGCATCAGGCCACCCAGCACCGCCTGCTCGGCTTCGATCGAATGCGGCGGCACCTTGAGGGATGCCGTTTGCAGGTCGTACTGCTCGGGGACGGTGATGTCGTTCATGGGCTCGGCGTAAAGGAATCAGGGGGCAGCAGAAAAACAAAGGGCACGATACCGCTCGGCGGTACCGTGCCCGATGTTAGCGAACTGCCGCGTCCACGCAAGGTGTGCACGGCGTCGCAGCGACGGATCGCTTACTCGGCGACGACGACCACGTGCAGGGTCGCTTCGACGTCGGTGTGCAGTTGCACTTCGATGTCGTATTCGCCGACGGTGCGCAGGGCACCGTTGGGCAGGCGCACTTCGGCCTTTTCCAGCGGGTAGCCGGCAGCGGAAACCGCTTCGGCGATGTCGCGGGTGCCGATCGAACCGAACAGCTTGCCTTCGTCGCCGGCGTGGGCGCCGATGGTGACGATCAGTTCGGCCAGCTGGGCGGCGCGAGCTTCGGCGTCAGCCTTCTTCGCGGCGGCAGCCTTTTCCAGCTCGGCGCGGCGCTCTTCGAAAGCAGCGACGTTGGCCGGGGTGGCGGCGGTGGCCTTGCCCTGCGGCAGCAGGTAGTTACGGGCGTAGCCGCCCTTGACGTTCAGTTTGTCGCCCAGGTTGCCCAGTTTGGCGATCTTTTCCAGCAGGATGACTTCCATTTGAGTCTTACCTCTTAACTTTTAACCTTCACCGTTCGTGGAGCCCTGGCGACGTACCAGGCGACCACGAAAATCAAACAGACTATCGACGACAGCAACCAGACAGATCACATTCCCCAGCACCAGCGCCAGGCCGTACAACAGCACCAGCCAGAACCCCGGCAGGCGTTTCAGCGCGACCAGCCCATGGCCGAGCGCGAGCCCGGCCAACAGCAGCGGCACGCTGCACAGCGGCGCCACCACGGCGAACTGCGGGCCCAGCAACGGCACCACCAGCACGCCCAGCAGCAGCGCGATGGCCACCGGCGGCGCCAGGCGCAGCGCGCGGAACTCGCGGCCGAACCCTTGCGGGTTGTACAGCGCCGCTTGCCAGTAGCGCGCCAGCATCAGGCACAACAGGCTGATCAGCTGCAACGAGGCGGCCAGCAGGCCGGTAATGGCCGGGACCAACCCCGCTTGCAGCTCGGCCTGCTGGTCCGCCGAAAGCTTCGCTTCCGACAGTACCTGCGGCAGCACCTTGCCAAACGCCTCCGCCAGGCCTGCAACCAGGCCGGCGGACACCGTGCTCAACAGCAGCACGAAGAACACGCCCAACACCACGCTGGCCAGCATGACCCGATTCCAGGACATGCTGGTGCGCAACACCTGCGCCAGGGCCGCCGAACCCAGCATCACCAGGGTGACCGTGGGGTCGCCCAGGTACCACCAGGCCAGGGCCGGGAGCAGCGCCCAGGCCAGGATGCCAATGGCATCGCCGGCTCCGCGGCGCAGCAGCACCAGGCTGCCGGCGGCGGCACCGAGCCAGAAGAACGGCTGCAGTACCGCGGCTGCGACGACCACCAGGGTCGCCTGCATGCGGCCTCGCATGACGAATTCAGCCAATGCGCGCATGCGATCTATCCATCAAAGCTACGTCGACTGCCCGATCAACGGCCGTGGCTGTCGGTGTAGGGAAGCAGGGCCAGGTAGCGAGCGCGCTTGATGGCGGTCGCCAGCTGACGCTGGTACTTGGCCTTGGTGCCGGTGATGCGGCTCGGAACGATCTTGCCGGTTTCGGAAACGTAGGCCTTCAGGGTGTTGAGATCCTTGTAATCGATCTCCTTGACGCCTTCGGCGGTGAAACGGCAGAACTTACGACGACGGAAGAAACGTGCCATGTTATCGGCTCCTCAATACTGGTCCGGGATTACTCGTCGGCGCTGTCGCGGCTGTCTTCGCCGTCAGCGGACTCGTTTTCGTTGGCGTCGGGACGCTCGCGGCGCTCGCGGCGCTCGTTGCGGCTCTCTTCGGCCTTCAGCATTTCGGACTGGCCGGTAACGGCTTCGTCGCGACGGATCACCAGGTTACGGATGACGGCGTCGTTGTAGCGGAAGTTGTCTTCCAGCTCGGCCAGGGCCTTGGCGCTGCACTCGACGTTCAGCAGAACGTAGTGAGCCTTGTGCACGTTGTTGATGGCGTAAGCCAGCTGACGACGGCCCCAGTCTTCCAGGCGGTGAACCTTGCCACCGTCTTCTTCGATGACCTTGGTGTAACGCTCGACCATGCCACCGACTTGTTCGCTCTGGTCCGGGTGAACCAGGAACACGATTTCGTAATGACGCATAAATGCTCCTTACGGGTTGCAGCCTGCCGACGATGCGGTCAGGCAAGGAGTGAATGTCTTTTTGACTTGCCGACGGATGGACGCGTAAACGCCTGCCCGGACGGCAAGGGGCGACATTCTAGGGAAAGGGGTGGGTTGGCGCAAGGCGGATTGATGAATAATTGAGCAGCTGCAGGCTGCAGGCTGCAGGCTGCAGGCTGCAGGCGAAGAGCATGTGCGGGGCTCTTCGTAGGAGCGAGCTTGCTCGCGAACCGGGTGGGCACGGTGCCGGGTTTGGTTCGCGAGCAAGCTCGCTCCTACAGGGGGGACGGGACTGGCTCTTCGCCCTTGCCTGCAGCTTGTCGCTTGTCGCTTGCAGCCGCTCTTAGGCCTTTTTCACCTGGCGCTGGCGGACGATCTCGAACAGGCAAACCCCGGTGGCCACCGACACGTTCAGGCTGCTGACGCTGCCGCCCATGGGCAGCTTGGCCAGGTAGTCGCAGTGCTCGCGGGTCAGGCGGCGCATGCCCTTGCCCTCGGCGCCCATGACCAGCACCGTGGGCCCGGTCAGGTCCAGTTCGTAGAGGGTCTGGGTCGCCTCGCCGGCCGTGCCGACCACCCACAGGCCGCGTTGCTGGAGCTTCTCCAGGGTGCGCGCGAGGTTGGTCACGGCCACCAGCGGGATGACTTCGGCGGCGCCGCAGGCGACCTTGCGCACGGTGGCGTTGAGGGTCGCCGACTTGTCCTTGGGCACGATCACCGCCAGCGCCCCGGCGGCATCGGCGGTACGCAGGCAGGCGCCGAGGTTGTGCGGGTCGGTGACGCCGTCCAGGGCCAGCAGCAAGGCCGGCCCCGGGGAGCGCTCGAGCAGTTCCTCGAGCATGTTCTCGCCCCACACCTGGCTCGGGCTGACCTCGGCGACCACGCCCTGGTGCACGCCCTCGGCCCACTCGTCGAGCTCCTTGCGCTCACGGGTGCCCACCGGCACCCGCATCTGCCCGGCCAGTTCCACCAGCGCCTGGACCCGCGGGTCGTGCCGGCCCTCGGCCAGCCACAGCTGCTTGACGCGCTTGGGGTGGTGGCGCAGCAACGCCTCCACGGCGTGTACGCCGTAGACCTTTTCCCACTGGCTCATGGCTTCGCCTTACGCTTGCTTGCCGCGTCGCCCTGGCCGGTGCCGGTGCCTTCCGCCTTGGGCTTGGACGGCCCCTTGCGATGCTTGCTCGGCTTGGCGGCCTTGGCCTTCTGTTTCGACGGCTTGCGCGGCTTCTCCGCAGCGGCCTTGGCATTCTTCGCCGGCTTTCCCTGGGCCTTGGCCGGCGGCCGCTTGCCGCCCACCTTGGCCTCGTCGAGCAGCGCCTGCTTCAGCGCGCGGCTCTTCCTGACGTCGGTGTTGCCGAGCATCTCGTCGGCCTTGGCGAGCATTTCCGGCGCGACCGAGGGCAACGCCTGGACCACGCCGACCTTGCGCTTGCGCGGCTGCACGCTGGGCAGCGGCGGCTCCGGCACTTCCTGCGCCAGCTCGCGCGGCTGGCCCTTGGCCCTGGCCGGCTTGGCGGCCTTGGCAGGCTTGGCCGCTTCGGCCTTGTCGCCGCGCTTCTTGCGGCCGATGGGCGCGCTGAGCACGTTGTCGGCCAGTTCGAAGTCGATCTTGCGCTCGTCCAGGTCGACCCGCGCCACCACCACCTGGGTGGTGTCGCCGAGGCGGAAGCTGCGCCCGGTGCGCTCGCCAGCCAGGCGGTGGTGCACGGCGTCGAAGTGGTAGTAGTCGCCAGGCAGCGCGGTGACGTGCACCAGGCCTTCCACATAGATGTCGGTCAGCTCGACGAAGATGCCGAAGCCGGTGACCGCGGTGATCACGCCGTCGAAGGTCTCGCCGACGCGGTCGCGCATGTATTCGCACTTCAGCCAGTTGGTGACGTCGCGGGTGGCCTCGTCGGCGCGCCGCTCGGTCATCGAGCACTGCTCGCCGAGCTGTTCCAGGCGCGGCTCGTCGTACGGGTAGATGCGCGCCTTGGCCATGCCGGCGGCGCCGGCGCGCTGCACCAGGTCGGTCTCGCGCTTGGAGCGGACCACGCTGCGGATGGCGCGGTGCACCAGCAGGTCCGGGTAGCGGCGGATCGGCGAGGTGAAGTGGGTGTAGGCCTCGTAGTTCAGGCCGAAGTGGCCGTGGTTTTCCGGGCTGTACACCGCCTGGCTGAGCGAGCGCAGCATCACCGTCTGGATCAGCTGGAAGTCCGGGCGGCCCTGGATGGACTCGAGCAGCGCCTGGTAGTCGCCGGGGGTCGGCTCGCCCTTGCCGCGGTAGAGGGTCAGGCCCAGCTCGCCGAGGAACTGCCGCAGGTTGTTCAGCTTCTCCTGCGGCGGGCCGTCGTGGACGCGGTACAGCGCGGGGATTTCCAGCTTCTCGAGGAACTTGGCGGTGGCCACATTGGCCGCCAGCATGCATTCCTCGATCAGCTTGTGCGCGTCGTTGCGCTGGGTCGGGCGGATCTCCGAGATCTTGCGGTCGGCGCCGAAGACGATGCGCGTCTCCTGGGTCTCGAAGTCGATGGCGCCGCGCACGTGGCGGGCGGCGACCAGCACCTTGTACAGGTCATAGAGGGTGCGCAGGTGCGGCACCACGTTCGGCAGTTGCTCGGCCAGGCGCGCGGCCTCGGGGCTGTCCGGGGTCTCCAGGTACTGGCTGACCTTGGTGTAGGTGAGCCGCGCGTGGGAGTGGATGACCGCCTCGTAGAACTGGTAGCCGGTCATCTTGCCGGCCTTGGACAGGTTCATCTCGCAGACCATGGCCAGGCGGTCGACCAGCGGGTTCAGCGAGCACAGGCCGTTGGAGAGGATTTCCGGCAGCATGGGGATGACGCGCTCGGGGAAGTACACCGAGTTGCCGCGCTTGGCCGCCTCCTCGTCCAGCGCCGAGCCCACTTTCACATAGTGGGAGACGTCGGCGATGGCGACGTACAGCTTCCAGCCGCCGCCCTTGCGCTTCTCGGCATAGACGGCGTCGTCGAAGTCGCGGGCGTCCTCGCCGTCGATGGTCACGAACGGCAGGGCGCGCAGGTCGACGCGCTTCTCCTTGTCCTTCTCCGCCACCTCGGGCTTGAGCTTGGCCGCTTCCTTCTCCACGCCCTCGGGCCAGACGTGGGGGATGTCGTAGCTGCGCAGGGCGACTTCGATCTCCATGCCCGGCGCCATGTAGTCGCCCAGCACTTCCACCACCTCGCCCTGGGCCTGGCGGTGCACGCTGGGCCACTGGTCGATGCGCACCTGGACGAACTGGTTGTGCCTGGCGGTGCCGTTCTTGCCCGGGGCGATCAGCACTTCCTGCTGGATCTTCGGGT
The DNA here is from genome assembly GCF_900187975.1 of Pseudomonas delhiensis. Lineage (GTDB taxonomy): Bacteria > Pseudomonadota > Gammaproteobacteria > Pseudomonadales > Pseudomonadaceae > Pseudomonas > Pseudomonas delhiensis. The sequence continues at coordinate 212,664 of NZ_FZPC01000002.1, read as the reverse complement.
TGTCGGCGACCACGGTGCCGATGCCGCCTTCCTCGAAGTAGCGGCCGACCAGGGTCTCGTGGGCCCGCTCGATGACTTCGACGATGGCGCCTTCGCGGCGGCCGCGGCGGTCGAAGCCGGAGACCCGCGCCAGGGCGCGGTCGCCGTCGAACACCAGGCGCATCTGCGTGGGGCTGAGGAACAGGTCGTCGCTGCCGTCGTCGGGGATCAGGAAGCCGAAGCCGTCGCGGTGGCCGGCGATGCGGCCGCGGATCAGGTCGAGCTTGTCCACCGGGGCGTAGGCGCCGCGGCGGGTATAGATGAGCTGGCCATCGCGCTCCATGGCGCGCAGGCGACGGCGCAGGGCTTCTTCCGACTCCTCGTCGGCGAGCTTGAATTCTTCCAGCAGTTGCGCGCGGGTCGCAGGCGCGCCGCGTTCGGCGAGGTGCGCCAGGATGAGTTCGCGGCTGGGGATGGGGTTTTCGTATTTTTCCGCTTCGCGGGCGGCCTCGGGATCGAGGGTTTGCCAATCGGCCATCAGGGTGAGAGCACCTTATTCGTCTATAGATATGAGCGTCATCTGCTTATTGAAGCGCGAAATCCGCTCGTCGGTCAGCTTTGACCAAGAATAAATTTTTTATCGCATCAGGGGTTTACAAGCCAAAGTGGGCTCCGTATAGTTCGCGCCCACAGCGTCGCTGAGACGTTGTAACACGGAATCGATGAGCAATCATCGCATCCAGTGCCCAGGTGGCGGAATTGGTAGACGCACTAGGTTCAGGTCCTAGCGGTGGCAACACCGTGGAAGTTCGAGTCTTCTCCTGGGCACCATTTTTCACGATAGAGCCAATGGCTGTATCGCGGCGGTTCGGAACCCTGATAACCGGACATTGAGACGCCGAAGCGACCGAAAGGTTGCAATACCGCAAGACGATGAGCGATCATCGCACCCCATGCTGAAAAGCATGCCCAGGTGGCGGAATTGGTAGACGCACTAGGTTCAGGTCCTAGCGGTGGCAACACCGTGGAAGTTCGAGTCTTCTCCTGGGCACCATCTTCAAGCGAAAAAGCCGAGCACTGCTCGGCTTTTTCGTTTCCGTCGTTCGCAGGTGCGGGCCGGGCACATCGCCCGGCCCCTCTCCTCATGCCTTGAACTGCCCCAGGCTGGCGCGCAGCTGCGCCGCCAGGCCATCCAGCACACGCCCGCTGCTGGCGGTTGCCGCCACGGCTTCCGCGGCGCGCCCCGCCTCGACGTGGATCACCTCGACGCGCCCGCGCACCGCGACCGCACCGGCGGCCTGCTGCTCGGCGGCATGGGCCGCCGACTCGATGGCGCCATGCACCTCCTCCACGGCCCGCTGCACTTCGCGTTGCAGGCGCTCGCTGTCATGCAGCGCGGCCAGCCCCTGCACCGCCTGCTCGCGCGCCTGGCCGATGGCCTCCACCGCCTCGCGCGCGCCACGCTGCAAGGCGTCGATATGCGTCTGGATGTCGCCGGTGGATTGCTGCGTCTTGCTCGCCAGCGCCCGCACCTCGTCGGCCACCACGGCGAAGCCGCGGCCGCTCTCGCCGGCGCGGGCCGCCTCGATGGCGGCGTTGAGCGCCAGCAGGTTGGTCTGCTCGGCGATGCCGTGGATCACCGACAGCACCACCTCGATCTGCTCGCTCTGCTGCGCCAGCTTCTCGATCACCCCGGCGCCGCTCTGCACGCGGGACTCCAGGGTCTCGATGAGGCCACCGACGCGCCGGGCGATGGCGGCGTTGTCGTCGGCCGCCTTGCGGATGGACGCCACGCGCAGCAGCGCCTCCTGCATGGCCTGGCTTTCCAGCTGGGCCTCCGCGGCCATGCCGGCGAGCGCCTCCAGGCTGCCCGCCACCTCGTTGCGCTGGCGGTCGGCGGCCGCCTCGGCGCTGGCGCTGCGCGAGGCCAGCGCGGCGATCTCGCTGCCGGTGCGCTGCGCCACCTGCCCCGCCTCGCGGACGATGGGCTGCAGCTTGTCGACGAAGCGGTTCACCGCGGTCGCCATCTCGCCCACCTCGTCACGGCTGTCCAGGCGCACGCGGCGGGTCAGGTCGCCCTCCCCGGCCGCCAGGTCGTCGAGCGCATCGATCAACAGGCGCAGGCGATTGACCACCCGCCGCCCGAGCACCAGGGCCAGCACCAGCAGCACACCCAGCCCCACCAGCAACAGCCCCAGACCGATGTGCCAGCGCAGGCTGCTGGCGGAGGCTTCCACCGCTCCGCGGGCGCCCTGGCTCATCTCGCCAGCCGCCTGCTGCGCCGCCTGCAGGCGTGCGCTCAGCGCCTTGTTGCTGTCCGCGGCGGCGCCGGCCAGGCTGTCGGCCACCAGCTGGTCGCCACTGGCGATCAGGGCGGAGAAGCGCTTGTCCAGGGCCTCCACCTGCTTTTCCACCTCGGCCGTGGAAATGCCCAGGCGCACGGTACCTATCACCACGCCATTGGGGCTGATGGGCACGCTGGCGAGAATCACCGAATCGTCGTGGGCCGCCGCCTCCAGCACCTTGTCCAGGGCCCGCTCGCCCTGGCCCTTGGCGAGCAGCGCCTGGATGCGCGGGTCCTCGCGGTTGAGGTAGCGCGTCAGGTGCTGCCCCTGGGCATCGTCGTAGACCACGAAGAGCACGTTGGGGTTGGCCTGGGCGCGCCGGGCGTACTCGGAGAGCGTCGGCACGTCATTGTCCCACATGGCCTTGGGCGCCACGGCGGCGAGCAGTTGGGCGAGCTGCTCGGCGGATTGCCGCAGGCTCTGTTCGAGGCTCCGGCGGGTTTCACCACGCTCCTCCTCCAGGCGCGCCGACAAGGCGGCGCCAAGGCGCTCGCGGGTGCGGGCGGACAACTCGGTCAGCCCGGAACTCAGCTCGCCACCGGCGCGCTCCAGTTCGCCGGCCAGGCGCTGCGACTGGCCGCCCAGGCGTTCGCCCAGGTCGGCCACCAGTTGGTCCACGGTACTGCGGGTGAGCCACAGGGCGATCAGCAACTGCACCAGCAGCGCCAGGCCCAGGGCGATGAACACGGGGCGCAGCAGGCGGCTGCGCAAAAGCGAAAGGACGGCGGACACGGAGTGCCTCCTCGGGTAACGGAATACTGGCGCGGGATGCGCCGATGCCATTTGCCAGCAAGGGGCGTGCCGTCGAGGTGGCCATTTACCGGCGGAGTGGGGTTGGGGGCTTTTTCGTAGGAGCGAGGGGGACGCCTAGTTCTTGCTCGCGAAGGGTGTTTATTGGTGAGCGTTTGGCGTTCGCCCCGAGAGCACCCTCTCCCTAACCCTCTCCCTTCAGGGAGAGGGTTAGGGAGAGGGAGCGGAGTAAACCCAAGACACCTACGCCACCGGCTGGCACGGTTCGCGAGCAAGCTCGCTCCTACGAAGAGCCCCAGCCCCAAACGAAAAAGCCGCTTCCCCATCAGGAGAAGCGGCTCTTCACACCCTTCGCAGCAGCTAGCGCCGCGGCGGATCAGCCGAACGGATGGCGCAGGACGATGGTCTCGTTGCGGTCCGGGCCGGTGGAGATGATGTCGATGGGCGCACCGACCAGCTCCTCGATGCGCTTGATGTAGGCGCGGGCGTTGGCCGGCAGGGCTTCCAGGGTCTTGGCGCCGACGGTGGATTCGCTCCAGCCCGGCAGGTCTTCGTACACCGGCTGCAGGCCGATGTAGCTGTCGGCGTCGGTCGGCGCGTCGACCAGCAGTTCGCCGGCGGCGTTCTTGTAGCCGGTGCAGATGCGCACGGTTTCCAGGCCGTCGAGCACGTCCAGCTTGGTCAGGCACAGGCCGGACAGGCTGTTGATCTCGATGGCGCGACGCAGGATCACGGCGTCGAACCAGCCGCAACGGCGGGCACGGCCGGTGGTGGCGCCGAACTCGTGGCCGACCTTGGCCAGGTGCGCGCCGACGTCGTCGAACAGCTCGGTCGGGAACGGGCCCGAGCCCACGCGGGTGGTGTAGGCCTTGGTGATGCCCAGGATGTAGTCCAGGTACAGCGGGCCGAAACCGGAACCGGTGGCGGTGCCGCCGGCGGTGGTGTTGGAGCTGGTGACGAACGGATAGGTGCCGTGGTCGATGTCCAGCAGCGAGCCCTGGGCGCCTTCGAACATGATGTTCTGGTCGGCGCGGCGCAGGTCGTGCAGGGTCGAGGTGACGTCGGCCAGCAGCGGCTTGAGCTGCTCGGCGTAGGCCATGCACTCGTCCAGGGTCTTCTGGAAGTCGACCGCCGGCTCCTTGTAGTAGTTCTGCAGGACGAAGTTGTGGTAGTCCAGCAGCTCGCCCAGCTTGGCGGCGAAGCGCTCGCGGTGGAACAGGTCGGCCACGCGCAGGCCGCGACGGGCGACCTTGTCTTCGTAGGCCGGGCCGATGCCGCGGCCGGTGGTGCCGATCTTGGCGTCGCCGCGGGCCTTTTCGCGGGCCTGGTCGAGGGCCACGTGGAAGGACAGGATCAGCGGGCAGGACGGGCTGATGCGCAGGCGCTCGCGCACCGGTACGCCCTTCTCTTCCAGCTTGGCGATCTCGCGCAGCAGCGCGTCGGGCGCCAGCACCACGCCGTTGCCGATCAGGCACTGCACGCCTTCGCGCAGGATGCCCGACGGAATCAGGTGCAGCACGGTCTTCTCGCCGTCGATCACCAGGGTGTGGCCGGCGTTGTGGCCGCCCTGGTAACGAACCACGGCAGCAGCCTGGTCGGTGAGCAAGTCGACGATCTTGCCTTTGCCCTCATCACCCCACTGGGTGCCCAGGACTACGACATTCTTACCCATAACACTTGTCCCCATAGTGGAAATTCGGTGCCGGCCTCGGCCGGCGGAAACTCGCGGTGCCCGTCGATCACGGGTCAGAAGGGCACCACCTGCCAATTGCCTTCGCGCAGCTGCAGTTGCGCATCGCAACCCGCCTCGCGCGCCGAAGCCGCATCCTGCCCGGGCAGCGCCTGAACCACGCGCCGTCCGTCGCGGCGCAGCTGCTGCACCGCCTGCCAGAGGCCGGCCCCTTCGGCCGGCGCCCAGATGCCTTGCACCGGCGCGTCCAGCTGAGCCTGGCCCAGGGTCACCAGGGTCTTCAGGTCGGTGGAGAAGCCGGTGGCCGGCCGCGCGCGGCCGAAATCGGCGCCGATGTGGTCGTAGCGACCACCCTGGGCGATGGACTCGCCGACGCCGGGCACGAAGGCGGCGAACACCACCCCCGTGTGATAGTGGTAGCCGCGCAGCTCGCCGAGGTCGAAGTACAGCGGCAGCTGCGGGAAGCGTTGCGCCAGGGCGTCGGCGATGGCGACCAGGTCGGCCAGGGCGGCCTTGACCACCGCCGGCGCGCCGGCCAGCACCGCGGCGGCCTGCTCCAGCACCTCGCGGCTGCCGCACAGCTCGGCCAGGGCGCGGAGCATGCCGGCGAGTTCGGCCGGCAGGCTGTCGGTGAGCGCGGCGACTTCATCCACCGCCTTGCGCTGCAGGGCGTCGAACAGGGCCTGCTCGGCCTCGCCGGACAGGCCGGCGGCACGGGCCAGGCCACGGTAGATGCCGACGTGGCCGAGGTCCATGTGCACGTCCGGCACCTCGGCCATGGCCAGCATGTCGAGCATCAGGCTGATGACTTCGACGTCGCTCGCCGGGCTGGCGTCGCCATAAAGCTCGGCACCCAGCTGGATCGGGCTGCGCGAGGTGGCCAGGGCACGCGGGCGGGCATGCAGCACGCTGCCGGCGTAGCACAGGCGGTTCGGGCCCTCGCGGCGCAGGCTGTGGGCGTCCATGCGCGCCACTTGCGGCGTGATGTCCGCACGGAACCCCATGAGCCGGCCCGAGGCCGGGTCGGTGACCTTGAAGGTGCGCAGGTCCAGGTCCTGGCCGGCACTGGTCAGCAGGGACTCCAGGTATTCGATGTGCGGGGTGACGACGAACTCGTAACCCCAGCGCTGGAACAGGTCCAGCACCTGACGGCGGGCTGCTTCGACGCGCGCCGCCTCAGGTGGCAGCACTTCTTCGATCCCATCTGGCAGCAGCCAGCGGTCTACCGTTGCCATGTCGCCTCTCCCCTTTCAGCCGGGCGGCAATTCATCTAGTGAATCCAGTAAAGAAGGCCGGTGCCGAGCAGCATGCTGCCCAGCCCGATGAGCCGCAGGCGCCGGTCGTCGAGGCGACCGAGCCCGCTGACGGCCTCACGCCAGCCACGCGGATACAGGAAAGGGAGGATGCCCTCCAGCACCAGCAACAGACAGAACGCTTTGCCGAATTCCTGCCACATGGCCCTTGTACACAGATCTCGCGGACGCAAAAAAGCCGGGATTTCCCGGCTGACCCATGATAACACGTTTTCTCCGGCGGGCGCTGCCGCCCGCCGGAGAACCCCACTCAGGGCTTGGACTTCTCCAGGTATCGGAAGAACTCGTTTTCCGGGCTCAGCACCAGGACGTCCTTCTTGTCGGCGAAGCTGTCGCGATAGGCCTTGAGGCTACGGGTGAAGGCGTAGAACTCCGGGTCCTGGCTGTAGGCCTTGGCGTAGATCGCCGCCGCCTTGGCGTCGCCCTCACCGCGGGTTTCCTCGGACTGCCGATAGGCCTCGGCCAGCAGCACGCGGCGCTGGCGATCGGCGTCGGCGCGGATGCCCTCGGCCAGCTCGCGGCCCTTGGCGCGGTGCTCGCGGGCCTCGCGCTCGCGCTCGGTGCTCATGCGCTCGAACACGCTGCGGTTGACTTCCTTCGGCAGGTCGATGGCCTTGACGCGCACGTCGATGACCTCGATGCCCAGCTCCTTCTGCGCCATGCGGTTGAGCGACGCGGTGATGTCGCCCATCAGGGCGTCGCGCTCGCCGGACACCACCTCGTGCAGGGTGCGCTTGCCGAACTGGTCGCGCAGGCCGGCCTCCAGGCGCCGCGACAGGCGCTCGTCGGCGATCTGCTTGAGGCCCGAGGTCGCGGTGTAGAAGCGCTCGGCGTCGGAGACGCGCCACTTGGCGTAGGCGTCGACCATCACCGCCTTCTTCTCCAGGGTGAGGAAGCGCTGGGTCGGCGAGTCCAGGGTCAGCAGGCGGCCGTCGAACTTGCGCACCTGGTTGACGTACGGAATCTTGAAGTGCAGGCCGGGCTGCACGTCCGGCTCGACCACGCGGCCGAAGCGCAGCAGCACCGCACGCTCGGTCTGCTGCACCACGTAGATGCTGCTCCACAGCGCCACGGCAGCCACCACGGCGGCGATCAGGGCGATCAGGGACTTGTTGCTCATCAGCGGCTCTCCCTGGTGCGCAGGTCACGTTGCTGCAGGTCGCTGGCGACCCGCGAGCCGATGTCCGGCGTGCTGCTCGTCGTGCCTGACGTGCCGCTGCCCGGGGTCGCCGAGCCACGGCCGTCGATCATCTTGTCCAGCGGCAGGTAGATCAGGTTGTTCTGCCCCTGCTGCCCGGTGACCAGCACCTTGCTGCTCTGCGACAGCACGTCCTGCATGGAGTCCAGGTACAGGCGCTCGCGGGTCACCTCGGGCGCCTTGCGGTACTCGGCGACCAGCTTGCTGAAGCGATCCGCCTCACCCTCGGCGCGGGACACCACCTCGTCGCGGTAGCCGTTGGCTTCCTCGATGATGCGCTGGGCCTGGCCACGGGCTTCGGGCACCACGCCGTTGGCGTAGGCCTCGGCCTGGTTCTTCTCGCGCTGTTCGTCCTCGCGGGCGCGGATCACGTCGTCGAAGGCTTCCTGCACCTCGCGCGGGGCGGCGGCGCTCTGGATGTTCACCTGGGTGACGGTGATGCCGGTCTTGTAGGTGTCCAGGAAGCGCTGCAGGCGATCGCGCACATCGGTGGCCATCTGTTCGCGGCCCTCGGTGAGGATCTGGTCCATGGTGGTGGAACCGGCCACGTGGCGCAGGGCGCTCTCGGTGGCGTGCTGCAGGCTGACCTCGGGCTGGTCGACGTTGAGCACGAAGTCCTTCAGGTTGCTGATCTTGTACTGCACGGTCAGCGGAACCTCGACGATGTTCTCGTCCTCGGTGAGCATCTGCCCCTGCTTGCTGTAGGCACGCTCGCGGGTGACGTTCTCCTGGAACCGGCGGTCGATCGGCGGGAAGTAGAAGTTCAGGCCCGGGCCCACGGTGTCGTAGTACTTGCCCATGCGCAGGATGACCGCCTGCTCCTGCTCGTCCACCACGTAGATGGCGTTGTACAGCCAGAGCACGGCGAGCACGGCCAGGCCGATGCCGAACAGGCCCAGGCCACCGCCCTTGCCGCCGACGGGGCTGCCGCCGCGCGGCTTCTTGCCGCCGAAGATGCGATTGAGGCTGTCCTGCAGCTTGCGGAAGGCCTCATCGAGATCCGGAGGGCCCTGGCGGCCGCCACCACGGCGCCCACCCCAGGGGTCCTGATCATTCTTGTTCGAGTTGTCACCCGGCTCGTTCCAAGCCATAGCGCTCTCCATCTAGTAACGCGAAACGCGCCTGCGGCGCGACCACCCATGCTACCGAATGCCCGCCTCGGTGCCAAAAGCACCGTCCCGGGCTTTATTGCAAAGTGTGTTGCGCAATGAACTCCGCCGGCTGCCATCCCTCGCGGCTGACCAGGCGGTTCAACTCGACACGCGGCAGGCGAACCTGCAAAACGGCGCGTCCCTGCTCGTCATGGTCCTCGGACTGCACCGCGCCCAGCTCGAAGAACTGCGCGCGCAGGCGCCCCAGGCGCTGCGGCAGGCAGAGCGTGCCGACGAACAGGTCGTCGCCCAGAAGCTCGGCCACCGCCTTTTCCAGCAGTTCCAGCCCGCGCCCGTCACGGGCGGAAAGCCAGACCCGCACCGGCTTGCCGGTCTCGTCGCGCTGGATTCGCGCGTCCATGTCCGGCAGCAGGTCGATCTTGTTGTACACCTCGAGCATCGGCAGCTCGTTGGCGCCGATCTCGGTCAGCACCGCGTGCACCTGCTCCACCTGCGCGTCGCGCTCCGGCTCGTGGGCGTCGATCACGTGCAGCAGCAGGTCGGCGTTGCTCGACTCTTCCAGCGTAGCGCGGAAGGCCTCGACCAGCTTGTGCGGCAGGTGACGGATGAAGCCCACGGTGTCGGCCAGCACGACCGGGCCGACGTCCTCCAGCTCGAGCCGGCGCAGGGTCGGGTCGAGGGTGGCGAACAGCTGGTTGGCCGCGTAGACCTCGGACGTGGTCAGGGCGTTGAACAGGGTGGACTTGCCGGCGTTGGTGTAGCCGACCAGCGAAACCGAGGGGATTTCCGCCCGGCGCCGGCCACGGCGGGCCTGCTCGCGCTGGCTGCGGACCTTCTCCAGGCGCTGCTTGATCTGGCGGATGCGTGCGCGCAGCAGGCGGCGGTCGGTTTCCAGCTGGGTTTCACCCGGGCCGCGCAGGCCGATACCGCCCTTCTGCCTTTCCAGGTGGGTCCAGCCGCGCACCAGGCGCGTGCTCATGTGCTCGAGCTGGGCCAGCTCCACCTGCAGCTTACCCTCGTGGGTGCGGGCGCGCTGGGCGAAGATGTCGAGAATCAGACCGGTACGGTCGAGCACCCGGCATTCGAGGACGCGTTCGAGGTTGCGTTCCTGGCTGGGCGTCAAGGTGTGGTTGAAGATGATCAGCTCGACTTCCTGGACTTGCACCAGGTCGCGCAGCTCATCGACCTTGCCACTGCCGATCAGGAACTTGGCCGACGGCTGATGGCGCGAAACGTTGACGAACGCCACCGACTCCGCACCCGCCGAACGGGCCAGCTCCTGGAATTCCTGCGGGTCTTCGCGCGCCTCGGGGTCCTGACCTTCCAGATGCACCAGAATGGCCCGTTCCCCACCACCCGGGCGCTCAAAGAACAAGGCGGGCTACCGTCAAGCGTTGCCCGGCTCGGCCGGTTGATCGCCGCTGGGCAGACGCACCGGACGGCTGGGCACGACGGTGGAAATGGCGTGCTTGTAGACCATCTGGCTGACAGTGTTCTTCAGCAGAATCACGAACTGGTCGAAGGATTCGATCTGACCTTGCAGTTTGATGCCGTTCACCAGATAAATGGAGACCGGTACGCGCTCTTTGCGCAGGGTGTTCAGGTAAGGGTCTTGTAGCGAATGCCCTTTTGACATATGCCGCACTCCTTTAGGGAATCAATAGATTTAGTAGTAGTCGAATGGCTTGTTGCCGTCGGTAACCCCAAGGATAGACGGCTGAATTATGGTCTCGAACCTATATGGAGACCGCCTCAAGATATTTCAAGGCACGCGGCAGATTGTCGCCTGCCAGACTGTCCAACCAGTGTAGATGGCCCCAGCTGCGCAGCCAGGTGAACTGGCGCTTGGCTAGTTGCCGGGTGGCAATCACGCCGCGCTCCTCCATCTCAGCGTAGGACAGTTTGCCCTCGAGGTATTCCCATACCTGTCGGTAGCCCACGGCACGAATGGATGGCAGAGCGGCGTGCAAGTCGTCTCTCGCGCGAAGTGCTTCGACCTCGGCGATGAAGCCCTGTTCCAGCATCTGACGAAAACGTTGCGCGATTCGCGCGTGCAGTACCTGGCGCTGCTGAGGTGCAATCGCCAGTTGCGCCACAGTATACGGCAATTGCACCCCGCCTGGCGCGCTGGCACCGGCATTTTCAGCCGCCTGGCGACGGCGGTGGTCGCTCATCGACAAGCCGCTGACGCGTTGCACTTCCAGCGCCCTGACCAGGCGTTGCGGGTCGTTGGGGTGGATGCGCGCCGCCGATTCCGGGTCGACCCGCCGCAGCTCCGCGTGCAGGGCCGCCCAGCCTTCGGCCGCGGCCCAGGCCTCGAGTTCGGCGCGCACCGCCGGGTCGGCGCCGGGCATGTCCGCCAGGCCTTCCAGCAACGTCTTGAAATACAGCATGGTGCCGCCGACCAGCAGGGGAATGCGCCCCGCCGCGGTGATCTCGGCCATGGCCGCCAGCGCGTCGGCGCGGAATTCCGCCGCCGAATAGCTTTCGGCCGGGTCGCGGATGTCGATCAGGCGGTGCGGGAACTGTTCGAGTATCTCCCTGGACGGCTTGGCGGTGCCGATGTCCATGCCCCGGTAGACCAGCGCCGAATCCACGCTGACCAGCTCGCAAGGCAGCAGCCGCGCCAGTTCCAGCGCCAGGTCGGTCTTGCCGGCGGCGGTCGGGCCCATGAGGAAGATGGCGGGAGGCAGGGAGGACATCGGCAACTCTTCGGCGCAACGGGCGCGCGCCAAGCGCGCGCTGAATCGATTGGCGCGCAGTTTACTGCACTTGGCTTAACGCTGGCTTTATTTCAACGCCCGCGCAGGAAGAGTTTGTCCAGCTCGTCCAGGCCCAGCTGCGTCCAGGTGGGCCGGCCGTGGTTGCACTGGCCGCTGCGCTCGGTGATTTCCATGTCGCGCAGCAGGGCGTTCATCTCCGGCAGCGTCAGGCGCCGGTTGGCGCGCACCGCGCCGTGGCAGGCCATGGTCCCGAGCAGCTCGTTGAGGTGCGCCTGGATGCGGTCGCTGGTGCCGTACTCCAGCAGGTCGGCGAGCACGTCGCGCACCAGCTGGGTCGCCTCGGCCTGCTTGAGCAACGCCGGGACCTGGCGGATCGCCAGGGTTTCCGGGCCGAGGCGCTGCAGCTCGAAGCCCAGCCGGCTGAACCAGGCCGAGTGCTCTTCGGCGCAGTCGGCCTCGCGCTCGCTGACGGCGATCGACTCCGGCACCAGCAGCGGCTGGCCGCGCAGGCCCTCGCTGTCCATGGCGATCTTCAGGCGCTCGTAGGTGATGCGCTCATGTGCCGCATGCATGTCCACCAGCACCAGGCCGTGGGCGTTCTCGGCGAGGATGTAGATGCCCTTGAGCTGGGCCAGGGCATAGCCCAGCGGCGGGACGTCCTGGGCGCTCTCGGGCAGCGGCTGCGGCGCGGACTGCTCCGGCAGCGGCGCGAAATAGCTGCGGTACGCGCCCTGGACCTCGGCGGCGGGCGGCAGGTCCTGGCGCGGCGGCTGGTAGGAATAGCCGCCAGCGCCGCCGGAGGAGCCTCCGGAGCCGCTCCAGGTACGCGCCGCGGCCGGCGCCTCCAGGACCTTCTCGGACAGGCTCATCTCGCCCTGCGGGCCGAACTCCCCGGCGGCCTGCCCGGTGGGGCGCGGCACGGTCAGGGTGGTGGCCCCCGGCGGCGCCAGCTGGTCGTCCGGACGCACCTCGGCGAGCGCCCGGTGCAGGGTGCCGTAGAGGAAGTCGTGGACCATGCGGCTGTCGCGGAAGCGCACCTCGTGCTTGGTCGGGTGCACGTTGACGTCCACCGTCGCCGGGTCGACCTCCAGGAACAGCACGAAGGTCGGGTGGCGGCCGTTGTAGAGCACGTCGCGGTAGGCCTGGCGCACCGCGTGGGCGACCAGCTTGTCGCGCACCATGCGGCCGTTGACGTAGAAGTACTGCAGGTCCGGCTGGCTGCGGGAGAAGGTCGGCAGGCCGACCCAGCCCCACAGGTGCAGGCCGTTGCGCTCGATCTCGATGGGCAGCGCCTGCTCGAGGAAGGCCGGGCCGCACACGGCGCCGACTCGGCGCGCGCGGGCCACTTCGTCGCCGGCCTCATGCAGGCTGAAGATGGTCTTGCCGTTGTGGCGCAGGTGGAAGGCCACGTCGAAGCGGGCCAGGGCCAGGCGCTTGATGACTTCCTGCAGGTGGTCGAACTCGGTCTTCTCGGCACGCAGGAACTTGCGCCGCGCCGGGGTGTTGAAGAACAGGTCGCGGACCTCGACGCTGGTGCCCACCGGATGCGCCGCCGGCTGCACCCGCGGCTGCATGTCGCGGCCCTCGGTCTCCACCTGCCAGGCCTGCTCGGCGTCGGCGGTGCGCGAGGTCATGGTCAGCCGCGAGACCGAACTGATGGAGGCCAGGGCCTCGCCGCGGAAGCCCAGGCTCATCACCGCCTCGAGGTCTTCCAGCTCGCGGATCTTGCTGGTGGCGTGGCGCGCCAGGGCCAGCGGCAGGTCGTCGGCGGGGATGCCGCCGCCGTCGTCGCGCACCCGCAGCAGCTTGATGCCGCCCTGTTCCACCTCGACGTCGATGCGCCTGGCGCCGGCGTCCAGGCAGTTCTCCAGCAGTTCCTTGATCACCGAGGCCGGGCGCTCGACCACCTCGCCGGCGGCGATCTGGTTGGCCAGCCGCGGGCTTAGCAGCTGGATGCGACGTGCTTCGTTCATTGCTGCGCCGCCAGGGAAGTCGCGGGGATGTTCAGCACCTGGCCGATGCGCACGCTATCGGTCTTCAGGTTGTTGGTGCTGCGCAGGGTGGCCATGCTCACGTCATAGCGCGCGGCGATCATCGACAGGCTCTCGCCGGCGCGCACCACGTGCTGCCGCGGCCCGCTGGAAAGCTGCCCGCCGTCGCGCAGCGAGGCGATGTAGGTGCCCGGCGGCGGCGTCTGCACGAAGTACTGGCGCACGCCCGCGGCGATCGAGCGCGCCAGGGCCTGCTGGTGCGAGGCGGTGTTGAGCTTGCGCGACTCGCCGGGGTTGGAGATGAAGCCGGTCTCCACCAGGATCGACGGGATGTCCGGCGACTTCAGCACCATGAAGCCGGCCTGTTCCACGCGGCTCTTGTGCAGCGAGGTGACGCGGCCGACGTTGGTCAGCACCTTGTGGCCGACGTCCAGGCTGGAGGACATGGTGGCGGTCATCGACAGGTCGAGCAGCACGCCGGCGAGCATGTGGTCCTTGTCGTCCAGGCTGACGCTGCCGTCGCCGCCGATCAGGTCGGAACGGTTCTCGCTGTCGGCCAGCCAGCGCGCGGTCTCGGAGGTGGCGCCGCGGTCGGAGAGGGCGAACACCGAGGCGCCGAAGGCGCTGCGGCTGGGCGCGGCGTCGGCGTGGATGGAGACGAACAGGTCGGCGCCCTTCTTGCGCGCGATGGCGGTGCGCCCGCGCAGCGGGATGAAATAGTCGCCGGTGCGCGTCAGCTCGGCGCGGAAGCCCTTCATCTGGTTGATCTGCCGTTGCAGCTCGCGGGCGATGGACAGGGTGATGTTCTTCTCGTGCAGGCCGCTGGGGCCGGAGGCGCCCGGGTCCTCGCCGCCGTGGCCGGCGTCGATGGCGATGATGATGTCGCGCTTGCCGCCGGCCGGCACCGGCGCCTTGGCCACCGGCTGCGTCGGCGTCACCGGGGTGGCCGGCCGGTTCGGCGTGGGCGTGGCGGGCACGTCGGGGGTGATGTCCGCACCCTGGTCGTACAGGTCCACCACCAGGCGGTTGCCGTACTGCTGGTTGGGCGGCAGGACGAAGCTCTTGGGCGTCACCTGGGCGGACAGGTCCAGCACCAGGCGCAGGTCGGTGGGCGAACGCTGGGCCGAGCGCACAGCGGTGATGGGGGTGTTCTTCAGCTTGAGCTGGTTCAGCGCGGTGCTCAGCTGCGCGCCGTTGAGGTCGATGACGATGCGGTTCGGCGCGCTGAGGGTGAACAGGCTGTGCTGCACCGGGCCGGACAGGTCGAACACCAGGCGCGTGTTGTCCGGCGCGCGCCACAGGCGCACGCTCTTGATCTGCGTGATTTGCGCGGCGGCAAGAACCTCGCCGGCGCCCAGCGCCAGCAGGATGAACAACCCGGCCAACAGCGCCCGAAGGCGCAACCCCCAACCCATGTTTTTTCTCATGCTCCCGTAGCCAGGACGGCGCACCAGGCTTCGCCCCGCACTCCGTGCGGTTCCAGGCGCAGCATGCGGCCGCCCGCTTGCGGAGTAATGGTAATGTCCAGGTCGGCCTTTGGCAAAATGCCCGTGCCCCTTTCTGCCCACTCGATCAGGCACAGGGCGTCGCCTTCGAAGTAGTCGCGGATGCCCAGATATTCCAGCTCCTCGGGGTCGGCCAGGCGGTACAGATCGAAATGGAAGGCGCGCACCTCGCCCAGCTCGTAGGGTTCGACCAGGGTGAAGGTCGGGCTCTTCACCGCCCCGGCGTGGCCCAGGCCGCGCAGAATGCCGCGCGAGAGCGTGGTCTTGCCGGCGCCGAGGTCGCCGTGCAGGTAGATCACCCCGCGCCCGCCGGTGGCCTGGGCGATCCTCGCCCCCAGGGCGTACATGGCCTCCTCGCCGTCGGCGAACAGCTTCAGTTCAGGCATGGGGCGAACTCCTCGAGCAACTGACGAACGGCAGGAATCAGGTCGCTGGCCGCGAGCCCCCGCCCCTGCGCGCCGAGCGCCTCGCCGGCGCGGGCATGCAGCCAGACGGCCAGACAGGCGGCGTCGAAGGGCTCGAGTTTCTGCGCCAGCAACGCGCCGACAACGCCGGACAGCACGTCGCCCAGCCCGGCGGTGGCCATGGCCGGGTGACCATGGGAGCATAGCGCCAGACGCCCGTCCGGCGCGGCCACCAGGCTGCCGACGCCCTTGAGCACGGCCACCGCCTGGTAGCGGCTGGCCAGCTCGCGCGCGGCGGCGGCCCGGTCGGCCTGCACCTCGGCGGTGGAGCGGCCCAGCAGGCGCGCCGCCTCGGCGGGATGCGGGGTGATCACCAGGCTGCCCGACGGGCGCTGCACCTGGCCCTCCGCCAGCAGGTTGAGCGCATCGGCGTCCCATACCTGGGGCAGCGCCAGGCTGGCCGCGGCGCTGGCCAGGCAGCGGCCCCAGGCGTTGCGGCCGATGCCGGGGCCGACCACCAGCACGCTGGCGCGCTCGGCGGCGCGCAGCACCTCGGCGGAGGAGGACACGCCGCGGGTCATCAGTTCCGGGCAGCGCGCCAGCGCCGCCGGCACGTGGGCCGCGCGGGTGGCGACGGAGACCAGCCCGGCGCCGCTGCGCAGGGCCGCCTCGCCGGCCAGCAGGCTGGCGCCGCCCATGCCGTGGTCGCCGCCGATCAGCAGCAGGTGGCCGAACAGCCCCTTGTGCGCCGCCTTCGGCCGCGGCGCCAGGTGCGCCAGGCTGGTCGGCGCCAGGCGCGTGGCCTGGGCCTCCCCGGGCAGTTGCGCGGGGTCGGCGTCCAGGCTGTCGAAGGCCAGCTCGCCGCACTGGTCCGGGCCTTCGGCGGTGAACAGGCCGAACTTGAGGCCGATGAAGGTCACGGTCAGGTCGGCGCGCACCGCGCAGCCCAGCACCTGGCCGGTGTCGGCGTCGAGGCCGGAGGGGATGTCGATGGCCAGCACCGGCAGGCCGCTGGCGTTGATGCGGGCGATGGCCGCCGCGTACGGGTCGCGCACCGTGCCGCCGAGGCCGGTGCCGAGCAGCGCATCCACCAGCACGCCATGCAGTTCGGCGTGTTCGTGCCAGGGCAGGATGGTCACGCCGGCGGCCAGGGCCTCGGCATGGGCCGAGGCGGCGTCGCCGGCCAGCCGCGCGGTATCGCCCACCGCCAGCACGCGCACGTTCCAGCCGGCGCGCCGGGCCAGGGCGGCGACCAGGTAGCCGTCGCCGGCGTTGTTGCCGTGCCCGGCCAGCACCGTCAGGCGCCCGGCGTCCGGCCAGCGCCGGCGCAGGGCGCGCCAGGCCGCGTGGGCGGCGCGCTGCATGAGTTCGAAGCCGGGGGTGCCGGCGGCGATCAGGCGCGCGTCGAGGTCGCGCACCTGCCGGGCGCTGTACAGCGCGGTCGGCAGGCTGTCGTGAGGGTGCGAATTCATCGGGTTTCCGCGGGGAATCGGGCGCCGGTCGGCGCGGTCTGGCAGAATTATACCTACCCCGGTCCCGCTTTCCCGCCCCCACATGCACGATTCCACTTCCGACTACAGCACCATCGCCGAGCGCATCAAGGCCTGGGGCCGCGAGCTGGGCTTCCAGCAGGTGGGCATCGGCGGGCTGGACCTGGAAAGCCACGGCGAGCACCTGCAGCGCTGGCTGGCCGCCGGCTACCAGGGCGAGATGGACTACATGGGCGCCCACGGCAGCAAGCGCTGGCGCCCGGACGAGCTGGTGCCCGGCACCCTGCGGGTGGTCTCGCTGCGCATGGACTACCTGCCCGGCGACACGCGCATGGCGCAGCGCCTGGCCGAGCCGGAGAAGGCCTACGTGTCGCGCTACGCCCTGGGCCGCGACTACCACAAGCTGGTGCGCAAGCGCCTGCAGCAGCTGGCCGAGCGCATCCAGGCGGAAGTCGGGCCGTTCGGCTACCGCGCCTTCGTCGACAGCGCGCCGGTGCTGGAAAAGGCCATCGGCGAACAGGCCGGGCTCGGCTGGATCGGCAAGAACACCCTGCTGCTCAACCGCAAGGCCGGCAGCTACTTCTTCCTCGGCGAGCTGTTCACCGACCTGCCGCTGCCCCTGGACGAGCCCCACGGCAGCGAGCACTGCGGGCGCTGCAGCGCCTGCCTGGACATCTGCCCGACCAACGCCTTCGTCGGTCCCTACGTGCTGGACGCGCGGCGCTGCATCTCCTACCTGACCATCGAGCTGAAGGGCCCGATCCCCGAGGAACTGCGCGCGCCCATGGGCAACCGGGTGTTCGGCTGCGACGACTGCCAGATCGTCTGCCCCTGGAACCGCTTCGCCCGGCCCACCGAGCAGGGCGACTTCCAGCCCCGCCACGGCCTGGACAACGCCGGGCTGGCCGAGCTGTTCCTGTGGAGCGAGGAAGAATTCCTCAGCCGCACCGAAGGCTCGCCGCTACGCCGCGCCGGCTACGAGCGCTGGCTGCGCAACCTGGCGGTGGGCCTGGGCAACGCGCCGACCAGCATCCCGGTGGTCGAGGCGCTGAAGGCGCGGCGGGAGTTTCCGTCGGAGTTGGTGCGCGAGCATGTGGAGTGGGCGCTGCGGCGGCATGGGGTGGAGCGGTAGGGGTTCTGCCGGTTGGGTTCGGAGCTCGCCCTGAAGAGCGCCCTCTCCCTAACCCTCTCCCTGAAGGGAGAGGGGACCGTTCGGAGTATTCGGATGCTCCTGAGTCAGCCGGTAACAACGGAGGCAGCCGGCGAGCGCCATACTCTCCGTCGGCACGGACAAGCTCCCTCTCCCTTCAGGGAGAGGGCTGGAGAGAGGGAGCGGAGCCAAGCCGAAATACCTAAGCCGCCTGGAAACCCCGTTCGCGAGCAAGCTCGCTCCTACGAAAAGCGAGGGTTCAAACCTTGATGAAGGTCTCGCGGTAATAGCGCAGCTCGGCGATGGACTCACGGATATCGTCCAGCGCCAGGTGGGTATTGCCCTTCTTGAAGCCGTCGCGCACCTGCGGAGCCCAGCGGGCGGCCAGTTCCTTGAGGGTGGAGACGTCGAGGTTGCGGTAGTGGAACCAGGCTTCCAGCTTCGGCATGTGCCTATAGAGGAAGCGGCGGTCCTGGCAGATGCTGTTGCCGCAGATCGGCGAGGCGCGCTTGGGCACCCACTTCTCCAGGAAGGCCAGGGTCATGGCCTCGGCCTGGGCGGCGTCGATGGTGCTTTCGCGCACGCGCTGGGTCAGGCCCGACTGGCCGTGCTGGCGGGTGTTCCACTCGTCCATGCCGGCGAGGGTCTCCTCGCTCTGGTGCACGGCGATCACCGGGCCTTCCGCGAGAATGTTCAGCTCGCTGTCGGTGACGATGGTGGCCATTTCGATGATCAGGTCCCGGTCCGGGTCCAGGCCGGTCATCTCCAGGTCGATCCAGATCAGGTTCTGTGGGTTCTGCATGCTGCGCTCCTCGGCTCAAGCCCCCTAGTTTAGCGGGAAGCGCGCCGGGGCATGCTAAACTCGCCGGCGATTTTTCACTCGGGTTGCCTATGGCCAAGCGTCATCTCACCCGCCGGCAGAGCTGGCGCATCGAAAAGATCCAGGAAGAGCGCGCCGCGCGCGCCGCCAAGCGCGAGTCACGCGCCCTGGAGGAGCTGGAAGGCGGCGACCTGGGGCCGGAGCAGAACGGCCTGGTGATCGCCCACTTCGGCGTCCAGGTGGAAGTCGAGGCGCTGGAAGGCGAGCACGCCGGCGAGGTGCTGCGCTGCCACCTGCGCGCCAACCTGCCGCCGCTGGTGACCGGCGACCGCGTGGTCTGGCGCCCGGGCAACCAGGGCATCGGCGTGATAGTCGCGCAGCTGCTGCGCACCTCCGAGCTGTGCCGCCCGGACATGCGCGGCCTGCTCAAGCCGGTGGCGGCCAACGTCGACCGCATCGTCATCGTCTTCGCCCCGCGCCCGGAACCCCACGCCAACCTGATCGACCGCTACCTGATCGCCGCCGAGCACGCCGGCATCCAGCCGCTGCTGCTGCTGAACAAGGCCGACCTGATCGACGAGCAGAACGCCGGGCCGATCGACGCGCTGCTGGGCACCTACCGCGACCTGGGCTACCCGCTGCTGGAGGTCTCGGCCTTCAACGGCCTGGCCATGGACGCCCTGCGCGCGGCGCTGAACGACCACGTCAGCGTGTTCGTCGGCCAGTCCGGGGTGGGCAAGTCGTCGCTGGTCAACGCCCTGCTGCCGGGGGTGGACACCCGTGTCGGCGATCTTTCCGAGGTGACCGGCAAGGGCACCCACACCACCACCACGGCGCGGCTGTTCCACTTCCCCGCCGGCGGCGACCTGATCGACTCCCCCGGCATCCGCGAGTTCGGCCTGGGCCACGTCACCCGCGACGACGTCGAGGCCGGCTTCATCGAGTTCCGCGACCTGCTCGGGCATTGCCGCTTCCGCGACTGCAAGCACGACCGCGAGCCGGGCTGCGCACTGCTCCAGGCGCTGGAGGACGGCCGCATCAGCCCGCAGCGCATGGCCAGCTACCGGCACATTCTCGCCAGCCTTCCGGAAACGGACTACTGAACCAGGCCGATGATCTGACACCCACGTCAGATCATCGGGGCGCGCCTCACTGCTTCTTCAGCTCGTCCAGCTTCAGCTTGCCGTCGTCGAACAGGTTGAGCTTCTCGCGCACCTGCCCGGCCGGCAACGGCTGGGACGCAGGCGCCGGCGCGCTGCCCTGGGGCGCCGGTGCGGCGCCGGCCGGCGGCGTGGCCGGCTGGCTGGCCGCCGGCTCCTCGGCCGTGCCGTCCTGGCCCTCGATGGCGCGTTGCGCGCGCTTGGTCAGGACGATGATGTCGATGCGCCGGTTCACCGGGTTCAGCGGGTTCTTGCGGTCGAACAGCTGCGACGAGGCGTAGCCCACCACCCGGGCGATCTGCTCTTCCGGGTAGCCGCCGGCCACCAGGGCGCGGCGCGCGGCGTTGGCGCGGTTGGCCGACAGCTCCCAGTTGCCGAACTCGTCGCCGGCGTAGGGCTTGGCGTCGGTGTGGCCGCTGATGCTGATCTTGTTCGGCACCTGCTTGATGGTCTCGGCCATGGCCAGCAGGATGTCCTCGAAGTACGGCTGCAGGCGCGCGCTGCCGAGGTCGAACATCGGCCGGTTCTCGGCGTCGACGATCTGGATGCGCAGGCCGTCGCGGGTGATCTCGAACAGGATCTGGTCCTTGAAGCGGCGCAGCGTGGGGTTCTCGTCGACCTTGTTCTGCAGTTCCTGGAGCAGCAGCTCGAGGCGCTCGTGCTCGATCTGCTCGGCCTGGCGCTCGGCCTCGGCGGGGTTGACCTCCTTCTCCGACTCCGGGCTGATGCGCGTCTCGTCCGCCTCCGGCTGTGCCTGGATCTGCGGGTTGAGGGTCTTGTCCGGGGCCGGCGTCGGGGTGCCGCCGAGGTCGATCACGTAGGGGCTGGCGCTCTCGGTGAAGCCGATGGGGTCCTGGAAGTAGCCGGAGATCGCCTTCTTCTGCTCCGGCGTGGCCGAGGACAGCAGCCACAGCACCAGGAAGAACGCCATCATCGCCGTGGCGAAGTCGGCGAAGGCGATCTTCCAGGAGCCGCCGTGGTGCCCGGCGGCGTAGCGCTTGACGCGCTTGACGATGATCGGCTGGTTGTTGTCCATCGCTTAGCGCCCGCGCACTGCCTGCTCAAGCTCGGAGAAGCTGGGGCGGTGCGCCGGCAGCAGCACCTTGCGGCCGAACTCCACCGCCAGCGACGGCGGCATGCCCGAGGCCGAGGCCACCAGGCAGGCCTTGATCGCCTCGTAGAGGTTCAGCTCTTCCTTGGCGTCGTGCTCCAGGGCGTTGGACAGCGGGCCGACGAAACCGTAGGCGGCGAGGATACCGAGGAAGGTACCGACCAGCGCGGCGGCCACGTGGTGGCCGATCTCCGCCTGGCTGCCCTGGCCGAGCAGGGCCATGGTGATCACGATGCCCAGCACCGCGGCGACGATACCGAAGCCGGGCAGCGCGTCGGCGACGCGGGTGACCGCGTGGGACGGATGCTCGAAGTCCTCCTTGAGGCTGCCCAGCTCCATGTCGAACAGGCCCTCCAGCTCGTGGGGGGCCATGTTGCCGGAGGACATGATGCGCAGGTAGTCGCAGATGTAGGCGGTCATGCGCTCGTCCTTCAGCACCGCCGGGTACTTGCTGAAGATCGGGCTGGAGGCGGGTTCCTCGAGGTCGGCCTCGATGGCCATCATGCCCTCGCGGCGGCTCTTGTTGAGGATCTCGTAGAGCATGCCCAGCACTTCCAGGTAGAAGACGTGGGTGAAGCGGTTGCTGAACATCTTCGGCGCCTTCTTCAGCACCGTCATGAAGGTGCTGCCGGGGTTCGCCTGGAGGAAGGCGCCCAGCGCGGCACCGCCGATGATCAGCACTTCGAAGGGCTGCACGATGGCCATGATCTTGCCGCCGGAGAGCAGGTAGCCGCCGAGGACGCTGCCCAGCAGGACAATGATGCCGATGATTTTTGCCATTGAAGAGTCGACTGGAACGGTGGACGGGACGGGGGCGCCAATATGCGCCGCCCTCTTGTTATCGGAGAAACCGCGCAAGACTATAGGCTGCAAATTGTAAAAACCAGTTCGGCGGCCCAAGCATGCCCATCCAGACACCCGACCCGCAGCGCCTCGCCTCCTGGCTCCAGTTGCTGGAGGAATTGCCGCTGCCGGTGCCCGCCGAACAGCACGAGCGCGTGCGCCGCGCCCTGGCGGACAACCGCCGGTCCCTGCGCGACATCGCCGACCTGCTGCAGGACTGCCCGACCCTGGCCCTGGCCATCCTGCGCGAAGCCAACCGCGCGCGCATGGCCCGGGACAACCCGGCGGAAAGCCTGGAGGTGGCCCTCAGCCGCCTCGGCCTGGTGCGCGCCACGGCCCTGCTGGAGAGCCTGCCCAGCGTGCCCGCCGCGCAGATGCCGCCGGCCCTGGGGCAGATGCTGCTGATCAGCCGCCACGCCATGCACCAGGCCAGCGGCCTGTTCGCCAGCCGCCTGGCGCGCCTGTGGCAGGAAATCCACTGGGGCAGCCTGCTGATCCTGGCGCCGGTCTGGGCGCTGGCCACGGCACGCCCGGAGCTGCTCGAAGAATGGCAGCAGCAGGTGCTCGGCGAAGGCCGCGCCAGCGCCGAGGTGGAACAGGAACTGCTGGGCATGCGCCTGCTGCCGCTGTGCGCGGCCCTGGCCGAGCGCTGGCGCCTGCCGGAGTGGATCGGCCAGGGCCTGCGCCTGCTCGGCGAGGACCATGAACTGCTGGTCCGCGCCCTGCACCTGGCCCACGCCGAAAGCGAACCGCTGGCCCAGCAGCAGCGCCTGGACGCCGACCCCGAGCTGGCGCGCTGGCTGACCCGCCCGGCCAACACCATCCTCCTGGCCAACAGCCTGGCGATGGCCGCGCACCAGTCCTGGGGCGGGCCGCACATGCTGCGCTGGCAGCGGCTCACCGCGCTCTACCTGCAGGAGCCGCTGGAGGCGCTGCAGCAACAGGTCCACACCCTGGCCGTGGAGAGCGCCCGGCGCGACGCCGACGCCCGCTACTGGCACCCGGCCCAGGCGCTGCTCTGGCCCTGGGACAGCCAGCGCTGGCAGCCGCGGCACGCCCCCGCGGCGGCCACCCCCGCCCCCGCCGCCGGCAACCCCGGGCAATGGCGCCGGCTGTGCGCCGAACTGCTGCGCGCGCCCAGCCCGTTCGGCAACCTGGCGCCCCTGCTGGAATGCGCGGCCGAAGCCCTGCACGCCTGCGGCCTGGACCGCGCCGTGCTGCTGCTCGCCGACCGCCAGCAGAACCTGCTGCAGGCCCGCCGCAGCTTCGGCCTGGCCCCGGCGGAGCAGAACCTGCAGCTGCCGGTGGCCGCCAGCCAGTTGCTGCGCCGCCTGCTGGAACGCCCGGCGCGCCTGCACCTGACCCCGGCCAACATGGCCGAGTACTCCGCGCTGCTGCCCGGCCGCCTGAAGGCGGCGCTGCCCGGCGACCACCTGCTGCTGCGCTCCCTGGCCCGCGGCCAGCGCGTGGTGATGCTGGTGGTGGCCGACCGCCACGGCCACCCCATCGGCGAGGTCCAGGGGCAGGCCTTCGACAAGACCTGCCAGTGCATCGAGCGCGCCCTGCAGCAATTCGGCGCGGCGCCGGCCCAGTGACACGCCCTGAAGCGATTGCCCGCCAGCGCCCCGCGCTTTTTCGTTAAACTGCGGGGTTTCGCGGGTAGCCCAGGGCGCCAGCTCACGCCATCCCGTCCCACGACACCCGCCTTCAGGGAGATGCCGACATGTCCGCCTTTTCCGACCTGCCCCTGGTGATAGAACCGGCCGAGCTGGCCGCCCGCCTCGACGCCCCCGAGCTGATCCTGGTCGACCTGACCAGCCCGGCGCGCTACGCCGAGGGCCACCTGCCCGGCGCCCGCTTCGTCGCCCCCGCGCGCACCCAGTGGGGCCAGCCGCCGGCGCCCGGCCTGCTGCCGGCCAAGGCCGACCTGGAGGCGCTGTTCGGCGAACTGGGGCACGACCCGGGCGCCGTGTACGTGGTGTACGACGACGAAGGCGGCGGCTGGGCCGGGCGCTTCATCTGGCTGCTGGACGTCATCGGCCACCCGCACTACCACTACCTGGACGGCGGCCTGCACGCCTGGCTGGCCGAAGGCCGCGAGCTGAGCCGCGACGTCCCGGCGCCAGCCGGCGGCCCGCTGCCGCTGACGCTGCACGACGAGCCCACCGCCACCCGCGAATACCTGCAGAGCCGCCTGGGCGCCGCCGACCTGGCCGTCTGGGATGCGCGCAACCCCAGCGAATACAGCGGCCAGAAGGTGCTGGCGGCCAAGGGCGGGCACGTCCCCGGCGCGGTCAACTTCGAGTGGACCGCCGGCATGGACCCGGCCCGCGCCCTGCGCATCCGCACCGACATGGCGCAGATCCTCCGCGACCTGGGCATCACCCCGGACAAGGAAGTGATCACCCACTGCCAGACCCACCACCGTTCCGGCTTCACCTACCTGGTGGCCAAGGCCCTCGGCTACCCGCGGGTCAAGGGCTACGCCGGCTCCTGGTCGGAATGGGGCAACCACCCCGACACCCCCGTAGAGGTTTAAGGAATGTCGTTCAAAGATCGTCTGTTCATCCTCGGCCAGTACCTGCTGCCGCACCATCTGCTGTCGCGCCTGGTCGGCTGCGCGGCCGAATGCCGCGCCGCCTGGTTCAAGAACCGCCTGATCGGCTGGTTCGCCCGCCGCTACCAGGTCGACATGCGCGAGGCGCTGGTGGAAGACCTGCAGGCCTACGAGCACTTCAACGCCTTCTTCACCCGCGCCCTCAAGGAGGGCGCGCGGCCGCTGGACGAGACGCCCGGCGGCGTGCTCTGCCCGGCCGACGGCGCCATCAGCCAGCTCGGCCCCATCGAGCACGGGCGCATCTTCCAGGCCAAGGGCCACAGCTTCAGCCTGAGCGAGCTGCTGGGCGGCGACGCCGAGCGCGCCGCGCCCTTCATGGGCGGCAGCTTCGCCACCGTCTACCTCTCGCCGAAGGACTACCACCGCGTGCACATGCCGCTGGCCGGCACCCTGCGCGAGATGGTCTACGTGCCCGGCCGGCTGTTCTCGGTGAACCAGCTCACCGCCGAGCAGGTACCGGAGCTGTTCGCCCGCAACGAGCGCGTGGTCTGCCTGTTCGACACCGAACGCGGCCCCATGGCCGTGGTGCTGGTGGGCGCGATGATCGTGGCCTCGGTGGAAACCGTGTGGGCCGGCCTGGTTACCCCGCCCAGGCGCGAGCTGAAGGCCTTCGCCTACGACGAAGCGGCCCGCCAGCCCATCCAGCTGGAAAAAGGCGCGGAACTGGGGCGCTTCAAGCTGGGCTCCACCGCCATCGTGCTGTTCGGCCCCGAGCAGGTCGCCTGGGCCGAACAACTGGCCGCCGGCAGCCCGGTGCGCATGGGCCAGCTGCTGGGCAACGCCCGCCAGGCGTGAGCCGGCGCAAGCCGGGGCCCCTGTAACCGGCCTGTTACCTGAAAGCCGGCGGCAGGCCCGTCTCCCAACCAGGGAACGGGCTGCCTTCTCAGGTGGATACTGCTAGAGTTTGGAAAAACCGGCGCCCAAGACCGGCACAACGGTCCAGCGAACGGCCCAGATCGTGGAGCACCTCATCCGACCATGGACAATACGAGTCCCCAGCAATTGCTGCGCGTTCCCACCCCGACGCAGGAAAGCCTGAGCTTCTGCAACGTCACTGCGCGCGATATCAAATACTGGCTGGACCACCTGCCCAAGGCCAACCTCGGCGAGACCGCACGCCAGCTCTACCAGGGCCTGATCGAGCTGAACCAGCTGAAGCTCCCGGTGGAGGCCCGCCTGCAGCTGCTGGAGCTGTTCCGCCCGGAAGTCCAGTCGGTCTGCCACAACCTCGAACGCCACTTCCTCAACCAGTCCATCGTCCTCGACGAGCGCCCGCGCAAGGTCGCCAACCTCTGCCAGGCCCTGCAGAACCACCTGGCCGTGGGCTACAAGCTGGTGGTGGTGCGCGAGGCACCGCGCTTCACCCGCGAACGCGCACAGATCCTCACCCTTGCCCTGCAGCGGGCCATCCGCAGCCTCTGCGGCCCGCTGATCCGCGCCCAGCAGCTCTACTGCCCGGTGCCGGAAAGCCTGTGGCTGGAGCTGCACCAGCTCTACCAGCTGGCCCGCAGCAAGGGCGTGCAGGGGCTGGCGGTCCGTGACGACCTTGCCAAGCATGGCAACAGCCTGAACGTCGAGCAGGCCTACCTGGTGGCCCTGCTGCTGGGCTGCGCCCGCTGCAACCAGATGCGCCAGGCCGGCATCGCCCAGGTGGCCGAGGCCCTGGAGGCCTGGGGCTCGCTGGTACGCCTGCAGGAGGCCGACCTGCCGTCCAGCCTGTTCGTGGTCGCCCCGCAGGTGGACGGCCCGCCGCGCTACCGTTCGCTGTACAAGGCCAGCGACCTGCACAACGGCCTGGGCATGGACCCGCAGCGCCTGGTGGCGGCGATCAAGGAATACCTGCAGGCCCCCGCCGAGCAACGCGACAAGCTGCCGCTCAAGGGCGGCGAGCGCATCAGCATCGACCTGCTGCAGCACCTGGCCAGCGCCTGGGGCGACATCGCCGAGCGCAGCTTCCAGCGCACCTCCGGCCAGGGCCAACTGACCCTGTGCATCGGCATGAGCGCGCTGCACTACTACCTGTCCGGCCGCTGCGCCTTCGCCGACCTGCTCAAGCTGCCGGAACCTGTGCAGGCGACCTTCCAGGCGGAAGTGAACGACGCCTGGGCCAATGCCTTCGACGCGCAGAAGGTCACCGACTGGCAACCGGGCATGCCGCTGGAGGAAATCGAGTACCAGCCGCTCCGCTCGGCGGACCAGGGCTCGCCCGACGCTTCCGGGGCCGCGGCCAGCGACGAGTACCCGGTCTTCACCCTGCCCATCGTCAACCACAGCCCCGGCGGCTACTGCCTGACCTGGCCGAAGGAAATCCCCAGCCAGCTGCAGGCCGGCGAACTGCTCGGCATCCAGGACGCCCCCGGGCACAGCTGGAGCGTCGCGGTGGTGCGCTGGATCCGCCAGGTCCGCGGCGGCGGCACGCAGATGGGCATCGAGCTGATCGCCCCCATCGCCCAGCCCTGCGGCCTGCAACTGCTGCGCAAGTCGGAGCAGAGCAGCCACTACCTGCGCGCCCTGCTGCTGCCGGAAATCGCCGCCATCTCGCGGCCGGCGACGCTGATCTCGCCACGCCTGCCCTTCCAGGAAGGCAGCCGCGTGCAGATCAACGTGCACGGCGACGAACGCCGCGCCACCCTGACGCGCAAGCTCACCGCCACCGGCAGTTTCAGCCAGTTCGAATACAGTACCCAGGAGCGCCCGAAGGGCGCCGACGATAAGCCCGTCACAGGGACGAGCAGCCATGCGGGGCATGGGGAGGAAGACTTTGACTCACTCTGGAAGTCGCTGTAGATTCGGCCGCACTCCATTCGTCGCCTCCTGGCTGCCATCCGGCGCGCTATAAGCAGCTCTTCATGGCCAATGAAAAGAAAACCGTCCGCCTGCTGATCCTGGAAGACTCGCAGAACGAGGCCGAACGCCTGGTCAGCCTGTTCCGCAATGCCGGGCGCGCGACCCGCGTCCACCGCGTCACCTCCAGCGAAGACCTCGCCGAAGCCCTGCAACAGACCTGGGACCTGCTGATCGCCGCCCCGCACAGCGGCGCCCTGGCGCCGGACGAGGCCCTGGCCAGCCTGCGCCGCCAGGCCAAGGACATCCCCTTCATCCAGCTGGTCGAGGGCAACGACTCCGACAGCATCACCGAGGCCCTGGCCCTCGGCGCCCAGGACGCCCTGCCCCAGGGCGAGGACGAGCGCCTGGTGCTGGTGGCCAACCGCGAAATCGCCGCCCTGGAAGAGCGCCGCGCCCGGCGCACCGCCGAAGTCGCCCTGCGCGAGGCGGAAAAGCGCTGCCAGCTGCTGCTGGACAGCTCGGTGGACGCCATCACCTACGTCCACGACGGCATGCACATCTACGCCAACCGCGCCTACGTCGCGCTGTTCGGCTACGAGGACGCGGAGGAACTGGAAGGGCTGCCGATGATCGACCTGATCGCCCCGGCCGACCAGGCGACCTTCAAGGACTTCCTCAAGGGCTACCAGCACGGCGACGGCGACAACGAGCTGCTGTGCAGCGGCGTGCGCGTCGATGGCCAGGCGCTGCGCGCGCGCATGAACTTCTCGCCGGCCACCTATGACGGCGAGCCCTGCATCCAGGTGGTGATCCGCGCCGAGCAGGACAACAGCGAACTGCAGGAGAAGCTGCGCGAGGTCAGCAGCCAGGACCTGGTCACCGGCCTGTTCAACCGCGCCCACTTCCTCGACCTGATGGATGCCGCCGTGGAGCGCGCCGTCACCGCCGGCCAGCCGGCCACCCTCGCCTACCTGCTGCTCGACCGCGCGCAGAACCTGCAGCTGAGCCTGGGCATCGCCAGCATCGACCTGCTGCTGGCCGACCTCGCCCACCTGCTGCGCGAGCACTTCCCCGAAAGCGCGCAACTGGCCCGCTTCAGCGACGACGCCTTCAGCGTGCTGCTCGACGGCCAGACGCCGGAACAGAGCAAGGCGCTGTTCGCCAGCCTGCTCAAGCGCGTCGAAGGCCACCTGTTCGACATCCACGGACGCACCGCCCAGGTCACCCTGTCGATCGGCTGCGCCGGGCTCGACGAAAAGACCAGCCGCGCCCAGGACGTCATCGAGCGCGCCCACCGCTGCGCCGACGAAATCGCCCAGGCCGAGGGCAACGGCATCAAGCACTACGACCCGGCAGACGAACTGGCCGCCGCCGCCAGCCGCGGCGACCTGCTGGCCATCGTCCAGCAGGCGCTGGAGAAGAACGCCTTCCGCCTGCTGTTCCAGCCGATCATCAGCCTGCGCGGCGACAGCCACGAGCTGTACGAAGTGCTGCTGCGCCTGCTCAACCCGCAGGGCGAGGAAGTGCCCGCCGCCGACTTCCTCGGCGCGGCCAGGGCCGGCGGCCTGGCCGAGCGCATCGACCGCTGGGTGCTGCTCAACTCCATCAAGCTGCTCGCCGAGCACCGCGCCAAGGGCCACGACACCAAGCTCTTCGTGCACCTGTCCGGCCCCAGCCTGCAGGATGCCGGGCTGCTGCCCTGGCTGGCGGTGGCCCTGAAGGCCGCGCGCCTGCCGGCCGACTCGCTGATCCTGCAGATCAGCGAAACCGACGCCGTGGCCCACCTCAAGCAGGCCAAGGCCCTGAGCCAGGGGCTCGCCGAGCTGCACTGCCAGGTCGCCCTCGGCCAGTTCGGCTGCGCGCTGAACCCGTTCAACACGCTCAAGCACATGAACGTCGACTTCGTGAAGATCGACGGCTCCTACGTGCAGGACCTCAGCCGCCCGGAGAACCAGGAGAACCTGCGCACCCTCATGGCCAGCCTGCACGCCCAGGCCAAGCTGACCATAGTGCCGATGGTGGAGAGCGCCACCGCCCTGGCCACCCTCTGGCAGGCCGGCGCCAACTACATCCAGGGCCGCTACCTGCAGGGCCCGAGCCAGGCGATGGACTACGACTTCTCCTCGGAGGAGTGATCTGCTCAAACACGGCACCCATCACCACGGCCGCATGGGTTTCGTAAACTCGACCCATCCTACGAAAGGCACCTCGGCGCACGGATTCATTTGTAGGAGCGGGCCCTGCCCGCGAATCGCGCGCAGGGCGCGCTCCTACAGGTCGACACCGAGCTCCGTGATGGGTCTCCGTAGGGCGTATAACCGTTCGCGGTTATACGCCGTTACACCCATGCCCTCGCCGGCTCCGCATTCCAACCAGGCGTTTTTCCAGCTCAACCCCGAGCGGCCTGGTGCCAAGGCCAAGCGGCGGATAACGCTTCGCGTTATTCGCCCTACGGTTCGCCACGGCACTTCCCCAGGCTTCTGCCGGCTCAACGCCCGTCCACGCCCTCGCGGTCGCGGAAGCCCAGCAGGTAGAGGATGCCGTCCAGGCCCAGGGTGGAGATGGCCTGCTTGGCCGACTGCTTGACCAGCGGCTTGGCGCGGAAGGCCACGCCCAGGCCGGCCAGGCCGAGCATCGGCAGGTCGTTGGCGCCGTCGCCCACGGCGATGGTCTGCTCCAGCTGCAGGCCTTCCTTCGCCGCCAGTTCGCGCAGCAGGTCGGCCTTGCGCTGGGCGTCGACGATCGGCTCGACGGCCACGCCGGTGACCTTGCCGTCGACGATCTCCAGCTCGTTGGCGAAGACGTAGTCGATGCCCAGTTTCGCCTGCAGCTGGCGGGCGAAATAGGTGAAGCCGCCGGAGAGGATGGCGGTCTTGTAGCCCAGGCGCTTGAGCTCGGCGAACAGCGTCTCGGCGCCCTCGGTCAGGCGCAGCGAGGCGCCGATCTCTTCGAGCACGTCCTCGGACAAGCCCTTGAGCAGCGCCAGGCGCTCCTTGAAGCTGGCGCGGAAGTCCAGCTCGCCGCGCATGGCGCGCTCGGTGATCTCGGCGACCTTCTCGCCGACGCCGGCGGCCTTGGCCAGCTCGTCGATGACCTCGGCCTCGATCAGCGTCGAGTCCATGTCGAACACCGCCAGGCGGCGGTTGCGGCGGTACAGCGAGTCGCGCTGGAAGGCGATGTCGACGTTCAGTTCCTGGGCCACGCTGAGGAACTCGGCGCGCAGCGCCACCGGGTCGGCCGGTTCGCCGCGCACGGAGAACTCGATGCAGCCCTTGCCGCGCTCGGCCGGCATGTCCAGCGGCATGCGCCCGGACAGGCGGTCGATGTGGTCGATGTTCAGCCCGTACTTGGCGGTGATCGAGCTGACCCGCTGCAACTGCTCGGCGGTCACCCGGCGCGTCAGCAGGGTGACGATCTGGCGCGGCTTGCCCTGGCCGCCGACCCATTGCTGGTAGTCGGCCTCGGAAACGGGGGTGAAGCGCACCTGCTGGTCGAGTTCGTAGGCGGTGAAGAGCACGTCCTTGAGGACCGCGGAGGCCCGCTCGGTGTCGGGGATCTCCACCAGGATGCCGAAGGACAGGGTGTCGTGGATCACCGCCTGGCCGATGTCGAGGATGTTCACCCCGCCCTGGGCCAGCACGCCGGTGATGGCCGCGGTGAGGCCGGGGCGGTCTTCCCCGGTGATGTTGATCAGGACGATTTCGCGCAAGGCGCAGTCTCCGCCATGGAAAAAGCGCACATTCTACCGCCTTTCTCGGCCGTCGCCTCGCCCGCCGGCGGCACAACCGCCGATCGGATCGTGCGCGCCGGCCGGATCACGGGCGGACCGGCGCTTTGCCCCTTCCCGGGGCGCCGTTATACTGCCGGGACTGTCCTTTCATAGAAGACCGAGCCCGCTGTGACCCGGCCCACGTCCGTCAAGCCCGACAATTTCTTCCTGTTGCTGTACCACGCCCTGCGCCAGCGCCGGGTGCCCATCGCCCTGCGCATCGCCATCCACAGCCTGGTGCTGGTGGCGGCGGCGCTGCTGATCTACGCCTGGGTGATGGGCATGCAGTTCAAGCAGGCCATGCACCAGCAGGCCGATGCCGTGGGCCAGAGCCTGACCACCCAGACCGCGGCCTCGGCCACCGAACTGCTGGTGTCCAACGACATCCTCAGCCTCAACGTGCTGCTGGGCAACCTGACCAAGAACCCGCTGGTGGCCCACGCCGCCATCTACAGCGCCGACGGCCGCACCCTGGCCGAGGCCGGCTCGCGGCCCAAGCAGGGCCTGCTGGGCGACACCGAGGGGGTCTACTCGACGCAGATCACCTTCCAGGAGGTCATGGCCGGCCAGCTGCGCATCAGCCTGGACATGGAGCAGTTCCAGCAGCCGATGATGGTCAGCCTGCAGAGCATGGGCCTGATCAGCCTGATCCTGCTGCTGCTCACCCTGACCCTCAGCCTGCGCCTGGGCCGCCACATCTCCACCCCGCTGCTGCAGCTGCGCGTGTGGCTGCGCGACCCGGACGACCCCGCCCCCGGCGCCGGCCTGCAGAACGAGATCGGCGACCTGGCCCGCCAGCTCCAGGCCCGCCTGGTGCCGGAGAAGCCGCCGGCCCCGGAACCTGCCCCCGCCCCCGCGCCCCGCAAGGCAGCGCCGAAGGCCGCCGCACCGGCGCCGGCGAAGCCCGCGAAAGACCCCGTCGAGAAGGACGCCGAGGGCGAAACCGCCGGCGAGCCGGACGACAAGCGCGAACCCCGCCTCGACCTGCCGCGCGACGAGCATGAGTTCGACGAGAACATCTTCGCCGAGGACGAGTTGCACGAAGAAGCGCCCCTGGCCGCGGAGGAATTTTCTGAGGACTTCGTCGAAGAAGCTGACGAGGCCAAGGAAACCGCCGAGGAAGAACCCGAGCCGGTGCTGCCCAACCCCTGCGCCGTGCTGGCCGTGCAGCTGGGCAACCAGGAGCAGCTGCGGCGCCTGCCGCGCAGCCGCCTGGTGGACCTGCTGGAACGCTACCGCGACTGCCTGGAGCAGGCCGCGCGCCTGTACAAGGGCCAGCTGTTCACCCTCAGCGACGGCGGCAGCCTGATCCTCTTCCACGCCCGCGACGACGACGACTACCTCACCCACGCCCTGTGCTGCGGCGAGCTGATGCGCGCCCTCGGCCACGCCCTGCAGATCGAGGTGGTGGACAGCGGCATCACCCTGCAACTGCAACTGGGCCTGACCCAGGGCGACGAGCTGGCGGAACTGGCCCAGGCCGAACTGCTGCAGGAAAGCGCCGTGCAGAACGCCCTGAACCTCAGCCAGCACAGCCGCAACCTGCTGCTGATCGAGCGCGTCATCGCCGAGGACGAGCAGGTGCGCCAGCGCGCCCGCGTCCGCGCCATCGCCAACCCGGCCGAGGCCAGTTGCGTGGAATGGCTGAAGGAACCCTACCCGTCGATGCTGGAACGCCAGCTCACCCGCATGCGCGCCCTGCGCACCTCCTGAGCAGAAGGCCGGCCGCCCCCGTGGGCTGGCCGGCCTTGCGTCCCTCCTGCCTACCCGCCCTGCCCGTCACTCGTGCGCCTGCTGCGTTGCGGGCAGGTACAGCAGCACATGGGGCTCATGGTCGAAATCCGCCGCCACCAGGGGCTTCAGGCCAGCCACTGACGACGCCCGCAAGGCATCCCGGCGCGCGGCCGACATCACCAGGTAGAGCGGACCCTGCAGCCCCTGCAGTTGGCTGTCCTGGTCAATGAAGCCCGGCGCCAGGTCGTGGTCGAGGTTGACCAGGTACTTGATCGCCTTGGCGTCCCTGCCCAGGCCGACGAAAACCACCGGCGCCGGCCTGGCGGCCATGGCCGCGTCGGCAGCCAGGGCGAAGGCGCGCGTGCCGTACAGCCCGCGCTCCATGGGCTCGAAGGCGAGGATGTAGGCCGCCCACAGCGCCAGCACGGCGCAGCCGGCCAGCCCCGGCGCCCGTAGCCGCGGGTGGTGCAGCATCCACAGGGCAGAGCCCTGCAGGACCAGCAACAAGGCCAGGGTGCCGTACAGGGCGAGGTGATAGCCCTGCAAGTGCCCGCCCAGTCGCCGCCAGGCGAATGCCAGGGCCAGCGCCAGCACCCCGGGCAGGATTGCCCAGAGGGCCTGCATGACCCAGCGCAACGCCGAAGCCAGGCGGCTGCCTGCCACCTGGAAGGGGTAGGCGGCGACTATCGCCATGTAGGGCGCCGCCGCCAGGATGTAGCGGGCCTTCTTGGCCTGGGGCACGGACAGGCCGAGCATCACCAGCAGCGCAGCCAGGACACAGGCCAGCAGCAGGGTCCGGGTGCCCTCGTCTTCACCCCGCCCGCGTGCGCCGGGCAGCAGCAACAGCGCCGGCAGCGCCAGGGGGAAGGCCAGGGCGTAATTGCCGGGCGCACTGAGGAAGTAGTAGAAGGGCGAGCTGGCCCCGGCGCTGCCGTCGAGACGGCCGATGACCTGCATCTGCAGCACTTCCCGGACGAAGCCGGGGCCGCCGCTCAGCTGGGCCGCGCCCAGCAGCGCCAGGCAGGCGAGCGCCAGCAGGGCCGCGGCGAACGAGCCGAAGACCAGCAGCCGGCGCCAATCCCGCGCCGCCAACCAAAAGGCGCAGACCGCCGCGGCGGGAATCACCAGGCCCAGCGGGCCGCGGACCAGGAAACCGCCCAGCAGCAGCGCCCCCAGCCGCGCCAGCAAGGGCGGCAGCGGGCGCCCGTGGTCGCGCCGGGCGAGGTAGAAGGCGCCCAGGGCCAGGGCCGAGACCATCTGGTCCAGCGACACCGCGCGGGTCTCGCTGACGAAAGTCGCGGTGAGCAGCAACAGCGCCACGGCGGACAGCGCCCAGCGCTGCGAGGTCGGCTCCAGCAGGCGGTACACCAGGGCCACCACGGCCGCCGCGGCCAGCGCCGAGGGCAGCCAGGCGCCCAGGCTGTCGACGCGGCCGAAAGGCAGCGACAGCAGGTAGATCAGCAACGTCGAAGTGCCCGGGTAGTCCGGGTAGGGTTCGCCGTAGGTGGTGGGGAACAGGCTCGGCCCGTGGCGCAGCATCTCCTGGGCGAACAGCACGAAGCGCGAGTCGAAACCGATGATCGCCCGCCCCTTGGCCTGGGCGCAGAACAGCAGCAGGGCGAGCACCCCCAGCAGCCAGGCGCGGGCGGCCGGGCCCAGGCTGGCCAGCCTGGAGGGCAAGGGCGACAAGGAGATGGACGGTGGCAAGGACCTACCCCCGCCGGGCGCCAACCGAAGGGATTCCGATCAACGGCGCCGGCAGAACCGCAGCCTTGTTAGCACCGTCATGGTCAAGAATTCGTCAACGAAGAGCGACCCGCGGGCAGGACACCCGCGGGCCGTCGGCGATCAGAAGCGGAAGACTTCGGCGTTGTTGTGGATGGGCACCACCAACGGCATCTTCGGCCCTTCTTCCTTGGGCTTGGCGGCCTGTTCGGCGGCCGCGGCCGGCTTGCGTGGCGCCGCCGGCTGCTCGGCGGCCACCGCCACCGGGCGCACGTCCTGGGCCAGTTGCCCGGCCAGGCGGCGCAGCAGTTCGCTCTGCGCGCGGACCTGGTCCTGCAGGCTGCCGTCGTGCTTTTCCTCTTCATGGAACACGCGGCTGTCGCGCAGCGCGCCCTTCTGGTCGAGCAGGCGCCAGCGCGCATCCAGCACCGCCGGCTCCTTCGGACCGGAATCCAGGCGACTGATGGTCAGCATCACCTGCACCTGCGGGGTGAACCCCGGCTGCTCCGGGAACAGCGCCAGGCGGGTGGTGTCCAGGCTGCTGGACAACTGGCGCACCAGCAACTGGCTGACGTTGGTTTCCAGGCTGCCAGCCCAGCGCGCCTCGGTGGACAGGTTGAGGATGCCATCGGCCTGGCGCTGGACCATGGACTCACGTTGCAGGTAGTCGGCCAGTTGCACCGGCCCGAGCAGTACGGCGATACCGTTGTCGCGGGTGGGCACCGGGGTCGCCCCGGCGTCCAGTTGGTACAGCTGGGTCGGTCGATTCACCGTACAGCCCGCCAGCCCGAGGAGGCCGACGAGGGAAAGACATGCGAGGACGCGCAGGGCGCTCATCGTGCAATCACCGTTAATTCGCCGAAGATCGGCGTCACTTGCTACAAAAAACCACTAACCAAAACGACAATGGAGCCAAGGCGCCCGTGTCAAAGGGACCTATCATCCCTTAACCGGCGCCATAGCTCCAGAGGCAGAGTGTATCGCAGAGCGTTTCAGTCCTGAGACAGCGACTCGACCAGCAGTGCATCGACCCGCTGGAAGCCACGCGGCAGCTTGTTGCCACGCCGGCCGCGCTCACCCTTGTAGTGCTCCAGGTCGTCGCCGCGCAACGACAGGGTGCGCTTGCCGGCCTGCAGCACGAGGGTCGCCCCCGGCGGCAGAACTGCCAGGTCGGTCAGGTATTCCTCGCGGCTGGCCACGCGCTCGCCCGGTACGCTGATGATCTTGTTGCCCTTGCCCTTGGCCAGTTGCGGCAGGTCGGAGACCTTGAACAGCAGCAGGCGGCCCTCGGTGGTCACCGCCGCCAGCCAGTCCTGCTCGACGTCGGCCACCGGCCGCGGGGCCATCACCTGCGCGCCGTTGGGCAGGCTGAGCAGGGCCTTGCCGGCCTTGTTCTTGGCCTGCATGTCCTCGCCCTTGACCACGAAGCCATAGCCGGCGTCCGAGGCCAGCACGTACAGGGCGCTGTCCTCGGGCAGCAGCACGCGCTCGAAGCTGGCGCCCGGCGGCGGCGTCAGGCGGCCGGTCAACGGCTCGCCCTGGCCACGCGCCGACGGCAGGCTGTGGGCCGCCAGCGAGTAGCTGCGCCCGGTGGAGTCGATGAACACCGCGTACTGGTTCGAACGTCCGGGCGCGGCGGCCTTGAAGGTGTCGCCGGCCTTGTACGAAAGCCCTTCGGCGTCGATCTCGTGGCCCTTGGCGCAGCGCACCCAGCCCTTGTCGGAGAGCACCACGGTGACCGGCTCGGTGGGCATCAGCTCGGTTTCCGAGAGGGCCTTGGCCTCGGCGCGCTCGACGATCGGCGAGCGGCGGTCGTCGCCATAGGCCTCGGCGTCGGCGATCAGCTCGTCGCGCACCAGCTTGCGCAGCTTGGCGTTGGAGCCGAGGATCGCCAGCAGCTTGGCGCGCTCCTTGGCCAGCGCTTCCTGCTCGCCGCGGATTTTCATCTCTTCCAGGCGCGCCAGCTGGCGCAGGCGGGTGTCGAGGATGTAGTCGGCCTGCACGTCGGTGAGGGCGAAGCGCTCCATCAGCACCGGCTTGGGCTGCTCCTCGGTGCGGATGATGTGGATCACCTCGTCGAGGTTGAGGAAGGCGATCAGCAGGCCTTCCAACAGGTGCAGGCGCTTCTCCACCTTGTCCAGGCGGAACTGCAGGCGGCGGCGCACGGTGTCGGTGCGGTAGGTCAGCCACTCGGTCAGCAGCTGGCGCAGGTCCTTGACCTGCGGCTTGCCGTCCAGGCCGATGACGTTGAGGTTCACCCGGTAGGAGCTTTCCAGGTCGGTGGTGGCGAACAGGTGGGTCATCAGCTCGTCGGCGTCCACGCGGTTGGAGCGCGGGATGATGACGATGCGGGTGGGGTGCTCGTGGTCCGACTCGTCGCGCAGGTCGGCGACCATCGGCAGCTTCTTGGCCTGCATCTGCGCGGCGATCTGCTCCAGCACCTTGGCCCCGGAGACCTGGTGCGGCAGCGCGGTGACCACGATGTCGCCGTCCTCGACGCGGTACACGGCGCGCATGCGCACCGAGCCGCGGCCGGTTTCGTAGATCTTCTGCAGGTCGGCGCGCGGGGTGATGATCTCCGCCTCGGTGGGGAAGTCCGGGCCCTGCACGTGCTCGAGCAGTTCGCCGACGCCGGCGTCCGGCTGGTCGAGCAGGCGCACGCAGGCCGCAGCCACTTCGCGCAGGTTGTGCGGCGGCACGTCGGTGGCCATGCCCACGGCGATACCGGTGGTGCCGTTCAACAGCAGGTTGGGCAGCCGCGCCGGCAGCACCGCCGGCTCCTCCAGGGTGCCGTCGAAGTTCGGCACCCAGTCCGCGGTGCCCTGGCCCAGCTCGGAGAGCAGGGTCTCGGCGTAGCGCGACAGGCGCGCCTCGGTGTAGCGCATGGCGGCGAAGGACTTGGGATCGTCCGGCGCGCCCCAGTTGCCCTGGCCGTCCACCAGCGGGTAGCGGTAGGAGAACGGCTGGGCCATCAGCACCATGGCCTCGTAGCAGGCCGAGTCGCCGTGGGGGTGGTATTTACCCAGTACGTCACCGACGGTGCGCGCCGACTTCTTGTGCTTGGAGTCGGCGTCCAGGCCCAGCTCGCTCATGGCGTAGACGATGCGCCGCTGCACGGGCTTGAGGCCGTCGCCGATATGCGGCAGGGCGCGGTCCATGATCACGTACATGGAGTAGTTCAGGTAGGCCTGTTCGGTGAACTCGGCGAGGGAGCGGCGCTCCACGCCTTCCAGGCTCAGATCGAGGGTTTCGCTCATGCGTGCCTCACGGGGAAGTGTTCTGGCGCAGCACCAGGGTGCCGTCGCGCTGGGAGAATTCGAGTTGTCTGAGTGCGCTCATGCCGAGCAGCACCTCGTTGCCGCCCATGCCCGGGGCGATGATCGCCGGCACGTCGCGCAGCAGGATGTCGCCAAGCTCCAAGCGCTGCAGGCGCGTGCGCCAGCCCCGGGTGCGGCCGTTGGCGGTATCCAGGTCGATGGGTGCGCCACGCTGCAGCTGCAGGCGCAGGGCCAGTGCTTCCGGCACGGCCACGGCGCTGGCGCCGGTGTCCAGCAGGAAGGTCGCCGGCGTACCGTCGATCAGCCCGTCGAACACGTAGTGGCCCTGGCGGTTGCCCAGCAGGCGCAATTCCACGTAGCCGTCGCCGTGCAACGACTGAGGCTGGACGTTGGGGTTGTGCTGGCGCTTTTCCCACAGGCCGAAGAAGTGCGTGGCCAGGCCGATGCCGGCCAGCCAGGCGAGCAGCATCATGGCCTTGCCGAGGCGGCGTCCGGGTTGTGCTTCGCTCATTTGCCACCCAGCCAGCCCTCCGCCGGGGCGGCGAAGCGCAGCACGTAGGGCCGCGCATCGCCGTCGGCGCGCGCCGCATCGCCGTTGTCCAGGCCGATCCAGGCGCCCTTGTCGTCGATCACCAGGGCCTCGGCCACGCCATAGGGCAAGGCGTAGCGGCGCTGCGGGGCCAGGGCGCCGTCGGCGAACGACCAGCAGCGCTCGGCGGCGCCGCTGTCGGCGTTGCGCCGGCAGACCTGGTGGACCAGGCGTTCCAGGGTGAACAGCTTGCCCTGGTACAGCGCCAGGTCGGAGAAGTCCAGGGCCAGCGGCTTGTCGCTTTCCAGCTGTGGCGGCGGCAGCGCCGTGCCGCCCTCGCTCAGCAGCACGCAGGCGCCGTCGCATTTCCAGCTGCCGTTCTCGTTGCGCAGGCGCAGCAGGCCGCGGCGCTGGCGTTCGGCGGCGAGCCACAGGCGCTTGCCGTCGGCGTCGATGGCCAGGCCTTCGTAGTAGGCGTTGTTGACCATCAGCAGGCCGCTGGCGCGCGCCTGGCGCAACAGAGTCGGCGGCAGCTCCAGCCATTGCGCGGCGCCGGCCTCCGGCACCCGCAGAACGCCGGCATAGGCCTCGCTGACCAGGTAGCGGTTGCCCTTGCCGTCGCAGCTGACACCTTCGAAGTCCATGGCCCCACCGCGCACCAGGCCGTACAGCCAGGTGCGCGCGCGGGCGCCCCAGGACAGGCCGCTGTCGGGCAACCCGGGCACGCTGAAGGTCTCGGCGCGGGCCTGCCAGACGCTGCCCGGGGCTTCGTCCGGGCGCAGGCCGTAGAGGCGGTCGTCGTCGCGGTCGGATACCGTCCACAGCTCGCCGCCGCACAGCGCCAGCCCCGACAAGTTGCCCGCGGGCATGCCTTCCACGGCGTGCTCGGAGAGGAACTGCAGGGCCGGCCCCTGCCCCACCGCGGGTGCGTCCGCCAGGGCCTGGGCGCAGCCGAGTACGGCCGCCAGGGCGGCCAGGACGCGGCGCATCAGGCCAGGACCTCGGCCAGGTTGCCCTTGGTCTCCAGCCAGGACTTGCGGTCGCCGGCACGCTTCTTGGCCAGCAGCATGTCCATGATCTCGACGGTGCCCTCGGCGTCTTCCAGGGTCAGTTGCACCAGGCGCCGGGTGTTCGGGTCCATGGTGGTTTCGCGCAGCTGCGGCGGGTTCATCTCGCCCAGGCCCTTGAAGCGGGTGACCTGCGGCTTGCCGCGGCGCTTCTCGGCCAGCAGCCGGTCGAGGATGCCGTCGCGCTCGGCGTCGTCCAGGGCGTAGAAGACTTCCTTGCCCAGGTCGATGCGGTACAGCGGCGGCATGGCCACGTAGACGTGCCCGGCTTCCACCAGCGGGCGGAAGTGGCGGACGAACAGCGCGCACAGCAGGGTGGCGATGTGCAGGCCGTCGGAGTCGGCGTCGGCGAGGATGCAGATCTTGCCGTAGCGCAGCTGGGTCAGGTCGGCGGCGCCCGGGTCGACGCCGATGGCCACGGCGATGTCGTGCACTTCCTGGCTGGCCAGGACTTCGCCGCCGTCCACTTCCCAGGTGTTCAGGATCTTCCCGCGCAGCGGCATGATCGCCTGGAACTCCTTGTCCCGCGCCTGCTTGGCCGAGCCACCGGCGGAGTCGCCCTCCACCAGGAAGAGTTCGGCGCGCATCGGGTCCTGGCCGGCGCAGTCGGCCAGCTTGCCGGGCAGCGCCGGGCCCTGGGTGATCTTCTTGCGCTCGACCTTCTTGCCCGCCTTGAGGCGGCGGCCGGCGTTGCTGATGGCCAGTTCGGCCAGCTGCAGGCCCAGCTCGGGGTTGGCATTGAGCCACAGGCTGAAGGCGTCCTTGACCACCCCGGAGACGAAGGCCGCGGCCTCGCGGGAGGACAGGCGTTCCTTGGTCTGCCCGGAGAACTGCGGCTCCTGCAGCTTCATCGAGAGGACGAAGGCGATGCGCTCCCAGACGTCTTCCGGCGCCAGCTTCACGCCGCGCGGCAGCAGGTTGCGGAACTCGCAGAACTCGCGCATGGCGTCGAGCAGGCCCTGGCGCAGGCCGTTGACGTGGGTGCCGCCCTGGGCCGTGGGGATCAGGTTGACGTAGCTTTCCTGCAGCGATTCGCCGCCCTCGGGCAGCCACAGCAGGGCCCAGTCCACCGCCTCCTTGCTGCCGGCCAGGGTGCCGCAGAAGGGCTCTTCCGGCAGGCGCGGCAGCTCGGACACCGAGTCGGCCAGGTAGGAACGCAGGCCGTCCTCGTAGTGCCATTCGACGCGCTCGCCGCTGCTCTTGTCCTCGAAGCTGACCAGCAGCCCCGGGCAGAGCACGGCCTTGGCCTTGAGCACGTGCTTCAGGCGGCTGACGGAGAACTTCGGCGAGTCGAAATACTTCGGGTCGGGCCAGAAGCGCACGGTGGTACCGGTGTTGCGCTTGCCGACGCTGCCGACGACTTCCAGGTCGCTGGCCTTGAAGCCGTCGGCGAAGGTCATGCGGTATTCGTTGGCGTCACGCTTGACGCGCACTTCCACCTGGGTGGAAAGCGCGTTCACCACCGAGATGCCCACGCCGTGCAGGCCGCCGGAGAACTGGTAGTTCTTGTTGGAGAACTTGCCGCCGGCGTGCAGCTTGGTGAGGATCAGCTCGACCCCCGGCACGCCCTCTTCGGGGTGGATGTCCACCGGCATGCCGCGGCCGTCGTCGATCACTTCCAGCGAGTTGTCCTCGTGGAGGATCACCTGCACGCTCTTCGCGTGGCCGGCCAGGGCCTCGTCCACGGAGTTGTCGATGACTTCCTGGGCCAGGTGGTTGGGCCGCGTGGTGTCGGTGTACATGCCCGGGCGCTTGCGCACCGGATCGAGGCCGGAGAGGACTTCGATGGCTTCTGCGG
This sequence comes from Pseudomonas delhiensis, assembly GCF_900187975.1. Classification (GTDB taxonomy): domain Bacteria; phylum Pseudomonadota; class Gammaproteobacteria; order Pseudomonadales; family Pseudomonadaceae; genus Pseudomonas; species Pseudomonas delhiensis. The sequence goes on along the minus strand of NZ_FZPC01000002.1, from coordinate 171,776 downwards.
TATAGGCGTTCTGCTGGGCCATGGGGTCCCTTTTCAGTCAGCAAATTCAGTCGAAAGTGGAGAAATCGAGGTCGTGCCAGCGGCTCGCCGGCACCCCGGCGAAGGCCAGCAGCGCCGGCAGCCAGCGAGCGAAGCCCTGGAAGCTGTGGTCGCCACCGGCCTCGATGCGCAAGGCACAGGCCCGGTAGAACACCGCGGCCACCTTGTAGTCGAGGGTTTCGTCGCCGGTCTGCAGCCACACCTGGTAGCGCGCCGCATCGACCGGCGGCGGCACTTCGAGTTCCGCCAGGGCGTCGACGTGTTCCTGGGTCAGCACCCACTCCTCGCCGCTGTAATGGTTCTTCTGCGGCCCCAGGTAGCCGTCGAAACGGCCGTGGGGCAGCACCGCCGGGTTGATCAGCAGGGCCTTGAGGCCATGCCGCTCGGCAAGATGGGTCGCATAGTAGCCGCCCAGGGAACTGCCGACCAGCAAGGGCCGGTCGAGCTCGCCGATGGCCGCCTCGAGCTGGGCCATGGCCTGGCGCGGGTGGTGGTGCAGCTCGGGCACCCGCAGGTGCGCCTGCAAGCCCAGGCGGCCCATGACGGCCATCAGCTGGCGGGCCTTCTGCGAGGCCGGGGAACTGTTGAAGCCGTGGATATAGAGGATGTCGGTCATGGTGCGGGAGGCTACAAGCAGCGAGCCGCTGCCTGCAAGCCGCACGCGTCAGTAGCCCTGGACGCTGTAGTCCACCTGGAAATCGATGCCGGTGACCCGCGACACGCCGGTCTGCACGCCGCCATCGGGCAGCAGGCGCAGCCAGCGGTAGCCCGGCGCCAGGCTGTCCACGCCGAAGTCCTCGCTGCCCGGGGCGAACTGCACGCAGGTGGAAGGCGATGCCAGCAGGCGCACGTCGCCGCGCAGGCGGTCGATCTCCTGGTGCACGTGGCCCCAGAGCAGGCAGCGCACCTGGCGGTGGCGGTCGAGCACGGCGAACAGGTCCTGCGGGTTGCGGATGCCGATGCGGTCCATCCACTGGCTGCCGATGCTCACCGGGTGATGGTGGAAGGCCACCAGCACGTGGCGCTCGCGCGCGCCGTGCAGGGCCTCGTCCAGCAGGGCGAGCTGCTCGGCGGACACCTGCCCGGGCACCGCGCCGGGAATGGTGGAGTCGAGCAGGACGATGCGCCAGGCGCCCAGGTCGAGCACCGGGTCGAGCCGGTCGCTGTCGGCGCAGACTTCGCGCATGGGCGCCAGCTCGTCGTGGTTGCCGGGGAACCAGCGGCTCGGCGCCTGGATGCTGGAACAGATATCCAGGAAACGTCGGTACGATTCCACGGAACCGTCCTGCGAGATATCACCAGTCGCCAGGACCAGGTCGACCTGCGGCTGCTCCTCGAGAACCCGCTTCACCACCTGCTTCAGGCTGTCCGCAGTATCCATGCCAAGGAGTCGGCCATCATGCTCGGCGAACAGATGGCTGTCGGAGAGCTGCACCAGCAGCACCGGCTCATTTGAGGAAAATTCTTTCGCAGGCAATGCGCCTTCTCCTGTCAGGCGAGGCGTCGTCGTTGAAGGAAGTATGGTGACAGCCCCGGTGCCGGGCAAACCGGGAAAGAGTCACAGTTCACAGTAAGCTCGCCGTCGGCCAGACGAACGACATTCTATCATGGCGCAGTGCCACTACCCATGTTTCAGCGCTGCAGCACCGGCTCCAGCTCGTGGCCGCAGGCCAGGCAATGGCTCAGCCACTCGCCGAGGAAGAGGTTGAGCTGGCTCTTCTCGTCCGGCTGGTGCATGGCCTGGTTCGGATAAGGGTAGATGGCCAGCAGGCGGCGCGCCTGCTCGGCGCCGACCACTTCGGCCATGCGCGCGTCATGGTAGACGCGCACTTCCAGGCGCGGCGCGGGCAGCCAGGGCAGGCCCAGCTCCTGGCGCACCTGCAGGGTGGTGGTGTAGGGGCAGGCCTCGATCACCTCCAGGGCCAGCACGCCGAGCAGGCGTTCGCCCTCGCTCAGCGCCACGCGGCGTTGCGACTGCACCTCGCGCATGTCCGGCAGCAACCGCATCAGGCGCAGGTAGTTGGCCTCGCAGGTGGCCTGCAGCCCGGCGAGGTCGACGCGGTAGCGCTCGCGCAGCAGGTTCACACCCATAGCCCACGGACCTCGGCACGGTTCAGCGCCAGCCATTGCAGGGCGAGCATGCTCGCGGCGTTGTTGACGCGCCCGTCGCGCACGGCCTGCAGGGCATCTTCCAGGGCCAGCACGTGGACGCGGATGTCCTCGCCCTCCTCCTCCAGGCCATGGATGCCCGAGGCCAGGCTGCTGTCGCAACGGCCGACGAACAGGTGCACCAGCTCGTTGCTGCCGCCGGGCGAGGGCAGGTACTGGCTGATCGGCCAGAGCGCGCCGAGGTTCAGGCCGGCCTCTTCGACGGCTTCGCGGCGGGCGACTTCCTCGGGTTCCTCGTCCTTGTCGATCAGCCCGGCGACCAACTCCAGCAGCCAGGGGTTGACCCCGGCCTCCATGGCGCCGACGCGGAACTGCTCGATCAGCACCACCTCGTCGCGGTGCGGGTCGTAGGGCAGCACGCAGACGGCATCGTGGCGGACGAACAGCTCGCGGCTGATCAGCGGCCCCATGTCGCCGGCGAACTGGCGATGACGCAGGTGCAGACGCTCGATGCGATAGAAGCCGCGGAAGCATTCCTCGCGCCGAGTGATCTCCACATCGTCAGGGCCCGCCTTGAAGATATCCGCCATCCCACACACTCGCTGATCGGTTGAACTTCGCGCCATCCTAGCGCGACGCCGTGCCCCGTGCAGCCTCTTTCCGCCACCGCCCGGCGGGGAGCCGCGCGACACTGCTACACTCGGCGGCGCGGCGAACCCGGCGCGGCTTCGCCGGTCCAAGCCGCGCGGCCGATCGCCGCCGGACACGCAAAGAAGGACTCCCATGCATTTTCTGAAAACTCTTGCCGCCGCGGGCCTGCTGCTGGCGCTCGGCGGCTGCCAGAGCCTCTTCGGCCCGGGCCTGGGCGACCCGCTGAGCGCCCGCCACACCGCCTTCGAACACCTGCAGCCGGGCTGCCAGGGCGAGCAGTGCCCGCTGTTCAACCTGGACACCCTGGGCTTCGACGGCGAGCCCGCGCTCGACGCCGCCATCGAGCAGCAGCTGCTCGAACTCACCCGGGAAACCCCGGACGACCCGCGCCCGGCCAGCCTCGCCGGCTACGAGCGGGATTTCCTGGCCAGCGCCAGGCCGGGCTGGAGCAGCTACCTGCAGGCGAAGATACGCGAGCAGCATGACGGCCTGGTGATCCTCGAGTTGTCCAGCTACGTCTTCACCGGCGGCGAGTACGGCCGCCCGGGCCGCGCCTTCATCAACTACGACCGCCGCCTGCACAAGGTGCTGACGCTGCAGGACGTGCTGCTGCCCGGCCAGGAACAGGCGTTCTGGGACACCGCGCGCCTGGCCCACCAGGCCTGGGTGGTGCAGAACAAGCTGGTGGAGCAGGACGCGAACTTCCTCAGGGACTGGCCGTTCCAGAAGACCCCGCACTTCGCCCTGACCTTCGGCGCGCTGACGCTGAAGTACGACATCGACCGCATCGCCCCGCACTCGGTCGGGCACCCGGAGCTGAAGATTCCCTATCCGCGGCTCAACGGGATCGTGAAGCCCTACTATTTCCCGGGGCGTGGTGCGCAGTAGCCGGGCGCCCAATCGCGGACGGAGTCCGCTCCTACGGCCGTGCCTCCCTGGAACCATAGGAGCGGGCAACGGTGGTGGGGTAGACGCGAATGGCGTTCACCGGCATGAACACGAAGCTCGGCGTCAACCCGTAGGGCGCATAACGCCTAGGGCGTTATCCGCCGCCGTCGTCGGGCACCGGCGCTCCGGCCAACGGCGGATAACCGCGAACGGTTATTCGCCCTACGGGAGACGCCGTGCCTCATTGCAGACTGTAGGAGCAACTGTCTTCTGGGCTCCCTCGTTCGCGGGGGTGACTGGATCAAAATTCGCGTCTCCCATGTCGCCCCATTGTAGGAGCGGGCCCTGCCCGCGATTCGCGCGCAGGGCGCGCTCCTACAGGGGAATGGCATGGCTCGGCCCGCGTAGGAGCGGACTCCGTCCGCGATCCGGCCGGCAGGCCGGTCAGCCCCTGGCGCCGAGGCGCCCCAGCAGCAGCTGCAGCACCCCGGCCACCAGCAGCGCCGGCAGGGTGGCGCCCAGGTCCGGCGCGTAGTTGGCCAGCAGGTGGTAGGTGACCACGCCGCCGGCCCAGGCCAGCAGCGAGCCCCAGCGCAGGCCGGGGCGGACCTCGGCGGCGGCGCGGCGGCGCAGCAGGAAGTGGTCCACCAGCACCACGCCGAACAGCGGCGCGAACACCGAGCCGATCAGCAGCAGGAAGTTCTGGTACTGCGCCAGCGGCGCGAACCAGGCGATCAGGGTGCAGAGCACGCCGATGATCAACGCCAGGTGCTCGACCTTCAGCGGCACCAGGATGCCGCTGGAGACCGCCGCCGAGTGGATGTCGGCGAAGGCCTTCTCCGACTCGTCGAGCAGGATCAGCAGCAGCGGGATGCCCATGCCGGCGCCGGCCAGGGCCAGCAGCAGGGCGTTGGCGTCGCTGCCCTGGGCGAACGCCAGGGTGTAGGCCACACCCAGGCCCATCAGCCAGAAACAGCCGATGAAGAAGCCCAGGGCGGCGCCGCCGAAGACCTGCCCGGCGTGCTTGCCGAAGCGCGAGTAGTCGGCGATCAGCGGCAGCCAGGACAGCGGCATGGCGATGGCGATGTCGAAGCCCACCGCCAGCGGCAGCGAGCCGTCGCCGCCGCGTACCCAGATGGCCGCGAGGTCCGCGCGGCGCAGCAGGTCCCAGGTCAGCCAGACGCAGGCCGCCAGCAGCAGCCAGATGCCCCACTTGCGCAGCACGCGGCGGACGAAGGCCAGCGGCCCGCTGACCGCCAGCAGGGTGGCCAGGGCGCCGAACACCAGGGTCCACAGCGCCGGACTGGTCCACAGGCTGCCCTCGCCGAAGGCGCGCGCGGCCAGCAGGCTGGCGGCGTCGCGCATGACGATCACCTCGAAGGCGCCCCAGCCCACCAGCTGCAGCAGGTTGAGCACGGCCGGCAGCGCCGCGCCGTGGCCACCGAGGCTGAGCTTGAGCGAGGCCATGGCGGCCAGCCCGGTGTCGCTGCCGATCACCCCGGCGGCGGCCAGCAGCAGCACGCCGACCAGGGTGCCGAGGAAGATCGCCAGCAGCGAGCCGGCCAGGCCCAGGCCGGGCGCCAGCAGCGCGCCGGTCTGCAGCACCATCAGGCCGATGCCGAGGGAGAACCACAGGGAGAACAGGTCGCGCAGGCCGAGCACACGCTGGGCGGCGCCAACGGCGATGGCCGGGGAATAATTGGTCGTAGGGAAACTGGTCACGATGGATGCAAGGCTCAAGGGGAAAATTGGCTACAGGCGGCAGGCTACAGGCCATAGGCGGTGCCAGGCGAGCGCTTCGCTCCTGCCTGCAGCCTGCCGCCTGTAGCCTGCCGCCATTCTTCAGACCTGTTTGTAGATCACCGAACCTTCGTCCTTGAAGCGCGCTGCCTGTTCCTGGAAGCCGGCCTCGATGGCCTTCTGCTCGTCGGTCAGGCCGTTCTCCCTGGCGTAGTCGCGGACTTCCTGGGTGATCTTCATGGAACAGAACTTCGGCCCGCACATGGAGCAGAAGTGCGCGACCTTGGCCGAGTCCTTGGGCAGCGTCTCGTCGTGGAAGGCGCGGGCGGTGTCCGGGTCCAGGCCGAGGTTGAACTGGTCTTCCCAGCGGAACTCGAAGCGCGCCTTGGACAGGGCGTTGTCGCGGATCTGCGCGCCCGGGTGGCCTTTGGCGAGATCGGCAGCATGCGCGGCGATCTTGTAGGTGATGATGCCGGTCTTCACGTCGTCCTTGTTCGGCAGGCCCAGGTGCTCCTTGGGCGTCACGTAGCAGAGCATGGCGCAGCCGAACCAGCCGATCATCGCCGCGCCTATGCCCGAGGTGATGTGGTCGTAGCCGGGGGCGATGTCGGTGGTCAGCGGGCCGAGGGTATAGAACGGCGCCTCGTCGCAGCATTCCAGCTGCTTGTCCATGTTCTCCTTGATCAGGTGCATGGGCACGTGGCCGGGGCCTTCGATCAGCACCTGCACGTCATGCTTCCAGGCAATGCGAGTCAGCTCGCCGAGGGTTTCCAGTTCGCCGAACTGGGCGGCGTCGTTGGCGTCGGCCACCGAGCCGGGGCGCAGGCCGTCGCCCAGCGAGAAGCTGACGTCGTAGGCCTTCATGATCTCGCAGATGTCCTCGAAGTGCGTATAGAGGAAGTTCTCCTGGTGGTGCGCCAGGCACCACTTGGCCATGATCGAGCCGCCGCGCGAGACGATGCCGGTGACGCGCTTGGCGGTCAGCGGCACGTAGCGCAGCAGCACGCCGGCGTGGATGGTGAAGTAGTCCACGCCCTGCTCGGCCTGTTCGATCAGGGTGTCGCGGAAGATTTCCCAGGTCAGGTCCTCGGCGACGCCATTGACCTTCTCCAGCGCCTGGTAGATCGGCACGGTGCCGATCGGCACCGGGCTGTTGCGCAGGATCCACTCGCGGGTCTCGTGGATGTGCTTGCCGGTGGACAGGTCCATCACGGTGTCGGCGCCCCAGCGGATGCCCCAGGTGAGCTTCTCCACCTCTTCCTCGATCGAGGAGCCCAGCGCGCTGTTGCCGATGTTGCCGTTGATCTTCACCAGGAAGTTGCGGCCGATGATCATCGGCTCGAGTTCCGTGTGGTTGATGTTCGCCGGGATGATGGCGCGGCCGCGGGCCACTTCGTCACGCACGAACTCGGCGGTGATCTCCTGCGGGATGCTGGCGCCGAAGCTCTGCCCCGGGTGCTGCGCGTCGAGCAGGCCGGCGGCGCGGGCTTCCTGCAGCTTCATGTTCTCGCGGATGGCGATGTATTCCATCTCCGGGGTGACGATGCCCTGGCGCGCGTAGTGCATCTGCGTGACGTTGCGCCCTGCCTTGGCCCGGCGCGGGGTGCGCACGTGGGCGAAGCGCAGGGCGTCGAGGCTGGCGTCGGCCAGGCGCGCCTTGCCGAACTCGGAGGTCAGCCCGGGGAGGATCTCGGTGTCGCCGCGCTCGTCGATCCAGCGCGAGCGCACGTCGGGCAGGCCCTTGCGCAGGTCGATGCGTACGGCCGGGTCGGTGTAGGGGCCGGAAGTGTCGTAGACGTACACCGGCGGGTTCCTCTCGCCGCCGAAGGCAGTGGGCGTATCGGCCAGGGAAATTTCCCGCACCGGTACGCGGATGTCCGGGCGCGAGCCGGTCAGGTAGACCTTGCGCGAGTTGGGGAAGGGCTGCGCCGATTGGCGGTCGAGCTGTTCAAGGCGGGTGACGTTGTTCTTCTGGGTGCTCATCCTGGCTCTCCTGGGTTGATTGTCGGGAGAACCTGGGTGACGCGGGGGCCGCAAGGCACTGCGGAGAAAGGACGCGTCCGGGGAGGGCTGGGGCCGGCCGGAAAGGCACTGGGGACGCGGACTTCTTGTTCCCTACGCGGGTGCTAACCCGATCAGGTTCAACGGGATCCGGAACTATCCGATCTCAGCCCCTCGCAATGGGGCACCCCGACAAGAACGTCCGCAGTCTAAACAAGAGTTCGGTGCTTGGCCAATGCCGCCGGGCCGAAAGTATCCGAAGCGACTTCGCGGTCACGCGCCGGCAACTACAATGCTGCAACGAATTGCCCCAAGATGGCGCCTTGACCATCGATCGGGGCGACCGTAGCCTTGCCCCACCCGCACACTTTCTAGGACGAACGAATGCTGCGCAGACTCTCCCTGGCTGTCGCCGTGGCCGCCTCCACAGGTTTCGTCTGGGCAGCCCAGCCCACGTCGAGCGTCGCTCCACTGCCGAGCAAGACCGACCTGATCAGCGTCTACAAGGATGCCGTAGACAACAACGCCGACCTCGCCGCCGCCCAGGCCGACTACCTGGCGCGCAAGGAAGTCGTGCCCCAGGCCCGCTCCGGCCTGCTGCCGCAGATCAACGCCGGCGGCAGCCTGGGCAACACCCGCACCTCGCTGGACACGCCGGACGCCACCCTCAACCGCAGCAGCCAACTGGTCCAGGCCAGCCTCAGCCAGCCGCTGTTCCGCGCCGACCGCTGGTTCCAGCTCAAGGCCGCGGAAAACATCAGCGAACAGGCCCAGCTGGAATTCTCCGCCACCCAGCAGCGGCTGATCCTGCAGACCGCCGAGACCTACTTCGGCGTGCTCCGCGCCCAGGACAACCTGGCCGCCAGCAAGGCCGAGGAAGCGGCCTTCAAGCGCCAGCTCGACCAGTCCAACGAACGCTTCGACGTCGGCCTGTCGGACAAGACCGACGTGCTCGAATCCCAGGCCGGCTACGACACCGCGCGGGCCAACCGCATCGTCGCCGAGCAGGCCGTGGAAGATGCCTTCCAGGCCCTGGTGACGCTCACCAACCGCGACTACAGCGGCATCGAGGGCATCCTCCACTCGCTGCCGGTGGTGGTGCCCACGCCCAACGACGCCAAGGCCTGGGTGGACACCTCGGTGCAACAGAATATCGCCCTGCAGGCCAGCAACTTCGCGGTCACCGCCGCCGAGGAGACGCTGCGCCAGCGCAAGGCCGGGCACCTGCCGACCGTGGACGCGGTGGTGCAGTACCAGAAGGGCGACAACGACGCCCTGGGCTTCACCAACTCCGACGGTTCCATTCCGCACTACGGCAAGTGGGTGGACCAGACCAGCGTCGGCGTGCAGCTGAACATCCCGATCTACAGCGGCGGCCTGACCAGCTCCCAGGTGCGCGAGTCGTACCAGCGCCTGAACCAGAGCGAGCAACTGCGCGAAAGCCAGCGCCGCCAGGTGGTGCAGGACGCGCGCAACCAGCACCGCGCGGTAAACACCGACGTGGAGACGGTGAAGGCGCGGCGCCAGGCGATCATCTCCAACCAGAGCTCGCTGGAAGCCACCGAGATCGGCTACCAGGTCGGCACCCGCAACATCGTCGACGTGCTCGACGCCCAGCGCCAGCTGTACAGCGCCGTGCGCGACTACAACAACGCGCGCTACGACTACATCCTCGACAACCTGCGCCTGAAGCAGACCGCCGGCACCCTCAGCCCGGCCGACCTGCAGGCCCTGGGCACCTACCTCAAGGCCGACTACAACCCGGACAAGGACTTCCTCCCGCCGGACCTGGCCAAGGCCGCCGAGCAGCAGCTGGAAAGCAGCAGCAAGGCGCGGACCCAGCAATAGCCGGAGGTTCCGGCGCGGATCGCGGATGAGATCCGCTCCTACACCGCCCCACCCACGCCGTGCCCATGTAGGAGCGCGCCCTGCGCGCGAAATCGCGGGCAGGGCCCGCTCCTACAGGTTGCTGGGAGGCACGGTATGCCTCCCGCGTAGGAGCGGACCTTGTCCGCGATAGCCGGACGTCCCGGTGCGGATCGCGGATGAGATCCGCTCCTACACCGCCCCACCCACGTCAGTTCCTGTACTCCGGCGCGGTGCGCTCGAGCATGCGCAGCAGCGCCTCCCAGGCCAGGTCGTAGCCATCCGGGTCGCTCAGCTCGCCCTCGGCCTGCGGCCGCGCCGGTTCGTTGAACTGGCGCTCGGTGCGCCGGCACACCGCATCCGGCGGGATCACCAGCTCGCCGCCGGCCTGGGCGGCGACCTGGATGTCGCAGGCCTTCTCCAGGTAGTACATGCGCAGGAACGCCTGCTTCACGCTCTCGCCCACGGTCAGCAGGCCGTGGTTGCGCAGGATCATCCCCAGGTGGTCGCCGAGGTCGCGCACCAGGCGCTGCTGCTCGTCGAAGGACAGGGCGATGCCTTCGTAGTCGTGGTAGCCCAGGCGCCCGTAGAACTCCATCGACATCTGGTTCAGCGGCAACAGCCCCCCGGCCTGGGCGGCCACCGCGCAGGCGGCGCGGGTGTGGGTGTGCAGCACGCACCGGGCATCCTCGCGGGCGGCGTGGATGGCGCTGTGGATGACGAAGCCGGCCGGGTTGACCTTGTAGCGCGTCGGCTCCACCGGATTGCCGTCCAGGTCGATCTTCACCAGGCTGGAGGCGGTGATTTCGTCGAACATCAGCCCGTAGGGATTGATCAGGAAATGATGCTGCGGCCCGGGCAGGCGCAGGGAGATGTGGGTGAAGATCAGGTCGCTCATGCGGAAATGGGCGATCAGCCGGTAGCAGGCGGCCAGCTCCTCGCGCAGCTTCCACTCTTCGGCGGAGCAGGTTTCACGGGAGGGCATCGGGATGGTCATGCCGGAGTTCCTCTTGTTGTTCGGGCTACAGGCTACAGGCTACAGGCTACAGGCTACAGGCTACAGGCTACAGGGAAGAGCATGTGCGGGGCTCTTCGTAGGAGCGAGCTTGCTCGCGAACCGGGCGGGCACGGTGCCGGGTTTGGTTCGCGAGCAAGCTCGCTCCTACAGGGGGGACCGGCTCTTCGCTCTTGCCTGCAGCTTGTAGCTTGTAGCTTGCAGCCGCTCCTGACCTATTGCGCCGCCCAGGCGTTGAAGCGCTCTTCCAGCTCCTCGCCATGGTCAGCCCAGAACTCGTCGTCCATGGCCAGGCCCACCTTGATGTTCGCCGGCGCGGTCGGCACCCAGCGCGCCAGGTCCTGCGGCAGGCGTTCGGCGGCCTGCTTGTTGGTGGGGCCGTAGGGGATGTTGTGCACGTAGTCCACCTGGGCGTCGGCCTGGTTGGCGAAGGCGATGAAGCGCTTGGCCAGGTCGACGTGCTGCGAACCCTTGATGATCGCCCAGTAGTCCATGCCGTACAGCGCGCCCGGCCAGACCAGGTCGAGGTTGCGCCCGCTCTTGTGGGCGTCGGCGATGCGCCCGGTGTAGCTGGTGGTCATCACCACGTCGCCGGCGGCGAGCCACTGCGGCGGCTGGGCGCCGGCCTCCCACCACTGGATCGACGGCTTGATCTGGTCGAGCTTGGCGAAGGCGCGGTCGACGCCCGCCTTGGTGGAGAGCACCTTGTACACGTCCGCCGGCGCGACGCCGTCGGCCATCAGGGCGAACTCCAGGTTGTACACCGCGCGCTTGCGCATTCCGCGCTTGCCGGGGAATTTCTGCAGGTCCCAGAAATCCTGCCAGCCACTGGGCGCGGTCTTCAGCTTGTCGGCGTCGTAGGCGATGGCCACGCCCCAGACCAGCGCAGCCGAGCCGCACTCCTTGGCGGCGTTGGGCACCAGTTGGTCGGCGCCGCCCAGCTGCTTCCAGTCCAGCGGCACGAACATGCCCAGGTCGCAGTTGCGCGCCAGGTCCGGGCCCTCGATCTGCACCACGTCCCAGTCGGCGTGGCCGGTGTCGGTCATCACCTTGATGCGCGCCATCTCGCCGTTGTACTCGGCCTGGGTCAGGCGCGCCCCGCTGGCCTTGGCGAAGGGCTGGAAGAAGGCCAGGTCCTGGGCCTTCTGCCCGGCGCCGCCATAGCCGACCACGACCATGGAATCCTGCGCCTGGGCGCTGCCGAGACCGAGTCCCAGGAGCAGCAGCAGGGGTTGCAAAGCGTTCTTGCGCGAAATCATCGAGCGGACCCTCTGTGAATGCGAACCGTGGCCACCGCGGTGGCACGGCGGAGGTGGGTTGGGCGTACCGGAACAACTCGCGGATGGAGGCAGCTGGCAGTCAGAGGCGAAGGGGCGCTGCGGCGTGGGGCAGCCGGCGCGGGAAGACACCGTGGAGCACGGTTCATGCGCATCTCCTCTTGTAGTTGTTGTGGAGTACGTCGCTGGGCACGCCCCGTCGGCGACGGGGCATGGACACGAAACTACCCAGTCACTTTTAAAAAAACAAGTTGATTTTTTACTGAAGGTAAATTTCCATGGCGTTACTTGGATAACAACAAAACCTCGCTCCAGGAGTCCACGCCGTGCCCGACGTCATCCACTTCCAGCAGTCCGCCCTGCAGTTCCAGCCCTACGCCGGCCAGCCGCCGGAGCGCGCGGCCATCTGCCGCCTGATCGGCCCGGCCGACAGCCAGACCATGGGCGCCGGCCTGGCCCGCTTCGACGGCTGCTCCATCGAATGGACGGTGCTCTACGACGAGCTGATCGTGGTGCTGGAAGGCCACTTCCGCCTGCGCCTGGGCGAGCGCGTCATCGAGGCCGCGCCGGGCGACGTGATCTGGGTGCCCGAACGCACGCCCCTGGCCTACGAAGGCGAGAAGGCCTGCGTGTTCTACGCCCTCTACCCGGTCGACTGGCAGGCCCGCAACGCCTGACCTCCCGCAGAACGACAAGAAAGGACGAAGTCCGTGACCAATGCCTTCCCGCACCTGTTCAGCCCGCTGGAAATCCGTGGCAAGCGCCTGAAGAACCGCATCATGTCCACCGGGCACGACACCTCGATGCCCACCGACAACCTGGTCAACGATCAACTGGTGGCCTACCACCAGGCCCGCGCCAGGGGCGGCGTGGGGCTGATCGTGATGCAGGTGGCGGGGGTGCACGACAGCGCCCGCTACACCTCCCACGTGCTGATGGCCACCGACGACGAATGCATCCCCGGCTACCGCCGCGTCGCCGAGGCCTGCCACGCCGAGGGCACCGTGGTGCTGTCGCAGATCTTCCACCCCGGGCGCGAGATCATGGAGTCCAGCGACGGCCTGCTGGCGGTGGCCTACTCTGCCTCGGCCTCGCCCAACGAGCGCTTCCGGGTGATGCCGCGCGAGCTGGACCAGCGCATGATCGACGAGATAGTCGCCGGCTACGCCGCCGCCGCGCGGCGCCTGCACCAGGCCGGGCTGGACGGCGTGGAAGTGGTGGCCAGCCACGGCTACCTGCCGGCGCAGTTCCTCAACCCGCGGGTGAACCGCCGCAGCGACGGCTACAACGGCGACCTCGACGCGCGCCTGCGCTTCACCCGCGAGGTGGTCGCCGCCGTGCGCGCAGCCACCGCCGAGGACTTCATCGTCGGCCTGCGCATTTCCGCCGACGAACGCGACCCCGAGGGCCTCACCGAGGACGAATCGCTGCAGGCCGTGCGGGCGCTGCAGGGCGAGCTGGACTACGTGCACATAGTCGCCGGCACCTCCGCCTCCCTCGGCGGCGCCATCCACATCGTCCCGCCGATGGCCATCGAGGCCGCCTACCTGGCCAGCAACGCCGCGACCTTCAAGGCGCGCCTGGACATCCCGCTGTTCGTCACCGGGCGCATCAACCAGCCGCAGGAAGCCGAGCTGATCATCGCCCGCGGCCAGGCCGACGTGTGCGGCATGACCCGCGCACTGATCTGCGATCCGCAGATGCCGAGCAAGACCGAGAGCGGCCACGTCGAGGACGTGCGCGCCTGCATCGCCTGCAACCAGGCGTGCATCGGCCACTTCCACCGGGGCTACCCGATCTCCTGCATCCAGCACCCGGAAACCGGCCGCGAGCTGCAGTACGGGCGCATCGAGCCGGCCGTCCAACGCAAGCGCGTGCTGGTGGCCGGCGGTGGCCCGGCGGGCATGAAGGCCGCGGCGGTGGCGGCCCAGCGCGGCCATGAGGTGATCCTCTGCGAGGCCGGCGCGCAGCTCGGCGGCCAGGTCAACCTGGCGCAACTGCTGCCGCGCCGCGCCGAGTTCGGCGGTGCCTCCACCAACCTGCAGCGCGAGATGCAGCTGGCCGGCGTGGAAGTGCGCCGCAACACCCGCGTCGACCGCGCCCTGGTGGAAGCCGAGAAACCCGACCTGGTGATAGTCGCCACCGGCGCCAGGCCCTACTGGCCGCCGTTCGAGCGCGGCGGCGAACTGCAGGTGGTGGACGCCTGGCAGGTGCTGCGCGGCGAAGTGCAGGTCGGCCGCTCGGTGCTGGTCACCGACTGGCGCTGCGACTGGATCGCCCCCGGCATCGCCGAGCAACTCGTACGCGCCGGCCACCAGGTGCGCCTGGCGGTGAACGGCACCCACGCCGGCGAGAACCTGCCGCTGTACGTACGCGACCACCTGGCCGGCGAACTGCACCGCCTGGGCATCGAGATCACCCCCTACGCGCGGCTGTACGGCTGCGACGACAGCAGCGTCTACCTGCAGCACAGCGCCAGCGGCGAACCGATGATCTTCGAAGACATCGACACCCTGGTGCTGTGCCAGGGCCACCAGCCGGTGGACGACCTCGCCGCGGAACTGGAAGGCCTGGTGGAGTTCCGCCGCATCGGCGACTGCCTGGCCCCGCGCACGGCCGAAGAAGCCATCTACGAAGGCCTCAAGGCAGCCTGGGCGATATAGGGGCGGCGGCAGGCGACAGGCTGCAGGCTTCAGGCAAAAGCAAGAGCCGCTTCAGCCTGCCGCCTGAAGTCTGTAGCCTGTAGCCGTTTTTCTCCAGGACCCTCGCCGCATGAGCCCGAAAGCCCCGCAGCAAGCCCCCGCCAGCGCCGAAGCGCAATTCCTCGGCACGCGCATCCGCGGCCTGCGCAAGCGGCGCGGCATGACACTGGCCGAGCTGGCCGAGCAGAGCAAGCTCACCGCCGGCTACATCAGCCAGCTGGAGCGCAACCTGGCCTACCCGTCGATCCCGGCGCTGTTCAACATCGCCCGCAGCCTGGGGGTGACCATCCAGTGGTTCTTCGCCAGCGAAGTGCAGGCCGACCCGGCCGACGCCGGCTACGTGGTGCGGCGCAACGCCCGCACCAGCGTGCACTACGAAGACGGCATCGTCGACGAGCTGCTCAGCCCGCAGCCCAGCCGCCAGCTGGAGATCCTCCACTCGCGCTTCCCGCCGGGCACCTACAGCCAGCAGAGCTACAGCCATGAGGGCGAGGAAGCCGGCTACCTGCTCAGCGGCACCTTCGAGCTGTGGGTGGGCGAGCGCCACTTCCAGCTGAACGAGGGCGACAGCTTCAGCTACTCCAGCCAGGAGCCGCACCGCTACGGCAACCCGGGGGACGTGGATGCGGTGGTGCTCTGGGTGATCACGCCGCCGACGTTCTGACACGGCGCCTTTCTGCAGGAGCGAGCTTGCTCGCGAACGGAGTTTCCCGGTCATGGCGGTGCATGAGGTCACCACCGTCCCCTCTCCCCAGCCCTCTCCCTGCAGGGAGAGGGGGCTAGCCCGTGCCGAGAGACGTGATGGTTTCAGCTGGAAACCTTCGGTGTTGCCGGCTAACTCCAGAACACCCAGCTCTGCCCAACGGTCCCCTCTCCCTTCAGGGAGAGGGTTAGGGAGAGGGTGCGGAGTCAGACCAAGGCACCGAAGCCACAGGCCAGCACCGTTCGCGAGCAGCTCGCTCCTACGAAAACCCTACCCCAACAACCGCGCCAACCCATCGAGCAACCGCTGCAAAGCCCCCTGGTTCGCCCGCAACACCCCCAACCCGGCGTCGGCCATGCGCTGCGCCACCGCTGGCTCATCCCACAGTTGCCCCACCGCCACCGCCAGGGTCGGCGCATCCAGCACTTCGCGCAGGGCGCCGACCTCGCGCAGTTGCGCGGCTATCTCGAGGAAGTTGAACAGCTGTGGTCCGGCCAGCACCGGCTTGCCCAGGGCCGCCGGCTCCAGCAGGTTGTGGCCGCCGTTGGGCACCAGGCTGCCGCCGACGAAGGCGACGTCGGCCAGGGAGTAGAGGAACAGCAGCTCGCCCATGGTGTCGCCGAGCAGCACCTGGGTGGCCGGCTGTACCGGCTCGCCGCCGGAACGCCGCAGCGTGGCGAAGCCCTCGCGGCGGCACAGCTCGAACATGCCGTCGAAACGCTCCGGGTGGCGCGGCACCAGGATCAGCAGGGCATCCGGATGCGTCTCCAGCAGCTTGCGGTGGGCGGCGAGGACGATCTCGTCCTCCCCCGCGTGGGTGCTGGCGGCGATCCATACCGGCCGGCCCTCGGCCTGCCAGTCGTGGCGCAGGGCCGCGGCGCGGGCGGGCAGTGCGGGGTCGATACTCAGGTCGAACTTGATCGAGCCGGTCACGCTCACGCACTCCGGGCGCGCGCCCAGGCGGCGGAAGCGCTCGGCCTCGGCCTCGGTCTGCACCGCCAGCCAGCTCATCTCGCCGAGCATCGGCCGCGTCAGCCCCTCGAAGCGCGCATAGCCGCGCGCCGAGCGCTCGGACAGGCGGGCGTTGGCCAGCGCCACCGGGATGCCACGGCGGGCGCACTGGTGGATATGGTTGGGCCACAGCTCGGTTTCCATGATCACCGCCAGGCGCGGCTTCACCCGTTCCAGGAAGCGCGACGCGGCCCAGGGCAGGTCGTAGGGCAGGTAGCAATGCTGCACGCTGTCGCCGAACAGCGCGCGGATGCGCTCGGAGCCGGTCGGAGTCATGCAGGTGACGGTGATCGGCAGCTGTGGATGACGCTGCTGCAGGGCACGGATCATCGGCGCCGCGGCGATGCTCTCGCCCACCGACACGGCGTGCACCCAGATGCCGCCCGGCTGCATCTTCGGCAGGCCGAAGGAAAAGCGCTCGCCGATACGCCGGGCGTAGGCCGGCGCCTTGCGCGAACGCAGGAACAGGCGCAGCGCGACCAGCGGCAGGCCCAGGTGGAACAGCAGGGTATAGAGGGTTCGGTTCATGGCGGCGGAGAGTAGCAAATAACACCCGGACGTTCGCGCGGGGCTTACCGTAGGAGCGGATTTATCCGCGATCGATGGCGCGGGGGCGAGCCATCGCGGACGGAGCCCTACCCGCCAACGCTGTCCCACCTGTAGGAGCGCGCCCTGCGCGCGATTCGCGGGCAGGGCCCGCTACAGTCATGCGTCCTATTCCTTCAGGTGCTCGGCGAAGCATCTGCCCAGCCATTGCGCCGCCGGGCCCAGGGGCTCGTCGCGGCGGCAGACCAGCTCCACCACCAGCGGCGGCGGCGTCCAGTCGCTGGCCAGTTCCACCAGCAGCGGCTGGTAGGCCGGGTACTGCGCCACATGGCGCGGCAGCCAGGCCCAGCCGAGGTCGCGCATCAGCAGCTCGGCCATGGCGTAGAAGCTGTCGGCGCGCCACACCAGCGGGCTGATCTGCTCGCCGCCGGGGTAATGGCTGTCCTGCGGCGCCATCAGCAGCTGGCGGTGCCGCGCCAGCTCGCGGCGGTCGGCGTAGTCCAGGCGGGCCAGGGCGTGGCCGGCGCCGCACACCGTGACCATCTCGATGGTGCCCAGGCGCTGGCGCTCCAGGGCTTGGGGCATGCCTTCGTGGTGGAACAGCAGGCCGAGGTCGGCGCGGCGTTCCAGCAGCTTGCGCGCCACGTCGCCCTGGGCGCCGCTGGCCAGCTGCACTTCCAGGGTCGGGAAGGCCCGGGCCAGCGCCTGCAGGCTGGAAAGCACCGGCTGGTAGGGCATGGCCTCGTCCTGGGCCAGGCGCAGGCGGGCTTCCTCGCCGCGCACCAGGGCGGCGGCGCGGCTTTCCAGGCGCTCGCACTGGCGCAGCACCTCGCGGGCCTCGTCGAGCAGCGCCCTGCCCTCCTCGGTCAGCACCGGCTGGCGGCCGCTGCTGCGGTCGAACAGGCTCACGCCCAGGTCGCTCTCCAGCAGCGCGATGGACGAGCTCACCGCCGACTGCACGCGCTTGAGCTGGCGCGCCGCCGCCGAGAAGGAGGATTGATCGGCGACGCTGACGAAGAGTCGCAACTGGTCCAGGTTCCACTGCATGACCTATCTCCTTTGCAGATAGGCAATGACTTTATCCCATCGCCAGGAACACTAGAATGTCGCCATTCGCAATATCGGCTGCCCGCCCGGCCGCTCCTGGGGAGGACTCAACATGCCCGGCTATCTCTACCTCGCCATCGCCATCGTCGCCGAAGTCATCGCCACCGCTTCGCTGAAGTCGGTGAAAGGCCTGTCCACGCCCCTGCCCCTGCTGCTGGTGATCGTCGGCTACGCCATCTCCTTCTGGATGCTCACCCTGGTGGTGCGCAGCATTCCGGTGGGCATCGCCTACGCCATCTGGGCCGGCCTGGGCATCGTGCTGGTCAGCGTCGCCGCTCTGGTGCTCTACCAGCAGAAGCTCGATGCCCCGGCCGTGCTGGGCATGGGCCTGATCGTCAGCGGCGTGGTGGTGATCCAGCTGTTCTCGCGCAGCGTCGGCCACTGAGCCACGGCCCCCTCGGTTATACTGCGCGCTTCGTTTCACGCGAGGCGCGCCCTTCCATGACCCAACCCCTGAGCACCGACATCCTCGTCGTCGGCGGCGGCATCGCCGGCCTCTGGCTGAATGCCCGCCTGCGCCGCGCCGGCTTCTCCAGCGTGCTGGTGGAGAACACCGCGCTCGGCGGCGTGCAGAGCATGCGCTCGCAGGGGATCATCCACGGCGGCACCAAGTACGCCCTGCACGGCGCGCTGACCGGCGCCTCGGAAGCCATCGCCGACATGCCCTCGCTGTGGCGCCAGTGCCTGGCCGGCGACGGCGAGCTGGACCTGCGCGGCGTGCGCG
Organism: Pseudomonas delhiensis; assembly: GCF_900187975.1. Taxonomy (GTDB): domain Bacteria; phylum Pseudomonadota; class Gammaproteobacteria; order Pseudomonadales; family Pseudomonadaceae; genus Pseudomonas; species Pseudomonas delhiensis. The sequence goes on along the minus strand of NZ_FZPC01000002.1, from coordinate 153,397 downwards.
TGCTCTCCGACGCCCACTACCTGTGGTCGCCGGGCGGCCTGGCCGGCAACCTCACCAGCTTCTTCGCCAGCAAGGCGGTGCGCAGCCGCGTGGCCCAGGTGAAGGGCGACGAGCTGCCGCCGGCGCTGCAGGACAAGGCCTTCAAGGGCAAGGCCTACCGCCTCTCGGAACTGGTGCTGGACGTGCCCAGCCTCATCGCCCACCTGGCGGTGCTGGCCGGGGACGGCCTGCTGGCCGGCGAACGCATCGAGCCACTGCGCGAAGGCGACGATCTGGTCGGCCTGCGCGTCGACGGCCGCGACGTCCGCGCCCAGCGCGTGGTGTTCGCCGCCGGCGCCGGCAACGAGGCGCTGCTGCGCGAACTCGGCCTGGACCAGCCGGCCATGCAGCGCCGCCCGCTGCACATGGTGCTGGTCAAGGCGCCGACGCTGAAGCCGCTGTACGCCCACTGCGTGGGCGGCGGGCCCAAGCCGCGGGTCACCGTGACCACCCACCCGGCCGCCGACGGCCAGTGGGTCTGGTACCTTGGCGGCGACATCGCCGAAGCCGAAGGCGTGGCCCGCAGCGAAGCCGAGCAGATCGCCGAGGCCCAGCGCGAACTGCGCAAGCTGCTGCCCTGGGTCGACCTGTCGGCCGCGCGCTGGGCCACCCTGCGGGTGGACCGCGCCGAACCGGCGCAGTCCGGCCTGCTGCGCCCGGACAGCGCCTTCCTCGCCGACCAGGGCCGCCTGCTGGTGGGCTGGCCGACCAAGCTGGCGCTGGCGCCGAACTTCGCCGACCGCGTCTTCGAAGCCCTGGAGCGCGACGGCATCCGCCCCGCCGCCGGGCAGGCGCTGCCGGAGCTGCCGCGCCCGCCCCTGGCCCGCCCGGTGTGGGAGGAGCTACTGCCATGAACGGCCTGCACGCGCTGCGCCGCCCGCTGGGCAGCACCGGCCTGGAGGTCTCGCCGCTGGGCCTGGGCACCGTCAAGCTGGGCCGCGACCAGGGGGTGAAGTACCCCAATGGCTTCCGCATCCCCGACGACCGCGAGGCCGCCGACCTGCTGGCGCTGGCCCGCGAACTGGGCATCAACCTGCTCGACACCGCGCCGGCCTATGGCCGCAGCGAGGAGCGCCTCGGCCCGCTGCTGCGCGGCCAGCGCCAGGACTGGGTGATCGTCAGCAAGACCGGCGAGGAGTTCGACGGCGGCCAGTCGCGCTTCGACTTCAGCGCCGCCCACACCCGCCTGTCGGTGGAGCGCAGCCTGCGCCGCCTGGAAACCGACTACATCGACCTGGTGCTGGTGCACTCCGACGGCAACGACCTGCACGTCCTGCAGCGCACCGAGGTCTACGAAACCCTGGAGCGGCTCAAGCAGGAAGGCCTGATCCGCGGCTTCGGCTTCTCCGGCAAGACCGTCGATGGCGGCCTGCTGGCGCTGCAGCGCGGCGACTGCGCCATGGTCACCTACAACCTCGGCGAACAGGCCGAGAAGGCGGTGATCGATCACGCCCTGGCGCACCACCGCGGCATCCTGGTGAAGAAGGCCCTGGCCAGCGGCCACGCCTGCCTGGCCGAAGGCCAGGACCCGGTGCGCGCCAGCTTCGAGCTGGTGTTCGGCCACCCCGGCGTGGGCGCGGCCATCGTCGGCACCATCAACCCCCAGCACCTGCGGCACAACGTCGCGCTGGCGGCCGAAGTCCTCGGCGGCTGAGGGCTGCCAGCCGGGTACGGTGCCGCCACGACCGTTGATCGGCAGTCACCCAAGGTTGACACAAAGGGCGCATTCCTGTGCCATGCTCAGACTCCGCGGTGAAAAACCGCGGCACGCAAAATTGCCGCCAAAAGCTCGCTGACAGGAAAAACAGCCGAAAACCAAGACTCTTTCAGGGTTAAGCTCGAAATAATCGAGGGTTTTCGAAGTTCGCCGTCAACGCCCTAGCCACTGGCAACCCGGAACGATCGGCCAGGCCGCCCAGCCCGCGGGCGGCCCGACGCGCCCTGTACGACGAGGACCGCCCATGCCCCGTACGCTCGCCCGCAAGGACCCGACCGCCTTCAAGACCTTGCCGTTGCTGGTCGAGGCCAACCCCGACAGCCTGGTCTACCAGGGCCTCGGCCTGCCGCTGAACTTCTCCCAGGTCCTGGGGCGCCGCCGCCCGGTACAGGTGGCCGATGCCCGGCACTTCACCGCCGAGCTCGCCAACCTGGGCGTGTCGGTGCGCCTGACGCTCAACTGGCAGGGCCGCGACTACTGGGTGCTGGTGCGCCAGCAGCGCGCCGACCGCGGCGACACCGTGCTCAAGCTGATTTCCGGCTACGTGCCGTCCCACGAGCTGAACCTGCCGCTGCTCACCGCCATCCAGGAAGTGGCCGAGGAATGCCTGGTGGAAACCGCCGACGGCTGGCTGGGCGGGCGCTTCGGCGACACCTGGCTGCCGACGCCCTACCAGGGCACCCTGCGCTACCGCGAGGCCAGCCACTTCTCGCTGACGCCGCTGTCCGGCGCCGCACGCCCGGTGCAGGCCGGCGCCCTGCGCCTGCTGGAGCGCCCGCAGGCCTACGTGCACCTGCCCACTGCCTCGCTGCAACTGGTCTACGACATGCGCATGGAGCTGCCCAGGGACGTGCGCGACGTAAGCCTGTTCCACGTCGACGAGCGCCTGGAAAGCGGCCCGCTGGTGGCCCGCCTGGACCGCCGCCGGCCGGACCTCTACCTGCTGCCGCTGGAGCACGGCCAGCCCACCGGCGCGCTCTTCACCCTGCGCAAGGGCGAACTGGTGAAAGCCGCGACCCGCGGCCTGTGGCTCTCGGAAAGCTTCGCCGAGCAGGACGGCTGGCTGGTGCGCGACGAGCGCATCCGCTTCCGCGACTGGCTCGACAGCCTGCCGCCGGCCAACGGCAATTCCGGCAAGGGCCGGCGCACGGCCTGAAGGCACCCCTGTAGGAGCGGGCCCTGCCCGCGATTCGCGCGCAGGGCGCGCTCCTACATCGGAATGGCGCGGGTGGGATGGCGTAGGAGCGGATCTCATCCGCGAATCGCGCCGAAACCTCCGGCTATCGCGGACAAGGTCCTCCTACGCCCTCCGGCAAACACAACACCCGTAGGAGCAGGCCCTGCCTGCGAATCGCGCGCAGGGCGCGCTCCTACATGTGAACGGCTGCTCCGGTCACTTCAACTGGCTTGAGGTCTTGCCCAACAGCCTGCGCGCCACGATCAGCAGCTGGATCTGCTGGGTGCCCTCGAAGATGTCGAGGATCTTCGAGTCCCGCGCCCATTTCTCCAGTAGCTCGTCCTCGCCGTAGCCCAGGGCTCCGGCCAGTTCCACGCACTTCAGGGTGACCTCGTTGGCCACCCGCCCGGCCTTGGCCTTGGCGATGGAGGCCTCCCTGGAGTTGGGCTGGCGGTTGTCGGCCATCCATGCGGCCTTCAGCGTCAGCAGGCGCGCGGCCTCCCATTCCGCCTCCAGGCGGTACAGGGTCGCCTCGGCGTGGGACACGCTCAGCAGCGGCCTGGCGTAGTCGAAGCGGCAGCCGGCCTTCTTCAGCAGTTCGCGGGCGCGGTCCAGCGAGGCCTTGGCCACGCCGACCGCCATGGCCGCCACCAGCGGGCGGGTGTTGTCGAAGGTCTCCATGACGCCGGCGAAGCCCTTCTGCACGTCGATCTCGGCGTTGCCCAGCAGGTTGGCCGCCGGCACCCGGCAGTCGCTGAAGCTGATGGAGGCGGTGTCCGAAGCCTTGATCCCGAGCTTCTTCTCCAGGCGGGTGACGGTCATGCCCGGGGTGCCCTTCTCCACCACGAAGGACTTGATCGCCGCGCGGCCCAGGCCACGGTCCAGGGTGGCCCAGACCACCACGGCATCAGCGCGGGCGCCGGAGGTGACGAAGATCTTCTCGCCATTGAGCACGTAGTGGTCGCCGTCGCGGGTGGCCGTGGCGCGGATGGCCGCCGAGTCCGAGCCGCAGCCCGGCTCGGTGATGGCCATGGCCGCCCAGGTGCCGCCGAAGCGCTTCAGTTGTTCGTCGTTGGCCACCGCGGCGATGGCGGCGTTGCCCAGGCCCTGGCGCGGCATGGCCAGCAGCAGGCCGACGTCGCCCCAGCACATTTCCATCACGCCCAGGCAGGCGGAGAGGTTGCCGCCGTTCTTCGCGCCCTCCTCCGCCGCCGCGCCCTTGCGCCTGCTGGCCGAGGTGGCGCCCACGGCGTCCGGCGAGCCGGCGTTCATGCCGTCCAGCAGCGCGGCCAGCAGGTCCAGCTCCTTGGGGTAGGCGTGCTCGGCCTTGTCGTACTTGCGCGAGATCGGCCGCAGGTAGTTTTCCGCCACCTGGTGCGCCTGGTTGACCAGGCCACGGAATTTCTTCGGGGTTTCCAGGTACATGCAGGCGCTCCTCAGAGGTGCAGGCCGCCGGCCATCACGGCCAGGGCGCGCAGGTCGCGGTACCAGCGCTCGGCTGGGTGTTCCTTGGTGAAGCCGTGGCCGCCGAGCAACTGCACGGCGTCGGTGCCGATCTTCATGGCCTTCTCGGCGCAGAGCAGGCGGGCGAGGTAGGCCTCGCGATGGAACGGCTGGCCACGCTCGGCCAGGGCGCAGGCGCGCCAGGTCATCAGGCGCATGGCGTCCAGTTCGATGGCGATGTCGGCGACCATGAAGGCCACGCCCTGGCGGTGGCTGATGGGCTCGCCGAAGGCCTCGCGCTCGTTGCAGTAGCCGATCACGTAGTCCAGCGCCGCCTGCCCAGTACCCAGGGCCAGGGCGCACCAGGCCAGGCCGCTGAGGTCGAGAAAAGCCTGGTAGTCGAATTTCTCCGCGGCCAGGCGACGGCCGGCGTCGACCTTCACGCCCTTCAGGCGGATGCGCGCGGTGCCGGCGGCCTTCAGGCCCATGGCCGGCTCGGGGCGGCGCTCCACGCCCTTGGCGGCGGCGTCGACCAGGAACAGCGCCGGGCCGTCGGCGGTCTGCGCGGCGACCAGCAACTGGCTGGCATCCAGCCCGCGTACCACCAGGCACTTCTCGCCGGACAGCAGGTAATGGCGGCCGCGCTTGCGCGCCTGGGTCTTCAGCTGCGCGGGGTCGGCCAGCAACTGCGGCTCGCCCACGGCGATGCCGATCAGCGGCGGGCCGTCCTCGCCGACGAACGCCGGCAGCCACTGCGCCTGCTGCTGCGGGCTGGCCCAGCGGCGGATGCAGTTGGCCGCCGACAGCGGCACCAGCAGCGCCGCGGCCAGGCTCAGGTCGCCACGGGCCAGGGCCTCGGCGATCAGCGCGTTGGTCAGCACAGTGCGTTCGCCAGCCATGCCGCCGTGCACTTCGCTCACGCCGTAGTAGGCCAGGCCCAGTTCCAGGGCCTGGTTGAGCAGTTCGGCGGGCACCCCGGCGTCGGCGTCGGCATCGTGGGCGGCCGGGCGCAGCACCTCGGCAGCGAAGCCTTCGAGCATGTCCACCAGCATCTGCTGTTCGTCGGACAGCGTCAGGTCGAAGAGCCCGTCCGGGTCGACCTTGCGCGGCGTCTTGGTTTGCTTGGCGGCACGCTGGCTGGCCATGCGGAAGCCGGTGCGGCTACCGGTGTAGAGCAGCTTCTCGAAGGGTTTGCGCAGCTTCAGGCGGTCCGGCCAGTCGGCCTGGGCCACCCGGTTGAGCACGGCCAGGGCGCGGCCCTGCACGTCGGTGGTCATGGCATCTCGCTCCACGGGGGGATGGGATGCCGGGGATCATGCGCCGGGAGGCGGAGGGGGGACCATGACCGCTTTGCCGGGAACGCATGGCAGAGGGGTCAGTGGAAACGTAGGGCGTACAACCGCGAACGGTTGTACGCCCTACGTCCATGGGGATATCGGCGTTAGCGCTTCTGGCGGATCTTTTCGACGATCGCGGTGGTGGAGCTGTTCGGCACCAGGCCGAGGACGCGCACTTCGCCGCCGTAGCCGGCGACTATGTCGGCGCCGACCACCTGGTCCACCGAGTAGTCGCCGCCCTTGACCAGCACGTCCGGGCGCACCTGGGCGAGCAGGCGTTCGGGGGTGTCCTCGCTGAAGCTCACTACCCAGTCCACCGCGCCGAGGCCGGCGAGTACCGCCATGCGCCGGTCGACGCTGTTGATCGGCCGGCCCGGGCCTTTCAGGCGGCCCACCGAGGCGTCGTCGTTGACCGCCACGATCAGCCGGTCGCCCTGGGCGCGGGCCTGTTCCAGGTAGCTGACGTGGCCGGCGTGGAGGATGTCGAAGCAGCCGTTGGTGAAGACGATCTTCTCGCCGTGGGCGCGGGCGTCCTCGATGGCCAGCAGCAGTTGCTCCAGGCCCAGCACGCCGCGCTCGGAGCCCTGCTCGCGCTGCACCGCGCGGCGCAGTTCGGGAGCGCTGATGGCGGCGGTGCCGAGCTTGCCGACCACGATGCCGGCGGCCAGGTTGGCCAGGGCCACGGCCTGGGGCAGGTCCTCGCCGGCGGCCAGGGCGCCGGCCAGGGTGGAAATCACGGTGTCGCCGGCGCCGGTGACGTCGAACACTTCGCGGGCGCGGGCCGGCAGGTGCAGCGCCGGGTGGCCGGGGCGCAGCAGGGTCATGCCGTGCTCGCCGCGGGTCACCAGCAGCGCGCCCAGCTCCAGGTCGCCGAGCAGCTTCAGGCCCTTGGCCACCAGTTCGTTCTCGTCCTGGCAGCGGCCGACGATGGCCTCGAACTCGGAGAGGTTCGGGGTGATCAGGCTGGCGCCGCGGTAGATGGAGAAGTCCTTGCCCTTGGGGTCGGCCAGCACCGGGATGTTGCGCTTGCGCGCGGCCTGGATCAGCGCCTGGTGGTTCTTCAGCGCGCCCTTGCCGTAGTCCGACAGCACCAGCACGCGGACCTGGTCCAGCAGCGCCTCGGTCTCGCGGGCCAGGGCCTGGGCGTCGGTCCTGAAGGGTTCCTCGAAGTCCACCCGCAACAACTGTTGATGCCGGCTCATGACGCGCAGCTTGACGATGGTCGGCTGCCCGGCGATGCGCTGGAAGCGGGTGGTCACGCCCACCGCGCCAAGACTGTCGGCCAGGCTGGCGGCGGCCTCGTCCTCGCCGGTGACGCCGACCAGGAAGGCCGGGGCGCCCAGGGCGGCCAGGTTCAGCGCGACGTTGGCCGCGCCGCCGGGGCGGTCCTCATGCTGCTCGACCCGCACCACCGGCACCGGCGCCTCGGGCGAGATGCGCGAGGTCGCGCCGTGCCAGTAGCGGTCGAGCATCACGTCGCCGACCACCAGCACAGGGGCCTGATCGAAACGGGGCATGGTCAGTTTCATGGGAACTCCGCAGGTCGAAATCGCCGCGGATAATACCATAGCCGCTTGCCCGGCCTCGCGCCGGGCGCCGGTCGTTCAGCGCAGCGGGCGCACCCAGAACAGCTCGTGGCGGCGCACCGCCTTGCGAAAGAATTCGTCCTCGCCGCTGGCCGGCCAGCGGCGCCCGGCCAGGGCCCGCTGGATCAGCCGGCGCAGGCGCTTCTTGGCCGGCAGCGGGACGCTCAGGTCGTGCTGCATGGCCAGGGCCTGGGCCTTGTCGAGGCGCGTGGCGGCGTCCAGCGCCGGGCTCCACAGGGCGTCGGCCGGCAGCGCTTCGATGCACGGCGGCAGGGCCACGCCGCCTTCGGCCGGGCCCATGGGCCAGCGGTCGTTGTCGTGCAGGTGGTTGGCGTAGAGCAGCAGGGTCTGCGGCTTCCAGGCGCTGAGCTGGATGGCCTCCTGCAGCGCCCGCGTGGCGTGCACGTGGTCGGCGTGGGGGTCCAGCTGCGGGTGCGGGGTGACCAGCACCTCGGGGCGGAAGTGCTCCAGCAGCGCCACCAGGTCCGCCACCAGGTTGTTCCAGCTGGGCACGCCGTCGGCGTCGGCCGGCAGTTTCAGCGGGTTGTGCCGGCGCAGGTCGCGGACGTCGCTCTCGCCGGACTCCCGCGAGCCGAAGCCCTTGTCCGGTTCGCCGCACATCGCCGGCAGTTGCAGGCAGTAGTAGCCCAGTTGCACGCAGCGGCTGGCCGGCACCCCGCCCCACAGCGGCACGGCCAGGCTGTCCCAGGTGCGCAGGCGGCCCTTCAGGCGCGCCGCGGCGGCCTGGTCCAGGCCCAGGCGCTGGTAGTGCCCGGCCTCGATCTCGCCCTGGGTGAGGGTGACGATGCTCACCTCTGCGGCGCGGCTGTACAGGCCGAAGGCGGCCAGTTCGGCGTCGTCGGCGTGGGGCGCGATCACCATCAGCCGGCGTTCGGCGTAGTCCGGGTTGTGGAAGGCGTGCAGGGTGCCCTGGGTGTCGAGGCGGCAGTGGCGGCCGTGGATGCGCAGGTGCCCACCGCGCAGGGCCGCGCCCTGGCCGGACAGGTTGAGGTAGCGCACGCCGTTCACGCCGCGCTCGAAGTCCTGGCGGTCGATGCCCTCGCCGCCTTCGATCAGCACCTGCGGGTCGAGCCAGCGGCCCAGCCAGTTGGCCCTGACGCGGATCTGCAGCAGCAGCGTCTCGTGGTCCCCCGGCAGCGCATCGGTGGCGACGTGCAGGCCGTGGGGGCCGAGGGACGCCGGCAGGCTCAGCTGGCCTTCCGGGAAGTCGTAACGGTAGTCGTCGCGCGGCGAGTAGAACAGGTGGTCGGCGAACCAGGCCTCGTGGGCCACCCAGCCCAGCAGCACGGCCAGGGGCAGGCTCCACCAGGGGGCGAACACGCCGAGGGCGACCAGCGCCAGCAGGGCGGCCAGCAGCACCAGGCGCTTCTTGCGGCGGTGTTTCTTGAGCAGTTGCTGCTTGCGGGCGCTCATGGGGTTCTCCGGGGTCGATCGCGGACGGAGTCCGCTCCTACACAGCCACTGGGTTCCCGCGTTCGCGGGAATGACGGGGTTGTGCCGTTACACCTGGAACACCGGCACCCGGTGGCACCAGCGGTCCTTGTATTCGCGGTCGGCGCGGCCGAAGGAATAGCGTAGCGGCTTGCCCAGCGCCTCGGCCTCGGCCCAGGCCTGCTGGGTGTTGACGTGGGTGAGCACGCTGCCGGGGCTGAACTCGCGGTTCTCCGGGGCCACGCCGCCGTTGATGTATTCGACGCTGATCCACTTCGGCGACTCGACGCGGTAGAGAATCTGGATCGCCACCGGCTCGCCGTCCAGGCGCACCAGCGAGCCGCGCATGAACTCGCGCATCAGCCCGAGCACCTCGGCCAGGCGCGCCTTGCCCGGCACCTCGAAGCCCCAGCGGCGCTGGAACAGCTCGGCGTAGATGCGCGCCTGCTCGGCCGGGCCCAGCTCGTCCATCGGCTGCAGCACGCCGCCGGCCTCTTCCAGCAGGCGCAGCTCGCGGCGCTGGTTGTAGCGGAATTTCTTGGAGAAGTCCGCCGGCGCGCGGTTCAGCGCCAGTTCCTCGTCCTGCCGGCGGGCGTCGGCCACCTGCGGCTGGTTCAGCTCGGAGAGGTAGCGCACCCGATGGCGCAGGGCGATGCGCGCGTCCTCGGCGACCGGCAGGATGACCTCGGCGTTGCCCAGGTCGAACAGCGCCTTCTTGCCTTCGCGCTTGAGCACTTCCTTGGACAGCGCCAGGTGCCGGCCCCAGGTGGGGATGGCGGCGCGCAGCTGGCCATCGGCGACCCAGCCCAGGTAGCGCACCGGGATGCCGGCAAGGCCGGCCAGGCGCTCCACCACCTGCGGGTGGGTCGCCACGCTGCCGCCGAAGCGCTGCCAGGCCTCGGCGTAGGCCGCGGCGTCGATGGGCGTCCAGCCGCGCTCGCGGACGACGCGCAGGCGATCGAGCAGGGCCATTCAGGCCGACTCGCCGATGCCGTCCTCGGCCGGCTCGTCGGCGAACTGCCTGGCATGCAGGCGCGCGTAGTAGCCGTTGAGGGCGATCAGCTCGTCGTGGGTGCCCCGCTCGACGATGTGGCCCTGGTCCATCACCAGGATCAGGTCGGCGCGCTCGATGGTGCTCAGGCGGTGGGCGATCACCAGGGTGGTGCGGCCCTCCATGACCTTCTCCAGGGCGGCCTGGATGTGCCGTTCGGACTCGGTGTCCAGCGCCGAGGTGGCCTCGTCGAGGATCAGCACCGGGGCGTCCTTGAGCAGCGCGCGGGCGATCGCCAGGCGCTGGCGCTGGCCGCCGGAGAGCATCACGCCGTTCTCGCCCACCTCGGTGTCGAAGCCTTCGGGCAGGCGGTCGATGAACTCGCGGGCGAAGGCGTCCTCGGCGGCCTTCTCCACCGCGCTGCGCGGCTTGCTGGCGAGGTCGCCGTAGGCGATGTTGTTGAGCACGCTGTCGTTGAACAGGTTGACCTGCTGGGTGACCAGCGAGATGTGCTTGCGCAGGTTGGGCAGGCGGTAGTCCTCGACGTCCACGCCATCGAGGAGGATCTTGCCCTCGCTGTGGTCGTAGAAGCGCGGGATGAGGTTGGCCAGGGTCGACTTGCCGCTGCCGGAGCGGCCGACCAGGGCGACCATCTGCCCCGGCTCGACGCTGAAGTCGAGGTCGTTGAGCACGCGCTTCTCGCTGCCCGGGTAGGTGAAGCTGAGGTTCTTCACTTCCAGCCGGCCCTGCACGCGCTCCTTCTCGATGCTGCCGTGGTCCACTTCGGGCTTCTCGTCGAGCTGCTCGAAGATGCTCTCGGCGCCGGCCACGCCCTTCTGGATGGTCGAGCTGACCTCCGAGAGCTGGCGGATCGGCTTGGGCAGCAGGCCGGCCATGGAGATGTAGGCCACCAGGTCGCCGACGGTGGCGTCGCCGCGCAGCAGCAGCACCAGGTACAGCAGCACGGCCATGGCGCTGTAGATCACCAGTTGCAGCATCGGCGTGTAGATAGCCGAGGTCTTGTTCATGCGCAGGTTCTTCTCGGTGTTCTCCCGGCTCACGTCGAGGAAGCGCTCGCGCTCGTAGGCCTCGCCGCCGAAGCTGCGCACCACGCGGTAGCCCTGGATGGTCTCGGAGGAGACGTGGGTCACGTCGCCCATGGCCACCTGGATCTTCTTGCTCTGCTTGCGGAACTTGCGGCTGGCGCTGGTCACCATCAGGGCGATGACCGGCAGGATGGCGACCATCACCAGGGTCAGCTTCCAGTTCATGTACAGCAGCGAGAGGAACAGGAAGACCACGGTCATGCCTTCGCGGATCACCACCTTGATGGCGTCGGTGGCGGCGCCGGTGACCATGGTCACGTTGAAGGTGATGCGCGAGATCAGGTGCCCGGAGTTGTGGCTGTCGAAATAGCGGTTGGGCAGCGTCAGCAGGTTGTTGAACAGCGCCACCCGCAGGTCGTGCACCAGGCCCAGGGAGACGCGGGCGATGTAGTAGTTGCCGAGGAAGGAGCCGATGCCCTGCCAGACCGCGATCAGCACCACCAGCAGCGGCACCGCGTAGAGCAGCGAGAGGTCGCGCAGCCAGGGCCAGGGGGCGTTGGGGAACAGCTTGGCGTCCGGGTGCGTCAGGCCGTCGACGAAGTACTTGAGGATGCCGGCCAGCATCGGCTGGGTGGCGGCGAAGATCAGGAAGCCGACGATGCTCAGGGCGAACATGCCCCAGTAGGGCCGCACGTAGGTGAGCAGGCGGAAGTAGATCTTCAGGCTCGAGGGCTCTGCGGTGTCTTTGCCGGTCATGAAAGAATCGCACGCTGAAAAGGCCGGCGATTATAACACAGGCCTCTCGTTTGCCCGGCGCCTGGGCTACTATAGCCGGCCCCGTCCAGGAACCCCGGTATGCAACAGCTAGACCTTCCCGCCTATGAATCGCTGCGCGCCGGTGCCACAGTGCTGGAAGCCGACGGGCATGGCGACAAGGTCCTGCGCCTGCCCGACGGCAACTTCGTCAAGCTGTTCCGGCGCAAGCGGCTGGTCTCCTCGGCGGCGCTCTACCCCTACGCCCGGCGCTTCGCCGACAACGCCCTGGCCCTGCAGCGGCTGGGCATCCCCTGCCCCGAGGTGATCGGCGTCTACCGCGTGCCCGCCATCGCCCGCGACCTGGTGCACTACCGCCCGCTGCCGGGCCAGACGCTGCGCCAGCTGATCGCCGCCGGCCAGGCCGGCGGCGCCCTGCGCGAGCGCCTGGGCGAGCTGATCGCCCGCCTACACGAACGCGGCGTGTACTTCCGCTCGCTGCACCTGGGCAACGTGGTGCAGACCCCGCAGGGCGAACTGGGGCTGATCGACATCGCCGACATGAAGACCCAGCGCCGCGCCCTCGGCCGCCTGCAGCGCAAGCGCAACTTCGCGCATATGCTGCGCTACGCCGAGGATCGGCAGTGGTTGCTGGCGGACAAGGGCAACGAGCTGAGCGCGGGCTACCTGCGCCACGGCAAGGTACGCTGGGACGCCCGCGAACTGCAGGGCATCCTCAACGCCGGTTGAGTTCGCCGCCGGTCTCCCCAGCCGGGCGCTCCAGGCTCAGGCCGAGCAGGAATACCGCCCAGGGCATCAGCCACATGGCGCGGGTGCGCTCCCACAGGCTGAACACGTCGAACTGCATGGCCACGCTGGCGAAGACCCACAGCAGCAGCAGCGCCAGGCCCAGTTGCGTATGGCGGCTACGCCAGGCCCGCAGCCCCAGCATCGCCCAGAGCAGCAGCCAGACGAGCAGCGCCGGAATCCCGTACTGCAAGGCGGTATGCAGCAGGAAGTTGTGGGTGCTGCCATGGTAACCGCCGGCCCAGCCCTGGACCTCGTAGGTGGTGCCATAGCCCACGCCGATCCAGAAATGCTCGCGCAGGATCGGCAAGGCGCTGCGCAACAGTTCCAGCCGCTCCGAATCCCCCCGTGCCATCAGGCTCGGCTCCAGGCAGAACAGCGCGGCCCCGCCGACCAGGGTCGACAGGGCAGCCAGGCGCCAGCGCCAGCCCGGCAGCAGCACCAGGCAGAACGTCGCCGTGGCCATCAGCGCCAGCAACGCTCCGCGGCTGCCACACAGGGCGACGTAGAACAGCGGGGGAAGCTGCAGCAGCAACCAGGCCAGCCGCCAGCCGCGCCCCGCCGGGCGCAATGGCAGCGCCATCACCAGCAGGAAAGCCGTGGCGTATGCGGCCGCATTGGGATTGTCGAGGAAACCACCGAAGCCGTTCAGGCGCCCGGGCGCGTAGGCCGGGGCCCAGAGCAGCGCGGCCAGGCAATAGAGGCTGTTGAGCACGCCGAGCGCTACCAGGGTACCGCGCAGGCGTGGCTCGCTGGCCCGCGCCCAGAGCAACCAGCCGCAGACCAGCAACACGAAGAGGCTCGACTGCTTGACCCGCGACAATCGGTCGAAATCCCCGACAGCCCACAGCAGCGAGAGATTGGCCCAGGCGAACAGCGCCAAGAACAACCACATTTCCCTGCGCTCACCGATCAGCCGCCCCAGTTCGGCGCGGCGGGCGATCACCAGCCAGAGCGCCGGCAGGTACACGAACAGCGCCACCGTGGTGTAGTAGAACTTCATGGTCGGCGTCAGCAGCACCCCGGCGAGGGTCCAGAACACACCGAACCCCAGCATCGCCTCGGCCACGCGGTCCCGGCGGGCGACAGGCACGCCGCCCCGGCCCGCGGCGGGCCGCCAGGTCTGCCATGCCTGCAATAACATCGACTTCATCCCGAACGCGCTCATCCCTCGTGGAACTTGAACAACAGGTGGCGCAGGCGGCGCCAGGTCACGCGGTTCCAGCGCCACGGCGGCAGCCTCAGCAGAAGCCGCAGGGCATAGGCCTTGTCCGACACCACCGAGTGCTTGAGCGCCTTGTTGATCACGCAGGTGAAACCCTGCGAGTAGCCGGGCTGGCCGCGGTAGGGGGCGATGGCCATCAGGTCGTAGTCGAGCTGCCGCTGGTAGGCGGTCTTGGACATGTTGCCCGAGTGCCTGCGGTAGAGCGTCACCAGCTCCGGCAGCACATCCGTGCGATAACCCAGGTGGGCGATCTTCAGGGTGATCTGGAAATCCTGGATGCGAATCTCCGGGTCATAGCCACCGGCACGGTCCAGCGCCTCGCGTCGATACATGGCCACGGGGGCGCCGATGGCATGGGCGCGGGACAGCAGCTCGACGAAGCTGTAGCTGCGCAGCGGCTTGCCCTCCTCGGCCTTCAGCCGCCGGCCTTCGGCGTCGACGTAGATCACCCGCGCGCCGACGCAGCCCACCTGGGGATGCGCCTCGAGGTAGGCGGCCTGCAGCGACAGGCGGCCCGGCAGCATCACATCGTCGGAGTCGGGGGTGGCGATGAACTCGCCACGGGCATGGCCCAGGGCCGTGTTCAGGGCGGCGCTCACGCCCTGGTTGGCTTGCCGGTAGAACTGGAAACCGTAGCGCTGGCGCAAGGCCTCGATCTTCTCGGCGCTGGCGTCCTGGGAGCCGTCATCGACGACGATCAGCTCGAAGTTCGGGTAGTCCTGCGCGAGGATGCTCAGCAGTGCCTCCTCGATGTAGCGTTCGCGGTTGTAACAGGGTACCAGCACGGAGATCAGCGGCTTGGCCACGACCACCTCCGGCCCCGACGGCCGCCGCGAAAGCTTCGACGCATGAATGTTCAAATTCCCAAGGCCCGGCGTAATCGTTCCAGCCTGCCCGGTTGCGGGCGAGGGCGCAAGGGTGGTGCCATCGCCTCGACGATGCGCGCCCCGATGCGGCTGAAACCGAAGCCTTCCCCGGCCAGCCGGCGGCCCTGTTCGGCGATGCGCGCGGCCAGGGCGGGGTCCTCGCGCAGCACCTGCAGCTTGCGGCGCAGCTCGGGGATGTCGCGGTAGAAGACGACGTTCTGCATGTCGGCCAGGCCCAGCGCGCGGTTCTCCTCTTCCCCCTGATCGTAGGCGAAAAGCACGCAGCCGCAGGCCATGGCCTCGAAGTTCTTGATCATGTACTCGCCCATGCCGACGTCCGCGCTGACGAAGAAGCGGATGCGGTTGAGCGTGTTCAGGTAGTCCGCGCCGGAGTTGGTCTTGGTGACCAGCAGGTTCTCCACCTTGCCCAGTTCGTCCAGCAGCGCCTTGCGCCCGCTGTAGGCCACGCTGCCGGTGCTGCCGACGAAGGCCAGCTCGATGTCGCGCTCGCGGCCCAGGTCGTGGAGCAGGTCCTGGTCGTAGCCCTTGGGCACGAAGACGGCGTCGAAGCCTTCCTCGCGCAGGCGCCGGGCGACCACCGCGCCGGAGCTGATCACCCGCGCCCAGGGCATGCGCCGGTAGTGGGCGCTGAACTTGCCGGTGTACTTGCAGGGGATGTAGTTCTGGTAGGCGTCGTGTTCGAGGATCACCAGGTTCGGCACGCTGGCGATGAAGGAAGCCTGGCGCATTTCCTTCTTGAAGCGCAGGAAGAACAGGATGCGGTCGTAGCGCGTGACGTCCACCTGCTCGCGGAAGTAGCGGCGCAGGTTGGCCTGCTCGTCACTGCTCAGCCAGCGCAGGTCGCATTCGCAGTGTTCGGCGATGCCGTCGTAGAGGCGGTCGAGAATGGCGCGTTGTTCTTTCTGAACCAGAAACAGGACTTTCAAGACTCACCTTTTCGCATCCCGGCCAGCGGGCAGTCTATTCGGAAGCACCGCGCGTCAGCGCGCGGACCAGCGGCAGGCTCCAGAACTCCCGGCGCACCGCCTCGTCGGAGAAGCGGCTACGCAGGCGCTCGTCCATCAGCCGGGCGCAGGCTTCGCGCTGCTGCCGGTCCAGCGCGGCCAGGTGCCCCAGGCCCTGGGCCAGCGCCGCGTCGTCGCGCAGCGGGAAGAGGATGCCCAGGCCTTCGACGATCTCGCCGGTGCCCCCGCCGGCGGTGGAGATCAGCGGCACGCCGGCGGCCATGGCCTCCAGCAGGACCATGCCGAAGGGCTCGTGGTCGGAACTCAGGGCGAAGACGTCGAAGGCCTTGAAGTAGCGCCGCGCGTCCGGCACCTGGCCGAGGAACAGCACCCGTTCGGCGATGCCCAGCTCGCGGGCCAGTTCCTTGAGGTCTTCCTCCAGGCGGCCCTTGCCGAGGATCGCCAGCAGCGCGGCCGGCGGCAGCTGCGGCAGCGCCGCGGCGAAGCCGCGCAGCAGCGTGGCCTGGTCCTTGTCCGGGTGCAGGCGGCCGACGTTGCCGACCACCCAGGCGTTGTCCGCCAGGCGCAGGTGCTGGCGCGCCGGGTAGCGCTCCACCTGCTCGGCCTGCAGGGCGTCGACGTCGACGCGGTTGTACAGCGTCTCGATGCGCTCGGCCGGCCAGGCCGGCAGGCACTGGCGCAGCTCGTCGCGCACCGCGTTGGACACCGCCAGCAGGCTCAGGCGCTTGGCGAACAGTTTGGCGAACAGCTTGCGGCCGAGCCGGCGGTAGTCGCCGAAGCCGTGGTGCACGCCGATCACCGGCAGGCGGGTGGCGAGCATGGCCACCCAGGTCGGCTTGAAGCGGTGCGCGATGCAGAAGCGGAAGTCCCGCGAGCGGGCGATCTCGCGCAGGTCGCGGATGGCGCGCAGCTTGAGGCCGCGCACGTCCTTCGAGCTGTAGTCGAGGAACAGCACCTCGTCGCTGGCGCAGCCGGCGGCCACCTCGGCGTCGGGCGCGCCGGTGAGGAACACCGTGGTCACCCGGTAGCCGGTGCCGGCGAACAGGCTGGCGTACTGACGGGCGCAATCCAGGAAGGGCCCGTCATAGCCGTGGCAGAACTGCAGGACCCGCGGTTCAGCCGAGCGAGTCATAGGCCGCCGCGCCTTCCTTGACCACCAGGATGTCCTGCATGATCAGGTACTGCAGGTCCGAACCGTAGAACATGTTCAGCGCGTCGGTCGGCGAGCAGATCATCGGTTCGCCGCGGCGGTTCAGCGAGGTGTTCAGCGCCACGCCGTTGCCGGTGAGCTTCTCCAGCTCCTTCATCAGGTCGTAGTAGCGCGGGTTGAACTCGCGCTTGAGCACCTGGGCGCGGGAGGTGCCGTCCTCGTGGACGACTTCCGGCACGCGGGTCTTCCACTCCTCGTTGACCTCGAAGGTGAAGGTCATGAACGGCGCCGGGTGGTCGATCCTGAACATCTGCGGGCCGACGGTATCCAGCATCGACGGGCAGAACGGCCGCCAGCGCTCGCGGAACTTGATCTGCGCGTTGATCCGGTCGGCCACGCCCGGCACGCTCGGGCAGCCGAGGATGGAACGCCCGCCCAGGGCGCGCGGGCCGAACTCCATGCGGCCCTGGAACCAGGCCACCGGGTTGCCGTCGGCCAGCACCTTGCCGATCAGCTCGGGCACGTTGTCGATCTTGCGCCAGGCCGGCGCCGCCGCGTGGCGGGCGCAGGCGGCGATGACGTCTTCGTTGCTGTAGGCCGGGCCGAGGTAGACGTGCTCCATCTTCTCCACCGGCACGCCACGCTCCCAGGAGACGTAGGCGGCGGCGCCCACCGCGGTGCCGGCGTCGCTGGCCGCGGGCTGCACGTACAGCTCCTTGACCTCGGGGCGGGCGATGATCTTCTGGTTCAGCTTGACGTTCAGCGCGCAGCCGCCGGCGAAGGCGATCTTGCCGGTCTCGCGGAGGATGTCGCCCAGGTAGTAGTCCATCATCTCCAGCGCCAGCTTCTCGAACAGCGCCTGGATGCTGGCGGCGTAGTGGATGTACGGGTCGTCGGCGATGTCGCCTTCGCGCTTGGGCCCCAGCCACTCGATCAGCTTGGGCGAGAAGTAGTAGCCCTTGCCCTTTTCCTTGTAGCGGCGCAAACCGATGACGTTGGCGTAGTCGGTGTTGATGATCAGCTCGCCGTTCTCGAACTTGGCCAGGCGCGAGAAATCGTACTTGCTGGCGTCGCCATAGGGCGCCATGCCCATGACCTTGAACTCGCCGTCGAGCATGTCGAAGCCGAGGTACTCGGTCAGCGCGCCGTACAGGCCGCCGAGGGAATCCGGGTCGTAGAATTCCTTGATCTTGTGGATCTTGCCGTTCTCGCCGTAGCCGAAGAAGGTGGTGGCGTACTCGCCCTTGCCGTCGATCCCGAGGATCGCCGTCTTCTCCTTGAAGCCGGAGCAGTGGTAGGCGCTGGAGGCGTGGGCCAGGTGGTGTTCCACCGGCTGGATCTTGACCTTCTTCAGGTCGAAGCCCAGTTGCTGCAGGCACCACTGGATGCGCTTGTAGTAGCGCTTGTAGCGGCGGTTGCCGAGCAGGATGGCGTCCAGCGCGCGGTCCGGGGCGTAGGCGTAGCGCTTGGCGTAGTGCCAGCGGGCCTTGCCGAACAGGCTGATGGGGGCGAAGGGAATGGCTACCACGTCGACGTCGGACGGCTTGATCCCGGCCTGCTCCAGGCAGAACTTCGCCGACTCGTAGGGCATGCGGTTCTTCGCGTGCTTGTCGCGGACGAAGCGCTCTTCTTCGACCGCCGCGACCAGCTTGCCGTCGATGTACAGGGCGGCGGAAGGGTCATGGCTTACGGCGCCGGACAGGCCGAGGATGGTCAATGCCACTGGTGTTGCCTCTTGGTAAAGCCCGGCCCCGTCAGCGGGGCCCAGGCGATGATCTTCGTCGGCTCGTCGGAGCCTTCACTTCCCGGGTCGGTCTTGCGCTTGGACGCCGGCCTTGGGTATGCGTTCATCCAGCAGCCGGTGGAGCGCGCTGTCCTGCGGCCAGTTGCGCAGGAAACGTGCGCGGTCGCGGGCGTAGGCGCGTTCGAAACCGGCCTGGCCGTGGTGCTTGTGCATGGCGTCGAGGTCGATCAGCGCCCAGCGCCCCCCGTCGCCCTCGCCCTGCCAGAACAGGTTGTGGCCCTTGAGGTCGCCGTGGCTGATGCGCTCGCGCCGCAGCGCCGCGAACAGGCTGTCCAGGGCCTTCAGCTCGGCCTCCGGCGGCATGCCGGCCCCGTCCGGATCGTCCAGATGGGGTTTGAAACGGGCGATTATATCCTGCCCGCCCAGGTAATCGGTAATCAGGAAGGCCGGCCCGCGCAGCCACAGCCAGCGCCGTTCCAGCACCGCCAGGGGTTTCGCGGTGGCGATGCCGAGGGCTTCCAGGCGGTTGCCTTCGCGCCAGGAGGCCCAGGCGCGGCTGGGGCGCCAGAAGCGCTTGAGCCAGTGCAGCAGGTTCTTGATGTTGTAACGTTTCACTACCAGCGGCCGGCCAGCCAGCTCCACTTTCGCCACGGTAGCGGCACCACCGGTCTTGTAGACATGCCCCCGGTCAATGAAAGCGTCCGGCTCGGCCAGCAGCGGCGCCAGGCCGGCTTCCTCTTCGCGACGCACCGCGCGCAGGCCGAAGGCGCCGCGGCGCACGCTGAACAGGCTGCAGTCGCGGCCGATCTTCTTCAGCAGGTCGGCGACGCGCCAGCGGCGCACCCGGGCGATCTCCTTCTGCAGGGCCTCCAGCGGCAGCGCGTGCTCGCCGTTGACCAGCAGGTAGTGCACCAGCAGCTCTTCGAGGAAGGGGTCGAGGCTGGCCGGCAGCTGGGCGAAGAACACCCCGAGGTTTTCCAGCACCTGCTTGCGCGACAGCGGCTGGCCGGGCGTCTCGGCGCGGATGCCGGCGCCGTCGATCAGGTACAGGCGGCCGTCGTGGCGCAGCAGGTTGTCCAGGTGCAGGTCTTCCTGCCAAAGGCCCTTGGCGTGCAGCTCGGCGATGGCCGCCAGGGCCTCGCCGAGCACCGCCTGCTGGGCGTCGGACAGCGCCAACTCGGCCTCCACCGCGCGCCAGGCGTCGCCGAGGCTTTCGGCGCCGTCGAGGAATTCGAAGAGCAGCCAGCCGCCCTCGCCTTCGCCCAGGCCGTCGGCCAGCAGCAGCGGCGTGGTCAGGCCCTGCTCGGCGAGCAGGCGCACGCCGGCCAGCTCGCGCTGGAAGTGCCGCGCGGCCTTGCCGCCGACCAGCAGCTTGGCCAGCACCTGGCGCCCGCGCCAGTTGCCTGCACCGACGTAGCGCCGGCCCGGCAGCACACGCAGCAGGCTGTCCAGGCGCAGTTCGGCGGGGCCGGCGCCATCGGCCAGTTCCAGCCGCAGCGGCAGCGTCGGCTGGCGCCCGGCGCCTCGCAGTTCGCCCAGCCTCACCCGCGTTTCTCCTTCTTGCGCCGGCGCGCGCCCAGGCGCTTGTACCAGTGGTCCACCTCGGCGCCGTTGGCCGCGCTGCCCAGGTAGGCGGCGAGCAGTTGGCGCACGTCCACCTCGCTCCAGTCGGGGGCGCGGCGCAGCAGCGGCTCCAGGTCCTTGACGCGGTCGCGCAGGCCGAACCACAGCGGGCGGGTCTTCTCCAGGTCGATCAGGCAGGCCTGGAAGCCGTCCCCGGCTTCGCGCAGGAAGATGTGCTTGGGATAGAAGCAGCCGTGCATCTGCCCGGCCTCGTGCAGGCGCCGGGCGAGCATGCCGCAGGCGTGCAGGATGGCCTGGCGGCGCTCGGGCGGCAGGCCGGACCAGTCCTTCAGCCAGGCGTCCAGGTCGCGCCAGCCGTCCAGCGCGCGGGTCACCAGGATGGCGCGGCGTTCGCCGCCCTCTCGGCGCTCGCCGAAGAAGGCTGCCTGCAACGCTGGGATGCCCAGCTGCTGGTAGCGCTGGATGTTGCGGAACTCGCGGGCGAAGGTCGGCTCGCCGCCCGGGCGCAGCAGGCTGCGCGTGAGGTGGTTGCTCTGCCGCTTGAGGTAGTAGGCGCCGCCTTCCAGCTCCAGGCGGAACACGCTACTCCAGCCGCCGCGCTCGGTGTTGGGCTCGTCCACCGCCTCCAGCGGCAGCGTCCAGAGCGCGTCGAAGCCGGCCAGGCCCTGGCTTTGCAGGCGCTCGCGGTCGTCGTCGGCGATGAAGTCGTTCACTCGCGTCCCTCGTAGAAATGGGCGATGCGCCGGACGCGCTGCTTGTCCGAGGCGTTCAGCCGCTCGCGCCGGCGGTACTGCAGATAGAAGCGCAGGCGCTGGGTGGCGGAGAGGTGGTGCTTGGCCACCTTGTCCAGGGTCGCCAGGTCCTTGGTGATGCGGTGGCGCAGCATGAAGCTGACCCAGTAGTCGCCGATCGGGCAGTCGATGAAATACACGGTGCCGGCGGAATCGACCAGGATGTTGCGCCACTTCAGGTCGTTGTGGGTGAAGTGGTGGTCGTGCATCAGCCGCGTGTGCGCCGCCAGCTGCCGGCTGACGTGGTCGACCCAGGCGCGGTCGCGCAGGCGCGGGTCGTCGCGCCGGGCCAGCGCGGCCAGGTCCTCGGTGTCCGGCACCTCGCGGGTGATCATGGCGCCGCGGACGAAGGCGCCGCGCCGGCGCTCCAGGCCCCAGGCCACCACTTCGGCGGTGGGGATGCCCCACTTGGCGAACTGCTTGAGGTTCTGCCACTCGGCCTTGATCCGCGGCCGCGCCAGGTAGCGGTGGTAACCCTTGCCGGCGCTGTTGTAGCGCTTGACGTAGTAGCGCACGCCGTCGCGCTCGATGCGGATCACTTCGGACTTGGGGTCCTTGGTCAGGCGCTCGCCCTGCAGGGCGAACACCGCGTCCAGGCTGCCGAAGTCGGCGGACAGGTGGCTGTAGGCGGGTTCCAGGGTCCAGCCCGACATCAGAGCAGGTCTCCGTAGCGCTGCTTGCGATCGTAGAGTCTGGCGGCCTTGCGCTCCATCCAGGCGAGCAGCGCGGCCTCCTCGCGGAGGATGTCGCGCAGGGGCTTGCGGAAGTAACCGCGCAGGAAGCGTAGCTTGTCGCGTTGCGTCAGGCCGATGTCCAGCGCCGAGAAGTACAGCGCGGCCAGGTCCTTGTCGCGCCAGCGGCGCGGCGTGGCGGCGCGGGTCTGGGCGCGGTGCAGGTCGATCACCGACAGGCGCAGGTCGTCGGGCGTCGGCGCCCGGTCGGTGTGCAGCAGAAAGTGGCAGATGTAGCAGTCGCGGTGGTTCACCCCGGCGCGGTGCATGGTGCCGACCATCTTCGCCACTTCGTCGATCAGCGCGCGCTTGAAGCGCGGCGCCGGCGGCTCGCGCAGCCAGTTCAGCGAGAGCTGTTCGAGGTCGATGGTGGGGGCCAGCTCCTCGGTGACGATGAACGAGTGCTGGCGCGCCGGGTCGCTGCCGCGCTCGCCATAGGCCACCGCGGTCATGGTCGCGACGCCCGCCTGGTGCAGCCGCTCCAGGGCGCGCTGCTCCTGGCCGGCGCCGAGCACCGGGAGCTTGGCGCTGAGCAGGTTCTTGAAGATCTCGCCCCAGCCGATGCCGCGGTGGATCTTGACGAAGTAGCCACGGCCGTCGACCTCGGTGCGCAGGGTGCGGCGGCCTTCCAGCTCGCGGTAGACCTTGCCCTGCAGGCGCTCCACCTCGACGAAGGGGTCCTTGCCGGCCCACAGGCGCTTGAAGGGCTCGTGCAGCTCAAGCTTCATGGCGGAAACCCTTCGTAGGAGCGAGCTTGCTCGCGAACCTGTCCGGCGCGGAAGCGTTCGCGAGCAAGCTCGCTCCTACAGGGAAGCCGGGGAGAGGGGTGTTCATGGGCGCTCCTGCAGGATCACGTCCGCGGCGTGCTGCGGCATGGAGTACAGGTCCGCCGTGTCGGCGAAGGCCAGGCCGTTGCGCGACCAGGCGGCGCGCGCCGCGTCGTCTTCGAGCATCTGCGCCAGCATGCGGTTGAAGGCGTCCTGCTCGAAGGGCGAAGGCACCACGCGGCCGGCATCGGCCTCGGCGATGTAGTGGGCGTAGCCGCAGACGTCGGTGACCAGCACCGGCAGCCCGGCCACCACGGCCTCCAGCAGCACGGTGCCGGTGTTCTCGTTGTAGGCCGGGTGGATCAGCAGGTCGGCGCCGAGCAGGAAGCGCGGGATGTCGCTGCGGCCCTTGAGGATCTGCACCTGGTCCGACAGGCCCAGGGCCTTGACCTGCAGCAGGAAGGGCCTGGGGTCGTCCTGGCCGATGGCGATCAGCCGGGTGCGCTTGCGCAGCGCCCGCGGCAGCGCCGCCAGGGCCTTGAGGCTGCGGTCCAGGCCCTTGGTCTTGAAGCCCGAGCCGATCTGCACCAGCAGCAGGTCGTCGTCGGCCAGCTCGAACTCGCGGCGGAAGTCGGCGCGGATTTCCGCGGCGTTGGCCGGCGCCCGGCGGTCCTGGGCGATGCCCGGGGGCAGCAGGTGGAAGCGCTCGATCGGGGTGTGGTAGTGCTTGATGAACAGCGGCTGCTGGACCTCGGAGATCATCAGCACCTCGGTCTTCGACCCGGGGGCGAACACCGCCCGCTCGTAGTCGGCGAAGTGCTTGTAGCGGCCCCAGCGGCGGTAGACCGGGTTGCGCAGGGTCTGCGCCTTGTCCTCGAAGCAGCCGTCGGCGGCGTAGTAGACGTCAAGGCCGGGCATCTTGTTGAAGCCGATCACCCGGTCCACCGGGTCGCGGGCCAGGTCCGCGGCCAGCCAGGCACTGAACTTCTCGTTGCGGCGATGGTTGAACAGTGCCTTGACCGGCGCCACGCGCACGTCGAAGCCGGGCGGCACCTCGCCTTCCCAGATCGGCGTGTAGACGCGGATGGCATGGCCGCGCTTCTGGCATTCAAGGGCGATGCGCATGAAGTCGCGCTGCAACCCGCCGAACGGGAAGTACTTGTACAGGACGAAAGCCAGTTTCATCGAAGCGTCTCCGGGGCCAGCAGCAGCGCCTCCAGTTGCAGTGCCACGCGCTGCGGGTTCAGGCGCGTGAAGCACAGGGGCTGCTCTTGCCGCAGGTCGAACTGGCGCTTGTCTTCGGCCGTCGGCTGGTAGGTGCAGGTCTTCTGCAGGCAGGGTGCGCAGGGCCAGTCGCTGGCCAGGTGCACCTGGGAACGCCCGTAGGCGCCGGTCAGCCCGGGATTGGTCGGGCCGAAAAGCGACAGCGTCGGCACGTCCAGGGCGGCGGCCAGGTGTCCGAGCCCGGTGTCCACCGCCACGCAGGCGGAAGCGCCGGCCAGGACCTTGGCCATGCCTGCGAGGGATAATTTGGGGAGCACCGAGGCGTTTTCCAAGCCCTGGGCGATGCGCTCGGCGCGCTGGCGCTCGTTGTCGTTGCCCCAGGGCAGCCTGACCGACCAGCCGCGCTCGCCCATGCGCTCGGCCAGCTCGCGCCAGTAGGCCTCGGGCCAGTGCTTGGTGACCCAGGTGGTGCCGTGCAGGAAGACCAGATAAGGCTCGCCGGCGCTCTGATCGATCAGCAGGCCGCGGTCCAGCCCGTAGTCGCCGACGCCCGCGGGCAATGGATAGTCCAGCGCCTGGGCGAACAGCTGGCGCACGCGCTCCACCGCATGCTGGCCCCAGGCGACGCGGTAGCCGCGGTCGTAGAAGCGGCTGGCCGCCGGCTCGCGCGCGGACTCCCTGTCCAGCCCGGCGACCGGCACCTTCTTCGCGTAGCGCGTCAGCCAGGCGCTCTTGAGCAGGCCCTGGGCATCGATCACCAGGTCGTAGTCGACCTCGCGCAGGCGTTTCTTGAAGCGCCGCCACTCGCCGTTCTTCAGGGTCTGCCAGAGGTTCTTGCGCCAGCGCCGGATGGCCACCGGGATGACCTGGGCCACCGCCGGGTGCCAGGCCGGGATCTCGGCGAAGCCCTCCTCGACCACCCAGTCTAACTGGATGCCGGGGATGGCCCGGGCGGCGTCGGTGAGCGCCGGCAGGGTATGGATGACGTCGCCCAGGGACGACGTCTTGATCAGCAGTACCCTCATTCGACGTCGACCGGGTCCGCGACCAGGCGGTCGAGCGCCTGCAGCACCATCGACGGCGGCAGCTCGCGCAGGCAGTTGTAGTGGCCGAAGCGGCACACGCGGTCGAAGCAGGGGCTGCATTCCAGGCCCAGGCGGACGATTTCCACGGCATCGGCCAGCGGCGGAGTGAACTGCGGCGAGGTGGAGCCGTACACCGCCACCAGCGGGCGGTTCAGCGCGGCGGCCACGTGCATCAGGCCGGAGTCGTTGCTGACCACGGCGGATGCGCAGGACATCAGGTCGATGGCCTCGGCCAGGGCGGTTTCGCCGGCGAGGTTCAGCGACTCCTCGCGCAGGCCGGGGATCAGCCGCGAGCGAATGTCCTCGCCGCCGGGGTGGTCGTTCTTCGAGCCGAAGATCCACACCTGCCAGCCGGCGCGGATCTTCGCCTCGGCGACCTTGGCGTAGTATTCCGCCGGCCAGCGCTTGGCCTCGCCGAACTCGGCGCCGGGGCACAGCGCCAGCACCGGGCGGTCCAGGCTCAGGCCGAACTTGGCCAGGGCCGCGTCGCGGCTGGCCGGGTCGATGGCCAGGCGCGGCTGCGGGTAGGGCCTGGGCAGCTCGGTGCCCGGCGGGTAGGCCAGGGCCATGAAGCGCTCGATCATCAGTGGGTAGCGCTGCTTGTCGAGCTTGCGGATGTCGTTGAGCATGCCGTAGCGCATCTCGCCCTTCCAGCCGGTGCGCCGGGGAATGCCGGCGAAGAACGGCACCAGGGCGGACTTGAGCGAGTTGGGCAGGAGGATCGCCTGGTCGTACCGGCCAACCAGGGACTTGCCGATGCGCCGGCGCGCGGCGACGTCGAGCACGCCGTGGCCGAGCGGGAAGCTCAGGGCCTGGCGCACTTCGGGCATGCGTTCGAGGATCGGCCGGCTCCAGTCGGGCGCCAGCACGTCGATCTGGCAGTCGGGGTGTTCGCGCTTCAGGCACTCGAAGAGCGTCTGCGCCATCACCATGTCGCCGACCCAGGAGGGACCTACGATCAGAATATTCATAGTCGGGAAGCTTCAAGCTGAAAGCTTCAAGCCGCAAGCCGGAAGTGCTCCCGCTTGCGGCTTGAGGCTCGATGCTTGCAGCTTATCGTACCAGTGTGCGCCACTCCGGATGGGCGCTGGTCTTGCCGGTGACCAGGTCGAAGTAGGCCTTCTGCAGTTGCTCGGTCACCGGGCCGCGGCGGCCGATGCCGATCTGCCGGCCGTCCACCTCGCGGATCGGGGTGACTTCGGCGGCGGTGCCGGTGAAGAAGGCCTCGTCGGCGATGTACACCTCGTCGCGGGTGATGCGCTTCTCCACCACCTTGATGCCCAGCTCGTCGGCCAGGGTCAGCACGGTGTTGCGGGTGATGCCGTTCAGGCAGGCGGTGACTTCCGGGGTGTAGATCACGCCGTCCTTGATGATGAAGATGTTCTCGCCCGAACCCTCGGCCACGTAGCCTTCGGGGTCCAGCATCATGGCCTCGTCGGCGCCGCCGGAGATGGCTTCCTGCAGGGCCAGCATCGAGTTGATGTAGGCGCCGTTGGACTTGGCGCGGGTCATCGAGATGTTCACGTGGTGGCGGGTGAAGGAGCTGGTGCGCACCTTGATGCCCTGCTCCAGGGCGTCGTCGCCCATGTAGGCGCCCCAGTGCCAGGCGGCGACTATCACGTGGACCTTCAGGCCGGCGGCGCGCAGGCCCATGCCTTCGCTTCCGTAGAACACCATCGGGCGGATGTAGGCGCTTTCCAGGTTGTTCTCGCGGACCGCGGCGCGGGTCGCTTCGTTGATCTCTTCCTTGGTGAACGGCATCTTCATGTTCATGATGTGCGCCGAGTCGAAGAGACGGTCGGTGTGGGCCTGCAGGCGGAAGATCGCGGTGCCCTGCGGGGTGTCGTAGGCGCGCACGCCCTCGAACACGCCCATGCCGTAGTGCAGGGTGTGGGTCAGAACGTGGGTGGTCGCCTCGCGCCACTGCACCAGTTCGCCGTCATACCAGATCACGCCATCACGATCGGCCATCGACATATTTGCCAGCTCCTCACAGAAATTCGTCGTCCGGTCGCCGCGGAACCCAGCCCCGCCGGCGACCTGTGCGTACTGCCCGGGATCAGGCGAGCTCGAGCTCGCGCCAGACCCGCATCACTCCGCGGCGCTCTTCATGGAAACGGTCGCCGCCCACTACCCCTGGCTGTTTCTGCAGCGCCAGACGGTGCGCGGCTGCGCGATAGGCCTTGTAGGCCTCCTGCAGGAAACGGACGTCCTCGCTGGCGATCAGGCCAGCCCGCTCCAACCCTTCCAGGATGCGGATGTTGTCGGTGAACTGCAGCAACCCAGGGTGCTGCCACGACCAGGCAAGGGCCGCATATTGCACCATAAATTCGATATCGACGATACCACCGGCATCCTGCTTGAGATCGAAGGGCGCCGCGGCTTCGAAGGCATTCGGCGCGGTGCCGGCGGCGGTCGCGGGGGTGCCCAGGTTGTCGCGCATCTTCGCGCGCATCTCGCTGACCTCGCGGCGCAGCTCGGCCAGGTCGCGATGGCGCCCCACCACCGCGGCGCGGATGCCCTCGAAGGCTTCGGCCACGCGCGGGCTGCCGGCCAGCACGCGGGCGCGCACCAGGGCCTGGTGCTCCCAGGTCCAGGCCTCGTTCTGCTGGTAGGCCTGGAAGGCCGCCAGCGAACTCACCAGCAGGCCGGCGGCGCCGCTGGGGCGCAGGCGCATGTCCACCTCGTAGAGCGCACCGGAGGTGGTCTGGGCGGTGAGGAAGTGGATGATCTTCTGCCCCAGGCGGGTGAAGAACTGCGAGCCGTCGATGGGCTTGGCGCCGTCGGTCTCGCGCTGCGGGTCGCCGTCGTGGATGAACACCAGGTCCAGGTCCGAGCCGTGGCCCAGCTCCAGGCCGCCGACCTTGCCGTAGCCGACGATGATGAAGTCGGTGTCGCAGGGCGTGCCGTCGGCCCGCAGCGGCCGGCCGTGGCGCTGCACCAACTGGTGCCAGGCCAGGGCCAGGACCTGTTCGAGGATGGCCTCGGCGAGCCAGGTCAGGTAGTCGCTGACCTTCATCAGCGGCAGGGTGCCGGCGATTTCCGAGGCCACCACGCGCAGGCCATGGGCCAGCTTGAAGTGACGGAGGGTCTCCATCTGCTGTTCGAGGTCGTCCTCGGGGATGCGCATCAGCCGCTCGCGCAGCTCGGCGGCCAGCTCCGGCGCCAGCGGCGGGCGCAGCAGGCGGCCCTCGTTGAGCAGCTCGTCGAGCAGGATGGGGAACCTGGCGATCTGCTCGGCCACCATCGGGCTGGCCGCGCACAGCGTCAGCAGCCGCTCCAGGGCGCCGGGGTTCTCGGTGAGCAGCACCAGGTAGGCCGAGCGCCGCGCCACCGCCTCCACCAGGGGCAGCACGCGCTCCAGGGTCAGGTCCGGCTTCTCGTGCTCGGCGAGCATGTTCAAAAGGCGCGGCACGAAGGCGTCCAGGCGCTCGCGGCCCAGGCGCTGCATGGCGCGCACCTGGTTGCCGTGGCGCAGGTCGATGAGCCGCTTGAAGGCCGCCGCCGGCTCGGCGAAGCCGGCCTCGGCCAGCTGCCGGCAGGCGGACTCCTCGTCCATCTGCTCTTCCCACAGCGGCAGCCACTCGGCGCCGGGCGTGGCGCCCTCGTTCTCGCCGCTCTCGTCCTCGTCGGGGTCGGCGATCACCTGGCGGAAGTGCCAGTCGACGCGCTCGCGCCAGTGGTTGATCGCCTCGTGGAACGCCGACCAGTTGGCGAAGCCCATGATGAAGGCCACGCGGATGCGCGACAGCTCGTCCTCCGGCAGCATCTGCGTCTGCCGGTCGTCGATGGCCTGCAGGGCGTGCTCGGCGTAGCGCAGGAACTGGTAGCCCTCGCGCAGCTCGGCGACCACCTGCGGCGGCAGGTAGCCCTGCCCCTCCAGGGTCGCCAGCACCCGCAGCAGCGGCCGCTGCTGCAGGCTCAGGTCGCGGCCGCCGTGGATCAGCTGGAAGGCCTGGGCGATGAATTCCACCTCGCGGATGCCGCCGGCGCCGAGCTTGATGTTCTCGCTCATGCCCTTGCGCCGCACCTCCTGCTGGATCAGCTGCTTCATGTTGCGCAGCGCCTCGATGGCCGAGAAGTCCAGGTAGCGCCGGTAGACGAACGGCCGCAGCAGCTCCAGCAGGCGCTGGCCGGCGTCCTGGTCGCCGCCGACCACCCGCGCCTTGATCATCGCGTAGCGTTCCCAGTCGCGGCCCTGGTCCTGGTAGTACTGCTCCAGCGCGGCGAAGCTGTGCACCAGCGGGCCGCTGGAGCCGTAGGGGCGCAGGCGCATGTCGACGCGGAAGACGAAGCCTTCGACGGTGATGGCGTCCAGCGCCTTGATCAGCTTCTGCCCCAGGCGGGTGAAGAACTCCTGGTTGTCCAGGGCGCGGCGGGCGCCCTGGGTCTCGCCGCCCTCGGGGTAGCCGAAGATCAGGTCGATGTCCGAGGACAGGTTCAGCTCGCCGGCGCCGAGCTTGCCCATGCCCAGCACCACCAGCTGCTGCGGCAGGCCGGAGCGGTGGCCGATGGGCGTGCCGAACTGCTGGCAGTGCCTTTCATAGAGCCAGCGGTAGGCCAGGTCGATGCAGGTGTCGGCGAGGTCGGAAAGGTCGCGGCAGGTGCCGGTCAGGTCGCTGCCGCGGGTCAGATCGCGCCAGACGATGCGCACCTGCTGGCGCCGGCGGAAGCGGCGCAGGCGGCGGCCCAGCTCGTCCTCGTCGGCGCAGTCGGCCAGCAGCGCCTCCAGTTGCGCGCGCATCTCGCCGCGCTCCAACGGCCGGTCCAGCCGGCCGCTGGCCACCAGCTCGAGGAAACCCGCGGCATCGCGCGCCGCCTGCTCGGCGACGAAGTCGCTGGCGGCGCAGACCTGGGCGAAGTCGGCGTGGCGCTCGGCGGACCACTGCTCATGAAGGGCGGCGCTTTCGGCGGGAAGATCGGCCACGGCGGTACTGAAGGTCTGCCCCGCGCGCTCGGCGAGGGGCTTCAAGGTGGCCGGCAAGGCGGCCCGGGACGGCAGAGTCATGCATCGATCCTGATGAACGGCAACCCCGCGGAAGCCCCGCCATTCGGGCGCCTGTAGTTTTACTACTAACTTTTTTCGCCCAAGGGCTGTATCCAATCGCGTTTTGTAGTAAAACTACAACCCGCCGGAACCCCCCCCGGTGCACTTCCAAGAATTCGCGGCGTCGCCCACGAGGCCGGCGCGGCTATCGGCAACGATCTACTGGCTTTCGATTCTGGAAGCCTTTCCGCCCTGGAGCAAGCCATGCAAGACCTCGATCCCGTCGAAACCCAGGAATGGCTGGACGCCCTGGAATCGGTCCTGGACCGTGAAGGTGAAGACCGCGCCCATTACCTGATGACCCGCATGGGCGAGCTGGCCAGCCGGTCCGGCACCCAACTGCCCTACGCCATCACCACGCCCTACCGCAACACCATCCCGGTGACCCACGAAGCACGCATGCCCGGCGACCTGTTCATGGAACGCCGCATTCGCTCGCTGGTCCGCTGGAACGCGCTGGCCATGGTGATGAAGGCGAACAAGCACGACCCGGATCTGGGCGGTCACATCTCCTCCTTCGCTTCCTCCGCGACGCTCTACGACATCGGCTTCAACTACTTCTTCCAGGCCCCGACCGACGAGCACGGCGGCGACCTGGTGTTCTTCCAGGGCCACGCCTCCCCCGGCGTCTATGCCCGCGCCTTCCTCGAAGGGCGCATCAGCGAGGACCAGTTGAACAACTTCCGCCAGGAAGTGGACGGCAACGGCCTGTCCTCCTACCCGCACCCGTGGCTGATGCCGGACTTCTGGCAGTTCCCCACCGTGTCCATGGGCCTGGGCCCGATCCAGGCGATCTACCAGGCGCGCTTCATGAAGTACCTGGAAAGCCGCGGCTTCATCCCCGCCGGCAAGCAGAAGGTCTGGTGCTTCATGGGCGACGGCGAGTGCGACGAGCCCGAATCCCTGGGCGCCATCTCCCTGGCCGGCCGCGAGAAGCTGGACAACCTGATCTTCGTCATCAACTGCAACCTGCAGCGCCTCGACGGCCCGGTGCGCGGCAACGGCAAGATCATCCAGGAACTCGAAGGCGTGTTCCGCGGCGCCGAGTGGAACGTCAACAAGGTCATCTGGGGCCGCTTCTGGGACCCGCTGTTCGCCAAGGACACCGCCGGCCTGCTGCAGCAGCGCATGGACGAGGTCATCGACGGCGAGTACCAGAACTACAAGGCCAAGGACGGCGCCTACGTGCGCGAGCACTTCTTCGGCGCGCGCCCGGAGCTGCTGGAGATGGTCAAGGACCTCTCCGACGACGAGATCTGGAAGCTCAACCGTGGCGGCCACGACCCCTACAAGGTCTATGCGGCCTACCACCAGGCGGTCAACCACAAGGGCCAGCCGACCGTCATCCTGGCCAAGACCATCAAGGGCTATGGCACAGGCTCGGGCGAGGCGAAGAACATCGCGCACAACGTCAAGAAGGTCGACGTCGAGAGCCTGAAGTCGTTCCGCGACAAGTTCGACATCCCGATCAAGGATGCCGACCTCGAGAACCTGCCGTTCTACCGCCCCGAGGAAGGCAGCGCCGAGGCCAAATACCTGGCCGAGCGCCGCGCCGCCCTGGGTGGCGTGATGCCGGTGCGCCGCGAGAAGAGCTTCCAGGTCCCGGTTCCCCCGCTGGAAACCCTCAAGGCCATGCTCGACGGCTCGGGCGACCGGGAAATCTCCACCACCATGGCCTTCGTGCGGATCATCTCGCAACTGGTCAAGGACAAGGAGCTCGGCCCGCGCATCGTGCCGATCGTGCCCGACGAGGCGCGTACCTTCGGCATGGAAGGCATGTTCCGCCAGCTCGGCATCTACTCCTCCGTCGGCCAGCTGTACGAGCCGGTGGATAAGGACCAGGTGATGTTCTACCGCGAGGACAAGAAGGGCCAGATCCTCGAGGAAGGCATCAACGAGGCCGGCGCCATGTCCAGTTGGATCGCCGCCGGCACCTCGTACTCCACCCACAACCAGCCGATGCTGCCGTTCTACATCTTCTATTCGATGTTCGGCTTCCAGCGCATCGGCGACCTGGCCTGGGCCGCCGGCGACAGCCGCGCCCACGGCTTCCTGATCGGCGGCACCGCCGGCCGCACCACCCTCAACGGTGAAGGCCTGCAGCACGAGGACGGCCACAGCCACATCCTCGCCGGGACCATCCCGAACTGCCGCACCTACGACCCGACCTACGCCTACGAGCTGGCGGTGATCATCCGCGAGGGCTCGCGGCAGATGATCGAAGAGCAGCAGGACATCTTCTACTACATCACCGTGATGAACGAGAACTACGTCCAGCCGGCCATGCCCAAGGGCGTGGAGGAAGGCATCATCAAGGGCATGTACCTGCTCGACGAGGACACCAAGGGCGCGGCCCACCAGGTGCAGCTGCTGGGCTCGGGCACCATCCTGCGCGAAGTGGAAGCCGCGGCGAAGATCCTCCGCGAGGACTTCGGCATCGGCGCCGACGTCTGGTCGGTGCCCAGCTTCAACGAGCTGCGCCGCGACGGCCTGGCCGTGGAGCGCTGGAACCGCCTGCACCCGGGCCAGAAGCCCAGGCTGAGCTACGTCGAGGAATGCCTGGGCGGCCGCAAGGGCCCGGTCATCGCCTCCACCGACTACATGAAGCTGTACGCCGAGCAGATCCGCCAGTGGGTCCCGAGCAAGGAGTACAAGGTCCTGGGCACCGACGGCTTCGGCCGCAGCGACAGCCGTCGCAAGCTGCGTGACTTCTTCGAGGTGGACCGCCGCTGGGTCGTGCTGGCCGCGCTGGAAGCCCTGGCCGACCGCGGCGACATCGAACCGAAAGTGGTGGCCGAGGCCATCGCCAGGTTCGGCATCGACCCGGAAAAACGCAACCCGCTGGACTGCTGAGGAGACGCATTGTGAGTGAGCTGATCCGCGTACCCGACATCGGCAACGGTCAGGGTGAAGTCATCGAACTGCTGGTCAAGGTCGGCGACAAGGTCGAGGCCGACCAGAGCCTGCTGACCCTGGAATCCGACAAGGCCAGCATGGAAATCCCCTCGCCCAAGGCCGGCGTGGTGAAAAGCCTGAAGGTCAAGGTGGGCGACACCCTGAAGGAAGGCGACGAGATCCTCGAGCTGGAAGTCGAGGGCGGCGCAGCCGAGGCTCCGGCCGCGGCGCCCGCCCCGGCCGCCGAAGCCCCCAAGGCCGAGGCCCCGGCTCCGGCCGCCGCACCCGCCCCTGCCGCAGCCCCGGCGGCGGCTGCCAGCGTCCAGGACATCGCCGTCCCGGACATCGGCTCGGCGGGCAAGGCCAACGTCATCGAAGTCATGGTGAAAGCCGGCGACACGGTCGAGGCCGACCAGTCGCTGATCACCCTGGAATCCGACAAGGCCAGCATGGAAATCCCCTCGCCGGCCGCCGGCGTGGTGGAAAGCGTGTCGATCAAGGTCGGTGACGAAGTCGGCACCGGCGACCTGATCCTCAAGCTCAAGGTCGCGGGCGCCGCCCCGGCCGCCGCCGAGCAACCGGCTGCCGCGCCGGCCCCGGCTGCTGCACCGGCCGCTCCGGCTGCCGCAGCGCCGGCCCCTGCCGCCGCCAGGGCCGAAGCCCCGGCCCCGGTGGGCGCGCCCAGCCGCGACGGCGCCAAGGTCCACGCCGGCCCGGCCGTGCGCATGCTGGCCCGCGAGTTCGGCGTCGAGCTGGCCGAGGTGAAGGCCACCGGTCCGAAAGGCCGCATCCTCAAGGAAGACGTGCAACTGTTCGTCAAGGAACAGCTGCAGCGCGCCAAGTCGGCCCCGGCCGGCGGCGCCAGCGGTGGCGCGGGCATCCCGCCGATCCCGGAAGTCGACTTCAGCAAGTTCGGCGAAGTCGAAGAAGTGGCCATGACCCGCCTGATGCAGGTCGGCGCCGCCAACCTGCACCGCAGCTGGCTGAACGTGCCCCACGTGACCCAGTTCGACCAGTCGGACATCACCGACATGGAAGCCTTCCGCATCGCGCAGAAGGCCGCCGCCGAGAAGGCCGGCGTCAAGCTGACCGTGCTGCCGATCCTGCTCAAGGCCTGCGCCCACCTGCTCAGGGAACTGCCGGACTTCAACAGCTCCCTGGCCCCCAGCGGCAAGGCGCTGATCCGCAAGAAGTACGTGCACATCGGCTTCGCCGTGGATACCCCGGACGGCCTGCTGGTGCCGGTGATCCGCGACGTCGACCGCAAGAGCCTGCTGCAGCTGGCCGCCGAGGCCGCGGAACTGGCGGAGAAGGCGCGCACCAAGAAGCTCTCGGCCGACGCCATGCAGGGCGCCTGCTTCACCATCTCCAGCCTCGGCCACATCGGCGGCACCGGCTTCACGCCGATCGTCAACGCGCCGGAAGTGGCGATCCTGGGTGTGAGCAAGGCGACCATGCAGCCGGTCTGGGACGGCAAGGCCTTCCAGCCGCGCCTGATGCTGCCGCTGTCGCTGTCCTACGACCACCGGGTGATCAACGGCGCCGCCGCCGCGCGCTTCACCAAGCGCCTGGGCGAGCTGCTCGGCGACATCCGCACCCTGCTGCTGTAACCGCATCGGCCCCCGCCCGGGGGCCGATCGCTTTCCACCAACGGGCACGCCACGCTCGTTCTCTCCAGCCCCGCCGGATGACGGGGCTTTTTTTATTTCCGCCGGCCGCGATAATGGCAAAACGCCATGACGCGTGGCATTCTCCGATCAACGGCACCCCGCACGCGGCTCAAAATCCTCCCGGTCCCGCCGATACAGGCATTGCTTGTCAGACAAAACCGCATCATGCACCCTTGCCTTCGCCCAGCAGAAGTCGGCCGAGGCAAAGTACCTCGCCCAGTATTGGAAAACCGCCGAGCATGAAGAGTCATCCCGATACCGCCAATCGCCCGGCGGTCGAGGCTGTCACCCAGCTCCCCGTCCCTTCGCGGCTGGGGTTGCTGCGCTTCGAGCGGTTGAATGAACCGAGCTGGACCCTGCTGTTCCTCGACCCGGCCTGCGAGCGCGCCTTCGGCGTCGCCGCCGCCGAGCTCTGCGGCCTGCTCGACGCCCCCTATGCCAGCCTGATGGAGCCCGAGGCGCGGCACCGCCTGCACGAGCTGATCCAGCAGCAGCTGCTGGAGCACGCCCACTACCAGGTGCGCTACAGCCTGCACACGCCCCGCGGCGTGCTGAACCTGCTGGAAGTCGGCGAGGCCTTCCAGCAGCGCGGCCGCCAGCTGCTCCACGGCTACCTGCTGCAGGACGAGGAAGGCGCCCGGCAGGCCAGCCAGGGCGAACTGGCGGAACAGAACCTGCGCCTGCAGATGTCCCTGGAGATGTACCAGCGCTCCCAGGACGAGCACCTGCAGCACCTGGTGCGCTCGCGCGCCCAGCAGAACCTCATCGTGCGCCTGGCGCGGCACCGCTACCAGTCCAGCGACCCGCTGCTGGAGGCCGCGCAGCTGATCGCCCAGGCCGCCAGCGAGGCCTACGACGTGGCCCGCGCCGGCATCTGGCGGCTGACCCGGGACAACCACATGGAACCGGTGGCGGTGTACCGCCGCGACATCGACCAGTTCGAGCTGCCGCGCGGCTTCGACGCCAGCCGCTACCCCAACTACCTGGACGCCATCAACAGCGGCCGCGCCATAGACGCGCACAACGTCCTGCAGGACCCGCGCACCCGCGAGCTGGCCGAGGCCTACCTGCGCCCGCAGGGCATCAGCGCCATGCTCGACGCCACCATCCGCGTCGGCGGCGAGGTGGTCGGCGTGCTCTGCCTGGAGCACATCGGCGAAGTGCGCCTGTGGCAGAGCGACGAGATCGCCTTCGCCGGCGAGCTGGCCGACCAGTACGCCCAGGTCCTGATGAACCACGAGCGGCGCAGCGCCTCCAGCGCCCTGCACCTGTTCCAGCGCGCCGTCGAGCAGAGCGCCAACGCCTTCCTGCTGATCGACCGCGACGGCGTCATCGAGTACGTCAACCCCAGCTTCACCGCCATCACCCAGTACGGCGCCGACGAGGTGCGCGGCCGCCGCCTGGCCGAGGTGCCGGCCCTGGCCAACCTCAGCGAACTGCTGTTCGACGCGCGCTCCACCCTGGTCAACCAGAACAGCTGGCAGGGCGAGTTCCGCAGCCGGCGCAAGAACCTCGAGCCCTACTGGGGGCAGCTGTCGCTGTCCAAGGTCTACGCCGACGACGGCGAGCTGACCCACTACATCGGCATCTACGAGGACATCACCCAGAGCAAGCTGGCGCAGCAGCACATCGAGAAGCTCGCCTACCGCGACAACCTCACGGGCCTGGCCAACCGGCACTACTTCATCAACGTGCTGGAAGAACGCCTGCGCGCCGGCTCCGGTCCGCCCCTGGGCCTGCTGCTGGTGGACATCGACAACTTCAAGCGGATCAACGACAGCCTCGGCCACCAGACCGGCGACAAGCTGCTCGCCAGCCTGGCCCGGCGCCTGCGCAGCAGCCTGGTGGACGGCACCACCCTGGCGCGCTTCGCCAGCAACGAATTCGCCGTGCTGCTGGAGGAATCCAGCCCCGGCCGCGGCGAGCGGGTGGCGGCGCAGATCCTCGACGTGCTCGACAAGCCGCTGTTCGTCGACAACCAGCTGATCAACATCACCGGCTCCATCGGCCTGGCCTACGCGCCGCAGCACGGCCAGGACCCGCAGACGCTGATGAAGAACGCCGGCCTGGCCCTGCACAAGGCCAAGGCCAACGGCAAGCACCAGCTGCAGACCTTCACCGAGGAAATGACCGCCGAGGCCAGCCACAAGCTATTCGTCGAGAGCAACCTGCGCCGCGCCCTGGTGCAGAACGAGCTGGCGGTGCACTACCAGCCCAAGCTGTGCCTGCGCAGCGGCCAGTTGCTCGGCCTGGAGGCGCTGCTGCGCTGGCAGCACCCGGAGAAGGGCATGATCCGCCCGGACCAGTTCATCAGCGTGGCCGAGGAAACCGGGCTGATCATCCCCATCGGCAAGTGGGTGATCCGCGAGGCCTGCCGCATGGGCCGCGAGCTGGCGGAAACCGGCCTGGGCGACCTGAACATCGCCATCAACCTGTCGCCCAAGCAGTTCAGCGACCCCGACCTGGTCGGCTCCATCGCCGCCATCCTCCATGAAGAACAGGTACCGGCCGGGCGTCTGGAACTGGAGCTGACCGAAAGCCTGCTGCTGGACGCCACCGCCGACACCAAGCAGCAGCTGGAACGCCTCAAGCAGTTGGGCCTGACCCTGGCCATGGACGACTTCGGCACCGGCTACTCGTCGCTGAGCTACCTGAAGAAGTTCCCCATCGACGTCATCAAGATCGACCGCAGCTTCATCAAGGACATCCCCGACAACCAGGACGACATGGAAATCACCTCGGCGGTGATCGCCATGGCCCACAACCTCAAGCTGCAGGTGGTCGCCGAAGGCGTCGAAACCGCGGCGCAGCTGGCCTTCCTGCGGCGCAACCGCTGCGACATCGGCCAGGGCTACCTGTTCGACAAGCCGATCCCCGGCGCCCTGCTCGCCAGCAGCCTGCAGCGCTACCCCTGCCGGGGCGACTGAAAAGCCCCACCGCCCGGACAAAGGCTGTAATCTCCAGGGTCTTCGCGCGTCTATCGCCACCCAGGACAAAGGAGACCCACGCCATGACCCTCCGCTCGCAGATACTCGTGCACAAGCAGGAGCTGCCCACCCAGGCCCAGGCCCTGCCCGGCCGCGAAGCGCCGATGCCGGTGCCGGAGACCCACTACGTCAACGGCCACCCGCTGTGCCCGCCGTTCCCCGGCGGCCTGCAGCAGATCGTCCTCGGCCTCGGCTGCTTCTGGGGCGCCGAGCGGCGCTTCTGGCAACAGCCGGGGGTTTGGGTCACCGCGGTGGGCTACGCCGGCGGCCTGACGCCCAACCCCACCTACGACGAAGTCTGCTCCGGCCTGACCGGGCACAGCGAGGTGGTGCTGGTGGTGTTCGACCCGCAGCAGACCAGCCTGCAGCAGCTGCTCAAGGTATTCTGGGAATCCCACGACCCGACCCAGGGCATGCGCCAGGGCAACGACACCGGCACCCAGTACCGCTCGGCCATCTACTGGTACGACCAGGCCCAGAAGGCCGCGGTGGAAGCCAGCCGCGCGGCCTTCCAGCAGGAACTGAGCGCCAGCGGCTACGGAGAGATCACCACCGAGATCCGCGAGGTGCCGCCGTTCTACTACGCCGAGGCCTACCACCAGCAGTACCTGGCGAAGAACCCCAACGGCTATTGCGGGCTGGGTGGGACCGGGGTGTGCCTGCCGGCGTAGCCGGAAGCTGCAAGCTGCAAGCTGCAAGCTGCAAGCTGCAAGCTGCAAGCTGCAAGCCCAACATCGTAGGGCGCATAACGCGCCAGCGTTATCCGCCGATTGGCCCTGGCACCAGGGCGCCAGGAGAGGCCCGACCAACGGCGTATAACCGCGCACGGTTATACGCCCTGGATGCTCTTGCTTGCGGCTTAAAGCTTGCCGCTTGCAGCTTCTTCGATCAGCCAATCCAGCCGCCAGCCGCCCTCGCTCTGCGCCAGCACCTCGGCCAGCCAGGGCAGCAGTTCGCGCAGTTCGTCCTCCAGCGGCCACGGCGGGTTGGCGATGGCCAGGCCGGAGCCGTTGAGGCGGTCGGCGCTGTCCGCCGGGTGCACCAGCAGCTCCACGCGCAGCAGCTTGGGCGCCTTGCTGCGTTCCAGGCCCTGGTAGAAGCGCTTGAGCTGGCGTTCGTCCTTGATCGGGTACCAGACCGCCACCACCGTCTGGCGCATGCGCCCGATGGCCTCTTCCAGGGCGATGACGCAGCGCTCCAGTTCGTCGGCCTCCTCGAAGGGCGGGTCGATCAGCAGCACCCCGCGTTTTTCCGGCACCGGCAGCAGGGCCCGCGGCAGCAGCCAGCCGTCGTTCTGGTGCACGGCGATGCGCCGCTCGCCGCCCATGTTGGCCTTGAGCAGGCGGCCGTCCTCCGGGTGCAGCTCGTTCAGGTGCACGCGGTCCTGGGAACGCGTCAGGCGCCGCGCCAGTTCCGGCGAGCCGGGGTAGTACTGCAGTTCGCCGTCGGGGTTCAGCGCGCGCACCACTTCCATGTAGTCCACCGCCAGTTCCGGCACCTCGTCGAGCTGCCACAGGCGGCCGATGCCCGCTTCCCACTCGCCGGTACGGCTGGCCTCGTCGCCCTGCAGGTCGTACAGGCCGATGCCGGAATGGCTGTCGAGGAAGGCGAAGGGCGTGTCCTTGCGTACCATCAGGGCGAAGATCCGCGACAGGACCAGGTGCTTGAGGACATCGGCGTGGTTGCCGGCGTGGTAGGCGTGACGGTAGTTCATGGACGGCAGACTCCTTGGGGGCGTGCAGTTTAGCTGCACCGGCATTGTTTTAGGCCTTTATCACGCTCGTCGATGTTGCTGTGCCCGCTTCATTCACCAGACTAGACTGCGGCCATTCCCCTGGAGGCCGACAATGTCCGAGACCCTGCTCAGCTCCCGCAACCTCGCCTTCGAGCTCTACGAAGTGCTCGACGCCGAGGCCCTGACCCAACGCGAACGCTTCGCCGAGCACAACCGCGAGACCTTCGACGCCGCCCTGGCCACCGCCCGCGGCATCGCCGAGGAACTCTTCGCCCCGCACAACCGCAAGAACGACGAGCACGAGCCGCAGTACGTGGACGGCGCCGCGGTGCTGATCCCC
Source organism: Pseudomonas delhiensis (assembly GCF_900187975.1). GTDB lineage: Bacteria > Pseudomonadota > Gammaproteobacteria > Pseudomonadales > Pseudomonadaceae > Pseudomonas > Pseudomonas delhiensis. The sequence goes on along the minus strand of NZ_FZPC01000002.1, from coordinate 114,222 downwards.
GAGGTCAAGCCGGCGGTGGACGCCTTCAACGAAGCCGGCTTCCAGAATGCCTCGCGCAGCTTCGAACAGGGTGGCATGCAATTGCCCCACCTGCTCTCGCGGGCCTGCTTCGCGCACTTCCAGTCGGCCAACATCGCCACCTCGTCCTACCCGATGCTGAGCATGGGCTCCAGCCACCTGATCGAGTCCTTCGGCGACGAGGAGCAGAAGCGCCTGTTCCTGCAGCCGATGATCGAGGGCCGCTTCTTCGGCACCATGGCCCTGACCGAGCCCCACGCCGGCTCCTCCCTGGCCGACATCCGCACCCGCGCCGAACCCCATGCCGACGGCAGCTACCGGATCAAGGGCAACAAGATCTTCATCTCCGGCGGCGACCACCCGCTTTCGGAAAACATAGTCCACATGGTGCTGGCCAAGCTGCCGGACGCGCCACCCGGGGTGAAGGGCATCTCGCTGTTCATCGTGCCCAAGTTCCTGGTGAACCCGGACGGCAGCCTCGGCAAGCGCAACGACGTGGCCCTGGCCGGGCTGTTCCACAAGATGGGCTGGCGCGGCACCACCTCCACCGCGCTGAACTTCGGCGACAACGGCGACTGCGTCGGCTACCTGGTGGGCAAGCCGCACCACGGCCTGGCCTATATGTTCCAGATGATGAACGAGGCACGCATCGGCGTCGGCATGGGTGCCATCATGCTCGGCTACGCCGGCTACCTGTACTCCCTGGAATACGCCCGCGAGCGCCCCCAGGGCCGCCCGGTGGACGCCAAGGACCCGACCTCGGCGCAGGTGTCGATCATCGGGCACGCCGACGTCAAGCGCATGCTGCTGACACAGAAGGCCTACGTCGAGGGCGCCTTCGACCTCGGCCTGTACGCCGCGCGCCTGGTGGACGACTGCGAGACGCTGCCCACCGAGGATGCGCGCAAGCAGGCCCACGAGCTGCTCGACCTGCTCACCCCGATCGTCAAGTCCTGGCCCTCGGAGTTCTGCCTGAAGGCCAACGAACTGGCCATCCAGATCCTCGGCGGCCACGGCTACACCCGCGAATACCCGGTGGAGCAGTACTACCGCGACAACCGCCTCAACCCCATCCACGAGGGCACCCACGGCATCCAGTCGCTGGACCTGCTGGGCCGCAAGCTGGCGCAGAACGGCGGCGCCGGCCTCAAGCAGCTGACCCGCCTGATCCACCAGGCCTGCGAGCGCGCCCGGGCGTACCCGTCGCTGGACGCCCTGCGCCAGCCGCTGGAGCAACTGCTGGCGCGCCTGTCGGAGGTGACCCTGGCGCTGCTCGGCGACCTGATGCAGGGCAAGGTGGCCCAGGGCCTGGCCAACTCGGCGCTGTACCTGAAGGTGTTCGGCCACACCGTCATCGGCTGGCGCTGGCTGGAACAGGCGATCCGCGCCGAGGAAGGCCTCGCAGCCGGAAACGCCGCCGACGAGGACTTCTACCGCGGCAAGCTGCAGGCCGCGCGCTACTTCCTGACCTGGGAGGTGCCGTCCTGCCACCACGAGCTGGCCCTGCTGGAGGCCCGCGACGATACCTGTTCCAGCATGCGGGACGCCTGGTTCTAGTCCCCATGTACCTTCGGGCCCCGGTCACGTCCGGGGCTTTTTTATGGGCGCGACAGCGAGCATGGCTTTCGTAGGATGGCGTTGAGCGAAGCGATACCCATCAGCGCCACTGCGGAGCCCAACCCGGAGCGGGCCTGAGGCCAAGGCCAAGCGGCGGATAACGTGGAACGTTATCCGCCCTACGCCAGGCCAACCCGTGACGTAGGGCGTATAACCGTTCGCGGTTATACGCCGCCACACCCATGTCGCGCCCGGCTTCCCGGCCAAGGCCGAACGACGGAGAAGCCCGAACGGTTACCCGCCCCGCACGGGCCGTTGAAAGCCTGCCGAAAGCTCCGTGGCGGCACTGCAATTAGCCTTTGACAGCCTTGCAAATCCGCAGGTTAGAATCCCTTGGCATGCGGCCTGCATCCGTTCCGTCAGCGCCGCCCCCCCCTCGCCCCGCCAGGAGCTCCGACACCTTGGATGCCGTCTCGATCAACACCTATTTCCTGGTCGGTGCGGTGCTGGTGGGCATGAGCATCCTGGTCAGCTCGCTGTCCTCGCGCCTGGGCATCCCGATCCTGGTCATCTTCCTCGCCGTGGGCATGGTCGCCGGCACCGACGGGCCCGGCGGCATCGGCTTCTCCAACTACCCCATGGCCTACCTGGTGGGCAACCTGGCGCTGGCGGTGATCCTCCTCGACGGCGGCCTGCGCACCCGCGTGGCGAGCTTCCGCGTGGCGCTCTGGCCGGCGCTGTCGCTGGCCACGGTGGGGGTGCTGATCACCGCCGGGCTCACCGGCCTGGCCGCCGCCTGGCTGTTCAAGCTGAGCTGGATGGAGGGCCTGCTGATCGGCGCCATCGTCGGCTCCACCGACGCCGCGGCGGTGTTCTCGCTGCTCGGCGGCAAGGGCCTGAACGAGCGGGTCACCGCCAGCCTGGAGATCGAGTCGGGCAGCAACGACCCCATGGCGGTGTTCCTCACCGTCACCCTGATCGACATGCTCGCCCACGGCCAGAGCGAGCTGAGCTGGAGCTTCTTCGCCCACTTCCTGCGCGAGTTCGGCATCGGCGCCGTGCTCGGCCTGGGCGGCGGCTGGCTGCTGCTGCAGGTGATCAACCGCATGCAGCTGGCCAGCGGCCTCTACCCGCTGCTGGCGATCAGCGGCGGCCTGCTGATCTTCGCCCTGGCCAACGCCGTGCACGGCAGCGGCATCCTGGCCATCTACCTGTGCGGCCTGGTGCTGGGCAACCAGCCGATCCGCTCGCGCCACGGCATCCTGCACATGCTCGACGGCATGGCCTGGCTGGCGCAGATCGGCATGTTCCTGGTCCTCGGCCTGCTGGTCACGCCCCACGACCTCTGGCCCATCGCCCTGCCGGCCCTGGGCCTGGCGCTGTGGATGATCCTCTTCGCCCGGCCGCTGTCGGTGCTGGTGGGCCTGGCGCCGTTCCGCGCCTTCCATGGCCGCGAGAAGGCCTTCATCGCCTGGGTCGGCCTGCGCGGCGCGGTGCCGATCATCCTCGCGGTGTTCCCGCTGATGGCCGGCCTGCCCAATGCCCAGCTGTTCTTCAACGTGGCCTTCTTCATCGTGCTGGTCTCGCTGCTGGTGCAGGGCACCAGCCTGCCCTGGGCGGCCAAGCTGCTGCGCGTGGTGGTGCCGCCGGACCCGGCGCCGATCTCCCGCGCCGGCCTGGAAGTGCACCCGACCAGCGAATGGGAGCTGTTCGTCTACCACCTGAGCAAGGAAAAGTGGTGCATAGGCGCGGCCCTGCGCGAGCTGAAGATGCCCGAGGGCACCCGCATCGCCGCGCTGTTCCGCGGCACCCAGCTGCTGCACCCCTCCGGCAGCACCATCCTGGAGGCCGACGACATCCTCTGCGTGATCGGCCACGAGCACGACCTGTCGGCCCTCGGCAAGCTGTTCAGCCAGGCCCCGGACCGCGGCCTGGGCGCGCGCTTCTTCGGCGACTTCGTGCTGGAGGGCGACGCCCAGCTCTCCGCGGTGGCCTCGCTCTACGGCCTCAAGCTCGACGGCGTCGACGGCGAGCAGAATCTCGGCCGCTTCATCGCCCAGCAGATCGGCGGCCAGGCGATCATCGGCGACCAGGTGGAGTGGAACGGCCTGACCTGGACCGTGGCCGCCCTGGACGGGAACAAGATTCGCAAGGTGGGGGTCAAATTCCCCGAAGGTCGCCCGGGCCCCGGGCTGTTCCTCTGAACCTGCCGAACGCCTGGCGGCGCCGCTCCCTCTTGCCGGCGCCGCCGGGCACACCTACCCTCACTGCAACTTATCGATAGCCGCCCGCGACCATGCCATTCCCGCTGCGCAACCTGCTCGCCGCCGTCCTGCTCGGCGGCTGCCTCGCCGTGCTCCCCGTGCACGCCGAGGACACCAACCAGCCACCGTCCGCCGAGGCCGTCCAGCAGAGCCTCGACGGCCTGGCCGATCGCAAGCTCGCCGACGCCGATGCCAAGGTCACCAAGGCCAGCCTGGAGCGCACCCTCAAGCTGCTAACCGCCCACGACGACAGCGAGAAGCAGTTGGCCGAGCTCAAGGCCGGCCTGGCCGACGCCCCCCGGCAGATACTGGAGAACCAGCGCAGCCTGGCGCGCCTGAAGGGCAGCAGCGAGAAGCCGGCGGCCCAGCGCTACGCCGGGGAGAACGTCAGCCGCCTGGAAATGCTGCTCAACGACCGCTCCACCCAGCTGGCCGACTGGCAGAAGCAGCTGACCGACGCGAAGAGCCTGTACATCACCGCGCAGACCCGCCCGGAACGCGCCCAGGCCGACATCAGCAGCGCCCAGTCGCGCCTGCTGGAGATCGGCAACATCCTCAAGGCCGGCAAGGAGACCGGCAAGGCGCTGGCCTCCGAGCGGCGCAACGAGCTGCTCGCCGAACAGGCCGCGCTCAACGCGCAGATCCAGCTGCTGCGCCAGCAGCTGGCCGGCAACAACCTGCTGCAGGACCTGGCCAGCAGCCAGCAGGACCTGCTCGGCGAACAGGTGGCCCGCGCCGAGCGCGAGACCCTCGAACTGCAGACCATGATCAGCGGCATGCGCCGCGAGCAGTCGGAGAAGACCGTCGCCGAACTGGCCCGCGACGGCAGCCAGGGCGCCGGCAGCGACAGCCTGCTGAGCCAGGAGAGCGCCGAGAACCTGCGCCTGTCCGACTACCTGCTGCGCACCACCGACCGCCTCAACGTGCTGACCCGCCGCAACCTCGAGGCCAAGCAGCACCTGGACAGCCTGAGCCAGGTCGACCAGACCCTCGACCAGCAGATCAACGTGCTGCGCGGCAGCCTGCTGCTGTCCAAGGTCCTCTACCAGCAGAAGCAGTCGCTGCCGAAGATCAAGACCGACCAGGAGCTGGCCGACGAGATCGCCGACCTGCGCCTGTACCAGTTCGAGCTGAACCAGAAGCGCGACGAACTGGCCAACCCGCAGCTGTACATCGACAACCTGCTCGCCCAGCAGCCCCAGGAAGCCGTCACCGCGCAGCTGCGCAAGGACCTGGCGAACCTGGTGGACACCCGCGGCGAGCTGATGGAGCGCCTCAACCACGAGCTCAACGCCGTGCTCAACGAGGCCATCACCCTGCAGCTGAACCAGAAGCAGCTCAAGGACACCAGCGACAACCTGCGCGCCACCCTCGACGAGCAGATGTTCTGGATCCCCAGCAACCGCCCGCTGGACCTGTCCTGGTTCAAGATGACCCCGATACTGCTGCAGCACCAGCTCTCCGAGGTGCCCTGGGGCTCGGCGGTGGTCGAGGTGGGCGAGGGCCTGGTGGACCGCCCGCTGCTGTTCCTGCCGCTGCTGCTGCTGATCGCCGGGCTGCTGTGGAAGCGCCGCTACCTCTACGACAAGCTCGCCTCGATCAACGACGACATCGGCCACTTCAAGCGCGACAGCCAGGCGCACACCCCGCTGGCCCTGCTGCTGGCGGTGCTGCTGGCGCTGCCCGGGACCCTGACCCTGGCCATCGCCGGCCTGGCCCTGATGCTCGACGCCCGCGGGCAGAACGCCACCCTGGGCGCCGCGCTGCTGCAGATGGCCGAGGTCTGGCTGGTGTTCTACACCGCGCACCGCATCCTCAGCCCCGGCGGCATCGCCGAGCGGCACTTCCACTGGAGCCAGGCCCAGGTGCGCTTCAGCAGCAAGCTGATCCGCCGCCTCGGCGTGGTGGTCATGGCCCTGGCCGCGGTGGTCACCGTGGCCGAGCGCCAGCCCGGCAGCCTGGCCGACGACGTGATCGGCATCGCCGTGGTGCTCACCGGCTTCGCGGTGATGACCTGGCTGATGGCGCGCATGCTCTTCGCCAGCCCCAGCACCAGCCGGCCGTCGGCGGTGAAGATGATCGTCGGCGCGCTCTTCACCGCGCTGCCGGTGCTGCTCTTCGTCGCCGTCTGCTTCGGCTACTACTACACCGCCCTGCGCCTGAGCGACCGGCTGATCGACACCCTGTTCCTGCTGATGGTCTGGGTGGTGATCGAGGCCACCTTCGTCCGCGGCCTCAGCGTGGCGGCGCGGCGCCTGGCCTACCAGCGCGCCCAGGCCAAGCGGCAGAACCCGCCCAAGGAAGGCCCCGACGGCGGCGAGACCGCGGAAGAACCGACCCTGGCCATCGAGCAGATCAACGAGCAGTCCCTGCGCCTGATCCGCCTGGGCCTGCTGATCGGCTTCGTGGTGGCGCTGTACTGGGTGTGGGCCGACCTGATCAGCGTCGCCGCCTACCTGGACAACGTCACCCTCTACCAGTACACCGGCGGCACCGGCGACAGCGCCACCAACCTGCCGATCAGCCTCGGCGACGTGCTCATGGCGCTGGTCATCGCCGCGGTGACCGTGGCCCTGGCGCGCAACCTGCCGGGCCTGCTGGAAGTGCTGGTGCTGCAGCGCCTGACCCTGGCCCAGGGCAGCGCCTACGCCATCACCACCCTGCTGTCCTATGCCATCAGCGGCGTCGGCATCGTCAGCGCGCTGTCCACCCTGGGGGTGAGCTGGGACAAGCTGCAGTGGCTGGTGGCGGCCCTCTCGGTGGGCCTGGGCTTCGGCCTGCAGGCGATCTTCTCCAACTTCGTCTCCGGCCTGATCATCCTCTTCGAGCGCCCGGTGCGCATCGGCGACACCGTGACCATCGGCAACCTGTCCGGCACCGTCAGCCGCATCCGCATCCGCGCCACCACCATCACCGACTTCGACCGCAAGGAAATCATCGTCCCCAACCAGACCTTCATCACCGGGCAGTTGATCAACTGGTCGCTGAGCGACACCGTGACCCGCGTGACCATCAAGATCGGCCTGGCCTACGAGAGCGACCTGGCCCTGGCGCGCAAGCTCATGCTCGAGGCCGCGCGGGCCAACCCGCGGGTGCTGCGCGACCCCGAGCCGTCGCTGTACTTCCTGGCCATCAGCGCCAGCACCTTCGACTACGAGCTGCGCTTCCACGTGCGCGAGCTGGGCGACCGCAACCCGGCGGTGGACGAACTGCTCACCGCCATCGCCCTGAGCTTCCGCGAGCACGGCGTGGACATGGCCTTCAATCAGCTGGACGTGTTCGTCAAGAACGGCGAGGGCAAGGAAATCCACCTGGCGCAGAACGTCACCCAGCTGCCCCTGGCGCTGCCCGGGGCGCCGGTGAAGGACCAGGACCCGCCGCTGCCGCCCGGCAGCAAGCCCTGAGTCTGGACGGCTCCGGACAAGTCCGAGCACAATGCTCGGACTTGCCGGAGCCCGCCTGTGACCGTGAAACAGCTCGACGAACTGACCTTCGACAACCGCTTCGCCCGCCTGGGCGACGCCTTCTCCACCGAAGTCCTGCCCGACCCCATCGCCGAGCCGCGCCTGGTGGTGGCCAGCCCTGCAGCGATGGCGCTGCTCGACCTCGACCCGGCGGTGGCCGGGGAACCGGTGTTCGCCGAAATCTTCTCCGGGCACAAGCTCTGGTCCGAGGCCGAGCCGCGGGCCATGGTCTACTCCGGCCACCAGTTCGGCGCCTACAACCCGCGCCTGGGCGACGGCCGCGGCCTGCTGCTGGGCGAGGTGGTCAACGACGCCGGCCAGCACTGGGACCTGCACCTCAAAGGCGCCGGGCAGACGCCCTACTCGCGCATGGGCGACGGCCGCGCGGTGCTGCGCAGCTCCATCCGCGAATTCCTCGCCAGCGAATACCTGCACGCCCTGGGCATCCCCACCAGCCGCGCGCTCTGCGTCACCGGCTCGGCCACCCCGGTGTGGCGCGAGCAGAAGGAAAGCGCCGCCATGCTGCTGCGCCTGGCCCCCAGCCACGTGCGCTTCGGCCACTTCGAGTACTTCTACTACACCCAGCAGCACGACAAGCTGAAGGAACTGGGCGAGTTCGTCCTGGCCAACCACTTCCCCGACTGCCTGGCGCAGGAGCGGCCCTATGCCGCGTTCTTCCGCGAAGTGGTGGAAAGCAACGCCGGACTCATCGCCCACTGGCAGGCCTACGGCTTCTGCCACGGGGTGATGAACACCGACAACATGTCGATCCTCGGCATCACCTTCGACTACGGCCCCTACGCCTTCCTCGACGACTTCGACGCCAGGCACATCTGCAACCACTCCGACGACGCCGGGCGCTACAGCTTCAACAACCAGGTGCCCATCGCCCACTGGAACCTGGCGGCCCTGGCCCAGGCGCTGACACCGTTCGTGGAAGTCGAGGAACTGCGCGAGGCCCTCGGCCTGTTCCTGCCGCTGTACCAGGCCCACTACCTGGACCTGATGCGCCGCCGCCTGGGCTTCACCACGGCGGAAGACGGCGACCTGGAGCTGGTGCAGAACCTGCTGCAGGCCATGCAGAGCGGCGCGGTGGACTACAGCCTGTTCTTCCGCCGCCTCGGCGAGCAGGCGCCGGAGGCGGCGCTGGCGGTGGTCCGCGAGGACTTCGTCGACCTCGCCGGCTTCGACGCCTGGGCCGCCGACTACCGCGCCCGCGCCGAACGCGAGGGCGGCAGCCAGGACGAACGCCGCGCCCGCATGCACGCGGTGAACCCGCTGTACGTGCTGCGCAACTACCTGGCCCAGGAAGCCATCGCCGCCGCCGAACAGGGCGACTACTCGGTGGTGCGCGAGCTGCACGAAACCCTCAGCCGGCCCTTCGAGGAACAGCCCGGGCGCGAGGCCTTCACCCGCCGCCCGCCGGACTGGGGCCGCCACCTGGAGATCAGCTGTTCCTCCTGAGCGGTTATAAGCTCAGCGAAAAGCGATCTAGCGGCGCCCGCCGGGCATTGCTCCGGGTCATTGACCCGGCCCCGCGCCGCTCGCATCCTCGGGCCTTTCTGCCCACCAAGGATGCACGCACGATGAAACTGGAAACCCTGGCCATCCACGCCGGCTACAGCCCCGACCCGACCACCAAGGCGGTGGCCGTGCCGATCTACCAGACCACCTCCTACGCCTTCGACGACACCCAGCACGGCGCCGACCTGTTCGACCTCAAGGTGGCCGGCAACATCTACACGCGCATCATGAACCCCACCAACGACGTGCTGGAGCAGCGCGTCGCCGCCCTGGAAGGCGGCGTGGGCGCGCTGGCCGTGGCCTCGGGCATGGCCGCCATCACCTATGCCATCCAGACCCTGGCCGAGGCCGGCGACAACATCGTCTCGGTAGCCAAGCTCTACGGCGGCACCTACAACCTGCTGGCCCACACCCTGCCGCGCTTCGGCATCCAGACGCGCTTCGCCCCCCACGACGACGTGGCCGCCCTGGAAGCGCTGATCGACGAGCGCACCAAGGCGGTGTTCTGCGAATCCATCGGCAACCCGGCGGGCAACATCGTCGACCTCCAGGCCCTGGCCGACGCCGCGCACCGCCACGGCGTGCCGCTGATCGTCGACAATACCGTGGCCACGCCCATCCTCTGCCGCCCCTTCGAGCACGGCGCGGACATCGTGGTGCACTCGCTGACCAAGTACATCGGCGGCCACGGCACCAGCATCGGCGGCATCGTGGTCGACTCCGGCAAGTTCCCCTGGGCGCAGCACAAGGACCGCTTCCCGCTGCTCAATACCCCGGACCCGTCCTACCACGGCGTGACCTACACCGAGGCCTTCGGCCCGGCCGCGTTCATCGGCCGCTGCCGCGTGGTGCCGCTGCGCAACACCGGCGCGGCGCTGTCGCCGTTCAACGCCTTCCTCATCCTCCAGGGCCTGGAGACCCTCGCCCTGCGCATGGAGCGCCACTGCGAGAACGCGCTGAAGGTCGCCCACTACCTGGAGCAGCACCCGCAGGTGGCCTGGGTGAAGTACGCCGGCCTGCCGGAGCACCCCGAGCACGCCCTGGCCAGGCGCTACATGGACGGCAAGCCGGCCTCGATCCTGTCCTTCGGCATCCAGGGCGGCGCCGAGGCCGGCGCGCGCTTCATCGACGCGCTGAAGCTGGTGGTGCGCCTGGTCAACATCGGCGACGCCAAGTCCCTGGCCTGCCACCCGGCCAGCACCACCCACCGCCAGCTCAACGCCGAGGAACTGGCCCGCGCCGGGGTGAGCCAGGACATGGTGCGGCTGTCCATCGGCATCGAGCACAGCGACGACATCATCGCCGACCTGGAACAGGCCCTGGCCGCCGCCGCGGCTTGATATCCGCCGGGCGCGGCTCCAGATTGGGGAAATCACCCGCTGGAGCCGCGCCATGTCCGACCCCCTGCTGATTCCCTGCCCGCATTGCGGCGGGCTCAACCGCCTGCCGGCCGCGCGCCTGGGCGACCACCCGCGCTGCGGCCGCTGCAAGGGCGATGTGCTGCCGGGCAAACCCTTCGCCGTCGACGAGGCCGGCTTCGCCGCCCAGCTCAAGGGCGACCTGCCGCTGCTGCTGGACGTCTGGGCCGACTGGTGCGGGCCGTGCAAGGCCTTCGCGCCGACCTTCGAGCAGGCCGCCGCGCGCCTCGCCGGGCGCTGCCGCCTGGCCAAGCTGGACAGCGAGGCCAACCAGCGCCTGGCCGGGCAGCTGGGCATCCGCTCCATCCCCAGCCTGATCCTGTTCAAGGGCGGCCGCGAAGTGGCGCGCCAGAGCGGCGCCCTGCCGCTGCCGCAACTGCTCGACTGGCTGGCCCGGCAGGGCCTGTGAGGCACCGCGACCGCTTCGGTCAGCGCGCCTGAGCGAAGCGGTCATTGCCCGACACGGCAGGGCGGCTAGGCTTGCTTGAACAACACAAGAAACGGAGCCGCCCGATGTCCTTTCCCGTCGAATTCGTCCGCCAGATGACCGAAGAGCACATCGCCTTCGTCAAGCGCTGCGGACTCAAGGCCGAAATCCTCGAACGCGGCCACGTGCGCCTGTGCATGCCGCTGCACGGCAACGAAAACCACCTGGGCAACATGTACGCCGGCGCGCTCTTCACCCTCGCCGAGCTGCCCGGCGGCGTCATCACCCTGACCAGCTTCGACAGCCACCGCTTCTACCCCATCGTCAAGGAGGCCGGCCTGCGCTTCCGCCGCCCGGCGGCCAGCGACGTGCGGGTGGAGGCGCGCCTGGACGAGGCCGAGCTCCAGCGCATCGCCGAGGAAGCCACGCTCAACGGCAAGGCCGAGTACGTGCTGGAACTGCAACTCAAGGACATCCACGGCGAGGTGGTGGCCGAGAGCCGCGCCGTCTATCAGCTGCGCAGCCGTTGATCCGCGGCCCTTGCGCTGCGTCAACATGGGCGCGCACGGCTGGGCCAGAGTGGTGGGACCGCCGGAGGACCCCACCATGCCCAAGCACATCCTGGTCGCCCACGACCTCAGCGTCGAAGCCGACGTCGCCGTGCGTCGCGCCGCGCAACTGGCCGCCGAGCACGGCGCCCGCGTCAGCCTGCTGCACGTCATCGAACAGCCCCTGGGCGCGCCGCTGCTGGCCAAGGCCCGGCAGAGCGCCGTCGCCGCGCTGCAGGACAGCGCCCGCAGCGCTGGCCTGGCGGATTACCAGCCGCTGGTCGCCGAGGGCCGCCCGGCCAGCGTGATAGCCGCCACGGCGGAGGAGCTGCAGGCGGACCTGCTGGTCACCGGCACCCACCGCCAGGCGCTGGTGGAACGTTTCGACGGCACCACCCTGGAGCAGATCCTGCGCTGCAGCCGGGTGCCCGCGCTGCTGGTGGCCGACGCGCAGCTACGCCCCTACCGGCGGGCGCTCAGCGCCCTGGACTTCTCCGTCGGCGCCTGCCACGCCTGGCGCAGCGCCTGCGCCTGGCTGGCACCGGGCGGCGAACTGCTGGCCCTGCATGCCTACGACGCCGGCAACGACCCCGCACGGCTGCGCGAGCGCCTGGACGAGCAGCGCGAACTGCTGGAGCAACTGATGCACGACGAGGGCCAGCAGGTGGGCGGCCCGCTGCCGCGGCTGGAGTGCCGGGTGAGTTCGATGGGGGTTCGCGAGGCGCTGGACCACAGCCTGGCCGACTGGCAGCCGCAGCTGCTGGTGCTCGGCAGCCGCGGCCGCGGCGCGCTGCAGCAGGCCCTGCTGGGCAGCACGGCGCGCCACTACCTGCGCCGGCCGCCTTGCGATTTGCTGGTTAGTGCTTGAAAAAGCGGCTGCAGGCTGCAAGTTTCAGGCTTCGAGCAGGCCGTGCAGTTCGACGAACTGTTGCGTCAGTTTGTGGCGGGGGTCCAGGTAGATCAGGGGGGTGCAGGCCTGGTGGGATTCGCGCATTTTCACCGAGCTCATCAGGTAGACGGGCAGCACCGGCATTTCCTCTTCCACCAGTTCGTCGAGCAGTTGCTGCGGCAGGCTGGCGCGCGGCTGGAACTGGTTGACCACTATGCCTTCCACCTCCAGGTCCTCGTTGTGGTCTTCCTTCAGCTCCTCGATCTCGCGCAGCAGGCCGTACAGCGCCTGGCGGGAGAAGCTGTCGCAGTCGAAGGGGATCAGGCAGCGGTCGGCGGCGATCAGCGCGGAAACGGTGTAGAAGTTCAGCGCCGGCGGGGTGTCCAGGTAGATGCGGTCGTAGTCCTCGGCCAGCTCGTCGAGCAGTTTGCGCAGCTTGTTGATCTTGTGCTTGGCCTCGAGCTTGGGCTGCAGGTCGGCCAGCTCGGCGGTGGCGGTGACCACGTGGAGGTTGTCGAACGGCGTCTCGTAGATGTCCACCTTGCCCTTGCGGGCGAAGGGGCCGCTGGCCAGCGTCTGCTTGAAGAAGTCGGCGATGCCCATGGGCACGTCCTCGCCGGTCAGGCCGGTGAGGTAGTGGGTGGAGTTGCCCTGGGCGTCCAGGTCCACCAGCAGCGTGCGGTAACCCTCGGCGGCGCTCACGGCGGCCAGGTTGCAGGCAATGCTCGACTTGCCGACCCCGCCCTTCTGATTGAAAACCACGCGACGCATGAGCACCCCTCCAAGCCGTTCAAGTGACACCGGATTCTATGCAATGCCCATGACGAGGGCGAGCACTTGCGCATGCCGCCGGGCGGCGGCTAGGCCGCCGCGCCGCGGGTGACCAGCTCGATGAAGGCGAGCGCCGCCGGCGAGCTTTCGCTGCGCCGCCGCACCAGCCACACCGAACTGGTCGCGCCGGGGTCCAGCAGGGTGCGGTAGACCACCCCGTCCACCCGCGTGCGGCGGAACGAGCCGGGCAGCATGGACACGCCCAGGCCCGCCGCCACCAGGCCGATGATGGTCATGGCCTCGCCGGCCTCCTGGCTGATGCGCGGGGTGAAGCCGGCCTGCCGCGCCAGCGCCTGCAACTGGTCGTAGAGGCCGGTGCCGTAGCTGCGCGGGAAGAACACGAAGGGCTCGTCGGCCAGCGCCGCCAGTTCCAGGCCTTCCAGCGATTCGCGGGCCAGCGGGTGGTCGGCGCGCAGCACCGCCACCAGCGGCTCGCTGAACAGCTCCACCGCCTCCAGCGAGGCCGGCAGTTGGAAGGAGCGGATCACGCCGACCTGCAGGCGCTCTTCCTGCAGCGCCTCGACGATCTGCCGGCTGCTCATCTCCTGCAGGTCCAGGTGCACCTCGGGGTAGGCCTGGCGGAAGGCGTGGATGCTGCGCGGGATGGCCGAGGTGAAGGGCGCCGAGGCGGTGAAGCCGATGCGCAGCTCGCCCAACTCGCCCTGGTGCGCACGGCGCGCCAGCAGCACCGCTCGGTCGACCTGGGCGAGCACCTGGCGGGCTTCGTCGAGGAACAGCCGGCCCGCCTCGGTCAGTGCCACCCGGCGGTTGGTGCGCTCCAGCAGGCGCGCGCCCATCTCCTCCTCCAGCGCCTGGATCTGCTGGCTCAGCGGCGGCTGGGAGATGCCCAGGGCCTCGGCGGCGCGGCCGAAGTGCAGTTCTTCGGCGACGGCGATGAAGTAACGCAGGTGGCGCAGCTCCATGGGGGCACCTCAATGATTCGAATTACATATCAAACGTGTCGATCAATATATTGGAAATAATAAAAGCCCTTCCCTATCCTTGTCACATAAGCCCAATAACGACTTTCCACTTTCTGCCAGCCTGGCTGCGCGGGCCGCTTTCGCTCGCCGCGAGGCGCACCCCTTCCCAGAATCGAGGTGAGTTGTGAGTCACTCTGCCGTGCGGGCTTCGTCGGATTCCGAACCCGCCTTGCTGCAGGCCGCCGAAGCGGCCAACCAGGCGCTGGCCGGCGCCGTGAACGACATCGAGAGCTACATCGAGAAAGGCACCCCGGCCTTCATGCGCACCTCGCTGGCGCTGTTCTCCGGCGGCTTCGCCACCTTCGCCTTGCTCTACTGCGTGCAGCCGATGATGCCGGTGCTGTCGCAGACCTTCGCCCTGTCCGCCGCCCAGAGCAGCCTGGTGCTGTCCATCGCGACCATCATGATGGCCCTCGGCCTGCTGGTCACCGGGCCGATTTCCGACGCCATCGGGCGCAAGCCGATCATGGTCGCCTCGCTGGCCTTCGCCGCCCTCTTCACCCTGGCCAGCGCGGTGATGCCCACCTGGCACGGGGTGCTGGCCATGCGCGCGCTGGTCGGCCTGTCGCTCAGCGGCCTGGCCGCGGTGGGCATGACCTACCTGAGCGAGGAAATCCACCCGCAGCACATCGGCCTGTCCATGGGCCTGTACATCGGCGGCAACGCCATCGGCGGCATGAGCGGCCGGCTGATCACCGGGGTGCTGGTGGACTTCGTGTCCTGGCACGCCGCCATCGCCATCCTCGGCGGCCTGGCGCTGCTCGCCGCCGTGGTGTTCTGGCGCATCCTCCCGGAATCGCGCAACTTCCGCCCCACGCCGCTGAACCTCCGGCAACTGGCCGACGGCTTCGCCTCGCACCTGCGCGATGCCGGCCTGCCCTGGCTGTTCCTCGAAGGCTTCCTGCTGATGGGCGCCTTCGTCACCCTGTTCAACTACATCGGCTACCGCCTGCTGGCCGACCCCTACCACCTGAGCCAGGCCGTGGTCGGCGTACTCTCGCTGGTGTACCTGGTGGGCATCTACAGCTCCGCCTGGGTCGGCTCGCTGGCCGACCGCCTGGGCCGGCGCAAGGTACTCTGGGCGGTGATAGTGCTGATGCTCAGCGGCCTGCTGCTGACCCTGCTGCCGGCGCTGCCGCTGATAGTCGCGGGCATGCTGCTGTTCACCTTCGGCTTCTTCGCCGCGCACTCGGTGGCCAGCAGCTGGATCGGCCGCCGCGCGCTGAAGGCCAAGGGCCAGGCCTCGTCGCTGTACCTGTTCAGCTACTACCTGGGCTCCAGCGTGGCCGGTACCACCGGCGGGGTGTTCTGGCACCACTTCGGCTGGACCGGCGTGGGCCTGTTCATCGCCGCGCTGCTGGCGGTCGCCGTGCTGGTGGCCCTGCACCTGGCGCGCCTGGCAGTGTTACCGCGCACCCTTCCCGCTTTGAGCGCTTCGCACAATTGAGTATTTTCTACACACTCAATTGAAGTCCTGTCGGTGACTGATATGCCAGTGTCGCCTCCAGATATGACATGCCCGTGAACACAACGCCCCTAACCTGGGGCGTTGTGGCGCTTCTACCCATGAATTTCGCGCCTACGACCAAGGTCGTAACAAAATATGGCGCACATCTTGCGTTCAGGAAAAGGAACACCTCGTTGGATTATCAAAACGGCTTCGGCTGCGCAGGACGCATTTCCTTCCTTTTCTCGCTGTAGGTAACGCATGAGCAGTACCCCATCCGCCGGTCTGGCCCAGGGCCTGAAGAACCGCCACGTCACCATGCTGTCCATCGCCGGGGCCATCGGCGCCGGCCTCTTCGTCGGCTCCGGCCACGCCATCGCCGAAGCCGGCCCGGGCGTCATGGTCTCCTACCTGGTCGCCGGCCTGCTGGTGGTCCTGGTCATGCGCATGCTGGCCGAAATGGCCGTCGCGCAGCCGGACAGCGGCTCCTTCTCCACCTATGCCGACCGCGCCATCGGCCACTGGGCCGGTTTCACCATCGGCTGGCTGTACTGGTGGTTCTGGGTGCTGGTGATCCCGCTGGAGGCCAACGCCGCCGCGGCCATCATCCACGCCTGGTTCCCCGGCGCGCCGGTCTGGGTGCTGGCCTTCGTGATCACCTCGGCACTGACCGTGACCAACCTGTTCAGCGTGAAGAACTACGGCGAGTTCGAGTTCTGGCTGGCGCTGATCAAGGTCGGCTCGATCATCGCCTTCCTGGTCCTGGGCTGCGCGGCCATCTTCGGCTTCTCGCTGAACACCGAGGTCAGCGGCATCAGCCACCTGTACGCCGAGGGCGGCTTCATTCCCAAGGGTTGGGGCGCCGTGCTGGCCGCCCTGCTGACCACCATGTTCTCGTTCATGGGCTCGGAGATCGTCACCATCGCCGCCACCGAGTCCAAGGACCCGGCGCAGCAGATCACCCGCGCCACCAACTCGGTGATCTGGCGTATTGCCCTGTTCTACCTGCTGTCGATCCTGATCGTGGTCTGCCTGGTGCCGTGGAACGACCCGCGCCTGGTGAGCATGGGCTCCTACCAGACCGTGCTGGACCAGCTGCACGTGCCCTACGCCAAGCTGATCGTCGACATCATCGTCCTGGTCTCGGTGACCAGCTGCCTGAACTCGGCGCTCTACACCGCCTCGCGGATGATGTACTCGCTGAGCAAGCGCGGCGACGCCCCGCGCATCGCCCAGGTGACCAGCGCCAGCCGCACCCCGGTGTACGCCGTGCTGCTGTCCACCGCCATGGCCTTCCTGTGCACCTTCGCCAACTACCTGGCCCCAGCCGAAGTGTTCAACTTCCTGCTGGCCAGCTCCGGCGCCATCGCCCTGCTGGTGTACCTGGTGATCGCCATCTCGCAGCTGAACATGCGCAAGAAGCTGCTCGCCCAGGGCCACCAGCTGACGCTGAAGATGTGGCTGTTCCCCTGGCTGACCTGGGCGGTGATCCTGTTCATCGGCGCCGCGCTGATCATCATGATGATCCGCCCGGACCACCGCATGGAGGTGGTCGCCACCGCCCTGCTGACCATCGTGGTCGTCTGCTCCGGCCTGTTGGTCTCGAACCGTCGCAAGGCCCAGCGCGCCACAGGCTACGCGGCCGACGCCGCCTGACGCACAGCGCCCATGAAAAAGCCCCGCCGATGGCGGGGTTTTTTGTTGGGTGCATGTTTTGTAGGAGCGCGCCCTGCGCGCGAATCGCGGGCAGGGCCCGCTCCTACAGGTTGGCAGCGAATTCCCGCCCAGTCCGTAGGGCGCATAACGCCTACGGCGTTATCCGCCGCCACCCCGGGCGCCGGGGCGTCAGTGATACTGCGCCGACAGTTCGTGCACCGCCTCGAAGAAGGCGCCGGCGTGGGCCGGGTCGACTTCCGGGGTGATGCCGTGGCCGAGGTTGAACACGTGGCCGCTGCCCTGGCCGTAGGCGCCAAGGATGCGCGCCACTTCGCGACGGATGGCTTGCGGGTTGGCGTAGAGCACCGACGGGTCCATGTTGCCCTGCAGCGCCACCTTGTCGCCGACGCGGGCGCGGGCGCTGCCGATGTCGCAGGTCCAGTCCAGGCCCAGGGCCTCGGCGCCGACCTCGGCCATGGACTCCAGCCACAGGCCGCCGCCCTTGGTGAAGAGGATCACCGGAACCTGGCGGCCGTCGTGCTCGCGGATCAAACCGTCGACGATCTTCTTCATGTAGGCCAGGGAGAACTCCTGGTAGGCCGCCGACGACAGGCTGCCGCCCCAGGAGTCGAAGATCTGCACGGCCTGGGCGCCGGCGCGGATCTGCCCGTTGAGGTAGCTGGTGACCGACTGCGCCAGCTTGTCGAGCAGCGCGTGCATGGCCTGCGGGTTGTCGTAGAGCATCGCCTTGGACTTGCGGAAGTCCTTGCTGGAACCGCCTTCCACCATGTAGGTGGCCAGGGTCCAGGGGCTGCCGGAGAAGCCGATCAGCGGCACCCGGCCGTTCAGCTCGTGGCGGATGGTGCGCACGGCGTCCATGACGTAGCCCAGGTCCTTCTCCGGATCGGGGATCGGCAGCGCCTCGATGTCCGCCAGGCTGGAGACCACCTTCCTGAAGCGTGGCCCCTCGCCGGCCTCGAAGTACAGGCCCTGGCCCATGGCGTCGGGGATGGTGAGGATGTCGGAGAAGAGGATCGCCGCGTCCAGCTGCGGGTAGCGGTCCAGCGGCTGCAGGGTCACCTCGCAGGCCAGCTGCGGGTTCATGCACAGGCTCATGAAGTCCCCGGCCTTGGCGCGGGTGGCGCGGTATTCCGGGAGATAGCGGCCGGCCTGGCGCATCATCCACACCGGGGTGACGTCGACGGGCTGCTTGAGCAGGGCACGGAGGAAGCGATCGTTCTTCAGGGCAGTCATGGCGGCATCCGGCAAAAAAGTGCGGGCATTTTCGCAAAGCCCAAAGCAAAAGGCACGGCGGACGCGGCATTCTGCCGCAGCTGCAAGCTGCAAGCTGCAAGCTGCAAGCTCAACAGCTTGCACCGTCGCGCTCTCGCTTGCAGCTTTAAGCTTGCCGCTTACAGCTGACGCAGTTAAACCCCCAGGTAATCGAGGATGCCTTCGGCCGCCGTGCGCCCTTCGAAGATCGCCGTCACCACCAGGTCGGAACCGCGGACCATGTCGCCGCCGGCGAAGATCTTCGGGTTGCTGGTCTGGTGCTTGAACTGCGCGGCGGCCGGGGCGATGACGCGGCCCTGGTTGTCGATCTCGACCTGGTGCTGCTCGAACCAGGGTGCCGGGCTCGGGCGGAAGCCGAAGGCGATCAGCACGGCTTCGGCCGGGATGATCTCCTCGGAGCCCGGGATCGGCTCGGGGCTGCGGCGGCCGCGGGCGTCCGGCTCGCCGAGACGGGTCTCGACCACCTTCACGCCTTCCACCCTGTCCTCGCCGACGATGGCGATGGGCTGGCGGTTGAAGAGGAACTTCACGCCCTCTTCCTTGGCATTCTTCACCTCTTTGCGCGAGCCGGGCATGTTCTCCTCGTCGCGGCGGTAGGCGCAGGTCACGCTCTTGGCGCCCTGGCGGATGGAGGTGCGGTTGCAGTCCATCGCAGTGTCGCCGCCGCCCAGGACCACCACGCGCTTGCCCTTCATGTCGACGAAGTCCTCGGGGGACTTCTCGAAGCCGAGGTTGCGGTTCACGTTGGCGATCAGGAAGTCCAGCGCATCGTGCACGCCGGGCAGGTCCTCGCCGGGGAAGCCACCCTTCATGTAGGTGTAGGTGCCCATGCCCATGAACACGGCATCGTACTCATCGAGCAGTTGCTCCATGGTCACGTCCTTGCCGATCTCGGTGTTCAGGCGGAACTCGATGCCCATGCCGGTGAAGACTTCGCGGCGGCGGCTGAGCACGTGCTTTTCCAGCTTGAACTCGGGGATGCCGAAGGTCAGCAGACCACCGATTTCCGGGTTGCGGTCGAACACCACCGGGGTCACGCCGTTGCGCACCAGCACGTCGGCGCAGCCCAGGCCGGCGGGGCCCGCGCCGATCACCGCGACGCGCCTGCCGGTGGGCTTGACCTTGGACATGTCCGGGCGCCAGCCCATGGCGAAGGCGGTGTCGGTGATGTACTTCTCCACCGAGCCGATGGTCACCGCGCCGAAGCCGTCGTTGAGGGTGCAGGCACCCTCGCAGAGGCGGTCCTGCGGGCACACCCGGCCGCAGACTTCCGGCAGGGTGTTGGTCTGGTGCGACAGCTCGGCGGCGGCCAGGATGTTGCCTTCGGAAACCAGCTTCAGCCAGTTGGGGATGAAGTTGTGGACCGGGCACTTCCACTCGCAGTACGGGTTGCCGCAGCCCAGGCAGCGGTGCGCCTGGTCGGCCGCCTGCTGCGGCTTGAACAGGTCGTAGATTTCCACGAACTCGCGCTTACGCTGGCGCAGCAGTTTCTTCTTCGGATCCTTGCGCCCGACTTCGATGAACTGGAAGTCATTGTTGAGACGTTCAGACATTTCAAGACCTCATTTACAGCGGCCGCAGGCTTCAGGCTGCGGGCCGCAGGCAAACTACAGGGTAAGGGCCAGGCCGGCCTGCAGCCTGTGGCCTGGCGCCTAGAGCGGCTTCACTGCGGGTTGGCACGGGTGCTGGTCAGCAGGGAACCGAGGCTGGCGGCCTTCGGTTTCACCAGCCAGAACCGACGCAGGTAGTCGTCGAGGTTCTCCAGCAGGTTCGCACCCCATTCGCTCGCCGTTTCCTCGACATATTCCACCAGGACCTTGCGCAGGTGGCTGCGCTGGGCCTCCATCGCCTCGCCGCTGATCCGCTGGATTTCCACCAGCTCATGGTTCACGCGGTCGACGAAGGTGTTGTCCATGTCCAGGACGTAGGCGAAGCCCCCGGTCATGCCGGAGCCGAAGTTGTAGCCGGTCTTGCCCAGTACGCAGACGAAACCGCCTGTCATGTACTCGCAGCAGTGGTCGCCGGTGCCTTCCACCACGGCGTGGGCGCCGGAGTTGCGCACGCCGAAGCGCTCGCCCGCGGTGCCGGCGGCGAACAGCTTGCCGCCGGTGGCGCCGTACAGGCAGGTGTTGCCGACGATGGCCGACTCCTGGGTCTTGAACGGGCTGCCCTTGGGCGGGGTGACCACCAGCTTGCCGCCGGTCATGCCCTTGCCCACGTAGTCGTTGGCGTCGCCTTCCAGGTACAGGTGCAGGCCGCCGGCGTTCCACACGCCGAAGCTCTGCCCCGCGGTGCCCTTGAAGCGGAAGGTGATCGGCGCCTTGGCCATGCCCTGGTTGCCGTGCACACGGGCGATCTCGCCGGACACGCGCGCGCCGATGGAACGGTCGCAGTTGCAGATGTCCAGTTCGTACTCGCCGCCCTTGGCGCCGTCGATGGCGCCGCGGGCCAGCTCGACCATCTTCTCGGCTAGCAGGCCCTGGTCGAACGGCGGGTTCTTCTCCACCTCGCAGAACTGCGGCTTCTCGGCCGGGATCAGGTCGCTGCCCAGCAGCGGCGTGAGGTCGAGGTTGCCCTGCTTGGCGGTTTCGCCGGGCAGGATTTCCAGCAGGTCGGTGCGCCCGATCAGCTCGGCGAGGCTGCGCACGCCCAGCCTGGCCAGCCACTCGCGGGTCTCGCTGGCGATGAAGGTGAAGAAGTTCGTCACCATCTCGACCGTGCCGATGAAGTGGTCCTTGCGCAGCTTGTCGTTCTGGGTGGCCACGCCGGTGGCGCAGTTGTTCAGGTGGCAGATGCGCAGGTACTTGCAGCCCAGGGCGATCATCGGCGCGGTGCCGAAGCCGAAGCTCTCGGCGCCGAGGATGGCCGCCTTGATCACGTCCAGGCCGGTCTTCAGGCCGCCGTCGGTCTGCACGCGGACCTTGCCGCGCAGGTCGTTGCCGCGCAGGGTCTGGTGCGCCTCGGCCAGGCCCAGTTCCCACGGGCTGCCGGCGTACTTGATGGAGGTGATGGGCGAGGCGCCGGTACCGCCGTCGTAGCCGGAGATGGTGATCAGGTCGGCATAGGCCTTGGCCACGCCGGCGGCGATGGTGCCCACGCCCGGCTCGGAGACCAGCTTCACCGACACCAGCGCCTGCGGGTTGACCTGCTTGAGGTCGAAGATCAGCTGCGCGAGGTCCTCGATGGAGTAGATGTCGTGGTGCGGCGGCGGCGAGATCAGCGTCACGCCGGGCACCGCGTAGCGCAGGCGGGCGATCAGGCCGTTGACCTTGCCGCCGGGCAGCTGGCCGCCCTCGCCGGGCTTGGCGCCCTGGGCCACCTTGATCTGCAGGACCTCGGCGTTGACCAGGTATTCCGGGGTCACGCCGAAGCGGCCGGTGGCCACCTGCTTGATCTTCGAGCTCTTCAGCGTGCCGTAGCGCGCCGGGTCCTCGCCGCCCTCGCCGGAGTTGGAGCGCCCGCCGAGGCGGTTCATCGCCTCGGCCAGGGCCTCATGGGCCTCCGGCGACAGCGCGCCGAGGGAGATGCCGGCGGCGTCGAAGCGCTTGAAGATCGACTCCAGCGGCTCGATCTCGTCGAGGCTCAGCGGCTGCGCGGCGGTCTTCACCTGCAGCAGGTCGCGCAGCATCGACACCGGGCGCTTGTCCACCAGCGCGGTGTATTCCTTGAACTTCTCGTAGTCGCCCTGCTGCACGGCGGCCTGCAGGGTGTTGACCACGTCCGGGTTGTAGGCGTGGTACTCGCCGCCGTAGACGAACTTCAGCAGGCCGCCCTGCTGGATCGCCTTGCGGTTGTTCCAGGCCTCGCCAGCCAGCAGCTTCTGCTCGTTCTCGATGTCGAGGAAGCGCGCGCCCTGGATACGGCTGGGCACGCCCGGGAAGCACAGGCCGGTGACCTCGTCGGACAGGCCGATGGCTTCGAACAGCTGGGCGCCGCGGTAGGAGGCGATGGTGGAGATGCCCATCTTCGACAGGATCTTCATCAGGCCCTTGGAGATGCCCTTGCGGTAGTACTTGAACACCTCGTAGAGGTCGCCCAGCACTTCGCCGGTACGGATCAGGTCGGCCAGCACCTCGTAGGCGAGGAACGGGTAGACCGCCGAGGCGCCGAAGCCCACCAGCACCGCGAAGTGGTGCGGGTCGCGGGCGGTGGCGGTCTCCACCAGGATGTTGGAGTCGCAGCGCAGGCCGGTCTGCACCAGGCGGTGGTGCACGGCGCCCACGGCCAGGGCCGCGTGCACCGGCAGCTTGCCGGGGGCGATGTGACGGTCGGACAGCACCAGCAGCACCTTGCCGGCGCGCACCGCTTCCTCGGCCTGGTCGGCGATGTTGCGCACGGCCGCTTCCAGGCCGACGGACTCGTCGTAGTTCAGGTCGATGTGGTGGCGGTCGAAGCCCGGGCGCTCCAGGTTCATCAGGCTGCGCCACTTCGCCGGGGAGATCACCGGGGTGGTCAGGATCGCCTGGTTGGCGTGGTGCGGCGACTCTTCGAAGATGTTCTGCTCGACGCCCAGGCAGGTTTCCAGGGACATCACGATCGCCTCGCGCAGCGGGTCGATCGGCGGGTTGGTCACCTGGGCGAAGACCTGGCGGAAGTAGTCGTAGGGCGAGCGGATGCGCTTGGACAGCACCGCCATCGGGGTGTCGTCGCCCATCGAGCCGACCGCTTCCTGGCCCTGCTCGGCGAGCGGGCGCAGCACCTGGTCACGCTCCTCGAAGGTGACCTGGAACATCTTCATGTACTGCTTGAGCTGGTCGCTGTCGTAGCTGGCCACGCCCTGGTCGTCTTCCAGGGTCGCCTGGATGCGCAGCGCGCTCTGGCGCAGCCACTGCTTGTAGGGGTGGCGCGACTTCAGGCGGTTGTCGATGTCCTCGGTCTGCAGCAGCTGGCCGGTCTCGGTGTCCACCGCGAGGATCTGCCCCGGACCGACGCGGCCCTTGGCCAGCACGTCCTCGGCCTTGTAGTCCCACACGCCGATTTCCGAGGCCAGGGTGATGTAGCCGTTGCGGGTGGTGACCCAGCGCGCCGGGCGCAGGCCGTTGCGGTCGAGCAGGCAGACGGCGTAGCGGCCGTCGGTCAGCACCACGCCGGCGGGGCCGTCCCACGGCTCCATGTGCAGCGAGTTGAATTCGTAGAACGCGCGCAGGTCGGCGTCCATGGTCTCGACGTTCTGCCAGGCCGGCGGAATGATCATGCGCAGGCCGCGGAACATGTCCATGCCGCCGGTGACCATCAGCTCGAGCATGTTGTCCATGCTGGAGGAGTCCGAACCCACGCGGTTGACCAGCGGGCCCAGTTCGTCGAGGTTCGGCATGAACTCGTTGACGAACTTGCTGCGCCGGGCCTGGGCCCAGTTGCGGTTGCCGGTGATGGTGTTGATCTCGCCGTTGTGCGCCAGCAGGCGGAACGGCTGGGCCAGCGGCCACTTCGGCAGGGTGTTGGTGGAGAAGCGCTGGTGGAAGACGCAGATGGCGGTCTTCAGGCGCTCGTCCGAGAGGTCCGGATAGAAGGCGGCGAGGTCCGCCGGCATCATCAGGCCCTTGTAGATGATGGTCTTGTGCGAGAAGCTGCAGACGTAGTGGTCGGCATCCGCGGCGTTGGCCACCGAGGAACGGCGGCGGGCGCAGAACAGCTTCACGGCGAAGTCCTGGTCGGACAGGCCTTCGCCGCCGACGAACACCTGCTCGATCTGCGGCAGGCGCTCCAGGGCCAGGCGGCCGAGCACGCTGGTGTCGATCGGCACCTTGCGCCAACCGACCAGCTGCAGGCCTTCGGCCTCGATCTCGCGGTTCATGTTCGCGCGAGCGGCCTCGGCCTTCACCGGGTCCTGGTTGAAGAAGACCATGCCCACCGCATACTGGGCGGGCAGGTCGGTCGCGAATTCGGCCTTGGCCACCGCACGCAGGAACTCGTCGGGCTTCTGGATCAGCAGCCCGCAGCCGTCCCCGGTCTTCCCGTCCGCGTTGATCCCACCTCGGTGGGTCATGCAGGTCAGTGCTTCGATGGCGGTTTGCAGAAGTTCATGGCTTGGCTCGCCCTGCATATGGGCGATCAGGCCGAATCCGCAGTTATCCTTGAACGTCTCAGGATGGTACAGACCTGCTTTCATAGGGAACTCTCACCGGCAAAACTTTTTTAATTCAGCGACTTCGCCTGTCTTCTCGCTCAAGCGGCAAGTTTCCGACAGGCAAAGGGAGGCCATTGTACATAGGTACAAGGCGCCTCACAAATTTTTGGCGAGAGGCTGAAACTGGATGTCGCATTCCTGAAAGAAAAAACCCGCCAGTCGTGCTTGTGACTGGCGGGTTTTCATTTTTGCGACAGCTCGTCAGCGGGCGCCGGCGATCTCCTGCTGGATGCTGGCGAAGGTGCGCGGCCAGGGCTTGCCGCCCTGGGCCTTGGCCGACAGGCTCTTCACCGCGGCCTGGGCGGCGGCGCGGCTGGGGAAGCTGCCGTAGGTCACCACGTAGAAGGGCTTGCCCTGCAGGGTCTTGCGGAAGTAGCGGTACTCGCCGCCACCCTGCTTGCTGATGTAGGCCTTGGCGCTGGCCTCGGAGCCGGTGCCCAGCACCTGCACAGCATAATTCCCCGCGGGCTGCGAGCGATACCACTGGCTGCCGGCACCACCGGCGGCGGCGCTGGCCTTGGCCGGGGCGGCGGCGGGCTTGCTCGGCGCAGCCTTGGCCACGGCCTTGGGCTCGGCCGCCTTGGCCGCGGGCCTGGCGGCCGGCTTGACCGGCTCGGCCTTGGCCACCGGCTTGCTGGCCGGCGCCGGCACGGGAGCCGGCGCCGAAACCACCGGCTGCGCCGGAGCGCTCGCCACGCTCGGCGCCGGCGGCACCGGGTTCAGCGGTTGCGGCGCGCTCTTGCCGGCCAGCGGCGCGAGCGGCGGTGCGGAGGTGGTCACGGTCGGCGGCACGCCGGGCGCGGGCATGGCGCCCTCGTCGGCGTCTTCCTGGCCACCAGCCTGGGCCATGGGCTCGCGGATCACCGGCTGGGCCTCGCCCACCAGCGGCAGCGGCACCGGCTGGCTGGAGCCGGCGAATTCCACCGAGGGGCCGGAACCCGGGGCCGGCGCCTGGGCGGCGCCCGGTTGCGCGGCGGAGCCCAGCGGCAGTTGCGCGGAAGCCTGGGTGGCGGCGCCATCCGGCTTGCTGGTGCGGCCCTGCATGAACCAGGCGGCGACCACGCCGATGGCCACCACGCCGAGGATCAGCAGATGCTTCTTCGGCAGGCGCAGGCCGGCGCCGGGGGCGGCCTTGCGGGCACCGCCACGGTCGGCCAGCATCGCCTCGATCAGGGCATCGCGGGCCACCTGGTTGATCGAGCCCGGCCAGCCGCCGGATTGCTCGTGGATGTCGGCCAGCAGGTCGTCGGAAATCAGCTCCGCGCCCTGGCCGGCGCCTTCCAGGCGCTGCGCCAGGTATTCGCGGGTCTCTTCCTCGCTGTAGGGCTGCAGTTCGATGGCGTGGAAGCGTTCCTCGCCCTCGGACAGCGCCTCCAGCCGCGACAGCAGCTCGGGCTCGCCGAACAGGAACACGTGCAGGCGCGCCTCGCTGTTGCCGGCGGCCAGCAACAGCAGCACTTCGAGGGCGCCGTCACGCAGCTGCTCGGCATCGTCCACCAGCAGGTAGACGTCCTGCCCGGTGATCGCCAGCTGGGCGACCTTGGCCAGGATGGCCTCGATGCTCACCTGGGTGATGCCCAGGCCCTGGGCCAGCTGGCGCATCAGGGTGGCCTCGTCGGCCGCCGAGCGGCCGGAGATCACCACGCTGGACACCGCGTCCTTGTTGGTGCTGGCCACCAGGGCCTGGCGCAGCAGGGTCTTGCCGCTGCCCAGGGGGCCGGTCACCGCCAGCAGCAGGTGGCTGTAGCGCGCCAGGTGGTGCAGTTGGCCCAGCACCGGCTTGCGCTGTGCCGGGAAGAACTTGAAGCCAGGAACCCGCGGAGCGAAGGGGTCGTGACTGAACTGGTAGTGGGCCAGGAAGGCCTCATCGGCATGCAAGCTGGACATGGGACCTCAATGTTCTCCTAACTGATCGACCAGGGCCTGGTAATCAGTACGCAGGGTTTCTTCCAGAATCTCGCGAGGGAAGTCCGCAGTGACCACCGCATCCCCCAGCCCTTTCAGCAATACGAGGCGCAGACGGCCGTCGAGCACCTTCTTGTCCACCGCCATGTGCTCGAGGAAGTCCCCGGCGCTCATTTCCTTCGGCGGCACCACCGGCAGTTTCGCCCGCTGCAGCAGGCGCACGCCACGATCGCGCTCGGCGGCGGTCAGCCAGCCCAACAGATGCGACATCTGCAGTGCCATCACGGTTCCCGCAGCCACGGCTTCGCCGTGCAGCCAGACGCCATAGCCCATGTGGGTCTCGATGGCGTGGCCGAAGGTGTGGCCCAGGTTCAGGGTGGCGCGCACCCCGGACTCCCGTTCGTCGGCGCCCACCACGCGGGCCTTGGCCGCGCAGGAGCGCTCGATGGCTTCGGCCAGGGCGGCGGAGTCGAGCGCCAGCAGCGCATCGACGTTGTCTTCCAGCCAGGCGAGGAAGGGCTCGTCGCAGATCAGGCCGTACTTGATGACTTCCGCCAGGCCGGCGGACAGCTCGCGGGCCGGCAGCGTACGCAGCGAGGCGGCATCGATGACCACCGCCTGCGGCTGGTAGAAGGCGCCGATCATGTTCTTGCCCAGCGGGTGGTTGATGCCGGTCTTGCCGCCCACCGAGGAGTCCACCTGGGACAACAGGGTGGTCGGCACCTGGATGAAGTCGACGCCGCGCTGGTAGCAGGCGGCGGCGAAGCCGGTCATGTCGCCGACCACGCCGCCGCCGAGGGCGATCAGGGTGGTCTTGCGGTCATGCCGCGCCTGCAGCAGGGCATCGAAGATCAACTGCAGGGTTTCCCACTGCTTGTAGGCCTCGCCATCGGGCAGGACCACGGCGATCTGCGCGTAGTCGGCCAGCGTCTTCTGCAGGCGCGCCAGGTACAGCGGGGCGATGGTCTCGTTGGTGACGATGGCGACCTGCCGCCCGCGGATATGGGGCGCGAAATGGCGCGGATCGTCCAGCAGCCCTTCGCCGATGTGGATCGGGTAGCTGCGGTCGCCGAGATCGACAGTGAGTGTGCGCATGAAGCCCCCAGACAGGAAAGGGCACTAGGATAACGCAGAACCGGGCGCCCTTTAATGGCGCTCCAGCCTGCGCAGGCGATCGAGTATCTCCAGCACCACCAGGCGCGGTGGCCGCTCGTCGGTTTCCACCACCACGTCGGCGACCTCCCGGTACAGCGGATCGCGCAGGGCCATGAGGTCGCGCAGGATCTGCCCCGGGTTGGGCTTCTGCAGCAGCGGCCGGTTCTTGTCGCGGGCGGTGCGGGCGATCTGCTGGTCGACCGAGGCGTGCAGGTAGACCACCTTGCCGCCGGCCTTGAGCGCGGCGCGGTTGGCCTCGCGCAGCACGGCGCCGCCGCCGGTGGCGATCACCACGCCATCGCCGTCGCAGAGCTCGGCGAGCATGGCGGTTTCCCGCTCACGGAAGCCGGCCTCCCCCTCGACGTCGAAGATCCAGGGGATGTTGGCTCCGCAGCGCTGTTCGATCTCCTTGTCGGAGTCCTTGAAGTCGAGGTGCAGCTCTTTGGCAAGAAGACGCCCGATGGTGCTCTTTCCAGCACCCATCGGGCCTACCAGAATCAAATTGGGCACGGCATTGATCAACGATCGATGGCAATGGCCTGATTATTCATGATCCGGGGAGTGAGGAAAACCAGAAGCTCGTTCTTGGTGTCCTGCACGTAGTCGTTCTTGAACAGGCGGCCGACGACCGGTACGTCGCCGAGGAAGGGTACCTTGGAGGTGGTCTTGGTCTGGGTGTTGGAGAACACCCCGCCGATGACGATGGTTTCACCGTCGTTGACCAGCACCTTGGCGTTGACCTCGTTCTTCTTGATCGGCGGTACACCGAGCACCGCGTTCTGGTAGTCGGGCTCGTCCTTGTTCACCTTGACCTGCATGATGATGCGGTTGTCCGGGGTGATCTGCGGGGTGACCTCCAGGGACAGCGCGGCCTCCTTGAACGACACCGAGGTGGCGCCGCTGGAGCTGGCTTCCTGGTAGGGAATCTCCGAGCCCTTGAGGATCTTCGCGGTTTCCTTGTCCGAGGTGACCACCTTGGGCTGCGACACCACTTCGCCGTTGCCGGTCTTCTCCATGGCGTTGAGCTGCAGGTCCAGGGTGGTGTTGTCGGTGACGAAGCCGATGCCGATGCCGGAGGTCGGCGTCGCGGTGGTCACGCCCAGGTCGACGAAGGCATTGCTCGTGCTGTTGGCGCCGCCGCTGATGTTGAAGTTGCCGCGGTTGTTCAGCGAACCGCCCCACTGCACCCCCAGCTCCTTGGTGTAGTCGACGCTGGCCTCGACGATGCGCGCCTCGATCATCACCTGGCGCACCGGGATGTCCAGCTGCGAGACGATGCGGCGCAGCTCGTCCAGGCGGTCCTGGGTCTGGTAGGCGATGATCGCGTTGGTGCGGTCGTCGACGGTGATGGAGCCACGGTTGTCGCTACCGGCGGCAGGCTGGGCGCCCGGACCGGAGCTGGTGCCGGTGACGGACTGGAACAGCTTGGCGATGTCGGAGGCCTTGGCGTAGTTCACCTGGATCAGCTCGCGGCGCAGGGGCGCAAGTTCGGCGATCTGCTTCTGCGCCTCCAGCTCCTGGCGCTCGCGCGCGGCGATCTCGTCGGCCGGCGCCACCAGCAGCACGTTGCCGACCTTGCGCTTGTCCAGGCCCTTGGTCTTGAGCACCAGGTCCAGCGCCTGGTCCCAGGGCACGTTCTGCAGGCGCAGGGTGATGTTGCCCTGCACGGTGTCCGAGGCCACCAGGTTGAGGTCGGTGAAGTCGGCGATCAGCTGCAGCACCGAGCGCACGTCGATGTCCTGGAAGTTCAGCGACAGTTTCTCGCCGGTGTAGGCGAAGCTGTCCTTCTTGCGCTTCTCGGCATCGCCGGCGGTCATCGGCTTGATGCTGACGGTCATGCGGTTGTCGGTCTGGAACACCAGGTAGTCGTACAGGCCGCTGGGCTCGATGACGATGCTGGCCTTGTCGCCGGCCGCCGAGGCGTTGACGAACTGCACCGGGGTGGCGAAGTCCTTCACGTCCAGGCGCACGCGCAGGCTGTCGGGCAGCTGGGTGCGCGGGAAGTCCAGGCGGATCTTGCCGCCCTGCTCCTGGATGTCGGGGCTGACGCTCGGGTCGGACAGGTCGATGACCACGTTGCCCTCGCCCTGCTCGCCGCGCTGGAAGTCGATGTTGCGGATCGCCTTGCCCACCGGCACGTAGGGCTTGGGCTGCACCGGGCGGGGCGCCGCGGCATAGGCCGGGGCCGCGGCTGGCGCGGAGCTGGCCGCCGCGGCCGGCGCGCCGCCGCCCTGGCCGACCAGGATGATCAGGTTGTTGCCCTGGGTACGGGTGGAGTACGGCACCAGGCTGGTCAGGTTGATGATCAGGCGGGTGCGGTCCTTGGCCTCGACCACGGTCAGGCTGCGCGCGTTGCCCACGCCCAGCTCGCGGTTCTTGCTGCCCAGCCTGTTCTGCACGCCCGGCAGGTCCAGCGCGATGCGCGCCGGCTGCTCGATGGTGTAGCCACGCGGCGCGGCCACCGGCTCGTCGAAGCCCAGCCTGAGCTCCACGCGATCCCCCGGCAGCGACGCCACGTCGACGCTCTGCAGGTTGGCGGCGAGCAGGCTCGGCGCGAAAAGGCCGGCCAACAGGGCGAGGCCCAGGCGGGTCATAGTTCTGTTCATCGTCGTCTGTATCCGTCGTGCAGACAGCAGTTTGTTATCCATGGTCATCCCCGCCCTTAGGAGCGCTCCTTGAGAGTCAGGCTGCGCGGACGTTCTAGCCAGCCACCCTCACCGTCAGGAACGATCTCGACTACATCGATCTTGCCTTCGCTGATGGAAACGATCTTTCCATCGTTGCGCCCCAGGTAATCGCCGACCTTGACCCGGTGCACCCCTCCTGCACCGCGGACCAGGGCGAACGTACCCTCCTGGTTGGACAGCGTCCCCACCATCTCGAAGGTCTCGATGTTGAAACCCTCGAGGAACTGCTTGACCCGCGTTTCGTCGGGCTTGACCACCTTGGAGCCCTTCTGCTTGATCGCCAGGTCGATCTTCACCGGCGGCTGGAACGGGCTGCGCAGGGACGAGGCGTTGTAGGTGAAGGCCTCGTAGGGCTGGAACTTGGGCAGGGGCTCGATGGCGCCCTTGGGCCGCGCACGGACCTCATCCATGTACGCCTGCAGGTCGGCGAAATCGCCGCCCGCGCCGCAGCCGTTCAGGCTGAGCAGCAACAGACCACAGAGCATCAGGCGCTTGTTCATTTCTTCGCCCCCGCCTTGTTGGCCGCCGGCTTGGCCTGCACGCCCTTGTCGTTGTAGCGGTAGGTCTTGGCCACGATGGTCATGCGCAGCTTGGTGGTACTGTCCGCACTCACGGGTTTGATCTCGAAGTCGTGCAGGGTGACGATCCGCGGCAGGCTGGCCACGCCGCTGACGAAGGTCGCCAGGTCGTGGTAGCCGCCGACCACGCTGATCTGTATCGGCAGCTCGATGTAGAACTGCTGGGCGACTTCCGGCAGCAGCTTGATCTCCTCGAACTCCAGGCCGCTGCCCAGGCCGGTACGGGTGATGTCCTCGAGCAGCCCGGGCACCTCGGTGTCGCTGGGCAGCTGGCGCAGCAGGGCGCCGAAGGACTCTTCCATCTCCTTCATCTGGTTCTTGTAGGCTTCCAGGTTGGCCGCCTGGAAGGCCTTGGTGCCGAACTGCTGCTTGAGCGTCTCTTCCTCGGCGCGGCGCTGGTCCAGCTCGCCTTGCAGGTCCTTGAGGTGGAACTGGTAGCCGAGCACCAGCACCAGCACCATCAGCAGCGCGCCGGCGATCACCTTGACCGCGGCGGGCCAGGAACCGACGTTGTTGAAGTCCAGCTCGTTGATGTCGATCTTGCGCAGGCTTTGCAGGGAATCGGCCAGGCTCATTTCTTGGCTCCTTGCGCGACTGTCTTCTTCTCCTGCTCCTTGGCCTTCTCGCCGGGCTGCGTCTGCTGCACGGTGAGCTGGAAGGTGTTGGCCTGGTCGACGGCGCCCTGGGTGATCGCCTTGACCTCGGTGAGGTTGGGCGCGGTCAGCCAGTCGGAGGCGTCCAGGTTGCGCATCAGGTTGGACACGCGGTTGTTGGACTCGGCGGCGCCGGCGATGGCGATGGTGTGGCCGTTCATCTTCAGGCCGGTGTAGTACACGCCGTCGGGCAGGGTCCGCACCAGCTGGTCGAAGACGCGCCCGATGATCGGCCGGTTGCCCTGCAGGTCCTGGATGATCTTCATCCGTTCCAGCAGTTGCTGGCGGCGCGTCTTCAGCTCGCTGATCTCCTTGATGCGGGCGTCCAGCACGGCGATTTCCTTGCGCAGGAAGTCGTTGCGCGCGCTCTGGTTCTCGATCGCCGAGCTGAAGTACTGGTCACCGAGGAAGACCAGGCCGCCGGACAGCAGCAGCACGCCGCCCAGGGCGACCAGGAAGCGCTGCTTGCGCTCCTCGCGCAGCTGCTCCCGCCATGGCAGTAGGTTGATGCGCGCCATCAGTCGAAACTCCTCATCGCCAGGCCGCAGGCAATCATCAGCGCCGGCGCGTCACTGGCCAGCGCCCCGGCATTCACCTTGTTGCTCAGCACCATGTCGGCGAAGGGGTTGGCCACCAGCGTCGGGGTGCCGATCTTCTGCTGGATGAGCCGGTCCAGGTCGGGAATCGAGGCCGTGCCGCCGGCGAGCAGGATGTAGTCGACGTCGTTGAACTGGCCCGCGGCGAAGAAGAACTGCAGGGAACGCGAGACCTGCTGCACCACCGCATCCTTGAACGGTTGCAGCACTTCGCTGTCGTAGTCATCCGGAAGACCGCCCTGCTTCTTGGCAAGGCCGGCTTCCTCCACCGACAGGCCGTAGCGGCGCTGGATCTCCTCGGTGAGCTGGCGCCCGCCGAACAGTTGCTCGCGGGTATAGATGGTGCGGCCGTGGTGCAGGACGCTGAGGGTGGTCATGGTGGCGCCGATGTCGACCACCGCGACGGTCAGCTCGTCGGCGTTGCCGCCCAGCTGGTCACCGAGCAGGCCGAAGGCGCGCTCCAGCGCGTAGGCCTCGACGTCCACCACCTTGGCGGTGAGCCCGGCCAGGGCCAGCGCGGCCTCGCGCACCTCGACGTTCTCCTTGCGGCAGGCCGCCAGCAGCACGTCGACGCGTTCGGCATTGCGCGCGGAGACGCCCTGGACCTCGAAGTCGATGGCGACCTCCTCCAGGGGGTAGGGAATGTACTGGTCGGCCTCGATCTTGAGCTGGTTCTCCAGCTCGTCTTCGGAAAGGCCGCCGTCCATCTCGATGGTCTTGGTGATGACCGCCGAGCCGGCGACCGCCACGGCAGCCGTCTTCACGCCGGTGCGCGCCTTGGCGACCACCCGCGACAGCGCCTGGCCGACCCCCTCCAGTTCGGCGATGTTCTTCTCGACCACCGAGTTCGGCGGAAGCGGCTCGACGGCGTAGGCCTCTACCTTGTAGCGCCCGCCCGAACGGCTCAACTCGAGGAGTTTGACCGAAGTCGAACTGATGTCGATCCCCAGCAGTGTGTTCGCTTTCTTAGTGAAGAGCCCTAGCACGACTGATTTCCTATCAGCATCCGAGACTTACGGACGATTTATGTTTTTTGACATTAGATACCAGACTTGACACCCGCGCAAATAGCTCGCCGGCAAAAAAACTGCTTATAATGTGATCAGCTTTTCCCTTTTCGCCGCGCCTTTCGCTTAACTCTCTCTTTTCCCTGGAAACCCAAGACCTGCCAATGCGCCTGCTGAAGTTTCTGTGGTGGACTTGCGTCACCCTTTTTTGTGGAGTGCTGCTCGGTTTAAGTGGCGCCTACCTGTACCTGAGCCCCAGCCTGCCTTCGGTCGACGCCCTGCGCAACGTGCAGCTGCAGATTCCGCTGCGGGTTTACAGCAGTGATAACAAATTGATAGCAGAGTTCGGCGAGATGCGCCGCACGCCTATCCGTTTCGCTGACATCCCCCCGGATTTCATTCACGCCCTTCTGTCGGCAGAGGACGACAATTTCGCCAACCATTATGGCGTGGACGTGAAGAGCCTGATGCGCGCTGCCGCGCAATTATTGTCGACCGGCCATATCCAGACCGGCGGTAGCACCATCACCATGCAGGTGGCGAAGAACTACTTCCTCACCAACGAGCGCAGCTTCTCGCGCAAGATCACCGAAATCCTCCTGGCCCTGCAGATCGAGCGCGAGCTGACCAAGGACGAGATCCTCGAGCTGTACGTCAACAAGATCTACCTCGGCAACCGCGCCTACGGCATCGAGGCCGCCGCCCAGGTGTACTACGGCAAGTCGATCAAGGAACTGAGCCTGGCGCAGATGGCGATGATCGCCGGCCTGCCCAAGGCGCCTTCGCGCTACAACCCGCTGGCCAACGCCAGCCGCAGCCTCGAGCGGCGCAACTGGATCCTCGAGCGGATGAACAAGCTCGGCTTCATCGACCAGGCCCGCTACCAGGAGGCCGTCGCCGAGCCGGTGGGCGCCTCCTACCACGTGGCCACCCCGGAACTGGCCGCCCCCTACATCGCCGAGATGGCCCGCGCCGAGATGGTCGGCCGCTATGGCAGCAACGCCTATACCGAGGGCTACCGGGTCTACACCACGGTGCACAGCGACCTGCAGCAGTACGCCAACGACGCCCTGCGCGAAGGCCTGCAGGAATACGACCAGCGCCACGGCTACCGCGGCCCCGAGGCGCGACTGCCGGGCAAGTCGCTGGACGCCTGGCGCCTGGCGGCGGCCCAGTTGCGCCCGATCGGCGGCCTGGAGCCGGCCATCGTCACCGGTGTGGAGAAGAGCGGCGTGATGGTCGTCACCCGCGACGGCAAGGACGACACCATCAGCTGGGACAACATGAAGTGGGCCCGCCCCTTCCTCAGCAGCAACAGCATGGGCCCGGTGCCACGCCAGCCCGCCGACGTGCTGCAGCCCGGCGACGTGATCCGCGTTCAGCGCAAGGACGACGGCGCCCTGCGCCTGAGCCAGGTGCCGGCGGCGCAGAGCGCGCTGGTCTCGCTGAACCCGGACAACGGCGCCATCATGGCCCTGGTCGGCGGCTTCTCCTTCGAGCAGAGCAGCTACAACCGCGCCGTCCAGGCCAAGCGCCAGCCCGGCTCCAGCTTCAAGCCGTTCATCTACAGCTGCGCGCTGGACAACGGCTTCACCGCCGCCAGCCTGGTCAACGACGCGCCCATCGTGTTCGTCGACGAGTACCTGGACAAGGTCTGGCGGCCGAAGAACGACACCAATACCTTCCTCGGCCCCATCCCCCTGCGCGAGGCGCTGTACAAGTCGCGCAACATGGTCTCGATCCGCACCCTGCAGGCCCTGGGCGTGGAACGCGCGCGCCAGTACATCAGCCGCTTCGGCTTCGACGCCCAGGAACTGCCGCCGAACCTGTCCATGGCGCTGGGCACCGCGACCCTGACGCCCCTGGAGATCGCCGGCGCCTGGAGCACCTTCGCCAACGGCGGCTACAAGATCAGCCCCTACGTGGTGGAGCGCATCGAAAGCCGCGACGGCCAGGTGCTGTACCAGGCCAACCCGCCCAGCGTGCCGGTGGAAGACACCCCGCAGGTCGCCGACAAGGAGGCCGCGCAGCCCGTCGCCGCGCCGGCGCAGGACGATGACCCGGCCCATGCGCAAACCACCCTCGAGCCGGCCCCGGCCGAGCGCATCATCGACGCCCGCACCGCCTACATCATGACCAGCATGCTGCAGGACGTGATCAAGCGCGGCACCGGCCGCCGCGCCCTGGCGCTCAAGCGCGACGACCTGGCCGGCAAGACCGGCACCACCAACGACTCCAAGGACGCCTGGTTCTCCGGCTTCAACGCCGACTACATGACCACCGTGTGGGTCGGCTTCGACCAGCCGGAAAGCCTCGGCCGCCGCGAGTTCGGCGGCAACGTGGCGCTGCCGATCTGGATGCGCTACATGGGCGCGGCGCTCAAGGACAAGCCCTCGCATACGCTGCCCGAGCCCTCCGGCCTGGTCAGCCTGCGCATCGACCCGCTCAGCGGCCGCGCCGCGCCGCCGGGCACGCCGGGCGCCTACTTCGAGCTGTTCAAGAGCGAAGACACCCCGCCGCCCATGAGCGAACTGGGCGGCGGCGCGCCGGGCACGCCGCTGCCGGCCGACGAAGGCGCGCCGATGGACCTGTTCTGATCGCGCACGCTGGCTTTGCGGGAACGCCGTTCTCCTGAAGAGGGGAACGGCGTTTTTTGTGGGCTGACGTTGGAAGCGGGCCTTGCCCGCCATTCGCGCGCAGGGCGCGCTCCTACATCGGAATGGCGCGGATGGGGCGGCGTAGGAGCGGATCTCATCCGCGAACCGCGCCGATACATCCGGCTATCGCGGACAAGGTCCGCTCCTACAGGAGGAATATCATGCCTCCCGGCAGCCTGTAGGAGCGGGCCCTGCCCGCGATTCGCGCGCAGGGCGCGCTCCTACATCGGAATGGCGCGGGTGGGGCGGCGTAGGAGCGGATCTCATCCGCGAACCGCGCCGATACATCCGGCTATCGCGGACAAGGTCCGCTCCTACAGGAGGAATATCATGCCTCCCGGCAGCCTGTAGGAGCGGGCCCTGCCCGCGATTCGCGCGCAGGGCGCGCTCCTACATCGGAATGGCGCGAGTGGGGCGGCGTAGGAGCGGATCTCATCCGCGAAACGCGCCGATACATCCGGCTATCGCGGACAAGGTCCGCTCCTACAGGAGGAATATCATGCCTCCCGCTAGCCTGTAGGAGCGGGCCCTGCCCGCGATTCGCGCGCAGGGCGCGCTCCTACATCGGAATGGCGCGGGTGGGGCGGCGTAGGATCTTATCCGCGAAACGCGCCGGAACCCTCGGCTATCGCGGACAAGGTCCGCCCAGTTCCAGGAAGCACCGGTGTAGGAGCGGACTCCGTCCGCGATTGGATTCGCTGGCCACTCCGGGCGCCCCGGAAACGGTTTTTGCCCCGAATGGGAAAAAATTCCGAAAAGACTGATGGCAATGTGCCAAGCGTTTTGATTACTCTCCGGGTGCGGCGGGGGAAGGCTCCTGTGCGGTCGACCCCCATCCGATCGCCGGGAGCTTCCCGCGGCATCCCGGCGCGCCAGGCGTCGGGGCCTCAGCCCAGTTCGCGCCAGGTCAGGTAGACGCGCAGGTCGAATTCCAGCTGGTGGTAGCCCGGCAGCATGTATTCGCAGAGCTGGTAGAAGGCCTTGTTGTGGTCGCGCTCGCGCAGGTGCGCCAGCTCGTGCACCAGGATCATCTTCAGGAACTCCGGCGCCGCGTCCTTGAACAGCGAGGCCACGCGGATCTCCTTCTTCGCCTTCAGCTTGCCGCCCTGCACCCGCGAGATCGCGGTGTTCAGCCCCAGGGCGCGCTGCACCACGTCCAGCTTGCTGTCGTAGAGCACCTTGTCCACCGCCGGCGCATTGCGCATGTGCTCCTGCTTGAGCTGCATGGCGTAGGCGTACAGCGCCTTGTCGCTCTGCACCTCGTGGCGAGCGGGATAGCGGCGCTGCAGGTACTCGCCCAGGCGGTCCTCGGCGATCAGCTGGCGGACCTGGTCCTGCAGCTGTTGCGGGTAGGCCTGGAGGTAGCGGAGCGGTTGCATGGAGGTCGGGTCGTGGTGACGGGCGCGCAGTCTAGCCGATCCGCGCGCCCCTTCGCAGGCTCAGTCCAGCACCACCGCCGAATAGGCTTCGGTGCGGTAGGGGAAGGCCACCTCGGCCTGGTCCTTGAGCGCCGGGTGGCTGGCGATCAGCTCGCGCAGGCGCTGCCCGACCCGCGCCTTCTGCTCCGCCGGCAGCGCGGCGATGAAGCTGATGGACAGTGTGCGCGCCACTATCACCTGCTCCGGCGGGCCGACGTGGCGGTAGCTGAACTCGCGCAGCTGCAGCGGGCCGAAGGGCGCGCCGGCGAAGGCGCGGCGCCATTCGCCGGTGTGGAAGCGCGGGGTGCTGCCCTCGTAGGGCGCGACTATGTGGGCCAGCTCGGCGACCCAGTCCACCCGCTCGTCGCGCACGTTCCACACCAGGCCCAGGTGGCCGCGCGGGCGCAGCACGCGGTGGATCTCGCGCAGCGCCTCGGGCTTGGCGAACCAGTGGAAGGCCTGGGCGCAGAGCACCGCGTCCAGGCTGGCGTCGGCCAGCGGCATGCCCTGGGCGGTGCCTTCCAGCACGCGCACGTCGGGCAGTTCCTGGTGCAAGCGCTCGCGCATGGCCGCCATCGGCTCGATGGCGGTCACTTCGGCGCCGGTGCGCAGCAGCAGGCGGGTGAACTTGCCGGTGCCGGCCCCCAGATCGGCCACCTTGCTGCCGGCATGGATGCCGAGGCTGCCGTCGAGCCAGCCGAGCAGTTCGTCGGGGTATTCGGGGCGCCCGTGGGCGTAGGTCTCGGCCTCCTGGCCGAAGCCCTGCTGGGCGCTGGCGTGAACGCTGTCCATGGAACGGCTCTCCTGTAGGGGATCGCCCTCCGGTATAGCACACTCAGCGCAGCCGGCAGGCCTTGCCTTCGAGGTAGTCGCGGTAGCAGGCGAGCAGCCTGGCCTCGCTGATCCGGCAGCGCTTCTGCCGGCACTGGCTGTGGAACTCGAAACGCCCGCCGTCGGGCTCGGCCAGCTGGATGCGCAGCGCCGGCCAGCCCCGGCTCTGCGCCTTCTCCGGGGTGCTCAGCAGGCGCCCTTCGCTGACCACCAGCGGCGCGCCGGCCGCGGCGTAGTCGAAGACGAACAGCAGCGAGCGCGAGGTCTTCAGCGTGCACTCGGTATGGCTCAGGCAGTTCTGCGCATCCACCGGCAAATCGAGCGTGGGCGCGCGCGGCGCGGGGGCTTCGGCGGGCGCAGGCGGGCCGGGCGGCTGCGCAGCGCAACCGGCGAGCAGGAGCATCAGCAGGGGAACGAGCCAACGCATGGCGGCCTCCGGAGGCGTGGATACGAAAGAGCCCCGCCGGGGCGGGGCTCTTCGGGGGCGGGGCCGGATCAGTTGATCTTCGGCTCCAGCTCGCCCTTGGCGTAGCGCTGGAACATGCCTTCCAGGGAGATCGGCTTGATCTTGGAGGCGTGGCCGGCGGTGCCGAAGGCTTCGTAGCGGGCGATGCAGACATCGCGCATGGCTTCGATGGTCTTGGCGAAGTACTTGCGCGGGTCGAATTCGCTCGGGTTCTTCGCCAGGAAGCGACGGATGGCGCCGGTGGAAGCCAGGCGCAGGTCGGTGTCGATGTTCACCTTGCGGACGCCGTACTTGATGCCTTCGACGATTTCCTCGACCGGAACGCCGTAGGTTTCCGGGATTTCGCCGCCGAACTCGTTGATGATCGCCAGCCAGTCCTGCGGCACCGAGGAGGAGCCGTGCATCACCAGGTGGGTGCCGGGGATGCGCGCGTGGATCGCCTTGATGCGGTCGATGGCGAGGATGTCGCCGGTCGGCGGCTTGGTGAACTTGTAGGCGCCGTGGCTGGTGCCGATGGCGATGGCCAGGGCATCGACCTTGGTTTTCTTGACGAAGTCGGCGGCTTCTTCCGGGTCGGTCAGCAGTTGGCTGTGGTCCAGCACGCCTTCGGCGCCGACGCCGTCTTCCTCGCCGGCCATGCCGGTTTCCAGGGAGCCCAGGCAGCCCAGCTCACCTTCCACGGACACGCCGCAGGCATGGGCGAAGGCCACAGTCTGCTGGGTCACGCGGACGTTGTAGTCGTAGTCGGCCGGGGTCTTGCCGTCTTCCTTCAGCGAGCCGTCCATCATCACCGAGGAA
Organism: Pseudomonas delhiensis; assembly: GCF_900187975.1. Taxonomy (GTDB): domain Bacteria; phylum Pseudomonadota; class Gammaproteobacteria; order Pseudomonadales; family Pseudomonadaceae; genus Pseudomonas; species Pseudomonas delhiensis. The sequence continues at coordinate 75,025 of NZ_FZPC01000002.1, read as the reverse complement.
AAGCCCAGCTGGATCGAACGCTGGCAGACGTCCGGGCTGGTGCCGTGGTCCTGGTGCATGCACACCGGGATGTGCGGGAATTCCTCGATGGCCGCCAGGATCAGGTGGCGCAGGAAGGGCGCGCCGGCGTATTTGCGGGCGCCGGCCGAGGCCTGCACGATCACCGGGGAATCGGTCTTGTCGGCCGCTTCCATGATGGCGCGCATCTGCTCGAGGTTGTTGACGTTGAAAGCCGGGACGCCGTAGCCGAACTCGGCGGCGTGGTCCAGCATTTGGCGCATGCTGATGAGTGCCATGTTTTCACTTCTCCCAGGAAGTTGGGCTCGTTCTATGGTTCGACAGCCTGCCGCAGGGGCAGGCCGCATTCAAGTCTGTTGCGCCGCACGGCGCCATACAGGAGCTAGCGGGCGTGGCAGCCGCGGCCGATCAGGTCGTTGCTTTCCACCCAGTAGATCAGCCCCTGGTCGCCGGTGATGCTGAAACCGACCAGTCCGTCACTATAGAAAGCACCGGACCCGCCGGGTTCCTCCTCCAGGTGATGGACGACGTCGTCCTCGCCCAGGCGCAGGTCCACCACCGACGAGCGGGTGCCCTCGACGTAGCGCCAGATCACCACGGCGCCGCTGTCGCAGGTCCAGTGGCTCCAGCCGCCTTTGGCGGTGCCGGCGCCGCTTCCCGCCGGGTGGCTGGAGCAACCGGCCAGCAGGGCGCCCAGGGCCAGGGCGGCGAGGTAACGCTTCATCGGGCAATTCTCCCTCTCACGGCGATGCCGTATGTCCATTCAGCCCCGCGCCGCCCCAACGCCCCGGTTCAGGGGCATTTCACCGGCTTTTCGGTTGGGGGCGGACGCCGCCAGGCTTACTGCTTGGCGCGCTGCTCCAGCACTTCCACGGCCGGCAGGACCTTGCCCTCGACGAACTCGAGGAAGGCGCCGCCGCCAGTGGAAATGTAGGAGATCCGCTCGGCCACGCCATACTTGTCGATGGCCGCCAGGGTGTCGCCGCCACCGGCGATGGAGAACGCCGGGCTCTCGGCGATGGCCAGGGCCAGGGTCTTGGTGCCCTCGCCGAACTGGTCGAACTCGAAGACGCCCACCGGGCCGTTCCACAGGATGGTCTTCGAAGATTTCAGCAGCTGGGCGAATTGCGCGGCGGTCTGCGGGCCGATGTCGAGGATCATGTCGTCGTCGGCGACGTCGGCGATGGCCTTGACGGTGGCGGCGGCGCTTTCGGCGAATTCCTTGGCCACCACCACGTCCACCGGCAGCGGCACGCTGACCTTGGCCGCGATGGCCTTGGCGGTGTCGACCAGGTCGGCTTCGTACAGCGACTTGCCGACCTTGTAGCCGGCCGCGGCGAGGAAGGTGTTGGCGATGCCGCCGCCGACGATCAGTTGGTCGCAGATCTGCGCCAGGCTGTTCAGCACGTCGAGCTTGGTGGACACCTTGGAGCCGGCGACGATGGCCGCCATCGGCCGCGCCGGGTTGCCCAGGGCCTTGCCCAGGGCGTCCAGCTCGGCGGCCAGCAGCGGGCCGGCCGCGGCGATCTTGGCGAACCTGGCCACGCCGTGGGTCGAGCCCTCGGCGCGGTGGGCGGTGCCGAAGGCGTCCATGACGAAGACGTCGCACAGCGCGGCGTACTTCTGCGCCAGCTCGTCGGCGCTCTTCTTCTCGCCCTTGTTGAAGCGCACGTTCTCGAACAGCACCAGCTCGCCCGGCTTGACCTCGACGCCGTCGAGGTAGTCGCGCACCAGCGGCACGTCGCGGCCCAGGGCCTTGCTCAGGTAATCAGCGACCGGCTTGAGGCTGTTCTCCTCGGAGAACTCGCCCTCGGTGGGGCGGCCCAGGTGCGAGCAGACCATCACCGCTGCGCCCTTCTCCAGGGCCAGCTTGAGGGTGGGCAGCGCGGCCAGGATGCGGGCGTCGCTCTTCACCACGCCGTCCTTCACCGGCACGTTGAGGTCCTCGCGGATCAGCACGCGCTTACCTTGGAGGTCGAGGTCGGTCATCTTCAAAACGGTCATGACGTCAGTCCTGTATGGGCTGTGTGTTTAACGTTCACTGGCGGCGACCCGCAGGAAGTGCCCCGCGGTGTCGAGCATGCGGTTGGCGAAGCCCCACTCGTTGTCGAACCAGGCCAGCAGGTTCACCAGGCGCGGCCCGGAGACGCGGGTCTGGCTGCCGTCGACGATCGCCGAGTGCGGGTCGTGGTTGAAGTCGCAACTGGCGTGGGGCAGCTCGGTGTAGTCCAGCAGGCCCTTGAGCGGCCCGCTGCTGGCGGCCTCGCGCAGCACCCGGTTGATTTCCGCGGCACTGGTGTCGCGGGAAACCTGCAGGGTGATGTCCAGCGCCGAGACGTTCACCGTCGGCACCCGGATGGCTTTGGCCTGGATACGCCCGGCAAGTTCCGGAAGCAGGCGCTCGATGCCCCGCGCGAGCCCCGTCGAAACGGGAATCACCGACTGGAACGCCGAGCGCGTGCGGCGCAGGTCCTCGTGGTGGTAGGCGTCGATCACCGGCTGGTCGTTCATCGCCGAGTGGATGGTGGTGATCGACACGTACTCGATGCCCAGCGCCTCGTTCAGCAGCTTGAGCAGCGGCACGCTGCAGTTGGTGGTGCAGGAGGCGTTGGACACCAGCCTCTCGGCGCCGGACAGCTGCTGCTGGTTGATGCCGAAGACCACGGTGGCGTCGACGTCGGCCTCGCTGGCCATGGGCTGGGAGAACAGCACCCGCGGCGCGCCGGCGGCGAGGAAGCGCTCGCCATCGGCGCGGCTGTGGTAGACGCCGGAGCACTCCAGCACCAGGTCGACGTCCAGCGCGGCCCAGTCGATGGCCTCGGGCTCGGCCTGGCGCAGCACCTTCACGCAGTCGCCGCCGACGTGCAGGCAGCCGTCGGCCACGCTCACCTCGCCGGGGAAGCGGCCGTGGGTGGAGTCGAAGCGGGTCAGGTATTCCAGGCTCGGCAGGTCGGCCAGGTCGTTCAGCGCGACCACGGAGAAGCCGGCCTTGGCGCCGCGCTCGTGGAGGGCGCGGAACACGCAGCGGCCGATGCGGCCGTAGCCATTGAGGGCGACACGGTAAGGGCGCTTGGACATTGTTATCCCTTGGTTCGCCGGGGCGCGCGTAGCGCCCCGGCGTTCACGGCATCAGGCGTCGAGCAGCTCGGCGGCCACTTCCAGCACGTTCTCGACGGTGAAGCCGAAGTGCTCGAACAGCGCCGGGGCCGGGGCCGACTCGCCGAAGGTGGTCATGCCGATCACGCGGCCTTCCAGGCCCACGTACTTGTACCAGTAGTCGGCATGGGCTGCCTCGATGGCGATGCGCGCGCCGACCTGCACCGGCAGCACGGCCTGCTTGTAGCCAGCATCCTGCTGCTCGAAGACGCTGGTGGAGGGCATGGAGACCACGCGCACCTTGCGGCCTTCGGCGCTGAGCTTGTCGTAGGCCTGCACGGCCAGGCCGACTTCCGAGCCGGTGGCGATCAGGATCAGCTCCGGCTCGCCGGCGCAGTCCTTGAGCACGTAGCCGCCGCGGGCGACGTTGGCCAGTTGCTCGGCGTCGCGCGCCTGGTGCGGCAGGTTCTGGCGGCTGAAGACCAGCGCCGAGGGGCCGTCGTTGCGCTCGATGGCGTACTTCCAGGCCACCGCGGACTCGACCGCGTCGGCCGGGCGCCAGGTGTCCAGGTTCGGCGTCAGGCGCAGGCTGGCCAGCTGCTCGATGGGCTGGTGGGTCGGGCCGTCCTCGCCCAGGCCGATGGAGTCGTGGGTGAACACGTAGAGCACGCGCTGCTTCATCAGCGCGGACATGCGCACCGCGTTGCGGGCGTATTCCATGAAGATCAGGAAGGTCGCGCCGTAGGGGATGAAGCCGCCGTGCAGGGCCACGCCGTTCATGATGGCGCTCATGCCGAACTCGCGCACGCCGTAGAACACGTAGTTGCCGGAAGCGTCGGCCGGGGTCACGCCCTTGCAGCCCTTCCACAGCGTCAGGTTGGAGCCGGCCAGGTCGGCGGAGCCGCCCAGCAGTTCCGGCAGCAGCGGGCCGAAGGCGTTCAGCGCGTTCTGGCTGGCCTTGCGGCTGGCGATGGTCTCGCCCTTGGCGGCGACCTCGGCGACGTAGGCGGCGGCCTGCTCGGCGAAGTCGGCCGGCAGTTCGCCCTTGATGCGGCGCTGGAACTCGGCGGCCAGTTCCGGGTGGGCGGCCTGGTAGGCGGCGAAGCGCTGGTTCCACTCGGCCTCGCGGGCGGCGCCGGCTTCCTTGGCGTTCCACTCGGCGTAGATCTCGGCGGGGATTTCGAACGGGCCGTGGTTCCAGCCCAGGGCGGCGCGGGTGGCGGCGATCTCGTCGTTGCCCAGCGGCGCGCCGTGGCACTCTTCCTTGCCCTGCTTGTTCGGCGAGCCGAAGCCGATCACGGTCTTGCAGCAGATCAGCGTCGGCGCGTCGCTCTTGCGCGCGGTCTCGATGGCGGTCCTGATCTCGTCGGCATCGTGGCCGTCGACGTTGCGGATCACCTGCCAGCCGTAGGCCTCGAAGCGCTTCGGGGTGTCGTCGGTGAACCAGCCGTGGACCTCGCCGTCGATGGAGATGCCGTTGTCGTCGTAGAAGGCGACCAGCTTGTTCAGGCGCAGGGTGCCGGCCAGGGAGGCGACTTCATGGGAAATGCCTTCCATCATGCAGCCGTCGCCGAGGAAGGCGTAGGTGTAGTGGTCGACGATGCCGTGGCCTTCGCGGTTGAACTGCGCGGCCAGCACCTTCTCCGCCAGGGCCATGCCCACGGCGTTGGCGATGCCCTGGCCAAGCGGGCCGGTGGTGGTCTCCACGCCCGCGGTGTAGCCGTACTCCGGGTGGCCCGGGGTGCGCGAGTTGAGCTGGCGGAAGTTCTTCAGGTCCTCGATGCCCAGGTCGTAGCCGGTCAGGTGCAGCAGCGAGTAGATCAGCATCGAGCCGTGGCCGTTGGACAGCACGAAGCGGTCGCGGTCGGCCCACTGCGGGTTGCCCGGGTTGTGCTTGAGGTAGTCGCGCCAGAGCACTTCGGCGATGTCCGCCATGCCCATGGGGGCACCGGGGTGGCCGCTGTTGGCTTTCTGCACGGCATCCATGCTCAGTGCGCGGATGGCATTGGCTCGCTCACGACGGCTGGGCATCGCTGAATCTCCTGCGGGGGCTGCTTCGATAGATCGAAGGGATGAAAAAAGGCGGCCATTTTCGCCCAGCCGGCCATCGCGGGGCAATGACAATCGGGCGGCCGGTTCGGAAGCGGCAAGCCACAAGCCACAAGCCACAAGCCACAAGCTCAAAGCTCAAAGCTCCAAACTGCAAACTGCAAACTCCTGCGTTTGGCCCGCGCGCCCTCCCCGCCCTTGCTTGCGGCTTGCCGCTTGCCGCTTGCAGCTACCTTCCGTCTCCAATATCAAAACTTTTTGATACAGCCGTTGCCACCATCGCCGCGGGCCTCTAGACTCCGCCCCCTATGAGCCTGCGCATGCCCCTGATCCGCCACGATGCCTGCGACGAGCTGGCCGCGCTGTGCAAGGCCGGCGGCGACCCGCTGCGGCTGAACGTGCTGCGGGTGCTGGCCAACGATTCGTTCGGCGTGCTGGAGCTGGCGCAGATCTTCGCCATCCGCCAGTCGGGCATGAGCCACCACCTCAAGGTGCTGGCCCAGGCCGGCCTGGTGGCGACGCGCCGCGAAGGCAACGCGATCTTCTACCGCCGCGCCCTGCCCCAGGCCGACAGCCTCGGCGGCAAGCTGCACGGGGCGCTGCTGGCGGAAGTGGACGAGCTGGCGCTGCCGGCCGAGGTGGACGCCCGCGTCGCCGCGGTGCATGCCCAGCGTGCGGCGGTCAGCCGCGACTACTTCGCCCGCAGCGCGGAGAAGTTCCAGGCCACGCAGGACCTGATCGCGGGGCTGCCGCAATACCGCGAAAGCGTTCTGGCGCTGCTCGACGCACTGAGCTTCGCCCCCGGCGCCACGGCGCTGGAAGTCGGCCCCGGCGACGGCGGGTTCCTCCCCGAGCTGGCCCGGCGTTTCGCGCGGGTGACCGCGCTGGACAACAGCGTGGCCATGCTCGACCTGGCCCGCCGGCGCTGCCTGGAGGCAGGGCTGACGAACGTGCGGCTGGACCTGGCCGACGCCCTGCGCGACGCCGCCGAACCGGCCGACTGCGTGGTGCTGAACATGGTGCTGCACCATTTCGCGGCGCCCGCCGAGGCCCTGCGCCAGCTGGCGCGCCTGGTGAAGCCGGGCGGCAGCCTGCTGGTGACCGAACTGTGCAGCCACGACCAGAGCTGGGCCCGCGAAGCCTGCGGGGACCTCTGGCTGGGGTTCGAACAGGAAGACCTGGCCCTTTGGGCCGATGCCGCGGGGCTCGCCCCCGGCGAGAGCTTGTACATTGGTTTACGTAATGGCTTTCAGATCCAGGTGCGGCATTTCGCCAAGCCGGATTCGCGAAGCGTCCTCACCCACCGGTAAAGACAGGAACCGTTAGATGAGCGAATACTCGATTTTCACCTCCGAATCCGTATCCGAAGGCCATCCGGACAAGATCGCCGACCAGATCTCCGACGCGGTGCTCGACGCCATCATCGCCAAGGACAAGTACGCCCGCGTGGCCTGCGAGACCCTGGTGAAGACCGGCGTCGCCATCATCGCCGGCGAAGTCACCACCTCGGCCTGGGTCGACCTGGAAGAGCTGGTGCGCAAGGTCATCATCGACATCGGCTACAACAGCTCCGACGTCGGCTTCGACGGCGCCACCTGCGGCGTGCTGAACATCATCGGCAAGCAGTCCGTGGACATCAACCAGGGCGTCGACCGCGCCAAACCCGAAGACCAGGGCGCCGGCGACCAGGGCCTGATGTTCGGCTACGCCAGCAACGAGACCGACGTGCTGATGCCGGCGCCGATCTGCTTCTCCCACCGCCTGGTCGAGCGCCAGGCCGAGGCGCGCAAGTCCGGCCTGCTGCCGTGGCTGCGCCCGGACGCCAAGAGCCAGGTCACCTGCCGCTACGAAGGCGGCAAGGTGGTCGGCATCGACGCCATCGTGCTGTCCACCCAGCACAACCCGGAAGTCTCCTACGCCGACCTGCGCGAAGGCGTGATGGAACTGATCATCAAGCACGTGCTGCCGGCCGAGCTGCTGCACAAGGACACCCAGTTCCACATCAACCCGACCGGCAACTTCGTCATCGGCGGCCCGGTGGGCGACTGCGGCCTGACCGGGCGCAAGATCATCGTCGACTCCTACGGCGGCATGGCCCGCCACGGCGGCGGCGCCTTCTCCGGCAAGGACCCGTCCAAGGTCGACCGCAGCGCCGCCTACGCCGGCCGCTACGTGGCCAAGAACATCGTCGCCGCGGGCCTGGCCGAGCGTTGCGAGATCCAGGTGTCCTACGCCATCGGCGTGGCCCAGCCGACCTCCATCTCGGTGAACACCTTCGGCACCGGCAGGATCGGCGACGACAAGATCGTCCAGCTGGTCCGCGAGCACTTCGACCTGCGCCCGTACGCCATCACCAAGATGCTCGACCTGCTGCACCCGATGTACCAGCCCACCGCGGCCTACGGTCACTTCGGCCGCAACCCGTACGAGCTGACCTACGGCGACGACACCTTCACCGCCTTCACCTGGGAGCGCACCGACAAGGCCGCCGCCCTGCGTGACGCGGCCGGCCTGTAAGGTCCGCCCGACGAAGAGGCCCCGCTCCGGCGGGGCTTTTTCTTTGTAGGGCGCATAACGCCCAGGGCGTTATCCGCCGCCAGGCTTCGGCGCATCGGCCGACGGCGGATAACCGCGAACGGTTATTCGCCCTACGGTTCCAGGGCATCCCGGAAACCTCCCACAGCCCACCCGGCCCCTTCGCGGCAGCGGCGCGCCTAGCCTGGAACCCCTTCCAGGCGCAAGGAAGCCCGCCGATGAAAGCCCCGCTCACCACCTGCCTGCTGCTCGTTCCAACCCTGGCCACGGCCTGCCCCGACTGGCCGGAGGCCCACGCCCGCGAAGAACTGCTGGGCCTGCGCCAGCAACTGGAAGCCTGGGACCAGGCCTACCACCAGCGCGGCGCAAGCCCGATCGCTGATGAACTCTACGACCAGGCCCGGCAACGCTTCAGCCTTTGGCGCGGCTGTTATCCACAACTCGCCATCGAGCCGCCCCCCGCGCTTCCGGCCAGCCGCGGCAGGCTGCGCCACCCCGCGGCCCATACCGGCCTGGACAAGGCCGCCGACGCCACTGGCGTCCGCCGCTGGATGGCGGGGCGCGAGGACCTCTGGGTGCAACCCAAGGTCGACGGCGTGGCCGTGACGCTGGTCTACCAGGACGGCGAACTGCGCCAGGCCATCAGCCGCGGCGACGGCCTGCGCGGCCAGGACTGGACCGCCAACGCCCGCCGCCTGCCGGCCGTGCCGCAGCGCCTGCCCGGAGTGGGCCGGCGGGTACTGCAGGGCGAACTCTACTGGCGCCTGCCGGGCCACGTGCAGGCGCAACGGGGCGGCCTGGGCGCCCGCGGCAAGGTGGCCGGGCTGATGGCCCGCGGCGAGCCGGGCGCGGAGGTCGCGCAGGTCGGGCTGTTCGTTTGGGAACTGCCGTTCGGCCCGACGGACATGCCGGCCCGCCTGGCGCTGATGCGAGAACTGGGCTTCGCCGAGAGCGCCGCCCTTACCCTGCCGGCACCGGACTTCGAGACGATCCAGCGCCAGCGCGAGCACTGGTACCGCAGCCCCCTGCCCTTCGCCAGCGACGGCATCGTCGTCCGCCAGGGCCTGCGCCCCGCCGCGAATGCCTGGCAGGCCGGGGGCGCCAGCTGGGCGCTGGCCTGGAAATACCCCTACCGCCAGGCCCTGGCCGAGGTGCGCCGGGTGCATTTCCGCATCGGCCGCACCGGGCGGGTGACGCCGCTGCTGGAACTGCAGCCGGTGATGCTGGATGACCGCCGCATCGCCCAGGTCAGCCTCGGCTCGACGCAGCGCTGGCAGGCCCTGGACATCCACCCCGGCGACCAGGTGGCCATCGCCCTGGCCGGCCTGACCATCCCCCGCGTGGAAAGCGTGGTCTGGCGCTCACCCCGGCGCCTGCCCGTGCAACCGCCGCCGGCCGGGCGCTACCACGCCCTCAGCTGCTGGCGGGCGACGCCCGGCTGCGAGGAACAGTTCCTCGCCCGCCTCGCCTGGCTGGGCGGCGAGCAGGGGCTGGCCCTGGAAGGCGTCGGCCCCGGAACCTGGCGGGCCTTGCTGCGGGCTGGCCACCTGGAAGGGCTGCTGGACTGGCTGGAGCTCTCCGCGCAGAGCCTGCGGCAGGTACCCGGCGGCGAGGCCCTCCACGGCCAGTTCCGCGCCGCAAGGCAACGGCCCTTCGCGCGCTGGCTGCGGGCCCTCGGCGCGCCCCAGGCCGACGAGCTGCCGGCGAACGAGCGCTGGGCCGAACTGGCTGCCCGGCAGGCGGGCGACTGGCGCCAGCTGCCGGGCATCGGAGCGGTCCGCGCCCGGCAGCTGCAGGCCTTCTTCGCCGACGGCGAGGTGCGGCGCCTGGGCGAGCAGCTCGCCGCCGCCGGGGTGGAGGGCTTCTGAGCCCTCAGCGCATGCGGAAGGCTTCCTGGTGGAAATTGCGCGCCGGCATGCCGCGCCGGCCGAGGTCGCGGCGCAGCAGGTCGGCCAGGCCCTGGGGGCCGCAGAACCACAGGCTCGGCCAGCGGCCGTCGGCATCCGGCGCCATGCCCAGGTCGTCGCCGCGCAGGTAACCCTCCTCGGCGCTGTAGTGGACCTTCAGCGCGACGCTGGGCAGGCCGTCGCACAGCTCGCGCAGGCGCCCGGCGTAGATGGCGTCGGCGGGGCTGCGCACGCAGTAGTGCAGTTCCACCTCCGGCGCATCGGCCGGGTGCTGCTGCAGCGCCTCCAGCCAGGCCAGGAAGGGCGTGATGCCGATGCCGCCGGCGATCCACACCTGGCGCTCGCCGCCGCGGCGGAAGTCGAAGCAGCCGTAGGGCCCCTCGACCTTCACCGCATCGCCCACCGCCAGGGCGTCCTGCAGGCGCCGGGTGTAGTCGCCCAGGGCCTTGATGCTGAAGCGCACCTCGCCGTTGCCGCGGTCGGCGCTGGAAATGCTGAAGGGGTGCTGGCCCTCCAGGCGGTCGCAGGTGAGGAAGGCGAACTGCCCGGCCTTGTGCCGCCAGTTGCGGCCAAGCCGGCAGGTGACCTCCAGCATGCGCTCGCCGGGCCGCGCCACCGCCACCACCACGCCCCGGTAGGCGCGCCGCCGGCCGATGCGCCCGCTCAGGGCGATCAGCGCGCACACCGAGCCCACCGCCGCGCACAGCGCCAGCAGCCAGCCGAGCGGCTGCGTCCAGTAGCCGGCCGGCGCCAGCACCACGCCATGGAAGGCCAGCACCAGGTACACCAGCGCCAGCGCCTTGTGCACGTAGCGCCACAGGTGGTACGGGAAACGCTGCCAGAGCGTCAGCACCAGCATGGCGGCGAGCAGCCAGGCCGACCACTCGCCCAGTTCCTTGGCCGAGCCGCGGAAGACGTCGAGGAAGGTCTCCACCCGCGGCCCCTTCGCCGGCTTGGCGACGAACTCCGCCAGCAACGGCCCGCCCAGTTCCAGCAGGTAGTGCAGCAGGCTCAGGACGATGGCCAGGATGCCCGCCCACTTGTGCGCGCGGTACATGCGGTCGAGCCCGCCCAGCGGCCGTTCCAGCCAGACCGGGCGCACCGCCAGGAGCATGATCGCCGACATCAGCGCGAAGGCGGCGACGCCGCTGAGCAGAATGGCCTGCTTGCGCAGTACCCAGACATCGAAGGTGGCGGGCGGGTCGAGCACCAGCGCCAGCCCGAACGCCGCCAACACGGCGGCGAGAATGATCCAGACGAATTTCATGGGGCCTCCCGTGGATTGCCTTACCTGGCTCGAAGCTGACGGCGGGGCCTTAATCATCCCTGAATACTCTGTGGGAATTGTCCGTCGATCGAGCTTGCCATGACACAGGTCAAGCGCTGGGCAAGTCCGCGGGCCTGTCGCACAATGCCGGATCGAGCCAGGAGCCCCCGCCATGCGTATCCGCGTCCTCTCCGACCTGCACCACGAACACTTCGGCGGCCGCCGCGAGCTGCCCGCGGTGGACGCCGACCTGGTGGTGCTGGCCGGCGACATCCACGAACACCTGCAGGGCCTGCACTGGGCCCGCGAGGCCTTTCCCGACACCCCGGTGGTCTACGTCGCCGGCAACCACGAGTTCTACAACTCGGACCTGCCCGAGCTGACCCAGGCCATGCGCAACCTGGCCCGCGCCCTGGACATCCACTTCCTGGAGAACGACGCGCTGGTCATCGATGGCGTGCGCATCCTCGGCGCCACCCTGTGGACGGACTTCCTGCTCTACGGCGAGGAGAGCCTGCCGCTGACGCTGCAGCGCGCGCTGCGGCTGATGCCCGACTTCAGCTGCATCGACTGGTTCACCGCGCCCTTCACCCCGGCGCTCAGCCAGCAGCTGTTCGAGGCCTCGCGGGACTGGCTGGCGGCGCAGCTGGCCGAGCCCTTCGCCGGGCCGACCGTGGTGGTCACCCACCATGCGCCCAGCGCCCGCTCCATCCCGCCGCAATACGTCGGCGACAGCCTGTCGCCGGCCTTCGCCTCGGACCTGGAACAGCTGGTGCAGCAGTGCGACCTGTGGCTGCACGGCCACGTGCACGATGCCCTGGACTACCGCATCGGCCGTACCCGGGTGGTAGCCAACCCGGGCGGCTACCCGGGCGAAAGGGGCGGCTTCGATCCCTACGGCACCGTGGACGTCTGAGCCACTGGCAACTGGTTGAAGAAGCGCCAGATCTCCGCCGGCCCGTCCAGCTCGGGGTCGGCGATGCCGAGCAGGCGCGGCGGCCGATAACCCGGCTGCGACAACAGGTGGCCGCCGCCGTGCACGCTCACCAGCTCCACCGGCGGCAGCCCTTCGCCCTGCCACTGCCAGCGCTCCGACCAGACCGGGCCGGGGCGTGTCAGCGGCTCGCGCTGCGCCGCCGCGCCGATGCCGTTGCGCCGCGCCAGCTCGCCGGCCGAGGCCTCGCTGGAGAGCACCTCGCCGCGGTCGCCGAAGCCGAACAGCTTCACCCGCCCGCCGTCGTAGGGGTTGATCGGGTCGCGTGTGCCGTTCATCAACAGCGCCGCCACGGCCCGCTGCTGCGCCGCGCAGGCGTCGTTTTCCGCGCTCGGCAGGCTGGCCGCCACCAGGGCGATGCCGGCCAGGGGCAGTTTGGATTCCGCGGCCATGCGCAGGGCCATCTGCCCGCCGTTGGAGTAGCCGGCGAAGAACACCCGCTGCGGGTCCACCTGGCGCTCGCGCTGCACCCGGCGCACCAGCCGGGTGAGGAAGGCCACGTCGTCGACGTTGCGGGTCCGCGCGCTGTAGCTGGCGGCCTTGCGGCAGTCGTTCCAGTGGCCCTCGAAACCGTCCGGGTAGAGCACCAGGAAGCCGTCGCGGTCGGCCAGGGCGTCGAAGCCGAAGCCGCTGTCGCGGCGCATCAGCTGGCCGTTGCTGCGCGAGGCGTGCAGCACCACCAGCAGCGCCGGGTTCGGCGCCAGGCTGGGCGGCACGTAGAGCACGTAGCCGCGGCGCAGGCCGCCGGCGCGCAGGGAGCTGTCCTCGCTCACCCCGGTGAGCATCGGCGGGCGCAGCTGCTCGCCGGGCAGCAGGTACCAGGCGCCCGCCAGCAGGGCCGCCAGCAACAGCAGGATCAGCGCCTGAACCAGGCGAATCGCGATACGCATCCAGCCTCCCCCGCTCCGCCCGACGGAGCGTGCTCAACGGATCGACCAGGCCGCGGACTGCCGTGGGGCAACCCCCACGCGCGCACTTAATGGCAAACTCTAGACGTTCGCCAGCATCGATATCTCATTTGGTAACGCAGGACCCGAGAATGTTCCGAACCATTACCCTGACCCTCGCCGCACTGTTCGCCGCCAGCGCCTTCGCCGCGGAACCCGCGCAACCCCTGACCGGCTGCGCCGCCAAGCAGGCGGCCATCGCCAGCAAGCTGGAGGAAGCCCGCGCCCGCGGCGACAAGGGCGCCATCGCCGGCCTGGAGACGGCCCTCGAGCAGGCGAGGACCTACTGCACCGACGGCAGCCTGGCGCAGAAGCGCACCCGCCGCGTACTGGACGCCGAGCACGAGGTCAGCCAGCGCGAGAACGACCTGCGCAAGGCCATGAACAAGGGCGACGCGGAGAAGATCGAGAAGCGCAAGAACAAGCTGGCCGAGGCCCGCGCCGAGCTGGAGCAGGCCAAGCGGGAGCTGGAGGAGTAGCTGGCTGGCTACCTGTAGGAGCTTGCTCGCGAACAGTGCCTCCCGGCGGCAATGGCGCCTGGGATAAGTCCGCCCCTCTCCCTAACCCTCGCCCTTCAGGGAGAGGGTTAGGGAGAGGGAGCGGAGTCCATCCAATACACCGCGCCAACCGGTTACCACCATTCGCAAGCAAGCTCGCTCCCACGAAAGCCAAGCGCCCGTCAGAGCGCGCGGAATTTCTTGTGGCAGGCCTCGCAGGCGTCTTCCACCGCGGCCAGGTCCTTGCGCACGCCGTCGGCGGTCGGGGTGGCCTGGCGGGTGTTGGCCTCCAGCGCGGCGGCGGCCTGCTGGAAGGTCCTGGCGTCGGCCTGGAACTCCAGTTGGCGCTGCCACAGCTCATCCTTCGCGCGGCTGTCGCCGCCCTCGTCGGCCGGCTTGCTGGTGGGGAAGTACTGCCAGGGCTGGCTGGCCAGTTCGTTGAGCTTCACCGAGTTGGCGCGGAACTTCTCGGCGTCGAAGACGACGCGGCCGCGCAGCATGCCGCCCATGTCCTCGCTGGCGTGCAGCATCTGCTTGAAGATCGCCTGGCGCTTGGCCAGCGGGGAATTCGGGTCGAGGCGGTGGCAGCCGGCCAGGGCGGCACCGGCCAACAGCAGGACGAGCAGGGTCTTCAGCTTCATGAGCGGACTCTTGTAGGAACGGGCCAGACACGGGAGCGGCGGATTATCCGCCGCTGCCCGGCATTGATCCAGAGCCGGCGCGCCCGTCTGCGGCGATGCGCCGCAGCGATGCGCGAGCCGTTCAGCTGCGGTTCAGGCGCTTTTCATGCAGAGACCACGAAGAAAGCGGCGATCAGCGCCATGCCGACGAACCACACCAGCGAACGCAGCAGCGCCAGGTCGGCGAGGTAGAAGATCAGGTAGAGCAGGCGGCTGGTGAGCCAGGCGATGGCCAGGGTGTCGAGGGTCGCCGGTTCCGCATTGCCCACCACGTAGGCCACCAGCACGGCGATGGCGAAGGCCGGGGTGACCTCGAAGCTGTTCAGCTGGAAGGCGTTGGCGCGCTTGCGGTAGCCCTCCAGGCTGGCCAGGAAGGTGCGCGGGTCGTGGTTCTGCCGGGGGCCGAAGCCGCCGCCGGTGAACTTGGCGATGCTGGTGCCCAGGTAGGGCAGGAACAGGGCGATGAGGATGCACCAGAAGGCGATGGGCATGAACGGAGGTCTCGTCGGCTGGGAAGATGGCAGGTTGCTGCCAAGCATAGGCGAGTGTCTGTGGCCGCCAAGCGGATAGGCCCGCCATTGCAGCCAATATCAGAGTTTCATCACCAGCATTCCCGCCAGCACCAGGCTGCAGGCCAGCAGGCGCGGCAGGCCGAAGGGTTCCTTGAGGAAGCGCATGCCGAACAGCACCACCAGCACCACGCTGGTCTCGCGCAGCGCCGCGGCCTCGGCCACCGAGCCCAGCTGCATGGCCCAGAGCACCAGGCCGTAGCTGGCCATCACGCAGAGGCCGACGCTCAGGCCGAGCTTCCACTGCGTCTGCCAGAAGCGCGCGAAGGCGCGGGTGCGGGCGCCCAGGGCGAGCAGCGGGAAAGGCACGCCGGAGAGCAGCGTCAGCCACACCAGGTAGTCCAGTGGCTGCGGCCAGCGCTTGAGGGCATGGCCGTCGGTCCAGGTGTAGCTGCCGATGCACAGGCCCATCAGCAGCACGATGGGAAAGGCGACCCAGGGCAACCGCGAGCCGCCGCCGCCCTTGAGCAGGAACAGCATGCCCACGGGGATCAGCAGGATGCCCAGGACCTGCCGGTCGCTGAGCTGCTCGCCGCCCACCAGCAGGGTCAGGGCCAGCACCACCAGCGGCGACAGGCCGCGCATCAGCGGGTACACCAGGCCAAGGTCGCCGACCTTGTAGGCCTGGATCAGCAGCACCCGGTAGACCAGCTGCAGGGCCACGGCGCTGCCCAGCCAGGGCCAGACGTCGGCCGGCGGCAGGCTGATCCAGGGCAGCAGGGCGAGGGCCACGAGCAGGCCGACGACATCCATGCAGGCCACCACCAGCAGGCGGTCGGCGCTGAACTTGACGAGGGTGTTCCAGGCCGCGTGGAGCACGGCGGCCAGCAGCACCAGGGCGGTGGCGAACAAGGCGGGGACTTCCTGGTATAGACCAGTTTCGATTCTATCGCTTCATCCCCCATGCCCGGCAAGCCTCGGAAAGCCCTGAACCGTGCAGGCGACCCCGCACCGGGGCGCGTGGCTGGTCTAGACTGGGGGTTTCGCGATCGACAGAGTCCCCTGCCATGCCCCGAATGCTCAAGTTCCTGTGCTGCTACGTCCTCGTCTCCCTGCTCACCGGCTGCGGCTACAACGCCATGCAGGCCGGCGACGAACAGGTCAAGGCGGCCTGGTCCGAAGTGCTCAACCAGTACCAGCGACGCGCCGACCTGGTGCCCAACCTGGTCAACACCGTGAAGGGCTACGCCGCCCACGAGGCCGCCGTGCTCACCCAGGTCACCGAGGCCCGGGCCAGGGTCGGCAGCACCACCCTCAACGCCGACCAGCTCGGCGACGCGGCGGCCATGCAGCGCTTCCAGCAGGCCCAGGGCGAACTCAGCTCGGCGCTCTCGCGGCTGCTGGTGGTCACCGAGAATTATCCACAGCTCAAGGCCGACGGCCTGTTCAAGGACCTGCTGACGCAGCTGGAAGGCACCGAGAACCGCATCACCGTGGCCCGCGGCCGCTACGTCAAGGCGGTGCAGGACTACAACGTGCTGATCCGCCAGTTCCCGCAGGTGATCACCGCGAAGCTCTTCGGCTACCAGCCCAAGGCCAACTTCAGCGTGGAGAACGAGGCGGCCATCTCCACCGCGCCCAAGGTCGACTTCGGCACGCCGCAGCCGCAACCGGCGCAATGAGCATGCGCGCCTGGCTGCTGGCGCTGGCCCTGCTGTGCGGCGCGGGCCTGGCGCAGGCCGAGGTGGCCGTGCCGCCGCTGAGCGCGCGGGTCACCGACCTCACCGCCACCCTCGACGCCCAGCAGCGCGGCCGGCTGGAACAGCGGCTGGCGGCCCTGGAGCAGCGCAAGGGCGCGCAGCTGGCGGTGCTGATGATCCCCAGCACCGGCGAGGAGAGCATCGAGCAGTACGCAGTGCGCGCCTTCGAACAGTGGAAGCTGGGCCGCAAGGGCGTGGACGACGGCGTGCTGCTGGTGGTGGCCAAGGACGACCGCGCCCTGCGCATCGAGGTCGGCTACGGCCTGGAGGGCGCCATCACCGATGCCCTGGCCGGGCGCATCATCCGCGAGCAGATGGCGCCGCGCTTTCGCGAAGGCGACTTCGCCGGCGGCGTGCAGGCCGGGGTGGACAGCCTGGAAAAGCTGATCGACGGCGAGGCGCTGCCCGAGCCGCAGCAAGCCGCCCAGGGCGACGACCTGGGCCTGCCGGCCGGCAGCCTGCTGCCGCTGTTCGCCCTGCTGGCCGGCGTGCCGCTGCTGGGGCGCCTGCTGCCGCTGCCGTTCATGCGCCAGCGCAGCTTCGGCCGCTACGTGGCGTGCAGCGTCGCGGTCGGCGTGCTGGCCGGGCTGCTCAGCCTGGTGCTGACCTTCAGCTTCGCCGCGCTGGTCAACAACGGTGTCAGCGCCTTCGTCTTCGCCCTCATCGCCTACCCCTTCTTCCTCCTGCCGGCCGGCTTCTTCCGCGGCGGGCGCGGCGGCGGTTTCGGCGGCGGCGGCTTCGGTGGCCGGGGTGGTGGCGGCTTCGGCGGTGGCGGCGGTTCCAGCGGCGGCGGCGGGGCCTCCGGCCGCTGGTGAAGCTCAGAGCACGGCGGCGCCGGCCTCTTCCTCGCGGATCGAGCGCAGCACCTGGCGCTGCAGCTCGATGAACCCGGCGCTGCCGGCCATCTCCTCGCGGCGCGGGCGGGGCAGGTCCACCTCGAAGGTGGTCTTGATCCGCCCCGGGCCCAGGCCCATGACCACGATGCGGTCGGACAGGTAGACCGCCTCCTCGACGTCGTGGGTGACGAACATCACCGTCAGCCGGTGCGTCTCCCAGATGCGCGTGAGCAGTTCCTGCATCTGGTGGCGGGTCATGGCGTCCAGCGCGCCGAAGGGCTCGTCCATCAGCAGGATCTTCGGCCGGTAGGACAGCGCCCGGGCGATCGCCACGCGCTGCTTCATGCCGCCGGAAAGCTCCGTGGGGTAGGCGTCGGCGAACTTCTCCAGCCTCACCAGCTGCAGGTGCTCGGCGGCGATCTCGCGGCACTCGGCGCGCGAGCGGCCGGCGGCCTTGAGGGCGAACTCGACGTTCTGCCGCGCGGTCAGCCAGGGCAGCAGGGTGTAGGCCTGGAACACCACGCCGCGGTCCAGGCCGGGGCCGGCGATGGGCACGCCGTCGACCCTGACGCTGCCGCTGTCGAAGTCCTCGAGCCCGGCGGCGATGGACAGCAGGGTGCTCTTGCCGCAGCCGGAGGTGCCGACGATGGAGACGAACTCGTTGTCCGCCAGGGTCAGGTCGATGTCGCGCAGCACCTCGCGGCGCTGCTTGCCGACCTGGAAGCTCTTGTTCAGGCCGGAAATCTCCAGGGTCGCCATCAGCCGCGCCTCCGGTTGTAGCGGAACAGGACGCGCTCGGCGGCGCGCATGGCCTGGTCGGTGACCAGCCCCAGCAGGCCGAGCAGCAGGATGTAGCCGATGATGGTGTCGGTCTGGAAGAAGCGCTGCGACACCACGATGCGGTAGCCCAGGCCCGAGGTGGCGGCCACCAGCTCGGCCAGCACCAGCCAGGTCCAGGCCCAGCCGAGGCTGATCCGCAGGGCGTCCCAGATGCCCGGCAGGGCGCTGGGCAGGACGATCTTCAGGAGGATGCGCCGGTCCGGCATGCCCAGGGTCCGGCCGAGGCCGACGAAGTCCGGCGGCACGCGCTTGATGGCGTCCATCACCATCAGCACCTGCTGGAAGAAGGTGCCGATCCAGATGATGAGGAATTTCTGCAAGTCGCTGGTGCCGGCCCAGAGGATGCTCAGCGGCACGAAGGCCACCACCGGCATGTAGCGCACGAAGTCCACCAGCGGCTCGGTGGCGGCCTTCCAGAAGCCGTAGCAGCCGGCGAACACGCCGATGACGATGGACATCGCCGAGGAAATCGCGAAGGCCACCAGGATGCGGTAGACGCTGACCTTCAGGTCGGCCCACAGGGTGCCGTCGGCGGCCAGCCTGAGCATGCGCGCCCAGACGTCGCCGGGGGCCGGCAGGAAGATCTTCGGCACCGCGCCGCTGGCGCCGGCCGCCCACCAGGCCAGGGCCAGCAGGACGAACACGCCGCCGCCGATCAGCAGCAGGTGGCGGCGCGCCAGCGGCTTGCCGATGACGAACAGCGGGGAAGGTTTACGGGCGTTCATGCAAGGCTCGGGGTAACGGGGGTAGCGCGCGCCGGCCCTGCGGCCGGCGCGCGGGGTGCGTCAGAGCGCCTCGGCGAAGCGCGCGTCGACGGCCTGCTCCGGGGTCACCGGCTGCTCGATGATGCCGGCCTCGGTGGCGGCCTTCTGGATGTGCCCGAAGGACTCCTTGACGAAGGCGCCCTTGAGCTCGGCCTTGTTCTCGCCCAGGGAATAGAAGCGCACGCCGTCGAAGGCGCTCTGCAGCTCCGCCGGCTCGGCGCCGACGCCCTTGGCGATGGCCGCGCGGCCTTCGGCGGTGTGGGCCTGGTAGTGCTTCAGGCCGGCTTCCCAGCTCTTGAGCAGGGCCAGCACCTGGCCGGGGCGCTGCTTGAGCACCTCGTCGCGGACCACGAACACGTCGCTGATGATGCCCGGGTCGTCGGAGCCCTTGTACAGCAGGTTCACTTTCGGGTTCTGCTGCCTGGCCGCGCTCAGGTAGGGCTCGTAGGTCACCGCCGCCGGCACTTGGCCGGCGATCAGCGCGGAACCGGCGTTGGCCGCCGGCATCGGCACCGGCTGCACGTCGGCGAGGCTCAGGCCGGCCTTGCGCAGCGCGCTGTGCAGGAGGATGTCGCTGGTGGTGCCCTCCTCGAAGGCGACCTGCTTGCCCTTGAGGTCCTTCAGCGTCTTGATCGAGGGGTCGACGATGAGCGCGTCGGCGCTGGTGCTCTGGTCCAGCAGCAGGACGATCTTCACCGGCAGGCCGGCGGCGACCATGGCCATGGCGGTGTGGGTGGCGAGGTTGCCGCCGTCGATCTGGCCGCTGGCCAGGGCGGCGTTCATGTCCTTGTCTTCGGTGAAGTTGACCAGTTCGACCTGGTCCAGGCCGTTGGCCTTGAAGGCCCCGGCCTGTTCGGCGACGTACCACTGGCCGTAGCCCAGCCAGGGCTGCATGCCCATCTTGAAGGTGCCGGCCTCGGGCTTGAGGTCGGCCTTGGGCTCGGCGGCCTGGGCGGCGCCGCCCAGCAGGACGGCGCAGCAGGTGGCCGCGACGAGGCGGCGCAGCGTGGATGCGATGGGCGCTTGCATGGTGTCTCCCCGGTCTTCTTCTGTGGTGGTACGGCAGGGGAGCGCGTTGGCCCGCACCCGCCGTGGGCGGGCACAGGCTCACACGAAACCGCGCGGATGCAAAGCCTCCGGCGTCGCTGCGGGCCCGGAGGCAGGCGCCAGGCCGGGGCCCGGTTCAGGCCTCGTCGATGTCGTCGTCCTTGAACTGGTCCTTGATGTAGGTGATCTCGGTCTTGCCGTGGGGCGCCGGCAGGCCGTCCGGGCCCATGTTGACGAAGACCATCTTGTCGATGGTGAGGATGCTCTTGCGGGTGATCTTGTTGCGCACGTGGCAGGTCAGGGTGATCGAGGTGCGGCCGAAGTCGGTGGCGGTGATGCCCATCTCGATGATGTCGCCGGTGCGCGCCGAGCTGACGAAGTTGATCTCGGAGATGAACTTGGTGACCACGCGCTGGTTGCCCAGCTGGACGATGGCGTAGATGGCCGCCTCCTCGTCTATCCACTTCAGCAGGCTGCCGCCGAACAGCGAGCCGTTGGGGTTGAGGTCTTCGGGTTTGACCCATTTGCGGGTGTGGAAATTCATGGTGACTCCTTGCTGGTTGCGCCTCGTGAGCGCGATGACGGGCCGAGCCCCGCCGGCTGCGCAATTATCGCGCGGATCGCCGCTTCGCGCCCGCCCGGGGTCAGCCCAGGCCGGCCTCTTCGCGGTAGATGCGCGCCTGTTCCACCAGCCAGTCGCGGAAGGCGCGGACGATGGCGGACTCCACCTTGCGCTCGGGGATCATCAGGTAATAGGCGTTTTCGCTCAAATAGGCATGTTGCATCGCCACGATCAGCCGGCCCTCGGCCAGCTCGCGCTGGATCAGCATGGGCGGGATCAGCGCCACGCCCATGCCCAGCATGGCGGCCTGGGCGAGCATGGAGAACAGTTCGTAGCGGGTGCCGCTCATATCGTGGGCGACGCTCATGCCCAGGGAGCCGAACCACTGGCGCCAGGCGTAGGGCCGGGTGGTCTGCTGCATCAGCGGCAGCGCGGCGATTTCTTCGGCGCCGAGGCTGGCGCGGCCCTCGAGCAGCTCGGGGCTGCACACCGGCACCGGGTTCTCGCGCATGAGGAAGTGCTTCACGGTGCCGGACCAGGCGCCGTCGCCGAAGTACAGGGCGCAGTCGAAGTCGGTGTCGGCGAAGAGGAAGGGCCGGGTGCGGTTGGTCAGGTTCACCGTGACCTCCGGGTACAGGCCCTTGAAGGTCTTCAGCCGCGGCAGCAGCCACTGGGTGGCGAAGGTCGGCACCACGGCCAGCTCGATGCTGCCGCCGCCCTGCTGGCCCATCACCGCCAGGGTGTCGCGCTCCACCGCGTCGAGCCGCGCGGCGATGCGCCGGCTGTAGCCCAGCCCCGCCTCGGTGAGCTTGACGCCGCGCCGCGAGCGGCGGAACAGCTCGACGCCGAGGAACGCCTCGAGCCCGGCGATCTGCCGGCAGATGGCGCTCTGCGTCAGCGACAGTTCCTCGGCGGCCTTGGTGAAGCTTTCATGGCGCGCCGCCGACTCGAAGCTGACCAGCGCTGCGGTGGTGGGGATCTTGCGCCGCATCGAATGCCTCTTGGGAATCTCGTGATCCGCGAAGCCCGGGAAACAGGCCATTCAAACATTCGTTTCATGGGGCCCCGGCAATCACGGAGTGAGAAAATAGCACAACAGCGTGCGAATTAGTCGGTTGCCGCACCGGTCGGCGGCTGACTAGGATCGACCGCACTGCGTCCGCCTAAACTGGTCGGACACCCTGTCACTGCCCCGAGGTAACCCGATGGCCACCAAAGCAAGCTTCAACTGGGAAGACCCGCTGCTGCTGGATCAGCAACTCACCGAAGAAGAGCGCATGGTGCGCGACAGCGCCCAGCAGTTCGCCCAGGACAAGCTGGCCCCGCGCGTGCTGGAGGCCTTCCGCCACGAGCAGACCGACCCGGCGATCTTCCGCGAGATGGGCGAGACCGGCCTGCTCGGCGCGACCATCCCCGCCGAGTACGGCGGCAGCGGCCTGAACTACGTGTGCTACGGCTTGATCGCCCGCGAGGTCGAGCGCGTCGACTCCGGCTACCGCTCGATGATGAGCGTGCAGTCGTCCCTGGTCATGGTGCCGATCCACGAGTTCGGCAACGAGGCCACCCGCCAGAAGTACCTGCCCAAGCTGGCCAGCGGCGAGTGGATCGGCTGCTTCGGCCTGACCGAGCCGAACCACGGCTCCGACCCGGGCTCGATGATCACCCGCGCCAGGAAGGTCGACGGCGGCTATCGCCTGTCCGGCGCCAAGATGTGGATCACCAACAGCCCGATCGCCGACGTCTTCGTGGTCTGGGCCAAGGACGACGAAGGCCAGATCCGCGGCTTCGTCCTGGAGAAGGGCTGGGAAGGCCTGTCCGCCCCGGCCATCCACGGCAAGGTCGGCCTGCGCGCCTCCATCACCGGCGAGATCGTGATGGACAACGTGTTCGTCCCCGAAGAGAACGCCTTCCCCGAGGTGCGCGGCCTGCGCGGCCCGTTCACCTGCCTGAACTCGGCGCGCTACGGCATCTCCTGGGGCGCCCTGGGCGCCGCCGAGGCCTGCTGGCACACCGCCCGCCAGTACACCCTGGACCGCAAGCAGTTCGGCCGCCCGCTGGCCGCCAACCAGCTGATCCAGAAGAAGCTGGCCGACATGCAGACCGAGATCACCCTCGCCCTGCAGGGTTGCCTGCGCCTGGGCCGGATGAAGGACGAAGGCACCGCCGCGGTGGAAATCACCTCGATCATGAAGCGCAACAGCTGCGGCAAGGCCCTGGACATCGCCCGCATGGCCCGCGACATGCTCGGCGGCAACGGCATCTCCGACGAGTTCGGCGTGGCCCGCCACCTGGTCAACCTGGAAGTGGTGAACACCTACGAGGGTACCCACGACGTCCACGCGCTGATCCTCGGCCGCGCCCAGACCGGAATCCAGGCCTTCTTCTAAGGCAGCTACAAGCCGCAAGCTGCAAGCCATAAGCGAAAGCCGCTTTGCTTGCAGCTTGTGGCTTACCGCTTGAGGCTGACGTATGTCTGCTCTGTCCCATATCCGCGTTCTCGACCTTTCCCGCGTCCTGGCCGGCCCCTGGGCCGGGCAGATCCTCGCCGACCTCGGCGCCGAAGTGATCAAGATCGAACGGCCTGGCAGCGGCGACGACACCCGCGCCTGGGGCCCGCCGTTCCTCAAGGACGCCGAGGGCCGCGACACCAGCGAGGCGGCCTACTACCTGTCGGCCAACCGCAACAAGAAATCCCTCACCATCGACTTCACCCAGCCCGAGGGCCAGCGCCTGGTGCGCGAGCTGGCGGCCAAGGCCGACATCGTGCTGGAGAACTTCAAGGTCGGCGGCCTCAAGGCCTACGGCCTGGACTACGCGTCGCTGAAGCAGCTCAACCCGAAGCTGATCTACTGCTCCATCACCGGCTTCGGCCAGACCGGCCCCTACGCCAAGCGCGCCGGCTACGACTTCATGATCCAGGGCCTGGGCGGGCTGATGAGCATCACCGGGCGCTCCGACACCGAGGAAGGCGCCGGCCCGGTGAAGGTCGGCGTGGCGCTGACCGACATCCTCACCGGCCTGTATTCGGCCACCGCCATCCTCGCCGCCCTCGCCCACCGCGACGTCAGCGGCATCGGCCAGCACATCGACATGGCCCTGCTCGACGTGCAGGTGGCCTGCCTGGCCAACCAGACGCTGAACTACCTGACCACCGGCATCCCGCCGCGCCGGCTGGGCAACGCCCACCCGAACATCGTGCCCTACCAGGACTTCCCCACCGCCGACGGCGACATGATCCTCACCGTCGGCAACGACGGGCAGTTCCGCAAGTTCTGCGAGCTGGCCGGGCACCCGGAATGGGCCGACGACGAACGCTTCGCCAGCAACAAGGCGCGGGTCGCCCACCGCGACGTGCTGATCCCGCTGATCCGCCAGGCCACGGTGATGCGCACCACCGCGCAGTGGATCGCCGAACTGGAGCAGGCCGGCGTGCCCTGCGGGCCGATCAACGACCTGGCCCAGGTGTTCGCCGACCCGCAGGTGATCGCCCGCGGCCTGCGCGTGGACTTGCCGCACCCGCTGGCCGGGACCGTGCCGCAGGTGGCCAGCCCGATCCGCCTGTCGCAGACCCCCGTCGAGTACCGCAACGCCCCGCCGACCCTCGGCCAGCACACCGAGCAGATACTCGAGGATGTGCTCGGCCTGGACGCCGCCGCCATCGGCAAGCTGCGCGAGCAGGGCGTGATCTGAACCCGCGCGCCGCCGCGCCAGGGTATTCACGGCCCCTGGCGCGGCGCGGGCGGGCCCGGCGGACGACGGAAAACCTTTGGCTTGCCGCCCGGCATCGCTATAATCCGCAGGCTTCACCGGCCGGCTCCGCTCCGGCCGTTCCCGCCACCCGTTCCGAGGGGCGCTGCAGCAGGCCGGACCCGCACCGGGTTCAGCCTGTCAGGCTCGGACGGGGCGCGTCCCGGTCGGCGTCCGCCGGCCGTTAACGCATCAACGGCGCCCATTCGCAGACAACGAATGGAGAGTTACGCATGAGCGCTGTCATGACGCCTGCCGGTTTCACCGACTACAAGGTCGCCGACATTTCCCTGGCCGCCTGGGGCCGCCGCGAGCTGATCATCGCCGAATCCGAGATGCCGGCGCTGATGGGCCTGCGCCGCAAGTACGCCGCCAGCCAGCCGCTCAAAGGCGCCAGGATCCTCGGCTGCATCCACATGACCATCCAGACCGGCGTGCTCATCGAGACCCTGGTCGCCCTGGGCGCCGAAGTGCGCTGGTCCTCCTGCAACATCTTCTCCACCCAGGACCAGGCCGCCGCCGCCATCGCCGCCGCCGGCATCCCGGTGTTCGCCTGGAAGGGCGAGACCGAGCAGGAATACGAATGGTGCATCGAGCAGACCATCCTCAAGGACGGCCAGCCGTGGGACGCCAACATGGTGCTGGACGACGGCGGTGACCTGACCGAGATCCTGCACAAGAAATACCCGGCGATGCTGGAGAAGATCCACGGCATCACCGAAGAGACCACCACCGGCGTGCACCGCCTGCTCGACATGCTCAAGGCCGGCACCCTGAAAGTCCCGGCGATCAACGTCAACGACTCGGTGACCAAGAGCAAGAACGACAACAAGTACGGCTGCCGCCACAGCCTCAACGACGCCATCAAGCGCGGCACCGACCACCTGCTGTCGGGCAAGCAGGCGCTGGTGATCGGCTACGGCGACGTGGGCAAGGGCTCGGCGCAGTCGCTGCGCCAGGAAGGCATGATCGTCAAGGTCGCGGAAGTCGACCCGATCTGCGCCATGCAGGCCTGCATGGACGGCTTCGAAGTGGTGTCCCCGTACAAGAACGGCGTGAACGACGGCACCGAGGCCAGCGTCGACACCGCGCTGCTGGGCAAGATCGACCTGATCGTCACCACCACCGGCAACGTCAACGTCTGCGACGCCGGCATGCTCAAGGCCCTGAAGAAGCGCGCCGTGGTCTGCAACATCGGCCACTTCGACAACGAGATCGACACCGCCTTCATGCGCAAGACCTGGGCCTGGGAAGAGGTCAAGCCGCAGGTGCACAAGATCCACCGCACCGGCAAGGACGGCTTCGATCCGCACAACGACGACTACCTGATCCTGCTCGCCGAGGGCCGCCTGGTGAACCTGGGCAACGCCACCGGCCACCCGTCGCGGATCATGGACGGCTCCTTCGCCAACCAGGTGCTGGCGCAGATCCACCTGTTCGAGCGCAAGTTCGCCGACCTGCCGGCCAGCGAAAAGGCCAAGCGCCTGAGCGTCGAGGTGCTGCCGAAGAAACTCGACGAGGAAGTCGCCCTGGAGATGGTCAAGGGCTTCGGCGGCGTGGTCACCCAGCTGACGCCGAAACAGGCCGAGTACATCGGCGTTACCGTCGAAGGTCCGTTCAAGCCGGATACCTATCGCTACTAAGAGCAGCTGCAAGCTGCAGGCTGCAGGCTGCAAGCAGGGCTCGGCCCCGCTTGCAGCTTGTGGCTTGAGGCTCGCCGCTGAGAAGGGAACCTTCTCCTATGTCGTCTCAAGAACGCCGCTTCAGCTTCGAGTTCTTCCCCGCCAAGACCGAAGCCGGGCATGAAAAACTGCTGGCCACCGCGCGCCAGTTGGCCGGCTACAAGCCGGACTTCTTCTCCTGCACCTACGGCGCCGGTGGCTCCACCCGCGACCGTACCCTGGTCACCGTCCTGCAGCTGGACGGCGAGGTGGGCATACCCACCGCGCCGCACCTGTCCTGCGTCGGCGACACCAAGGCCGAGCTGCACGCCCTGCTCGCCCACTACAAGGACGCCGGCATCCAGCGCATCGTCGCCCTGCGCGGCGACCTGCCCTCGGGCATGGGCATGGCCAGCGGCGAGCTGCGCTACGCCAACGAGCTGGTGGAGTTCATCCGCGCCGAGAGCGGCGACCACTTCCACATCGAAGTCGCTGCCTACCCGGAAGTTCATCCGCAGGCTCGCAATTCCGAGCACGATCTGGCCAATTTCGTACGCAAGGTCAAGGCCGGGGCCGACAGTGCAATCACGCAGTATTTCTTCAACGCCGACAGCTATTTCCACTTCGTCGAGCGTGCACAGAAGTTGGGCGTCGACATCCCGATCGTCCCGGGCATCATGCCGATCACCAACTACTCCAAGCTGGCGCGTTTCTCGGATGCCTGTGGCGCCGAGATTCCCCGCTGGATCCGCAAGCAGCTGGAAGCCTATGGCGACGACATCGCCAGCATCCAGTCCTTCGGCGAGCAGGTGATCACCGAAATGTGCGAACGCCTGCTGGACGGCGGCGCCCCTGGTCTGCATTTCTATACGCTGAACCAGGCCGACCCCAGCCTGGCACTGTGGAAAAACCTGAAGCTGCCCCGCTAGCGCAACGGCGTTCCGCCGCCCGCAGCGGGCGGCGGTTCACCGGCCAGGACGCTAGAGGTTGCACATGGCATGGCACATGCCCCGTCCCTGATCTACCTGGTGTACGGTCGCCAGACCTACCACCAGGAAGCCCTGTTCAGCATCGCCAGCGCCATCGCCCGCGCGCGGGAAACGCCGCAGCTGCACCTGGACATCCAGGTCATCACCGATGACGGCGCCCCCTACGCCGGGCTGCCGGTGCGGGTGCGCCGCCTCGACGAGCGCACCCTGGCCGGCTGGTACGGGCCGCACCGCTACCACTTCCGCGCCAAGCACGTGGCCCTGCGCCAGGTGCTCGACGAAAGGCCCGCCGCCGTGCTGATCGACACCGACACCTTCTTCCGCGTATCGCCCGCCCGGCTGTTCGCCCGCGTGCGGCCCGGCGCCCTGCTGTGCAACGCCGTCAGCCACCTGCTGGGCGACTCGCCGGCTGCCGTCTACCGGCAACTGACCGAGCCCCTGAAGGCCCGCGGGCTGGCCGACGAACGGACGCCGATGATCAATTCCGGGGTGATCGGGCTGGCCCGCGAAGACGCCGGCGTACTCGACCGTTCGTTGGAATTGATGGATGACCTCTACCCAATTGCCCGCGCAGCCTATAATCTTGAAGAGTTCGTTCTGGCGATTGCGGCCTACAGACAACTGGAACCTGTCGGTTGTACCGACCTCATCCACCATTATTGGAGCCGCAAGCAGTTGTTCCGGGCGAAAGTCCAGGCCTGGCTGCACAAGCACCGAACGTCCCTTCTCAGCACCCCGGCTCTCGACGACACCCAACTGGTGACCGACCGCCTGCCGCGCCCACCACGGGCCGCGCGCTTGCTGTACAAGCTGAGAACACTGCCGTTGCCGGCCCCGATGCGCCAGTTCAGCCTGGAGCTGTTCTACGGGTGCCATGATTACGACAACGAGTTCGACCGGGCCTGCGGCCCCGTCTGGTGGGAAAAGGCCGCGACCAACGTCATCGAGCGCCACCCCGACCAGCCGGTGGAAGAACAGCTCGGTGAATGGCTGAACCACAAGGTGTTGCGTCATCTCCTCGGCCCAAGGCTCGAGGCGATACGCCGGCACCTACGCCAGCAGGACCTGCTCTGAACGGCAGGCCAGCGCTGGCAGCGCCTCTCGCCTTCCGGGGCCGGGCGCAAACCCAGGCCGGCGGCCTTCGCCGCCGGCCCCCGGAGGAGCCCGCGAGGGCCCCTGCCAGTAGCTCGGCCCTGGGTGCATACGCAGCGCCCCGCGCCGCCCCTCATCCCCGCCAGGGGACGAGGGCACAGAGGAGTTCGAAGAACTTGGTGACTTCACTTTCGCCGGCCAGCCGCCGGCCCATATAGGAATACCCCGCATGTCCTTTTCCTCCCTCGGTCTCTCCGAGGCGCTGGCCCGCGCAGTAGAGGCGGCGGGCTACAGCCAGCCCACCCCTGTCCAGGAGCGGGCGATTCCCGCCGTATTGCAAGGTCGCGACCTGATGGTCGCGGCCCAGACCGGCACCGGCAAGACCGGTGGCTTCGCCCTTCCGGTGCTCGAGCGCCTGTTCCCCGAAGGCCACCCCGA
Organism: Pseudomonas delhiensis; assembly: GCF_900187975.1. Taxonomy (GTDB): domain Bacteria; phylum Pseudomonadota; class Gammaproteobacteria; order Pseudomonadales; family Pseudomonadaceae; genus Pseudomonas; species Pseudomonas delhiensis. The sequence goes on along the minus strand of NZ_FZPC01000002.1, from coordinate 46,790 downwards.
CCGCGAACACCGCCACGGCCCGCGCCAGGCGCGCGTGCTGGTGCTGACCCCGACCCGCGAACTGGCCGCCCAGGTGCACGACAGCTTCAAGGTCTATGCCCGCGACCTGCCGCTCAAGAGCGCCTGCATCTTCGGCGGCGTCGGCATGAACCCGCAGGTCCAGGCCATGGCCAAGGGCGTCGACGTGCTGGTGGCCTGCCCCGGCCGCCTGCTCGACCTCATCGGCCAGGGCAGCGTCGACCTCTCCCGCGTGGAGATCCTGGTCCTCGACGAAGCCGACCGCATGCTCGACATGGGCTTCATCCACGACGTCAAGAAGGTCCTCGCCAAGCTGCCGCCCAAGCGCCAGAACCTGCTGTTCTCGGCGACCTTCTCGAAAGACATCACCGACCTCGCCAACAAGCTGCTGCACAACCCCGAGCGCATCGAGGTCACCCCGCCGAACACCACCGTCGAGCGCATCGAGCAGCGCGTGTTCCGCATCCCCTCGGCGCAGAAGCGCGCCCTGCTGGCCCACCTGGTGACACTGGGCGCCTGGGAGCAGGTGCTGGTCTTCACCCGCACCAAGCACGGCGCCAACCGCCTCGCCGAATACCTGAGCAAGCACGGCCTGCCGGCCGCCGCGATCCACGGCAACAAGAGCCAGAACGCGCGCACCAAGGCCCTGGCCGACTTCAAGGCCAACGACGTGCGCATCCTGGTGGCCACCGACATCGCCGCCCGCGGCCTGGACATCGACCAGTTGCCCCACGTGGTCAACTACGAGCTGCCCAACGTCGAGGAAGACTACGTCCACCGTATCGGCCGCACCGGCCGTGCCGGGCGCAGCGGCGAGGCCATCTCGCTGGTGGCCCCCGAGGAAGAGAAGCTGCTCAAGGCCATCGAGCGCCTGACCAGGCAGCAGATTCCCGCCGGCGACACCCAGGGCTTCGACCCCGAGGCGACGCTGCCGGAAGTGGCCCTGCCCGAGCCCAGGGAACAGCCCCAGCGCCAGCCGCGCAAGGACAAGGCCAAGCGCGAGCGCAAGCCCAGGGACAAGGAGCAGCAGGCACAACCCGCCGCAGCCATCACCCAGGCCGAAGACGGCGCCGAGCAGGGCGACAAGCCGGCCGGCAAGCGCCGCCGCCGTGGTGGCCGCGGCAAGAAGAAGGGCGACGTCCAGGCCCAGGGCGAGCAGCAGGGCCAGCAGGCCCCGCGCGGCGACAGCCAGCCCAAGCCACCCAGGCAACCCAAGCCGCAGGCCCAGGGTACGGACCGCGACCCCGAGGAGTTCCTCGACGACGACTACGACAACTTCGGCAACCGCGCCGACTACGTCAGTCCCTTCCCGGACAAGGACGTGGTCCGTGGCCAGCGCCGCCGTGGCGGCCAGGGCCAGCAGGCCCCGCAAGGCCAGCGCGCCCGCGGCCAGGGCCAGGGTCAAGGTCAGGGCCAAGGCCAGAAGCAGCAGGGCAAACAGGGCCAGAAAGGCACCGGCCAGGGTGGCCAGGCCGGCCGCGGCAAGAACGCCAACGGCCAGGCCCGCGGCGGCCAGGGTGGCAACGCCCAGGGCAAGCAGCGCGCCGCCCGCAAGCGCGGCGGCAAGGGCCAACCTTCGCTGATGAGCGATGCACCGCTGCGCGAGCCGAGCGAGTACGGCGCCGCCAAGCCGACCCGCCAGCCGGTGGTGATCAACAAGCGCGACCTGGTCCGCGGCGACCGCTTCCCCACCGCCGAGCAGCTGGAAGAACTGGAACCGCGCCGCGACAAGGGCGAACGCCCGGCTCTGCTGACGCGCAACCGCTGATAGCCAGCCGTTGAAGAAACCGCCCCCTGGGGCGGTTTTTTCTTGTGGGCGGGAAAGGTGGCGCCGGGATGCTTTCGTAGGATGGGTATCGCTTCGCTCCACCCATCCTACGGAACTTGCCCGTACGCAGGGCCTGTAGGAGCGAGCTTGCTCGCGAACCGTGTTTCCCTTTGGCAACTGCGTATCGGTTGAACGCAGCTCCCTCTCCCTAACCCTCTCCCTGAAGGGAGAGGGGACTGTTCGGCGTGAAGTGGTTCTTCAGTACTCGCCGGAAACAGCGGGCTTGCAGGATGACGCTGGACTTCTAAGCAACGCCAGACGGCTCCCTCTCCCTTCAGGGAGAGGGCTGGGGAGAGGGTGCTCTTGGCGAATGCCTGTGGTGAACACCATTCGCGAGCAAGCTCGCTCCTGCAGGTAATAAAAAAGCCGCCCCAAGAGGCGGCTTCTTCATTCACCAAACGCTCAAAGCACCTGCCGCAAAAAGCTCTGCGCCCGCGGGTCGGCCGGCTGTTCGAAGAACCGCGCGGGCGGCGCGTCCTCCAGCAGCCTGCCGTGGTCGAAGAACAGCACGCGGTCGGCCACTTCGCGGGCGAAGCCCATCTCGTGGGTGACGCAGACCATGGTCATGCCTTCCACCGCCAGGGCCTTCATCACGTCCAGCACCTCGCCGACCATCTCCGGGTCCAGCGCCGAGGTCGGCTCGTCGAACAGCATCACCTTGGGGTCCATGCACAGCGCACGGGCGATGGCCACGCGCTGCTGCTGGCCACCGGACAGGCGCGAGGGGTACTCGTTGGCCTTCTGGCCGATGCCGACCTTCTCCAGCAGCGCCCGGGCCTTCGCCTCGCGCTCGGCCTTGCCGCGCTTGCGCACCACCTTCTGCGCCAGGCACAGGTTCTCCAGCACGGTCATGTGCGGGAACAGGTTGAAGTGCTGGAACACCATGCCGACTTCGCGGCGGTAGGCGTTGATGTCGGTCTTCGGGTCGGCCAGGTCGAGGCCGTCGATGCTCACCGAGCCGGAGTCGAACTCCTCCAGGCCGTTGAGGCAACGCAGGAAGGTGGACTTGCCCGAGCCCGAGGGCCCGATCACCACCACCACCTCGCCCTTGTCCACGCGGGTGGTCACGTCGTCCACCGCGCGCACCACGTGGCCGCGGGTGTCGAACACCTTGGTCAGGTTGCGGACTTCAATCACTTTGCCCGAGCCTCCGTTCCAGCCGCCCGGCCAGGTGCGACAGCGGCAGGTTGATGACGAGGTAGAGCGCGGCCACGCAGAACCAGATCTCGAAGGTGGAGAACGAGGTGGTGATGGCCTCGCGGCCGCTCTTGGTCAGCTCGGTGATGGCGATCACCGAGACCAGCGAAGTGTCCTTGACCAGGCTGATGAACTGCCCGGCCAGCGGCGGCAGCACGCGCTTGAAGGCCTGCGGCAGGATCACGTGGCGCATCGACTGCGCCGCGTTCAGGCCCAGGGAGCGCGCCGCCTCGTCCTGGCCGCGGGCGATGGACTGCACGCCGGCGCGGACGATCTCGGCCACGTAGGCGCCGGTGAACAGCGCCAGCGCCGCCACCCCGGCGAACTCGCGGGACAGGTTGAGCACGGTGCCGATGAAGAAGTAGAAGATGAAGATCTGCACCAGCAGCGGCGTGCCGCGCACCAGCTCGACATAGAGCGTCGACAGGTCGTGCAGCGTGGGGTTCTTCGACAGCCGGCAGAGGCCGGTGAACAGGCCGATCGCAAGGCCGATGGCGCCGGACACGAAGGAGATCCACAGCGTGGTCCACAGCCCCCAGGCCAGCGGGCCGGCGGCCCAGTGGCGCTGCACGCCGACCACGTCGCCTTCGTCGACGTCGTCGTTCTCGGCGAACTGCAGGCTGTCGCCGGCCACGTTCAGCACCTGCCGGGTGCCTTCGTCGTCGACCAGGGTGACGCGGGCCTCGCGGCCGGAGTCCTCGATCTTCTCCACCCGCGACACGCTCTCGGCGCGCTGCGGCTCCTCCGCCTGGTAGGCGAAGTACTGGGGAACGCGGTTCCAGCGCCACTCGTAGGAGATCAGCGAGGTGGAATACCAGATGGCCAGGCCGATCAGCAGGAGGATCAGCGCGGTCAGCCCATGCCAGGGCCAGGTGGGGCGTTTGTTTCTAGTCACGTATCTTTACCGTGAAAATGCGAACGCGCAGGCCGGGGCCTGCGCGTCGGGTCGAACGGCTTGGGACGCGGATTATTCCATGTCCTTCAGCCAGTCGGTGCTCTTGAACCACTTGTCGTGCAGGCGATCGTAGGTGCCGTCCTCGTGGATCTGCTTGAGGAAGTTGTTGATGAAGTTGATCGAGTCGTAGTCGCCCTTCTTCAGGCCGAAGGCCAGCGGCTCGTAGGTGAACGGCTGGTCGAGGAACACCAGCTTGCCGGCGCCGAACTTGCCGACCGCCACCACGTTGTAGGGCGAGTCGTAGATGAAGGCGTCGGCCTTGCCGTTGACCACGTCCATGACCGCCTCGGGCTCGTTGTCGAAGCCGTGGTACTGGGCCTTGGCCAACTGCTTCTTGGCGACGAACTCGCCGGTGGTGCCGACCTTGGAGGTGATGCGGTACTTCGCATCGTTCAGGTCCTTGTAGGACTTGATGGTGCCTTCGAGTTCCTTGCGGATCAGCAGGGTCTGGCCGACCACGGCGAAGGGCTCGGTGAAGTTGATGCGCAGGTTGCGCTCCTGGGTCAGGGTCAGGCCCGAGCCGATCATGTCGAACTTGTCGGTCAGCAGCGCCGGGATGATGCCGTCCAGGCCGGTGGAGACCAGTTCCAGCTTGACGCCCATGGACTTGGCCATGGCCTTGAGCAGGTCGACCTCGAAGCCGACGATCTGGCCGCGCTTGTTGGTCATCTCGAACGGCATGTAGGTCGGGTCCATGCCCACCCGCAGGCTGCCGCGCTTGACCGCTTCGTCAATGGCGCCGGCCTGTGCCGCGGTCACGCCGACCAGGGCGCAGACGCCCGCCAGCAGCGATGCCAGATACTTTTTCATTCCCCACACTCCCAGACAGTCGAAATTGAATCGTGCGCACTCCGGCACGGCATCCAGTGGCGGTCTTTCTGCCGCGCAAAGCCTCGCCGGGCGCTCAAAGGTGCGAATCCTACCCTCTGTCGCCGTCCGTCGGGAGACTTTCTGGATCGATGGCGCAGGTTAGCAGCAGTCCGGCGCCGGGAAAACCGTTGCGACGACCTGCCACTCCCCGCCGGGCGGCGGGGAGTGGCACGCCCTCAGGACTGCGTGGCCGGCATGCCCACGCCGGCGCCGGCCGGCGGCGCCAGCGGCAGCGCCGGGCTGTGCGCGTCGGCCTGCACCGACTTGCGCCAGGGCTCCAGCCAGTTCTCGTGGCCGCCTTCCCACACCTGCAGGTGCAGGCGCGACAGCGCCACCGGGTCGCTCAGCAGGGCCAGTCGGGCCTCGCCGGCGACGGCCTGCGGGCCGCCTTCCAGGGCCTGCTGCACACGCCGCTGGCGCGCCGCCTCGATGGCCTCGGAGCGGGCGTGGCGGGCGGTGCCCATGGCGCAGGCCAGGGCGTTGAGCAGCGGGTCGGAAACGCTGCGGACGAAGCCGTCCTTCAGCGCCTGCCAGCGGTTCTGGTAGGTGTACTCGTCGGTGGAACGCAGCTCGCGCGGGGTGTCGTATTCCTCGGGGATGAGGAACAGCTTCTCGTCGCGCGAGGCCAGGCCCAGGTTGACGCGGCTGGTGATCACCGACACCGGGATGGACAGCATCAGCGAACCGACGATGGGCGACAGCCACCACAGGAAGCGCGGGTTCAGCCACACCACCAGCAGCGCCCAGGCCAGGCCCAGCAGGGTCTGCATGCCATGGCGGCGCAGCGCCTCGCTCCACGGCGTGGCGTCGTCGTCACGCTGCGGCGACTTCCACTGGGCTTCCCAGCCGAGGAAGGCGGCCAGCACGAAGCGGGTGTGGAAGAGCATGCGCACCGGCGCCAGCAGCACCGAGAAGAGCATTTCCAGGAGCATGCTCAGGGTGACCTTGATCACGCCGCCGTAGGCCCTGGCGCCCTTGGCCCAGATCAGCATGACGCTGAGCAGCTTGGGCAGGAACAGCAGGGTCAGGGTGGTGGAGAACAGCGCGATGGCCTTCTCCGGGTGCCACTGCGGCCAGATCGGGAACAGCTGCCGCGGCTCCAGGAAGTACTGCGGCTCCATCAGCTGGTGCACCGCCAGCAGCGCGGTGGACAGCACCAGGAAGAAGAACCACAGCGGCGCCGACAGGTAGGACATCACCCCGGTGAGGAACACCGCGCGGTGCACCGGGTGCATGCCCTTGACCAGGAACAGGCGGAAGTTCATCAGGTTGCCGTGGCACCAGCGGCGGTCGCGCTTGAGCTCGTCCAGCAGGTTCGGCGGCAGTTCCTCGTAGCTGCCCTCCAGGTCGTAGGCGATCCACACGCCCCAGCCGGCGCGGCGCATCAGCGCGGCCTCGACGAAGTCGTGGGAGAGGATGGCCCCGGAGAACGAGCCCTTGCCCGGCAGCGGCGCCAGGGCGCAGTGCTCGATGAAGGGCTTCATGCGGATGATCGCGTTGTGCCCCCAGTAGTGCGACTCGCCCAACTGCCAGAAGTGCAGGCCGGCGGTGAACAGCGGGCCGTAGACGCGGGTGGCGAACTGCTGCATGCGCGCATAGAGGGTGTCCATGCCCGAGGCCTTGGGCGCGGTCTGGATGATCCCCGCTTCCGGGTTGGCTTCCATCAGCCGCACCAGCTTGGCCAGGCAGTCGCCGCTCATCACGCTGTCGGCGTCCATCACCACCATGTACTTGTACTGGCTGCCCCAGCGCCGGCAGAAGTCGTCGATGTTGCCGCTCTTGCGCTTCACCCGGCGCCGGCGCCGGCGGTAGAACAGCTTGCCGAAGCCCTTGGTCTCCTGGCACAGCTCGATCCAGGCCTGTTCCTCGGCCACGGCGATGTCGGCCTGGTAGGTGTCGCTGAGGACGAAGAAGTCGAAGTGGTCCAGCTCGCCGCTGGCCGCCACCGACTCGAAGGTGGCGCGCAGGCCGGCGAACACCCGCGGCACGTCCTCGTTGCAGATCGGCATGACGATGGCGGTGCGCGCCTCGGGCGCGATCGGCTCGTTGCCGGCGCTGCTGCCGGAGATGCGGTAGCGGTCGCGGCCGCTGAGCAGCTCCCAGAAGCCCATCAGCGCGGTCCAGAAACCGGCCGAGACCCAGCAGAAGAGGATGGCGAAGAGCAGCAGCACGCCGAACTGGATCAGGTACGGCAGCACCTGCTGGAGGGTCTGCAGCCAGGTCTGGCGGTTGATCTCCTCGAGGTCGATCAGCGCCCAGCCCTGGTATGGCAGGATGCCCTTCATGTAGTAGGTGGCGATGCTGGTCTGGCCGAGCATCAGCAGCAGCAGGATCATCCGGCGCAGCGAGCCGACCCGCTGCCAGCGCGCCTTGGGCAGGTCGCGCACGGGCTTGGACGGGTTGCTGCGGCCGGTGAGGCGGCGCCAGCCGCGCATCAGCACGTTGGTCCGCCAGGGTTCGGGCAGCACCTTGGTGCGCTGGATCGGCGGGGCCGCCTTCAGGTAGGCGCGGCCGTTGTCGTCCAGGCCGAGCATGCCGGCTTCCTGCAGTTCCTGGCCGTGGCCGAGCAGCAGGCGCGGGCCGATGGAGCCCAGCGCCGCGTCGTCGGTGGCGACCGGCGCGGTGCCGGCCTCCTCCGCCAGGCGCTGGTGCAGGTCACTGAAGGAAGCGCTGCGCGCCAGGCGCTCGCGCCCTTCCGCGGTCAGCGGAAGGTGCTCGAGGTATTCGCCCAGCGAAGCCTCGTGGGTGGTGGTGTTATTCATCGGCAGGCAGCTGGTAGCTCCAGGTTTCGGACAGGGTCTGTCCATCTTTGACCAGGGCCGCACGCATTTCGGTCGGCTTCTTCGGATCCTTCACCTTGATCCGCAGGGTCAGGCGCCAACCCTGGGTCACCGGGTTGTAGCGCAGGTTGTTCTCCTTGACCTCGGCATTGTCGTCGGTGCTCACCTGGGTGGTCACCGCGGCGTCGGCCGGCAGGACCTTGAGGTTGGCGCCCTCGAAGTCCACCACCAGGGCGGTGCTGCCGTCGGGCTGGCGGATCAGGTTGGCCTGCTTGACGTCACCCACCGAGCGCAGGGTCTGCTTGACCTGGGCGACCTTCTGCGAATGCAGGGCATCCTCGTCCATGGTCCAGTGCATGCGGTAGGCGTACTCCAGCGGCTGGCCGGCTTCCGGGCGCTTCTCCGGGTTGAAGAAGGCGACGATGTTGTCGTTGGTCTCGTCCGGGGTGGGGATCTCGACCAGCTCGACGCTGCCCTTGCCCCAGTCGCCGCGCGGCTCGATCCACAGGCTCGGGCGCAGGTCGTAGCGGTCGTCCAGGTCCTCGTAGCGGCTGAACTCGCGGCCGCGCTGGAGCAGGCCGAAGCCTTTCGGGTTCTCCACCGCGTAGCTGCTCACCGAGAGGTGTTTCGGGTTGTTCAGGGGGCGCCAGATCCACTCGTCATTGCCGGCATGGATCTGCAGGCCGGTGGAGTCATGCAGCTCCGGACGGAAGTTGTGCTGCTCCGAGGGCTGGTTGGAGCCGAACAGGAACATGCTGGTCAGCGGCGCGATGCCGAGCTTGGTGACCTTGTCGCGCAGGAACACCTTGGCCTGCACGTCGACCACGGTGTCCTTGCCGGGGCGCAGGACCAGGCGGTAGGCGCCGGTGGCGCGCGGCGAGTCCAGCAGGGCGTAGATCACCAGGTGCTTGTCCTGGGGCTTGGGCTTCTCGATCCAGAACTCGCGGAAACGCGGGAACTCCTCGCCCGACGGCAGCGCGGTGTCCAGCGCCAGGCCGCGGGCGGACAGGCCATACACGTGGCCCTTGCCGACCACGCGGAAGTAGCTGGCGCCGAGGAAGGTGGCGATCTCGTCGAGCTTGTCGGCCTTGTTGATCGGGTAGAGCACGCGGAACCCGGCGTAGCCGAGGTCCTTGGTGGCATTGGCGTCGAACTGCAGCGAACCGAAGTCGAAGCGCGAGGGATCGTACTTGATCTCCTTGACGCTGGTGGCCGTCACCTCGTTGATCTTCACCGGGGTGTCGAAGTGCATGCCCTGGTGATAGAAGCTGAGCTTGAACGGCTCCTTCTCGTCGGCCCAGTAGGCCTTGTCCATGCGGAAGCGGATCTGCTGGTAGTCGGCGAACTTCATTTCGCTGAATACCGAGGGCAGGTTGCTGGCCGGCGCGCTGTACTTCTCGCCTGCCAGTTTCTTCGCCTCGCCGGCGACGTCGTCGATGTTGAAAGCCCAGGCGTGACTGGCGCCCAGGGCCAGGAAAGCGGAGCCGACCAGCATCAGGTCGCGCAGGAAATTACGGGAAGCGGTGTGTTGAACGGAACGAAAAATCACGAGTCCCCCTCGTCCGTGAACTTGAAAAAACCAAGGCCGGCCCTGGCAATGCCAAGGTGCCGGCGATTGAATTCCGACCCCGGTGAGCCCGAATGATTCCCCGCGATCGCGAAGAACCCTTGCCCGGCCTTGCGGCCTGGGCTTCCGGGGAGCCATTGTTCTAGTCGCATGCGAGTTGCCATCATCCTGCGGCCCGATTACGGACTGCCGCCTGTTCACGCCTCCAGAAGAAAGGTCACCGGCCCGTCGTTGACCAGGTGGACCTGCATGTTGGCGCCGAACCGGCCGGTAGCGACCAGCGGATGACGGGCTCGTGCCTGATCCACGAGATGTTCGAACAGCTCGGCGCCCCGGGCCGGCGGCGCCGCGCTGGAAAAACTCGGCCGCAGGCCCTTGCGGGTGTCGGCGACCAGGGTGAACTGCGAGACCAGCAGCAGGCCGCCGCCGATGTCGCCCAGAGAAAGGTTCATCTTACCTTCAATATCGGCGAACACTCGATAGTTAAGCAGCTTGTGCAGCAACCGCCGGGCGCTCGCCTCGTCGTCCCGGGGCTCGACCCCCACCAGTGCCAGCAGGCCCTGGTCGACGGCGCCGACGATTTCCCCGTCGACTTCCACCCGCGCGGCGCTCACGCGCTGGATCAGCGCCTTCATTCGGCCTCCGGGGGCAGGTTCAGCAGGCGCCGGCCGATCTCGTTGGTGGCGCGCACCAGGGCATCGGCGATGCCCGGCTCGCTGGCCGCGTGGCCGGCGTCGCGGACGATCTGCAGCTCGCTGTTCGGCCAGGCCTTGTGCAGCGCCCAGGCGTTGTCCAGCGGGCAGACCACGTCGTAGCGGCCGTGCACGATGACGCCGGGCAGGTGGGCGATGCGGTGCATGTCGCGCAGCAGCTGGTCCGGTTCGAGGAAGGCGGCGTTGACGAAGTAGTGGTTCTCGATGCGGGCGATGGACAGCGCGCGGTGCGGGTCGCTGAAGCGGTCGACCACCGCCGGGTTCGGCCGCAGCGTCGCGGTGCGCCCTTCCCAGGTGGACCAGGCGCGCGCGGCGTGCATCTGGGCGATCTGGTCGCTGCCCACCAGGCGCTTGCGGAAGGCCTGCATGAGGTCGTCGCGCTCGTCCGCCGGGATCGGCGCCAGGTAGTCCTCCCAGTAGTCGGGGAACAGCTGGCTGGCGCCCTCCTGGTAGAACCAGCGCAAATCCTGCGGGCGGCACAGGAAGATGCCGCGCAGGATCAGCGCGTGGACGCGCTCGGGGTGCGCCTGGGCGTAGGCCAGCGACAGCGTCGAGCCCCAGGAGCCGCCGAACAGCACCCACTTCTCGATGCCCAGGTGCTGGCGGATGCGCTCCATGTCGGCCACCAGGTGCCAGGTGGTGTTGTCGTCCAGGCTGGCGAAGGGCGTGGAACGGCCGCAGCCGCGCTGGTCGAAGGTGACGATGCGGTACAGGTTGGGGTCGAAGAAGCGCCTGGACAGGGCGTCGCAACCGGCACCCGGGCCGCCGTGCACGAAAAGCACCGGCAGGCCGTCCGGTATGCCGCTCTCATCCACGTAGAGGACGTGCGGTTCGTCGACGGCCAGTTGGTGCCGGGCGTAAGGCTTGATTTCCGGATACAAAAGCTGCATGGCGCACTCCTGAATCTTTACGTACGGTCCGTCCCTCGACCGGATACCATCCCTTGCGTGTCGGGCATGATACCTGTGCCCGCGCAAAACCGATAAAGGAGTTCACTCGGGATGCCGAGGAAGTTGTATCTTTGCCTGCTGTGCGTCATTTGTCTGCTGGGCGGGTGCAGCGGCGACTCCCCCCAGGACCAGTTGAACGACGCGGTGCGCCAGTTGCAGCGCAACCTCGACGAGCGCGCCACCAGCGCCGTGCTGGCGCAGCTGCACGAGGATTTCCGCGCCCAGGGCGAATACGACCGCGAGTGGGTGCGCCGGACCCTGGCGCAGGTATTCGTCCAGCAGCCGCGGGTGCGCTTCATCACCCTGGGCCGCAGCAGCCGCGTCGACCGCAACTACGCCGGCGTCGGCCATTCCCGGGCGGAACTGGCGCTGACCGGCGGCGACGGCCTGCTGCCCGAGCGCCGGCGCAAGCGCCCCTACAGCGTAAGCCTGGAATGGCGGCACGACGGTGACACCTGGAAGCTGGCGAGGCTCGACTGGCGATGAACCCACTGCAACACCGCATCCGCGCCGCCGGCCTGCTGGTCCGCGAGCAGAGCATCCTGCTGGTGCGCCACGAGGTGGCCGGCGACGTCTACTGGATCCCCCCGGGCGGCGGCTTCGAGTCGCAGTGCGACCGCTCGACGCGCGACACCGTGAAGCGCGAATGCCGCGAGGAAACCGGGCTGGAAGTGGAGGTCGGGCCACTGGTGTACGTCCGCGAATTCGCCGAGCCGCTGGCCGGGCGCTTCCACATGGAACTGTTCTACCGCGTCGACGCCTGGCGGGGCGAGCTGAGCCTGGACAACCTGCGCGGCCTGGGCGGCGACGAATTCGACATCCGCGAGGTGGCCTGGGTGCCGCGCGCCGACCTGGGCGCCCTGCCCTCCTTCTACCCCGCCGAGCTGCTCGACGACGTCTGGGAGCGCCTGGCCGCGCCGGCGCCGCTGATCCGCCACCTGGGCCTGCAGGTGTGAAACGCCGCTGGCTGCTGCCGCTCGCCGCGCTGCTGGCCCTGCCGATGCTGCTGCCGGAGCGGCCGGTCGTCCCGGTGCAGGGCGCCAGCCAGCGCGACTGGAACCGCCGCTCCTTCTGGTACGAGCCCTGGGGCATCTCCGGGGTGCACAAGGGCATCGACATCTTCGCCGACGCCGGCACCCCGGCGCTGGCGCCGGTCCCGGGGCTGGTGCTGTACCGCGGCGAGGTCGGCCTGGGCGGCAAGGTGGTGCTGATCCTCGGGCCGAAATGGCGCCTGCATTACCTGGCGCACCTGCAGGCCTGGAACGTGGCGCCGCTGCAGCCGGTGGGGCGCGGCCAGGCGGTCGGCGCGGTGGGCAGCTCGGGCAATGCCGCCGGCAAGCCGCCGCACCTGCACTACGCGGTGCTGTCGCTGCTGCCGCGGCCCTGGGCGGCGACCGACGAGACCCAGGGCTGGAAGAAGATGTTCTTCATCGACCCGGGCCGGTTCCTCCTGCCGCCCTGAGCGGCGAACTTTGGAAACATTCCCGGCGTGGCCGCAAGCCGCGCATCTGCGCTACGGTGCCGGGCTCCCCGTCCCTGAAAAGGAGTTCGACATGCTGGCCAGGATCCTCGCCCTGCCCCTGCTGCTGTGCCTCGCCCTGCTCGCCGGCTGCGGCAAGGACGACCCGCTGGCGGCGCTGGAAGCCGCCGTGCAACAGCTGCAGACGAACATCGAAGCGAAGAAGACCGGCGCCGTGCTCGACCAACTGGCCGGCGACTTCCGCGCCCAGCAGGTCAACGACCGCGACTGGGCCCGGCGCACCATGGCGGTCCTGTTCCTCCGCCACCAGAACATAGGCGTGCTGGCCCCGGCGAAGAACAGCTGGATCGACCCGGCGGTGTCGCGCCGCGGCTACACCGAGGCCAAGGTCGGCCTGACTGGCGCCGAGGGGCTGATCCCCGACAGCGCAAGGCTGTACGACGTGAAGCTGGAATGGTGGCTGGAAGACGGCGAATGGAAGCTGGCGCGGCTGGATTGGGAGTGACGCTCGCGCCGTCCCCTGCGCGCGAATCGCGTTTCCCGGCAGCCACGGTGCCTGGGGTTGGCCCCGCCCCTCTCCCCAACCCTCTCCCGCAAGCGGGAGAGGGGGCCGTCCTGAGCGGCTGGAAAATCAGGCGTCATCCTGACCCGTAGGGCGCATAACGCCTACGGCGTTATCCGCCGTTTTCATTGGCCAGCGGCTGGGCGCGGCCGAAGGAGCAAACCTTGTCCGCGATGGCCGGAGGTTCCGGCGCGATTCGCGGATGAGATCCGCGCCTACGCTGCCTCACCCACGCCATTCCGATGTAGGAGCGCGCCCTGCGCGCGAATCGCGTTTCCCGTCAGCCACGGTGCCTGGGGTTGGCCCCGCCCCCTCTCCCCAACCCTCTCCCGCAAGCGGGAGAGGGGGCCGTCCTGAGCGGCTGGAAAATCAGGCGTCATCCTGACCCGTAGGGCGCATAACGCCTACGGCGTTATCCGCCGTTTTCATTGACCAGCGGCTGGGCACGGTCGTAGGAGCAAACCTTGTCCGCGATGGCCGGAGGTTCCGGCGCGATTCGCGGATGAAATCCGCGCCTACGCTGCCCCACCCGCGCCATTCCCCTGTAGGAGCGCGCCCTGCGCGCGAATCGCGGGCAGGGCCCGCTCACAGTGAGCAACGGCGGATAACCACAAACGGTTATTCGCCCTACATCGGCATCAGCGGCCGTAGCGCTCGCGTCCCCAGGCCAGGAAGCTTTCCAGCATCCGCCGCAGCACCGCGGCGGTCGGGGCGGCCAGGTCTTCGCGGTAGGCGAAGGGCGCTTGCTCGTCCATGTAGTTGCACTGCGCGAGTTCCAGCTGCACCGCGTGCACGTCCTGCTGCGGCTGGCCGTAGTGGCGGGTGATGTGGCCGCCCTTGAAGCGGCCGTTGAGCACGTGGCTGTAGCCTTCGGCTTCTGCGCACACCGCCTGCAGGCGTTCGGCGAGGTCGGCCGGGCAGCTGTTGCCGGAGTTGGTGCCGATGTTGAAGTCCGGCAGGCGGCCGTCGAACAGGTGCGGGATGTGCGAGCGGATCGAGTGGGCGTCCCACAGCAGGGCATAGCCGAACTCGGCCTTCAGCCGCGCCAGTTCCTCGGCGAGCGTCCGGTGGTACGGCGTCCAGACTTCCGCCAGGTAGCGCGCGCGCTCTTCGGCCGAGGGCGCCTGGCCTTCGTGGAACAGCGGGCGGCCGTCGAACAGGGTGTCCGGGTACAGGCCGGTGGTGGCCGTGGAGTACAGCGGTTTGTCGTCGGCCGGGCGGTTGAGGTCGATGACGTAGCGCGAGTAGTTGGCGGCCAGGGTGCTGGCGCCCAGCTCGCGGGCGAAGTCGTACAGGCGCGGGATGTGCCAGTCGGTGTCGGCCAGTTCCCTGGCCTCGTCCACCAGGCCGTTCTCCACGGCCGGGGTCAGGCGGGTGCCGGGGTGCGGCATGCTCACCAGCAGCGGCACGCGGCCGCGGCTGAAGCTCAGTACGTTATCCACAGGAGACTTCCTCTGCGTGACGGATGATGCGCTTGGGCAGGTCGCCGCCGAGCCAGTAGGCCAGCTCGGCCGGGCGCTGGATGTCCCAGGCGACGAAGTCGGCGAGCTTGCCCGCCTCCAGGCTGCCGTGGTCGGCTTCCAGGCCCAGGGCGCGGGCGGCGTGCAGGGTGACGCCGGCCAGGGCTTCCTCGGGGGTGAGGCGGAAGGCGGTGCAGCCCATGTTGAGCATCAGGCGCAGCGACAGCGCCGGCGAGGTGCCGGGGTTGAGGTCGCTGGCCAGGGCGATGGCCACGCCGTGCTTGCGCAGGGCCTCCATCGGCGGCAACTGGGTTTCGCGCAGGACGAAGAAGGCCCCCGGCAGCAGCACCGCGACTGTGCCGGCCCTGGCCATGGCGATGGCGTCTTCCTCGGTCATGAATTCCAGGTGGTCGGCGGACAGCGCCTGGTAGCGCGCCGCCAGGCTGGAGCCATGCAGCGACGACAGTTGCTCGGCATGCAGCTTCACCGGCAGGCCCAGCGCCTTGGCGGCCTGGAACACCCGCTCGACCTGCGCCGGGGAGAACGCCAGGTGCTCGCAGAAGGCGTCCACCGCGTCCACCAGCCCTTCGTTCGCCAGCGCCGGGAGGATGTCCGAGCACACCCGCTCGATGTAGTCGTCCGCGCGGCCGGCGTATTCCGGCGGCAGGGCGTGTGCCGACAGGCAGGTGGCGCGCACCGTCACCGGCAGCACCTCGCCCAGGCGCCGGGCCACGCGCAGCATCTTGCGCTCGCTGGCCAGGTCCAGGCCGTAGCCGGACTTCACCTCCAGCACGGTCACGCCGTCGGCCAGCAGCGGCCGCGCGCGCTTGATGGCGCTGGCCAGCAATTCCTCCTCGCTGGCCTCGCGGGTGGCACGCACGGTACTGGCGATGCCGCCGCCGGCGGCGGCGATCTCGGCGTAGCTGGCGCCCTGCAGGCGCAGCTCGAACTCGGCGCTGCGGTCGCCGCCGAACACCAGGTGGGTGTGGCAGTCGATCAGCCCCGGGGTCAGCCAGGCGCCGCCCAGGTCATGGCTGCGCTGCACCTCGTGCAGCGGCAGCTGGGCATGGGGGCCGATCCAGTGGATGCGTGCGCCCTCGGTGAGGAGGGCGGCGTCCTCGATGATCGAATACTTGCCGCCGGCCATGGTGGCGGCGTGGCAGTTGTGCCAGAGCTGTTTCATTGCAGTCTCCCGATGCTCGCGCCGACGTTCTGCAGCGCCCGGCGGTCGGCCAGCAGCGCGGCGGCGCGGGCGATGTCCGGGGCCAGCCAGCGGTCGGTGTCGTAGGCCGGCACCTGTTCGCGCAGCAGCTCCCAGGCCCGCGTGGTGCCGGCGCCGAAGCGTTGCTCCTTGAGGAATTCGAAGGCCTGGGCGGCCAGCAGGTACTCGATGGCGAGGATCTGCTGGCAGTTGCCGATGCAGCGGCCGAGCTTGAGCGCGGCGCTGGTGCCCAGGCTCAGGTGGTCTTCCTGCAGGCCCGAGGTGACGTAGTTGTCCACCACCGCCGGCTGCGCCAGCTGGCGGTTCTCGCCGGCCAGGGCAGCGGCGACGTACTGCACGATCATCATTCCCGAGTTGACCCCCGGCTGGCTCACCAGGAATGCCGGCAGGCCGCTGACCAGGGGGTTGATCAGGCGGTCCAGGCGGCGCTCGGCGACGCCGCCCAGCTCGGCCACGGCGATGCACAGCAGGTCGGCGGCCATGGCCACGGATTCGCCGTGGGGGTTGGCCTGGGACACCACCCGGTAGTGCTCGGGCGTGCCCAGCACCAGGGGGTTGTCGTTGGCCGAATTCAGTTCGATCTCCACCTGGCGCGCGGCGTGGGCCAGCTGGTCGCGGCAGGCGCCGTGGATCTGCGGCATGGAGCGCATGCTCAGGGCGTCCTGGGTGCGGATGCCGCGGCTGCTGGCGAGCACTTCGCTGCCGTCGAGCAGCGCCCGCAGGTTCTCGCCCACCAGTTGCGCGCCGGGATGCGGCTTGAGCGCGAGGATTTCCGCGTCGAAGGCGTCGGTCTGCCCGCGCAGGGCCTCGAAGCTCATGGCGCCGATGACGTCGGCCCAGTGCGCCAGGCGCGTGGCGTCTTCCAGGGCCAGGCAGCACAGGCCGGTCATGCAGGGCGTGCCGTTGACCAGGCTGAGCCCGTCCTTGGCGCCCAGCTCCACCGGCGCCAGGCCTTCCTTGTCGAGGGCCTCGGCGGCGCTGACGGTGCGGCCCTGGTAGCTCACCTCGCCGATGCCCAGCAGGGCCACGCCGACGTGGGCCATGTGCGTCAGGTAGCCCACCGAGCCCTGGGCCGGCACCCGCGGGGTGATGCCACGGTTGAGCAGTTCCAGCAGCGCCTGCACCACGCGGCGGTGCAGGCCGGACTTGCCGAGGCTGTAGTTGGCGATGGCGACGCAGATGATCGCGCGGGTCTGCTCGTCCTTCAGCGCCTCGCCGACGCCGCAGGCGTGGCTGAGCAGGGTGTTGCGCGACAGCCGGGCCAGTTGCTCGCCTTCGAGCACCACGTTGCACAGGGCGCCGAGGCCGGTGCTGATGCCGTAGGCGCGTTCGCCGCGCTCGACGATGCGCTCGACGATGGCGCGGGCGTTGTCGATGCGCGCCCAGGCCGCCGCCGACAGCTCCAGGCGGGCGCCGTGGCGGGCCACGGCGACCACGTCCTGCCAGTGCAGGGGCGCGTCGCCGAAGGTGATGATGGAAGCGGAGGACATCGGGACTCCCGGAACTACAGGTTGGCCACGCGGCGCTGGACGAAGCGGTCGACGTATTCGTCGGCCGGCTGGTGGAGGATTTCCCGCGGCGCGCCGACCTGGATCAGCTGGCCGTCCTTGAGGATGGCGATGCGGTTGCCGATGCGCACCGCTTCATCCAGGTCGTGGGTGATGAAGACGATGGTCTTGTGCAGGGTCTTCTGCAGCTCCAGCAGCTGGTCCTGCATGTCCGCGCGGATCAGCGGGTCGAGGGCGCTGAAGGCTTCGTCCATGAGGATGATGTCGGTGTCCGCGGCCAGCGCCCGGGCCAGGCCGACGCGCTGGCGCATGCCGCCGGAGAGCTGGTGCGGGTAGGACTTCTCGTAGCCCTTCAGGCCCACGGTGGCGATCCAGTGCAGCGCGCGCTCCTGGCACAGCGCCTTGCTCTCGCCGCGGACCTTCAGGCCGTAGGCGACGTTGTCCATCACGCTCTTGTGCGGCAGCAGGCCGAAGCTCTGGAACACCATGCTGATCTTGCGCCGGCGGAAGTCCTCCAGCTGGCGCGCGTCGTAGCGCAGAATGTCCTCGCCGTCGACCAGTATCTCGCCGCTGGTGGGGTCGATCAGGCGGTTGAAGTGGCGCACCAGGGTCGACTTGCCGGAGCCGGACAGGCCCATGATGACGAAGATTTCACCGGCCTCGATGGACAGCGACAGGTCGTTCACCCCGACCACGCAGTCGGTGGCGGCCAGCACCTCGGCCTTGCTCTTGCCCTGGCGGATCATCGCCAGCGCGGCGTCGGCGCGGGCACCGAAGATCTTGTAGACGTTCTTGACCTGGATCTTGCTCATTTGCTGGCCTCGTGGTGACGCGAGCGGCCGTAGGCCTGGGTGATGCGGTCGATGACCACGGCGAGGATGACGATCGCCAGGCCCGCCTCCAGGCCCTTGCCGACGTTGAGGGTCTGGATGCCCACCAGCACGTCCTCGCCCAGGCCGCGGGCGCCGATCATCGAGGCGATCACCACCATCGACAGGGCCATCATGGTGGTCTGGTTGATGCCGGCCATGATGCTCGGCAGGGCCAGCGGCAGTTGCACGCCGAACAGCTGCTGGCGGCGGTTGGCGCCGAAGGCGGTGACTGCCTCCATGACCTCGCGGTCGACCTGGCGGATGCCCAGGTCGGTGAGGCGGATCAGCGGCGGCGCGGCGTAGATCACGGTGGCGAAGATCGCCGGCACCTTGCCCAGGCCGAACAGCATCAGCACCGGGATCAGGTACACGAAGCTGGGCATGGTCTGCATGATGTCCAGCAGCGGCAGCAGGATGGCCCGCAGGCGGTCGCTGCGGGCGGCGAGGATGCCCAGGGGGATGCCGATCAGCACCGAGATGATCGTGGCCACCATCATCAGCGCCAGGGTCTGCATGAGCTTGTCCCACAGGCCCACCGCGCCGACCAGGAACAGCAGGCCGGTGATCACCAGGGTCGGCACCAGGCGCCGCGTGGCGTGCCAGGCGATGCCGGCGACGATCGCCAGCATCAGCCACCAGGGCGTGGCGCGCAGCAGGCTCTCGAGGTTGACGATGGCCCACAGCAGGGTGTCGGAAATGTGCCGGAAGACGTCGCCGTAGTTGGTCACCAGGGCGTCGACCCAGCCGTTGACCACGTCGGCGATGGAGAAGGTGAAGCGTTCAGGGAACATGGCGCTTACTCGCAAGGGTTGGGCATCGCCGGGGGAGCGGGCTCCCCCGGCCCGGCGGCGTCAGAGCGCGGCCTGGATCTTCTTCGCGGCGTCCTCGCTGACCCAGGCGCTCCACACCTCAGGGTGCTCCTTGAGGAAAGCCTTGGCCAGCTGTTCGGACGACAGCTTCTCCTTGGCCATTTTCGCCAGGTTCTGGTTCAGCAGGTCGATGGGCAGGTTGACCTTCTCCAGCACCGCGACCAGCTCCGGGGCCTGGTCGTGGAAGGTGCGCGACAGGCCGACCTGGATCTTCACGTCCTTGTTCACCCCCGGCTCGTCCAGCTTGACCAGGTCGGCCTGGCCCATCAGCGGCGTCGGCGACCAGTAGTAGAAGAGGATCGGCTCCTTGCGCTTGTAGCTGGACAGCACCGCGGCATCCAGCGCCGGGCCGGTGCCGGGGCGGAAGTTGGTGTACTTGTCCTCCAGGCCGTACTTCTTGAGCATCTCGGAGTTCTCCAGCTCGCAGGTCCAGCCGGCCGGGCAGTTGTAGAAGCGGCCCTTGCCCGGCTCCTCCGGGTCGCGGAACAGCTCGGCGTACTGGCCCAGGTCGGTGACCGCCTTGAGGTTCGGCGCCTTGGCCTCGATGCCGCGGGCCTTGTCGCCCTCGATCACGAAGCGCGGCACGTACCAGCCCTCGGTGGCGCCGACGATGGGCGCGCCCACGCCGACCACCTTGTTGGCGGCGGCAGCCTTGTTCCAGGCGTCGCTGCGGCCGATCCATTCCTCGCTGAAGATCTGGATGTCGTTGTTGGCCAGGGCCTGCTCCATGGTGATGGAGTTGCCCGGCAGGCTGTCGGTGCTGCAGCCGTAGCCGTTCTTGAGGATGAACTGCATGAGGTCGGTGAGCAGCATGCCGCTCTCCCAGTTCAACCCGGCGAACTTCACCGGCTTGCCGCTCTCGCACCAGCCCGCCGCCTGGGCCGGGGCCATCGCGCCCAGCAAGCCGGCGGAAAGGATCAGGCCCAGCAGCGTCTTCTTGGAATTGTTCATCTGAGGCTCCTAAACGGGAAAATGAGGTTCGGCAGTGCAAGGGGCCGCGCCGCTGGCCGGGCGCGGCCGGGCCGGTTCAGGTACGGGCCGGCAGGATCAGCCGGTCCGGCACCGCCCGGCGGCTGTGCCGGGCGACCAGGTAATAGAGGACGGCGGGCACCACCAGGCCGATGATCCAGGAGATGTCCACCCCGCCCAGGTAATCCACCAGCGGGCCGGTGTAGAACTTGGTGGCGATGAACGGCAGCTGAACCAGCACGCCGACCACGTACACGCTGATCCCCGGCAGGTTCCAGCGGCCGTAGCGGCCGTCGGGGTCGGCCAGTGCCGGCACGTCGTAGCGCTCGCGGGTGATCAGGTAGTAGTCCACCAGGTTGACCGCGCTCCACGGGGTGAAGAAGGCCAGCAGGAACAGGATGAAGGACTTGAACGCGCCGAGGAACGAATGCTGGCCCAGCAGCGCGATCAGGGTGGCGGCGCCGACGATCACCAGCACGAACACCAGGCGCTGCAGGCGGCTCACCTCCAGGTGGCCGCGGAAGCCGCTGATGATGGTGGCGATGCACATGAAACTGCCGTAGGAGTTCAGCGTGGAGATGGTCACCTTGCCAAAGGCGATGCTGAAGTACAGCAGCGCAGCGGCCGCGCCGCTGCCGCTCAGGCCGACGATGTAGGCCACTTCGCGGCCGGCGAACTGGCCATCGGCCATGGCCGCGGCGAACACCCCGAGGGTCATCGCCACCTGCGAGCCGATCACCGAGCCGGCGCCGACGGCGAGGAAGGTCTTCACCGACGAGGTGGCGCCGGGCAGGTAGCGCGAGTAGTCGGCCACGTAGGGGCCGAAGGCGATCTGCCAGGAGGCCGCCAGGGACACCGCGAGCAGGAAGCTGCTCCAGCTGAAGTGGCGGATCTGCAGCAGCGCGCCGACGTCGGTCTGGCTCATCAGGCGGCTGAACAGGTAGAAGAAGGCGATCACCCCGACGACGCTGGCGATGCGGCCGATGTAGTGGATCACCCGGTAGCCGAGCACGGTGACCAGGACGATGACGCTGGCGAAGATCAGGATGCCGGCGCTGTCGCTGACGCCGAACAGCTGGCCCAGCGCCTGCCCGGAAAGCACCGTGCCGGTGGCGGTGAAGCCCAGGTACATCAGGCACACCAGCACGATCGGGATGGCCGCGCCGTAGACGCCGAACTGCACGCGGCTGGAGATCATCTGCGGCAGGCCCAGCTTGGGCCCCTGGGCCGCGTGCAGGGCCATGACCGCGCCGCCGAGCAGTTGGCCGATGAGCAGGCCGACCAGCGACCAGAACACGTCGCCGCCCAGCACCACGGCCAGGGCCCCGGTGACGATGGCGGTGATCTGCAGGTTGGCGCCCAGCCACAGGGTGAACTGGCTGTAGAGCTTGCCGTGGCGCTCGGCCTCGGGGATGTAGTTGATCGAGCGGCGCTCGATCAGGGGCTTGCTGGAACTGTCGCTGGCCTGGGACATCGCTTTTCTTCTCCACCCCGGCGCCGGGCCGGGGTTCTTGTAGTGTCAGAGAACGGATTGCGCTCGGCCCGACCGCCGCGCCCCCACCCGCGCGGCGGTTCCTCCCTGGCCCGGGGCGGCGGCGCCGCCCCTGTTCCTCACTTGCCGGTGATCATCGGCAGGTTCAGGCCCTGTTCCCTGGCGCAGTCGATGGCGATCTGGTAGCCGGCGTCGGCATGGCGCATCACGCCGGTGCCCGGGTCGTTGGTCAGCACGCGGGCGATGCGCGCGGCGGCCTCGTCGGTGCCGTCGCAGACGATCACCATCCCCGAGTGCTGGGAGAAGCCCATGCCCACGCCGCCGCCGTGGTGCAGCGAAACCCAGGTGGCGCCACTGGCGGTGTTCAGCAGGGCGTTGAGCAGCGGCCAGTCGGAGACGGCGTCGGAACCGTCCTGCATGGCTTCGGTCTCGCGGTTCGGGCTGGAGACCGAGCCGGAGTCCAGGTGGTCGCGGCCGATCACGATCGGCGCCTTCAGCTCGCCGCTGCGGACCATCTCGTTGAACGCCAGGCCGAGCTTGGCGCGCTGGCCCAGGCCGACCCAGCAGATGCGCGCCGGCAGGCCCTGGAAGCTGATGCGCTCCCTGGCCATGTCCAGCCAGCGGTGCAGGTGGGCGTCGTCGGGGATCAGCTCCTTGACCTTGGCGTCGGTCTTGTAGATGTCCTCGGCGTCGCCCGACAGCGCGGCCCAGCGGAACGGGCCGATGCCGCGGCAGAACAGCGGGCGGATGTAGGCCGGGACGAAGCCGGGGAAGTCGAAGGCGTTGGCCACGCCCTCTTCCTTGGCCATCTGGCGGATGTTGTTGCCATAGTCGAAGGTCGGCACGCCCTGCTTCTGGAACGCCAGCATGGCCTTCACGTGCACGGCCATGGACTGCTTGGCGGCCTTCACCACCGCGGCCGGCTCGGTCTGCGCGCGGTCGCGGTACTGCTCCCAGGTCCAGCCGATCGGCAGGTAGCCGTTGAGCGGGTCGTGGGCGCTGGTCTGGTCGGTGACCATGTCCGGGCGCACGCCGCGGCGCACCAGCTCCGGAAGGATCTCGGCGGCGTTGCCGTGCAGGGCGATGGAGATGGCCTTGCCCTCGGCGGTGTACCTGGCGATGCGCGCCAGGGCGTCGTCCAGGTCCTTGGCCTGTTCGTCGACGTAGCGGGTCTTCAGGCGGAAGTCGATGCGGCTCTGCTGGCACTCGATGTTCAGCGAGCAGGCGCCGGCCAGGGTGGCCGCCAGCGGCTGGGCGCCGCCCATGCCGCCCAGGCCCGCGGTCAGCACCCAGCGGCCCTTGAGGTTGCCGGCGTAGTGCTGGCGGCCGGCCTCGACGAAGGTTTCGTAGGTGCCCTGGACGATGCCCTGGCTGCCGATGTAGATCCACGAGCCGGCTGTCATCTGGCCGTACATGGCCAGGCCCTTGGCGTCCAGTTCGTTGAAGTGCTCCCAGGTGGCCCAGTGCGGCACCAGGTTGGAGTTGGCGATCAGCACGCGCGGGGCGTTGGCGTGGGTCTTGAACACGCCCACCGGCTTGCCGGACTGCACCAGCAGGGTCTCGTCGTCGTTCAGTTCCTTGAGGGTGGCGACGATCCTGTCGTAGCACTCCCAGTTGCGCGCGGCGCGGCCGATGCCGCCGTACACCACCAGTTCCTTGGGGTTCTCCGCGACTTCCGGGTCGAGGTTGTTCATCAGCATGCGCAGCGGCGCTTCGGTCAGCCAGCTCTTGGCGTTCAGCTGGGTGCCGCGCGGGGCGCGGATTTCGACGTCGCGGAATTTACTGGATTCGGTCACGGCAGGCTCCTTCAAGGCAGTCTTGGGCTCGGATGCGAAAGCCGGTGCGCTCGGCTTCCGGCAACGGGATTCGGGGTGGGCATCGGTGCAGGAAGCGGCGCCTCCCATCACGTATATGCTTGTACATACAAGTATAAGCAAAGGAAAGGCCAAGTCCCCCGCCGGGCGCTCTTGGCGTGGCGAGAAAAAATCTCAAGCAATTGATTTAAAAAGAATTAACCGAATAACCCAGCGCATCGCGCACGGCCGGCAAGGCCGCCGCGCCAGGCGAACGACTGCACCAGAACGGTGATCGGCTGCTCCATTTCGTAGCATTCGGTAACGCCTGGCCGTTACAGCTCACCTCATTTCCGGGGGCTGCCGGCGCCCTTCCTCATTCCCCGGCCGAGGACGTTCCGCCCGGCCCTCTCGCAGAGGCTGGCGCCGCCGCCCGTCGGCCGGGCGGGCTGGCTCGCTTATTGCTCATACTTGTATATACAGGAATAGATAGTCTCGCCGCCGAGCGCGGTAACACTCCGGAACACGGGAGCCGTCATGTCCGAAACCCTGCAGATCACCCCCGGCCAGTTTTCCCTCGACCAACTGCGCGCCATCCACCAGCGGCAACCCGCGCTGCAACTGGATGAAGCCTGCCGCGCGAACATCGAGAACAGCGCCCGCACGGTCAGCCAGATCATCGCCAACCAGCGCACCGTGTATGGCATCAACACCGGCTTCGGCCTGCTGGCGCGCACCTCCATCCCCGAGGATTCGCTGGTCACCCTGCAGCGCAACCTCATCCTTTCCCACTGCACCGGCACCGGCCCGCTGCTGGACGACGCCAGCGTGGCGCTGATCATGGCGCTTAAGATCGGCTCCCTGGCCCGCGGCTTCTCCGGCGTGGGCATGGCGGTGATCGACACCCTGCTCAAGCTCTACCAGGCGCGCGTCTACCCGTGCATCCCGTCCCAGGGCTCGGTGGGCGCCTCCGGCGACCTGGCGCCGCTGGCGCACATGTCCTCGACGCTCATCGGCGTCGGCCAGGTGCGCCACCAGGGCCGCGTCATGGAGGCCAGCGAGGGCCTGGCCATCGCCGGCTGCCAGCCGCTGGTGCTGGGGCCCAAGGAAGGCCTGGCGCTGATCAACGGCACCCAGGTGTCCACCGCCCTGGCCCTGCGCGGGCTGTTCGCGGCGGAGAAGCTGTTCGTCTCGGCGGTGGTCGCCGGCAGCCTGACGGTGGAGGCGCTCAAGGGCTCCTACGTGCCCTTCGACGCGCGCATCCAGGCGGTCCGCGGCCAGCCCGGGCAGATCGACGTGGCGGCCTTCTACCGCGAGCTGCTGCACGACAGCGCGATCAACCAGTCGCACATCGACTGCAAGCGCGTGCAGGACCCTTACTCCCTGCGCTGCCAGCCCCAGGTGATGGGCGCCTGCCTCGACCACCTGCGCTTCGCCGCCGGGGTGTTCCTGCGCGAGGCCAACGCGGTGTCGGACAACCCGCTGGTGTTCAGCGCCGACGGCGACGTGCTCTCCGGCGGCAACTTCCACGCCGAGCCGGTGGCCATGGCCGCCGACGTGCTGGCCCTGGCCATCGCCGAGATCGGCGCGCTGTCGGAACGGCGCATCGCCCAGCTGGTGGACCCGGCGCTGTCCGGCCTGCCGGCGTTCCTGGTCAAGGAAGGCGGCCTGAACTCCGGCTTCATGATCGCCCAGGTGACCTCGGCGGCCCTGGCCTCGGAGAACAAGACCCTGGCCCACCCGGCCTCGGTGGACAGCCTGCCGACCTCGGCCAACCAGGAAGACCACGTGTCCATGGCCACCTTCGCCGCCCGCCGCCTGCAGGACATGGCCGGCAACAGTTCCGCGGTGGTCGCCATCGAACTGCTGGCCGCCGCCCAGGGCGTGGAGTTCCACGCGCCGCTGCAGAGCTCGCCACAGTTGCAGGAAGTGCTGAAGATGATCCGCGCCCAGGTGCCGGCCTACGACCAGGACCGCTACTTCGCCCCGGACATAGCCGCGGCCCGCGCCTGGGTGGAGGAAGGCGCGCTCAGCCGCTGGCTGGACTACTCGCGCCTGTACGGCTGAAGAAGGAGGCGCCCGCCGCAACGGCGGGCGCCGGTTTCAGCGCGGCTCGAGCTCGATCAGGCAGACGTCCGCCGCGCCGGCGGACGCCAGGCGGTACTCGGCCAGGCAGCCATCGTTTTCCACCTGCAGGCAGTCCTGGCGCGCCAGGCTGCCCAGGGCCTGGCCATCGCGGCGCAGGGCCACGGCAGCCTCACCGGCATTGAACAGCAGGACCGTGGCGGCACTACCGAACAGCGCCAGCTCGCCCTGCACCCGCAGCCACTGCAGGCGCGCGCGGTAGCGCGCGGGCGAGTAGATCAGGTTGAAGTCGCGGATGGCGCCGCCGAGCAGCTCGCAGTCCACCGCGCTGGCGCCATCGAAGGCGAAGGCATCCAGGGCGCGCAGCTCGCGGGATGGCACGCCGTCCACGGTCAGGCGCATGCCCTGGCCTTCCAGCACGGTGATCACCCGCTGGTAGCCGGCGAAGGCGGAGAATGGCCCCGGCGCGCCGACGTCGGCGATGGACAGGCGCCAGCCGAAGCCCTCCAGGCCGTCGCCGGCGTCGCGGAGGATTTCGCGGGTGCTGCCCGCGCCGTTCTTCCAGGGCATCACCGGGTAGTCGGCGGCCCGCAACAGACGGTGGTTCATGACGAGAAGCGTCCTTCCAGGCGGTAGCGCGAGCCCGGGTAGAGCAGGCGCGCGCTGGTCACGGTGTTGCGCCCCGACCAGGTGCGCCGGCGGATCAGCAGGCAGGGCTCGTGGCGGTCGATGTTCAGCAGCCTGCAGTCCTCGGGGCCGGGCAGCACCGCCTCGACCACGTGCTCGCCCTCGCTGAGCGGCGCCACCTGGGTGAGGTAGGCGAAGGGCGTCTGCCCGGAGAAATCCTGCCTGAGGTAGTCCGGGGCCACCGCGGCGTTGACGTAGCGGTCCTCGATCTGCACCGGCACGTCGTTCTCGTAGTGCACGATCAGCGAATGGAACACCCGCTGGCCCTCGCGCACGTCCAGCGCCAGGGCGCGCTCGGCGCTGGCCTTCTCCTCTTCCAGGCGCACCACCACGCAATGGTGGCGGTGGCCGCGGGCCTCGATTTCCTCGGCTATGTTCTGCACCTGGAACAGCGCCGACTGGCCCTTGGGCTCGGCGACGAAGGTGCCCACGCCCTGCATGCGCACCAGCAGGCCGTCGTTGGTCAGCTCGCGCAGCGCGCGGTTGATGGTCATGCGGCTGACGCCCAGCTCGCTGACCAGTTCGCTTTCGGAGGGTACCCGGTGGTGCGGCGGCCAGGCGCCGGACTGGATCTGCTGGACGATCATCTGCTTCACCCGCGCGTACAGCGGGGCGGGCAGCTCGCCCATCTGCGAGGCCAGCGAGGAGCCCTCCGCGGGCGGGGTGGGCGTGGACGATGCGGGCACGGGAGTACTCCTTGTCGTGGCGACGGTGGGCAGTGGCGGGAAGGCAGCGGCGCGATGCGCTCTTGTCCTCCGGCATGTACCGGAATCGACCGGTGCATACAAGTCCCGCGGCGACCATCGGGCGCGTCTCGTAGTTTACGGCCATCCTAAACGTCTGTATATGTATATACAAATTCGAAGAGCCCTGCGAGGACCCCAGCATGCCTGCCCTGTTCGCCGAACGCGCCCTGCTCCCCAGCGGCTGGGCGCGCGATGTCCGTTTCGAGGTTTCCGCCGACGGCCTGCTGGCCCGGGTCGAGGCCAACGCCACCGGCGAGGGCGCCGAGCGCCTGCACGGGCCGGTGCTGCCGGGCATGCCCAACCTGCACTCGCACGCCTTCCAGCGCGCCATGGCGGGCCTGGCCGAGGTGGCCGGCAACCCCAACGACAGCTTCTGGACCTGGCGCGAGCTGATGTACCGCCTGGTCGGCCGCATCACCCCGGAGCAGCTGCAGGTGGTCGCCCGCCAGCTGTACATCGAGATGCTCAAGGCCGGCTACACCGGTGTCGCCGAATTCCACTACGTGCACCATGACCAGGGTGGCCAGCGCTACGCCGAGCCGGCCGAGCTGGCGCTGCGCATCAGCCAGGCCGCGCGCGAGGCCGGCATCGGCCTGACCCTGCTGCCGGTGCTCTACAGCCATTCCGGCTTCGGCGGCCAGCCGCCCAGCGAGGGCCAGCGCCGCTTCATCAACGGCACCGACGCCTACCTCGAACTGGTCCACGGCCTGCAGCCACGCCTGGCGGCGCAACCGGCGCAGCGCGTCGGCCTGTGCTTCCACTCGCTGCGCGCGGTGACGCCGCAGCAGATCACCGAGGTGCTGGAGTCCGACAGCAGCGAAAGCCCCATCCACATCCACATCGCCGAGCAGCGGAAGGAAGTCGACGACTGCCTGGCCTGGTCGAAGCGCCGGCCGCTGCAGTGGCTGTACGACAACATCGAGGTGGACGGCCGCTGGTGCCTGGTCCACGCCACCCACGCCGAGCCCGACGAGGTCGCCGCCATGGCCGCCAGCGGCGCGGTGGCCGGCCTGTGCCTGACCACCGAGGCCAACCTGGGCGACGGCATCTTCCCGGCGGTGGACTACCTGGCCCGCGGCGGGCGCCTGGGCATAGGCTCGGACAGCCACGTGTCGCTGAGCGTGGTGGAGGAACTGCGCTGGCTGGAATACGGCCAGCGCCTGCGCGACCAGAAGCGCAACCGCCTGTACCGCAGCGACCAGCCCAACGTCGGCCAGACGCTCTACGAAGCGGCGTTGAAAGGCGGCGCCCAGGCCCTGGGCCAGCCGGTGGGCGAACTGGCCGCGGGCCGCCGCGCCGACCTGCTGGTGCTCGACGGCAACGACCCCTACCTGGCCACCGCCACCCCCGACACCCTGCTCAACCGCTGGCTGTTCGCCGGCGGCGACCGCCAGGTGCGCGACGTGATGGTCAACGGCCAGTGGGTGGTGCGGGAGCGCCGGCATGCGCTGGAAGAGCGCAGTGCCGGGGAGTTCGCGGGGGTGTTGCGGGAGTTGTTGGGTTGATGGGGGGTGGCCGGTGACGAGGGCTGCCGGTGGTTTTATCTTTTGGCCAACCTCTTTTCCCTCTCCCCAGCCCTCTCCCTGAAGGGAGAGGGGGCTTGTCCGTGCCGAGAGAAGAAATGGTTTCAGCTGGAAACCACCGGAGCTGCCGGCTGACTCCTGAATCCCCAACCCTGCCCAACGGTCCCCTCTCCCTTCAGGGAGAGGGTTAGGGAGAGGGAGCGGAGGTGAAGTAGCGCGCCTACGTTACCGGCAGACACCGTCCCCTCAATTCCCCGCAATCGCGCTGTCCTTGCTCCGCCAGATCAGATCGCTGGTGTCGTAGCCATTGCGGTTGGCCTCAGCCAGCAAACGGCGCAACGTCGCCTCGGACAGGCTGGTCTGCCGCGCCAGCAGCCACAGGTGGTCGCGGTCGCGGTTGCCGACCAGGGCGGTCTGGTAGTCCGGGTCGACGTAGATCACCCGGTAGTCGCCGCGCACCACGCCGGGGAGCAGGCGCGATGCCCAGTTGTCGAAGTGCACCCAGAAGGCATCGGTGCTGCCCGGCACCTGCGGGGTGGCCGTGCCGGTCACCTGCTTCCAGCTGCCGTCGGCGGTGCGGCAGCGGTTGAGCAGGCCGATGCTGCCGTCGGCGCGCACGCGGTAGTGGGCCTCGGACTGCAGGCAGGCGCGCTGGAAGAACATCGGCTTGCGCGCCAGCTCGTACCAGGTGCCCGCGTAGCGCTGCGGGTCGACCTGCATGGTCTGCGGCCGCTCCCCGGCGTGCCCGGCGCCGCCGCCCAGCGCGAGCAGCGCCACGAGCACCCGCAGCGCGGCGTTCATCTCACTTGAGCCCCTGGCCGGAGAACATCAGCACCTTGTCGCCGGCGTACTGCACGCTGATGAAGGTCTTGTCATCGCCCCAGGTGCAGCTGGATACGCCCAGCGCGCCGGAACACTCGGTGGGCTTGCCGAGCAGGGCCTCCACCTCGGCCTTGGCCATGCCGGCCTTAAGCTTGGAATAGTTTTCCTGGTTGAGCTTGCTGCAGGCGGCCATGGCGATGCAGACGGCGATCAGGGCGATACGGCGGAAGGACATGGGCAACTCCATTGTCGGATGGTCCGTTGAACAAGCGTGGCACAGGCCACGCGAAACGCACCCTTGGAGTCAGAAACGCGAGCCGGGTTCCTTGAGGAAGGCGACTTCCGCGGCGCTGGACTCACGGCCGAGAATGGCGTTGCGATGGGGGAAGCGGCCGAAGCGCGCGACCACCTCGCGATGACGCTCGGCGTAGTCCAGGAAGTCGGCGAACAGCGCCTTGTCCACCTCATCGGCCCGTTCGTGCAGCGCGGCGAAGGCGGCCACGGCCTGTTCCTGCTGCGCCAGGTCCTCGGCGTGCTCCAGCACCAGGTAGACGAAGACCCGCTCGATCGGCTGCAGCTGGCGGTCCAGCCCGGCTGCAAGGCCGCGGCGCACCAGCGCCTGGGCGCGAGCGTCGCCGGCATAGGCGCGCGGGGTGTCGCGGAAGATCATCCGCGGCAGCTGGTCCAGCAGCAGGATCAGCGCCAGCCAGCCCTGGGCCGAGCCGGCCCAGTCGGCCAGAGCGCCATCCAGGGCCTGGCGCACCAGGCCGCCGAAACGGTTGTCCGAGGCCGTGTCCTCGCAGGCGCTCTTGCCGAACCACAGGCCGTTGCGCTGGGCGGCGACGTCGCTGGCGCGCAGGGCGTCGCCGAACCACCAGTCGAGCAACCCCTGCCAGGCGGGTAGCGCGCTCATCAGGCCTGGTGGTAGCCGGTGACGCGCTCGACCTCTTCCTTCGAACCGAGGAACACGGCCACGCGCTGGTGCAGCGACTCCGGCTGGATGTCGAGGATGCGCTGGGTGCCGTTGGTGGCGGCGCCGCCGGCCTGCTCGATGATGAAGGACATCGGGTTGGCCTCGTACATCAGCCGCAGCTTGCCGGGCTTCTCCGGCTCACGGGCGTCGCGCGGGTACATGAAGATGCCGCCGCGGGTCAGGATGCGGTGCACGTCGGCCACCATGGAGGCGATCCAGCGCATGTTGTAGTTCTTGCCCAGCGGGCCTTCCTTGCCGGCCAGCAGTTCGCTGACGTAGCGCTGCACCGGGGCTTCCCAGTGGCGCTGGTTGGACATGTTGATGGCGAACTCGGCGGTGCTTTCCGGCACGCGGATGTTGTCGTGGGTGAGCACGAAGCTGCCCAGCTCGCGGTCCAGGGTGAAGCCCTTGACGCCGTCGCCGAGGGTCAGCATCAGCATGGTCTGCGGGCCGTAGATGGCGTAGCCGGCGGCGACCTGCCTGGTGCCCGGCTGGAGGAAGGCCTGCTCGTTGAGGCTGTCGTTCTGGCTCAGGTGCTGCTCGGGGCAGCGCAGCACCGAGAAGATGGTGCCGACCGAGACGTTGACGTCGATGTTGCTGGAGCCGTCCAGCGGGTCGAACACCAGCAGGTAGGCACCCTTGGGGTACTTGCCGGGAATCTGGTAGGCGTTGTCCATCTCCTCGGAGGCCATGCCGGCCAGGTGGCCGCCCCACTCGTTGGCCTCCAGGAGGATTTCGTTGGACATCACGTCCAGCTTCTTCTGCACCTCGCCCTGCACGTTCTCGGTGCCCATGCTGCCCAGCACGCCGCCCAGGGCGCCCTTGGACACGGCATGGCTGATCTCCTTGCACGCACGCGCCACCACCTCGATGAGGAAGCGCAGGTCGGCCGGGGTGTTGTGGCTGCGGGTCTGCTCGATGAGGTAGCGGCTGAGGGTAACGCGGGACATGGAAGGGCTCCGGGGGAGAGGTAGGAAAAAAACTGCGCGCATTCTAGCGTGGAATCGACCGCGCCGCCTCCCGTACGGCGCGTCCGTCCTGAGCTTGGAGCGCGCCGCCGGTGGTCGGTTCCCTCGTCGCTGCGGCCGTCAGTCGCGGCGGTTTCCCGGCGGGCCGGGCCTAGAAGTCCAGGCTCAGCGCCAGGCTCACGCCCTGCTGCAGGTCGTCGTCGCTGCGGTGCGCGCTGTAGCCGCCGCGCAGCGAGAGTTCCGGGGTCAGCTTCTGGGCGAAG
Organism: Pseudomonas delhiensis; assembly: GCF_900187975.1. Classification (GTDB taxonomy): domain Bacteria; phylum Pseudomonadota; class Gammaproteobacteria; order Pseudomonadales; family Pseudomonadaceae; genus Pseudomonas; species Pseudomonas delhiensis. The sequence continues at coordinate 15,618 of NZ_FZPC01000002.1, read as the reverse complement.
CCCAGGGTCGCGCGCTGCAGGTGGCTCTGCGGGGTGTAGCCCTGCAGGGTGAAGCCGTTGGCTGGCAGGCTGGTGAAGGCCATCCCGATGTTCTGGGTGTCGTCGGCGTATTCGCGCTCCACCGCCACTTCGCCGAACAGCTGGGTCTGCTCGCTGAGCGCGTACTTGCCCTGCAGGCCGGCGCCGAGGCGGCGGGAATAGCGCTTCTGCTCGTCGAACGACAGCGAGGTGGAAGCGTTGCCCTCGTCGTAGCCATCCACCTTCACCCGCGCCCAGTCGGCGCTGACGAAGGGCGACAGGTGCCAGGCCTCGCCGCCCTGGGCGATGTCGTAGCCGATCCGGCCACTGAAGGCGAGCAGGTTGCCGTCGGTGTCGCCCTTCTCCTCGACGGTGCGCGGGCCGATGGCGAACTTGCGGTTGGCCTCGTCGTAGTCGAGGTAGCCGCCGGTCACCGCGGCGTCGCCCCACCAGCGGTCCTGCTGGTATTGCACGAAGAGGCTGCCCAGGTAGCTGTTGAGCTTGTAGTCGGAATCCTCGGCGCCGGCCTCCAGCTTCTGCCGGTAGAAGCCGGCGGCGATGCCGGCGCGCCAGGCGTCGTCGATGCGGTAGCTGCCGCCCAGGCTCAGGTTGTAGCCGAAGCCATCGCCGCTGGCGGCGCTGTCCTGGTCGTCGTAGTCCAGGTGCTGGCCGCCGCCGGTGACGAAGCCGCGCCACTGGCCGACGCCCTGCCAGTTCTCCCAGTCGGCCAGCCACTGGCTGCGCAGCTCGTCCTGGTAGGCGCGCAGGGTGCCATGGGCCATTTCCGGCAGTAGCGTGGCCTCCCAGGGCGCGGACAGCACCGAGTAGGCGTAGTCTGCGATCAGCGTCTGGCCGGCGATGGTCGGGTGCACGCCATCGTTGAAGATCAGCTTGGTCGGGTCGGGGTTGCTGCCGTGGCGGCCATAGATCGGGTTTTCCGGGCAGCTGTTGCCGCTGAAGCAGGTACCCACCAGGTTCTGCCCGGTGGCCAGGCCGTAGGCGCCGGGGTCGGCGAGCACTTCCTGGAGCATCAGCGGGATGTTCAGCGGGATGACGTTGGCGCCGCTGCTGGCCAACTGGCTGACCAGTTCCTCGTTGAAGATGCCGCTGAGCTGGGTGCCGAAGCTCTGCAGGACGGTGCCGTTGGTCGCCGGGGTGAGCCCCAGGTCGGGTAGCAGCCAGACCACGATGTAGCGCGCGCCGGCCTGGCTCAGGGCCTGGGCGCTGTCCACCAGGCGCCCGGCGGCGGCGCGGGCGGAAGGGTCGTCGGTGATGCGGAACTGCAGGAAGTCGTTGCCGCCGCCGGTGAGGTAGTAGAGCGCGTTGGGGTCGGCGACGCGGCCGACCAGGTAGCCGTCGCGGGTACGGGTCTCGCCGCCGGAGCTGACCACCGAGCCGCCCGCGGCGGTGATGGAGTCGTAGATCTGGTCGGTGCGGTAGCCCCCCACCGCCCAGTTGTTACCGTCCGGCAGGCCTTCGGCGGCGTTCACCAGCGAGGTGGAAGGCCCGAGGTCGCCGGCGGCGACGCCCAGCTTGCCGCCGAGGATCATTGCCGCGGTGGGCCCGAAGACCTCGCCGCTGCCGTCCAGATAGGTCGGGCCCACGCGGTTGGTGAAGCGGGTGGAGGCGCCGGCGGGGCCACCGGCGTCGGGGAACTGGCCGGCGTCGCTGAGGCTGTCGCCGAACACCACCAGGGTCGAATACGGGGAAGGTGACGCGAGGGCTTGGCCGGCGATGCCGAGCAGGCAGGCGGCGGCCAGGGGTGAAAGCACCTGTTTGATCATGCGGCTGACTCCATGCTTTTTCTTATAGGTAGAGTGCAACGCCGTTAACAGTATCAGAACAATCGCGCAGAGTAGCGTTATTGACGCATTTCCCTACATAAGCTGGCGTGATTTCCCCTTTTCCCGGCAACCGCTCATTGGCCGGCGCGTTGCCCGCGCAACAGGCTGAAGGCCATCCCGCCCAGCAACAGCACCCCGCCCAGCAATACGGCCCACAGGCCGATGCGCTTCCAGTCGCCGGCGCCGGCCACGGCCGCTTCCGCCGGGGCGGCCTGCAGGGCCCCGTCCAGGCTGGCCTGGCCGATCCGCGCCGGCTTGTCCGGCTGGTAGCCGGGGATCAGCACGCCCAGCGGCAGGCTGGCCGAGGTGGCGTCGCGCTTGCCCAGGGCCAGCTGGTAGGGCGCGCTGCCGCGCACCAGGAACACCAGCTCGCGGGCGCGCAGGGCCACGCGCAGGTTCGGCGCCGCGCTGCCCAGGCCGGTACCGCGCGCGTCGGTGACCAGGCGCAGCTGGCGCACCGGCTGGCCGGCGAGGAAGAGTTCGTCCTGGCGCACCTGGCGGCCGTCCACCGGCAGGTCGTAGAGCACCCCGCGGGCCAGCGGGTACCAGTCGTCCCGGCTGCCCTGCCCCGTCGCAGTGCGCGCGGACAGCGCCACCGGCGCCATCAGGCGCTGCGCCGCGGGGTCCAGCTCGAAGCGTACCCGTTCCAGCGGCAGCGCCAGGGGCAGGTCCCAGCGGTAGCTGCCGTCCTGCTCGCGACGCCCGGCGATGGGCTCGGACCACACCAGCGGCGTGCTCGCGGCCTGGTCGGTGCGGCCCAGCAGGCGCGCACCCTTGAGCGTCACCGCCGTGCCGCCGCTCGGCCAGGACAGGCGCAGGTAGCGCGCCTTCCGCCCGGGCAGGGCCACGTCGCTGACGTCCATGCGCTCGCCGTTGAAGCTCAGCCGGGCGAGCTGGCCGTCGCCCCAGCTGCGCCAGTGCAGCAGGTCGTCGCTGGCCTCGATGCGGAAGTGCTGGAAGCCCTCGGCCTCGCGGCTCCAGTCCAGAGCCAGGCGCTCGAAGGGGAAGTCGGCCTCGCCGGCATCCAGCAGCCAGCCGCTGCGCCGCTCGCCCGTCGGCGTGGGGGCCGCGTCGGGCAGCACTTCCACCAGGGTGCCGGTGGTGCTGCGCTGGATGCGCAGGCCGGGCTGCTGGCCGGGGTCGGCTTCGGCGCCGTACAGCGGGAACAGCCGGGCCACGGCCTCATGGGCGGTGCTGCTGCCCTGCGCTGCCGCCGCGCTCAGGGCATAGGGCAGCGCCTCGCCCTCCTTGTCGAACACCCGCAGGTCGCGCAGGTCGGCATGGGCGGCGGCCAGTTGCACGCTCATCGGCACCTGCAGGCGGTACCAGGGGCCTTCGCCCTGCAGCCGCAGGGGCACCTGCCGCGGGTAGTCGGCGGGGTTTTCCGCGGCCTGGGCCAGCCCGGCGGCCAGGCAGAGGATGAGGGAAGCCAGCTTCATGCGGGGGGTTGCTCCTGTTGCCCTAGCCCGCGGTGCGGCGGCAGCGGGGCGAAATAGCCGACGACCAGCAGCAGCACGCCGACGCCGATGAAGGAAACGATGCGTTCCAGGCTGCCGCTGTTGCCCAGTTCGACGAAGAACAGCTTGACCACCACCACGCCGATCAGCGCCGCGCCGACCATCCACAGGTCGCGCCGCCCGCGCAGGTGGCCGCCGACCATCAGGCCCAGGGCGATCAGCGTCCAGACGATGGACAGCCCGGCCTGCACCAGCATCGACGCGCGCAGCGGCTCCAGGGCGAAGGGCACGCCGCCCCAGTGGTGCGCGGTGCGGCACACCGCCATGGTCAGCAGGGCAAACAGCGAGGCGCCCAGCAGCGCCTGGGCCGGCAGGCGCACCTGGTCGCCGGGCAGGCCCAGCGGCGGCAGCCCTTCGCGGCTCCACAGGAAGATCGCCGCCAGCACGATCAGCATGCCCAGCTCCAGCGGGTTGAGCAGCGGCAGGTAGGGCAACGGCTGCGCGGCGCCATCGCTGACCAGGTTGACCAGCCAGAACCAGCCGAGCAGCGCCACGGCCACCGGCGCCGCGGCCAGGGCGCGGTATTCGCGGGGGAAGGCCGCCACCGGCCAGGGCAGGCTACGGCGCGCGCCCATGAGGATCAGGTAGGCGCTCGGCACCAGCGCCCAGCCCAGCCAGCGCCAGGCGTTGTAGTGCTCGGCCAGGGCCAGGAACAGGTAGCGCAGCTGCAGCGCCAGCACCGCGAGCAACAGCCAGCAGCCGAGGACGTGGGCGCCGCGCAGGGGCAGCGCCGGCAGCACCGGCTCCAGGCGCCTGAGCGACCAGAAGTGCGCCACGAACAGCGCGCCCCAGCCCAGCCAGCCGAGTTCGCCCAGCGGCTGGTATTCCAGGTGCCAGGCACTGGCCAGCGCCAGCACGCCGGCCGGCGCCAGGGCCAGGCAGGCGAGCGCCAGGGCCCGCCACGGCTCGCGGCGGGCGACGAAGGCCCAGAGCATCACGCTGACGGCCGCCACCAGCAGGGCGACGTGCTCGCGCCGCGGCGCCGGGACGAAGCGGGCGATCTCGCACAGCGCGGTCAGCGCCCACCAGCCGGCGCCCCAGGCCAGCAGCAGCTGCGACAGCCGCTCCAGGGCCAGCGCCCCCAGTTGCAGCGCCTGCCCGCCCTGCCCCGCCCGGTGCAGGCGCCAGGCGCCCACCAGCGCCGCCAGGGCCAGCACCGCCGGGCACCAGAAGCCGCTGTGTGCCAGGGGCGTCAGGCCCTCGCCGGACAGCCCGGCGAACAGCGTCGAGCCGCCGAACAACAGCGCCGCGCCGCCCAGCACCTGCAGCAGCAGGCCGAACAGGAAGCTGGCGCGCTGCTGCAGGGCCAGGCTCAGCCAGAGGATCAGCAGGCCGCTGCCGGCCCACACCGCCGCGGCGCTGCGCCAGGGCAGGACGAACAGCACCGCCAGGTTGACGAAGGCCAGGCCGGCCAGCAGCACGGCGCTCAGGCCGAGCATCAGCCGGCGGTCGTCGCGCACCAGCGGGTCGCGCGCGGCGAGGATCATCCCGGCGATCAGCGCCAGGCCGATCAGGCTGGCGCCGAACAGGCCGGTCCAGCCGCTGCCGAGCACGCCGGCGCCGCCGTCGGCCGCCTGCAGGTCGGCGAGGAACAGCGCGCCGCCCAGCAGTTGCACGGCGAAGGCGCAGAACAGGAAGGTCCGCGAGCCCAGGCGCAGGCCGGCGAACACCGTGGCCAGGCCGGCCAGGGCCCATGCCATGGCGGTACCCGGCACGGCGAAGCACAGCGGCGCGATCAGGTACAGGAAGGCCAGGCCGCAGACCGCCAGCATCGGCTGGCAGCGCGGCTCCCAGGGCCAGAGGCCGGCGTCGCCGTGGCGGCGCAGCCGCCAGTAGCTGAACAGCAGCGCCACGCCGAGCATCAGGGCGCCCAGCGGCGCGCCGTCCAGCAGGTTATCCACACCCGGGCGCAGGCCCATCAGGAAGGCGATGGCCGCGCCCACCTGCAGCAGCAGGGCGAACATCCGCGCCAGCCGCCGCCCCTGGCGCAGGCCCAGCCAGTAGATGCCGGCACCCTCCACGGCCCAGGCCGCCGAGGTCCAGCGCGCATCCAGGCCCAGGGGAATGGCCAGGCTGCCGAACACCACGCCCAGCGTCAGGCAGGCTTCCACCAGCAGCAGGGCGCGGCCGGCGGTGCGCCCGGCCAGCAGGCGCGCCAGGCCCATGTAGAACAGCCCCAGGGCGAGGGCGCTGAACGCCGGACCGAACGCCAGGTGGCGGATCAGCGCGTACTGCAGGCCGAAGCCGATCAGCGGCGCGCCGAACAGCACGGTGCCGTCGACGTAGTCGGTCTGCCGCAGCGACCAGCGCAGCGTCTCGTCGCGCCCGGCGCCCTCCTCCAGCCCGGCGGCCTCGCGCAGGCGGCGGCGGGCGAAGAGCAGGCCGATGGCCACGTACATCAGGAAAAACAGCAGCAGGAAGGGCTCGGTGCTGGCGAACAGCTCCGGCGTGTAGGAACGCAGCCCCCAGGCGAAGCCGATGCCGAAGGTGCCGAAGAAGCCGATCAGGTTGAGCAGGCGCCAGGCGCGGAACCAGGCGATGGCGAAGATGCCGGCGTTGAGCAGGGCGAAGTAGCTGAACAGCGCGACGTGGTTGCCGGCGCCGGTGGACGTCAGGATGGGCGCGGCGAAACCACCCAGGGCCGCCGCGGCGGCAAGGCCGAGCGCGTCCTGCAGCACCGCCAGCACGGCGGAGAACACCGTCACCGCCACCAGCAGGCCGAGCGCCTGGCCGGGCGTCAGCAAGGGGTGCAGGCGCATGGCGGCGAACACCGTCAGGTACAGCACCGCGATGCCGGTGCCCTGCAGCAGCAGGCCGTAGGTCGCGCGCTTGTGCCGCAGCCACCAGCCCAGGCCCAGCAGGGCGATGGCGGCGGCAGCCACGCCCATGTAGCGCAGCTCCACGGGAACGACCACGCGCTCGGAGGCATAGCGCAGCAGGAAGGCCAGGCCGAGGAACAGCAGCAGCACGCCGACGCGCAGCACGGTATTGCCGCCGAACAGCCAGTCACGCGCCGCGCCAAGGGCACGGTCGAACCAGGTCGGGCCGGACGGCGCAGCCGGCTCGGCCTCCCAGGCCGAGGCTTCACGCGCAAAGGATGTTTCGACAGCGGGCGGGATCGGGGCTGGCGACGGTTCCCGGGGCTGCAACGACCAGTCCGGCGCAGCGGTGGCCGCGGCAGGCGCCGGCGCTTCGGGCAGCTCGATCTGCCATTCCAGCTCAGGCTCGGCAACGGCCGGCGCCTCGGGCACAACGACAGGCTCCACGGCCTCGGCAGGCGGCGAAACCGGCCCGCCCCCGCCCTGCTCCAGGCGCAACAGGCGCTGGTACAGCGCCTCGGTGCCCGCCTCGAACCGCTCGGAAAACTGCTCCAGCTGGCGGCGCAGCGCAGCGTTCTGCCGCTGCAGCCCATGCAGCGCCAGCGCCTGGCCGAACAACAGCCCGAGCCCGGCGCCCAGCAACCCATCGGTGATCGACTCGTCCCAGGCAGCGCCCAGCACCAGGCCGATCAGCATGAAAATCCATTGCATGCATTCACATCCTTGAAGGGAAACGCCCCCATCCAGCGGCGCGCAAGGCTCCGAGTATATAGCCCCACACGGCGCAGGCACCCTGATTCCACAGGATATGACGCCAGCGCCGGGCCGCCAGCCACAGACAAGGCAAAAGCAACGGCAGGCACCGGAAGTATCGGCTGGGCGAGAGAGTCGGGCTCGGAAAGATCGGCAAAGGCAATAAAGCGTCCCGTTTTCGAGGCATGCATCCACAGCCGATACGACCTCTCCTCTCTTTCTCGCCGCCGCCAATTGACGGCCCCAGAGCAGCCCCCCCGATGCTTGGCGCCTGGCATGGCTGTACCCGCGTTATGGGCGGGCCGTGCGGGGCATCTTCGGATGCGCCGGTTCCCTTGTCCCGGTACGCCAACCTGTACGGTCCGCCCTCCCTGATTGGCGTCAGGAGGCGGAAACCCCATCGACAAGAGGCCCACTCCATGAACCTTGCAGCCCAAGTGCGACCCCATCCCCTGACAAGCACCGCCCCATCGGAGCTCTACGACGCCGCGCAATCCCGCCAGGCGGCCCTGGTCAACCTGCTGCGCCTGCTGGCCAGCGCGCCGGACCTGGGCACTCCCACCGAGGAAGTGCTGGACGGCACCTTCAGTGCGCTGGAATACCTGGCGGCCGATGCCGAGCGGCTGTACGCCGCCGCCGAGCAACACAGCCGACCGTAGGGCGCATAACGCGAAGCGTTATCCGCCGTTACTGGATGACGCTTCGCTCCGCGACCCGCGCAGTTTCGGATCTAGAGCAGAAAGATGAATCCGCCTCTCTACTCCCTGCAGGTCATTTACGTTCCTTGGCCACGCTACCCAAGCTCGCATCCTTGACCAGGTAACGGCCCTCGGTATCGCCAAGCAGCACCAGGTTGTTGCGCGCCATCAGCATCCCGACTTCCACTTCCTGCTTGATGAACACCACTTCGCCGGCCCGCACCTCGAAAGACAGGTCCGCCCAGTTTTCCGCCTTGGAACTGATGGTGTGCTTGCCTGGCTCGACGTAGAAATAGATGTACTGATTGCCACGGTTGTAGCCCATCTCCGAGGCGTCTTCGCGGTCATCCAGGAACACGTTGAAGCGCACCAGGCCACCAGCGTTACTCGGCCGCACCACATAGACCAGCCCCTGGTCGGAAGTGGCAGCCTTGGGCAACTCGTACCCGGCAACTTCCGCCTGCATTTTCTCCATCGACGGCGCCGAGGCGCAGCCATAGATAAGCGCGATACTGGCCAGCGCAAGCAGTTTAAGCATTCTCACAACGACTTCTCCCTTTCCATTGGTTGTAGCCGCCGCCCTTTCTTCCAGAGGCAACGGCAGTGCCTGCCCTTGCCAATGCCGGCGCGTCGAAAGATCGACTCGGCAGTGATGGCAAAAGGCCAAAAACTTTACCCTGAATGCCGTCTGGAAGGCCACCTGAAAGACTCGATCGGATTCTAAAGAAGGAGGCTTCTCTCCTGAACTCTAATCCTGCCCGGCCAGTCGGCTTTAGAGCAGGAGAAATAAATCCACCCCCTTTCCGCCTCATCAACCAACACCACAAAACAATAACAAACACCCTTCCCAGTACTTACCACCAATCCCTGTCATAGCCATTAAATGCAAACATCAATAAATACATAAAAAGCGCCCCCACACCAACTAATAACCTAACCGCTCCCGGATAGTCTTTCTTGATACCACCTGGGGCCAAACGAATAGTCCTGCCCGCAATGTAACAATAAAACCCCTGACCAAAAAACGCCTGAACCGTGATAACAGCCCAAAAACCTTCCCACTCCCCGATAAACCTTAGAGAATTTACCCCACTACTTGCCAGCATAAGAAAAAGAATAACCATCCTATACTTATAAAGAAAATCAAGCCAAGCCATTTATATAGTTCTCACCCACCCAACACCAAGCCCCAAGCCCCAAGCCCCAAGCCCCGCCAAAACTACACCTAAAAATTTACTAAAATCTCAAGCAAGGACAGTTCATTTAACATACCAAAATCAACCTGCCAGCCTTATAAAACAGAAATTAGCATTCTCCCTTACACTTACCACCACTCCCTGTCGTAGCCATTAAATGCGAACATCAATAGATAAATAGATAACGCACCAATTCCAGCCAAAAACCTTATGGACCTTGGATGGTCAACCTCAATCATTCCTTGAGGACCATAATAAATAGGCTTATTTGCGATATAACAGTAAAACCCTCGACCAAATAGACACTGAGAAGCAACAACACTCCAGAAATTACTCCACTCACCTATAAATCTTAACGAGTTCAATCCACTGTACCCCGCCATAACGGCAACAGCAATGAATCTATATCTATACATAAACGCAAGAAATTTCATTTAAATACATCTCTTTCATTTTTAGATTTTTTCATTCCAAGCCCCATAACACCTAAAAGAAAAATGGGAAAGATTTATTTCCTGCACTTTAATTCTGCCCAGCCAACTACTTCTAATAAACATAACAGCTTTTTCTATCGAGAGACTCACGACGCCATGAACGTATAATTCCATCAGGAGAAACAAGTATGGAATATCGACAAAACGGCACAGTATAAGTTATATAATAGCGAACTCCTCCACTCTCAATCCTTGAATAGTCGACAGACCTTCTGCTGCTAACCCCCCTAACAAAATAAATTCGCTCTTTTCCCACTAATGACGCTTCAGGATCAAACTTCATTCCGACCAAAGTATCCCTACTTTTCTCCCAAGCATCATAGGACAGACATCCAGAGAGTCCGGTCAGCATAGAAGAAATTAAGAGCAAACCAGTTATCAACCTACTAATCACCGGAAACATCACGCACATCTTTTATCATCTCCCTGTATTTATCATACAGGGCCCCATAGTTAACCAACATTGCCGGCGGCATACTCCCTAAGTTCTCAATAATACTCATCCCACCTCCCTTAGATGCCTCCAAACTTATCATCCATTGATCATGCAAAGTCGCAAACGCGTTAAAGCCTGGAACTTGATTCAAAGAATTACTTATCGGCGTACCATGACAGATTGAGTAAAAGCTGGAGCATGCAAGATCATCCAGTGGCAGGTTTAACCCAATATTCTTTCCCTCTCGATCAAGAACCATCGGAACAAAACCAGCATCACTATCAAAGGCTGAACCGGTCGGACGATCAACACCAGGCCTTACGTCCGGACTTCGTCCGACCGAGTACTGATACAACTCCATCAACGCCCCTGTAGCAGCAATACTCAGCCACGTATCCTTGTCGCTCCCATTAAGGATGCCTTTTAGTGCAGTATTGGCAGCATAAGCCTTGATCCGGTCTCCATAGCTGATCAGTTTGTAGTTCCCCTCGGCAGTCAACTCCCTACCCCAGCCCTCCGTATAGCCAGCGCCGAATCCTGCGATGAGTGCCGCAGCGGCAAAACCTTTCAGGCTGTCCTCACTGGTGATGTCCTTGAGTGTTTGCCCCAGATCGCCCTTGTTCCCAACAAAACTGGCAGCCCCAGTTCCAGCGACAGAAGAAATAGCAGTCGCTGCCATGGCGTTCCCCCAACCGGCGGCAGCAGTGCCAACGGCAGCACCAGCCTCAACCATGGCGGCACTACCTGCAGCCGCCATCGTAGTTCCAGAACCGGCCCCAGCTCCTGCGGCCGAACCTATTGCGCCGGTCGCAGCGCCGTAAGTTGCAGCAGCAACGATGATGGCAATGGCAATTGCAGCTCCGGTACCAATGCCCGAACTGCTGTACTCCCAGCTGTCATGCACCTCCTGCACCCGCCGCCAATCCACATCCCCCCGCGCCTCGGCCTCCTTCAGCCAGGCCAGGTTGGGATCGGCCTGCACCATGGCGTCGATGGTCTGCCCGACGCTCTTCTGGTCGATGTGCCTGATATCGATCTTCAGCCCGTCCACGGCCTTGATCGCCAGTTCGCCCTGGGCGATCAGCTGGCTCTGGCGCAGCGTCTCGTCGGTCTGGCCCTTGCCCTTGGCGGACTGCCAGGCCAGGTTGCCCTTGCTCTTCTCGTGGCTTTCCTGGTGCAGGTCCTTGACCGCTTCGAAGGTCACCGCGCCGCCGCTGAGGATGGCGATGTCGTTGCCGCTTTCGAGCCTGGCGGCCTGGTAGGTCTGGTCGCCGCCGCTGAGCAGGGTGATGTCGCCGCTGGCGCTGACCTGGCTGCCCACCGCCTTCACGTCGGTGACTTCGTCGCGCTTGAAGCTCTTGCTGCCGAGGTTGCCCTTCTTCTGCTTCTGGTACAGCGAGTAGTCGCTGTCATGGCCGGCCAGCAGTTGGAGCTTGTCGCCAGCCACCAGGAACGCTTCCTTGCCGGCGCCCACCCGGCTCGCTTCGAGGGTCAGGTTCTGGCCAGCGCTGAGGGTGACGTCGCCGGCGGCGTCCAGTGTCGTGCCGCGCTGGCTGACGCTGCTGTCTTCGCGGTCTACCTTCTTGCCGCTGCGCCGGTAGTGGTATTCGCGGCTGCTCTGCTCCTGCGCGGCGCCCAGCAGCAGGTTGCCGGCGGCGGCCAGGTTGGCGTCGCCGCCGGCTTCCAGGTGGCTGGCCTGCACGCCGATATCGCGGCCGGCGCTGACCTGCAGGTCGCCGCCGGCCTGGACGCCGGCGGCGTGCTGGCGCACCTCGGTCTGTTCCCAGTGATGGCGCTTGTCGCGACGGGCATTGCCGTCGACGGACTCGACGGCGCCGATCAGCACGTCGCGCCCGGCCTGCAGCTGGATGTCGCCCTTGGCCTGCAGCTGGCCGCCCAGGTTGAGCAGGTCGCGCCCGCTGCTGATCGACAGGTCGCCGCCGGCCTCGACGCGCGCGGCGCTGTCGAGCAGGCTGGTCTGCAGGCTGGCGCCCCTGGCCTGGCCCTGCACCTGGGTCAATGTCCGTTCGTTGACGACGTCGCCGGTCAGCGCGGCGAGGCTGACGTCGCGCCCTTTGAGGATGCCGCCGGCGGCGTTGCGGATGCTTTGCGTGGCCAGCAGTTGCAGGTGCCGGTTGCTCTCCATCAGGCCGCTGTTGCCGATGTTGGCGGCGGTGGCGCCGAGGTCGTTGCTGGCGCGCAGGGTGCCGGCGTTGTTCAGCTCGCCGCCGCTGATCAGGGCCAGGTCCTGCCCCTGGATCAGCGCGCCGTTGGGCGCCAGGCGGTGCTCGGCCTGGGCCAGGTAGAGCACCGGCACCAGCACCTTCCGGCCGTTCACCTCGGCCTCTTCCAGCCAGACGATGTCGTGGGTCAACGCCGCCACCTGTTCGGCGCTCAGGGCCACGCCGACGCTCAGCCCGAGGCTGTCCTTGTGGGCGATGGCGTTGTCCATCAGGTACCTGAACAGCGCTTCGTCGCTGGAAAGCCCGGCGATGAAGCGCTGGCCGGTGCGCGCCACCAGGGCCTGGCGGATCAGCCGCTGTTCGTAGAGGCCGTCGCCCAGGCGCTGCTGCGCCCGGGCCGGGTCGTAGCCCAGCTGGGCCAGCAGGTAGTCGGAGCCGAGGAACTGCTTGAGCCCGGCCAGCGCCGGGTTGGTTTCGATCAGGTAGGGGTGGCCGCTGTCCGGGGCGTTGAGCCGGAACAGGCCGTGCTCGCCCTGGGGCAGGCGGAAGCCCGGCAGGGCGATGGGATTGACCGCCTGCTGGGCGAGGTCCGGTGGCAGCTGTGGATTGAGCACCACCACCAGGGGCTGCGACTGGCCGTCGACCTGCACGTCCTCGACCCGCGCCACCCCGCCGTCGTAGGTGATGCCGGGGTGGATGACGCCATTGTCCAGGCGCTCGCCGGCGCTGATCTCCACCGTGCCGGCCGCCTGGATGACGGCGTTGGCGGAGGGGCCGCCGCCCGGCCGGTATTCCCAGATGTCGCTGAGCAGGCCGAGGTCGTACAGCGCCGCTGGCAGTTCCATCAGGTTGTCCGGGTCGTAGTGGTTGGCCTGGTAGTCCGGCACGTGCAGCGGCCGGTAGAGGTTGCCATTGGCGTCTCGGTAGGCGTGCACGAGCAGCCCGCCGGGCAGTTCGAAGGGGCTCACGGTGCCCTGGTTGAGCCCGCCGATGAGGTTGTCCCAGTAGCTGAACACCGAGGGGTCGGCGTTGTTCGCCAGGTTGTAGGGCAGGACGTAATGGCCGACGAAGCGCTCGATGGTGCCGTCGGTGACCCGCCCGCTGTTGAATATCCGCGTGCGGATGCTCTCGCCGCCGCTGATGCCCTGGTTGACGAAGCTGGCGGCGCTGATGGCGATGTCGCCGCCGGCGGCCAGGGTGCTCGCGGTGTTCTCGAAGTCCTGGGCGTCCACCCGCAGGTTGCCGCCGGCCTGGATGAAGGCGGCCGGGGACGCCTCCTGCACCTCGCTGGCGTATACCTCCCGGGCGATGTAGTCGACGTTGTAGTGGTCGCCGGAACAGTCGTAGCAGCGCACGATGATTTCCCCGGAGATCAGCTTCTGCCCGAGGCGGAAGCCGTCCTGGGTGTTCTTCAGGCTGGCGCTGGCGATCGCCAGGTCGCCCTGCGCCTCCAGGGTGGCCGAGCGGTTCTCCACCACGCCGGCGCGCCCCTGCTGGTCGTCCGCGGCGATGTCCAGGGCGCCCAGGCTGTAGACGTCGGCATAGCGGTTGACGAAGCGCTGCACGCGCAGCGCCATGTCGCCGCCGCTGAACAGCAGGCCGTTTTCGTTGCGCAGTTCCGCGCTTTCGATCCGCAGGTTGGCGGCGCTGCCCAGGGTGCCGGTGTTGTTCAGGTTCGCCGCGCGGGCCAGCAGGTCGCCGGCCGCGGTGATGCGGCCGGCGTTGTCCAGATTGCCGCCGACGCTGATGCGGGTGGCGGCGCCGCCGGTGATGCTGGCGCTGCCATCCAGGGCGAGGCTGGCGGCGTCGAGGCCCAGCTCGCCCAGGCTGCTCAGTTGCCCGTTGCCGCTGTAGCGCCCGCCCAGGTGCAGTGCCAGGTCGCCGTCGCTGGCGATCAGGCCGGCATTGTTCCAGTCGCCGCCGCTGCCCTCGAGCTTTTCGCTGGCCAGCAGCCGTCCCCCGGCCGCCTGTTGCAGTTGGCCGATGTCCAGGGTCAGTTCGCGCGCCTGCAGGCTGCTGCGGTTGCTCCAGCTGGCCGCGCTCAGGCTCAGCGCGGCGTTGGTGACGAAGCTGCCGCCGGCCTGGCCGAGCTGCGCCAGGTCGATGCCGAATCCGCCGCTGCCCAGGTGGCGCACGCTGCCGCCATCGTTGTGCAGTTCGCCGCTGGCGAGCAGCAGGTCTACAGCGGCGCTTTCCAGCAGGCCGTCGCTGTTGTCCAGCAGGCCACCGATGCTCAGGCGCGTGGCGCCCTGCTGGCCGAGGGCACGCACGCGGCCCTGCGCGTTGGCCAGTTCGGCGGCGGCCAGGGTGAGCTGGTTGCCGGCCTCGATCAGGCCGTGGGCATTGTCCAGCGCACCGCGCAGGCTGAAGTCGATGTCCTGGGCGCCGACCTGGCCGCCGTGGTTGAGGAAGTCGCTGCCATGCAGGCTCAGGGCCTGGCTGGCGAAGAGGCCGCCGGAGCGGTTGTCGAAGCTGGCGCTGTTCACCCGGGCGTCGCCATGGGTGGCCGCCAGGTGCCCATCGGTGTTGGCGACGCTGTTGGCGTCGAGCAGCAGCGCGGCGCCCTGGGCGATGCCGTCGCGGTTGTCGAAGTGCCCGGCGGTCAGTTGCAGCAGGCCCCGGGCGCTGCCGAGAACGCCGCCGGCGGAGTTGTCCAGGCGGGTGGCGCGCACCCGCACACCATTGCCTTCCAGGCGCCCGCCGCGGTTGTCCAGCCTGGCGCCCAGGTCCAGCGCCAGCCCGGTCTCGGCGTATATCCGGCCGCCCCGGTTGTCGAGGCTCTCGCCTTGCAGTTCGACGGCCTGGGCGGTGATGCCACCCTGCTGGTTGTCCAGCCGGCCGACGCGCCCCTCGAGCCGCCCCTGGCTGCTCAGCAGGCCCTGCTCGCGGTTGTCCAGGCTGGCCAGGTCCAGGCGCAGGCCCTGTTCGGCGGCGAACAGGCCGAGGCGGTTGTCCAGGGCGCCGCCGCTGATGTGGATGTGCTGGCCGCCGATCTGGCCGTTGCGGTTGTCCAGGCGCTGCGCGGCATGGGCGTCCAGGCTGCGCGAGGCGATCAGGCTGCCGGCGTTGCGCAGGTGCTGCGCAGTGATCGAGAGGTCGCCGCCGGCGTTGCGGCTGCTGTCGGCGTTGACGCCGGCTTCGATCACGCCGCTGTTGCTGAGCTGGTTCGCCTTCAGTTCGAGGGTCGAGCCCGCGGCCAGGCTCTGCGCATTGCTCAACGTGCCGCTGGCCTGCACGCTCGCGCTGCCGCCGGCATAGGCCGGGCCGTTCAGGGCCACGACCTGGCCCTTCAGGGCGAGGTCGCCGCTGGCCGCCACCTGGGCCAGTTCCAGCTTGCCGTTGGCGTCGATGCGGATGTCGCCCGCGCTGGCCGCCATGTTGCCGGCCAGTTTCACGCCCACGCCCTGCTCGGTGCCCACCAGGCGGATGGTGTTGGCGTACATGCCGCCCAATGCCGCGCTGTCGATGGCCAGTTGCGGCTTGGCGCGGCCGTCGTCGGCCTTGGCGCTGGCGGCCAGGGTCTCGGCGTCCACCTGGTTGCGCCCGGCCACCACGGTCAGTTGCCTGGCGTACAGGTCGGCGTTGAGCCTGGCGCTGCGGGTGATCAGCTCGAAGCGGTCGAGGTTGCTGGCGTTGAGCCCGGCGCCTTCGACGGCGATC
>NZ_FZPC01000042.1 GCF_900187975.1 Pseudomonas delhiensis | reverse complement strand
TGGGTGCTGGCGGTCTTGCCGGTGGCGTTGTTGAGGATCAGGCCCTGCTGGCCCACCGAGTAGTCGCTGAATTTGTTGTGCGACAACCCCGCGCCGTTGGGCGTGGCGATGTTGACGATGGGCACGCCGTTGCCCGCCGCGCCGAGCTGGGTGTTGCCACCGGCGGCCGCATCCACCGCCAGCTGGGCCGCGGCCGCGACTATGGGGTTGAGGAACAGGATGCCGGCCAGGGCACTGGCGATGGCCTGGTGGAGGGGGCGGCGGATGTCCATATCGGGGGGCTCGCGCGGGGGTGGTGATTGGCCCGGCGGACTCTATTCCCCCGCATGGCGTGGGGCCTTGAGCGTTTCGCGCGCCCTTTTGTAGGACTTTTCCGAACTACGCCCTGCTCCCCATGGAGCGCATTCCCAAGGCCCCGGCGCCGCGGCTCAAATAGCGCTCCGACGTCACGCAAAGCCCGCCCCATGCCCCGCCGCCAACTCGACCACGCCTTGCCCATCCTCGACCGTGGCCAGGACATCCCCCGGCACGAAGACCCCGCGCTGACCGCCTTCCTGCAACGGCACATCGACGAAGCCCTGTCCAAGGACCCGACACCGCCGCCCTGCCATCACTGCGGCAGCCACCAGGTGGTGTTGCGCTACCGGGGCAGGCCGCCGAACGGCATCCCCTATTTCAATTGCCAGCGCTGCGGCAAGGGCTTCAACCGGCGTACCGGCACGGCGCTGAGGCACTTCCTGCGCTGTGACAAGCTGGAGGCGTTCCTGCCCCTGCTGTCGCAACAACGCTCGATCGCCAACGCCAGCGAGCGGCTGGGGGTATCGCACATGATGCTGGCCCGCTGGGTCAGGGTGTTCCGCCAGTGGCTGCTCAGGCTCGACCCCAGCGGCGAATGGGAGGCGAAGGTCAAGCTGGGCATGCGCCCCGAACTACCTGCCCTGCAATGCCCGAACTGCGGTAATCGCGAACGGTTTTTCCGCTACGGCTTCGTCGACGGCAACCGCCAGGGCAAGCGGATGTTCCAGTGCAAGACCTGCCGACGCTGCATAAGCGAGCCGGACGAGCACTTCAAGAAACGCACCGCCAACCGCCCGGAAGAATGAAAAAGGCCCCGCCGGATCGCTCCGACGGGGCCTTCGTCTTTCGCTTGCAGCTTGCCGCTTGAGGCCTGCAGCCGCTCTTGGACTTAGACCTTGCTACGCTCGTAACGCTTGCGGTCGTTCTCGTTCAGCAGTTTCTTGCGCAGGCGGATGGACTTCGGCGTCACTTCCACCAGTTCGTCGTCGGCGATGAATTCCAGCGCCTGCTCCAGGGTGAAGCGGATCGGCGGAACCAGGGCGATGACTTCGTCCTTGCCCGAAGCGCGCATGTTGTCGAGCTTCTTGCCCTTGGTGGGGTTGATCACCAGGTCGTTGTCGCGGCTGTTGATGCCGGCCAGCTGGCCTTCGTAGATTTCGTCGCCCGGGCCGAGGAACAGCTTGCCGCGGCTTTGCAGGGTTTCCAGCGAGTAGGTCAGCGCGGTGCCGGTGGCCATGGAGACCAGTACGCCGTTCTGGCGGTTGCTGACTTCGCCGGCCTTGATCGGGCCGTAGTGGCTGAAGGTCGAGGTCAGGATGCCGGTGCCCGAGGTCAGGGTCAGGAAGTTGTTGCGGAAGCCGATCAGGCCGCGCGCCGGGATGGTGTATTCCAGGCGCACGCGGCCCTTGCCGTCGGGGATCATGTTGCTCAGGTCGCCCTTGCGCAGGCCCATCTGCTCCATCACCGAGCCCTGGTGCTGCTCTTCGATGTCGATGGTGACGTTCTCGTAGGGCTCCTGCTTCTCGCCGGCCTCGTTCTCGATGATCACCACTTCCGGACGGCCCACGGCCATCTCGAAGCCTTCACGGCGCATGGTTTCGATCAGGACGGACAGGTGCAGCTCGCCACGGCCGGAGACCTTGAATTTCTCCGGGCTGTCGCCCTGCTCGACGCGCAGGGCCACGTTGTGCAGCAGTTCCTTCTCCAGGCGCTCCTTGATGTTGCGGCTGGTGACGAACTTGCCTTCCTTGCCGGCGAACGGCGAGTCGTTGACCTGGAAGGTCATGCTCACGGTCGGCTGGTCGACGGTCAGCGGCGGCAGGGCCTCGACGTTCTGCGGGTCGCACAGGGTGTCGGAGATGAACAGTTCTTCCATGCCCGAGACGCAGACGATGTCGCCGGCTTCGGCTTCCGGCACTTCCACGCGCTGCAGGCCGGAGTGGCCCATGATCTTCAGGATGCGGCCGTTGCGCTTGCTGCCGTCGTCGCTGACCGCCACCACCGGGGTGTTGGCCTTGACCTTGCCGCGGGTAATGCGGCCGATGCCGATCACGCCGAGGAAGCTGTTGTAGTCCAGCTGCGAGATCTGCATCTGGAACGGGCCTTCGGTGTCCACCACCGGGGCCGGGACGTGGTCGATGATCGCCTGGAACAGGGCGTCCATGTTGTCGTCCATCTTCTCGTGGTCCATGCCGGCGATGCCGTTCAGGGCGCTGGCGTAGACGATCGGGAAGTCGAGCTGCTCATCGGTGGCGCCGAGGTTGTCGAACAGGTCGAAGATCTGGTCGATGACCCAGTCGGGACGGGCGCCCGGGCGGTCGATCTTGTTGACCACGACGATCGGGCGCAGGCCGGCCTTGAAGGCCTTCTGGGTCACGAAGCGGGTCTGCGGCATGGGGCCGTCCTGGGCGTCGACCACCAGCAGCACGGAGTCGACCATGCTCATCACGCGCTCCACCTCGCCACCGAAGTCGGCGTGGCCGGGGGTGTCGACGATGTTGATGTTGTAGCCGTTCCACTTGATCGCGGTGTTCTTCGCCAGGATGGTGATGCCGCGTTCCTTTTCCTGGTCGTTGGAGTCCATCACGCGCTCGGATTCCGCTTCTTTGCGGTCGAGGGTGCCGGACAGCTTCAGCAGCTTGTCCACCAGGGTGGTCTTGCCATGGTCGACGTGGGCGATGATGGCGATGTTGCGGAGATTTTCGATCACGGTGTTTTCCTAAAAGAGAGCGGCAAGCTTCAAGCCGCAAGCTGCAAGTAAAAGCGTTGGAAAGGGTGCGCAGGCCAGAGGTCGGGTGGATGCCGACGGCGCCGCGCGCTGCGGCGAATATGGCAGGTTCTCATGACCGTTCGCTCTGCTCTTGCAGCTTGCCGCTTAGAGCTTGCGGCTGCCCAACGGGCCTGTATACCCGCACGTTGGTATGCCCTTCGTTGACCAGGTGGTGAGCGTGCAGCCGGCTCATCACGCCCTTGTCGCAGAACAGGAGGTACTGGCGGTTGGGGTCCAGTTCCTTGAACTTGCTGTTGATCGCGTAGAACGGCATGGCCAGCACTTCGATGCCTTCCAGCGCCAGGGGTTCATCTTCCTGGGCGTCGGGGTGGCGGATGTCGACCACGATCTGCCCGGGCAGCACTTCGTCGACCATCTCCACCGGCAGGTCCTTGCCCAGCTCGTCGATGACGCGGTCGACGGTCATCTGGGTGGCGCGCTCCAGGGCGCGGTCGAGCACGGCCATGTCGAACCGGGTCTCTTCGTGCTCGACGCGGTAGGGCTTGGCCTGGGTGGTCGGGTTCACCGAGATCACGCCGCAGTACTCGGGCATGTGCTTGGCGAACTCGGCGGTGCCGATCTTCGTCGCGGTGTCGATGATGTCCTGCTTGTGGCTGACGATCAGCGGGCGCAGCACCAGGGTGTCGGTCACCCGGTCGATCACCGAGAGGTTCGGCAGGGTCTGGCTGGACACCTGGGAGATCGACTCGCCGGTGACCAGCGCGTTCAGCTCCAGGCGCTCGGCCACGCGGCTGGCGGCGCGCAGCATCATGCGCTTGAGGGTCACGCCCATGTAGCTGTCGTCGACCTTGGTGAGGATCTCGCCGACCACTTCCTCGAAGGGCACGCTGACGAACAGCACGCGCTGCGAGCGGCCGAACTTCTCCCACAGGTAGTGGGCCACTTCCATCACGCCCAGTTCGTGGGCGCGGCCGCCGAGGTTGAAGAACACGAAGTGGCTGATCAGGCCGCGGCGCATCATCTGGTAGGCCGCCACGGTGGAGTCGAAGCCGCCGGACATCAGCACCAGCACCTGCTCCAGGGCGCCCAGCGGGTAGCCGCCCAGGCCCTCGTGCTGGGCATGGATGACGTACAGGCGGTCGTGGCGGATTTCCACGCGCACCTGCACTTGCGGGTTCTTCAGCGACACGCCCGCCGCGCCGCAGTGCTGGCGCAGGCCGCCGCCGACGTAGCGCTCCACGTCGATGGAGGTGAAGGCGTGCTTGCCGGCGCGCTTGCAGCGCATGGAGAAGTGCTTGCCGGGCAGCAGGTGGCCGAAGTGCTGCTTGCACTTCTCGAGGATGTCGTCGAAGTCGCCCAGCGGGTATTCGTGCACTTCCAGGAAGTGGCCGATGCCCGGCACGCAGGTCAGGCGCTCGATCATCTCGCGCAGGGCCTTGGCGTCGGTCACCCGGGTTTCCACCTCCAGGTTGTCCCATTCGCCCTCGACCAGCAGCGCCGGGTCCAGGTCGCGCAGCACGGTGCGGATGTTCTTCGCGAGCTGGCGGATGAAGCGCTTGCGCACCGGCCGGCTCTTGATGGTGATTTCCTGGAAGACCTTGACGATGAGTTTCATGCGAGAAAAGGCGCAAGCCCGAAGGGACGAAAAAAAGGGGCGGAATTATACCCGAAATTGCTCAAGACTTGAGCAGCCGCGTGCAGATTCTTTTTGATGCACCAAAATGGACTCATGCAGCATTGCGTAGCACCAAATCGGTGCAACAATTCCGCCATCCACGCCCAGCACCCTGCGCAAAGCCCTGTAGCGCGGGGCTCTGTCCAAAATCGGGCACTGGCACGCTACTTGCTCTCTTGTGAGGCAGGTTGCCCTGGCGGAGTATTCCGGCCGGCATCACCCGATACTGGGGCACAGAAAGCTCCCAGCTCTAATCCCTCCTGGAGGACAGCATGTCGTACAAGTCGCACCAACTGATCAAAGACCATGACGTGAAGTGGGTAGACCTGCGCTTCACCGATACCAAAGGCAAGCAGCAGCACGTCACCATGCCGGCCCGCGACGCGCTGGACGATGACTTCTTCGAAGCCGGCAAGATGTTCGACGGCTCCTCCATCGCCGGCTGGAAAGGCATCGAAGCCTCCGACATGATCCTGCTGCCGGACGACAGCACCGCCGTGCTCGACCCCTTCACCGAAGAGCCGACCCTGATCCTGGTGTGCGACATCATCGAGCCGAGCACCATGCAAGGCTACGAGCGCGACCCGCGCAACATCGCCAAGCGCGCCGAGGAATACCTGAAGTCCACCGGTATCGGCGACACCGTGTTCGTCGGCCCGGAGCCGGAGTTCTTCATCTTCGACGAAGTGAAGTTCAAGTCCGACATCTCCGGCTCGATGTTCAAGATCTTCTCCGAGCAGGCTTCCTGGAACACCGACGCCGACATCGAGTCGGGCAACAAGGGCCACCGTCCGGGCGTGAAGGGCGGCTACTTCCCGGTACCGCCGGTCGACCACGACCACGAAATCCGTACCGCCATGTGCAACGCCCTGGAAGAAATGGGCCTGGTGGTCGAAGTTCACCACCACGAAGTCGCCACCGCCGGCCAGAACGAAATCGGTGTGAAGTTCAACACCCTGGTCGCCAAGGCTGACGAAGTCCAGACCCTGAAGTACTGCGTGCACAACGTCGCCGACGCCTACGGCAAGACCGTGACCTTCATGCCGAAGCCGCTGTACGGCGACAACGGCTCGGGCATGCACGTGCACATGTCCATCTCCAAGGATGGCAAGAACACCTTCGCCGGCGAAGGCTATGCCGGCCTGTCCGACACCGCCCTGTACTTCATCGGCGGCATCATCAAGCACGGCAAGGCCCTGAACGGCTTCACCAACCCGTCGACCAACTCCTACAAGCGCCTGGTCCCGGGCTTCGAAGCCCCGGTGATGCTGGCCTACTCGGCCCGCAACCGTTCCGCCTCAATCCGTATCCCCTACGTTTCCAGCCCGAAAGCCCGGCGCATCGAAGCGCGCTTCCCGGACCCGGCCGCCAACCCCTACCTGGCCTTCGCCGCGCTGCTGATGGCCGGCCTGGACGGCATCCAGAACAAGATCCACCCTGGCGACGCCGCCGACAAGAACCTGTACGACCTGCCGCCGGAAGAGGCGAAGGAAATCCCGCAGGTTTGCGGCAGCCTGAAAGAGGCGCTGGAAGAACTCGACAAGGGCCGCGCGTTCCTGACCAAGGGCGGCGTGTTCACCGACGAGTTCATCGATGCCTACATCGAGCTGAAGTCCGAGGAAGAAATCAAGGTGCGCACCTTCGTGCACCCGCTGGAATACGACCTGTACTACAGCGTCTGATCCACGAATACCTATATAAGTAGCGGCAACATTAAGGCCTCCTTCGGGAGGCCTTTTTTATTGTTGGTGTTCCGGACTGTCGCTTTTCGTAGGAGCGTGCTTGCTCGCGAACGGTGTTTCCAGGCGACCTGGGTGTTTCGGGTTGACTCCGCCCCTCTCCCCAGCCCTCTCCCTGAAGGGAGAGGGGGTTTGTCCGTGCCGAGAGAAGGAGTGGTTTCAGCTGAAAGCCACTGGAGCTGCCGGCTGACTCAGGAACACCCGAACACGCCGAACGGTCCCCTCTCCCTTCAGGGAGAGGGTTAGGGAGAGGGAAAGGGGGTTCAACCCCAAGGCACCGAAGCCACCGGCGAGCACCGTTCGCGAGCAAGCTCGCTCCTACAGATTGCCCCCCAATTCGGCTCAGCCCCCGGCATCTGTATGATGTGCCGAGTTTCGCCCTGCTCCGGAGTGCCATTCGTGACCGACCTTCTTCGCCGCTTCCTGCTGCTGTGCTGCCTGGGCCTGTTCCTCGCCGGGCCGGCATCCGCCGCGCTGCCCAGCATTCCCGGCGTGACCGGCGGCGGCGATGGCAAGGTCAGCGAGGCGCAGCTGCAGCAGTCGCTGGACCAGGTGATCAAGACCCTGGAGAACGACCAGCAGCGCGCCGACCTGCTGAAGAAGCTCAAGCAGTTGCGCGACGTCACCCGGAAAGGCGCGGAGGACCAGGGCGGCGTGCTGGGCCTGATTGGCGACACCCTGGGCAGCCTGGAGAAGCGCTTCGAGGGCAGCAACAGCCCGGCGCTGCGCTGGAGCGGCCTGTTCCAGCAGGCCGGCGCCGAGCTGCAGGAACGCACCCCGTCCCTGCAGGAGTGGCCGGGGATGATCCTCGACTTCTCCCTGGTGATCCTGCTCTGGGCCTGCCTGGCCCTGGGCCTGCGCTGGGTGGCGCGGCGCATGCGCGAGCGCTTCGGGCTGGCCGAGGAGCTGCCGCAGCACCCCAAGACCCGCGACCTGCTGCTGTTCGCCCTGCGCAAGCTGGGGCCCTGGCTGGTGGCCTTCCTGATCACCGTCTACCTCTCCGTGGTGCTGCCCAGCTCCCTGGGCAAGCTGGTGGCCATGGTGGTCGCCTACGTGCTGGTGTGCGGCACGCTGTTCTCCGCGCTCTGCGTGATCTCCCTGTCGCTGCTCGGCGGCCCGCACCGCGCGCGGGCGCTGAACATCCTGCGGCGCCGCGCCTTCCGCCCGCTGTGGCTGATCGGCAGCCTGGCCGCCCTGGGCGAGGTAATGCACGACCCGCGGGTGACCGACAGCCTCGGGCAGAACATCGCGCTGGCCGTGGGCTCGCTGGCGAACATCTGCGCCGCGCTGTTCACCGCCCTGTTCGTGCTGCAGTTCCGCCGGCCCATCGCCCACCTGATCCGCAACCAGCCGCTGGAGCGCCGCCTCAAGCGCCGCGGCCTGCACGAGCTGGTGGAGCTGGTCGGCTCGCTGTGGTACGTGCCGGTCCTGCTGCTGGTGGGCATCTCGCTGTTCGCCACCGTGGTCACCGCCGGCGACAGCAGCTACGCCCTGCGCCGGGCCCTGCTGTGCGCGCTGATCGCGGTGGTGGCGATGACCGTCAACGGCCTGATCCGCCGCGCCCACCTGCGTTCGGCGCAACGCAGCAGCCGGCGCAGCGCGCCCTACATCGAGCAGTTGCAGAACTTCGGCTACACCCTGCTGCACATCGCCACCCTGCTGGTGTTCCTGGAGGTGGGCCTGCGCGTCTGGGGCATGTCGCTGATCGGCTTCGCCGAGGGCGACGGCTCGCAGATCAGCCTCAAGCTGATCAGCTTCGGCAGCACCCTGCTGGTGGCCTGGCTGATCTGGATCCTCACCGACACCGCGGTGCAGCACAGCCTCGGCCTGGGCGGGAAGAACCGCGCCAACACCCGCGCGCTGACCATGCTGCCGCTGATCCGCAACGTGCTCTTCATCACCATCGCGGTGATCGCGCTGATCGTCGCCCTGGCCAACATGGGCATGAACGTCACGCCGCTGCTGGCCGGCGCCGGCGTCATCGGCCTGGCCATCGGCTTCGGCGCGCAATCGCTGGTGGCCGACCTGATCACCGGGCTGTTCATCATCATCGAGGACTCGCTGTCGATCGACGACTACGTCGACGTCGGCGGCCACCTGGGCACGGTGGAGGGCCTGACCATCCGCACCGTGCGCCTGCGCGACCTGGACGGCGTGGTGCACACCATCCCGTTCAGCGAGATCAAGAGCATCAAGAACTACTCGCGGCAGTTCGGCTACGCCATGTTCCGCTGGCCGGTGCCGGCGAGCATGCCGATCGACGACGCCCTGGCGCTGGTGAAGGACGTGGCCGGCGAGCTGCGCAACGACCGCAGCATCAACCGGGCGATCTGGTCGCCGCTGGAAATGCAGGGCGTCGAGAGCTTCGACAACGGCCAGGCGATCCTGCGCTTCCGCTTCAAGACCGCGCCGATCCGCCAGTGGGAGGTGCAGCGCGCCTTCAACCTGCGCCTGCGCCAGAAGCTGGACAAGGCCGGGCTGGAGCTGGCCATGCCGCGCCTGAACGTGCAGCTCTCGCGCATGCGCAAGCCGCGCGAGGAAGATCCGCAGGCCCCCGCCGAACCCGCCGACGGCGGCATCTGAAGCCGCCGGCTCAGACCGGCTCGCGCGAGGCCTCGGCGCCGGCCAGGGCGTTGACCTGGGCGCCCTTCTCGGCCAGCACCTGGCCGTAGACCTTGCAGCCTTCGTTGATCCGCACCCGGTCGGCGCTCACGGTGGTCGGCCTGCCCTGCGCGCCGACCACGCAATCGCGCCCCAGGCTGATGCTGCGCCCGGCGCTCAGCGGCCCGGCGACGCGCGAACGGCGGCCGACGCGCACCGAGCCGCGGGCCAGGATGCCGCCGGCCACTTCCGCGCCCTCGTCCATCCATACGCCACCCTCGACCTGCACCGAGCCGAGCACGCGGGAATAGCGGCCGAGGAACAGGTCGCCACGCACCAGCAGGTCGCCCTCCAGGCAACCGCCAGCGGCCACGCGGTACTCGCCCTCCTCGACCTGGTTGCGGCCAGCGCCGGCCCTGGCGATGCCGGTCGGCGTGCGCGAACAGTCGCCGAAGCGGATTTCCCCCGCGCAGATCCGCCAGAACTGCAGCGGCGGGCGGATGCGTATCAGCCCTTCCACCACCAGCGGCCCATGCAGGCAGCGGTCGGCCGGGTGCAGGCCCAGGGGCAGGTAGAGCAGGTTGCTCGGCGCCGCGCCGGCCTGCGGCCTGGGCGAGGCCGGTGGATCGGGCAGCTCGCAGGCGTGCCAGGTGGCGGCGGCAGCGGCCGGCGCGCCGGCGGTGCTGGCCACGGGCAGCGGCAACAGGCGCGGCAGGGCCACCAGCAGCAGGGCGATGAACAGGGGCAGCAGCAGGGTCATGCTCGGCACCTCCCGCGGCAGGTGCCAGCGGCCAGGCGCGAGGAGAGGCGCGGGGGATGAGAGGAATGAATGGACATGGCGTCAACTCCGGGCGCCCCGGCACGAGGCGCGCGTACGATTCGGTGCGCCTATCTCAAGCCATGCCCCCGGGAATACCGTTGACATTCGTCAGAAAACGCAGAAATCACCAACGAAACCGCGCTAGATATCAAATAAGTTCTAGAAAAGCAGCAGCTGTCCGTCGGCTGCGCACTGTTAACTTCCACGCAAACCGGACCGCGGGATGGCGTTTCGCTTGCCACCCGTCGGCGCCGATGCAAGGCTTAGCCCATTGCCTTTCGGGAGATCACGCATGCGCGTGCCAGTCCTCTGCCTGCTGCTCGCCCTGGCCGTGCCGGCCAGCGCGCAGATCTACAAGTACACCGATGCCAACGGCAAGACGGTCTTCACCAACCAGCCGCCCAGCGGCGTGAGCGCCAAGCCGGTGGAACTGCCGCCGACCAACACCGTGGGCGCCCAGTCCCCCGGCGCACCGCTGGGCGGCGGCGACGGCGAGCAGCGCCAGGCCCGCTACGCCATCCTGGCCATCACCGGCCTGCCCGACGAGGAGGCCCTGCGCGCCAACAACGGCAACTTCGACATCGAGGTGGCCATCCAGCCGCAACTGGCCATGGGCGACCGCCTGCAGCTGCGCCTGGACGGCCAGCCCTACGGCGCGCCCAGCAGCGCCACGCGCTTCAGCCTGAGCAACCTCGAACGCGGCGAGCACAGCCTCTCGGTGGACGTGGTGCAGGGCGAGCGCGTGCTGCAATCCAGCGCGCCGGTCAGCTTCACCCTGCAACGCATCAGCACCAACAGCCCGGCGCGCGTCAGGCCCATGCCGAGGAGCGGCAACTGATGAAACGCCCACTGCTGCTCGGCCTGCTTTTGCTGGCGGCGTTCCAGGCCAGCGCCGAGGTCTATACCTACATCGACAAGGACGGCAACCGCGTCTTCACCGACCAGCCCACGCGCAGCAATGCCCAGCGCCTGAACCTGGCGCCGCCCAACGCCATGCCGAACATGCCGCCGCCACTGTATGCGCCCGCCGCGCAGGCCCTGCCGCCACAGCCGCCGCAATACCAGGTGCTGCGCATCCTGGTGCCCGAGCCCGACGCCACCGTGCGCGCCAACGACGGCGAGCTGATCGTCACCGTCTCCAGCGACCCCAACCTGCTGCCCGGGCACAGCTACCGGCTGTTCCTCGACGGCGTGCCGGTGGGCGCGCCCAGCCGCAGCCCGGTGTTCCCCCTGCACAACCTGGATCGCGGCACCCACCAGCTGTCGGTGGAAATCCTCGACCAGCGCGGCCAGACCCTCGAACAGACGCCGAACCAGCCGTTCCACATGAAGCGCGTCTCGGTCGCCGAGGCCGACGCCAGCGGGCAACCGGCCCTGGCCGCCCAGCGCTGAGCCCGGCGACGCTTCGCACGCCCTCTTAAGAAGCCTTTCCCGAGAATGCGCACCACTTTGGTGCGCAAGCCTGCACCACTTTCTATACTCTCCCCATTTCGGGTCACGACTACGGCGCGTTTTCCCTGAGGAAATGCCACGAGTCGGCGCAGATCGCGGCCTGGCGCGTCTTTTCGGGGCTTGGTTTGCTTTTTGCATTTTCCTGCCCAACCTTGGAACGCTGCCCGCCATGCCTACAGAAACCCAGCTCAGACTGTTGCTCGACAACCTCACCACGGCGGTGATCCTGCTCAACGCCGAACTGCGCCTGGAGTACATGAACCCGGCCGCCGAGATGCTCCTGGCGGTCAGCGGCCAACGTAGCCACGGGCAGTTCATCAGCGAGCTGTTCACCGAGTCCCAGGAGGCCCTGCAGTCGCTGCGCCAGGCGGTGGAGGAAGCGCACCCGTTCACCAAGCGCGAAGCCACCCTGACCTCGCTCACCGGCCAGAGCATCACCGTCGACTACGCGGTGACGCCCATCCTCAACCGCCGCGAGACCCTGCTGCTGCTGGAGGTCCACCCGCGCGACCGGCTGATGCGCATCACCAAGGAAGAGGCCCAGCTGTCCAAGCAGGAGACCACCAAGCTGCTGGTGCGCGGCCTGGCCCACGAGATCAAGAACCCCCTGGGCGGCATCCGCGGCGCCGCCCAGCTGCTGTCCCGCGAGCTGCCCGACGAGTCGCTCAAGGACTACACCAACGTCATCATCGAGGAGGCCGACCGCCTGCGGAACCTGGTGGACCGCATGCTCGGCTCGAACAAGCTGCCGCAACTGCGGGTGACCAACATCCACGAAGTGCTGGAGCACGTCTGCAGCCTGGTGGGCGCCGAGACCCAGGGCAGCATCCCGCTGATCCGCGACTACGACCCGAGCATTCCCGACCTGCTGCTCGACCGCGAGCAGATGATCCAGGCGGTGCTCAACATCGTGCGCAACGCCATGCAGGCCGTCGCCGCGCACAACGAACTGCGCCTGGGCCGCATCACCCTGCGCACCCGCACCCTGCGCCAGTTCACCATCGGCCACACGCGCCACCGCCTGGTGTGCAAGGTGGAAATCATCGACAACGGCCCGGGCATCCCGGCCGAGCTGCAGGACACCATCTTCTACCCCATGGTCAGCGGCCGCCCCGACGGCACCGGGCTGGGCCTGGCCATCACCCAGAACATCATCAGCCAGCACCAGGGGCTGGTCGAATGCGAGAGCCACCCCGGCCACACCGTATTCAGTCTGTTCCTGCCCCTGGAACAAGGAGTGCACCACCCATGAGCCGTTCAGAGACCGTCTGGATCGTCGACGACGACCGCTCCATCCGCTGGGTACTGGAAAAAGCCCTGCAACAGGAAGGCATGACCACCGTCAGCTTCGAGAACGCCGACAGCGTCATCCACCGCCTCGGCCGGCAGCAGCCGGACGTGATCATCTCGGACATCCGCATGCCCGGCTCCAGCGGCCTCGACCTGCTGGCGCAGATCCGCGAGCTGCACCCGCGCCTGCCGGTGATCATCATGACCGCCCATTCCGACCTGGACAGCGCGGTGGCCTCCTACCAGGGCGGCGCCTTCGAGTACCTGCCCAAGCCCTTCGACGTCGACGAGGCCGTGTCCCTGGTCAAGCGCGCCAACCAGCACGCCCAGGAGCAGCAGGGCCTGGAGGCGCCGGCCAACCAGGCGCGCACCCCGGAGATCATCGGCGAGGCGCCGGCGATGCAGGAGGTGTTCCGCGCCATCGGCCGCCTCAGCCATTCCAACATCACGGTGCTGATCAACGGCGAGTCCGGCACCGGCAAGGAACTGGTCGCCCACGCCCTGCACCGCCACAGCCCGCGCGCGGCCGAGCCGTTCATCGCGCTGAACATGGCGGCGATTCCCAAGGACCTGATGGAGTCCGAGCTGTTCGGCCACGAGAAGGGCGCCTTCACCGGCGCCGCCGCGCAGCGCCGCGGGCGCTTCGAGCAGGCCGACGGCGGCACCCTGTTCCTCGACGAGATCGGCGACATGCCGGCCGACACCCAGACGCGCCTGCTGCGCGTGCTGGCCGACGGCGAGTTCTACCGCGTCGGCGGCCACACCCCGGTGAAGGTCGACGTGCGGATCATCGCCGCCACCCACCAGAACCTGGAAAACCTGGTGCGCGAGGGCAAGTTCCGCGAGGACCTGTTCCACCGCCTGAACGTCATCCGCATCCACATCCCGCGCCTGGCCGACCGCCGCGAGGACATCCCGGCGCTGGCCCGGCACTTCCTCGCCCGCGCAGCGCAAGAGCTGGCGGTGGAGCCCAAGCTGCTCAAGCCCGAGACCGAGGACTACCTGAAGAACCTCGGCTGGCCGGGCAACGTGCGCCAGCTGGAGAACACCTGCCGCTGGATCACCGTGATGGCCTCCGGCCGCGAAGTGCACATCGACGACCTGCCGCCGGAGCTGCTGACCCAGCCCCAGGACAGCCTGCCGGCGGCCAACTGGGAACAGGCCCTGCGCCACTGGGCCGACCAGGCCCTGGGCCGCGGCCAGTCGAGCCTGCTCGACAGCGCCGTGCCGGCGTTCGAGCGGATCATGATCGAGACCGCCCTGAAGCACACCGCCGGCCGCCGCCGCGACGCCGCCGTGCTGCTGGGCTGGGGACGCAATACCTTGACGCGCAAGATCAAGGAACTGGGCATGAAAGTGGATGGCCCGGACGACGAAGGCGACGACTGAAACGCCCTTGGAGCGATCGAAGGGGCCTGCGGGCCCCTTTTTCGTGGGGAAGCGTTCTGCACCTTGTAGGAGCGAGCTTGCTCGCGAACCGCATTACCCCTTGGCGACGGTGTGTCGGCTCAACTCCGCCCCTCTCCCTAGCCCTCTCCCTGAAGGGAGAGGGGACCGTTCGGTGTGCTCGGGTGTTTCGGCGTTAGCCGGTTAGCGCGTGGTTTCCGACTGACTCCAAATTCTTTCTCGGCACGGACAAGCCCCCTCTCCCTTCAGGGAGAGGGTTGGGGAGAGGGAGCGGAGTCAAACTGAAATACCAAGGCCGCCTGGAAACTCCGTTCGCGAGCAAGCTCGCTCCTACAACACCCCCGAAATACCCCCATAACCTGTGGATAACCCTGTGCACAGGCCGGGGAACGATCGCCCCGCAGCCCAGGCCCCGCGCCCCTTACAGCCCCGGCTGAATTCTGTGCAGGATTTCCCACCTTGCCCACAATCACTGTGCGCCCACCTGTGGACAACCTTGGGATGAATGGCCACGACGCAGACCCCACGGGCCCTGCGCCGGATCGATCAATCGCTGCTCAATCCATGGCGAAGCCGAGCTGGCGCCAGGCTTCATAGACGGTCACGGCGACCGTGTTGGACAAGTTCAGGCTGCGGCAATCGGGGCGCATGGGCAGGCGCAGGCGCTGCTCCGGCGGCAGCGCGTTGCGCACCTCCTCCGGCAGGCCGCGGCTTTCCGGACCGAACAGGAAGGCGTCGCCGCGCTGGTAGGCGACCTCGTGGAAGGCATGGGAGCCCTTGGTGGTGAAGGCGAACAGGCGCGGGTGGCCGAGCTTCTCCAGGCAGGCCTCCAGGCTCGCGTAGCGCTGCACCGGGGCGTACTCGTGGTAGTCCAGGCCGGCGCGGCGCAGGCGCTTGTCGTCCAGTTCAAAGCCCAGCGGCTCGATCAGGTGCAGGCTGCAGCCGGAATTGGCGCAGAGCCTGATAATGTTGCCGGTATTCGGTGGAATTTCCGGTTGGAAGAGGATGACGTGGAACATGCAGCGCTCCGGGCCTGAGGACGGCCGGCATTCTACTCCCGCGGCGGCGGATGTGCGGCCCCGGCCGTGGCTGCGGGTATTTTCGGCACTGGCCATCGGCGGGCTGATGATCGGCCTGATGCTCGGCCGCCTCACCGGCCCCACCCCGGGCGAGCCGCGCCTGCTCGCCGTACAGGCCCAGGAGGGCACCCTGCTGCTGCGCTTCGACCAGCGCGCCACGGTCGAGGCCGGGCAGATCGAGGGCGCCCTGGCGCTGCGCGTGCGGGCGGCGGGCGCGGCGACGGAAGGCCGGATGCGCCTGGACGGCCAGCCGCTGCGCTGGCGCGTGGAAAACCGCGACGGACAATTGTGGATAACCCTGCTGTCCACCCGCCACCTGGGCGGTAGCTGGGACAGCGAGGAGAAGGACGGGGACTGGGTGCTGCGGGTCCATCCGCAATTGCGCTGAGGGCGCCGGCGGCAACCCTCGGGAAGAAAGAAGGGGATTCCCCGGCCTGCCTGAACCGAGGGCCCCGAAAGGGGCGGAGGCCGCATTGCGGCCCTCCGGTGTAAAAAGGGGGTTTCCCCGGCCTGCCTGTACCAGGACCCCCGAACCGTTCGCGCCATCCACCGCATCGGGTCGCGGCGGCGCGCCTTGTGTAAAAGTGGGGTTTCCCCAGCCTGCCTGTACCGAGGCCCCCGAAATCGTCATTGGGACCATTGCAGGGGCTGTGCCAATTTTGCGAAAGGACCGGGATTTCACTTCCACACAGCCGCGCAGGCCAGTATTCATGGGGTTTTCAGAGAATCCCCCCGTGGACGTCCAGGCCAAAACGGCATGGCCGAAATGCCCGCACAGGCTGGCCGAGAAGGCGCCTTGCTAGTGCACGCGCACCAAAGTTGAACGCGCAGAGATGCTTTTCGTAGGAGCGCGCCCTGCGCGCGAATCGCGGGCAGGGTCCGCTCCTACAGGTGCGGCAGAAACGTCATCGCCAAAAAACCACGGGCAAAAGAAAAGGCGCCCTGGGGCGCCTTTCTTCGCTACGACGGACCTTACTGGACCGAAGGAATCTCGCCGGAAGCCTGCAGGCGGGCGATTTCCTGGGCGTACAGGGCGTCGAAGTTCACCGGCGAGAGCATCAGCGCCGGGAACGAGCCGCGCACCACCAGGCTATCCAGGGCTTCGCGGGCGTAGGGGAAGAGGATGTTCGGGCAGAAGGCGCCCAGGGTGTGGCTCATGCTGGAAGCGTCCAGGCCCTTGATCAGGAAGATGCCGGCCTGCTGCACTTCGACGATGAAGGCCACGTCTTCCTTGTTCTTCACGGTCACCGAAACGGTCAGCACCACTTCGTAGAAGTCGCCGTCGAGCTGCTTCTGGCGGGTGTTCAGGTCCATGCTGATCGCCGGCTGCCATTCCTGGCGGAAGATTTCCGGAGCCTTGGGCGCCTCGAAGGACAGGTCGCGGATGTAGATGCGCTGCAGGGAGAACTGCGGGCCGTTTTCTTGCTCGTTGGCGCCGTTGCTAGCTTGCTCAGTCATTTCAGGACCTTCTTGTGGCTCGTTTGCAGTAATAGGGGATCACGCCGACAGCAGCGCATCCAGCTTGCCCGCGCGTTCCAGCGCGTAGAGATCGTCGCAGCCGCCGACGTGGGTGCTGCCGATCCAGATTTGCGGTACCGAGGTACGGCCGGCCTTGCGGCTCATTTCGGCGCGCAGGTCGGGCTTGCCGTCCACGCCGATTTCCTCGTAGGCCACGCCCTTGCTGTCCAGCAGCGCCTTGGCACGGATACAGTAGGGGCACCAGGCCGTGGTGTATATCAGAACCGCCTGCATCTCACTTCACCAGGGGCAGGTTGTCACCGCGCCAGCTGCCGATGCCGCCGCCCAGCTTGGCCACGTTGTAGCCGGCCTTCTTCAGCACGCCGCACCAGGTGCCCGAGTGCTGGCCCATGGCGTCGACCACGATGATGGTCTTGGCCTTGTGCTTGTCCAGTTCGCTCATGCGGCTGTTCAGCTTGTCGGCCGGAATGTTCAGCGAGCCGGAGATGTGGCCGCCGGAGAACTCCTTGCTCGGGCGGATGTCCAGTACGACACCCTGCTCGGCATTGACCAGCGCGGTCAGTTCGCGGGTCGACAGCGCGCGGCCGGCCTTGTTCAGCTCGTGCAGCGCGAGCAGGACCAGGAGCACCACCAGGGCGCCGACCAGCAGGTAGTGATGGGTGGCGAATTCGATCAGACGGGGAAGGAACGACGACATGGCGCAAGGCATCCACAGGTAAAAATGCCGGCCAGTATACACGCGCCCTCCTGACGGCTGAACCCTGCCAATCATGGCGCCCGTCGCCCCCAGACGGTAAAATGCCGATCCTTTTCTGACCCCCGTTTTGGAAAGAGCCGCACCTATGACTGCATCGCCCAAACCCTTGGTCCTGATCATCCTGGACGGCTTCGGCCATAGCGACAGCCCCGAGTACAACGCCATCTTCGCCGCGAAGAAGCCGAATCTCGACCGCCTGCTGGCCACCCAGCCGCACGGCCTGATCTCCGGTTCGGGCATGGACGTGGGCCTGCCGGACGGGCAGATGGGCAACTCCGAGGTCGGCCACATGAACCTCGGCGCCGGGCGCGTCGTCTACCAGGACTTCACCCGCGTGACCAAGGCCATCCGCGATGGCGAGTTCTTCGACAACCCGGTGCTGACCAGCGCGGTGGACAAGGCCGTGGGCGCCGGCAAGGCCGTGCACATCCTCGGCCTGCTTTCCGACGGCGGCGTGCACAGCCACCAGGACCACCTGGTCGCCATGGCCGAACTGGCCGCCCAGCGCGGCGCGCAGAAGATCTACCTGCACGCCTTCCTCGACGGCCGCGACACCCCGCCGCGCAGCGCCGAGCCGTCGCTGAAACTGGTCGACGAAGCCTTCGCCCGCATCGGCAGGGGCCGCACCGCCAGCATCATCGGCCGCTACTTCGCCATGGACCGCGACAACCGCTGGGACCGCGTCGAAGCCGCCTACAACCTGATCACCGAAGGCGCGGCCGAATTCACCGCCGACAACGCCGTGGCCGCGCTCAACGCCGCCTACGCGCGCGGCGAGAGCGACGAGTTCGTCAAGGCCACCCGCATCGGCGAGCAGGTGCGCGTGGAAGACGGCGACGCCGTGGTCTTCATGAACTTCCGCGCCGACCGCGCCCGCGAACTGTCGCGCGCCTTCGTCGAGCCGGGCTTCAAGGAATTCCCGCGCCGGCGCGAACTGCGCCTGGCCGACTACGTGATGCTCACCCAGTACGCGGCGAACATCCCTGCGCCCAGCGCCTTCAAGCCCGAGTCCCTGGACAACGTCCTGGGCGAATACCTGGCCAAGAACGGCAAGACCCAGCTGCGCATCGCCGAGACCGAGAAGTACGCCCACGTCACCTTCTTCTTCTCCGGCGGCCGCGAAGAGCCCTTCGAGGGCGAAGAACGCATCCTCATCCCCTCGCCGAAGGTCGCCACCTACGACCTGCAGCCGGAGATGAGCGCGCCGGAAGTCACCGACAAAATCGTCGAGGCCATCGAGAACCAGCGCTATGACGTCATCGTGGTCAACTACGCCAACGGCGACATGGTCGGCCACACCGGCGTGTTCGAGGCCGCGGTCAAGGCCGTGGAGTGCCTGGACACCTGCGTCGGGCGCATCGCCGCGGCGCTGGACAAGGTCGGCGGCGAAGCCCTGATCACCGCCGACCACGGCAACGTCGAGCAGATGGAAGACGAGAGCACCGGCCAGGCGCACACCGCGCACACCTGTGAGCCGGTGCCCTTCATCTACGTCGGCAAGCGCAAGCTGCGCATCCGTGAAGGCGGCGTGCTGGCCGACGTGGCGCCGACCATGCTGACGCTGATGGGCCTGCCGGTGCCGGCCGAGATGACCGGCACCTCCATCGTCACCCTGGAGTGACTCGCCGCGGGGCGCGGGCGGCGTGACGCTTTTCACTCGCCGCTCGCGCCTTGCAGCTTGTAACGATTTTTTTATGCATACTAGGCCGACCCCGCCCTCAGGTGCCCGCCACTCCATGCATCGCGCCCTCGCCTCCCTGCTGCTGATCTGCCTGCTGAGCCCGCTGGCGGCCGTCGCCGACGATCGCGCCGAGACGCAGAAACAGATCGAGCAGACGCAGAAAGACATCGCCGAGCTGAAGAAGACCCTCAGCGGCATCCAGGAAGAGAAATCCGGGGTGCAGAAGCAGCTCAAGTCCACCGAGACCCAGATGGGCGACCTGGAGAAGCAGGTCAAGGCGCTGCAGGAGGAGCTGGAGAAGAGCGAAAAGGAGCTGCAGCGCCTGGACGAGGAGAAAAAAAAACTCCAGGGCGCGCGCCTTGAACAGCAAAGGCTGATCGGCATCCAAGCCCGCGCCGCGTACCAGAGCGGCCGCGAGGAATACCTCAAGCTGCTGCTGAACCAGGAACACCCCGAGAAGTTCAGCCGCACCCTCACCTACTACGACTACATCAACCGCGCGCGCCTGGAACAGCTCGCCGCCTTCAACGAGACCCTGCGCCAGCTGGAGAACGTCGAGCGCGACATCACCACCCAGAAGAGCCAGCAACTGGCCCAGCAGCAGGACCTCGAGTCCCGCCGCCAGGCATTGGCCGAGGCGCGCAAGCAGCGCCAGGCGGCCCTGGCCAAGCTCAACAGCGACTACAGCGACAGCAACCGCAAGCTCCAGGACCGCCAGCAGGCCCAGGCGGAACTGAACAGGGTGCTCAAGACCATCGAGGAAACCCTCGCCCGCCAGGCCCGCGAAGCCGAGGAAGCGCGCCAGCGCGCCCTGGCCGCCGAACGCGAGCGGGCCCGCCGCGAACGCGAGATGGCCAGCAGCGGCGGCAGCGTGAAGCCCAAGGCCCGCGCGGACTACAGCGGCCCGCTGGTGTCCAGCGGCACCGGCTTCGGCGGCGCCTTCGACGCCACCCGCGGCAAGCTGCCCTGGCCGGTCAACGGCCGCATCCTGGCGCGCTTCGGCAGCCCGCGCGGCGACGACCCCCGCGCCACCTGGGACGGCGTGCTGATCGGCGCCAGCGCCGGCAGCACGGTACGCGCCGTGCATGGTGGGAGGGTGGTGTTCGCCGACTGGCTGCGCGGCGCGGGGCTACTGGTTATCCTCGACCACGGTGGTGGATACCTGAGCCTTTATGGTCATAATCAGAGTCTTCTGAAAGGCGCCGGGGATACGGTCAAGGCCGGTGATCCCATCGCCACTGTCGGCACCAGCGGCGGGCAGGACACTCCGGCGGTGTATTTCGCCATTCGTCATCAGGGCCGCCCGACGGACCCCACTACCTGGTGCCGCACGCAAGGATAAGCGGCGGACACGCCTTAGGAGCCAAACATGTCGCATCGCTTCCGTCTCATCACCCTGGCCCTGCTGCTCGGTATCGGGGCGGCCCAGGCCGCCGAGACACCGCCCGCCGCGCCCGCTGCGGCCAGCGGCAAGGAGGCGCCGCTGCCGCTGGATGAACTGCGCACCTTCGCCGAGGTCCTGGACCGGGTGAAGGCCGCCTACGTCGAGCCGGTGGACGACAAGACGCTGCTGGAGAACGCCATCAAGGGCATGCTCAGCAACCTCGACCCGCACTCGGCCTACCTGGACCCGGAAGAGTTCGCCGAGCTGCAGGAAAGCACCAGCGGCGAGTTCGGCGGCCTGGGTATCGAGGTGGGCACCGAGGACGGCTTCATCAAGGTGGTCTCGCCGATCGACGACACCCCGGCGGCCGCGGCCGGCATCCAGCCGGGCGACCTGATCGTGCAGATCGACGGCAAGCCGACCAAGGGCCAGTCGATGAACGAGGCGGTGGACAGCATGCGCGGCAAGCCCGGCTCGCCCATCACCCTGACCATAGTGCGCGGCGGCGGCCGGCCGTTCGACGTCAGCCTCAAGCGCGCCATCATCAAGGTCAAGAGCGTCAAGAGCCAGCTGCTGGAGCCGAACTACGGCTACCTGCGCATCACCCAGTTCCAGGTCAACACCGGCGACGAGGTGGTCAAGGCCCTGGCGCAGCTGAAGAAGGACAACAAGGGCAAGCTCAAGGGCCTGGTCCTGGACTTGCGCAACAACCCCGGCGGCGTGCTGCAGTCCGCGGTGGAAGTGGCCGACGCCTTCCTCACCAAGGGCCTGATCGTCTACACCAAGGGCCGCATCGCCAACTCCGAGCTGCGCTTCTCCGCCGACCCGGCCGACCCCAGCGAGGGCGTGCAGCTGGTGGTGCTGATCAACGGCGGCACCGCCTCGGCCGCGGAAATCGTCTCCGGCGCCCTGCAGGACCAGAAACGCGCCATCCTCATGGGCACCGACAGCTTCGGCAAGGGCTCGGTGCAGACCGTGCTGCCGCTGAACAACGACCGCGCCCTGAAGCTGACCACCGCGCTCTACTACACCCCCAACGGGCGCTCCATCCAGGCCCAGGGCATAGTCCCGGACATCGAGGTGGAACGCGCCAAGGTGACCCGCGAGCAGAGCGACTTCGAAGGCTTCAAGGAAGCCGACCTGCAGGGCCACCTGGCCAACGGCAACGGCGGCAAGGACCGTCCGACGCAGTCGGGCAAGGCGCCGGCGGCCGCCCCGCAGGACAGCGACTTCCAGCTGAGCCAGGCCCTCAGCCTGCTGAAGGGGCTCAGCGTCAGCCGCGGCAACTGACCGGTGCGCCGGGCACGGCTGCTGTTCGGCCTGTGCCTGGCCGCCCTGCTCGGCCAGGCGCAGGCCAGGCCGCTGCTGAGCGTGGTGATCGACGACCTCGGGCAGAACCTGGCGCGCGACCGCCAGGTGTTCGAACTGCCACCGGCGGTGGCCCTGGCGATCATGCCGGACACCCCGCACGCCGCCGAACTGGCCCGCGAAGCCCACCAGCGCGGGCGCACCCTGATCCTGCACCTGCCGATGGACCCGGCCGGCGGCCCCTACGCCTGGCGCCCGGACCTGCCACGGGCGGAACTCGCCCGGCGCCTGGACGCGGCACTGGCCGCGGTGCCCTTCGTGCAGGGCGTGAACAACCACGAAGGCAGCCGCATGACCGCCGACCGCGCCGGCATGGACCTGCTCATGGGCACCCTGCAGGAACGCCACCTGTTCTTCCTCGACAGCCGCACCAGCGCCGCCACGGTGGCCGCCGCCGAGGCCCAGAAGCGCGGCCTGGCCAGCCTGTCCCGCGACGTCTTCCTCGACGACCAGCCGGATGAAGCGAGCATCGCCCGCCAGTTGCAGACCGGCGTGGCCCTGGCGCGCAAGCAGGGCTCGGCGCTGCTGATCGGCCACCCGCGCCCGGCCACCCTGCGGGTGCTGCTGCGCGAGCTGCCGAAGCTGAAGGCCGCCGGCATCGAACTGGTGAAGCCCGACCTGCTGATCGCCGAACGCGGCAACCGCGCCATGGCTGCCCACGGCAAGGATGGCGTCTACCGCTGAGCCCCCCGCTCCAACCGCGCCTCAGCGCTTTTCGTAGGATGGGTTGAGCGAAGCGATACCCATCGCTGCGCCCGTTGCAGGCGAGCATGGCTCGCTCCTACGAAGAGCACCCCGGTGCGGCCTTCGCACCCACACCTGTAGGAGCGCGCCCTGCGCGCGAATCGCGGGCAGGGCCCGCTCCTACAATCGTGCATCCGCGGATAACCGCGAACGGTTATCCGCCCTACAGATGCATGGCGGGCGCAGGAGCGGACTCCGTCCGCGATCCGGCCGACAGGCCGGGTCTCAGAGGTAGTTGTTGGTGACCTCGTCCACGTACCCCTCGGCGCGCATCTGGTCCAGGGCCTTCTGCAGGCGCTCGACCACCTCGTCCGGGGTGTCCTTGTTCAGCGCCAGGTACAGCTGCGCCTCGTTGAAGCGCAGCACCGTCTGCAGGCCGGTCACGCCCTCCTGCTTGGCCAGGTAGCGGCCCACCGGGTCGGTGGTGGCCCAGAGGTCGATCTGCCCGCTCATCAGCTTCTTCACGTTCTCCTGGTCGCGCAGTGCGTTGACCACCGGGATGCCCTGGCTCTCCAGGGCCTGGCTGACGGCGTCGTTCTTGTAGGCGCCGAGCTTGTACTTGCCGGCTTCCTTGACGTCCTTCAGCGTCGTGATCTTGCTGCCCGGCGGCGCCAGCACCACCCAGCCGGTCTTCGCCAGCGGGCCGACCCACTTGAACAGCGGCACCCGCTCGGGGGTGTAGGTGGTGGAGAACAGGCCGTAGCCGGCGCGGTCCAGGGTCAGCTTGTACAGCCGGTCCCAGGGGAAGCGCAGGCTCAGGGTGTAGCCGATGCCGGCGCGCTTGAACATCTCGCGGACGATGTCCGCGCTGATGCCGTCGATGCCTTCGTCGCGGGCGAAGTTCTTGTCGTCCACCGCCATGTTGAACGGCGGGAAGTTCTCCGTCAGCAGCACCACCTTGTAGTCGGCGGGCAATTCGGCGCGGGCCGTGGCGGCCCCCAGCAGCAGGCCGATGAACAGCCCGCAGGTCTTGAGTTTCAGCATGGTCATACCGCTCGCTTGGTTATCGTTATGGCTAGCGGCATCCCTGCATCGCGGACGCGATTCCCGTCCCGTACACCGTCCCTGGCACAGCTCCGGCCGTGGCCGGCAACGCATCGCGGCGCCGCCCCCCTCGGGCGGCGCCGGCGAATCACAGGTAGCTGTTCAGTACATCGTCGACGAAGCCTTCGGCGCGCATCTTGTCCAGCGCGGCCTGCAGCTTCTGCACCACTTCGTCGGGGGTTTCCCTGTTCAGCGCCAGGAACAGCTGGTCGCTGTTGAAGCGCAGCACCGTCTTCAGGCCGCCGACGCCGACCTGCTTGGCCAGGTAGCGCCCGGCCGGGTCGCCGCTGGCCCAGAGGTCGATCTCACCCTTCTGCAGCTTGCCGGCGTTCTCCTGGTCGCGCAGCGCCAGCACCGGCTCGAAGCCGTGCTCGGCGAGGTACCCGGCCATGGCGTCGCCCTTGTAGGCGCCCACCTTGTATTTCTTCGCCTCGTCCAGGCTCTTCAGGGCGATGGGGCTGTCGCCGCGGGCCAGCAGCACCCAGTCGTCCGGGCCGATGGGGCCGACCCACTTGAAGGCGTTTTCCCGCTCCGGCAGCCGTGCGGTGACGAACACGCCGTAGTCCGGCTTCTCCAGCGCCAGCTTGTAGATGCGCTCCCAGGGGAAGCGCAGGGTCATGCTGTACTTGATGCCGGCGCGCTTGTACATCTCCCGGACGATGTCCACGGCAATGCCGTCGATGTTGTCTTCCTGGGCGAAATTCTTGCCGTTGATGGCCATGTTGTAGGGCGGGAAGTTCTCCGTCAGCGCCACCATGCTGTAGTCCGGGGAGATTTCCGCATGCGCTGTGCCGGCCAACAGCAGGGTACTGGCCAGCAGGAGGCGTTTCAGCATCGAGAAGCATTCCTGGTCGAAAACGAAGGCACAGAGCTTACCGCAAGTTTGCCATCATTCGGCCTTGCATCTTTCGGACCGCGTCACGCCTTCCGGAAGCCGTGTCGGAACGCTCTGGCGCGGGCCCCGCGGCCGGCCATGAAAAAGGCCCGGGCCGTCGCGG
The DNA here is from genome assembly GCF_900187975.1 of Pseudomonas delhiensis. Lineage (GTDB taxonomy): Bacteria > Pseudomonadota > Gammaproteobacteria > Pseudomonadales > Pseudomonadaceae > Pseudomonas > Pseudomonas delhiensis. The sequence goes on along the minus strand of NZ_FZPC01000042.1, from coordinate 23,739 downwards.
GACGGGCCGGGCCTGCACAACGGGCGTGCGCCGCGCCGCCTCAGCGCACCACGATGCCGCGGCTGGCCAGGTAGGCCTTGGCTTCCGGCACGCTGTATTCGCCGAAGTGGAAGATGCTCGCCGCCAGCACCGCATCGGCCTTGCCTTCGAGGATGCCGGCGGCCAGGTGCTCGAGGTTGCCGACGCCGCCGGAAGCGATCACCGGCACGTTCACCGCCTCGCTGATGGCGCGGGTCACGCCCAGGTCGTAGCCGCTCTTCACGCCGTCCTGGTCCATGCTGGTCAGGAGGATCTCGCCGGCGCCCAGGCCTTCCATCTTCTTCGCCCACTCCACCGCGTCCAGCCCGGTGGGCTTGCGCCCGCCGTGGGTGAAGATTTCCCAGCGCGGGGTTTCGCCCGGCGCCGAGACCTTCTTGGCGTCGATGGCGACCACGATGCACTGCGAGCCGAAGCGCGCGGCGGCCTCGCCGACGAACTCCGGGGTGAACACCGCGGCGGTGTTGATCGAGACCTTGTCCGCGCCGGCGTTGAGCAGGTTGCGGATGTCCTGCACGGTGCGCACGCCACCGCCGACGGTCAGCGGGATGAACACCTGGCTGGCCATGCGCTCGACGGTGTGCAGCGTGGTGTCGCGGCCGTCGACGCTGGCGGTGATGTCGAGGAAGGTGATCTCGTCGGCGCCCTGCTCGTCGTAGCGCCGGGCGATCTCCACCGGGTCGCCGGCGTCGCGGATGTTCTCGAACTTGACGCCCTTGACCACGCGGCCGTTGTCCACGTCGAGGCAGGGGATGATGCGTTTTGCCAATGTCATGGCTTTCTCCGAAAGCAGCTCCAAGCCATAAGCCTCAAGCTGCAAGTAAGAGCTTGTGGCTTACAGCTTGCCGCTTGCCGCTGCCTTGTCGCAAAGCGCCTGCGCCTCGGCGACGTCCAGGGTGCCCTCGTAGATCGCCCGGCCGGTGATGGCGCCGATGATGCCCGGGGTGCGCGCGTCGAGCAGCTTCTGGATGTCGCCCAGGTTGTGGATGCCGCCGGAGGCGATCACCGGAATCTTCGTGGCGTTGGCCAGGGCGGCGGTGGCTTCGACGTTGCAGCCCTGCATCATGCCGTCCTTGGAAATGTCGGTGTAGACGATGGCGGAGACGCCGTCGGCCTCGAAGCGCCTGGCCAGGTCGATGACCTGCACTTCGCTGACCTCGGCCCAGCCGTCGGTGGCGACGAAGCCGTCCTTCGCGTCCAGGCCGACGATCACCTTGCCGGGGAAGGCACGGCAGGCTTCGCCGACGAATTCCGGCTGTTTCACCGCCTTGGTGCCGATGATCACGTAGCTGACGCCGGCGCGCACGTAGTGCTCGATGGTCTCCAGGGAGCGGATGCCGCCGCCGATCTGGATCGGCAGGTCCGGGTAGCGCCTGGCGATGGCGGTGACCACCTCGCCGTTGACCGGCTTGCCCTCGAAGGCGCCGTTGAGGTCCACCAGGTGCAGGCGGCGGCAGCCACCTTCGACCCATTTGGCGGCCATGGCCACCGGGTCGTCGGAGAAGACGGTGGCGTCTTCCATCAGGCCCTGGCGCAGGCGCACGCAGGCGCCGTCCTTCAGATCGATTGCGGGGATGATCAGCATCGGTTGAACCTGCTCGAATCCAAGTCGTGAATGGGGTCGGGTCAGCTCTTCTCGAGCGCCCACAAGTCGCTTTCGATGCTTTCGAACCTGTCCTTCAGGTGCGCTTGCACATCGAGAATCGCCTTGTTGTAGAACAGCGGGCCGAACTCGCGCATGAAGAAGTCCAGCGCTTCCTCGGCCTCGAAGGAGCCGACGTCCAGCTCGAAACGCTCCTCGAGGAAGCGCTGGATGGCCCGCGCCGCGCTCTGGCGCTGGGCGCCATCGAGCTGGAGGATCGCCGGCTTGTCCTTCTGGCGCGCCATGGCCTACCAGCGGCCGTCCCAGGCGGCGAAGTTCTGCAGCAACTGCAGGCCATGGGTATGGCTCTTTTCCGGGTGGAACTGCACGGCGAAGCGCGGGCCCTCGGCCAGCGCGGCGGTGAAGTCGCGGCCATAGTGGCCGCGGCCGGCGACCTGGCGCGGGTTGCCCGCCTCGATGTAGTAGCTGTGCACGAAGTAGAAGCGCGCCTCGTCGGGGATCTCGTGCCACAGCGGGTGATCGAGGGTCTGCTTGACCTGGTTCCAGCCCATGTGCGGCACCTTCAGGTGCTCGCCGTCCTCGTACAGGTCCTTGCCGAAGAAGCGCACCTGGCCGGGGAACAGGCCGATGCAGTCGACGCCGCCGTTCTCCTCGCTGTGCTCCAGCAGCGCCTGCATGCCGACGCAGATGCCGAGGAAGGGGCGGTCCTGGCTGACTTCACGCACCAGCGCGTCGAAGCCCAGGCGCCTGATCTCGGCCATGCAGTCGCGGATGGCGCCCACGCCGGGGAACACCACGCGGTCGGCCTCGCGGATCACCGCGGCGTCGCTGGTCACCAGCACGCGGCCGGCGCCCACGCGCTCCAGCGCCTTGGACACCGAGTGCAGGTTGCCCATGCCGTAGTCGATGACGGCGACCGTCTGCATTACAGGCACCCCTTGGTCGACGGCATCTGCCCGGCCATGCGCTCGTCCAGCTCGATGGCCATGCGCAGGGCGCGGCCGAAGGCCTTGAACACCGTCTCGATCTGGTGGTGGGTGTTGTGCCCGCGCAGGTTGTCGATGTGCAGGGTCACCTGGGCGTGGTTGACGAAGCCCTGGAAGAACTCCATGAACAGGTCGACGTCGAAGCCGCCGACGCTGGCGCGGGTGAAGGGCACGTGCATCTGCAGGCCGGGGCGGCCGGAGAAGTCGATGACCACGCGCGACAGCGCCTCGTCCAGCGGCACGTAGGCGTGGCCGTAGCGGCGGATGCCCTTCTTATCGCCAATGGCCTTGGCGAAGGCCTGGCCGAGGGTGATGCCGATGTCTTCGACGCTGTGGTGGTCGTCGATGTGCAGGTCGCCCTTGCACTCGATGTCCAGGTCGATCAGGCCATGGCGGGCGATCTGGTCCATCATGTGCTCGAGGAAGGGCACCCCGGTATCGAAACGGGCCTTGCCCGTGCCATCCAGGTCGATGGACACCTTGATCTGGGTTTCCAGGGTGTCGCGCGCGACGGTTGCCTTGCGTTCGGCCATCACCAGCTCCACAGCTAACACTGCACTTAATTATAAGAGGGCCCGCATTATAGGCGCGGCGGGCCCCGCAGGGCTACGGGCGACGGTCGGCGGCGCTGGCCGCGGGCCACCGCTTGTCCGTAAACTGCGCGTCCCCGCCGAGGATGCCGCCATGCCCGTGATCGTCGAACACCTTGCCCAGCCCTCCGCCCAGGACCGCCAGGACCTGGCCAGGCTCTACGCCGAGGCGCCGGCCTGGCTGCTCGCGCCCTTCGCCGATGGCGAGGCCCTGGTGGACGCCGCGCTGGCCGCCGGCACGCTGCTGACCGGGCGCTTCAACGACCGCCTGCTGGGCGCCGCCTGGCTGCGGCGCGACGCCGACGCCTGGCGCCTCTCGCGCCTGTGCGTGCGCCGCGTCACCCGCGGCCGCGGCGTGGCCCGGCGGCTGCTGGAAGAAGCCCAGCGCCAGGCCGTGCTCGCCGGCTGCCCGCTGCACCTGCAGGCCCCGGCCGGGCAGGAAGACGCCGCGAAACTGGCCGGGCACCTGGGCCTGGCCCTGGAATGGACCTGAGCTGCTAGCCTGGGACGGACTGCGCAACCACGAGGTACGAGGCACATGCCTTTCGAAGAGCGCGAACGCGCGGCCCTGCTCGCCCTCAAGGGCGTCGGCCCGACGGTGCTGCAGCGCCTGGAGCAGATGGGCCTGGACAGCTTCGGCAAATTGCGCGGAAGCGATGCGCAGAGCATCCTCGGCGCCGGCGCCGCGCTGACCGGCAGCAGTTGCTGGAAAAACAGCCCGCAGGCCCGCGCCGCCATCGCCGCGGTGCTGCAACGGGCCACCGAGGACGCATGAACGACATCGACAGCCTGGTCATAGGCGCCGGCGCGGTCGGCCTGGCCTGCGCCGCGCGCCTGGCCGCCGCCGGGCGCAGCGTGCTGGTCGTCGAGGCCGAGCGGCTGATCGGCAGCCACACCTCCAGCCGCAACTCCGAGGTCATCCACGCCGGCCTCTACTACCCGCCCGGCTCGCTCAAGGCCGAACTCTGCCTGGAGGGCCGCGAGCGCCTGTACGCCTGGTGCGCCAGCCACGACGTGGCGCACAGCCGCATCGGCAAGCTGCTGGTGGCCGTGGAGGACGCCGAGCTGGGCAAGCTGGAAACCCTCGCCGCCAATGCCCATGCCTGCGGCGTGCACGACCTGCAGCCGCTGGACGCCGCCCAGCTGCACGGCCTGGAGCCGGCGGTGCGCGGCGTGGCCGCCCTGCTCTCGCCGAGCACCGGGATCATCGACAGCCACGCCTACATGCTGTCGCTGCAGCACGCCGCGGAAAACCGCGGCGCGCAGCTGGTGCTGGACACCCGCATCGACAGCCTGCGCCGAGCCGCCGATGGCTGGATCGCCGAGGGCGTCAGCGTCGGCGAACCCTTCAGCATCCAGGCCGCACAGGTGGTCAACGCCGGCGGCCTGTTCGCCCAGCAACTGGCCGCCCGCACCGAAGGCCTGCAAGGCGTGCCGCCGCTGCACCTGTGCCAGGGCCGCTACTTCACCTACGGCGGCCGCTCGCCGTTCAGCCACCTGATCTACCCGATGCCCGAGGCCAACACCGCCGGCCTGGGCGTGCACGCCACCCTCGACCTCGGCGGCCAGCTGCGCTTCGGCCCGGACGTGCGTTACCTGGAAACCATCGACTATCTGGTCGACGAGGCGCTACGCGAGCCCTTCGCCCAGGCCATCCGCCGCTATTTCCCGGGCCTGGACGCCGGGCGCCTGCAGGCCGGCTACGCTGGGATTCGTCCTAAACTGAGCGGCGCCGGGGAACCCGCTTCCGACTTCGTCATCCAAACCGCCGTGGACCACGGCCTGCCGGGCCTGGTCAACCTGTTCGGGATCGAGTCGCCGGGGCTCACCGCCAGCCTGGCCATCGCCGAACGCGTCGCCGCCGCCTGCTGAAGCGGGCGGGCGCATTGATATACTCCCGCCAATTCACCCGCCGCCAGAACAAGGACCCGTCCATGAAAGCGTTCGGCAAGATCCTGGGCATAGCCGTCCTCGCCCTGCTGCTACTGGTAGTCGCCGCCGGCTTCATCCTCACCCATTTCTTCGACCCCAACGACTACAAGGACGAGATCCGCCAGCTCGCCCGCGACAAGGCCAACCTGGAGCTGGACCTGCGCGGCGACATCGGCTGGAGCCTGTTCCCCTGGCTCGGCCTGGAACTGCACGACACCAGCGTGGCCAGCGTGCGCAGCCCGGCCAAGCCGTTCGCCGACCTGCAGCTGCTGGGCCTGTCGGTGCGGGTGCTGCCGCTGCTGCGCCGCGAAGTGCAGATGAGCGACATCCGCGTGCAGGGCCTGACCCTGACGCTGAACCGCGACAAGGCCGGCAAGGGCAACTGGGAAGACATCGGCAAGCCGGCCCAGCCTGCCGGCGCCACTCCCGCCACGCCGGCCGGCCAGGCCAGCGCGCCCGCCGAAGCGCCCAAGGCGCCGGCCGAAACCGCGTCCACGCCGATGAAGCTGGACATCGACAGCCTCAACGTCAGCGGCGCGCGCATCGACTACAGCGACGAGCAGAGCGGCAAGCAGTACACCGTCGAAGGCCTGGACCTGAACACCGGCGCCATCCGCGAAGGCAGCAGCATCCCCTTCAAGCTCAACGCCTACCTGGGCACCAACCAGCCGGTGACCCGCGCCAAGACCGAGCTGACCGGCAACCTGCGCTTCGACCGCGCGCTCAAGCGCTACCAGCTGGAAGACGCCAAGCTCTCCGGCGAGCTGGCCGGCGACCAGCTGCAGGGCCGCACCGCGACCTTCTCCGCCCAGGGCCAGCTGCTGCTCGACCAGGCCGCGCAGGTCGCCGAATGGAACGGCCTGAAGCTGTCGATCAACCAGTTGCGCGCCCTCGGCGAGCTGAAGGCGCGCAACCTCGACAAGGAGCCGCAGTTCACCGGCGGCCTGTCCATCGCCCCGTTCAACCTGCGCGAATTCCTCGACGGCCTCGGCCAGAAGCTGCCGGAGATGGCCGACGGCAACACCCTGACCAGGCTGGAACTGGCCGCGCGCCTGGACGGCAGCCGCAACGCCGTCAATCTCAGCGACATCCAGCTCAAGCTCGACGACAGCAGCTTCAGCGGCAGCCTGGGCCTGGCCGACATCGCCAGGCAGGCCGTGCGCGCCCAGCTCAGCGGCGACAAGCTCAACCTCGACCGCTACCTGCCGGCCAAGGCCGCCAAAGGCGCCGAGGCGGCCAGCGCCAGCCGCAAGGCGGAAGTCGACGCCACCGTCGCCAGCGCCACCGGCAAGGGCGACAGCCCGCTGCCCAACGCCCCGACCCAGCAGGCCTGGAGCGACGCGACTCTGCTGCCGCTGGCCAAGCTTCGCACGCTGGATCTGGACCTTAACCTGAATCTCGGCCAGCTCACCCTGGACAAGCTGCCGATCGAGAACGCCGTGCTCAAGCTGCGCGGGCAGAACGGCCAGTTCAGCCTCGACGACATGCGCGGCGAACTCTACGACGGCCGCTTCAACGCCAAGGCCAGCCTCGACGTGCGCCAGGACGTGGCGCTGCTGGCGGCGCAGAAGCACATCGAAGGCGTGCCGGTGGAGAAACTCCTCGAAGCCCGGGGCCAGAAGCCGCCGGTCACCGGCCTGCTAAACCTGGACGCGGACATCACCACCCAGGGCAACAGCCAGAAGGCCTGGATCGACAACCTGAACGGCAAGGCCAACTTCAAGCTGAGCAAGGGCGTGCTGCTCAACGCCAACCTGGAAGAGCAGCTGTGCCGCGGCATCGCCACCCTCAACCGGAAGAGCCTGAGCGCCGAGCACGGCGGCAAGGACACCCCCTTCCGCGAGCTCAACGGCAGCCTGACCTTCCACAACGGCGTGGCCAGCAACCCCGACCTGCGCGTCGCGGTGCCCGGCCTGACGGTGAAGGGCGACGGCGACCTCGACCTGCGCGTGCTGGGCATGGACTACCGCGTCGGCGTGATCATCGAAGGCGACAAGAGCGACATGCCCGACCCGGCCTGCGAAGTGAACAAGCGCTACGTCGGCATCGAATGGCCGCTGCGCTGCCGCGGCCCGCTGGAACTCGGCGCCAAGGCCTGCCGCCTGGACCAGGAAGGCATCGGCCGCATCGCCGGGCAACTGGCCGGGCAGCGCCTGAACGAGAAACTCGAAGAGAAATTCGGCGACAAGGTCAGCCCCGACCTGAAGGACGCCCTGAAGAACCTGCTGAAGAAGAAATGACCCCCGAACGCTTCAATACCGCGGTCCTCGACTGGTACGACCGCCACGGCCGCCACGACCTGCCCTGGCAGCGCGACATCAACCCCTACCGGGTGTGGGTGTCGGAAATCATGCTGCAGCAGACCCAGGTAAGCACCGTGCTGGGCTACTTCGACCGCTTCATGGCGGCGCTGCCCACGGTCGCCGACCTGGCCGCAGCGCCCGAGGACGAAGTCCTGCACCTGTGGACCGGGCTGGGCTACTACACCCGCGCGCGCAACCTGCAGAAGACCGCGAAGCTGGTGATGGAGCGCCACGGCGGCGAATTCCCCCGCGACCTCGAGCAGCTCACCGAGCTGCCCGGCATAGGCCGCTCCACCGCCGGGGCCATCGCCAGCATCTCCATGGGCCTGCGCGCGCCCATCCTCGACGGCAACGTCAAGCGCGTGCTGGCCCGCTACCTGGCCTGCGACGGCTACCCGGGCGAGCCCAAGGTGGCGAAGCAGCTGTGGGAAGCCGCGGAACGCTTCACCCCGCACGCGCGGGTCAACCACTACACCCAGGCGATGATGGACCTGGGCGCCACCCTCTGCACCCGCAGCAAGCCCAGCTGCCTGCTGTGCCCGTTGCGCGAAGGCTGCCGCGCCCACCTGCTCGGCCGCGAAAGCGCCTACCCGGTGCCCAAGCCGCGCAAGGAGCTGCCGCAGCGGCGCACGCTGATGCCGATCCTGGCCAACCGCGAAGGCGCCATCCTGCTCTACCGCCGCCCGTCCACCGGCCTGTGGGGCGGCCTGTGGAGCTTCCCGGAACTGGACGACCTCGCCCAGCTCGACCCGCTCGCCGCGCAGCACGCCCTGCGCCTGGGGCAGCGCCACGAGCTGCCCGGCCTGACCCATACCTTCAGCCACTTCCAGCTGGCCATCGAGCCCTGGCTGGTGCGCGTGGAGGACGCAGACGGCGGCGTGGCCGAGGGCGACTGGCTCTGGTATAACCTGGCCACCCCGCCGCGGCTCGGTCTCGCGGCCCCGGTCAAGAAGCTGCTCAAACGGGCAGCCGACGCGTTGAATGCAGGAGAGATGACATGAGCCGAATGGTGATGTGCCGCAAGTACAAAGAAGAGCTGCCCGGCCTCGATCGCCCGCCCTACCCCGGCGCCAAGGGCCAGGACATCTACGAGCACGTGTCGCGCAAGGCCTGGGACGAGTGGCAGAAGCACCAGACCATGCTGATCAACGAGCGCCGGCTGAACATGATGAACGCCGAGGACCGCAAGTTCCTCCAGGCCGAGATGGACAAGTTCCTCTCCGGCGAGGAATACGCCCAGGCCGAGGGCTACGTCCCGCCGAGCGCGTAAGTTTCGGTATTAACTGAAAATTTTTTCGCGGCACGCTTGACACCCCAAACGAAAACCCTTTTAATGCGCGCCACGTTGCCCAGGTAGCTCAGTTGGTAGAGCAGGGGATTGAAAATCCCCGTGTCGGCGGTTCGATTCCGTCCCTGGGCACCACATACTAGTCCCGAGAGTTCTCTAGCAGTCTCGGAACCCCAAGAAAACCGGCCTCTGAGCCGGTTTTTTTGTTTCTACCGATCCCAAGCGATCCCTTGTAAGCCCAAAACTTTGTGAGTAGATTCGTGAGTAGACGCAGTTCGGTCATGAATTTCTACTCACACCCGGATGCCTATCCGGCGCCCGGTGTGGCTTTCCGGGGATATCCGTGCCTCTCACCGACTCCGCAGCCCGTACCGCCAAGCCCCGCGAGAAGCTTTACCGCCTCGCTGACACCCTGGGCCTGAGCCTCGAAATCCCTCCCACCGGCAGTAAGCTCTGGCGCTTCCGCTACCGCTTCGCCAGCAAGCCAAAGATGATCAGCCTGGGTTCCTACCCGGCCGTCACGCTCGCCAAGGCCAGAGAATTGCGCGACGTTGCACGATCACAGGTTGCTGCTGGGGTAGATCCGTCCAAGCACAAGCAGGCCGAGAAACGCGCCAGAGAGGCCGAGGCGTACACCTTCGAGAAACTGGCCAACGAGTGGTACGCCTACAGCGCCCCTCGATGGGCAGACGCCACCGCCTACAAGGCCCGCCTGTACCTGAACAACGACATCATCCCTGGCATCGGCAAGCGCCCGGTGGCCGAGATCACCCGGCCCGATCTGGTGGAACTAGTGCGCAAGGTCGAAGCCCGGGGAACCCTGAACGCCGCCGGCAAGATCCGGCAGTGGCTCAACCAGATATTCCGCTTCGGCCTGGCCAAGGGGGTGGCCACCACCAACCCGGCCACCGACCTCGACGTGGTGGCCGCGCACGCGCCCCAGGTGAAGCACCACCCTCACGTCCCGCTGGCAGAGCTCCCCGAGCTGCTGGAGAGGCTGGCCGGGGCCAGGTGCGATCAGCCCACCAAGATAGCTATTCGCCTGCTGGTGCTGACCGGCGTGCGCCCCGGCGAGCTGCGCCAGGCACCTTGGAATGAGTTCGATCTGGACGCCGCCACCTGGACCATCCCAGCGGCCAGGATGAAGGCCAGGCGCCCGCACATCGTCCCGCTACCCACCCAGGCCGTGGACCTGCTGCGCGACCTGCAGGAGATCACCGGCCGGTATGACCTCGCCTTTGCCGGCAAGGCAAACCCCGGTCGCCCGCTGAGCGAGAACACTATCAACAAGGCGCTCAGGATCATCGGCTACGAGGGGCGGCAGACAGGCCATGGCTTCCGGCACCTGATCAGCACCGAGCTGAACAGCCGCGGCTACAACCGCGACTGGATCGAGCGCCAGCTCGCCCACGGTGACGCCGACGAGATGCGCGATACCTACAACCATGCCCACTACCTCGAGCAGCGCCGGGAAATGATGCAGGCTTGGGCGGATGCAATCGACGCAGTCTGCACAGGCGGCCGAGTTGTCGGAATTAGGACTGGTTCTAGATGAGCAAGAAGCCCAATCTTCCCCGCCACAAGAGAGCCAAAATGGCCTTCACCTTCGAAGGCGGAGATATTGAGACCAAGGACCTCTCCGAGATAACCGAAAGCCTAATCATCCAGTTCGCCAGGATGGCGATATCTGACGATCCAATGCTTAGAGCTCAGGGATTGGAGCGAATTAAAATGGTGGCCGAGCTTTGTATCGCAGGACAGTTCTACCTAGCAGACCAAGCTCCCAAGTCCAAGAAAAGCCGAAGCACAGTTGAGTCAGACGAAGGCCGAACCAGCGTCACAGAAATCATCAAGGGGCTTGCATCTAAAAAGGATTCGCTAGGGGACTACCTGAAGCCAAGCGAGCTATGGGGAGAGTACGTCTCCGTTCTGGATGAACTTGGGTTATGCCCCAAAGAGGACAAGCTAGAGGTAACGTTTGAAGGAGGGAAAACTACAAAAGACTCCTTCCGTGCAACTCTATCCAGAATCCGAAAGCACACACGCGTCGACTAAAAGCGAAACATAGCCGGGCTACCGTTCGTTCGCCGGAAATATCTAGCCATCGCTCCCAACCAGCCCCAAGGAGGGTAGTGCGATGGCAGACAATGCAACCCAGCCCCAACGCTTCATCCGCATCAAAGAGGTGCTTTCCATCACCTCGCTCAGCAAGTCGGATCTCTATCGTCGGATCGCGGACGGCACCTTCCCCTCTCAAGTAAAACTTGGCCCCATGACCACGGCTTGGCAGGAAAGCGAAGTACGTGCCTGGATGGACGCGCGTATCGCCGAGAGGAGTGCCGCCTGATGCTTGCGCTCATCTCCCCTCGGAGCTACATTGGTGCCGTCACGGTAAATCCCGTGGCCGACCTTGGCCGGTCGAACTTCTCTAGGCGCACAGGCGCCCTCCATCCGAAAGCAGGCGCTTTTTTTGTGCCCGCAGTTTCGTGTTATGGCGGCTGTGCGTGGGACACCTTCGGGTGTGCCGGGTTCCTAGAGTCCCGGTCGGCCAACCCGCGTACAGCTGCCACCCTCCAATCGCTTGGCCGCGATCGGTGGCAGCTCCTCAACTCTAGGAGCTACACCATGCACACCCGCAATCCGTCTAAAGCACGCGCCGCCGCCCATCGGGCCATGGCCCTTGCCGCACTCCGTAGCAATTCCTCCCTCTCCGTCCGCCTGGCTCGCTACAACCACCACCGCGCTATCCAGCGCGCCCTTGAAGCCCGGCCCAACGCCTGCGATTGGCTGGAGAACCTGGAAGGGGATGCCTGGGCCGATGCCTGCGAAGAGATTGCCGCCGCTCTGAGAGCCCGCGCCCTGGAAGCTCAGGAGGTGGACCATGCATAGCCTCACTCGCCTCTCCGGCCGGGTCGGAAATAACCTTGTCGGCGCCGGCCTTGCGCTTGAAACGCTGTGCAATCTGCTAACCGCTCATCGCTCCAAGTACAACTTGGAAGAGCGCGATATCGATGGCCTGAACCAAGCAGTGCTGACCATCTCGGCCTACGTCATGTCCGCTGGATACGACCTCTGCGAGGCAGCAGAAGCAGAGCAGGAGGCGAGCCATGTGTAACCTCAAACTCGTTCCCAAGAAGCCTAAGCCCACCGCCGAGCAACTGAAAGAGATGCTCAAGGACAGAGCGCGCACCATTGATGGTGAACAGTGGATTTCGATTCGTGACCTGAATGCGGCTATCCGCCTGATCATGGGGGATGAGCAATGAACGCTATCACTGATTTCGAGCTCGAGTCGGCGCTGGCAGCCTCGCGCGCAAGTTTTGTAGTTCGAGCCTTCGATCACCAGGGCCGAATTCTTGCCGAATATGGCCCGATTCTTGGCGTTCACGCCATGCGTCAATTGGCTGATCAGGTTAGCGAGGAGAATCCGGATTGCCATCTCACCATGTGCCGCATGCGTGCCAACCACCCCATCGTTCAAGCGAACATTGCTGAAAGCAAAGGCGGTGCTCAATGAATGCGTCCGTAAAGATTCAGCGTCTCAACGCAATCCCAACCACTCTGAAAGAGACCTACCCCAAGGCCCAGAAGAATCGTTTGCGCTTCAAAAAACCGCAAAAGCGCGGCGGCGATTTCTTCACCCTCCCCTTCGTTGGCAAGGATCACGGCCAGTTCAGCTACTGGGATGTCCCACTGACAACCGATTTCTTGGTCGGTACCTATCTCGGCAGCGCTCTTGCTGGCATCTACCTCAACTACATCCAGCGCTCTGAAAACGTCATCAAGCATTGCTTGCTTGGCGATATCGCAGAGGCCTGGGCGGAAAAGTCTCGCTCGTGCACACAGTCTGAGCTCGAAGGGCTGCGCGGCCAGATCAAGGGCTTCATAGGCAAGGTTAATCCCTGCCAGATCGAAACCTCTTGGCCCGGCGCCGCTGAAGCAAATGCGCCGCGGAGCGATGGGCAGTGGCTCGCCGAGGCCAACCGCTGGCTGGCGTTGGGAAGTGACGATGCGCTGCTCGCCCTCGTGAAAGCCTCCGAAAAGCCGGCCAAGGAGTAACAGCCATGACGATGAAAAACGGCGCCTGCGCGCCGACGGGATCGGCTTACCCGAAGAAAGCCACCGAGCTGTTCGACGTGTCCCATCCGCAGGCCACCCGGGCGTTGCTCGGGCCGTTCCTGAGCGTGGCCGATGCCAAGTGCAGCCGCACTGTCATGCACAGTGCTGGTGCGGTGGTGACGTCGTCTCTGGTCGAGCACCTGGACGACCTTACCTACTGGCATGAGGTGAACAACGGGCAGGTTTTCCGGGCCTTCGCTGACGTCCGGGAGGTGGCCCATGGATAACGTCACGCCGATGAAGCACAAGGGAAGCGGCGAGCAGCCTGCCCATATCGACAGGACCAGCTATGTGCTGCTGGTGGATACCTTGATCGGCTTTATGCAACTGCGAATTGCCGAGGGCGACGCCGGCCGTCATTGCGATGAACTGGATCGCCTCATTGGCCAACTGGATCGCCTCGCTGATCGCTTCACGCCGCCGAAGGGGGTCGCATGACGGACGCATCGATTCTCTTCCGCGATGCCCTTCAAGGCGTGTTCGGCAAACTGGACTGGCTGCCTGCCGCCGATGGAAGCATTCACCGTTTCCACGTCCAGGGCGACAGGACGGGCAGTCTCAACGGATGGTATCTGCTATTCGCGGACGGCATCGCATCGGGGTGTTTCGGTAGCTGGAAGGCCGGCGAGGTTCACCATTGGAGTAACCGTGGCGAGGTAACAGCCCTCGAAGCCGAGCAGATGCGCCAGCGCATCGAGCAGGCCCGGCGCCAGCGTGAAGCCGAGCAGCGCCAGCGCCAGCAGCAGGCATCCGAATACGCTGGCTGGCGCTGGGACAGTGCCCGGCGCGCAGATCCTACTCACTCCTACCTGCAGGCCAAGCAGGTTCGCTCCTACGGCCTGCGCCAGCACCGGGACGAACTGCTGGTGCCGCTCTACCTGGACGGCGTGCTGGTGAACCTGCAGCGCATCGATGCCGGCGGCGGCAAGCGCTTCTTGCGCGGTGGCCGCATCACCGGCTGCTATTCACCTCTCGGCAACTTCACCCCGGGGCGCCGGCTGTACGTGTGCGAGGGGTGGGCGACCGGCGCCAGCATTCACGAAAGCAGCGGCAGCCCCGTCGCCTGTGCGATGAACGCCGGCAACCTCAAGCCAGTAGCTCTGGCCCTTCGTGCGAAGTACGGCGACCTGATGGAACTGGTTATTGCCGGCGACGACGATCGCCAGACGCCAGGTAATCCAGGCCGCACTTCGGCAACCGCAGCCGCCTTAGCTGTGGGTGCGATGGTCACGTTCCCCGACTGGCCTGATGCCGCGCCGATCCATTTGACCGACTTCAACGATCTGGCCAATTGGAGCGCTGCCCATGAGTAAAGTCCTGACGCTCAAAGCTGAGAGCCCCATCCAGGAGGCTATCCACAGCCTCAAGAACGATGCTGGCGCGTTGTACGCGCCAGCGATCCTGGAGCAGCTTCGACAGATGCGTGGGAAGGATCCTGCAGCGTTCGCTCGACTGCGTATCCAGGTCAAAGAAACCAAGATGCTGAGCATGTCGGAGTTCGATCGCCTGACCGCTCCAGGGGAAGCAGAGAGCGAGGCAGCAAACTCCGACATCTTCGCCGAGGTCGAGCCATGGGCCGATCCCGTGGATGGGGCAGACCTGCTGGATGACATCACCCATGCCCTCGCCCGCCATGTGATTGCCGACAAGGAGACGCTGCGAGCGGCCGCACTATGGGCAACCTTCACCTGGTTCGTCGACGTGGTTCAGGTGGCTCCCATCGCCAACATCACAGCCCCGGAGAAGCGCTGCGGCAAGTCCATCCTGCTCACCGCCCTGGGCAAGCTGGCGAATCGCCCCCTGCAGGTATCCAACATCGCACCGGCCGCCCTCTTCCGGTCCATCGAGTTGTGGTCGCCAACCCTGCTGATCGATGAGGTGGATGCTTTCCTGTCCGCTCACGATGATGCCCGAGGCATCCTCAATGCTGGCTTTACCCGGGACAGTGCAATCGTCATCCGTTGCGTGGGCGACGATCACATGCCAACCCCGTTCAATGTCTGGGGCGCCAAGGCCCTCTGCGGTATCGGCAAGATTGCCGACACCCTGGCCGACCGTAGCGTGCCCTTGCGCCTGCGTCGCCGCACTCCAGGCGAGAACGTGGAGAGCCTGCGCCACTCCGATCCGGTCTTGTGGGGGCGGCTGCGCTCGAGGCTGGCGCGCTTTTCCCTCGATGCTGCTGCGTCGATCAGCAAGGCCAGACCCACCCCCATCAACGGCTTGAACGACCGCGCCAACGATACCTGGGAACCGTTGCTGGCCATCGCTGATCTGGTAGGTGAGCACTGGCCAAAGTCGGCCCGCAATGCCGCCATCACGCTCCACGGCCTGGAAGGTGAAGCGCCAAGTATTGGCGCCGAACTGCTGGCCGATGTGAAAGCCATCTTCGACGACAAGAAAGCCAGCAAGATCTTCAGTGCCGATCTGCTTGAAGCCCTGGTCGCAGACGAGGAAGCACCGTGGGCCACCTGGAACAAGGGCAAGCCTATTTCACCTCGGCAATTGGCGAACAGGCTGGCTGACTTCGGCATCAAATCCGGAACAGTTCGCCAGGGCTTCGACACCAAGAAAGGCTATTCCCTGGATCAGTTCCGTGACGCCTTCGATCGATACCTTTCCAGCGTCGCACCCTCTACAAGCGTCACACCGCCACAAGCCAGTAACGGCGCGGCATCCAGCGATTTTCAAAGCGTCACACACCCCAGCAATGTGACGGATAAAAAGCCGCTGAAAGCCACGGCTGACACGGGTTGTGACGATGTGACGGATAGAACGCCTATTCAGCCAATGGAAGAAGGAGAAGAACTTCCGCAGTGGGATGACACCGACAAGGAGGAGTTCTGATGGGTGCCGCTATCGACTTCCTCCATGACCATGGGCTCAGCGCCAAGGTGAATGGCAAGCGTCTGGTCGTTTCACCGGCCTCAAGACTCACCCCGGACGTTCGCCAGTACATCAAGGTGCACCGCCTGGAGTTGTTGGCGGAGTTGGCAGCCAACGATGGACAGGAACGCCGCAGCCATTGGCAGATCACTCTTGGCGGGAAACCTCTCTGTATCATGATCGGGGAACCGATGACGGAGGCAGAGGCACTCGAGGCGGCAACCTGGCGCTGGCCCGGGGCGGAGGTTCGTCATGGCTGAGTCCTTCGAAGATCGCGTTGAAGCAACCGCTCGGATGCTCCTCGCCTCCTGCCGCGAACAGGGGATCATTCTTTCAGGTGATCTACGAGTGACCGAGGCTGACGCCGCTGCGCTGCTCAACATCGCACCTGGCTATCTGAAACAGATGCGAACAGGCGACGGGAGCGCACCGAGGCATTATCGAATCCCAATGTCGGGTTGCCAGGTTAGCTACCGGCTGCGGGACATCGCCGTGTGGATAGAAATAGGCGCCGAGTAAGTGCGCGTTAGCTGATGTACTTCCACGTCAGTTGGCGGCATGGTTCCAAGGCCGCAAGGACGCGACCATTTCTCCAGCATCTTTTCCTGGAGAACCCCATGCGCGAGCTCGTCCTTTCTCAATTCACCAAGGCGCTTCTGGCTAACCGCGGCAATCGCCAGACCGCTCTGATGGTGAGCAGAACCCTCTACGGCCACTCCAGCGTCGTGGTTCGCCTGCTGGAGAAGGCCGTTGTCACCACCGGCGATCTACATGCTGATCCTGACTTCCGCTCCGCTGGGCGGGCATTCATCGAGCTTGTTCAAACTCGCTCCCTGATCGGCAAAATCAACGCGATCTCTCCCTTCCGCGCGATCCCTGCGAAGACCCGAGTGCTGGCGCAAACTGAGAGACCGGTTGCTTACTGGACTGCCCAGGGCCAGCCGAAGATGGCCACTCACACTGCCTTCGAGCAGAAGCGTCTCGACTCGAAAAAGATCACCGGACTGCTGGTGCTGACCAACGAACTCCTTGAAGGCCAAGGCGCAGCTTTCGAATCCGCGGTGAGCAATGATCTGGTCAATCCGGTCGCTGCTCTTGAAGGCCTTTCCTTCTTGGATCCAACCAGCGCAGGTGGCATCGACTCTCCTGCTTCGATCACAAACGGAGTCGCTCCGGTCCCGTCATCTGGCAGCGATGCCGATGCCGTTCGAGCAGACATCCACGCACTCTTTTCCGCCTTCGATGGCTCGCTCGAAACCGCAGTGATCGCCATGCATCCAGAGACCGCCCTTGAGCTGTCGATGATGCAAGCGTCGCTTGGCGAGACCAGTCTGACTGTGCGAGGTGGTGAGCTGTTCGGTGTCCCAGTTGTGACTAGCGACTCAGTACCTAAGGACTCCAACGGCGCTCTGGTGGCTCTGATCGATCCAGCAGGCATTCTCCTCACCGACGAGGGTGTCGATATCCTTCAATCCAATATCACCACCATCCAGGTAGACGATGGGCAAGGTGGTACTGGGTACCTTCCGCTCTGGCAGAACAACCTCACCGCCGCCCTGGCCGAACGCTTCCTGAACTGGGAAGTCGCCCGGGCTGGTTCTGTTGCCTGGCTGTCCGGCGTTCAGTGGGGTGCGTAATGCGTACCGCTGCAGATCGAGCCGAGGAGCTCGTAAAGAGGATCGGAGCCCAAGCGAAGGAAGCCTCTGCGGGCGGAGCGAAGGAAGCCTTCGGCCTGGCAACCGCTGCGATTCTGAGCGGGCAGTTGATCAAGGCCCTGGAGCGCATCGAGCGCCTGGAAGGCGATATCAAGCTCCTGACCGAGCTTCTGGCGAGCGTGGAGAACAAGCGATGAGCGACCACCCCGTTATGTCTCCGCCGCTAGCGGCACGTCTAGCTGAGTTGAAAGAGTGCGGCATGGACCTGCAGGTGGTCATCGCGAAGCCTGATTACCTAACAGTCCTTGTCAGGAACGGCGATCCCGATCCGTTTCTGGTGACCATATCGATCGATTCACTCCCCAAAATCACGCACTGAGGAATGCTCATGGCTTCGAAAAGTCTAGGAACCCTCACACTCGATCTGATCGCCCAGGTTGGCGGTTTCGTTGCTGGCATGGACAAGGGCGGACGCAGCGCTGAGAAGTGGCGCAAACAGGTTGAGAAAAGCGCCGCTGCGGCCGGCAAGGCCATTGGAGCCGCCTCGGCTGTGGCGGTTGGTGCTGGCGCCCTCTGGATCAAGTCAACCGTCGAAACAGCCAATGAGATTGCCAAGCTGGCCGCCGTATCGAACGCCAGTAACACCGAGTTCCAGAAGATGGCCTATGCGGCTCAGACGGTCGGCATCGAACAGGATAAGCTCGCCGATATCTACAAGGACGTTAATGACCGCGTGGGTGAGTTCCTGGAAACTGGCGGCGGTCCGATGCTCGACTTCTTCAAGAACATCGCTCCCTACGTCGGTGTCACTGCGGACCAATTCCGCAACCTCTCTGGCCCGCAGGCTCTCGGACTGTACGTCAAGAGCTTAGAGAAGGCTGGGCTTTCCCAGCAGGAAATGACCTTCTACCTTGAGGCGATGGCTAGCGACACCACCTCCCTCATTCCGCTGCTGCGCAATGGCGGCAAGGGTATGGCCGATCTCGCTGACCAGGCAGACAACCTGGGCATCATCCTGGATGATAAAACCATCAAGGGCGCCCAGCAGTTCAATCGAGATCTGGATACCTTCGGAAAGATCTCCGGCGGTGTCGGTCAGAAGGTGGCAGCAGAACTGCTGCCGGAGCTCACTCAGCTCACCACCTTGCTGAAGGATCCTGACACTGCCGAAGCCGCCAGCAAGCTGGCGAAGGCCATTGTCACCATCACTACCGGCACCATTGATGCGGCCAAGGGTACGGTCGATTTCATGGGATGGGTAGGCGATAGCATTGCAGCCTCAATTACCGGGCCGGCGCTGGATGACATCGTGCGCATCGAGGATCGACTCGACAAATTGAAGAGTCACGCTGCTCTTTTCGAGAAGGGTGGACAAGCAGTGCCGCAGTCCATCCTGGCGGAAATCGACGAACTCAACGCCAAGCGAAAGGTCGCTGTCGAACTTCAGGAGCAGCAGGCTAAAGCCTCTGCCGCGGCTCAAAAGGCCGCAGAAGCCCAGGCCGCTGCCGAGAAGAAAGCCGCCGAGCAGCAGTCTGCAGATGCCGAAAAGGCTCGAAAGCAACGGGAAGAGCAGCGCAAGCTCGAAGAGGCCGCCGCTGCGGCAAAGAAAGAAGCCGAGAGGCTGGCTAAAGAGGCTGAGCGCGAGGCCAAGCGAGTTGCTGACGAAGCCGCAGCGGCGGCCAAGCGTAGGGCCGAGGCAATCGCCGATGAAATCACCAACCTGGAATACCAGGTGAAGACTCTGGGGATGTCTACCGACCAGGAGAAACTCTTCAAGCTGGCGACTGAAGGCGCCACTGAGGCCCAACTTGAAAGAGCGAAAGCAGCCCTCGCGACCGCCGACGCCTTCGACAAGCAGAAGAAGGCGCAGGAAGACTACAGGTCTCTGGTGTCCTCACTGCGCACGGAAGAAGAACAACTCACCGACCAGCTCAAAGAGCGTCTGAAGATCATCGAGTCGATGCCATCGCTGCCGGAAGGTGAGCGGCGCAAAGAGACCAATCGAGCCATCGATGCCGCATTTCCGGATGCTCCGAAATATGGCGGTATCGATGCCAATGTTGGTGGGCCGGCCGGGGAACTAATGAAGGTCGACGATGCGCAGAAGCAGCTCGAAGATTGGTATGCAACTCAAATGGAGATGCTCAGCAAATTCCGGGAACAGCGCGCCGACCTCAATTCCGAATGGGATGAGCAAGAGCTTGAACTCAAGCGCCAGCACGAAGCCGCATTGGCCAACATCGAGAAGAACCGCCAGCTTGTCCAACTCGCCACAGCAGAAAGCACCTTCGGCAGCCTGGCGGAGATGGCCAAGTCCTATGCCGGCGAATCCTCGGGGATCTACAAGGCAATGTTCGCCGTAGAGAAGGGCATCGCCATTGCCCGAGCTGCCGTCGCCATTCAGGAGGGTATCGCCTTGGCCGCCGCGAATCCTTTCCCCCTGAACCTGGCAGCGATGGCCACGGTAGCGGCAGAGACAGCCAGCATAGTCGGGAACATCGCTGCCATCGGCTTGGATGGCTTTGAGGTTGGTGGCTATACCGGCAATGGTGGAATTCATGACGTCGCAGGCTTCGTCCATGGGAAAGAATTCGTCTTCGATGCTGCGTCCACTGCAAGGATTGGCGTGGGCAATCTAGAGGCGATGAGGTCAGGAAAGCTGGATGCATCCATCAGCAAGGCAAGCACAGCGATAGCCGAGACCAACAATGACAACCGCACTACCAGCATTAATGTAACCGTCGCGCTGCCCGGCGGCGGCTCGACCAAAGAACAAAGGGCTAGCGGGGCGAAAATCGGGCGCCAGATCGCTCGCGCAGTCGATGCGGCCGGGAGGTATAGCTAATGGCCAGACTCCGGACACTGAAGCCGCGCCTGCAGGAGTTCAAGGGCAGGGAAGTTCGTAGCCTGCCAACCCCATCAGAGAAGCGCACCACCGGCCGCAAGCGCCAAGAGATGCGACTCAGGGTTTGGACCAAGGCAATGGCCTTCTGCGCTGGCTGCGGCAGGACCTGCGACTACGATAGTTGGCACATGGATCACGTCATTCCGCTGTGGAAGGGTGGTGATGACTTGGAGAGCAACATGCAGGTGCTCTGCATCCCTTGCCATGCTGACAAAACGGCAAAGGAGGCCGCAGAACGGGCCATGGTCATCCTCTGATCAGGGGGGTGGGGTAACTTTCAAAAGGACAATTGACAGGACCCCGCGTGCCCCCCCATTCGCAGATTAAATCCCCCTTTTGAGCCCCGGTTAACCTCGGCGTTAATCAGCAAATGGAGTTAACGACCAGCCCGAAGCCAGCGTAGCGTCTGGGCTTGAGCGGATTTTGAATATCGTTTGAATTCGTTAACTTAACCTTGCCAATCTAGCTATACCGATAGACCAATGCTTACCGGCATCCACCGATCACACCAGCAGTGGGTATGGCTTTCGGCGAGGCTTCATCTTACTGTTCATGCGGCGCTTTACTGGCTGCTGGCGCTGAACCGCAGGAGCGAGTCCATCAATTCGCTCATCCCACTCGGACTCCAACCACCGCTTATAGGCCTCGGTGCTATAGAGAACCTTCCGGCCCTGCCTCATCCAAACGCTGTCAGGAATCTGCTTTCGGAACCGCCTAGTTCGAAGCGCGGCCAGAGTCGTTCCGAGGTGCTCGGCCATTTGCGCTTCGGCCAAGAACCTCTCCCCGCCAGTCCAGTCCCTGGATAGTCCATCAAGCAGGTCAGCAAGCCGCCCCACGCTCTCAGCAAGAGCACTGATTTGTGAACGGATGGCCCTCAGTTCGCCGGCTATGGGGCTAGACTCGATCATCAGCATCCACCCTTCCGCAACCTTCACTATATCCAGCAGGATCACTCATCCATTCGGTGATATCCGACTGCCGCCAAGCTACCGAGTTTGGGCCGATCCTCACCTGTTTCGGAAACGAGCCTTCGCGAACCCGACGATACAGGGTGTTCTTGCCCAGGCCGGTGGTATGGAGCACCTCATCGAGGCGCATGAAGCGATCAATCATCACGTAATTCATCGACCTCGCACCTCAAAATTGACCTACCGATGCCACTCCGATATCAATGCCTTCTCAGCAAGGAGGCATTCATGGATATCAACATAACCGCAATCTGGCGCTGGTGCAGAAACCTAGCGCTTCCGGCCCTCACCTTCATAATCGGCATGGTGATAATGATCACGCTAGGTCGACTGCAGTCGGCTGACGGGCCAATGCTATTTCTTGGAAACATGGCGCAGTCGTTATTTCCATGGACGCCACTCATTCCATTCGCCGGCCTGTGTTGGGCGGCGTATGCGATATGGGCGATCTGGCGCTGGGAGAATGGCGAACGAGATGGCCCATGCCAGAATTGTGGAGGGCCGATGTCGAGTCATACTGGGCGCTATGGGGACTATAGCGTCTGCAAGATGTGCGGATCGAAGAGAGAGGGTTGGCACTGAGTCCGTATAGGGCGGGCCATGTCCGCTCTGCTGCAGATTCTGCGCTATCTGAGGTGTTACGGACCTGCGATACTCCGCGCCTTGATCAGCAGAACAGCCAAGATGCCCTACCGAAGACCTCGAACTACAGATGCGCGAAGCCCTGGGCATAGTCACGGCGAGAAAGAAGACGACAAAGGACGCCAGCAGGCCGGTTGGCGGCTACCTGGTGGTCTTGAGCGTGAGGGGCGATAGCGGCCCGGCGTTCCGCTTCGAGCACCGCTCGCGGAGCATCAGCCGGACCGAAGCGATACTGGCTGCCGAGAAGCAGGCCAAGGAGCAGGGGCTGCGGCCCTGGGCGCTGCTGGACGTCGAGCAGTTCTGACTCGTACCACCCTTGCAAACAATGCCAATTGCGCCCAAATTGACTATTGGAACGGCGCAAGCATAATGTCGCCGCCAAAAGCTTGTCATCAGCCATAGAGAGGAGGGACGCATGAGATACAGCACCGCGCTTGACGTCCTGAAGGCTCATTGGGACTTCAAGCTTCCAGTCGACCCCATCGCCATTGCCGAGAAGATGGGCATTGAGGTTCAGGCAGGTTCGCCGCTTGACCGCGAAAGCGGCCATTACAGCTATCGCGATGGTGATCCGCTGATTACCTACAATCCTGCTGATTCCGCAGTACGCCGTCGCTTCACGGTAGCTCATGAGATCGGGCACCATATAAATGGCGATGTTGACGCCCCGCGTGATACCGACAAGCAGATGAGCGCTAGCGTGCGCGACCCTAGAGAGGTTGCGGCAAACCGCTTTGCCGCATCGCTTCTGATGCCCGCCGCCTTGGTGAAGCACATGATTTTCGAAGAGAAGGTTGCCGATCTTAAAAAGCTGGCCGCTACCTTCGGTGTTTCGACCGCCGCAATGGAATATCGCCTGAGAAACCTCGGCATCCTATGAGCAACGACAACCAGGGATTGGCCGAAGGCGAAAGCTCCGTAGATCCAAAAATCCTTCAGAACTATCTGAGAAAGGAAATTTGGCGCTTCGAATGGGAGCAGAAGCTGGCCCGGCGAGCCATGCAGTTGGTTGGTTTTTTCTACCTTATGCTGGTTGGGTTCATCTTCCTCGGTAATGGTCGCTTCGTCTTTGGGAAGTGGTATGTCGTGCTCAGCTTTAAGTCCCATGCAGCCACTGACATTCCGATCATTTTGGCTTTGGCATCTATACCAACAGTCCTGCTCATAGCTTTGATGCGTTACTTCCACCATCGGGAGAAAGCATCAGAGGGGCAGGACTCGCCGCTGCCATTGAGCATGCAAACGGCAAAGGACCTTCTCGACATTATGAAGGACCAAAAGTAGTAGCCCGCAGCGGGGCTTTGCTATCTCTTCTTCGCGCGCAATCGGCTCCACCAGCGCCTCAGAAATGAACTCCGCATTCTCGATCAGCGTCTCCAGGTGGAGCTTCACGGCGTCTGAGGTCTCGGTGGAACCTCGTTGCTCAACCCAGATCGCCAGTTCTTCGACAGCCGAGCCGATGGCGTTGATGTTCAGGCTTAGGCGGTAGAGCGGGGCGGGGAGAAGGGAGTCGGCCATGGGAACCTCCAGAGCAGGGAATTCAGCTTAGGCCGGAAACGAAAAGGCCGCACTCAATGGCGCGGCCTTGTCCTGATAGCTGCTGTCTTCCCAGCTCCAGGGCAGGGAAAATTTACCAAAACGAGTAGGACGGTCAAGGGAGGGCGAAAAGCCCAGCGGGCGCGGGGCTTAGGGCCATGCTTAGTGATGACTTCGGCTGGCGCCGCGCTTCTCCAAGTCGGTGAACAGCATGGACTTCACCAGCGATGAGATGATGTCGCGCTCCATCAGGGCGCTCGCGTGGTCCTTACGGTCATCGATCACAACCATGA
>NZ_FZPC01000018.1 GCF_900187975.1 Pseudomonas delhiensis | reverse complement strand
ATGTTCATCGTGACTCCCCCTCCGGGACTGTTGCCAACACATCAGTCTGGCACCTAGATGCCGTAGGAGGGAGGAGTCCATTTCATTGCCCTACGTCCATGCCACCGTTTGACCTCTGTTCGTGCGCCAGGCCGCCGGGCCCGGTAGAATGCCGGTTTTGCCCCCAGCAGGAGCCGGCCCCATGTCGTCCTTCGCCGAAACCATCGAGAACATCACCCCGGACATCTACGAGAGCCTCAAGCTCGCCGTGGAGATCGGCAAGTGGCCGGACGGCCGCAAGCTCACCCAGGAGCAGAAGGAACTGTGCCTGCAGGCGATGATCGCCTGGGAACTGCAGAACCTGCCCGAGGACCAGCGCACCGGCTACATGGGCCCGCAGGAATGCGAGTCCCACGCCGAGCCGATCCCCAACATCCTCTTCTCGTCCAATTCGCTGCACTGATGACCGGGCTTTGATGAAAGAGCTAGGACGCGGCGCCCTGAGCAAGATGTCGGCGCGCCTTGAAAGCCCCGTGCAGTACGCCTTCCGCCTCGGCGAGGAGGAAATCGCGGTCAACCCGCTGATCGGCAGGACGGTGCGCCTGGAGTACCTGGGCGCCATCCACTGCTGCCATTGCGGGCGCAAGACGAAGAAGAGCTTCAGCCAGGGCTACTGCTACCCCTGCTTCACCAGGCTGGCGCAGTGCGACAGCTGCATCGTCAGCCCGGAAAAGTGCCACTACGACGAAGGCACCTGCCGCGAGCCGGAGTGGGGCGAGCGCTTCTGCATGACCGACCACGTGGTCTACCTGGCCAACTCCTCGGGGGTGAAGGTGGGCATCACCCGCGCCACCCAGGTGCCGACCCGCTGGATCGACCAGGGCGCCCGCCAGGCGCTGCCGATCCTGCGCGTGGCCACGCGCCAGCAGTCCGGGCTGGTGGAAGACCTGCTGCGCAGCCAGGTGGCCGACCGCACCAACTGGCGCGCCCTGCTCAAGGGCGAGGCCGAGCCGCTGGACCTGGCGGCCATCCGCGAGCAGCTGTTCGACCACTGCGCCGAGGGCCTGCGCGAGCTGCAGCAGCGCTTCGGCCTGCAGGCGATCCAGCCGGTGAGCGACCTCGAGCCGATCGAGATCCGCTACCCGGTGGAGGCCTACCTGGCCAAGATCACCAGCTTCGATCTGGACAAGACGCCGGTGGTGGAGGGTACCCTGCAAGGCATCAAGGGCCAGTACCTGATCTTCGACAGCGGCGTCATCAATATCCGTAAGTACACGGCTTATCAGCTAGCCATCAGCTATGAGCCTCAAGCGGCCAGCTGAGCCGGCGAACCACGAACCTGCGGCTTGAAGCACGAAGCTTGAAGCTGCCCGGAGGGCCACCATGCGCACCGATCAACCGAAAGTCATCTACCTCAAGGACTACCAGGCGCCCGAGTACCTGATCGACGAGACCAACCTGACCTTCGAGCTGTACGAGGACCACACCCTGGTCCACGCGCAACTGGTCATGCGGCGCAACCCCGAGCGCGGCGAAGGCCTGCCGCCGCTGGTGCTCGACGGCCAGCAGCTGGAGCTGCAGTGGGTGGCCCTGGACGACCGGGTGCTGGAGGAGGGCGACTACCAGCTGGACGAGAACCACCTGACCCTGCAGCCCACCGCCAGTCAGTTCACCGTCGACAGCACGGTGCGCATCCACCCGGAGAGCAACACCGCGCTGGAAGGCCTGTACAAGTCCGGCAAGATGTTCTGCACCCAGTGCGAGGCCGAGGGCTTCCGCAAGATCACCTACTACCTCGACCGCCCGGACGTGATGAGCAGCTTCACCACCACGGTCTCGGCCGAGCAGCACAAGTACCCGGTGCTGCTGTCCAACGGCAACCCGGTGGCCAGCGGCTCGGAAGAGGACGGGCGGCACTGGGCCACCTGGCAGGACCCGTTCAGGAAGCCGGCCTACCTGTTCGCCCTGGTCGCCGGCGACCTCTGGGCGGTGGAAGACACCTACACCACCCTGAGCGAGCGCGAGGTCGCCCTGCGCATCTACGTCGAGCCGGAGAACATCGACAAGTGCCAGCACGCCATGGACAGCCTGAAGAAGGCCATGCGCTGGGACGAGAAGGTCTACGGCCGCGAGTACGACCTGGACATCTTCATGATCGTCGCGGTCAACGACTTCAACATGGGCGCCATGGAGAACAAGGGGCTCAACATCTTCAACTCCAGCTGCGTGCTGGCCAGGGCCGAGACCGCCACCGACGCCGCGCACCAGCGCGTCGAGGGCGTGGTGGCCCACGAGTACTTCCACAACTGGTCGGGCAACCGCGTGACCTGCCGCGACTGGTTCCAGCTGTCGCTCAAGGAAGGCTTCACCGTGTTCCGCGACAGCGAGTTCTCCGCCGACATGAACTCGCGCACCGTCAAGCGCGTGGAGGACGTGGCCTTCCTGCGCACCAACCAGTTCGCCGAGGACGCCGGCCCCATGGCCCACCCGGTGCGCCCGGACTCGTTCATCGAGATTTCCAACTTCTACACCCTGACCGTCTACGAGAAGGGCTCGGAAGTGGTGCGCATGATCCACACCCTGCTCGGCGCCGAGGGCTTCCGCAAGGGCACCGACCTGTACTTCGAGCGCCATGACGGCCAGGCGGTGACCTGCGACGACTTCGTCAAGGCCATGGAAGACGCCAACGGCGTGGACCTGACGCAGTTCAAGCGCTGGTACAGCCAGTCCGGCACCCCGCGCCTGGCGGTGGAGGAAAGCTACGACGCGGCGGCGCAGCGCTACACCCTGACCTTCCGCCAGAGCTGCCCGCCGACCCCGGGCCAGCAGGTCAAGCAGCCCTTCGTCATCCCGGTGGAAATGGGCCTGCTCGACGCCCTGGGCAACCCGCTGCCGCTGCGCCTGGCCGGCGAGGAACATGCCCACGGCAGCAACCGCGTGCTGCAGGTGACCGAGGCAGAGCAGTCCTTCACCTTCGTCGGCCTGGCCGAGAAGCCGCTGCCCTCGCTGCTGCGCGGCTTCTCCGCGCCGGTGAAGCTGAGCTTCCCCTACGGCCGCGACCAGCTGATGTTCCTCATGCAGTACGACGAGGACGGCTTCAACCGCTGGGAAGCCGGCCAGCAGCTCTCGGTGCAGGTGCTCCAGGAGCTGATCGGCCAGCACCAGCGCGGCGAGCCACTGGTGCTCGACGAGCGCCTGCTCAGCGCCTTCCACACCCTGCTGCAGGACAACGCGCTGGACCAGGCGATGGTCGCCGAGATGCTCTCGCTGCCCAGCGAGGCCTACCTCACCGAGCTGAGCGAGGTGGCCGACGTCGAGGCCATCCACGCCGCCCGCGAGTTCGCCCGCCAGCGCATCGCCGAGGCCCTGCGCGAGCCGCTGTGGCAGCGCTACCAGGCCAACCGCGAAATCTCGCGCAAGACCCCCTACGTGGCCGAGGCCGAGCACATCGCCCGGCGCAGCCTGCAGAACATCGCGCTGTCCTACCTGATGCTGGTGGGCGGCGACGAGGTGCTGGCGGCCTGCCTGGAGCAGTACGAGTCCTGCGACAACATGACCGAACGCCTGACCGCCCTGGCGGTGCTGGTCAACTCGCCGTACGACGACGAGAAGGCCAAGGGCCTGGAAATGTTCGCCGACTACTTCAAGGACAACCCGCTGGTGATGGACCAGTGGTTCAGCGTACAGGCCGGCTGCACCCTGCCCGGCGGGCTGGAGCGGGTGCAGGCGCTGATGGGCCACCCGGCCTTCACCCTGAAGAACCCGAACAAGATCCGCGCGCTGATCGGCGCCTTCGCCAACCAGAACCTGGTCAACTTCCACCGCGCCGACGGGGCCGGCTACCGCTTCCTGGCCGACCAGGTGATCACCCTCAACGCGCTCAACCCGCAGATCGCCTCGCGGCTGCTGGCGCCGCTGACCCGCTGGCGCAAGTATGCCCCGGCGCGCCAGGGCCTGATGCGCGCCGAGCTGGAACGCATCCTGGCCTCGGGCGAGCTGTCCAGCGACGTCTACGAGGTGGTGAGCAAGAGCCTCGCCTGACGCTGCGCGCAGCTGGCGGAAAAAGTGTTATCGGCCTTGCCGGTAACACTTTTTTTTCGCCCGTGGATTTGCGCCGAGGTGCTCTTCGCAGGATGGGTATCGCTTCGCTCAACCCATCCTGCGCTACCCCTTCCAACGTAGGGCGCATAACGCCTACGGCGTTATCCGCCAATTGTCCCGGGCATCGGTGTTCCGGCCGGCGGCGGATAACCGCGAACGGTTATTCGCCCTACGCTCGGGCACGGCCGTAGGAGCGGACTTCGTCCGCGATAGCCGGAGATTCCGGCGCGGATCGCGGATGAGATCCGCTCCTACGCCGCCCCACCCGCGCCATTCCCCTGTAGGAGCGCGCCCTGCGCGCGAAATCGCGGGCAGGGCCCGCTCCTACAATTCCAGGGAAGCACGGCCGTAGGAGCGGACTTCGTCCGCGATAGCCGGAGATTCCGGCGCGGATCGCGGATGAGATTCGCTCCTACGCCGCCCCACCCGCGCCATTCCCCTGTAGGAGCGCGCCCTGCGCGCGAAATCGCGGGCAGGGCCCGCTCCTACAATTCCAGGGAAGCACGGTCGTAGGAGCGGACTTTGTCCGCGATAGCCGGAGATTCCCGCGCGGATCGCGGACGGAGTCCGCTCCTGCACATATCCGCACCGCAGGTTCCCGAGTGTTTCCCCGGACGCGTCCAGGTACCCGCAAATACCCGGAGTGTTACCGTCGGTATCTTTTTTCGTGTCCGCTGGAAGCCGCGTGGTGACTGGGCTGCAGCTTTCCCTAGTCCTTTTGGATGAGTCCCGCCGCGCTTAACAAAAGATAACGTGCCTTTAATTGTCAGGCTGCAGAAAGGCTGGCATATAACGACCACTCCCTATCCGCCTGCAATAAAAACAAAGAGGTAAGGCTATATGCGTGAGCATCTGCGGCACGCCACCGGCGAGCTGTCCGTGCGTTCGTCCGGGCCCTCGGTTTCCGCTTCCCCGTCCCCCCTGCGCAAATCGCTTTCGCTGCTCGGCGCGTTCTCGCTGCTGTGGCTGGCGGCCGTTCCGCTGCACGCCAGCGCGGCGGATGCGCCGGCCAGCGACACCGATGGCTATGCCATCGCCTCGGCCAAGGCCCCCAGCAGCCTGCTGCTGAGCGTCAGCCACGCCGGCAAGCGCCTGGTGGCGGTCGGTGATCGCGGGCACATCCTCTATTCCGACGACAACGGCAAGAACTGGATCCAGGCCAAGGTGCCCACCCGCCAGTTGCTGACCGCGGTGTTCTTCGTCAACGACAAGAAGGGCTGGGCGGTCGGCCACGACGCGCAGATTCTCGTCAGCGAGGACGCCGGCGCCACCTGGACGCGCCAGTTCGAGGACCTCAAGCGCGAGGCGCCGCTGCTGGACGTGTGGTTCCAGGACGAGAGCCACGGCCTGGCCGTGGGCGCCTACGGCGCCATGCTGGAAACCCGCGACGGCGGCAAGAGCTGGGAAGACGTCAGCGAGCGCCTGGACAACGAGGACCAGTTCCACCTCAACGGCATCGCCGCGGTGAAGGATTCCGGCCTGCTGGTGGTGGGCGAGTCCGGCAGCCTGTTCCGCTCGAAGGACTGGGGCCAGACCTGGGAGAAACTGCAGGGCCCCTACGAGGGTTCGCTGTTCGGCGCCGTCGGCACCGCCCAGCCCGGCACCGTGCTCATCTATGGCCTGCGCGGGCACCTGTTCCGCTCCACCGATTTCGGCGACACCTGGCAACAGGTGGCGCTGCCCATCGCCGGTGACGGCGTGCTGGAGTTCGGCCTGGCCGAAGGCTCGCTGCTGCCCGACGGCAGCATCGCCGTGGTCGGCAACAGCGGCAGCGTGCTGGTGAGCAAGGACGACGGCCGCACCTTCAACATCTTCAACCGGCCCGACCGCCTGGCGCTGGCCGGGGTCGGCGCGGCCGGCGACGGCAACCTGGTGCTGGTCGGCCAGGGCGGCATCCACCTGGCTTCGGCGACCGGCGCCGAGCTGACAGAACAACAATGAGCCGGGGAAGCCCCATGAACGCAGTCAATTCGCATCACCAGGACAAGGCGACCCTGCTCGAGCGCCTGATCTTCAACAACCGCCCGATCGTGATCGTCCTCTGCCTGCTGGCGACCCTGTTCCTCGCCTTCCAGGCGACCCAGGTGCGGCCGTCCACCAGCTTCGAGAAGATGATCCCGCTCAAGCACCCGTTCATCCAGAACATGCTGGCCCACGTCAACGACCTGGCCAACCTGGGCAACACCGTGCGCATCTCGGTGGAAGCGGTGAACGGCGACATCTTCACCAAGGAGTACATGGACACCCTGCGGCAGATCCATGACGAGGTGTTCTACATCCCCGGCGTCGACCGTTCCGGCCTGAAGTCGCTGTGGAGCCCCAGCGTGCGCTGGACCGAGGTGACCGAGGAAGGCTTCGCCGGCGGCGAGGTCATCCCGCAGACCTACGACGGTTCGGCCAAGGCCCTGGAGAAGCTGCGCGACAACGTGCTCAAGTCCGGGCAGATCGGCCGCCTGGTGGCGAACAACTTCAAGTCCAGCATCGTCGACGTGCCGCTGCTGGAGGTCTACCCCGACGCCAAGGACCAGAGCAAGCTGCTGAAGCTGGACTACCGCCAGTTCTCCCATGAGCTGGAAGAGAAGATCCGCGACAAGTACCAGGTGCAGAACCCCAACGTGAAGATCCACATCGTCGGCTTCGCCAAGAAGGTCGGCGACCTGATCGACGGCCTGCTGATGGTGGTCGGCTTCTTCGGCATCTGCTTCGTCATCACCCTGGTGCTGCTGCTGTGGTTCACCAAGTGCGTGCGCTCGACCATCGCCGTGCTGTCCACCACCCTGGTGGCGGTGATCTGGCAGCTCGGCCTGCTGCATTGCATCGGCTTCGGGCTGGACCCGTACTCGATGCTGGTGCCCTTCCTGATCTTCGCCATCGGCATTTCCCACGGGGTGCAGAAGATCAACGGCATCGCCCTGCAGTCCAGTGACGCGGAAACCCCGCTGCTGGCCGCGCGGCGCACCTTCCGCCAGCTGTTCCTGCCGGGCATGATCGCCATCCTGGCCGACGCCGTGGGCTTCATCACCCTGCTGGTGATCGACATCGGGGTGATCCGCGAGCTGGCCATCGGCGCCTCCATCGGCGTGGCGGTGATCGTCTTCACCAACCTGATCCTGCTGCCGGTGGCGATCTCCTACATCGGCATCAGCAAGCGCGCGGTGGAGCGCAGCAAGAAGGACGCGGTGCGCGAGCATCCGTTCTGGCGCCTGCTGTCCAACTTCGCCAGTTCCAAGGTGGCGCCCATCTCCATCCTGATCGCCCTGGTGATGTTCGCCGGCGGCCTCTGGCAGGGCCATCACCTGAAGATCGGCGACCTCGACCAGGGCGCCCCGGAGCTGCGCCCGGACTCGCGCTACAACCAGGACAACGACTTCATCATCCGCAACTACTCCACCAGCTCCGACGTGCTGGTGGTGATGGTCGAGTCGGCGGCCGAGGGTTGCTCCGCGCACCAGACGCTGCAGGCCATCGACGAGCTGTCGTGGAAGCTGGAGAACACCGAGGGCGTGCAGTCGGCCATCTCCCTGGTCACCGTGTCCAAGCAGGTGATCAAGGGCATGAACGAGGGCAACCTGAAGTGGGAGACCCTGTCGCGCAACAAGGACGTGCTGAACAACTCCATCAGCCGCGCCGACGGCCTGTACAACAGCAGCTGCTCGCTGGCGCCCCTGCTGGTGTTCCTCAACGACCACAAGGCCGAGACCCTCGACCGCGCCGTGCATGCCGTGCAGGAGTTCGCCGCCGAGCACGAGAAGGATGACCTGAAGTTCAAGCTGGCCGCGGGCAACGCCGGCATCGAGGCGGCCACCAACGAGGTGATCAAGCAGTCCGAGCTGATCATCCTGGTGCTGGTCTACATCTGCGTGGCGGTCATGTGCATGATCACCTTCCGCTCCTTCGCCGCGACCCTCTGCATCGTCCTGCCGCTGATCCTCACCTCGGTGCTGGGCAACGCGCTGATGGCCACCCTCGGCATCGGCGTCAAGGTGGCGACGCTGCCGGTGATCGCGCTCGGCGTGGGCATCGGCGTGGACTACGGGATCTACATCTACACCCGCCTGGAGTCGTTCCTGCGCCAGGGCCTGTCGCTGCAGGAGGCCTACTACGAGACCCTGAAGTCCACCGGCAAGGCCGTGCTGTTCACCGGCCTGTGCCTGGCCATCGGCGTGGCCACCTGGATCTTCTCGGCCATCAAGTTCCAGGCCGACATGGGCCTGATGCTGACCTTCATGCTGCTGTGGAACATGTTCGGCGCGCTCTGGCTGCTGCCGGCCCTGGCCCGCTTCCTGATCAACCCGGAGAAGGTCCGGGCGAAGAAGGCCTCGATCCTGGTCCACTGATCCTGGCGTGACCCAGAAAACCGCGGCTTCGGCCGCGGTTTTTTTGCTTGCCGGGGCGACGAACCCATCACCCCGGCTACCCGGAAGTGTAGGAGCGGGCCCTGCCCGCGAATCGCGCGCAGGGCGCGCTCCTACAAGGAAGCGCTGCCGAGGTGCTTTTCGTAGGAGCGAGCTTGCTCGCGAACGGGGTTTGCAGGGGACTTTAGGTGCTGGGCTTTAGAGCGCCCTCTCCCCAACCCTCTCCCGCAAGCGGGAGAGGGGGCTGTCCTGAGCGGCCGGAAAATCCGCAGCCATCCTGATACTCCTGGCTACGTCGCCACTCCCGCCGTTGGCCTTGGCCGCCCCCCGGGATTTCGTCGGAAATCCGCGCCACACCTGGCTCCGGAAAAGTTGGAACGCTTCCTGCAGATACCCTTGCGCCGGCACCGTCGGCGTCAAAAGTTTGTTGTACCAGGGCAGGGGAGTTCGGGGTGGATCGTACGCAATTGATCGGAACAGTGCGCAGCAACCTGGCCGGGCTGGGCCGCGGCAACCTGGGTGTGCCGCTGCTGCTGCTGGCGATGCTGGGCATGATGACCCTGCCGATCCCGCCGTTCCTGCTGGACGTGCTCTTCACCTTCAACATCGCCCTGTCCATCGTCGTCCTGCTGGTCTGCGTGTACGCCCTGCGCCCGCTGGACTTCGCCGTGTTCCCGACCATCCTGCTGGTCGCCACCCTGCTGCGCCTGGCGCTGAACGTCGCCTCCACCCGCGTGGTGCTGCTCCACGGCCACGATGGCCACGCCGCCGCCGGCAAGGTGATCCAGGCCTTCGGCGAGGTGGTGATCGGCGGCAACTACGTGGTCGGCATCGTGGTCTTCGCGATCCTCATGATCATCAACTTCGTGGTGGTCACCAAGGGCGCCGGGCGCATCTCCGAAGTGAGCGCGCGTTTCACCCTGGACGCCATGCCCGGCAAGCAGATGGCCATCGACGCCGACCTCAAC
Source organism: Pseudomonas delhiensis (assembly GCF_900187975.1). Lineage (GTDB taxonomy): Bacteria > Pseudomonadota > Gammaproteobacteria > Pseudomonadales > Pseudomonadaceae > Pseudomonas > Pseudomonas delhiensis. The sequence goes on along the minus strand of NZ_FZPC01000018.1, from coordinate 154,377 downwards.
GCCGGCCTCATCGAGCAGGCCGAGGCCAAGAAACGCCGCGCCGAGGTGGCCCAGGAGGCCGACTTCTACGGCTCCATGGACGGTGCCAGCAAGTTCGTCCGCGGCGACGCCGTCGCCGGCCTGCTGATCCTCTTCATCAACCTGATCGGCGTGATCCAGCATTCCATGTCCTTCGGCGACGCCGGCAAGGTCTACGCCCTGCTGACCATCGGCGACGGCCTGGTGGCGCAGCTGCCGTCGCTGCTGCTGTCCACCGCCGCGGCGATCATGGTGACCCGCGTCTCCAGCTCCGAGGACATGGGCCAGCAGGTCAACCGGCAGATGTTCGCCTCGCCCAAGGCCCTGGCCATCTCCGCCGCCATCCTCATCGCCATGGGCCTGGTCCCGGGCATGCCCCACGTCTCCTTCATCGGCCTCGGCGCGGTGGCCGCCGGCGGCGCCTGGCTGATCGTCCAGCGCCAGCGCAAGGCGGCCCAGGCCGAGGTCCAGGAAACCCAGCGCCAGCAGGAACTGCTGCCGGCCCAGCGCGCCCAGGAAACCAAGGAGCTGGGCTGGGACGACGTGACCCCGGTGGACATGGTCGGCCTGGAGGTCGGCTACCGGCTGATCCCGCTGGTGGACCGCAACCAGGGCGGCCAGCTGCTGGCGCGGATCAAGGGCGTGCGCAAGAAGCTGTCCCAGGACATGGGCTTCCTGATGCCCTCGGTGCACATCCGCGACAACCTCGACCTGCTGCCCAACGCCTATCGCTTGACGCTCATGGGCGTCAGCGTGGCGGAGGCGGAGATCTACCCGGACCGCGAGCTGGCGATCAACCCCGGCCAGGTCTTCGGCACCCTCAACGGCATCGCCGGCAAGGACCCGGCCTTCGGCCTGGAAGCCGTGTGGATCGAGCCCGGCCAGCGCGACCAGGCGCAGTCCCTGGGCTACACCGTGGTGGACGCCAGCACCGTGGTCGCCACCCACCTCAACCAGGTGCTGCACAAGCATGCCCACGAGCTGCTCGGCCACGAGGAAGTCCAGCAACTGCTGCAGCTGCTGGCCAAGACCTCGCCGAAGCTGGCGGAAGAGCTGGTTCCGGGGCTGATTTCCCTGTCCACCCTGCTCAAGGTCCTGCAGAACCTGCTGCAGGAGCAGGTGCCGGTGCGTGACATCCGCACCATCGCCGAGGCCATCGCCAACGTTGCCGCCAAGAGTCAAGATCCCGCCGCCATGGTGGCCGCGGTACGGGTGGCGCTGAGCCGCGCAATCGTCCAAGGCATCGTGGGACTAGAGCCGGAGCTGCCTGTGATCACCCTCGAGCCCAGGTTGGAACAGATCTTGCTGAACAGCATGCAGAAGGCCGGGCAAGGTTCGGAAGACGGCATTCTGCTGGAGCCGGGCATGGCGGAAAAACTGCAGCGCTCGCTGGTCGAGACCGCACAGCGCCAGGAAATGCTCGGCAAGCCGGCGATCCTGCTGGTGGCCGGGCCGATCCGCGCGATGATGTCGCGTTTCGCGCGGATGGCGGTGCCGAGCATGAGCGTGCTGGCCTACCAGGAAATTCCGGATAACAAGCAAGTCACCATCGTCGCCACCGTTGGACAGAACTGAAGGACAGCGCCATGCAGGTTAAACGCTTCTTCGCCGCCGATATGCGTCAGGCCATGAAACTGGTCCGTGACGAGCTGGGCGCGGATGCCGCCATCATCGGCAACCGCCGGGTCGCCGGCGGTGTCGAGCTGACCGCGGCGCTGGACTACCAGCCACCGGCAGCGGCCAGCAAGCCGAACCCGGCGCTGGAGGCCGAGCTGCGCCAGACCCAGCAGCGCATCGCCCAGGCCCGCGCCGAGCTGGACAGCCCGGTGCGCGCCGCCGCCACCGCGCGCAAGGACCGTCAATTGTACGGCGCCGAGCCGGCCAAACGCCCGAGCCTGGCCGAGGCCATGGCCGCCCCGGCGCCCGCCGCCGCGCCGGCCGCCGTCAGCCAGCAGGCGCTGGACGCCATGCGCTTCGAACTCAACGGCCTGCGCGAGCTGCTCGAAGTGCAGCTGGGCTCCATCGCCTGGAGCCAGCTGCAGCACCAGCGCCCGAAGCAGGCCGGCCTGTGGCGCCGCCTGCAGCGCATGGGCATGCCGGCGGACCTGGGCCGCCAGCTGCTCGAGCGCGTGGCCTCGATCGTCGACCCCAAGCAGGCCTGGCGCATGCTCCTGGCCCACCTGGCGCGCTCGATCCGCACCCCCGACGCCGACCTGCTGGAGCAGGGCGGGGTGATCGCCCTGGTCGGCCCGGCCGGCATGGGCAAGACCACCACCCTGGCCAAGCTGGCGGCGCGCTACGTCCTCAAGTACGGTGCGCACAACCTGGCGCTGGTCAGCATGGACAGCTTCCGCCTGGGCGCCCAGGAGCAGATCAAGTCCCTGGGCCGCATCCTCAACGTGCCGGTGACCCTGGTCGACCCCGGCCAGTCGCTGCTGCAGGCCATGGCGCCGCTGGCGGGCAAGCGCCTGGTGCTGATCGACACCGCCGGCCTGCCGGCCAGCGACCCGGCGCTGCGCATGCAGCTCGAGGCCCTGGCGGCGCAGAGCCTGAGCGTGAAGAATTACCTGGTGCTGGCCGCGACCAGCCAGAGCCAGGTGCTCAAGGCCGCCTGGCATGCCTATCGCAGCTGCGGCCTGGCCGGTTGCATACTGACCAAGCTGGACGAGGCGGGCAGCCTGGGCGAGGCCCTGGCGCTGGTGATAGCACAACGCATGCCGGTTGCCTATCTGGCGGACGGGCCGCGAATTCCGGATGATCTGCAGGTGGCGCGCGCGCACCAGCTGGTCAGCCGCGCGGTCAGCCTGCAGGCTCCCGAGGAGCCATGCGAGGACACCATGGCCGGCATGTTCGCCGGCCTCTATCAGCAGCCGGCGCGACACGTCGGCTGACGGATTCCAGGGGCGCCCCCGCACGCGGGGGTTCCAGGCGGATACGGATGCTCGAGCAGATCCGTAAGCGCTGGTGGCGGGAGAGCACCGCGACCGGCAGACCCAGGCGCCCACCGCGCCGGGGACGATGAAGAGACAAGGTAAGACTATGGGTATGCATCCCGTTCAGGTAATCGCGGTCACCGGTGGCAAGGGTGGCGTCGGCAAGACCAACGTCTCGGTGAACCTGGCGATGGCGCTGGCCGACCTCGGCCGCCGCGTCATGCTGCTGGACGCCGACCTCGGCCTGGCCAACGTCGACGTGCTGCTGGGGCTTTCGCCCAAGCGCACCCTGGCCGACGTCATCGAAGGCGAATGCGACCTGCGTGACGTGATCCTCCAGGGCCCCGGCGGCATCCGCATCGTCCCGGCGGCCTCGGGCACGCAGAGCATGGTGCAGCTCTCGCCCATGCAGCACGCCGGGCTGATCCAGGCCTTCAGCGACATCAGCGAGAACATCGACGTGCTGCTGGTGGACACTGCTGCCGGCATCGGCGATTCGGTGGTCAGCTTCGTCCGCGCGGCCCAGGAAGTGCTGCTGGTGGTCTGCGACGAACCGACCTCGATCACCGATGCCTACGCACTGATCAAGCTGCTGAACCGCGACTACGGCATGACGCGCTTCCGCGTGCTGGCGAACATGGCGCACAGCCCGCAGGAAGGGCGCAACCTGTTCGCCAAGCTGACCAAGGTCACCGACCGCTTCCTCGACGTGGCGCTGCAGTACGTCGGCGCCATCCCCTACGACGAGTCGGTGCGCAAGGCCGTGCAGAAGCAGCGCTCGGTGTATGAAGCCTTCCCGCGCAGCAAGGCCTCGCTGGCCTTCCGCGCCATCGCCCAGAAAGTCGACAGCTGGCCGCTGCCGGCCAACCCGCGCGGGCACCTGGAGTTCTTCGTCGAGCGCCTGGTGCAGCATCCGACCACGGGTTCGACCGTATGATGAGCGGCTCCGGAGCGCTTATGTACAGCAAGACGCAGGCGCGCAATTCCCAGGAAGAACTGATCCAGCGCTATGCGCCGCTGGTCAAGCGTATCGCCTACCACCTGCTGGGCCGGCTGCCGGCCAGCGTGCAGGTGGAGGACCTGATGCAGGCCGGGATGATCGGCCTGCTCGAGGCGGCGAAGAAGTACGACCAGGGCAAGGGAGCCAGTTTCGAGACCTACGCCGGCATCCGCATCCGCGGGGCCATGCTCGACGAGGTGCGCAAGGGTGACTGGGCGCCGCGTTCGGTGCACCGCAACACCCGCCTGGTCAGCGACGCGATCCGCACCATCGAGGCGCGAACCGGACGCGACGCTAAAGATCAGGAAGTCGCTGCCGAACTCAATATGAGCCTCGACGATTACTACGCGATCCTGAGCGACACCCAGGGCAGCCGCCTGTACAGCTTCGACGACCTGCTGCAGGAAGGCGCCCAGGGCCCGGCGGAAGACACCACGCACCTGGACAACGAGCCCTCCCACGGCCTGGAGGACGAGCGTTTCCAGCAGGCGCTGGCCGACGCCATCACCAAGCTGCCCGAGCGCGAGCGCCTGGTGCTGGCGCTGTACTACGACGAGGAGCTGAACCTCAAGGAGATCGGCGAGGTGCTCGGGGTGAGCGAGTCGCGGGTCAGCCAGCTGCACAGCCAGTGCGCCGCGCGCCTGCGGGCCCGGCTGTCGGAGTGGCGTGCGCACTGATCGACCGGTGGACGCAAGGAAGTAACGGAATTTTCCGGCGGGGCGTATAGAATCCCGTCGGTTCGACAACTGCTGGCCCTTTGCTATGAGGGCGGCGAAAGGGCGGGGCACCCCGCCACCGACAAGCAACACGGCAGGCGCCGCCAGGGCGCCCGCCCAAGGGTATTCAAGGCGCGCCCGCCACGGCGCGCCGGGACTGGACGGAGGCAGGTTTGGACAAGAACATGAAAATTCTCATCGTGGACGACTTCTCCACGATGAGGCGCATCATCAAGAACCTCCTGCGCGACCTGGGGTTCACCAACACCGCGGAAGCCGATGACGGCACCACCGCGCTGCCGATGCTGCACAGCGGCAACTTCGACTTCCTCGTCACCGACTGGAACATGCCCGGCATGACCGGCATCGACCTGCTGCGCGCGGTGCGCGCCGACGAGCGCCTGAAGCACCTGCCGGTGCTGATGGTCACCGCCGAGGCCAAGCGCGACCAGATCATCGAAGCGGCCCAGGCCGGGGTCAACGGCTACGTGGTCAAGCCTTTCACCGCCCAGGTGCTGAAAGAGAAGATCGAGAAGATATTCGAGCGGGTCGGCGGCTGAAGCCGACCAAGAGGGCGTCATGGATCTCGTCAACGAATCCAAGGGGGGCGACTTCGAGTCGACCCTGAAGAAACACGCGCGCGAATTGGTCGAGAGCCTGGAGCGCGGCGAAGTGCAGCAGGCCGTGCAGCTCATCCAGGAGCTCAACCAGGCCCGTGACCGCGGCCTCTACCAGGAGGTTGGCAAGCTCACCCGCGAGCTGCACAACGCCATCGTCAATTTCCAGATCGACCCGCGCTCGCGCCACGCCGAGGAAATGTCGCAGATCGCCGACGCCACCGACCGCCTGTCGTACGTGGTGCAGATGACCGAGAAGGCGGCCAACCGCACCATGGACCTGGTGGAAGAGTGCACGCCGCTGGTCGGCCACATCGAGGGCGAGGCCAAGGAGCTGCAGGAACAGTGGTCGCGCTTCATGCGCCGCGAGCTGGGCCCTGAGGCCTTTCGCGAGCTGGCCAAGCGTGTCGAGGCCTTCCTCTACAGCAGCGCCCAGGACAGCCGCAAGCTCTCCGCGCACCTGAACGACATCCTGCTGGCGCAGGACTTCCAGGACCTCACCGGGCAGGTGATCAAGCGCGTCACCCGGCTGGTCACCGAGGTGGAGAGCAACCTGGTCAAGCTGGTCTGGATGGCCGGGCAGGTGGACCGCTACGCCGGCATCGAGCACGACCACGAGGGCCTGCGCACGGCCGTGGAAAAAGAAAGATCGTCCAAGGGTGAAGGTCCGCAGGTTGCTGCCGATAAGAGAATGGACGTCGTATCCGGTCAGGACGACGTCGATGACCTGTTGTCCAGCCTTGGTTTTTGAGGTGTGTGAACACACCGTGGGGAGCACCGAATGAGCTTCGACGCCGATGACGAGATCCTCCAGGACTTTCTGGTGGAGGCCGGCGAGATTCTCGAGCAACTGTCCGAGCAACTGGTCGAGCTGGAAAGCCGGCCGGACGACATGGACCTGCTCAATGCCATTTTCCGTGGTTTCCACACCGTCAAGGGCGGCGCCGGCTTCCTCCAGCTGAACGCCCTGGTGGAGTGCTGCCACGTGGCGGAGAACGTCTTCGACATCCTGCGCAAGGGTGAACGCCGCGTCACCTCCGAGCTGATGGACGTGGTCCTGCAGGCGCTGGACACGGTCAACGTCATGTTCGCCCAGGTCCGCGACCAGGAAGAGCCGACCCCGGCCACCCCCGAGCTGCTCGCCGCGCTGGCGCGCCTGGCCGAACCGGGCGAGGACGACGCCGTCGAAGCCGCGCCCCGGGAAGAAGCCGCCGCGCCGGAACCCGCCGCCGAGCCGGCCGCCTATGGCGACATCACCGACGCCGAGTTCGAGCAACTGCTCGACGCCCTGCAGCCGGGCGACCAGGCGCCGCAGGCCGAACAGCCGCCGCAGGCCGAGGCCGCCGGCGCCGGCGACGAGATCACCGACGACGAATTCGAGGCCCTGCTCGACCAGTTGCACGGCAAGGGCCAGTTCAGCGGCGCCAGCAGCCTGCCGGAAGAGTCGGCCGCTGCGCCCGCTCCGGCCGAAGCGCCGGCCGCTGGCGACGAGATCACCGACGACGAGTTCGAGGCGCTGCTCGACCAGTTGCACGGCAAGGGCAAGTTCGGCGGTGCGACGGAAGAACCCGCTGCGCCGGCCGAAGCCGAGGCGCCCGCCGCCGGCGGCGACAACATCACCGACGACGAATTCGAGGCGTTGCTGGACCAACTGCACGGCAAGGGCAAGTTCAGCGCCGACGCTGCCGCCACGCCGGCCCCGTCAGCCGCCCCCGCGCCGGCCAAGGCCGCCGAGCCGGCCGCCGTGGCCAAGCCCAAGCCCGCGCCCAAGCCGGCCGCCAAGCCCGCGGACAGCCCGCGCCCAGCCGCCGTTCCCGCGCCGGCCCACGAGAAGAGCGCCAGCGAGGCGGAAACCACGGTGCGCGTGGACACCGCGCGCCTGGACGAGATCATGAACATGGTCGGCGAGCTGGTGCTGGTGCGCAACCGCCTGGTGCGCCTGGGCAGCAACAGCGGCGACGAGGCCATGGCCAAGGCCGTGGCCAACCTCGATGTGGTCACCGCCGACCTGCAGATGTCGGTGATGAAGACGCGCATGCAGCCGATCAAGAAGGTCTTCGGACGCTTCCCGCGGCTGGTGCGCGACCTGGCGCGCAACCTGAAGAAAGAGATCAACCTCGAGCTGGTGGGCGAGGAGACCGACCTGGACAAGAACCTGGTCGAGGCCCTGGCCGACCCGCTGGTGCACCTGGTGCGCAACGCCGTGGACCACGGCATCGAGTCGCCCGAGGAGCGCGAGGCCGCCGGCAAGGCGCGCGGCGGCCGGGTGGTGCTGTCCGCCGAGCAGGAGGGCGACCACATCCTGCTGTCGATCTCCGACGACGGCAAGGGCATGGACCCGGACATCCTCCGCGCCAAGGCGGTGGAGAAGGGCCTGCTGGACAAGGACGCCGCCGAGCGCCTGAGCGAGTCGGACTGCTACAACCTGATCTTCGCCCCGGGCTTCTCGACCAAGACCGAGATTTCCGACGTGTCCGGCCGCGGCGTCGGCATGGACGTGGTGAAGACCAAGATTTCCCAGCTCAACGGCATCATCAACATCTACTCGGCCAAGGGCCAGGGCTCGAAGATCGTCATCAAGGTGCCGCTGACCCTGGCGATCATGCCGACGCTGATGGTGATGCTCGGCGACCAGGCCTTCGCCTTCCCGCTGGTCAACGTCAACGAGATCTTCCACCTGGACCTGTCGCGCACCAACGTGGTCGACGGCCAGGAAGTGGTGATCGTCCGCGACAAGGCCCTGCCGCTGTTCTACCTCAAGCGCTGGCTGGTGCCGGGCGCGCAGTGCGACGAATCCAGCGAGGGCCACGTGGTGATCATCTCGGTGGGCACCCAGCGCATCGGTTTCGTGGTCGACCAGCTGGTGGGCCAGGAAGAGGTGGTGATCAAGCCCCTGGGCAAGATGCTCCAGGGCACCCCCGGCATGGCCGGGGCGACCATCACCGGCGACGGGCGCATCGCCCTGATCCTCGATGTGCCGAGCATGCTCAAGCGCTACGCGCGGCGTATCTGAACCCGGCGCGCGGGGACGCCCGCGCGCCCGCAAGGCTTCAATCAGGAGTGTTTATGGCTGTCAAAGTCCTGGTAGTGGACGATTCGGGATTCTTCCGCCGCCGCGTCTCGGAGATCCTCTCCGCCGACCCGCAGATTCAGGTGGTCGGCACGGCCACCAACGGCCGCGAGGCGATCGAGCAGGCGCTGGCGCTCAAGCCCGACGTCATCACCATGGACTACGAGATGCCGCTGATGGACGGCATCACCGCGGTGCGCAACATCATGCAGCGCTGCCCGACGCCGGTCCTGATGTTCTCCTCGCTGACCCACGAAGGCGCCCGCGTCACCCTCGACGCCCTGGACGCCGGCGCGGTGGACTACCTGCCGAAGAACTTCGAGGACATCTCGCGCACCCCCGAGAAGGTGCGCCAGCTGCTCTGCGAGAAGGTCCACAGCATCGCCCGCGCCAACCGCCGCTACGCGTCCTTCCTGAGCTCCCCCGGCAGCGGCGCCAGCGCCCCGGCGCCGGCCAGCGCCGCGCCGCGCGCTTCCGCGCAGCCGGTACCCGCCCCGGCCTCGGCCCCGGCGGCCTCCGCCGCGCCAAAGCGTAAGCCCTACCGGCTGGTCGCCATCGGTACCTCCACCGGTGGGCCGGTAGCCTTGCAGCGGGTGCTGACCCAGCTGCCGGCCAACTTCCCCGCACCCCTGGTGCTGATCCAGCACATGCCGGCGGCCTTCACCAAGGCCTTCGCCGAGCGCCTGGACAAGCTCTGCAAGATCAGCGTCAAGGAAGCCGAGGACGGCGACCACCTGCGCCCCGGCCTGGCCCTGCTGGCGCCCGGCGGCAAGCAGATGATGATCGACTCGCGCGGGGTGGTGCGCATCCTCCCCGGCGACGAGCGCCTGAACTACAAGCCCTGCGTCGACGTCACCTTCGGCTCGGCGTCCAAGGCCTACGGCGACAAGGTCCTGGCGGTGGTCCTCACCGGCATGGGCGCCGACGGCCGCGAGGGCGCGCGCATGCTCAAGCAGAGCGGCAGCCAGGTGTGGGCCCAGGACGAGGCCAGCTGCGTGATCTACGGCATGCCCATGGCCATCGCCAAGGCCGGCCTGGCCGACGCCGTGTACAGCCTCGACGACATCGGCCGGCACCTCTCCGAGGCCTGTGGCTGATGGATGTACTGAGCCTCGTCGGCCTGATCCTCGCGCTGGTCGCCATCATCGGCGGCAACTTCCTCGAGGGCGGGCACATCAGCGCCCTGGCCAACGGCCCGGCGGCGCTCATCGTGGTCGGCGGCACCCTGGCCGCGGCCCTGGTGCAGACCCCGGTGCTGGTGCTCAAGCGCGCCCTGAGCCTGCTGCGCTGGATCGTCCTGCCGCCGAAGATCGACCTGCCCGGCGGCATCAACCGCGTGGTGGGCTGGAGCATGACCGCGCGCAAGGAAGGCCTGCTGGGCCTGGAGACCATCGCCGACGCCGAGCCCGACCCCTACGCGCGCAAGGGCCTGCAGCTGCTGGTGGACGGCGTGGAGCCGGAGGCCATCCGCAGCATCCTCGAAGTCGACCTGTTCAACCAGGAAGGCCGCGACCTGCAGGCCGCCAAGGTGTTCGAGGCCATGGGCGGCTACGCGCCGACCATCGGCATCATCGGCGCGGTCATGGGCCTGATCCACGTGATGGGCAACCTGGCCGACCCCAGCCAGCTGGGCAACGGCATCGCCGTGGCCTTCGTCGCCACCATCTACGGCGTGGGCATGGCCAACCTGCTGCTGCTGCCGGTGGGCAACAAGCTCAAGAGCCTGGTGCTGCGCCAGTCCAGCTACCGGGAAATGCTCATGGAAGGCCTGCTGTCCATCGCCGAGGGCGAGAACCCGCGCTCCATCGAACTGAAGCTGCAAGGCTTCGTCGGCTGAGGGGCGCTGCGCCATGGCCCGCCGCCCGCCCCGCGAGGAGCACGAGAACCACGAACGCTGGCTGGTGTCCTACGCGGACTTCATCACCCTGCTGTTCGCCTTCTTCGTGGTGATGTACTCCATCTCCTCGATCAACGAGGGCAAGTACAAGATCCTCTCCGAGACCCTCACCGGCGTGTTCAACCAGCCGGACCGCTCGATCAGGCCGATCCCGGTGGGCGACGACCGCCCGCGCACCACCCGGCAGCCCAGCGACGCCATGCAGCAGGGCGGCGACGACAACCTCGACGGCGACCCGCTGACGCAGATAGCCGATGCCGTGCGCGCACAGTTCGGCGACCTGATCGGCAGCGACCAGTTGAGCGTGCGCGGCAACGAGCTGTGGATCGAGATCACCCTCAACTCCAGCCTGCTGTTCCCCAGCGGCGACGCCATGCCGGCGGACGCCGCCTTCGGCATCGTCGAGAAGGTCGCCGGGATTCTGGCGCCCTACCAGAACCCCATCCACGTCGAGGGCTTCACCGACAACGTCCCCATTCACAACGCCCAGTACCCCACCAACTGGGAGTTGTCGGCGGCGCGGGCGGCGAGCATAGTCCGCCTGCTGGCCCAGGACGGCGTTTCCCCCTCGCGCATGGCGGCGGTGGGCTACGGCGAGTTCCAGCCGGTGGCGGACAACGCCAGCGCCGAGGGCCGCGCGCGCAACCGCCGGGTGGTGCTGGTGATCTCCCGCAACCTGGAAGTGCGCCGTAGCGTCAGCGGCGTGGGCAGCGCCAAGGCGCAGCCGGATGGCGCCCTGCGGCAGGCTGGCACGCAACCTGCACCGGTGGCTGCCAGCGATGCGCCCGCGGCGGCAACCGTCAATTCCCCGTCGGCGGCGCCGGCGCCCGCGCCTGGGAGCTGAGAACGATGAAAGACATGAACCGAGCATACGGACCGGGGAGAGCAGCATGAAAGTCTGGGCGGTAGCCAACCAGAAGGGTGGCGTCGGCAAGACCACCTCGTCCATCGCCCTGGCCGGCCTGCTGGCCGACGCCGGCAAGCGCGTGGTGGTGGTCGACCTCGACCCCCACGGCTCCATGACCAGCTACTTCGGGCACGACCCGGACACCCTGGAGCACAGCGTCTTCGACCTGTTCCAGCACCAGGGCGCGGTGCCCGAGGGGCTGCCGCGGCAACTGCTGCTGCCCACCAGCCACGAGAAGATCGCCCTGCTGCCGTCGAGCACCGCCCTGGCCACCCTGGAGCGCCAGTCGCCCGGGCAGAACGGCCTGGGCCTGGTGGTCTCCAAGGCCCTGGCGCAGCTGTGGCAGGACTTCGACCACGCCATCATCGACAGCCCGCCGCTGCTGGGCGTGCTGATGGTCAACGCCATGGCCGCCAGCCAGCACCTGGTGATCCCGGTGCAGACCGAGTTCCTGGCGCTGAAGGGCCTGGAGCGCATGGTCAACACCCTCAACATGGTCAACCGCTCGCGGCGCCAGGCGCTGCCCTTCACCATAGTGCCGACGCTGTTCGACCGCCGGACCCAGGCCTCCATCGGAGCCCTGCGCATGCTGCGCGACACCTACCCGGACACCCTGTGGCCGGCGTTCATCCCGATCGACACCCGCCTGCGCGACGCCAGCCGCCATGGCGTGGTGCCCTCGCGCCACGACGCCAACAGCCGCGGGGTGATCGCCTACCGCGCACTGCTCAAGCACCTGCTCGGCCAGGTGCCGGCGAGCCAGGTGGCCTGAGCGATGTTTTTCCGACGGGTGCCTTCAAGTCTGAGCCCGGTCCGGCCGATAGGCTGGGTGAACCCTTTGCGCGGATTTCCTGCATGAGCCGTTCCGCTACCGCCACACGCCCCCAGCTCGCGCTGCAGTCCTACCTGGACGCGCTGCTGCAGGAGGCCACATTCGACGATTTCGAGGCCCAGGCGCCGGCCCCTGCGCCGGCCGCCCCGGTGCTGACCGCGGTGCCTGTGCCCGTGGCGCCGGTCGCCGAGCCCGAGCCCGGCAGCAGCGTCAGCCTCGACGAGTTCGAGGCCGCGGTGCTCGAGGAGCAGGTGCGCGATGCGCGCCTGGTCGCGCGCGCCACTGCGCCGGTGGCCGAGGCGCCACAGCCCGTCGAGCCGCCGGTGGCCGAGGCCGCAGCGCCGGAGGAAGCCGCCGACGAGGTGATCGACCTGCACCGCCCGGGCAGCGCGCAGATGCCCCCGGCGCCGCTGGCGCTGCTCGACGACGGTCGCCCGGTGTGGGCCGCCGAGCCCTTCGAGTGCCTGCTGTTCGACGTCGCCGGGCTGACCCTGGCCGTGCCGCTGGTATGCCTGGGCTCCATCTACCCGCTGGCCGGCAAGGAGCTGACGCCGCTGTTCGGCCAGCCGGACTGGTTCCTCGGCATCCTGCCCAGCCAGTCGGGCAACCTGAAGGTGCTGGACACCGCGCGCTGGGTGATGCCCGAGCGCTACCGCGACGACTACCGCGAAGGTCTGCAGTACGTGATTTCCGTGCAGGGCTACGAATGGGGCCTGGCGGTGCACCAGGTCAGCCGCTCCGTGCGCCTGGACCCGTCCGAGGTGAAATGGCGCAGCCAGCGCCAGCAACGCCCGTGGCTGGCCGGCACGGTGATCGAACAGATGTGCGCGCTGCTCGACGTCTCGGCCCTGGCCGGGCTGATCGACAGCGGCGCGCTCCGCAGCCGGGCCCGCCACTGACGGGCTGGCGAGGCAATTGAACGACAACCGCTGCGCTACCCTTGGGGCGTGGCCGAACACGAGAGGCTAGGGATATGAACAAGACGTCTGCGCAAGGTGCCGAAGATCCGATTCTGCAGTGGGTCACCTTCCGCCTGGACAACGAGACCTACGGCATCAACGTGATGCAGGTCCAGGAAGTGCTGCGCTACACCGAGATCGCCCCGGTGCCGGGCGCGCCCAGCTACGTGCTGGGGATCATCAACCTGCGCGGCAACGTGGTCACCGTGATCGACACCCGCCAGCGCTTCGGCCTGGACTCGGCGTCGGTCTCGGACAACACCCGCATCGTCATCATCGAGGCGGACAAGCAGGTGGTGGGCATCCTGGTCGACAGCGTCGCCGAGGTGGTCTACCTGCGCCAGTCCGAGATCGAGACCGCGCCCAACGTCGGCAACGACGAGTCGGCCAAGTTCATCCAGGGCGTGTGCAACAAGAACGGCGAGCTACTGATCCTGGTCGAGCTGGACAAGATGATGACCGAGGAAGAGTGGTCGGAGCTGGAGAGCATCTGAGGTGCTCGAACTCGTCGTCCTGCTCGCCGTCGTCTGCCTCGGGCTGATCGGCTTCTGCGCCTGGCTGCTGCAGGGGCAGCGCCGCCTGGCCGCGCAGCTGGCCGAGCAGGCCGCGCGCCACGCCGCCCTGGAACAGCGCCTGAAGGAGCTGGCCAAGCGCAGCGAGGCCTACCAGCGTGTCAACGTGCGCATGGGCGAGGAACTGGGCGAGTTGCGCAAGCAACTGGCCAGCCTGCCCGAGCGCCTGGCGCGCCTGGAGCAGCGCGACCCCACCAGCCTGTCCTTCAGCCAGGCCGCGCGCCTGGCCGGGATGGGCGCGTCGGCGTCCGACCTGGCCCAGGCCTGCGGGCTGTCCCAGGCCGAGGCGGAGCTGATCACCCGCCTGCACAGCGGCCACAAGCAGCAGGACTGAAGCCCGTCGGTCCCTCGGTATACCCTTAGGGCCTTTTCGGATTTATCCGATCTTTTTCCTCGAAACACCCCTATAGAGTGACTCGCGTCGCTTTTTTTTCGAGGAAACCGCCATGTTGCCGCTGTCGCGCCGCACCCTGGTCTTCTGCCCCCATCCCGGCTGCCTGCAGCAGTACGGCATCCTGCTGAACCGCCTGGAGGTCTACCACCTGAGCCTGTGCGTGAACCTGGCCGAGGTGGACCAGGCGCTGGCCGGCGGGCAGCGCTACAACCTGTTCATCTACGACAAGTTCAGCCTTTGCGAGGACGACCTCGCGACCCTCCTGCACCTGAGCCGCAACCCGGGCATCCAGCAGTTCCTGCTGGTCGGCAGCTTCAGCGAGGCGCAGCGCCGCGAACTGCTGGACTGGGCCTGGCGCCAGCACGTGCCGCTGCTGCAGGTGCTGGAACGGCCCTTCAGCCTGGGCCAACTGCGCTCGGTCGTCGCCAGCATTGTCGATTATTCCGAAGCCGAGCAGGGAAGCTTCCCAGGAGCCCATCCGCTGCTTCCCAGCGAAGCCCTGCCACCCAGGTCGGCCACCGGCATGCCGCAGTGGCCTGAGCACACGTAGAAGGGATGGCTTGTGGAGAAGGCGCTTCATGACGAAGTGCCTTCGGTCTAGGGCCTCAACATCAATGCCTTCGCCGCATCTTGCGGCGCTCGCGGGGCTGGGCTCTTGCCCTTGAGGTACCAGGCGAAGGCGATGATTTCCGCCAGGGTGCGGTACAACTGCTCGGGGATGGCGTCGCCCAGTTCCAGGCGGGCCAGCAGGCGTACCAGTTCGCCGTTCTCGTAGATCGGCACTTCGTGCTGGCGGGCGATGGCCAGGATGGCCTCGGCCAGTTCGGCGTCGCCCTTGGCGCTGAGGGTGGGGGTGTTCTGGCCGTCGTAGTTGAGGGCGATGGCCTGGCGCGGCGCCGTCTGTTTGTTCATGCCTTTTCGTCCACCCAGCGTTGTTCCAGTGCGGTGCGCCGGCCTTGCGGTGCCCGGCCCTGGCGGCAGCACAGTTCGCGCACGGTGAAGCCGGCGTCCTGCAGGCGCTCGCGCAGGTGGCCGAGTTCGCGTTCCAGCAGGCTCGCGGTGCTTTCGCGCTCGGCCCAGAACTGGCTGCTCAGGCCCAGGGGCGCGAGGGTTGCCTGGACCTGCAGCGGCCCCAGCGGGTCGAGGTCGAAGGCCAGGTCGATGCGCCACAGGCTTTCCCGCGGCTGTTCGCTGTCCTGGGATTCGCGCCTGTCCTCGTGCTGGATGCGGACCTGCAGCGGCACCAGCGCATCCTCGGTGCGCATGGGCACCTCCATCTGCCAGGTCTGCAGCTGGCCGCCGCCGCGCAGCGGCTCGCTCTGCACCAGGCTGCTCAACTGGTGCGTCTGCAGCCGCGCCACGGCGGCCGCGGCCAGTTTCAGCAGGGATTCCAGGTCGCCTTCCTCTTCCAGCTTCTGCAGCGTGCGCGAGGGCAGCGGGAAGTCCGCCTGCTGCAGGCGCGGGCTGCCGTTCTGGTTGAGCGCGCCCAGGGCGTTGCGGACGAAGGCCGGCAGGCTGCTGGCCAGGTTGGCGGCGGTGCTGTTGGCGAGGTTCGCCAGCAGGTTGGGGGCGGCACTGCCTTGCTCGGCGGGCAGCAGTTGGCCGAGCAGGCGCAGGACGTTGGCCTTGAAGTCGCCCGGCAGCGGCGGCAGACCCTGCAGCAGGCGCGCCTCGAGGAAGCCGCCGCTCTGTTGCAGGGCCTGGGCCAGGCCCTTGGCGTCGCTGAGCTGCTGCACGCCGGGCAGCCCGGCGAGCAGGCGGTCCACGGCGCCGCGCAGGGCTGGGGGCAGGTTGCCGGGCTTGAGCGCCTGCAGCGCGTCCAGCAGCCCCTCGGTGGAGGATTGGCGGACCTGCTGGGTGCCCAACTGGTTGTTCAGTTCGAGGCGGTCCAGGCGCCCGGCCAGCGGCAGGAAGAGCAGGGCGCGGCTGTCCTGGACCTGGGCGCTGAGCAGGCTGCCGGCCTTCAGCGGGCGGGCCGAGTCGATGTCCAGCATGCGCCCGGCCAGGGGGCCGCCGAGCAGGCTGAGCAGCACCCGGTAGCTGGCCGGTTGCGCCGGGGTGCCGCCCTGGGGCGTGCTGGACAGCACCTTGCCCTGCAGCAGGCTGCCCACCGGCAGCTGTTCCAGGTCGAGGCTGTCCAGCGGCGGCAGGTCGCCCAGCGCTTGCCGGGCGCCGGACAGCAGGGTGGCGACCAGGCTGGTGGCGCCGAGGGCGGAAACGTTCAGGGTGCTGCCCTGGGCCAGGGCCTGCGGGCTCTCGGCGGTGACCAGCGTCTGCTGGCCGCCGGCCAGGGTCAGGCGCAGCAGCAACTGGAAACTGACAGCCGCCTGCTTGACGCCCAGCACCTCGGCCTGGGCGCTCTGCCCCGGCGGCAGCAGGTCGCCCAGGCTGCGGGCGAGCCTGAGCGACAGCTCCCCGGCGTTCTGCGCGGCGCGGCTGGCCAGGGGCATGGGGAGCGGGCGGGAAGCGCCAATCTCGCTCGGCATCTGCGTCCTTCGGGGCTTGCGGCGCATCGTCGCGGGGGCGGCGAAAGCCTGGGAAGCCTTAACAAGCTGTCGAAATTGCCGGCGCCGGGGCCGGAAGCGGGCGTGTATAATGCGCCGCCCGTGGCCACTATAGCGGCCTGCGATGCACCGACTTTAGCCTGATTTCGATTTTCCCGATGGGTGCCGATGCCTTGACCAGCCCGCTTCTCGAAACCGTGGCGCTCGCCTGCGAGCGGGACTGGCGCATGCTCTTCGAGCGCCTGGACCTGCGCCTGGCCGCCGGCGAGATGCTGCAGGTGGCCGGCCCCAACGGCAGCGGCAAGACCAGCCTGCTGCGCCTGCTCTGCGGGCTGATGCAGCCCACCGCCGGGCAGGTGCGCCTGAACGGCCGGCCGCTGGAGGAACAGCGCGGCGAACTGGCACGCAACCTGCTGTGGATCGGCCATGCCGCCGGCATCAAGGGCCTGCTCAGCGCCGAGGAGAACCTCGCCTGGCTCTGCGCCCTGCACCAGCCGGCGGACCACGCGGCGATCTGGCGCGCCCTGGAGGCGGTCGGCCTGCGCGGCTTCGAGGACGTGCCCTGCCACACCCTGTCCGCTGGCCAGCAGCGCCGCGTGGCCCTGGCGCGCCTGTACCTGGACGCGCCGCCGCTGTGGATCCTCGACGAACCCTTCACCGCCCTCGACAAGCAGGGCGTGGCCCAGCTCGAGGAGCACCTGGCGCGGCATTGCGAGAGCGGCGGCCTGGTGGTGCTCACCACCCACCACACGCTGGCGCGCATGCCCGCCGGCTACCGTGCCCTGGACCTCGGCCAGCACGCCCGCGAGACGGCGGGGGAGGGCGCATGAGCAACGTCTTCGGCCTGCTCCTGGCGCGCGAGGCGCGCCTGCAGTTCCGCCGCCCGGCTGAGCTGGCCAACCCGCTGGTGTTCTTCGCCATCGTCATCGCCCTGTTCCCCCTGGCCGTCGGCCCGGAAAGCCAGATGCTGCAGAACCTCTCGCCGGGCCTGGTGTGGGTGGCGGCGCTGCTGGCGGTGCTGCTGTCGCTGGACGGCCTGTTCCGCAGCGATTTCGAGGACGGTTCCCTGGAGCAGTGGGTCCTTTCGTCGCACCCCCTGCCTCTTCTGGTCCTGGCCAAGGTGCTGGCACACTGGCTCGTTTCGGGGCTGGCCCTGGTCCTGCTGTCGCCGCTGCTGGCCCTGATGCTGGGTTTGCCGGTACGCTGCCTGCCGGTATTGCTGCTCTCGCTGCTGCTCGGCACCCCGGTGCTCAGCCTGCTCGGCGCGGTCGGCGCGGCGCTGACCGTGGGCCTCAAGCGCGGGGGGCTGCTGCTGGCGCTGCTGATCCTGCCGCTCTACATCCCCGTACTGATCCTTGGCAGCGGTGCCCTCCAGGCCTCGCTGCAGGGGCTGCCGACCGCCGGGCACCTGCTCTGGTTGGCCAGCCTGACGGCGTTAGCATTGACGTTGACGCCCTTCGCCATCGCTGCCGGCCTGAAGATCAGCGTGGGCGAATGACGCCTGCCGGCGCCGCTGGAGCGGGGCCGGCACTAGAAAAAAGTGCCCTGACACACAGAGCCTGATGATGAACTGGACTTGGTTTCACAAGCTTGGGTCGCCCAAGTGGTTCTACGAGATCAGCGGACGCTGGCTGCCCTGGTTCGCCGTCGCCGCGGCGTTGCTGATGGCCGTCGGCCTCGTCTGGGGGCTGGCCTTCGCGCCGCCGGACTACCAGCAGGGCAACAGCTTCCGGATCATCTACATCCACGTGCCGGCGGCCTTCCTCGCCCAGTCGTGCTACGTGATGCTGGCGGTGGCCGGCGCCATCGGCCTGATCTGGAAGATGAAGATCGCCGACGTCGCCGTGCAGTGCGCCGCGCCCATCGGCGCCTGGATGACCTTCGTCGCCCTGATCACCGGGGCCATCTGGGGCAAGCCGACCTGGGGCGCCTGGTGGGTGTGGGACGCGCGCCTGACCTCGATGCTGATCCTGCTGTTCCTCTATTTCGGCGTCATCGCCCTCGGCCAGGCCATCGGCAACCGCGACAGCGCGGCCAAGGCCAGCGCCGTGCTGGCCATCGTCGGGGTGGTCAACATCCCGATCATCAAGTTCTCGGTGGAGTGGTGGAACACCCTGCACCAGCCGGCCACCTTCACCCTCACCGAGAAGCCGCCGATGCCGCCGGAGATGTGGATCCCGCTGCTGCTGATGGTGCTCGGCTTCTACTGCTTCTTCGCCGCCGTGCTGCTGATGCGCATGCGCCTGGAAGTGCTCAAGCGCGAAGCCCGCGCGTCCTGGGTCAAGGCTGTCGTGGAGCGCGCGCTATGAGTTTCCACTCCTTCGGTGATTTCCTCGCCATGGGCCACCACGGCCCCTACGTGTGGTCGGCCTACGCCATCAGCCTGGTGGTGCTGGCGATCAACGTCGCCGCGCCCATCCTGGCGCGCAGGCGTTACCTGCAAGAAGAGGCGCGCCGTCTGCGCCGGGAGGCCAGCAAGTGAATCCGGTTCGCAAGAAACGCCTGTTCATCGTCCTCGCCATCGTCGCCGGCGTCGGCGTCGCGGTGGCCCTGGCGCTGTCCGCGCTGCAGCAGAACATCAACCTGTTCTACACGCCGACGCAGATCGCCAACGGCGAAGCGCCGCACGACACCCGCATCCGCGCCGGCGGCATGGTCGAGAAGGGCTCGCTGAAGCGCTCGGCCGACTCCCTGGACGTGGAGTTCGTGGTCACCGACTTCGCCAGGGAGGTCACGGTGAAGTACCGCGGCATCCTGCCGGACCTGTTCCGCGAGGGGCAGGGCATAGTCGCCCTCGGCAAGCTCGACGAGAACGGCGTGCTGACCGCCGACGAGGTGCTGGCCAAGCACGACGAGAAATACATGCCGCCGGAAGTCACCAAGGCGCTGAAGGACAGTGGCAAGCTCGGTGAGTACCAGCAGGGCGGCCAGCCCGGCGCCGCGGCCCAGGGGAGCAACTGACGATGATCCCGGAACTCGGCCACCTGTCGTTGATCCTGGCGCTGTGCATGGCGCTGGTGATGTCCTTCTTCCCCCTGGTCGGCGCCTGGCGCGGCGACCGCCAGTGGATGAGCCTGGCGCGCCCGGCGGCCTGGGGGCAGTTCGCCTTCCTGGCGTTCGCCTTCGCCTGCCTGACCTGGGCCTTCCTCCACGACGACTTCTCCGTGGCCTACGTGGCCAGCAACTCCAACAGCGCGCTGCCCTGGTACTACAAGGCCAGCGCCGTGTGGGGCGCCCACGAGGGCTCGCTGCTGCTCTGGGCGCTGATCCTCGGCGGCTGGACCTTCGCCGTGTCGATCTTCTCCCGCGAGCTGCCCGAGCCCATGCTGGCGCGGGTGCTGGCGGTGATGGGGATGATCAGCACCGGTTTCCTGCTGTTCCTGATCATCACCTCCAACCCCTTCAGCCGCCTGCTGCCGCAGGTGCCGGCCGACGGCAACGACCTCAACCCGCTGCTGCAGGACCCGGGCCTGATCATCCACCCGCCGATGCTCTACATGGGCTACGTCGGCTTCTCGGTGGCCTTCGCCTTCGCCATCGCCGCGCTGCTCGGCGGCCGCCTCGACGCGGCCTGGGCGCGCTGGTCGCGGCCCTGGACCCTGGTGGCCTGGACCTTCCTCGGCATCGGCATCGTGCTCGGCTCCTGGTGGGCCTACTACGAGCTGGGCTGGGGTGGCTGGTGGTTCTGGGACCCGGTGGAGAACGCCTCCTTCATGCCCTGGCTGGTGGGCACCGCGCTGATCCACTCGCTGGCGGTGACCGAGAAGCGCGGGGTGTTCAAGAGCTGGACGGTGCTGCTGGCCATCGCCGCCTTCTCCCTCAGCCTGCTGGGCACCTTCCTGGTCCGCTCCGGGGTGCTGACCTCGGTGCACGCCTTCGCCTCGGACCCCGAGCGCGGGGTGTTCATCCTGGCCTTCCTGCTGGTGGTGGTCGGCGGCTCGCTGACGCTGTTCGCCCTGCGCGCGCCGGTGGTCAAGAGCCAGGTCGGCTTCGCCCTGTGGTCCCGCGAGACCCTGCTGCTGCTGAACAACGTGGTGCTGGTGGTGACCGCCGCGATGATCCTGCTCGGCACCCTCTACCCGCTGGTGCTCGACGCCATCAGCGGCGCCAAGCTGTCGGTCGGCCCGCCGTACTTCAATGCCCTGTTCATGCCGCTGATGGCGGTGCTGATGCTGGCCCTGACGGTGGGCGTGCTGGTGCGCTGGAAGGACACCCCGACGCAGTGGCTGCTGCGCATGCTGACCCCGGTGCTGATCGGCGCCGTGGTGCTCGGCGGCGTCGCCACCTTCCTCTACGGCGACCTGCACTGGCCGGTGCTGGCGGTGTTCCTGCTGGCCTTCTGGGTGATCCTCGGCGGCGTCCGCGACTTCCTCGACAAGGTCCGCCACAAGGGCCTGGTGGCCGGTGCCGCCAGCCTCAACCGCAGCTACTGGGGCATGCAGGTGGCGCACCTGGGCATCGCCGTGTGCGCCATCGGCGTGGTCCTCACCAGCCAGTTCAGCGCCCAGCGCGACCTGCGCATGGCCCCGGGCGAGAGCGTGGAACTGGCCGGCTACCAGTTCGCCTTCGAAGGCACCCATCACTTCGAGGGCCCGAACTTCACCTCCGACAAGGGCACCATCCGCGTCACCCGCGACGGTAGCGAAGTGGCGGTGCTGCACCCGGAGAAGCGCCTGTACCGCGTGCAGGGTTCGATGATGACCGAGGCCGGCATCCACGGCAGCCTGACCCGCGACCTCTACGTCGCCCTGGGCGAGCCGCTGGACGACGGCGCCTGGGCCGTGCGCCTGCACATCAAGCCGTTCGTCCGCTTCATCTGGCTGGGCGGCCTGCTCACCGCCCTGGGCGGCGTGCTGGCGGCGTGCGACCGGCGCTACCGGCTGAAAGTCAAAACCAAGGTGCGCGAGGCGCTGGGCCTCGCCGCCGGACAGGGAGCCTGAGTGTGAAGCGTGCGATCCTGCTGTTGCCGCTGGCGATCTTCCTCATCGTCGCGGTATTCCTCTTCCGCGGCCTGTGGCTCGACCCCAGCGAGCTGCCCTCGGCGCTGATCGACAAGCCGTTCCCGGCGTTCTCCCTGCCGGGCGTGCTGGAGCCGAGCAAGACCTACACCCTGGCCGACCTCAAGGGCCGGCCGGCGCTGGTCAACGTCTGGGGCACCTGGTGTCCGACCTGCCGCTTCGAGCACCCGGTGCTGGCCAGGCTGGCCGAGCAGGGCGTGGTGATCGTCGGCATCAACTACAAGGACGACAACGCCGCCGCGCGGAAGTGGCTGCAGGACCTGCACGACCCCTACGTGCTGAACATCGCCGATGCCCAGGGCACCCTGGGCCTGGACCTGGGCGTGTACGGCGCGCCGGAGACCTACGTGATCGACAAGGACGGCATCATCCGCCACAAGCTGGTCGGCGCCGTCGACGAGAAGGTCTGGCGCGAACAGCTGGCGCCGATCTACCAGCGCCTGGTGGACGAGGCGGGGGGCAAATGAAGCGACTCCTGAGCGCGGCCCTGCTGGGCCTGACCCTGAGCGGCGCGGTGTACGCCGCCATCGACACCTACGAATTCCCCAACGAGGCCGAGCGCCAGCGCTTCCGCGACCTGACCACCGAGCTGCGCTGCCCCAAGTGCCAGAACCAGGACATCGCCGACTCCAACGCGCCCATCGCCGCCGACCTGCGCAAGCAGATCTACGAACAGTTGCAGCAGGGCAAGAGCGACGAGCAGATCGTCGACTACATGGTCGACCGCTACGGCGACTTCGTGCGCTACAAGCCGCCGGTCAATTCCCGCACCTGGCTGCTCTGGTTCGGCCCGGCGGCCCTGCTGGGCCTGGGCGTGCTGGTGGTCGGCGTGCTGGTGGCGCGCCGCCGCCGCGCCGCTAGCGGCCCCTCCGCCAGCCTGTCCGCCGAGGAACAGGCCCGCCTGAATCAATTGCTGGATAACCAAGACAAATGATCGACTTCTGGCTCGCCGCCGGCCTGCTCGCGCTGGTGGCCATGGCTTTCCTGCTGATTCCGCTGCTGCGTGGCCGCCGCGCCCAGGCCGAGGAAGACCGCACCGCCCTCAACGTCGCCCTGTACCAGGAGCGCCTCGCCGAGCTGGATGCCCAGCACGCCGCCGGCACCCTCGACGACGCCCAGCTGCAGGCCGGGCGCACCGAGGCCGGCCGCGAGCTGCTGGCCGACACCGAAGGCGAGGGCGAACGCCGCGCGCGCCTGGGCCGCGCCGCGCCGCTGGCGGTGGCCGTGCTGCTGCCGCTGCTGGGCCTGGGCCTGTACCTGCACTGGGGCGCCAGCGACAAGCTGGCCCTGTCCCGCGAGTTCGCCGAGCCGCCGCATTCCATGGAAGAGATGACCGCGCGCCTGGAGAAGGCCGTGCAGGCCCAGCCGGATTCCGCCGAGGGCTGGTACTTCCTCGGCCGCACCTACATGACCCAGGAGCGTTTCGAGGACGCCGCCAAGGCCTTCGAGCGCGCCGCCAACCTGTCCGGGCGCCAGTCCGAGGTGCTCGGCCAGTGGGCCCAGGCGCTGTACTTCGCCAATGGCAAGAAGATGGCCGGCGCCGCCCAGACCCTGGCCGACGAGGCGCTCAAACAGAACCCGGAGGAGGTCACCACCCTCGGCCTGATGGGCATCTCCGCCTTCGAGGAGCAACGCTACGCCGACGCCGCCAGCTACTGGCAGCGCCTGGTCGCCGCGCTGCCGGCCGACGATCCGTCGCGCGCAGCCATCCAGAGCGGCATCGAGCGCGCCCGCCAGCACCTGGCCGAACGCGGCGAGAAGCTGCCGGAAGCGCCGGCCGCGGCGGCCAGCGCCGGCGTGACGCTGAAGGTCCGGGTTGACCTCAGCGACGCGGTGAAGGGCCAGGTCAAGCCGGACGACAGCGTGTTCGTCTTCGCCCGCGCGGTGAACGGCCCGCCGATGCCGCTGGCGGTCAAGCGCCTGAAGGTGGCCGACCTGCCGGACGAGGTGTCGCTCAGCGATGCCGACGCCATGATGCCGCAGCTGAAGCTGTCGGCCTTCCCGCAGGTGGAGCTGGTGGCGCGGGTGTCGCGCGCCGGCAATGCCATCAGCGGCGAATGGATCGGACGCAGCCAGCCGTTGTCTACTGCCGGCGCGGGCGATCAGGCGGTGACCATCGACAGCCCGGACCAGCATTGACCGACAAACTCCCGGAGGTACGTCCGTGAAAGGCCGAATCCTCGCCCTCGCGGCCCTGCTCGCCCTGGCCGGTTGCGCCGGCCAGCAGCCCCACTCGCAAGCCCCGGCGCCGGCCCCGCAGCCCGGCGCCAGCGGCCAGCCGCCGGCGGCCATGCCGTCGAACAAGCCGGCGCCGCGTTCGGCCATCACGCCCAACCCGCAGAACCCCTCGAACAAGCCCCGCAGCACCCACACCCAGTTCGCCCCGCCGCCGGGCGGCAAGGGCCGCTGGGACCCGAACCTGGGCGTCTACGTGATCCAGGGCCAGAAGGACCTGTACTACCGCCAGCGCACCTACTACCACTGGGACGGCGCCTGGTACTGGGGCGTCAGCCCGCAGGGGCCCTGGACCGCCACCGATGCCAACGGCGTGCCGCCGGGGTTGAGCCGGCGTTACGCACAGCCCTGAGGCCGGGGATTTTCGTAGGAGCGAGCTTGCTCGCGAATGGTGCTTCCCGGCGGCTGTGAAGCTCGGGTTGACTCGGTTCCCTCACCCCAGCCCTCTCCCAGAGGGAGAGGGGGCCGTTCGGAGCGAGCGATCAATCTGGAGTCATCCTGAAACGCCTACGCGGCTACCCGCCGCCGAGGCCGGCGAATCCAATCGCGGACGGAGTCCGCTCCTTGGCAGGTAGGCACATCGTCGTAGGATGGTGTTGAGCGAAGCGATACCCATCACCACGGCCTCCCTGGAACCGTAGGGCGCATAACCGTTCGCGGTTATCCGCCGTTGGCTGGAACACCGGTGCCACCGATATCGGCGGATAACGCCGTAGGCGTTATGCGCCCTACGGGCTGGCAGTCACGACAGGGTATGAGGATGGCGCCTGACTTCCAGGCCGCTCAGGACAGCTCCCTCTCCCTTCAGGGAGAGGGTTGGGGAGAGGGCGCTCTTGAACCCAACATCTATACCGCCGGGAAACCCCATTCGCGAGCAAGCTCGCTCCTACACAAAAGCTCACTCCAAGGTCCCATGGGGCGCCGCATCCATCACTTCCACCCGGTTGCGGCCGCTGGCCTTGGCCCGGTACAGGGCCTGGTCGGCCGTGCTGTAGAGCCTTTCGTAGGTGCTCGATACGCCGCTGGCCAGGCCGGCGATGCCGAAGCTGGCGGTGAGGTAGAGCAGGCCGTCCTTCATCGGCAGCGGGGTGTCTTCCAGCAGCTTGCGCAGCTTCTCGGCGATCACCCGGGCCTGGGGCGCGGCGGTGTCCGGCAGCAGCAGTAGGAATTCCTCGCCGCCCAGGCGCGCCACGCTGTCGCTGCTGCGGGTGTGCTTGCGCAGCAGGGTGGCGGTGTGGCGGATCACCTCGTCGCCCAGCGGGTGGCCGTAGCGGTCGTTGATGAACTTGAAGTGGTCCAGGTCGATCATCAGCAGGCTCACCGGCATCGGCTGGCGGTCGCAGCGCGCCAGCTCCTGCTTCACCAACTGGTCGAACTGGCGGCGGTTGAACAGCCCGGTCAGCGGGTCGTGGCCGGCCAGGTATTCCAGCTGGCGGTTCTTCTCCTCCAGTTCCTTGCGCTGCCGGCGCAGGTGCTGGCGCTGGCGCAGGTTGCGCAGGTGGCTGAACCAGAGGATCTGCGACAGCAGCAGGCCGATGCCGCAGATGGTCAGGCCGCCCATCTGGTTGGACAGGCGCAGCTGCGGGTCCGGCTGGGCCGTTTCCATGGCCAGTTCGAAGGCGATGAACAGCAGCACGTAGAGCAGCGTGGCGAACACCGGGCGCAGCAGCAGGATCAGCGCCGTGGCCACCGCGCCCATGAGGAAGGGCGTGATGCTGCTGGTCACCTGCTGGTCGAAGGCGCTGATGACCAGGCCGAAGCCCAGCAGCACGGCGGCGCCCAGCAGCGCCAGCAGCTCGCAGTACCACGGCGGCGTCGCCTGCGGGCGCTGGCGGGCCTGCCAGGCCAGCAGGCCGAGGCCGAGCAGCAGCACGGCCGCCACCGCGTGGGTGAGGATGATGTGCTGGCGCCAGCCGTCGTACGCCGGCAGGCTGCCCTGCAGGTTGAGCCAGAACACCAGGATGTGCACCAGGTCGAAGGGCACGGCCAGCAGCGCCAGCCAGGCCAGGCGCCTGAGGTTTTCCGTGGCTACCGGCCGCGCCAGGGAACGGGCGAGCCTGAATTGCTGGCGAAGGCGTTGCGGGAACGGCTGGGACACGGGGGCAGGTCCTGTGCGCGATGGCATCCGGCTATGAGCATAGCGAGATGCCGCCAGGCTGTCCCGACGCCCGCCGGGGGATTGCCGGGCTTTTCGCTTGCAGCCTGGCGTGGCGGCTGGGCATAGTCCGCTACCTGTCAGGCAGCACGGCGAAAGGAGAAGGACATGGGCGAACGGGTATTGCGGTTTTCCGCGGAAGACGGCCTGGATGCCGAACGCGCCGCCCTGGACCAGGTCTTCGGCGGCCAGGGCGACAGCCGCCTGCTGTTCTGGCGCCCGCTGCAGCAGGCGCTGGTGATGCCGCGCCGGCTCAGCCGCCTGGCCGGTTTCGCCGAGGCCGAGGCGCGCTGCGCCGAGCTCGGCTGGCCGATCGCCCTGCGCGACACCGGCGGCGAGCCGGTGCCGCAGTCGCCGGCGGTGCTCAACGTCGCCCTGTGCTACGCGGTGCCAGACGGCGACAACGAGCAGACGCGCATCGACACCGCCTACCAGCGCCTCTGCCAGCCGCTCTGCGACTGGCTCGCCGCCCTGGGCCTGGAGGCCGGCTTGGGCGAGGTGGAGGGCGCCTTCTGCGACGGCCGCTACAACGTCAACCTGGGCGGGCGCAAGCTGGTCGGCACCGCCCAGCGCTGGCGCCGCCGGCAGAGCGACGGGCGCTACGTGGTGTTGGCCCATGGCGCCATCCTGCTGGAGAACCAGCGCGCAGCCATGGCCGAGGTGGTCAATGCCTTCTACCGCGCCGTCGAGCTGCCGGCCGTCATCCGCGCCGACAGCCACGTGGCCCTGGAGGAACGGCACGCCCAGCCCTGGTCGCAGGTCGAAGCCCTGGCCGGGCAGTTCCAGCGCCACCTGGCCCGCGAAGGCCTGCCGCCGCCGGCCTGATCCACACCTTTTCCGTTCCACCCGCCCGGCCGCGCGCCGGGCCTCATCCTGCCAAGGAGCGTTCCGGCATGGAGCATGGTTCCAACTATCTGCAATCGGCGGTGGTCTTCCTCATCGCCACCGTCTTCATGGTGCCGCTGGCCAAGCGCCTGCAGCTGGGCGCGGTGCTCGGCTACCTGCTGGCCGGGGTGCTGATCGGCCCCTCGGTGCTGCGCCTGATCGACGACCCCGAGAGCGTCGCCAGCCTGTCCGAGCTGGGCGTGGTGCTGCTGCTGTTCATCATCGGCCTGGAGCTGTCGCCCAAGCGCCTGTGGGTGATGCGCAAGGCGGTGTTCGGCATCGGCCTGGCCCAGGTGCTGCTCACCGCGCTGGTGATAGGCGCGCTGGCGCACCTGGCCTTCGAGCTGCCGCTGAACACCTCGGTGGTGCTCGGCGGCGGCCTGGCGCTGTCGTCCACCGCCTTCGGCCTGCAGATCCTCGCCGAGCGCAAGGAACTGGCCAGCCCCCACGGCCGCCTGGCCTTCGCCATCCTGCTGTTCCAGGACATCGCCGCCATCCCGCTGATCGCCGCGGTGTCGCTGCTCGGCGCGCGTGCCGACGAGGCCGCGCCGGGCGGCGACTGGCGCCACTTCCTGGAGGTCGTGGGCAGCATCGCCGTGGTGGTGGTCGGCGGGCGCTACCTGCTGCGCCCGGTGTTCCGCACGGTGGCGCGCACCGGCATGGCCGACCTGTCCACCGCCACCGCGCTGCTGGTGGTGGTGGGCACCGCCTGGCTGATGGAGCTGGCCGGGGTGTCCATGGGCCTGGGCGCCTTCCTCGCCGGCCTGCTGCTGGCCGACTCGGAATACCGCCATGAACTCGAATCGCAGATCGAACCCTTCAAGGGCCTGCTGCTGGGGCTGTTCTTCATCAGCGTGGGGATGAGCGCCGACCTCGGCCTGCTGCTGCATTCGCCGCTGCTGGTGCTGGGCCTGACGGTGCTGCTGATCGCCCTGAAGCTGCCGCTGCTGTACCTGCTCGGGCGCCTCACCGGCGGCCTCGACGGCCATTCGGCGCTGCGCCTGGGCATCGTCCTGGCGGCCGGCGGCGAATTCGCCTTCGTGGTGTTCAAGCTGGCCCGCGCCGAAGGCCTGCTGGACGCCAACCTGCACAGCCTGCTGGTGCTCTGCATCACCCTGTCGATGGCGGTGACGCCGCTGCTGGTGCTGCTGGCCGCGCGCCTGGTGAAGCCCAAGCCGGAGCCGGTGCGCGAGGCGCCGGAGGAATACACGCGCATCGAGGGCGACGCGCCGCGGGTGGTGATCGCCGGAATGGGCCGCATGGGCCAGGTGGTCGCGCGGATCATGCGCGCCCAGCGCGTGCCCTTCATCGCCCTGGACACCTCGGTGGACACCATCGAGCTGAGCCGCAGCTACGGCAGCATCCCGATCTTCTATGGCGACCCGCTGCGCCCGGAAATCCTCCGCGCGGCCCAGGTGGACAAGGCCGAGTTCTTCGTCGTCGCCACCGACGACCCGCAGACCAACATCGACACCGCGCGCCTGGTGCGCAAGCTCTACCCGCACGTGAAGATCATCGCCCGGGCACGCAACCGCCAGCACGTCTACCACCTGCTCGACGCCGGGGCCAGCCCGGTGCGCGAGCTGTTCCACTCCAGCCTGGAGATGAGCCGGCGGGTGCTGGTGGAGATGGGGCTTTCCGAGGAACAGGCGCTGGCGCGCATCCGCCGCTTCCGCCGCCACGACGAGGAAGTGCTGATGGCCCAGTACAAGGTCTACGACGATGCCGCGGCGGTGATCCAGACCGCCCGCGAGGCGCGCCAGGAGCTGGAGACGCTGTTCGAGGCCGACCAGCTGGAGGACCGGGGCGTGGGCAAGCCCTGAGCGGGCGCCGCGGCCGGGCCGCTTGCGCCTGGCCGGCGGGCGGGCTTCAGCCGCGCACGCGGCGGCGCGGCGGCTCGTCGATACGGATGGGTTCGCCGGGCGAGCGCAGGGTGAGCACGCCGATGGCGGCCAGCAGCAGGGTCACGGCCAGGCCGATGGCGGCCAGCGCGACGTAGAGCAGCAGCTCCGCCAGGGAGCCGATGATGAGCAGAATATCCAGTGCGGCCTGCATGCTGCGATCCTCCGTCAGCCTCGTGGTCAGCGGGGCGTTCCGGGGTATGCACGCTCAGGCCGCCTCGCGGCCCCTGGGTTCGCGGGGCCATGGGAGCATGCTCGCGCCCGGGCGCGGCTAAGGGAATTGAATCCGCCTGCTGGTGACTATCGACGCCATCGATGCCGCGGCGGGGCGCCGGCCCGGCTCAGCGCGGGTAGAGCGGCGGCAGGCTGTTGCCCTCGGCCGTCGCCGCGCCGCCGCCTTCCGCGGCGGGCAGGGTGCGGATCGCCCGCCAGAGGTCCTCGCCCTCCCAGTTGTGGCCGCCCTCGCTGTCGCTGTAGAGCGCGCCGTTGAGGCCGTCCATGGCGTCGGACAGCGGCACGAAGCGCGCCGCCATGTCGGCCAGGGTTTCCGGCTGCTGCCGGGCCCAGGCGTCGAGGGCCTGGCGGGTGGCGTGGGGGTCGTTGGCCTGGCAGCAGCGGCGCAGCTCGTCGAGCAGGGTGCGGGCGCTGGGCGCATTGGCCGCGGCGCGGACGATGGCCGGCTGGCGCCGGGCGCGCCACCAGAGGCCGAAGCCGAGCAGGCTGGTCAGGGCCAGCAGCAGGGTCGCCAGCTGCCACGGCCACAGAGGCTGGCCGCCGGTGCCCACGGCGCCTTCCAGCGCCGCCGGGGGCTGGGCCGCCAGCTGCGGGTTGGCGCCGACGTCCAGGGTGCGGCCGGGCAGGGTGGTGTGCTCCAGGCGGTCTTCCTGGGTGTTCCACCAGGTGATCTCGATGTCCGGCAGGCTCAGCTGGCCGGCCTGGTCCGGCACCAGGGCCTGGCGTTCCTCGCGGCTGCCGATCACGCCCTGATCGCCCTGTTCCTCGGCCAGCTGCGGCTGGTCGGGGTAGTGCCGCAACCCGGCCGGCAGGGCCTGGGGCAGCGGCGGCAACTGGGCGCTGGAAAGCCCCTCGACGCGCAGCATCAGGTTGCGCGTCAGGGCCTCGCCGGCCTTCGCCTGGTCCGGCTGCGGGGCCCAGCTTTCGCTGAGGGCGACGGCGCGGGCCGGCAGCCAGGGCGCGTCGGCCGGGTAGTCGGCGGGCTTGGGTTTCACTTCCAGGGGAATCTCCGGCGAGTTCACCCGCAGGCGCTTGCCGGGCAGCGCGCCGAAGGTGTCGCCGGGGTTGTTGCGCGCCACCTGGGTGGCGCTGAAGTTCAGCGCGGGGATGGTCAGCTCGCCGCTGCGCTGCGGGAAGATCGCGAAGCGCACCTCGATGACGCCGTGGCGCACGCCGTTGATTTCCTTCTCGTAGGTGCGCGGCTGGCCGAGCTGCTCGACCTTGGCGTCGTCGATCTGCAGCGGGCTGAGGCTGCTGTCGTCGTACAGCGAGACCGAGTGGTAGATGCGCAGGGTGAGGATGGCCTGGGCCTGCACGTAGACCGTTTCGTGGTCGAGGCTGGCGTCGATGAACACCGGCGAGAGTTTCTGCTGCCCGGCCGCGTCCTCGGCCTTGAGCACCTGCAGGCCGATCGGCTGGGTCTGGCTGTTGCCCATGCGCAGCGCCGGTATCCGCAGGGCGCCGGTGCGGGTGGGGCGCAGGGTGATGATCCAGCGCGTGGTGGCCTGGGCCTGGCCGTCGAGGGTGGTCAGGCGGTTGACCTGGCGGGTGCCGAGGATCTCGAAGGCCTCGCCCAGGGGCGTGAGGTCCGGCTTGCCGAACTGCGTGGGGTCGTCGGACTCCAGGGTCAGGTCGAGGCTCTCGCCCTCGGTCAGGCGCGCGCGGTCGACGCTGGCGGTGAAGCTGGCCTGCGCCTGGAAAGCGAGGAGGCTGAGCAGGATCAGGCAGATCAACCCTTTCATGGCATGTTTTCCTGGTGCTGCTGCTGTTGGTACCAGAACTTGCGGCGCAGCAGTTCGGAGGGTTCGTCGGGAATCTGCCGCAACCATTGTTCCAGGGCCTGGCGGCTTTCGTCGCTGAGCTCCTCTTCGTCCGCCGAGGGGGCCGGGAGTTCCGTCGCATCGGTGGGCGGCTCGTCGTCCGGGGCCGGGGCCTGCAGGCGCTCGGCGTTGGCCTGCTGGCGGTTCTGCAGGGCCGCGGAAGGGCGCGCCGGCCGTTCTTCCCGGTCCTGCTGGCCCGAGGGCCTGGCCGGTGCCGTCGGCGACGACTCGGCCTCGCCGCTGCGCAGGGCCTGCGAGGCGTTGGCGCGCTGCTGGGCGGCGTCCTGCTCGCGCTGGCGCAGCAGCTCTTCCAGCAGCGCCTTGTTGCGCTGGGCCTGCTGCAGGTCCGGCTGCAGTTCCAGCGCCCGCTCGTAGGCGTCGATGGCGGCCTCGTACTGCTCCGCGCGGGCCAGGGCGTTGCCGCGGTTGTAGTGGTCGGCGGCGGTGTCGCCCTGGGCGAAGGCGTGGGCCGCGCCGTCGTAGTCGCCGGCCTGGTAGAGGGCCAGGCCGCGCCAGCGGAAGTCGGCGAAGTGCCGGGCGGCGTCGGCCGGGCGCTGCTCGGCGAGCAGGCGCTGGCCCTGCTGGTCGGGGCGCAGCCAGAGGTCGGCGAACTCGAAGGCCAGGGCCGGTTGCGGCGCGCCCAGCCACAGCGGCAGCAGCAGGGGCAGGCTGAACAGCCAGCCGCGGCGGCCGGCGCAGGCGGCCAGCAACAGCAGCGGCAGGAGCAGCCAGTAGCCCTGGTCGGCCCAGCGCTGCAGACGCAGCACGGCGTCGTTGCCGGCGGCCTCCAGGCCGCGGTTGGCGTCCAGCAGGCCGAGGGCCTTGAGGTCGCGGTCGCCGGCGCCCAGGCGCTGGTAGCCGGCGTCCAGGCCGGCGGCGAACCGGCGCAGCCCGGCTTCGTCCAGGCGCGGCAGGAGGATGCCGCCCTGGCCGTCCTTCAGGTAGGTGCCGTCCTCCTGCGGGATGGGCGCGCCGCCGGCGCTGCCCACGGCGAGGATGGCGAAGTCCCGGCCGTGGCCGTGCAGCGCCTTGCCGATGCCCTGCTGCTCGCTTTCGTCCAGGCCGCCGGTGAGCAGCAGCAGGCGCCCTTTGCCCTGGGCGCCCTGGTCGAGCAGGCGGCGCGCCAGCTGCACGGCGAGGTCGGCGCGCTGCCCGGGCTCGGGCATGATCGACGGCTTGAGCGCATCGAGCAGGTTGCGCGCGGTGAACAGGTCGTTGGACAGCGGCACCAGGGTGTGGGCGCTGCCGGCGTAGACGACGATGGCGGTCTGCGCGTCGGGGCGCGCGCGCAGCAGGTCGAGGAGCTTGCGCCGGGCCTGCTCCAGGCGGCTGGGCGGCAGGTCGCCGGCGAGCATCCGCGGCGTCAGCTCGAGGATCACCACCAGCGGGTCGCTGCGCTGCATGGCCGGTTGCTCGATGCGTTCCCAGCTCGGCCCGAGCAGCGCCAGCACCGCCAGCAGCCAGGCCAGGCCCAGGTACAGCCAGGGGCGGCGGTCGGCGCGGCCGCTGCCGCCCTTGAGCAGCCAGGGGTGAAAGGCCGCCGGCAGCAGCAACTGCCAGCGCCCGGCGCGGCGCTGGCGGTGCAGCAGCTTCCACAGCAGCCAGGCCAGCAGCGGCAACAGCAGCAGCCACCAGGGGCGCAGCAGGTGCGGCCAGAGGTTCATGGGCGCCTCCACGGCCAGCGCCATTGCTGCGGCGGCCAGAGTTCGCCGGCCACCAGCAGCAGGCTCAGCAGCAGCGCGGCGGCCAGCGGCCAGTGGTAGAGGGCCAGGGCCGGGCGCGCCTGGGTGGGCTTCTGGGTCACCGGCTCGAGGCTGTCGAGGGTGCTGGAGATGGCCTCCAGCTCGGCGCCGTCGCGGGCGCGGAAGTATTCGCCGCCGGTGAGGTTGGCGATCGCCTTCAGGGTGCCTTCGTCCAGGTCCAGGCCGGGGTTGAGGCCGAGCGCGCCGAGCACGCCGCCGGGCTGCGGGTCGGCGCCGATGCCGATGGTGTAGATCTTCACGCTCTCTTCGGCGGCCAGGCGCGCGGCGGTCAGCGGCGGGATCTCGCCGGCGGTGTTGGCGCCGTCGGTGATCAGCACCAGCACGCGGCTTTGCGCCGGGCGCTGGCGCAGGCGCTTGAGCGCAAGGCCGATGGCGTCGCCCAGGGCGGTGTCCTTGCCGGCGATGCCGATCAGCGCCTCGTCCAGCCAGACGCGCACGCTGTGGCGGTCGAAGGTCAGCGGCGCCTGCAGGTAGGCCTTGCTGCCGAACAGGATGAGGCCGACGCGGTCGCCGCGGCGCGCCTCGATGAAGTTGCCGAAGAGCTTCTGCACCAGGTTCAGGCGGCTGATCTCGCTGCCCTGCCAGGTGAGGTCGGCGGTGTCCATGGAGCCGGAGACGTCCACCGCCAGCAGCAGGTCGCGGCCGCTGGCGGGGATCGGCAGCGGTTCGCCGACCCATTGCGGGCGCGCCGCCGCCAGCAGCAACAGCAGCCAGAGCAGCACGAAGGGCGCCTGCAGGCGCCAGGCCGGCAGTTGCGCGCGGGCGCGGCGGCCGGCCAGGCCCTCGAGTTCGGCGAGGAAGCTGACCTTCAGCGCCGCCTCGCCGCTGTCGGCCGGCGGCAGCAGCACGCGCAGCAGCCAGGGCAGCGGGGCGAGCAGGAAGGCCCAGGGCCAGGCGAACTCAAACATGCTTGCGCACCCAGGTTTCCACGGCGGCGGCGAGGCCGTCGATGGCCTTGTCGTCGAGCTTGCACTCGGCGCGGTAGCCGCCTTCCACCAGGATCATCCAGCGCGTCAGGCCGGCTGCCGGGCAGCGGTTGTCGAGGAACGCCAGCCAGGCGCGGCCGCTCAGGGTGTGGCAGTTGTCGTCCGGCCAGCGCACCCGCGACAGGCGCTTGAGCAGGGCGTTCTGCGCCTGCAGCCAGGGGCCGGCGGGGGCGCCGCCGTAGGGGCGCGGCAGGCGCGCCAGCTCTTCCAGGGCGGCGACGCGGATCGGCTCCAGCGGCGCTTCCGCCGGGGCCGTCGCGTGGCGGCGCGGCAGCAGGCGGTGGCGCCAGCGCCATGCCGCCCAGGCCAGCGGCGGCAGCAGCGCGGCCAGCAGCCACCAGCCCGGCGCCGGCGGCCACCAGGGCACGGCGGCGGGCTGGAGCAGCGGTTCCAGGGCGTCGAGGGGGTTCACGGGCGCTTCCCCGCGGCGGGTTGTTCGAGGTGGTCGCGCAGCTGCTCCACCAGGTCCAGCTGGGTGCTCAGCGGCAGCAGCGGCACGCCCAGGCGCTGGCTGACCCGCGCCCAGCGCTCGCGGCGCGCCTCGCCCAGGGCGCGGTAGGCCAGGCGTTGTTCGTCGACGTGGGTGTCCACCTCGAGCATGGCCTGGCCCTCGGCGAAGCGCATCAGCCCGGCGGCCGGCAGGGCGTGGTCCAGCGGGTCGGACACCGGCAGCAGGACCAGGTCGGTGTGCCGCGCCAGCAGGCCCAGCTGCTGCTCGGCCAGGTCGCCCTGGGGCGCATTGCCGAGGGCGCGTTCGTCGCAGACGACCATCACCAGGCTGCCCGGCCGCAGCACCTCGCGGGCGCGGCGCAGGGCCAGGCCGAAGCCGTCGCCGGAGGCGGGCGCCGGGGTGTCGGCGAGCAGCGCGTGGTTGGCCCGCACCATCAGGTTGAGCAACTGCAGCTGGCTCTGCTTGCTGCGCCGCGGCTTGATCTCGTGGGTGTCGTGGTCGCTCAGCACCAGGCCGCCGATGCGGTCGTTGTGGGCCAGCGCGGCCCAGCCGAGGAGGGCGGCGGCGCGGGCGGCCAGCACCGACTTCAGGCACAGGCCGGAGCCGAAGAAGGTCCGCCGGCTCTGCTCGACGAGGACGAACACCGGGCGCTCGCGCTCCTCGTGGAACAGCTTGGTGTGCGGCTCCTGGCTGCGCGCGGTGACGCGCCAGTCGATGGTGCGCACGTCGTCGCCGGGCTGGTACACGCGCACCTGGTCGAAGTCCACGCCGCGCCCGCGCAGGCGCGAGTGGTGCAGGCCGATCAGCGGGCTGCGCCGGGCCGGGGTGGAGAACAGCTGCACCTCGCGCAGGCGATGGCGCATGTCGATCAGCTCTTGCAGGCTGACCGTCACGCCGTTGCTGGCGGTGTCCGGCATCAGGCCACGGCGACCACGTCGAGGATGCGCTGGACCACGCGGTCCTGGTCGATCCCCGCGGCTTCCGCCTCGAAGGAGAGGATCAGGCGGTGGCGCATCACGTCGAACAGCACCGCCTGGATGTCCTCGGGGCTGACGAAGTCGCGCCCGCCCAGCCAGGCGTGGGCCCGGGCGCAGCGGTCGAGGGCGATGGAGCCGCGCGGGCTGGCGCCGTAGGCGATCCACTCGGCCAGTTCGGTGTCGTACTTGGCCGGGGTGCGGGTGGCCATGACCAGTTGCACCAGGTATTCCTCCACCGCGTCGGCCATGTACAGGCCGAGGATTTCCTTGCGCGCGGCGAAGATCGATTCCTGGGTCACCTGGCGCTCCGGCCGCGCCTCGCCGTTGAGCGCCTCGCCACGGGCCTGCTGGAGGATGCGGCGCTCCACCGAGGCTTCCGGGTAGCCGATCTTCACGTGCATCAGGAAGCGGTCGAGCTGGGCCTCGGGCAGCGGGTAGGTGCCCTCCTGCTCGATGGGGTTCTGGGTGGCCATCACCAGGAACAGCGGCGGCAGGTCGTAGGTGCTGCGGCCGATGCTGACCTGGCGCTCGGCCATGGCCTCCAGCAGCGCCGACTGCACCTTGGCCGGGGCGCGGTTGATCTCGTCGGCCAGCACCAGGTGGTGGAAGATCGGCCCCTGCTGGAAGCAGAAGGTGCCGTTTTCCGGGCGGTAGATCTCGGTGCCGGTGATGTCCGCCGGGAGCAGGTCGGGGGTGAACTGGATGCGATGGAACTCGGCCTCCAGGCCTTCGGCGAGGTCCTTGATGGCCTTGGTCTTGGCCAGCCCGGGCGCGCCTTCCACCAGCAGGTGGCCGTCGGCGAGCAGGGCGATGAGCAGGCGCTCGACGAGCTTTTCCTGGCCGAGGATCTGGCTGGAGAGGAAATGTCGCAACGCGAGGAGCGACTCACGGTGTTCCATCGAATGCGGGTTCCTGGAATGGGGAGGGCGGCGTGGCGCGGCCGCCGGGGGCATTACTTTACTGCATCGGCGCAGGCGCGTGCAGGGTGGCGTGGCGGCGCGGTCGTCGGTTCCGCTGGCCGAGGGGGACGCTTCCCACGGGACAAGGACGCGTTTCCGAAGCGCACTGCCTCTAACGTGGGAGGCTCCTCATGGAAAACGTGGAGTCGATGGACATGGAACGCAATGCCTTGCATTTCCCGGTCGTCCTGGCCGGCCTGCTGTTCTTCAGCCACCCGCACGCCGCGGCCGCCCCGCTGACCCTGGACCCCGGCGCCGGCAACGCCAGCCTGGGTTCCGCCGGCAACGGCGTGCCCGTGGTCAACATCGCCACCCCCAACGCCGATGGCCTGTCGCACAACAGGTTCGGCCACTTCAACGTCGGCCGCGAGGGCCTGATCCTCAACAACTCGCCGGGCGCGGCGCAGTCGCAACTGGGCGGCGCCATCGGTGGCAACCCCAACCTGCACGATGGCGCGGCGCGCAAGATCCTCGGCGAGGTCACCGGCGGCAGCCCCTCGCAGCTGCTGGGCGCCATCGAGATCGCCGGGCCGGGCGCGCACTTCATCCTCGCCAACCCCTATGGGGTGACCTGCAACGGCTGCGGCTTCATCAACATGCCGCGGGCCACCCTGACCACCGGCAAGCCGCTGTTCGACGGCGACCGCCTGGTGGGCTACGACGTCGACGACGGGCACATCGGCATCGAGGGCGCCGGGCTCGACGCACGCCAGGTGGGGCGTTTCGAGCTGATCACCCGCAGCGCCTCGCTCAATGCCGCGCTGCACGCCCGGCAGCTCGACCTGGTCGCCGGGCGCAACCGCGTGGACGGCGAGAGCCTGACGGCCAGCGCCAAGGCCGACGACGGCCGCCCGCGGCCGCGCCTGGCCATCGACAGCTCGGCCCTGGGCGGCATGTACGCCAACGCCATCCGCCTGGTCGGCACCGAGCGGGGCGTGGGCGTGAGGCTGGCCGGGGAACTGGCCGCCAGCGCCGGCGACATCCACATCGACGCCAATGGCCGCCTGCAGCTGGCGCGCCTGCACAGCGCCGGGAACCTGCGCCTGAAGGCCGGCGACCTGCACCTGGCCGGGCCGGTCAGCGCCGGTGGCGACACCGAGCTGTGGGCCGACGGCAACCTGGTCAACCAGGGCCGGCTGGACAGCGCCGGCCGCCTGCTCCTGCGCCTGGGCGGCGGCCTGGACAACCGCGGCGGCGAGCTGCGCGCCCAGGACATGGACTTCAGCCTGGGCGGCGCCCTGGACAACGGCCGGGGCCTGGTCGAAAGCCGCGGCAGCCTGCGCCTGCATGCCGCCGGCCTGGTCAACGACCGCGGGCGGATCCGCGCCCGGGGCTGGCAGGGAAGCACCGAGATCGTCATCGGCGGCGTGCTGGACAACCGCAACGGCACCCTGGAGACCAACGCCCGCGACCTCGACCTGCGCAGCGCGGGCCTGCTCAACGACGGCGGCTGGGTGGGGCACAACGGCAACGGCCGCTTCGGCATCGACCTGGCGCAGCTGGGCCTGGCCGGCGGCCGTTTCGTCACCCGCTCCGTGCTGCGCATCGAACGCGACCACTGGTTCAACAACAGCAGCCTGCAGGCCCGCGAGCTGATCCTCGACGTGGCCGAGCTGGAGCAGGGCGCCAGCGGCCGGCTGAACGGCGTGCTGGGCGTGCGGGGAACGGGCCGCGACTGGCGCAATGCCGGGGTGATCGGCAGCGAATCCGAGCTGCACCTGGAGCTGAGCGGGCGCTACAGCGGCAGCGGCCGGCTGATCAGCCAGGACGACCTGCGGCTCAGTGCCGAGTCCATGGAGATAGAGCAGGGCGGCAGCCTGATCAGCGGCCTGTACGCCAGGCTCGACATCCGCGGCGAGCTCATCAACCACGGCGCCATCCTCGCCTACGACGAGTTCTGGGTGAATGCCGAACGCCTGGTCAACCACGGGGTGCTGGGCAGCGGCTCCGAGCTCTACCTGGACGTGGGCAGCCTGGAGGATGAAGGGGATATCTTCAGTAACGGCGACGTCGAGTCGCATATTCCCTGGAAGTGGACGCTCTAGGCCGGCGCTGCGGGCCCGATGCTGTTCACTTGAGAAAGAATGCCGTTTCTCTGCATGGGAGAAACGGCATTTTCATGTGGGGTGGGTCATGGATTGCTTGTGGTTTGGCCCCTTGTACCCAACCTAACCCCTGTCATTCCCGCGTTCGCGATAGTCCGTAGGGCGCATAACGCCTACGGCGTTATCCGCCATGATCGCGGACAAAGTCCGCTCCTACGCAGCCCGAGTCATGCCATTCCCCTGTAGGAGCGCGCCCTGCGCGCGAAATCGCGGGCAGGGCCCGCTCCTACAAAGAGCACCCCGGCGCGGACTGCAAGACAGTTGCTCCTACGGTTCCAGGAATCACGGTCGTAGGACTCCGTCCGCGATTGGATTCACCGGCCATGCCGGACACCCCGGTGGCACGGTCAACGGCGGATAACCGCGAACGGTTATCCCTACGGTCTTGCCGGCTGACGCTGTGTTATTCGCTTGTTCGGGACAGCCCCCTCTCCCGCTTGCGGGAGAGGGTTGGGGAGAGGGCGCTCTGAAACCCAGCACCTACGCCCCCGGAAAGGGACGCTTAGTCCTGGCCCAAATGAACCGCACCAGGCACCTCGAGCCGGGCCTTTCGGGCCGGCTCGGCCGCCGCGCCGGGTATGGACGTCAGGCAGCGCAGCGGGCTGTTGCCGTTGCGCACCCGGCGCATCTTCGGCGCGCCGCCGAGCACCACCGCCAGGTAATAGAGGTACGCCAGCGGGCGCGGCATGCCGGCGTCCAGCAGCATCCGCTGGAACAGGCGGTCGGCGCAGGCCTTGTCCAGCGGCGAGACGTTGAGGAACTGGTAGAGCGCGTCGTGCACCAGGCTGGCATGGTGCGCCAGGGGCCAGAACACCTGCTTGCGGCGGACCTCGCCGTCGCGGATGCAGGCCACGTCCTCCAGGTGCTCCCACCAGTCCGGGGTGCCGAAGATCGCCAGCCAGTAGAAGGGCACCTTCGGCGAGCAGCCGTCCCAGGCATAGGTGCGCGGCCGGTCGAAGTGGTAGCGCACCTCGCCGCGCGCCAGGTCGACCTCGCTGTGCCCGGGGTTGACGATGATGCGCCCGTCGTGGACCACCAGCCATTCGCTATAGAAGAAGCAGCCACGGGCTTCCTCGCAGACCACCGTGAGCGGGAAGTCGATGTAGTTGACCCAGGGCCCGGGGCGGTCGCGGCTGCAGAAGCCCCAGCGCTCCACCGAGGCCGCCCGCGCGGCACGGATGCGCCGCAGGCGCTCGCGGCGGCCCACCAGTTGCGGCAACAGCACGCCCAGGTATACCGGCAGCGCGCCGGCCAGCAGGTACTGCACCAGCAGCGGCTGCAGCAGCCAGGCCAGGCCCAGCAGCACCAGGCCCAGGGCGGTGACCAGCAGGTTGGCGAGGTGGCGCAGCAGCGGGCGGTTCAGCGGTGGGGCGGCTTGCATGGCATCCTCCGTGATGTCTGGAGGATGCCATTGTGCCATTGTCGCTCGCCGGCTTCAGTCGACCTGTCGCCATTGCGCCAACAGGCGCCGGTGCGCTTGGAGCGCCGCGGGCTGCACGCTGGGCCGCAGGCGCAGCTCGGCGCCCGGCAGGCATTGCGCCAGGCGCGCCAGGGCCCTGGGGCTGAGGGCGCCCAGGCGCGGGTAGCCGCCGATGGTCTGGCGGTCGTTGAGCAGCACGATCGGCTGGCCGTCCGGGGGCACCTGCACGGCGCCCAGCGGGATGCCCTCGGAGATCATCGGCCTGCCCAGGTAGTGCAGCGGCGGGCCGAGCAGGCGCATGCCCATGCGGTCGGCGCGCTGGTCGAGGCTCCAGGTGGCCTCGAAGGCGTCGAACAGGCTCTGCCCGGCGAAGTCGCCGGCCTGGGCGCCGAGGATCAGTTCCAGGTGCGCCGGGCCGTCGTAGCACGGCCGCTGGTGGGCCTGCATGTGGCGCTGCGGGGGCGTTCCGCCGGCGGCGCGCAGTTCGTCCCCGGCCGCCAGCGGTTTGCCCTGGCCGTCGAGGCCGCCGAGCCCTTCGCGGACCACGGTGGCGCAACTGCCCAGCACCGCCTCGCCGAGGAAGCCGCCGGGGGCCGCCAGGTAGGCGCGGGCGCCGCTGCGCGGCTGGTGGAAGCCCAGGCGCTGGCCGGCGCGCATGGCGAAGGCCTGCCAGGGGGCCAGCGGCTGGCCGTCGAGTTCGGCGGCCAGGTCGGCGCCGGCCAGGGCCAGCTGTGTGTCGGCGCTGGCACGCAGGACCACGCCGCCCAGGGGAATCTCCAGCACTGCCGCGTCCAGGCGGTTGCCCAGCAGCCAGTTGGCCCAGGCCTGGGCTTCCCAGTCCAGGGCGCCGCCCTGGGTCACGCCCAGGTGGCGCACGCCGAAGCGGCCGCCGTCCTGCAACTGGGCCAGCGGGGTGCTCTTTTCCACGTGCAGCACGGTCATGCCAGGCCCTCCTCGGCGGGCATGGGCGTGTCGTCGCCGCCCAGGCGGATGAATTCGGCGCGGTCGATGGCCTCGAAGCGCACCCGGTCGCCGGGTTGCAGCAGGCTGTAGCCGTCGCGTTCGCGGTCGAACAGGCGCGCCGGGGTGCGCCCGATGAGGTTCCAGCCGCCGGGGGAGGCCAGCGGGTAGGCGGCGGTCTGGCGCTCGGCGATGCCGACGCTGCCGGCCGCCACCCGTTGCCGCGGGGTGGCCAGGCGCGGGCAGGCCAGGGCCGGCTCGACCAGGCCCATGAAGGCGAAGCCCGGGGCGAAGCCGAGGGCGAACACCTGGTAGGCGCGGCCGCTGTGGCGGCGGATCACCTCGGCCGCATCCAGCCCGCAGTGCCGCGCCAGGCGGGCCAGGTCGGGGCCGACGCCGGGGTCGTACCACACCGGCAGCACCTGCTCGCGGCTGTTCTCGCCGGGCAGCGGCTGCAGGCCGTCGAGGGCGGCGAACAGGCGCTCGCGGAGCGCCAGCGGCTCCAGCCGCAGCGGGTCGAAGCGCAGCATCAGGGTGGTGTAGGAGGGCACCAGTTCCAGCAGCTCGTCGCCGAAGACCTCGCCCAGGCGCCGCGCGGCGGCCAGCAGCCAGGGCATGTTGGCTTCGTCGATGGCGTCGAACAGGCGCAGCATGTAGCTGTCCAGGGCGACCACTTCCAGGCGCGGCCTCATGCCGGCACCAGGGCGTCCAGGGCCGCGCGCAGCTGGCGCACGGCCTCCACCGAGCCGGGGTTGTCGCCGTGCACGCAGATGCTGTCGGCGCGCAGGCGCAGCGCGCTGCCGTCGCTGGCCGTGAGCGCCTCGCCGCGGGCCAGGGTCAGCGCCTGGGCGATCACCTGGCGGCTGTCGTGGTGCACCGCGCCGGGCAGCTGGCGCGACACCAGGTGGCCCTCGGGGGTGTAGGCGCGGTCGGCGAAGGTCTCGAACCACAGGCGCAGGCCGAACTCGGCGGCCATGGCCAGGGCGCCCTGGTTGTCGCGGGTGGACAACAGCATCAGCGGCAGCTCGCGGTCGTAGGCCGCGACCGCGCGCATCACCGCGCGCAGTTGCTCGGGCTTGCGCATCATGTCGTTGTACAGCGCGCCGTGCGGCTTGACGTAGCTCACCCGGGCGCCCTGGGCGCGGCAGATGCCGTCGAGGGCGCCGACCTGGTAGTGCAGCATGTCCTCGACCTCCTGCGCGCTGCACTCCAGGGAGCGGCGGCCGAAGCCGAGCAGGTCGGGGTAGCCGGGGTGGGCGCCGATGCGCACGCCATGTTCCAGCGCCAGGGCCACGGTGCGGCGCATGCTGCCGGGGTCGCCGGCATGGTAGCCGCAGGCGATGTTGGCGCAGTCGATGTGCGGCATGACCTCGGCGTCCAGGCCCATCTTCCAGGCGCCGAAGCTTTCGCCGATGTCGCAGTTGAGCAGGGGAAGGTGCATGGTCGTCCTCGCTGTACGTCTCAGGGTTCCAGTTGGCGGCCGCGGGTTTCCGGCAGGCTCAGGGCGGCGAGGATCACCACGCCGTAGGACACCGCGGCGAAGCCGCCGATGCCCAGCCCCAGCGGCACGTGCTGGCTGAGCATGCCGATCAGCATGGGGAAGAGCGCCGCGATGGCGCGCCCGGCGTTGTAGCAGAAGCCCTGGCCCGAGCCGCGGATGCGGGTGGGGAAGAGTTCGGTGAGGAAGGCGCCCATGCCGCTGAAGATGCCCGAGGCGAAGAAGCCCAGGGGGAAGCCCAGCCAGAGCATCGCCGAGTTGCCGATGGGGAGCCGGGTGTAGAGCAGCACCACGATGAAGGAGCCGACGGCGAAGAGGATGAAGTTCTTCTTGCGCCCCAGCAGGTCGGTGAGGAAGGCGCTGACCACGTAGCCGACGTAGGAGCCGAGGATGACCATGGCCAGGTAGCCGCCGGTGCCGAGCACGCTGAGGTGGCGCTCGGTCTTGAGGTAGGTCGGCAGCCAGGAGGTGATGGCGTAGTAGCCGCCGAGGGCGCCGGTGGTGAGGAGCGAGGCGCGCAGGGTGATGCTGAGCATGCCGGGGGCGAAGATTTCGTGGAAGTTGATCTTCTCGCCGCTCTCGCGGGCCTTGGAGCGCTGGTAGACCTCCGGCTCCTTGACCAGGCGGCGGACGAAGAGCACGAACAGCGCCGGCAGCAGGCCGAGGAGGAACAGCGCGCGCCAGGCGTACTCCGGCGGCAGCAGGCTGAACAGCAAGGCGTAGAGCAGGGCGGTGGCGCCCCAGCCGAGGGCCCAGCCGGACTGGACCAGGCCCACCGCCTTGCCGCGGTCGCTGCTGCGGATCACCTCGCCGATCAGCACCGCGCCGGCGGTCCACTCGCCGCCGAAGCCGAAGCCCATCAGGGTGCGGGCGAGCAGCAGTTGCTCGTAGTTCTGCGCCAGGCCGCAGAGGAAGGTGAAGAAGGCGAACCAGAGCACTGTCAGTTGCAGCGTCAGCACACGGCCGATGCGATCGGAGAGGATGCCCGCGATCCAGCCGCCGAGGGCCGAGGCGAGCAGGGTGAAGGTGTGGATCAGCCCCGCCTCGCCGGTGCCGATGCCCCACAGGGCGATCAGCGTGGGAATGACGAAGCTGAGCATCTGGGTGTCCATGCCATCCAGGCCGTAGCCTATCTTGCAGCTCCAGAAGGTGCGCCGCTCCTGCTTGCTGAGGTCGCGGTACCAGCCGAAATGGCCGCTGCTGCGCACCTCGAGGCCGCCCACGGCGGCCGCCTGCTTTTCCATGGGATTCTCCGATCATCGTTATTGGACTTGTTCGGTGGCCGGATAGCGTCACCTGGGGGAAGATTCTTCGAGGCCCGGCGGCAGTCGTCCAGCTAATAAAAGCGGTCGCCGGTGACAAGAAATTCCGATGGCCGCCGGCATGCGCCCGGGTCGCCGCGCCGGCGGCCGGGGGGTATGCTTGCCCGTTCGCTCCCGGTACCGCCCATGAACCTGAAATTCCTCGAGACCTTCGTCTGGGTCGCTCGCCTGAAAAGCTTCCGCCTCACCGCCGAGAAGCTGTTCAGCACCCAGGCCGCCATTTCCAGTCGCATCGCCGTGCTCGAAAGCGAGCTGGGGGTGAAGCTGTTCGTCCGCGATTCGCGCGGCGTGACCCTGACGCCCGAGGGCCATCAGGTGCTGGAATACGCCGAGCGCATGCTCGACACCCTGCACGAGCTGCACCAGGCGATCGATGCGGGGCGCGTCAGCCAGGGGCGCATCCGCATCGGCGCCATGGACACGGTCGTCCACACCTGGCTCAGCCCGCTGGTGGCGCGGGGCATGGAGCGTTTCCCGGAACTGGAGATCGAGCTGACGACCGATACCGCGATCAACCTCGC
This sequence comes from Pseudomonas delhiensis, assembly GCF_900187975.1. Classification (GTDB taxonomy): domain Bacteria; phylum Pseudomonadota; class Gammaproteobacteria; order Pseudomonadales; family Pseudomonadaceae; genus Pseudomonas; species Pseudomonas delhiensis. The sequence goes on along the minus strand of NZ_FZPC01000018.1, from coordinate 110,748 downwards.
GGAGCAGTTGCGCAAGGGCTACCTGGACCTGGTCTTCCAGACCGACCCGATCCGCCACGAGTCGGTGCTCAACCTGGAGCTGGGCAGCTACCCGCTGCGCTGGGTGGTGGCCAGCGGCTCGCACTACGCCCGCGACTACGCGAGCCTGGAGGAACTGGCCAGCGAGCGCGTGGTGACCTTCTCCAAGCACTCGCGGCCGCACCTGGACCTGCTCACCCTGCTCCAGGCCCGAGGCATCAGCGTGCCGCGGCTGAACTGCGTGAACTCGGTGGCGGCCATGACCCGCCTGGTGCGCGATGGTTTCGGCATAGGCGCGCTGCCGCCGGCTCTGGTGACCCAGGAGCTGGAGCGCGGCGAGCTCCGCGTGCTGCGCGTCGAGCCGCCGCCGCCGGACCTGCCGCTGGTGGCCTCCTGGCGAGGCGGCAGCGGCCTGGAACTGGTGGAGCAGGTGCTGGGGATGGGCCGCGCGGTACTGGCGGCCTACGCGGAGCGGGTCGGCCCGGCGCACTTCGTCCTGCTGCCGCCGGTGACCGACGCCTGAATCAACTTTCCTTATGCCCGGCCCCGGAAACTATTTGTTGGACGCTGTGGCGCCCGGCCGCCTAAAAGGTCGGTTCCGCCCCGCACGAGGAAGCCTCCGATGACACCGCCCCACGACCTTGCCTCCCTCAGCCCCCTGGAGCTGCGCCGGCTGATCCGCCGCGGCGACTACGCCGGGCACACCAGCGGCCTGGGCCAGCGCCACCTGCAGGCCAACATCGTCATCCTGCAGCGCGCCTGGGCCGACGAGTTCCTCCGCTTCTGCGTGCTCAACCCGCGTGCCTGCCCGCTGCTGGACGTCACCGAGCCCGGCTCGCCGCGCTTCCACAAGCTCGGCGCCGACATCGACGTGCGCAGCGACGTGCCGCTGTACCGCGTGTACCGCCGCGGCCAGCCCCACCGCGAAACGAGCGACATCGGCGAGTTGTGGGAGGCCGACTTCGTCGCCTTCGCCATTGGCTGCTCGTTTTCCTTCGAGCAGGCGCTGCAGGACGAGGGCATCGCCCTGCGGCACATCGAGCAGGGGCGCAACGTGGCCATGTACCGCACCCATCTCGCCAACACCCCCGCCGGGCGCCTGGCCGGCAGCATGGTGGTGTCGATGCGCCCGCTGAAGGCCGCCGACGCGGTACGCGCCAGCCAGATCACCGGACGTTTCCCGCTGACCCACGGCGCCCCGGTGCACATCGGCGACCCGGGGTTGATCGGTATCGCCGACCTGCAGGCGCCGGACTACGGAGAGCCGGTGGACCTGGCCGACGACGAGTTGCCGGTGTTCTGGGCCTGTGGCGTTACCCCGCAGGCGGTGCTGGCCGAGGCCGAGCCGGAGCTGTTCATCACCCATGCGCCGGGCTGCATGCTGGTCAGCGACCTGCTCTACGGCCAGCTCTGAGTCCCTCGCCCTGCACGCCGGTAGCGGGGAGTGCCCTGCCGTCAGGCCACGCCCCGCCACGCCTGCATCCGCTCAGACGCTGCGCCAGGCCATCGATGCTGGCCGCGGCTGAGCGGCATCCCCGTGGTGTTACCGACCTTCTTCGGCCGTGCAGCCAGGCTTGCCGCTGCTCCCGCCGGGGCGCCGGGTAGCCTTTCGATAGCGCGCTGCTCCATTTGGTAACGCCTGCCCCGTAACGGCGCACGTGGACGCGGGGGCTTCCTCCGAGAGAGCGGATTTTTTCCTGCCGAAGGCCATTTTCAGGCGGCCTTTTTCTGAGTTGGCATCAAGTTTGATTACTCGCAATGGAAAGATTGTTGAACAATCACTCTGCGAGGGCATCACCATGAAACAGCGAATTGTGGGCAGGAAGGCGGGCTGGCTGGCGGCACTGGCGGTGCCCGGCGTGCTGGCGCTGGCCGCGCCGGCCATGGCGGCGGTCACCGGCACCCTGGAGGAGGGGCGGCTGAGCGTCGGCTCGGACCTTACCTACCCACCCTATGCCTACCTCGACCAGAGCCAGCCCGCCGGCTTCGACCCGGAGTTCATGAAGGGCCTGGGCGAGCACCTGAAGCTGCAGACGGAGTTCCGCGACACCCGCTTCGCCAACCTGGTGATGGGCGTCAACGCGCGGCGCTTCGACGTGGTCGCCTCGGCACTCTACGTCACCCCGGAGCGCGCCCGCCAGGTGGACTTCCTGCCCTACCTGAAGAGCGGCGCCTCGCTGCTGGTGCGCAGCGACGACGACTTCCGCCCGCAGCGCGCCGAGGACCTGTGCGGCAAGCGCGTGGCCTCGATCAAGGGTGGCTCGTGGATTCCCCGGCTGCTGGAGGTCTCGCGCGACTACTGCGTGGCCCAGGGCAAGCCGGCGATCCAGTCGCGCGAGTTCCCCACCTCGCCGGAAGCCGCCCAGGCCCTGCTGGCCAAGGCGGTGGACGTGCAGTTCGAGAACGCCGCGGTGGCCAGGATCACCGCCGAGAAGCTGCAGGGCCGCCTGCAGATCGCCTCCCGCGAGCTGATCTACCCGGTGGTCATCGGCCTGGCCGTGCGCAAGGGCAATGGCGAGCTGCTCGACGGCCTGCGCCAGGGCTTCGAGGCCATGAAGCAGGACGGCGAATACCAGGCCCTGCTGCAGCGCTACAACCTCGCCGAGCCGACCGCGGCGGACGTCGCCCAGGCGCTGGGCAACTGAACCGACGGCCGGCCAGCCGGCCGGCCGAGCGACACGGAGCACGAACATGCATTTCGACTGGCACTATGCCCTGGGCCTGCTGTGGAACGCCGATTTCTGGCGCGCGGTGGGCACCGTGGTGGAGCTGAGCCTGGAGACCTGGCTGCTGGGCATCGCCCTCGGTTTCCTGGTGGCCCTGGCCCGGCAATCCTCGCGGCGCTACCTGCGCGACGCGGCGGCGCTGTACATCTGGTTCTTCCGCAGCCTGCCGCTGCTGGTGCTGCTGATCTTCGTCTACAACCTGCCTCAGGTGTTCCCCGGCACCAGCGCGCTGCTGTCCAACCCCTACGGCGCCGGGCTGATCGCCATGGTCCTGAGCGAAACGGCCTACATCGCCGAGATCCACCGCGGCGGCCTGCTGGCGGTCGCCAAGGGCCAGCTGGAGGCGGGCAAGGCGCTGGGCATCGGCTACCGCGGCGTGCAGTGGCTGATCGTGATCCCCCAGGCGCTGCGCGTGGCGCTGCCGACCCTGGCCAACGAATACATCACCATCGTCAAGCTGACCTCGCTGGTCTCGGTGATTTCCCTCAGCGAGATCCTGCTGGTCGGCCAGCAGCTCTACACGCAGAACTTCCTGGTGATGGAGACCATGCTGGCGGTGGCCTTCTACTACGTGCTCATCGTCACCCTGTTCGGCTACCTGCTGCGGCGCCTGGAGAACCACCTCGACGTCACCCGCCGCCAGCCGCGCCCGGTGCCGGTGGGCGACCTGCCGGCGGTGTTGCCGCGGCGCAACGAGGGCGCCGCGGGGCAGGGCGCCTTCGCCCTGCAGGTGCGTGGCGCGCGCAAGCACTACGGCGAGCTGGAAGTGCTCAAGGGCATCGACCTGGACGTGCGCTGGGGCGAGGTGGTGTCGATCATCGGCCCCTCGGGCTCCGGCAAGACCACCCTGATCCGCACCCTCAACGGCCTGGAGGCGCTCGACCAGGGCGAGGTGACCCTCTGCGGCAAGCCGTTCCTGCGCGGCGCGCGCGAACCGGGCGGGCCGCTGGGCAACAAGGTGCACATGCAGGGCATCGTGCAGGTCGGCATGGTGTTCCAGGGCTTCAACCTGTTCCCGCACAAGACGGTGCTGGAGAACGTCATGCTCGCCCCGCACCACCACGGCCACGCCACTGCCGCCGAACTGCGCCAGCTGAGCCTGGCGCTGCTGAACAAGGTGGGCATGCTGGCGCACGCCGGCAAGTACCCGCACCAGCTCTCCGGCGGCCAGCAGCAGCGCGTGGCCATCGCCCGCGCGCTGGCCATGCGCCCGGCGGTGATGCTGTTCGACGAGCCGACCTCGGCGCTGGATCCGGAACTGGTCGGCGACGTGCTGGCGGTGATCGAGGAGCTGGCGAAGGAGGGCATGACCATGGTCATCGTCACCCACGAGATGAACTTCGCCTTCCGCCTGTCCGACCGCGTGGTGTTCATGGAGGCCGGGCGCATCGTCCAGGCCGGGCCGCCGCGTGAGCTGCTGGAGCAGCGCAGCGAGCGCATGGGGCGCTTCCTCAAGGACGTCCAGCTGGCCTGAGGAGGGCCGCAGATGAAAAGCAAAGACGCCGGCGGCCTGTCGCTGTCGGCCCAGGTGGCCAACGAACTGCGCGAGGACATCATCGGCGGGCGCCTGCTGCCGGGCATGGCGCTGGTCGAGGGCGAGCTGGTCAAGGCCTACAACGCCTCGCGCAACACCATCCGCGAGGCCCTGCACCAGCTCGGCCGCGAGGGCCTGGCCACCTACGTGCGCAACAAGGGGGTGATGGTGCGCCGCCTGGGCCTGGCCGAGGTGCGCGACATCTTCCTGGTGCGGCGCACCCTGGAGCTGCAGGCGATCCTCGCCAGCAAGCCGCTGCGCGAGTACCAGTCCGACCGCATGCTCGAGGCCATAGAAGCCGCCGAGCTGGCCCAGGACCGCGAGGACTGGCAGGCCTTCGGCACCCACAGCCTGCACTTCCACCAGCACATCGTCGGGCTGATGCGCAGTCCGCTGTTCGACGAGTTCTTCGCCAACGTCGCGGCGCAGATGCGCCTGGTGTTTTCCCTCGCGCCCAACGAGGAGAACTTCCAGCGCCCCTGGATCGACCGCGACCGGCACATCCACGACCTGCTCGGCGCCGGTCGCAAGCACGAGGCGGCGGAGGCCATGGCCAGCTACCTCGAGGATTCCGAAAACGCGCTGCTGGACCTGCTCAGCACGCCCCATTCCCTCTGAACCAGGAGACACCGAACATGTACAAGGACTATCCCGCCGCCTACCAGGCCAACAAGGGTTCCGCCCTGCAGGTGGACAAGGCGTTCTACGACCGCCTGCGCGAGGACAAGGGCGCGCGCACCCTGATCGAGCAGTTCGAGGTGCCGATCCGCACCGGCCGCGCCTGGAAGGTGCCGGCCGGGCACCTGTTCCGCGTCACCACCCCGGTGGGCCCGCAGGTCGGCGACTTCAACGTGTGGAACGCCAACGACCCGCGCGAGCGCATGTGGGCCGCGCGCACCCGCCAGCTGCAGGGCGCCCACGTGACCACCTACGACCGCCTGTGGTCCAACCTGCCGTTCCTGCGCCCGCTGCTGACCATCACCGACGACAGCCTGGCCGCCTACGGCATCGACGAGCACGGCGGGCGCCTCCACGACCTGCTCGGCACCCGCTGCGACCCCTACGTCAACAAGATGCTCACCGGCGAGGACTTCCACCACCACTGCCACTCGAACCTGACCCGCGCGGTGCTGCCCCACGGGCTGACCGAGTTCGACGTGCACGACGTGCTGAACATCTTCCAGTGCACCGGCCTGAACCACGACGACATGTACTTCATGAAGGCCTGCCCGGCGAAGCAGGGCGACTACCTGGAGTTCTTCGCCGAGATCGACGTGCTCTGCGCACTGTCCACCTGCCCGGGCGGCGACCTGTCGCTGCCGATGTGGGGCCCCGAGGCCCAGGACCCGCTGAGCGTCTGCCGGCCGCTGGGGGTGGAGATCTACCGCGTCGAGCCGGCCCTGCTCGAAGGCTGGCAGCCGCCGCAGCGCGCGGCCTACGACGGCCTCCACGGCCTGCGCCTGCAGAAGCCCGACTGGGAGCGCTGAGCCGGCGACGGGCGTGCCGGCCGCCGGCCGGCACGCCTCCGGGCAGGGCCGCCGCTACCCCTGCATGAACGAATATGTCGCGGCGTGGTAATCCCATCGCCCCGCCGTCTCGTTAAGCTCCGCAAGTGAATCGTGACCGGGCGGTCCGGCCGCCATCCTGGATGCTTCCCCTGCCTGGATTAATGCCCGGCATCTGCTGAACTTCATCGGAAGACGGCGGCCCGGCGCCGCCCCCGGGGCGATTCGCAGCTCGAGAAAGCCCTTGCTTCACCCAATGACAAGCCAAGCGGAGCATTGACCATGGCGTTCTTCACCGCGGCCAGCAAAGCCGATTTCCAGCAGCAACTGCAATCGGCGCTGGCGCAGCACGTCGGCGAAAAGGTGCTGCCACAAGTAGCCCTGTTCGCCGAACAGTTCTTCAGCCTCATCTCCCTCGACGAATTGACCCAGCGCCGCCTGTCCGACCTGGTCGGCTGCACCCTGTCCTCCTGGCGCCTGCTGGAGCGCTTCGACCCGGCCGAGCCGGAAGTGCGCGTGTACAACCCCGACTACGAGAAGCACGGCTGGCAGTCCACGCACACCGCCGTGCAGGTGCTGCACCCGGACCAGCCGTTCCTGGTCGACTCGGTGCGCATGGAGCTGAACCGCCGCGGCTACAGCATCCACACCCTGCAGACCACCGTGGTCAGCGTGCGCCGCAACGCCAAGGGCGAGCTGCTGGAAGTGCTGCCGAAGAACAGCCAGGGCAAGGACGTGGGCCATGAGTCGCTGATGTACCTGGAGATCGACCGCGCCTCCCACGTCGGCGAGCTGCGCACCCTGGAGAAGAGCCTGCTGGAGGTGCTGGGCGAGGTGCGCCTGGCGGTGGCCGACTTCCCGGCCATGCGCGGCAAGGCCGAGGAACTGCTGGCCTGGCTCGGCAAGTCGAAGGCCAAGGCCCGCGCCGAGGAGACCGCCGAGGTCCGCGCCTTCCTCGAATGGCTGCTGGACAACCACTTCACCTTCCTCGGCTACGAGGAATTCACCGTGGTCGACGAGGGCGACGGCGGCCGGGTGAACTACGACGAGAAGTCCTTCCTCGGCGTGACCAAGCTGCTGCGCACCGGCCTGAGCAAGGAGGAACTGCACATCGAGGACTACGCGGTGGCCTACCTGCGCGAGCCGCTGCTGCTGTCCTTCGCCAAGGCCTCGCACCCCAGCCGCGTGCACCGCCCGGCCTACCCGGACTACGTGTCCATCCGCGAGATCGACGCCAAGGGCAAGGTGCTGCGCGAATTCCGCTTCATGGGCCTGTTCACCTCCTCGGTGTACAACGAGAGCGTCAACCACATCCCCTCGATCCGCGGCAAGGTCGCCGAGGTCGAGCGCCGCTCCGGCTTCGACGCCAACGGCCACCTGGGCAAGGAGCTGGCCCAGGTGCTGGAGGTGCTGCCCCGCGACGACCTGTTCCAGACCCCGGTGGACGAGCTGTTCAGCACCGCCATGGCCATCGTGCAGATCCAGGAGCGCAACAAGATCCGCCTGTTCCTGCGCAAGGACCCGTACGGCCGCTTCGCCTACTGCCTGGCCTACGTGCCGCGCGACATCTATTCCACCGAGACGCGGATCAAGATCGAGCAGGTCCTGCGCGAGCGCCTGAAGGCCAGCGACTGCGAGTTCTGGACCTTCTTCTCCGAATCCACCCTGGCGCGGGTGCAGTTCATCCTGCGGGTGGACCCGAAGACGCGCATCGACATCGACACCAAGCGGCTCGAGGAAGAGGCCATCCAGGCCTGCCGTTCCTGGCAGGACGACTACGCCGCGCTGGTGGTGGAGAACTTCGGCGAGGGGCAGGGCACCAACCTCCTCGAGGACTTCCCCAAGGGCTTCCCGGCCGGCTACCGCGAGCGCTTCGCCCCGCACTTCGCGGTGGTCGACCTGCAGCACCTGCTCAGCCTGTCCGAGGCCCGCCCGCTGGTGATGAGCTTCTACCAGCCGCTGGCGCAGAGCGAGCAGCAGCTGCACTGCAAGCTGTACCACGCCGACGCGCCGCTGGCGCTGTCCGACGTGCTGCCGATCCTGGAGAACCTCGGCCTGCGCGTGCTCGGCGAGTTCCCCTACCGCCTGCGCCACGCCAACGGCCGCGAGTACTGGATCCACGACTTCGCCTTCACCTACGCCGAAGGCCTGGACGTGGACATCCAGCAGCTCAACGAGATTCTCCAGGACGCCTTCGTCCACATCGTCAACGGCGACGCCGAGAACGACGCCTTCAACCGCCTGGTGCTGACCGCCAGCCTGCCGTGGCGCGACGTCGCCCTGCTGCGCGCCTACGCGCGCTACCTCAAGCAGATCCGCCTGGGCTTCGACCTGGGCTACATCGCCAGCGCGCTGAACGCCCACGTGGACATCGCCCGCGAGCTGGTGCGGCTGTTCAAGACGCGCTTCTACCTGGCCCGCAAGCTCGCCGCCGAGGACCTGGAAGACAAGCAGCAGAAGCTGGAGCAGGCCATTCTCGCGGCCCTGGACAACGTCCAGGTGCTCAACGAGGACCGCATCCTGCGGCGCTACCTGGACCTGATCAAGGCCACCCTGCGCACCAACTTCTACCAGCCCGACGCCGCCGGCCAGAACAAGAGCTACTTCAGCTTCAAGTTCAACCCCAAGGCGATCCCCGAGCTGCCCAAGCCGGTGCCCAAGTACGAAATCTTCGTCTACTGCCCGCGGGTGGAAGGCGTTCACCTGCGCGGAGGCAAGGTCGCCCGCGGCGGCCTGCGCTGGTCCGACCGCGAGGAGGACTACCGCACCGAGGTGCTCGGCCTGGTCAAGGCCCAGCAGGTGAAGAACGCGGTGATCGTCCCGGTGGGCGCCAAGGGCGGCTTCATCCCGCGGCGCCTGCCGGTGGGCGGCAGCCGTGACGAGATCCAGGCCGAGGCCATCGCCTGCTACCGCATCTTCATCTCCGGCCTGCTGGACATCACCGACAACCTGAAGGAAGGCGAGGTGGTGCCGCCGGCCAACGTGGTGCGCCACGACGAGGACGACCCCTACCTGGTGGTGGCCGCCGACAAGGGCACCGCGACCTTCTCCGACATCGCCAACGGCATCGCCGCCGAGTACGGTTTCTGGCTGGGCGACGCCTTCGCCTCCGGCGGCTCGGCCGGCTACGACCACAAGGGCATGGGCATCACCGCCCGCGGCGCCTGGGTCTCGGTGCAGCGGCACTTCCGCGAGCGCGGCATCGACGTGCAGAAGGACAGCGTCACCGTCATCGGCATCGGCGACATGGCCGGCGACGTGTTCGGCAACGGCCTGCTGATGTCCGACAAGCTGCAACTGGTGGCCGCCTTCAACCACCTGCACATCTTCCTCGACCCCAACCCGGACCCGGCGCTGAGCTTCGTCGAGCGCCAGCGCCTGTTCAACCTGCCGCGCTCGGCCTGGTCGGACTACGACGCCGCGCTGATCTCCGCCGGCGGCGGCGTCTTCCCGCGCAGCGCCAAGAGCATCACCCTGAGCCCCGAAGTGCGCGCGCGCTTCGACATCCAGGCCGAGCGCCTGACCCCCACCGAGCTGATCAACGCGCTGCTCAAGGCGCCGGTGGACCTGCTGTGGAACGGCGGCATCGGCACCTACGTCAAGTCCAGCAAGGAGAGCCACGCCGACGTCGGCGACAAGGCCAACGACGCCCTGCGCGTTGACGGCCGCGAGCTGCGCGTGAAGGTGGTGGGCGAGGGCGGCAACCTGGGCGTGACCCAGCTGGGCCGCGTCGAGTTCGGCCTGAACGGCGGCGCCTGCAACACCGACTTCATCGACAACGCCGGTGGCGTGGACTGCTCCGACCACGAGGTCAACATCAAGATCCTGCTCAACGAGGTGGTGGCCGCCGGCGACATGACCGGCAAGCAGCGCAACAGCCTGCTCGCCGAGATGACCGAGCAGGTCGGCGACCTGGTGCTGGGCAACAACTACAAGCAGACCCAGGCGCTGAGCCTGGCCGAACGCCGCGCCCGCGAGCGCATCGCCGAGTACAAGCGGCTGATGAACGACCTGGAGGCCCGCGGCAAGCTCGACCGCGCCCTGGAGTTCCTGCCCACCGACGATGGCCTGGCCGAACGCATCGCCGCCGGCCAGGGGCTGACCCGCGCCGAGCTGTCGGTGCTGATCTCCTACAGCAAGATCGACCTCAAGGAGTCGCTGCTCAAGTCCCAGGTGCCGGACGACGACTACCTCACCCGCGACATGGAGACGGCCTTCCCGCAGACCCTGGTGGCCAAGTTCGGCAGCGCCATGCGCAGGCACCGGCTGAAGCGCGAGATCGTCAGCACCCAGATCGCCAACGACCTGGTCAACCACATGGGCATCACCTTCGTGCAGCGCCTGAAGGAGTCCACCGGCATGACCCCGGCGAACGTCGCCGGCGCCTACGTGATCGTCCGCGACGTGTTCCACCTGCCGCACTGGTTCCGCCAGATCGAGCAGCTCGACTACCAGGTGCCGGCGGAAGTCCAGCTGACCCTGATGGACGAACTGATGCGCCTGGGCCGCCGCGCCACCCGCTGGTTCCTGCGCAGCCGCCGCAACGAACAGGATGCCGCCCGCGATGTGGCCCACTTCGGCCCGCGCATCGCGGCCCTGGGGCTGAAGCTCAACGAGTTGCTCGAAGGCCCGACCCGCGAGCTGTGGCAGGCGCGCTACCAGGCCTACGTCGACGCCGGCGTGCCGGAACTGCTGGCGCGCATGGTCGCCGGCACCAGCCACCTCTACACCCTGCTGCCGATCGTCGAGGCGGCGGACGTCACCGGCCGCGACCCGGCCGAAGTGGCGCGCGCCTTCTTCGCCATCGGCAGCGAGCTGGAGCTGACCTGGTACCTGCAGCAGATCAGCAACCTGCCGGTGGAGAACAACTGGCAGGCGCTGGCCCGCGAAGCCTTCCGCGACGACCTCGACTGGCAGCAGCGGGCGATCACCGTCTCGGTCCTGCAGATGCAGGACGGCCCGCAGGACATGGGCGAGCGCGTGGCCCTGTGGATCGAGCAGCACCGCGAAATGGCCGAGCGCTGGCGCGCCATGCTGGTGGAACTGCGCGCCTCCACCAGCACCGACTACGCCATGTACGCGGTGGCCAACCGCGAACTGCTGGACCTGGCGCAGAGCAGCCAGCACGCCACGAGCATCGCCTGATGCCCGCCAGCTGAACCCATTGCCGATACCGAGCCCCGCCTTGTGCGGGGCTTTTTTTCATCGCATGCGGCCATGGCGCGCCGTGGCCTCGGCGCATCGGCGGATAACCGCGAACGGTTATTCGCCCTACATCACGGTCGGGCCCGACGTAGGGCGCATAACGCCTACGGCGTTATCCGCCGTTTGGCCATGATTCTCGGCGGCTCCGGGGTTGACCTGGGCGTTGGCCGCGGCTTCGGCGCATCGGCGGATAACCGCGAACGGTTATTCGCCCTACGTCATGGTCGAGCCCGACGTGGGGTGGATAAATCCGCGCCTACAGGGAAACTCCCCATCCCCCAGCGAACCCCGCTTGAGATTCTTTCGCGTTTCGCTCGGTTTGGAAATATTTAGTTACATTTATATTCGCTCTTTCAGAAAGAACGGCTATGGTCAATGGCTATTAGCCATCTCTCAACGATATTTCCGGAAGGCAGGTATAGATATCGATATTTATCGACTTTTCAGGTCCCGAATGCCGCTCCTGGCCCCGCCATGACCCGCCTCTGTCAAAAAATCGCTTTCCCGGGTTTTGTCCTTGTTCGTCAAATTTCTGGCTTTTATCGAGGCGAAATCAGTCATTCGCTGTAGGGTTTCAGCGTTTTCTCACGAACGGCGCTTGACTGGATTCTGACAGAACGCTTTTATTTTCGCCTGAATGTCAATAAACCGGCATGCGGCGGCTGCGTCAGTTTTCGACAGAGTGTCGGCTTTCGCGCGGCTTCCATGCAGTTAGGGATGATTGCTCCGTGCTGTCCAAGACCCCCTTGTCCTTTCTCGCTTCGCAGCTTTTCCAGCGGCGGCTGCCCATGGGCGGTTGCCTGGCCGTGCTGCTGCTCGGCAGCACCTGGGCCCAGGCCGCGGAAGACTACGACCAGCTCGTGCGCGAAGCCCGCGCCGGCAACTACCAGCCGGCCTTGCAGCGCCTGCGGCAGAACCCCGACGACCTCGCGCACCTGGACGACCACCTGGTCATCGCCGGGTGGGCGGGGCTGGACGAGGAAGTGCTGCAGACCTACCAGCGCCACCCCCAGGCCCGGCTGTCCGGCGGCGCCTGGGCCGCGGTGGCGCGGGCCTATCGCAACCTCAAGCGCTGGCCCCAGGCGCTGGAGGCCTACCGCCGCGGCCTGGCCGCCCACCCCGGCGACCCTGCCCTGCAACAGGGCCAGGCGATGACCCTGGTGGATGCCGGCCGTGGCCCCGAGGCGCTGCAAAAGGCCGCGGCCCTGGTCGCCGCCGCGCCGCGCGACGCCGAGCGGCGCCTGGCCCTGGCCTATGTCCACCAGCAGATGGGCGAGCCCTACGCGGCGCTGTTCCAGGTGGACCAGGCCCGCCAACTGGCCCCGCAGCACAGCCGTGTGCTGGGCGAATACGTCGATGCCCTGCAGGCCGCCGGCCTGCCGCGCCAGGCCCTGGCCTTCGGCGAGCGCCACCCCGGCGTGCTGTCGGCGGCGCAGCAGCGCAGCCTGCAGGCCGACCGCGTCGCCGAGCTGGTGCGCCTGGCGGAAGTGTCGCCGCTGCGCGACAGCGAGCGCTTCGTGGTCGCCGACCGGGCCATCGCCGAGGCGGACCGGCTGCTCGCGCAATGGGCCGGCGACCCGGCCGCGGCGCAGGAAGTGCGCCGGGTACGTATCGACCGCCTGGGCGGCCTCTATGCCCGGGCGCGCATGGCCGAGGTGGTCGAGGAATACCAACGCCTGCATGCCGAGGGCGTGGAGCTGCCGCCCTACGCCCTGCGCTGGGTCGCCGGCGCCAGCCTGTACCAGCGCCAGCCGGAGCTGGCCGCCGAGCTGTACCGCCAGGTGATCGCCAGCGAGAACGCCAAGGACAGCGACTGGATGGACGACCACCAGGGGCTGTTCTACGCCCTGGTGGAAAGCGAACGGCTCGACGAGTTGCCCACCCTGGCCGATGGCCTGGTGGCGCAGCAGCCGGTGCGCCTGCATCCGCCGGGCATGGGCGTGGCCGTGCCCAACGATGACTGGCTGGAGGCCCGCCTGCTGCAGGCCAACGGCCGGCTGTACCGCAACGACCTGCCGGCGACGCAGCGGGACTACGAACGCCTGGTGGCGAGCGCGCCGGACAACTCGCGGCTGCGCACCGGCCTGGCCAGCACCTACCTGTCCCGCGGCTGGCCGCGGCGCGCGGAAGACCAGTTGAAGATCGCCGAAAGCACCGACCCGCGCGGCGTGGCCCTGGAAACCGAGCAGGGCATGGTGGCGCGCGAGCTGCAGGAGTGGCGGCAACTGGACCTGCTGGCCGACGACGTCATCCAGCGCTTCCCCGAACAGCTGCAGGCCCAGCGCCTGGACTACCTGCGCCAGGTGCACCACATGGCCGAGCTGCGCATCAGCGCCTACGGCGGCCATGCCAATGGCGGCGAGGTCAACGGCAGCCGCGACCTGGGCTTCGACAGCGTGCTCTACAGCCCGCCGATCGCCGACCACTGGCGCCTGTTCGGCGGCGCCGGCTACGCCACCGGCGACTTCGAGGAAGGCACCGGGCACTACCGCTGGCAGCGCGTGGGCACCGAGTGGACCGGGCGCGACACCACGCTGGAGGCGGAGGTGTCGCACAACGACTACGGCGATGGCGACAAGCTGGGCCTGCGGCTGTCCGGCGTCCACGACATCGACGACCAATGGCAGTACGGCTGGAGCGCCGCGCGCCTGTCCCGGGAGACGCCGCTGCGGGCGCTCAACAGCGGTATCCGCGCCGACCGCCTGGACGGCTTCCTGCGCTGGCGCCAGAGCGAGCAGCGCGAATGGCGCCTGGCCTACGCGCCCTCGCACTTCAGCGACGGCAACATGCGCCACGAACTCGCCCTCACCGGCAGCCAGCGCTTCTACAGCTCGCCCTACCTGGTGGCGGACCTCGGCCTGGAGGTGTCCGGCAGCCGCAACAGCAAGTCGGAGGACGTCCCCTATTTCAACCCGAAGTCGGACCTGCTGCTGCTGCCCAGCCTGAACCTGGAGCACACCCTCTACCGCCGCTACCAGACGCGCTGGACCCAGCAGGGCCAGCTCGGCGCCGGCAGCTACAGCCAGCAGCACCACGGCACCGGCGCCGTCGGCCTGATCGGCTACGGCCAGCGCCTGAGCCTGGACGACCGCTTCGACGCAGGCCTGGCCCTGTCCGCCGTCAGCCGCCCCTACGACGGCGACCGCGAACTGGACTACCGCCTGGTCTTCGACCTCAGCTACCGCTTCTAGGACCCGAACATGAGAGCCACCTACCGTTTCCTGCTGCTGGGGCTGGCGCTGCTGCTCGGGGCCTGTGCCAGCGAGGCGCCCCCCTTCGTCGAGCCGGCGCAGCGCACCCTTGCCGCCAGCGAGAAGCCCTGGCCGCCGGGGCGCATCCTGACCCTGGCCTACCACGAGGTCGCCGACCGCGACGCCGACCAGGCCTTCATGACCGTGCGCACCGCCAACCTGGTGGACCAACTGGCCTGGCTGCACGAGCAGGGCTTCCAGGCGATCTCCGTGGACCAGCTGCTGGCCGCCCGCGCCGGCCGCGGCAGCCTGCCGGAGAAACCGCTGCTGCTGAGCTTCGACGACGGCTACAGCAGCTTCTACCAGCGCGTGCTGCCGATCCTGAAGGCCTACGACTGGCCGGCGATCATGGCGCCGGTGGGCGTCTGGCTGGATACCCCGGACCAGCAGCGCGTGGACTTCGGCGGCCTGGCGGTGGAGCGCCGGCGCTTCCTCACCCGCCAGCAACTGGCGGAAGTCGCCAAGTCCGGCCTGGTGGAAATAGGCGCGCACACCGAGGCCCTGCACTTCGGCGGTCCCGGCAACCCGCAGGGCAGCCAGCTGCCGGCGGCGGCCAACCGCCTGTACCTGGCCAATGCCGGGCGCTATGAAACCGAGGCCGAATACCGCAACCGCGTGGGCATCGACGTCAAGCGCATCAGCCGCACCCTGCAGAGCATCACCGGCAAGCCGCCGCGGGTGTGGGTATGGCCCTACGGCGCGGCCAGCGGTACCGCCCTGCAGGTGGTCGGCGACGACGGCTACGCCCTGGCCCTGACCCTCGAGGACGGCCTGGGCAGCATCGACCACCTGGACAACCTGCCGCGCTTCCTGCTCAACGGCGACCCCGACCTGCACCGCTTCACCTCGGCCATCAGCCACGTCCAGGCGCAGGACAACCTGCGCGTCGCCCACGTCGACCTGGACTACGTCTACGATCCCGACCCGCGGCAGATGGAAGCCAATCTCGGGCAACTGGTACAACGCATCGCCGACCTGCGCATCAACACCGTGTTCCTGCAGGCCTATGCCGACCCGACGGGCGACGGCACGGTGAAGGCGCTGTACTTCCCTAACCGCCACCTGCCGATGCGCGCCGACCTGTTCAACCGCGCCGCCTGGCAGCTGCGCACCCGCGCCGGCGTGGAGGTCTTCGCCTGGATGCCGGTGCTGGCCTTCGACCTGGCCCCGCAGCTGCCGCGGGTGCAGCGCTGGGACCCGCGCAGCGGGCGCCTGGAGATCGACCCGCAGCAGTACCGGCGGCTGTCGCCGTTCGACCCCCAGGTGCGCCGGCAGATCACCGAGATCTACGAGGACCTGGCCGGGCACGCCGCCTTCGCCGGGCTGCTGTTCCACGACGATGCGCTGCTCTCCGACTTCGAGGACGCCGGGCCCCAGGCGCTGGCGGCCTACCGCGCGGCCGGCCTGCCGGGCGACATCGCCGGCCTGCGCGGCGACGCGCAGACGCTGCAGCGCTGGACGCGTTTCAAGAGCCGCTACCTGGTGGACTTCACCCGCCAGCTCGCCGAGCGCGTGCGCGCCATCCGCGGCCCGCAGGTGCGGACGGCGCGCAACCTCTATGCGCTGCCGATCCTCGAGCCGCAGAGCGAGGCCTGGTTCGCGCAGAACCTGGACGACTTCCTGGCCGCCTACGACTGGACCGCGCCCATGGCCATGCCGCTGATGGAGGGCGTGCCCGCGGAGCAGTCCGAGGCCTGGCTGCAGCGCCTGGTGCGCGAGGTGGCCAAGCGCCCCGGGGCCTTGCAGCGCACCGTCTTCGAGCTGCAGGCGCGCGACTGGCGCGAAGGGCGCGAGGCGCCCGTCGACGCCGCCCAGCTGCGGCGCTGGATGCACCGCCTGCAGTGGGAGGGCGTGCGCAGCTTCGGCTACTACCCGGACGATTTCGTCAACGACCAGCCCCCGCTCCAGGCGCTGCGTCCGGCCATCTCCAACGCCTGGTACCCCGAGCCATGATCGATCGCATCGTTGCCCTGCTGGTCCTGCTGCTGTTGCTCGGCGGCCCGATCGGCGTAGCCATAGTCCTCACCGGCGAGATACTGCTGAACTTCGTGTTCTTCTATCCGCTGTTCATGTCGGCCCTGTGGATGGCCGGCGGCGCCTACTTCTGGCTGCACTGGGAGCGCCACTGGGCCTGGCGGCAGGACGTCCCGCGCCTGGAGGACGAGCCGCTGGTGTCGATCCTCATCCCCTGCTTCAACGAGGGCGACAACGCCGCCGACACCATCGGCGCCGCCCTGGCGCAGCACTACCCGAACATCGAGGTCATCGCCATCAACGACGGCTCCTCGGACAACACCGCGCAGGTGCTCGATGCCCTGGCCGAGGGCGAGCCGCGGCTGCGCGTGCTGCACCTGGCGCAGAACCAGGGCAAGGCCGTGGCCCTGCGCATGGGCGCGCTGGCCGCGCGCAGCGAGTACCTGGTGTGCATCGACGGCGATGCGCTGCTCGACCCCGACGCCGTGGCCTACCTGGTGGCCCCGCTGATCGACAACCCGCGGGTCGGCGCGGTGACCGGCAACCCGCGCATCCGCACGCGCTCGACGCTGATCGGCCGCGTCCAGGTCGGCGAGTTCTCCTCCATCATCGGCCTGATCAAGCGTACCCAGCGCGTCTACGGGCGGGTCTTCACCGTCTCCGGCGTGGTCGCCGCGTTCCGCCGCACCGCGCTGGCGCGGGTGGACTACTGGAGCACGGACATGATCACCGAGGACATCGACATCAGCTGGAAGCTGCAGCTGGACCACTGGTCGATCTTCTACGAGCCCCGCGCGCTGTGCTGGATCCTCATGCCCGAGACCCTGCGCGGGCTGTGGAAGCAGCGCCTGCGCTGGGCGCAGGGCGGGGCCGAGGTGCTGCTGAAGAACATCCGCAGCATCTGGACCTGGCGCTACCGCTACATGTGGCCGCTGCTCATCGAGTTCAGCCTGTCGGCGGCCTGGGCGTTCACCTTCCTGCTGTCGATCCTGCTCTGGGCGCTGGGCCTGGTGGTCGAGATGCCGCCCAGCCTGCGCGTCACCGACATAGTGCCGCCGGCCTTCACCGGGCTGCTGCTGGCCTGCGTGTGCCTGCTGCAGTTCGCCCTGAGCCTGCTGATCGAGCGGCGCTACGAGCGCCACCTGGCCAGTTCGCTGTTCTGGGTGATCTGGTACCCCTTCGCCTTCTGGCTGGTCACCCTGCTGACCACCCTGGTGAGCTTCCCCAAGGTCATGCTCAGGGCGCGCCAGGGCCGCGCGCGCTGGACCAGCCCCGACCGCGGCATCAAGAGGAGTACGTGATGGAACTGATCAAGACACCGCAGCACTGGCTGCCCCGCAGCCTGGACGTACTGCTGACGCTGTGCGCCTGGGCGGTCTTCGCCTGGCTGATGGTGCGCGGCATGACGGCCCTGCTCGCCAGCGGCTGGCAGGGGCCGCGCCTGGACTGGGGCGGCAAGCTGCTGCAGACCCTCGACACGCTGATGGTCTACGTGCTGTGCAGCGCCCTGATCGCCGCGCTGCTGGTTTCCTGGGCCCGCTACAACCAGCTGCGCGCGGCGCGCTACGAGCGGCGCTCGCGCATGCCCGACCTGTCGCGCCAGGCGCTGTCGCGCAGCTTCAACATCAGTGGCGATACCCTGGCCCGCCTGCATGGCGCCCAGGTGGTGACCCTGCACAACGACGAGCACGGCAACCTGGTGTGGGTGGAGAACCCGGCGGAAATGGAAGTCGAGGCGCCCTGAGCGGCCTCAGCTGCCGCTGTCCTCGTTGCGCGCGTGGCGCGGCTCGGTGAGGGCGCGGCGGTAGCGCGCGTAGAGGTCGCTGTCCATGTTGCTGGCGCTGAGGATCTTCAGGGCGAAGGCCTTGACCTCGGCGTCGCTGTACGCCCGCTGGGGCTCGCTGGCGGGCGGTTGCGCGGCGCAGCCCACCAGCACGGGGACGGCCAGCACCAGGCTGGAAAGGGATCGGAACATGGCGGGTTCACCCGGGGCGTGGAAAGTGGGGGTGGACAAAGGCTATCGAGGGCCCGGCATCCAGGGAAATCATCCCGGTCGATAGTCGCTATCGTCCGGGCCGAGTTCCGACACCCGGGGCCGCCATAGGTTCCGGCGGCCCAGCAGGCCGGGCCGATTCGGGGTATCCTTCGCGGCTTTCGCAATTGCCCGGGACCGCGCCATGAAAGAGCAGCTCGCCGAACTCCTCACCCTGATCAGCTCGGGCTGCATGGGCGAGGAGGAAATCCGCCGGATCGCCGAGGAGGCCGCCGCGGCCTACGCCGACCCCGAGGCCTTCCTCGCCGCCAACCCGGACATCAACTACGACGACAGCTTCCCCATCCCCCTGGGCGAATGGGTGGTGGTCGGCAGCCTGCCGGACATCGTGCTGTTCCAGGCCGACGACTACAAGGCACTGTTCGAGGGCATCCGCGCCTCGTTCGATGCGAGCGTGAGCTTCGTGCTGCAGGCCAAGCAGTTGCACAAGGCCGACCCGCTCTCCGCGCTGAAGCGCATCCAGGTGCAGCTGGGCGCGCTCTATCCGGAAAAGGGCGGCTACGTGCTGCTGGACTTCAGCGAGCCGCTGGACGACGAGCTGCAGGCGGTGCTGGTGTACCGCTGCGACCTGGAAAGGGTCATGGCCCTGTGCCTGGAGATCGGCATTCCGGCGGCCCCGGCCTACGAGCGCCTGGTCGAGGCCAGCCGGGAAGACTGACGGCCCCGCGGCCGCGCTTCCAGCAACCCCCTGTCGAATGAAGGCGCCCTTGCGTGGCCGGCACGGCAGCCGGCCGCGCAATGGGGTGGCGGGCGGCCTACGCTCGTGGGAGCCCTGGCGTGTTCAGGGTTTGGGCTTCCCTTCCGCACGTAGGAATGCTCTGAGGTCAACCAGGCGATGTCCGGCAATCTCCCGCATGGGCAGCTTGCCGCTGGCGATCCAGGCCTCCAGAACCTCCGGCTGATCGGACATCCCGATCCATTCGGCGAAACGCTCGAGGCTCAGGTAGTAGGTTTCATCCTCGGGAGCGGGGGAGAAGGGTTCTTCCACTTTCATGTGGTGTCCTGCACCATGACCAGCGCTGTTGGGAGAGAGGCGATACGGGTCTCCCGGCGACAATACACTAAATATTAGTGTTTTTGTATGGTGCTTCGAATGTCCGGAAATGGATTACAGATCGTGAAGAAACGTTTCCTTTTTACCGCTGGGGAAAGACTGCGTGGCCTGCGTGAGCTGACCGGGCTCAAGCGCCCGGAATTCGCCAGGATCGTCGGCATGAAGGCCAAGACCGTGGAGAACATCGAGTTCGGCCGCCAGCGCATGCGCGACGAGGATTTCGAGAAGGTCTGCAGCGTCTATCCGGATTTCGCTCGCTGGATCACCTACGAAGGGCCCATCGACCCGGTATCCGTGGCCTGGGAAATCGCCGACTCGGCGCAGTCCGCCGCCGTCTACCTGGTGGAGCAGAACCCCTCGCTGCTGGCCAGCAGCAACCTCAGCCTGGAGGAGTGGCGCAGCCGCCACCACGACGTGCTCGAACGCCTTCGCCAGGAGCCGGGGCGGGAAATCTGCGAGGAAACCGACGACGACCCCGACGACGAAGAGACGCGCGACTAGGCGGCGCAGCCGCGCAGGTAGCCCAGCAGGTCGGGGGCGCCGATGCTGCGCAGGCCGTTGCCGAACTCATCGGCTTGCGGGTGGTCCTTGGGCAGCAGCAGGGTTTCCGGCGTTTCGCTGTTGAACAGGCCGAAGCGCGCATAGGGCAGGCCGGTGTCCAGCAGCAGGCCCATGAACCCGGCGTCGCTCCAGGCCTGGGTCGGCATCGCCAGCACGTGGTAGCGCCGCTCCAGGTCGTCCAGGGCGCTGCCCTGCAGGCTGAACTGGCGCACCCGGGCCGGCAGGCGCAGTTCGAGGCCGCGGCGGCGCGCATAGGCCACCGCGCAGGCGAAGGCTTCGACGTGGTTGTCCAGCTCCAGGAACAGCCGCTGGCCATGCCAGTCGGCCCGCCGCAACTGCAGCTCGATGCCGCGCTCGAAGCCGGGCAGGGCCTGCCCGAGCGCCTTGCCGAAGTCGCGGTAGCTGATGATCCGCACCTGGCGCCCGGCGTCGCTGGCCGCCAGCGCCTCGAAGTCGGGCAGCGCGGAATTCGCCAGGGGGCCGCGGGTGTACAGGCCGTCCACCGCGCGCAGGTCGACTTCCTCGGGTTCCAGCAGGCGCGAGCCGACCAGCTTCTTCAGTGCGGCATGGGCGCGCGCCTTGTCTTCCTGCACCGGCCCGGACAAGGCGCCGCGCGGCAGGTCGAGCAGGCGGTAGAGCGGCGCGCCGGACTGCCAGCCGATGCCGCCGGGCGGGCTCGCCGGGGCGCTGAAGCTCAGCGCCAGGGAACGGGTGCGCTGCGCGACCTTGTGCTGGTCGGTGCCGCCCAGCCCCAGGCGCTGGGCGATGGCCGCGAGGCGCTGGGCCATGTTGCGGGGTGGATTCATGGTCGACGGCAAACTCCCGATGCCCGGCGGACAGCCTTAAGCATAGGTAAGCCAGTAGCGCTTGTGCGTCCGGGCAGTGACAAATCTTGCTTCCTTCCTTCGATGGCGAGCGCCACGCGGGCGCGGGCTCGACCGCGGCGGCCGCGCCTCGCCTAGGGGCTGGCCGGCCGGCTATACTAGCGCCCCATTTTGCCGACCGATGCCCGACCATGTATAGCCTGGCCCGCGAGCTGCTGTTCAAACTCTCCCCGGAAACCTCCCACGAGCTGTCCATCGACCTGATCGGCGCCGGTGGCCGCCTGGGGCTCAACGGCCTGTTCTGCCCCAAGCCGGCCAGCCTGCCGGTGCAGGTCATGGGCATCGACTTCCCCAACCCGGTGGGCCTGGCCGCCGGCCTGGACAAGAACGGCGACGCCATCGACGGCTTCGCCCAGCTGGGCTTCGGCTTCGTCGAGATCGGCACCGTCACCCCGCGCCCGCAGCCGGGCAACCCCAAGCCGCGGCTGTTCCGCCTGCCGCAGGCCACCGCCATCATCAACCGCATGGGCTTCAACAACCTGGGCGTCGACCACCTGGTGGAGCGGGTCAAGGCCGCGAAGTACCGCGGCGTGCTGGGCATCAACATCGGCAAGAACTTCGACACCCCGGTCGAGCGTGCGGTGGACGACTACCTGATCTGCCTGGACAAGGTCTACGCCCACGCCAGCTACGTCACGGTCAACGTCAGCTCGCCCAACACCCCGGGCCTGCGCAGCCTGCAGTTCGGCGACTCGCTCAAGCAGTTGCTGGAAGCCCTGCGCCAGCGCCAGGAGGACCTGGCCGAGCAGCATGGCCGGCGCGTGCCGCTGGCGATCAAGATCGCCCCGGACATGACCGACGAGGAGACCGCCATGGTCGCCGTGGCGCTGGTGGAGGCGGGGATGGACGCGGTGATCGCCACCAACACCACCCTGGGCCGCGAAGGCGTCGAGGGGCTGCCGTTCGGCGACGAGGCCGGCGGCCTGTCGGGCGCGCCGGTGCGCGAGAAGAGCACCCACACGGTCAGGGTCCTGGCCGGCGAGCTGGGCGGGCGCCTGCCGATCATCGCCGCCGGCGGCATCACCGAGGGCGCCCACGCGGCGGAGAAGATCGCCGCCGGGGCGAGCCTGGTGCAGATCTACTCGGGCTTCATCTACAAGGGGCCGGCGCTGATCCGCGAGGCGGTGGACGCCATCGCCCAGGCGCAGCGCGCGGGCAAATAAAAAGGGCTCCTTTCGGAGCCCTTGGGCTTACGCCCTGCCGCCCGGATGGGGCGTGCCTTGGGGAAATCGGTGTGATCCTTTGGTCAACTGGTGGCGTGTTGCATCTGATTCAGGCGTTGAAGACCGGCGGTGCCGGTGAGGCCATCCCAGTTGTCGCCGCGACCCTCGCGCCAGCCGTTGAGCCAGGACTGCCGGGTGGTGGGATGGGTGAAAGGACAGAGATCGCGAGACTTGCCACTGATGCCGTACTGGTAACCGCGCATAAAGGCTCTTTCCAACGGATCACGCTTGAGTCTTCTCATAGGGTGTTGCCCTCACTTGTTGACTGTTATGTCCCGTTGGCCCCCTGGGGAGGCCTGGCGGACAATTCCGCCAAAAGGGGTCCGTTGCCGGCGTGACAGACCCCGCCCGACACCTTTGCGGCGACGGGTTAAGCTGAGTTCTAAACCATGGGCTTCGAGCCTGTGAACAACCGATTTGTCATAAAGACTTAACTCTTATGGGCTCAGGCCATAAGTTTTCCCCGCAGGCGGGTCGGGCAAAATGCCCGGAACCGCATGTTCAGGGGCTTGTGCTACGGAAGCTGGCAAGCTGCCAGGAAATTGAGAGGTTCTCTCATCCCGACGAGCGGGCTTGTGCCTGCGACCTCTGGTCGCAGGTTGGTGAAACCTCTTGAAATGAATCATGGCCGGGTGCCAGCGTCTGGACGCGTCAGCCGGTACCGGGGGCCGAGGCCCCCCTGGAAAAGGGCTTCGGCCCGGGAATCGCGATGTCGGAACACTACGAACTCTTCCTCACCTGCCCCAAGGGCCTCGACGGCCTGCTGCTGGACGAGGCGCAGGCGCTGGGTCTGATCGATGCGCGGGCGCAGGTGTCCGCCGTGCGCGGCCGCGGCGACCTGGAGACGGCCTACCGGCTGTGCCTCTGGTCGCGCCTGGCCAACCGCGTGCTGCTGGTGCTGGCGCGCTTCCCGGTGGCCAACGCCGAGGAACTGTACCTGGGGGTGAACGCGGTCAACTGGCGCGACCACCTCGACCCCGGCGGCAGCCTGGCGGTGGAGTTCAGCGGCAAGGGCTCGGGCATCGACAACACCCACTTCGGCGCGCTCAAGGTCAAGGACGCCATCGTCGACAACCTGCGCGCCGAGTTCGGCCGGCGGCCGACGGTGGACAAGGTCAACCCGGACATCCGCGTCCACCTGCACCTGGACCGCGGCCAGGCGGTACTGTCCCTGGACCTCTCCGGGCACAGCCTGCACCAGCGCGGCTACCGCCTGCAGCAGGGCGCCGCGCCGCTGAAGGAGAACCTCGCCGCGGCCATCCTGATCCGCGCCGGCTGGCCGCAACTGGCCGCCGAGGGCGGGGCGCTGTCCGACCCCATGTGCGGCGTCGGCACCTTCCTCATCGAGGCCGGCCTGATGGCCGCCGACATCGCCCCCAACCTCAGGCGCGAGCACTGGGGCTTCGACAAGTGGCTGGGCCACGTCCCGGCGCTGTGGCGCAAGCTGCTGGCCGAGGCCGAGCAGCGCGCCGCCGCCGGCCTTGCGCGCACGCCGCTGTGGATCCGCGGCTACGAGGCGGACCCGCGGCTGATCCAGCCGGCGCGCAACAACATCGAGCGCGCCGGGCTGGGCGAGTGGGTGAAGGTCTACCAGGGCGAACTGGCCACCTTCGAGCCGCGCCCGGACAAGGGCCAGCGCGGCCTGCTGGTCTGCAACCCGCCCTACGGCGAGCGCCTGGGCGACGAGGCCAGCCTGCTGTATCTCTACCAGCACCTGGGCGAGCGCCTGCGCCAGGCCTGCCTGGGCTGGAACGCCGCGGTCTTCACCGGCGCGCCCGAGCTGGGCAAGCGCATGGGCATCCGCAGCCACAAGCAGTACGCCTTCTGGAACGGCGCGCTGCCGTGCAAGCTGCTGATGTTCGAGGTGGAGCCCCGGCAGTTCGTCACCGGCGAGCGTGGCGCCGAACCCCGCCAGGCGTCCGCCGGGGCCCCGGCCCCGGTCGTCGAGCAGGCGCGCTTGAGCGAGGGCGGGCAGATGTTCGCCAACCGCCTGCAGAAAAACCTCAGGCAGTTGGGCAAGTGGGCCAGGCGCGAGAAGATCGAATGCTACCGCCTGTATGACGCCGACATGCCCGAGTACGCCCTGGCCGTGGACCTGTACCGCGACTGGGTGCACGTGCAGGAGTACGCCGCGCCCAAGTCCATCGACCCGGCCAAGGCCCAGGCGCGCCTGCTCGATGCCCTGGCGGCGCTGCCCCAGGCCCTGGGCATCCCCAGCGAACGCATCGTCATCAAGCGTCGCGAACGCCAGGGCGGCAAGCGCCAGTACGAGCGGCAGAACAGCGAAGGCCGGTTCATGGAAGTGGAGGAGGGCGGCGTGCGCTTGCTGGTCAACCTGACCGACTACCTGGACACCGGGCTGTTCCTCGACCACCGGCCGATGCGCCTGCGCCTGCAGCGCGAGGCCGCCGGCAAGCGCTTCCTCAACCTGTTCTGCTACACCGCCACGGCCACCGTGCATGCGGCCAGGGGCGGCGCGCGCAGCACCACCAGCGTCGACCTGTCGAAGACCTACCTGGACTGGGCGCGGCGCAACCTGTCGCTCAACGGTTTCTCCGACAAGCAGAAGCTGGTGCAGGGCGACGTCATGGAATGGCTGCGGGCGGACCGCGGCGAGTACGACCTGATCTTCATCGACCCGCCGACCTTCTCCAACTCCAAGCGCATGGAGGGGGTGTTCGACGTGCAGCGCGACCAGGTCGAGCTGATCGACCTGGCCATGACGCGCCTGGCCAAGGGCGGCGTGCTGTACTTTTCCAACAACTTCCGCAAGTTCGAACTGGACCCGGGCCTGGCGGCGCGCTACCAGGTCGAGGACATCAGCGCCCAGACACTGGACCCGGACTTCGTGCGCAATCCGAAGATCCACAGGGCCTGGCGCATCAGCGCACGCTGAGAACCTGCCTACGATCTGCTGCGCGTCGGCATGACTGCGTAGACAGGTTCCGAAGCCCCGCGGCCAGCGTCACTGGCCGCGGGTGGAGGCGTAGAGGTCCAGCAGCACCTGGTCGAGGATGGACGAGGCGCCCCACGGCCGGTTGCTGTTGAGGATGGCCACCACCACCCAGTTGTTGCCGCGGGCGTCGCGGCTGAACCCGGCCAGGGCGCGCACGGTGTTGAGGGTGCCGGTCTTGACGTGGGCCTCGCCGGTCATGGGGGTGTGGCGCAGGCGCTTGCGCATGGTGCCGTCGACGCCGACGATCGGCAGCGAGGAGATGTACTCCGAGGCGTAGGGGCTGTGCCAGGCGGCCTGCAGCATGGCGGCCATCTCGCGGGCGCTGACGCGCTCGTCGCGGGACAGGCCCGAGCCGTTCTCCATCACCAGGTGCGAGGCGGTGATGCCCTTGCGCGCCAGCCACTGGCGGATCACCCGCTGCGCCGCCAGGCCGTCGTTGGCGTCCGCGCTGGTGCGGTTCTGCGCGCCGATGCTGAGGAACACCTGGCGGGCCATGGTGTTGTTACTGTACTTGTTGATGTCGCGGATGATGTCCACGGTGTCCGGCGACAGCGCGCGGGCCAGCAGGGTGGCGTTCTTCGGCACGCTGCCCTGGCGGTCGGCGCCGCTGATGTTGCCGCCCAGTTCCTGCCAGATGCCGCGGATGGCGCCGGCGGTGTAGCCCGGGTGGTCGAGCAGCGACATGTAGGTCTGCGCGCTGCAGCCGCGGGGAATCTCGCCGGCGGCCACCAGCACGGTGCCCTCGGCGCGGGTCTCCGGCACGAAGCGCAGCTTCGGCCAGGCCGGGCAGTTGGCCGGGCCGCTGACCTTGATCTGGTTCTCCAGGCGCACGTTGGCCAGCGGCGGGTCCATCATCACCGAGGCCTGGTTGCCTTCGCTGCGCACCACCAGGCGCACGCTCTTGAGGTTGACCATGGCGGCGTCGGGGCCGACCAGGAACGGCTTGTTGTCGTCGCCGCCGTCATCGTTGAACACCGGCAGCTGCGGCTGGTTGAAGTAGCTGCGATCCAGCACCAGGTCGCCGTTGACCTTGAGCACGCCGTTGGCGCGCAGGTCGCGCATCATCAGCCAGAGCTTCTCCAGGTTCAGCTTGGGGTCGCCGCCGCCCTTGAGGTAGAGGTTGCCGTTGAGCACGCCGTCCTGCAGCTTGCCGTCGGTGTAGAACTCGGTCTTCCACTGGTAGGTGGGGCCCAGCAGCTCCAAGGCGGCATAGGTGGTGAACAGCTTCATGGTCGAGGCCGGGTTCACCGAGACGTCGGCGTTGAAGTAGGTCGGCGTGCCCGGGCCGTCCAGGGGGATCATCACCAGCGACAGGGCGTCGTTGGTCAGCTTGCTGGCCTTGAGCGCCTTCTCCACCCGTTCGGGCAGGACGGACTTGATCGGGGCGGCCAGGGTGGGCAGGGCGAAGGGCAGCAGGGTGGCGAAGGCGAGAACACGCAGTGACTTGAACATAGTTGAGGTGAAATCCCGGTTCAGGGCATGGACATGACTAGGGTGACGAAAGCAGACACTGACGATAGACGATTGCGCCAGTGGCGCGGCAACGCGCCGGCGCATTATGCCGCAAGCCGTTGCGGGATGCGCTGGGGTTTGCACGCGATGCGCGTGCGGGCGCCGCGTCCGAGCTGCTAGAGTCTGTGCGGGGCGGCGCCCGCCGTACCCCGCAAGCCGTCATCAATCGAGGAGATCCGCCCCATGGCCAGCAACCGTTCCCGTCGTCTGCGCAAGAAGCTCTGCGTCGATGAGTTCCAGGAACTGGGCTTCGAGCTGTCGCTCGACTACCGCGAAGGGCTCCCCGCGGAGCAACTGCAGGCCTTCCTCGGGCGCTTCGTGGACCAGGCCATCACCGCCAACGGCCTGGCCTACACCGGCTGCGACGACTTCGGCTTCGTCTGCCTGGCGCGCCGCGGCTCGGTCACCGAGGCGCAGCGCAAGGCCGTGGAGGACTGGCTGAAGCAGCAGGGCGAACTGAGCGGCAGTTCGGTCAGCCCACTGCAGGACGCCTGGTATCCGGAGCAGCCCATTCACCAGCCTGCCTGAGGGCGGCCGGGCATACGCCCCGCGGCTCAGCCCGGCGGGGTATGCGCGCCTTCCAGCTCCCGTTCGGCGCCGGCCTCCGTCGCGGGCGCCGGCAGGTCGACGCCCGCCCAGCGGCGATAGTCGTCCTCCGACATCGGCTGCGAGAACAGGAAGCCCTGGCCGAACCGGCAGCCCAGTTCGCGCATGCGCTGCAGCTGCTGGCAGGTCTCGATGCCCTCGGCGATCACCCGCAGCTGCAGGTGGCGCGCCAGCACCAGGGTGCTGGCCACCGACTCGTGAGTGCGCGGGTTGTGCTGCATGTCGCGGATGAAGGAGGCGTCCAGCTTGATCTCGTTGCAGGGCAGGTCGCAAAGGCGCTGCAGCGAGGAGTAGCCGGTGCCGAAGTCGTCGATGGCGACGTTGCAGCCGAGCAGGCGCAGGCGGGTGAGGTTCTCCAGGCTGGCCAGGGGCGTGGTCGCCAGCCCCCCTTCGATGATCTCGATGGTCAGGCTGGCGGGGTCGATGCCGGTCTGCCGCAGCTTTTCCTTCAGGTGGGTGGCCAGGTCGCGCTGCTGCAGCACCTCCAGGTCGATGTTGATCGACAGCGCCCGCTGGGTGCCCTGGCGCAGCTCGCGGCGGGCGAAGTCCAGGGCCTGGTCCAGGATCAGGTCGAAGAGGTCGGGCAGCAGTTTCATCCGGCGGATCGCGGCGAGGAAGTAGGCCGGGCGCAACAGCCCGTGGACCGGGTGGTCCCAGCGCACCAGCACCTCGGCGCCGACCTCCTGCAGGGTGTCGAGGTCGACCTTGGGCTGGTAGTAGGCCTTCAGCTCGCGGTTGCGCATGGCCTGCCAGACCTCCAGCGCCGAGGGCGTCGGCCGCGGCAGCGGCGGGGCGGCGGCGGGCGTGGCGCTGTAGTGGCGCAGGCGCGCCTGCAGGCTGGACATCTGCAGCGGCTTGGTCAGCTCGCCGAGCACCGACAGGCCGTACAGCGTGGCGATGTGGGCGATGGCCCGGCGCAGGTCGGCGGGAATCTCGCTGACCACGATGATCGCCCGCAGCAGCTTCTCCTGGGCCGCCAGGCGCAGGAACCCGAGCAGGTCCATGCCCGGCGGGAGCACGTCGCAGATGCAGATGTCGACTCCGCCTTCCCGCCTCAGCAGCTCGATGGCGCTGTCCCCGTCGCCGGCGGCCAGGACCTGCTCGTAGCCGAGGACCCGCAGGCCGTGCACGGTCGCCTCGCGCAGAAATGCATGGTCCTCCAGCACCAGCAGGCTGGATGGGATCGATCTGTTCATGGTCGCGCGTACCGAATTGGATAACGGGCGAAGTGTGCCGGCTGGCGGGCGCCATTTATTTAAAGAACTTCCAATTTTCTTGTGGGAATTTGCATCAGGGAATGTTGAAAAAGACCGATCGGAAAGTTGGGGGAAGTTGCCCAATCAAGTTTGTGTAGGAATTTATCCTTTGATGTATGGGAATTTACTTAAGATGTTAAAAGTGGCCCCAGTTAATCTCGACACCGATTCCCTAGACGATATCTTACGGCGCACTCTTGGGAAGTCTGTCGGAGATTGAAAATTGAGCAAGGTTCTTATTGTTGATGACCATCCGGTAATACGGATGGCAATGCGCGTCCTGCTGGAAAAGGAAGGTCACACCATCATCGGGGAGACCGACAACGGCGTGGACGCCCTGTCCCTGGTGAAGGATCTGCTGCCGGAGCTGGTGGTGCTGGACATCGGCATCCCCAAGCTGGACGGGCTCGAGGTCATCAGCCGCCTGACCGCGTTCAACCTGCCTCTGAAAATTCTCGTGCTGACCGGCCAGAGCGCCTCGCTCTATGCCATGCGCTGCATGCAGGCCGGGGCATCCGGGTTCGTCTGCAAGCAGGGCGGGCTGGCCGAACTGATCAGCGCGGTCAACGCGGTGATCGCCGGGTACAACTATTTCCCCAGCACCGCCGTGCGGCCGGCGCGCAAGAACAACGGCAGCATGGACGACCATGAACTCATCCAGCGGCTGTCCGACCGGGAAATGTCGGTATTGCAATACCTGGCCAATGGTTATTCGAACAAGGACATCTCCGAGCAGATGTTCATCAGCAACAAGACCGTCAGCACCTACAAGACGCGCCTGCTGCTGAAGCTCAATGCCCATTCGCTGGTCGACCTGATCGAGTTCGCCAAGCGCAACGCACTGGTCTGAGATGTCCGCCATGGGGTCGAGGTGCAGGGCGCTGCTGGGTATCGTTCTCGGTGCGATGCTGGCGATGGGGGCCTGGGCCGACGAGGCCCGGGCCCCCGCGCCCTGGACGCAGCTCGCGTTGCTGGCCCGCACGGCGGCGCTTCCCGAGAGGCCGCGGATCGAGCTGCCGGAGTCGGACTGGCAGTGGCTGCGCGAGAAGCGCACGCTGGTGGTGGGGGTGGCCGCGCCGGACTACCCGCCGCTGATCGTCACCGTCAGCGGCAGCGAGCTGGAGGGTGTCACCGCCGACTACCTCGGGCTGGTCGGCGAAGCGCTCAACGTGCGCATCGAGATGCGCCGCTACCCGTCCAGGCGCCAGACCATCCAGGCGCTGGTGGACGGCGAGATCGACCTGATCGGCCGCGCCACCGGCTTCGAGGCGGAAATCCCCGAGCTGCTGCTGTCGCGCCCCTATTCCCTGAACCAGCCGGTGATCGTCGGGCCGCAGGACATGCGCCTGGAAGGCGACCTGCAGCTGACCGGCAAGCGGCTCGCCGTGGTGAGCGACTACTTCTCGCCGCAGGAGCTGGTCGAGCATTTCCCCGATGCCGAGGTCGTGCATTTCGACTCGCTGCGCCGCGCCCTGGAGTCCGTCGCCCTCGGGCAGGTGGACGCGTACGTCGGCGACGCCCTGAGCGCGCAGTACCTGATCAGCCAGGGCTACCTGGTCAACCTCAAGCTGCTGAACTTCGCCAACTTCAACGGCATCGGCTTCTCCTTCGCCGCGCGCAAGGACGGCAGCCCGCTGCTCTACAGCGTCAACGAGGTGCTGCAGAACGTCAGCGCCCAGCAGCAGCTGTCGATCCAGCGGCGCTGGAGCGTGGGCGGGGTGTTCTCCATCTCCAACCACCGGCTGAACCTCACGCCCCAGGAGCTGCGCTGGCTGGAGCGCAACCCGCGGCCGCGGCTGGGCATCGACCAGTCGCTGGCGCCGCTGACCTTCTTCGATTCCCAGGGCAATTTCCGCGGCATAGTCGCCGACCTGCTGGACCTGATCCGCACGCGCACCGGCCTGCAGTTCGAGGTGCTGCCGACTTCGTCCATCCCCGGCATGTTCACCCAGGTGCGCCGGGGCCAGGTCGACGCCCTGGCGACCATGACGCCCACCGTCGAGCGCGAGGCTCAGGTGGACTTCACCCGGCCCTACCTGAGCACCTCCTTCGTGTTGCTCTCGCGCAAGGACGACACCCGCCAGGACCTCGCGGACCTCGACGGCAAGCGCGTGGCGGCGCCCCATGGCAGCGTGGTGGGGGCCTACGTGCGCGAGCACTTCCCGCAGGTGAAGCTGGTGGAGGTGGACAACTACAGCGATGCCCTGCCGCTGCTGGAGGAAGGGCGGGTGGACGCCGCCCTGCAGCCGATGCTCACCGCCACCTTCCTGGTCAACCGCTACTACCGCGACCTGCGCATCGCCGCGACCCTGGACCTGGAGCCGGCGCAGATATCCCTGGGAGTCTCGCGGGCCGACCCGGAGCTGCTGAGCATCCTCAACAAGGCCCTGCTGGCGATCTCGCCGGAGGACATGGCCAGCATCATCAGCCGCTGGTCCACCAGCGGCGCCTCGCCGGACAGCATCTGGGAAGGCTACCGCTCGCAGTTCTACTGGCTGCTGTGGGGCGGCCTGGTGCTGCTCGGGCTGATCCTGCTGTGGAACTGCTACCTGCTGCTGCGGGTGCGCGCGCGCCAGCGCGCCGAGCAGGAGCTGCAGGACCGCCTGGCGTTCAAGCGCGCGCTCATCGACGGCATTCCCCAGCCGGTCTCGGTGCGCGACGCCGAAGGGCGCCTGGTCACCTGCAACCGGGCCTTCCGCGAGGCCACCGGGCTGTCGGAGGAGACGGCGGCGGGGTCGCTGCTGCGGGATTGCATCTGGCTCTCCGCCGAACAGGCCGAGGGCCTGCACCGGGAATACCTCCAGGTGATGGCCAGCGGCGAGCCGGTCGCCGTCGACCGGGTGCTGGAGATCAACGGCGAGCCGCGCCAGGTGCACCATTGGCTCACGCCCTACCGGAGCGCGTCCGGCAAGGTTCGCGGGCTGGTCTCCGGCTGGGTCGACGTCACCGAGCGCGAGCGCCTGCACCAGCAGCTGGAGATCGCCAAGGAGCAGGCCGAGGAAGCCAGCCGGGCGAAGAGCACCTTCCTGGCGACCATGAGCCACGAGATCCGCACGCCGATGAATGCGGTGATCGGCATGCTCGAACTGGCGCTGACGCGCAACCGCTGCAGCGGTTGCGGCGAGCAGGGGCCCATCGAGGTGGCCTACGAGTCGGCCAAGTCGCTGCTGCTGCTGATCGGCGACATCCTCGACGTCGCCAAGATCGAGTCCGGCCGCCTGACGCTACTGCCCGAACGGGCCCGCCTGCGCGAGCTGATCGAGTCGGTGGCCCGCGTCTTCGATGGCCTGGCCAGGCAGAAGGGCCTGCTGCTGAAGCTGGAGATCGAGACCGAGGCCGCCTGCGACGTGCTCATCGACCCGCTGCGCTTCAAGCAGATCCTCTCCAACCTGGTGAGCAACGCCATCAAGTTCACCGACCAGGGCAGCGTCTGGGTGCGGGTTTCGGGCGAGCCGCTGCCCAACGAGCGGCTGGCGCTGGAAGTGTGCGTCGAGGACAGTGGCATCGGCATCGCCGAGGAAGACCAGAAGCAGCTCTTCGAGCCCTTCAGCCAGGTGCAGCGCGAAGGGCGCGCCAACCATGGCGGCACGGGGCTGGGGCTGACCATCTGCCGCAAGCTGGCGGAAATGATGGGCGGCTCGGTGCGCCTGGAGAGCGTGGCCGGCGTGGGCACCAAGGTGCACGTCAGGCTGGTGCTGCAGGTGCTGGAGCCCCTCGCGCCGGAAGAGGATTCGATCATCCTGCGCCGTCCGGTGGAGCAGCGGAGGTTGCACGTGCTGGTGGTCGACGACCACCCGGTCAACCGCCTGCTGCTGGCACAGCAACTGGAGCACCTGGGGCACACCGTGGCCATGGCCACGGATGGCGGCGAAGCCCTGCAGCTGTGGCGGCCCGGCGAGTTCGACCTGATGATCACCGACTGCAACATGCCGGTGCTCAGCGGCTACAGCCTGGCCAGGCGGATTCGCGAGATCGAGCGGGAGACCGGCGCGGCGCATTCCCCCATCCTCGGCTTCACGGCCAATGCCCAGCCCGACGAGATCGCGCGCTGCAAGGAGGCCGGCATGGACGATTGCCTGTTCAAACCGATCAGCATCGATCAGTTGCGCGACCAGCTGGAGCAACTGCAGCGCGGCGAGATGATGCCGCCGGCGCCGGCCCCGGAAGAGGCACCGCAGGAGGAGGGCGACCTGGACATCGGCGCGCTGCTGGAGATGACCGGCGGCAACGCCCAACTGACGCGCAACCTGATGGCCGAGCTGATGTCCAGCAACGAGGCGGACGCCGAGCAGCTCGAACCCCTGCTGCACGCGCAGGACCGGCGGCGCCTGGCCGAGCTGGCCCACCGCATCAAGGGCGCGGCGCGGCTGGTGGGCGCCATGGCCCTGCACGACCGCTGCGCGGAGCTGGAGAAGGCCTGCGCCGAGCGCGCCGAGTTCTCGACCCTGCGCAGTGCCGTGGAGCAACTGCGCCGGGCGCTGGATGCGCTGCAGGCCAGCCTGCATGGCCACCTGAGGCGGCTGGACGAGGAAGGCTGCATCCGGCCGGCGTCGTCGGCCACCGAGAACGACCCGGCCTAGGGCCGTAAGGATGCCGTTTCTCCGTCTGGGAGAAACGGCATTTTTCATTTGGGCTCATGGCGTGGTTCGGGAGCCCAGCCGAATCGCGGACAGAGTCCGCCTCCTACGCCACCCTACCCACATCACTCCCTGTAGGAGCGCGCCCTGCGCGCGAAATCGCGGGCAGGGCCCGCTCCTACAGGTTGACGCCGAACGCCGAATGGCCCGCAGGGCGGATAACCGCGAACGGTTATTCGCCCTGCGGTCGAGCACGGTCGCAGAGACTCCGTCCGCGATTGGGCTCACCGGCCACGCCGGAAATCCCAGTGGCACGGATGGCGGTGTAGGTCATGCGCCCTACGCTCCTGCCTTCGCCAACTCAAAGCATCGCTTAAATGAACGGCATTAGGCCCAGTGCCGAGATTTCGTCGCGGCCGCGACGGAACCGGGCCTCACACCGGGCTGGAGCGCCCGGTCATCTCCCGCGCCATTTCGGTGGCATAGCTGTCGGTCATCCCGGCGATGAAGTCGATGACCCGCAGGAAGGCCTTGTGCAGCGGCCAGTCGGGGTCGGGGGCGTTGTGCCCGAGCAGGTCGAGGATGCGCTG
The DNA here is from genome assembly GCF_900187975.1 of Pseudomonas delhiensis. Taxonomy (GTDB): domain Bacteria; phylum Pseudomonadota; class Gammaproteobacteria; order Pseudomonadales; family Pseudomonadaceae; genus Pseudomonas; species Pseudomonas delhiensis. Next base: position 77,263 of record NZ_FZPC01000018.1, on the reverse strand, counting down.
GTTCTTGAACGACGGGCTGCGGCCGCCATGCTGTTCCAGGGCCGCGCCGCAGAAGGAGTTGAGCAGGATTTCCAGGGTGGTGTAGGCGCCGATCTCGTGCAGCGTCTTGCGCTTGTCCTGGAAGATCTTCTGTCGCGCCAGGGCCTTGGCCTGCTGCACGCAGCGCTTGGCCGGACCGCTCATGTGCTCCACCAGGTCGCCGCCCAGTCCGCCCTCCAGCAGGGCCTGCTTCTGCTCGACGAAGGCCCGCGCGGCGGCGTTGCTCAGGTGCTCGATGGCCTTGCCGCGGAGGATCGCCAGGCGCCGCCGGCGGGAATCGCTGGGGCCGAGCTGGCGATAGGTCTCGGGAATGTCGTCGCCGACCAGGTCCAGCAGCAGGGCCTCCACCTCGGGGTAGTCGAGCAGCTCCATCTCCAGGCCGTCTTCCAGGTCGATCAGGCCGTAGCAGATGTCGTCCGCCGCCTCCATCAGGTAGACCAGCGGGTGGCGTGCCCAGCGCTCGTCGTCGAGCCTGGGCATGCCCAGCTTCGCGGTGATCTGCTCCAGCAGCGGCAGCTCGCTCTGGTAGCAGCCGAACTTGTGCTTCTTGTAGCCGAGGGAGTCGGCGTGGCGCGCGGTCCAGGGGTACTTCAGGTAGCTGCCGAGGGTGGCGTAGGTCAGGCGCATGCCGCCGTCGAACTGGTGGTACTCCAGCTGGGTGAGCACACGGAAGCCCTGGGCATTGCCCTCGAAATTGAGGAAGTCGGCGCGCTCGTCGGCGTCCATGGCGTCGAGCCAGCCGCGCGCGGCGGCCTGCTGGAACCAGTGGCGGATGGCGTCCTCGCCGGAGTGGCCGAAGGGCGGGTTGCCGATGTCGTGGGCCAGGCAGGCCGACTGCACGATCACCCCGAGGTCGCTGGGGTCGCACCATTCCGGCAGCTCGTCGCGCAACATCTCGCCGACGCGCATGCCCAGGGAGCGGCCGACGCAGCCGACCTCCAGCGAGTGGGTCAGGCGCGTGTGGATGTGGTCGTTGCTCGACACCGGGTGGACCTGGGTCTTGCGCCCCAGGCGGCGGAAGGCGCCGGAGAAGATGATGCGGTCGTGGTCCTTGTGGAAGGCGCTGCGGCCCAGTTCCGTGCTGCTGTGCACGGGTTTGCCGAGGCGCTCGCGGGGGAGCAGGGTATGCCAGTCCATTCGCTCGTCCGATTGCTCGTGGTGGGGCCAACGCTACCCCTTGCCCGCGGCAATCTCAATCGCGGCCTGTCACAGGCCTTCGGCGTCGATGTCGATCAGCAGCAGGCGGCGGCCCTGGTCGATGAACTGCCCGGCGGTCATGCAGTACTGGTTGGAGGTGGCGTCGCGGTAGGTGTTGGACAGCGTCAGCCGGCGTTCTTCCCAGCCCTCGGCGAGCAACTGGTAGAAGTAGGGGCGCCAGGACCAGTTGTGGCCGACGTAGCGCCGGTCCTCCTTCCAGAACAGGCCGTTCCATTCCAGGTTGGGCGAGATCTGCGTGCCGTGGCGGTCGCACTGGTACACCCGCAGCAGGCGCGGGAAGGCGTCGGGGGTGGGCAGGCTGGCCAGGCGCGCGCCGCCCTCGGCCCAGGGGCGCAGGCTGGCGACCAGTTCGGCCAGTTGCTGGCGCAGCTGCACCAGCCGGGCGCGCTCTTGCAGCTTGCGCTGTACGTAGCGGTCGCGCCACTGGCCGAAGGCGTCGAGGTAGGCGTCGCTGGCGGGGAAGTCCAGGGCCGGGCGGGCGAACAGGTAGCCCTGGACGAAGCGCGCGCCGCACTCCAGGGCGAAGTCCAGTTCCGCCTCGGTCTCCACTCCTTCGGCGATGATCCAGCAGCCGGTCTTCTCGGCCATCTGCGCCAGGGCCTTGACCACCTCGCCGCTGGGGCCGCCACGGGCCGCCTGCTGGAACAGGCGCATGTCCAGCTTGAGGATGTCCGGCTGCAGCGCCAGGACGCGGTCGAGCTGGGAGTAGCCGGCGCCGAAGTCGTCGATGGCGATGCGCGCCCCGGCCTCGCGGTAGCGCGCCACCACCTCGGGCAGGCGCTGGTTGCCGCCGCCCAGTTCGGTGATCTCGAAGACCACCCGGTGCGGGTCGACGCCGTGCTGCTGCAGTTGCTTGAGGCTGGGCAGCGGCTGGTTGGGGCGCAGCCGGCTGATCCAGCGCGGCGAGATGTTCAGGCTGAGGAACCAGTCCGCGGGCGCTTCCGGCAGGCGCGCCAGGGCGTCGTCGCGGATCTGCCGGTCGAGGCGGCGCAAGGTCGCCGGGGGAATCTTCGGATCGACGAACAGCGGGCCCACCGAGAGCAACTGGCCGTCGGCCTGGCGCATCCGGCCGAGAGCCTCGACCCCGGCGATCAGGCCGGTGGCGGTATCGATGAAAGGCTGGAAGCAGGCGATCGGTTGCCCGTCGATCAAGGGACACATCCTTAGTGAAGGGGAAGGGAGGGCGTTGCCGCCGGCCCGGGATTGCCTCCTAGCAAGAATGTAGCCAGGGCGCTCAGCCGCCCTGGCCCGCCGACGGCTTCTCCGGGCTGCCCGCGGCCGGCTGGCGCAGCTTCAGCAGCAGCGGCGCGAGCACGATGGCCAGGCGCAGCAGGCGCACCAGGCCGCGTTTGCGGCGCAGCATCAGGGCGGCCGCGGCCGCCGCGCCGCCGGCGGCCCACAGCGAGGCGCCGCCGCGCAGTTGCTGGCGCACGCCCTGGCCCAGGTCGCGGGCCTGGCGCAGCGGCTGCAGGAGCTTCTCGCTTTCCTGGCGCAGCTGCTGGCGCTGGACTTCCAGGCGCAGGCGCAGCACCGCCTTGCGCAGTTCCCGCCGCGTGGGGCGGGGGGAGAGTTGCGGCAGTTCACTCATGGCAGCAGTTGCTCCCGGTCACGGGCCAGTTCTTCCAGGGTGGCGCTGAATGGCGAGCTGTCGTCGTCCACCAGCTGGTACAGGCGCCAGGCGCACAGCCCGCCGCCCAGCGCATAGAAGGCGCACAGGCCGAGCACGGCGGCCAGCCGGTCGCTGTCCCAGAACAGCACCAGCACCAGCAGCGACAGGCCCAGTATCAGCAGCAGGGCGAACAGCAACGCCAGCCCGGCGAACAGCAGCAGCGCCAGGGTACGGCTCTTCTGCTCCTGCAGCTCCAGGCCGAAGAGTTCGACGTGGCCATGCAGCAGGCCCAGCAGTGCGGCGCCGAAGCGCCGCACGGAAGGGCCCTGGTGTGGCGGGGCGTCCTTGGCGTCGCTCATCGGTCAGCGCCGCCCGACCAGCAGGCCGAGCAGGAAGCCGACGCCCGCGGCCAGGCCCACGGCCTGCCAGGGATGCTCGCCGACATAGTCCTCGGTGGCGTCCACCGCGGCGCGGCCCTGGTCGCGCACGGCGCTCTGCGCGGCGTCGATGCGTTCGCGGGCCCGGCCCAGTCCGGAGCGCAGCTGTTCGCGCAGGGCATCGGCTTCCTCGCCGGCCAGTTCCGCGGAGGTCTGCAGGAGTTTCTCGGTGTCGGCCACCAGGGCCTGGAACTCGGCCAGCAGCTCGTCCTTGGTGGTATTCGCGGTGCTCTTGCGGGGCATTGTGAGGCTCCTTGTGTTTGCGAGGGGTTCACTGGTTTCTGAGCCCCAGGGCGTTGGGAAGTTTCCCATAAATCGACGGCGAAGCGGCGACGCAGAGCAGGACTCAGGCCCGTTCAGTGAAGACCAGTCTGCGCCGCTTCGCCCGTCGGGTGCATGGTATGCCGCTTGCAACGCCGTGGTGCGTCATCCGGTGCGAGTGCCCCAGACGGGGGCGTTCAGGGACGTCCGAAGACCGCCGGAAAATCCATTAACCAACTGAAAGACAAAAGAAAAATCAAAAAAACAGAGGTGCCCCTCCGCGCCCTCGTGTGCCGTGTGGAGCAGGGGGCTGGACCTTATCGGTGCGCCTGCGCTTCATGCTGGTGCGGCGCGCCGGGGCGATGAGCTGTTTTGGTGCTTTTTCGGTCTGATCCGGGGCTGCCTGATTCATGGAAAACCTCAACAGTGCCGTGGAAACCCTGATCCACGGTTCCAATACCCTGTTCATCCTGCTGGGCGCCGTGATGGTGCTGGCCATGCACGCCGGCTTCGCCTTCCTCGAGGTCGGCACGGTGCGCCTGAAGAACCAGGTCAACGCCTTGTCGAAGATCCTCTCGGACTTCGCCGTGTCCTGCCTTGCGTACTTCTTCATCGGCTACTGGATCGCCTACGGCGTGGATTTCCTCAAGCCGGCCAGCGAGCTGAGCGCGGAGAACGGCTATGCGCTGGTCAAGTTCTTCTTCCTGCTGACCTTCGCCGCCGCCATCCCCGCGATCATTTCCGGGGGCATCGCAGAGCGCGCCCGGTTCGCCCCGCAGCTGTGCGCCACGGCGTTGATCGTGGCCTTCGTCTACCCCTTCTTCGAGGGCATGGCGTGGAACGGCAACCACGGCCTGCAGGCCTGGCTGGCCCTGAAGTTCGGCGCACCCTTCCATGACTTCGCCGGCTCCGTGGTGGTGCACGCCTTCGGCGGCTGGCTGGCGCTGGCCGCGGTGCTGCTGCTGGGCCCGCGCAACGGCCGCTACCGCGAGGGCCGGCTGGTGGCCTTCGCGCCGTCGAACATCCCCTTCCTGGCCCTGGGCGCCTGGATCCTGGTGGTCGGCTGGTTCGGCTTCAACGTGATGAGCGCGCAGACCCTGGACCACGCCAGCGGCCTGGTGGCGGTGAACTCGCTGCTGGCCATGGTCGGTGGCACCATCGCCTCGCTGCTGGTGGGGCGCAACGACCCCGGCTTCCTGCACAACGGCCCGCTGGCCGGCCTGGTGGCGGTGTGCGCCGGCTCCGACCTGATGCACCCGGTCGGCGCATTGGCCACGGGGCTGGTGGCCGGCGCGCTGTTCGTCTGGGTGTTCACCGCGGCGCAGACGCGCTGGAAGCTAGACGACGTGCTCGGCGTATGGCCGCTGCACGGCCTGTGCGGCGCCTGGGGCGGCATCGCCTGCGGCATCTTCGGCCAGCAGGCCCTGGGCGGCCTGGGCGGGGTGAGCCTGGCGAGCCAGGCGCTGGGCACCGTGCTGGGCGTCGTCATCGCCTTCGCCGGCGGGCTGCTGGTCTACGGCGGGATCAAGGCGGTGGTGGGCATCCGCCTGAGCCAGGAAGAGGAGTACTACGGCGCCGACCTGTCGATCCACAAGATCGGGGCGATCAACCACGATTGAGCGCCGTTCGCGCCACCGCGGCGTCCGGCGCGGCCGTTGAGTCCAATCGCGGACGGAGTCCGCTCCTACGCTCGTGCCTCCTGGAGCCATAGGACCTTGTCCGCGATCATGGCGGATAACGCCGTAGGCGTTATGCGCCCTACGGAGAGCCCTGGAGCTTTGTGGTTTCGCCCCGCGCCGGACGGTTCCCTCTCCCGCTTGCGGGGGAGGGTTAGGGAGGGGGGCGGCGTAAGAGGTGGCAGAGGTGCGTGGGCGAAGTCCGCTCCCTCTCCCCAACCCTCTCCCTGAGGGGAGAGGGGGCTGTCCCGAGCAAGCGGATAACGCAGCGTCAGCCGGCAAACTCGTAGGGCGAATAACCGTTCGCGGTTATCCGCCATTGGCCCAAACACCGATGCCCGACGACGATGGCGGATAACGCCGTAGGCGTTATGCGCCCTACGGGTTTCCAGAGAAACAACCGAGCGCACCGGAACGCCCCTTCAGAAGGCCGAGCGAAACCGGCGCTCAGGAGGTCATGCGACATGGATGTCGCGAGAGCCCCGATCAGCACAGGGACGTGCTGTCGGGGCGGGCCTCCGTGGCGGGGGAGTTCGTGAGGGTAGCCCGGCTCCATCGGGCCCGTATGCGGGGCAAGCCTTCTTGGTTACTTCTTTGAGGTTCGGCTTCCCGACGTTTGAAAGAAGTGACTCGCCCGAGGGGGCGAAACAAGAGACATCCGAGCACTCGGAGCGGCGCGCTACACCCAAACCCGACATCATTGGGTTCCCGCGTTCGCGGGAATGGCAAGGTTAAGGGAGGAGCGAGAGGCTAGAGTTCGCGAGCAAGCTCGCTCCTACGAAGAGCATCTCGGCGCGGGCGCGAGACAGTTGCTCCTACGGCCGTGCTTGCCGGGAACTGTAGGAGCGGACTCTGTCCGCGATCAGGCGGATAACGCCTGGGGCGCCATCCGCCCTGCAGGTATGCCGCGGGTATAAAAAAGCCCCGCCGGATGGCGGGGCTCAAACCATAGGAGCGGTGTCTTCCTTCAGCGCACTGTCACCACAGCGGCATGGTGTAGCTGAGGATCAGGCGGTTCTCGTCCGCGGCGTTGCTGGCGGCGGTATTGCGGCTGAAGTTGCTGCGGGTGGTCGCGTTACGCCATTTCACGCCGAAGCCCTTGAGCGCGCCGTCCTGGAAGACGTAGGCGACGTCGGTGTCGCGTTCCCATTCCTTGCCTTCCCCGCTGGTGGTCAGCAGGTCGATGTTGTCGCCCTTGATGTAGCGGGTCATGAAGGTCAGGCCGGGGATGCCGAGGCCGGCGAAGTTGTAGTCGTAGCGGGCCTGCCAGGACTTCTCGTCCTTGTTGGCGAAGTCGTTGATCTGGACGAAGTTCACCAGGTAGGGGTCGGCGCCGTTGATGTAGGCGAAGCCGGTGTCGCCGCTCATCTTCTGGTAGCCGACGCCGAAGGCGTGGTAGCCCAGGTTGTAGGTGAACATGGCGTTGAGCGCCTTGTTGTCGACGTTGCTGCTGCCGTCGTCGGTGGACTTGGCCCAGCGCAAGTCGGTCTTCAGCGACTGGCCCTCGGTGATCGGCAGCAGGTAGGTCGCGGTCAGGAAGTGCTGCTTGTAGAAGTCCTCCAACTGGCCGTAGTGGTAGCCGGTGCTGAAGTTCTTGGTCCAGGCGTAGGTGCCGCCGGCGAAGTCGAACTCGTTGGTGGTGGTGCCGGTGCGGAAGCTGATGTTCTTCTTGCCGCCGCCGGTGATGGTCATCTCCTGGTAGTCGGAGGAGTCACGCAGGTTGGTCTGGTTCAGGCGGCCGGCGTCGAAGGTCAGGCCGTCGAGCTGGGTGGAGTTGAAGGCGCCGCCCAGGAACACCTGCGGCAGCAGGCGGCTGTCGTTGGGCATGATGACCGGCAGTTTCGGGATCAGGGTGCCGACCTTCAGGGTGTTCTTCTCGTAGCGCAGCTTGGCGGTCATGCCCAGCTTGCTGTAGTCGTCGGCGGCGTCGCCGCTGGCGGTCTTGGGCAGCAGGCCGGAGCCGGTACGGTCCGCACTGGAATCCAGCTTCAGGCCGAGCATGCCGATGGCGTCTACCCCCACGCCGATGGTGCCGTCGGTATAGCCGGACTCGTAGCGCAGGATGAAGCCCTGCGCCCATTCCTCGGCCTTGTTCTGCTGGGCCGGGGTGGAGGTGCGGAAATCGCGGTTGAAGTAGAAGTTGCGCAGTTCGACGCTGGCCTTGCTGTCCGAGATGAAATCGGCGTGAGCCAGGGCGGGGATGATGCAGCTGGAACCCAGCGCGGCCATGGCCACGGCACGGGCGATCGGAGTCTTGCTCATTGTTATTGTCTCCTCGAGCGCTTTGAGCAGTTCGGTGATGCCTGGACTACGCCGGCATGTCGATCTGTTACAGCCTGCCTACTAAATCATTACAGGCTTTTTCCGACTCTTAGACCTTAGTCGCTGTTGCCCGGGGTATCCCGCTGATTTGCCTGGAGTTGACCGAAGGACTTTCACTGCACCCATTGCGGGTAGTAGCCGAGGCGGTCCTGCACCTGGGCGTCGTGCGCCGGGACCACGGTGATTTCCGGGTGCGCCAGGAGCATTTCGTGGACCTTCGCCAACTGCGCCAGGGTCTGCTCGCGGTCGCGGTCCACCAGGCGGCTGCTGACCCAGAACTTCTGCCGCGGGCCGCTGAAGCCTTCCAGGCGCCAACTGGTGTCGCCGCTGAAGAAGAAGCGGCGGCCGTCGCCCAGGGTGAGGAACAGGCCGACCGAGCCGGGTGTATGGCCGGGCATGGGCACCAGCACCAGGCTGCCGTCGCCGAACAGGTCCAGGCTCTCGTCGAAGGCCAGGAAGGGCGTGGGCGAGAACACATAGGGCCGCCAGGGCGTCGCCGCGCTGAACTCGCTGGGGAACACCGCCGGCGGCGTGGCGACGTGGGCGTAGTCGATTTCCGCATAGGGCGCCCACACCGGCACCTCGGGGAAGTCCACCAGGGCCGAGGCGTGGTCCCAGTGGGCGTGGGACAGGTAGATGCGGTCGATGCGGATGCCGCTGCCGGCCAGTTGCTCGCGCACCGGGCGCACCTCGCCGAAGCGGAACAGCGGCTTGTCCCACCAGGGCATGTCCTGCTCGAACTGCGCCTGCGCCCGGCTGCCCAGGCCGGTGTCGAACAGCAGCGTGGCCGCGTGGTGCTGGATGAGCAGCGCGCTGTGGTTGACGCGCACCTGGCGCGTCCAGTCGCCGCCGGCGAGGGTCAGGGCGTCGAGGGTGGTGAGCCCGGAGGTGCGCACCAGGGCGAAGCGCAGCCCGTCGGCGTGGCCGGGCAGGCTGGCGAACCCCAGCAGCAGGGCGAGGAGGAGTCTGGCGAGGGGCATGGCGGGCATCCTGGTCCGTAGGCTCAGAGGGTGGGCAGGGGGAGGTAGCCGGGGAGGGCGCGGATGCGTTCCTGCCAGGCCAGCACGTGGGGGTAGCCGGTGGTCTCCAGGCCACCCTCGTGCGCCAGGGCTACGTAGGGATAGACCGCGATGTCGGCGATGCTCGGCCCGGCCGTGCGGGCCAGCCAGGGCTGGCGCGAGAGCTCCCCGTCGAGCAGTTCCAGGGCTTGGCGCGCCTTGGCCTGGGCCGCGCCGAGGTCGCCGGGGCGCTTGAACAGCTGGATGACCCGCGCCTGGGCCGGGCCGTGCTGGATCTCGTTGGCGGCGAAGCTCAGCCAGTGGGCGATGCGCCCCTGGGGCTCGGCGTCGAGCGGGTACCAGGACGGCTCGGCATAGCGGCGCGCCAGGTAGACCAGGATGGCCTGGGAGTCGCCCAGGCCGAAGTCGCCGTCTTCCAGGGCCGGCACCTGGCCGCGCGGGTTGATGGCGAGGAAGGCCGGGCGCTTGTGCACGCCGCTGCGCAGGTCGACGTTGACCAGGTCGGCGCCCTGGCCGATCAGGCTGAGGAACAGGCGGACCTTGTAGGCATTTCCGGAGAGCGGGATGTCGTGCAGTTTCATGGCTGTGTTCCTGCTGGGGGGTTGTCGGGAACGGTTCCGGTAGATATTAGACAGACAAGTCTGTATAGTTCAAGCTCGAAATACGCCCCTCCCGGTGCCCGCCGGTTCAAGAGCGCCGGCGCCTCGCGCATAATGACCGCCCAGGAGGTGCCCATGACGTCCAGCAAGGCTTCCAGCAAGCGCGAGCAGTTGCTCAATACCGCCCTCGACCTGTTCTACCGCGAGGGCTACCACGCCACGGGCATCGACCGTATCCTGGCCGAGTCCGGGGTGGCCAAGATGACCCTGTACAAGCACTTCAAGTCCAAGGACGAGCTGATCATGGCCGCCCTGGAGGAACGCCACGCGCGCACCCTGCGCCGCTTCCGCGACGGCTCGCGCCTGGCCCCGCGCGAGGCCATACTGGCGGTCTTCGACAACCTGCACGGCTACCTGCACGAGGACGGCTTCAGCGGTTGCGCCTTCATCCATGCAGCCGCCGAGTTCCATGACCGTGGGCACCCGATCCACCGCCAGGCCGCCGAGCACAAGGGTTTCGTCGAGGCGTTCTTCCGCCGCCAACTGGAGGCGCTGGGCGTACACGAGCCGGGCAAGCTGGCGCGGCAGCTGCAATATTTGCTGGAAGGGGTGCTGGTCATGGCGCACATGCACGGTCCGGCCGACCAGGCCCTGGAGGCGCGCGAGGTGGCGGAAGCCTTGCTGCGCCAGGCCGGCCATTGACGGGGGAGGATGCGATGGGCCCTGAATGCCAGCTGTTCGGAACCCTGGGGTGCCACCTGTGCGAGGTGGCGGAGGCGCTGCTGATGCCGTTCGTCGAGCACGGCCTGCTGGTGGAGCTGGTCGACATCGCCGACCGCGAGGAGTGGGTCGAGCGCTATGGCCTCAGCATCCCGGTGCTGCGCCGTTGCGACACGGGGGCGGAGCTGAACTGGCCGTTCGACGCCGAACAGGTGGCCGCCTTCCTCAGTCGCTGATCCTTGCCGGCGACGCCTCTGCGCCCGGTGTCGCTCTGTGTCAGTCTTGTGCTGTCTAACCCCCTCGTTGGAGACAGCACTATGAAAATCGGATTCCTTGGCCTTGGCGGCATGGGCGCCGGCATGGCCGCGAACCTCATCCGCGGCGGCCACCAGGTGCACCTGTGGAACCGCTCGCCGGCGGCGCTGGAGCCGCTGCTGGCCCTGGGCGGCCTGGCGGCGGCCGACCCGGTGGCGGCCTTCGATGCCGACGTGGTGATTTCCATGCTCGCCGACGACACCGCGACCCGCGCGGTGCTCCTCGACAGCGGCGCCCTGGACTCGGCGCGGCCGGGGCTGATCCACCTGAGCATGGCCACGCTGTCGGTGGCCCTGATCGGCGAACTGGCCGAGCGCCACCGCCAGCGCGACCTGGCCTTCATCGCCGCGCCGGTGTTCGGCCGCACCGACGTGGCCGAGGCCGGCAAGCTCAACATCCTCGCCGCGGGCCCCGCGGAGGCCATCGCCGAAGTGCAGCCGCTGCTCGACCTGATGGGCCAGAAGACCTGGCCGCTGGGCGACGAGCCCCTGAGCGCGGCGGCGGTGAAGATCGCCGGCAACTTCATGATCGCCAGCGCCATCGAGGCCATGGGCGAGGCCTCGGCCCTGGCCAAGGGTTTCGGCGTGGAGCCGGCGCAACTGCTGGAGATCATGGGCAGCACCCTGTTCAACGCGCCGGTGTACCGCAACTACGGCGCGCTGATCGCCGAGCAGCGCTACGAGCCGGCGGCATTCCGCCTGGTGCTCGGCCTGAAGGACGTGGGCCTGGCCCTGGCGGCGGGGCAGAGCCGCCACGTGCCGCTGCCGTTCGCCAGCGTGCTGCGCGACAACCTGCTGGAGGCGGTGGCCCAGGGCGACGGCGAGCGGGACTGGGCGGCATTGGCCCAGGTGGCGATGCGCCGCTCCGGGCAGGCGTAAGGGCGTAGGGCGGATAACGTTCGACGTTATCCGCCGTTTGACCTTGGCCTCAGGCGCGCCTCGGGCTTGGTCACGGAGTACCTCGTTCCGGGCACTCCGAGTTCAACCGCGAAGCCGGGCATGAGCTGGGTGAAACGGCGTATAACCGCGAACGGTTATACGCCCTACGTCACGGATAGGCCTGGCGTAGGGCGCATAACGCCTTCGGCGTTATCCGCCGCTTGGCCGTGATCCTCCGCGGCTCCGAGGCTGACCTGGGCATTGGCCGTGGCCCCGGCGCATCGGCGGATAACCGCGAACGGTTATTCGCCCTACAACAGCACCTCGCTGAGCGGGATGAAGGGCACCGTCTCGCCCTCTTCCAGCGTCCGCCCCTCGCGCACTTCCACCAGGCCGTCGGCCCAGGCGGCGCTGCGCAGCACGCCGGAGCTCTGGTTCGGGTAGATCAGCGCACGGCCATTCTCCAGGCGCGCGCGCAGGTATTCGCGGCGGTTGCCGGCGCGCTTCCAGGCAAAGCCGGCGGGCACTTCGACACGTAGCGGCGTCACCGCCTCCACTCCCAGGCGGCGCAGCAGGTAGGGGCGCGCCAGCAGGGCGAAGGTGACCAGGGTGGAAGCCGGGTTGCCCGGCAGGCCGATCACCGGAGTCCCCTGGTAGTGGCCGACGGTCAGCGGCTTGCCCGGCTTGATCGCCAGCTTCCACAGCGCCAGCTCGCCGGCCTCGCGCAGGGCCGCGCCGAGGAAGTCGGCCTCGCCCACGGAGACGCCGCCGGTAGTCAGGATCAGGTCGGCGCCGCCCAACGAGCCGAGCACCTCGCGGGTCTTCGCCAGGTCGTCGGGGAGGATGCCGGCATCCCGCACCTCGCAGCCGGAGCGCAGCAGCCAGGCCTTCAGCAGGGCGCGGTTGCTGTTGTAGATCTGCCCGGTGCGCAGCGGCTGGCCCGGCTCCACCAGCTCGTCGCCGGTGGACAGCAGCGCCACCCGCGGCTTGCGCCGCACGTTCAGCACGGCCTGGCCGAGCGAGGCGGCCAGGCCCAGCTCGATGGCGCCCAGGCGCGTGCCGGCCGGCAGCACCTGGTCGCCCTGGCGGGTCTCCTGGCCCTGCGGGCGGATGTGCTGGCCGAAGCGCAGCGCTTCGAGGAAGCGCACGCGGCCGTCTTCCAGCACCTCGACGTTTTCCTGCATCTCCACGCAATCCGCGCCATGGGGCACGGGCGCGCCGGTGAAGATGCGCGCGCAGGTGCCCGCCCGCAGCGGCTCGGGGGCGACGCCGGCAAAAATCTTCTGGCTCACCACCAGGGGCTCGCCCTGCCAGTCGGCCAGGCGCAGCGCGTAGCCGTCCATGGCGCTGTTGTCCCAGGGCGGCAGGTCGAAGCCGGACAGCAGCGGCGCGGCCAGCACGCGGCCCTCGGCCTCGGCCAGGGGAACCTGCTCGACGTCCTCGATCGGCGCCTGGGCCGCCAGCGCCATCAGTTGCGCCAGGGCCTCCTCGACCGGCAGCAGGCCGGGTTTGTCGCAGCAGCTCATCCGCGGCTCTCGCAGGGCGCGGCCTGCTTCAGGTGCGGCACGAAGTTGCACGGGCGGTGGCGGGCGTCCAGTTGCTCGGCGAGGATCCCGTCCCAGGCGGTGCGGCAGGCATTGGTGGAGCCCGGCAGGCAGCACACCAGGGTGCCGTTGGCCAGCCCGGCCAGGGCGCGGGACTGCACGGTGGAAGTGCCGATGTCGGCCACCGAGATCTGCCGGAACAGCTCGCCGAAGCCGTCCACCACCTTGTCCAGCAGGCAGGTCACCGCCTCCGGGGTGCTGTCGCGGCCGGTGAAGCCGGTGCCGCCGGTGACCAGCACCACCTGCACCTGCTCCTCGGCGATCCAGGTGGCGACCTGGGCGCGGATGCGGTAGAGGTCGTCCTTCAGCAACACCCGCGCGGCCAGGTTGTGGCCGGCGGCGCTCAGACGGTCGACGAACAACTGGCCGGAGGTGTCGGTCGCCAGGGTGCGGGTGTCGCTGACGGTGAGCACGGCGATGTTCAGCGGGACGAATTCGGGCGTGGCCAGGTGGCTCATGGACGGTGTCCTTGCTTGAGAGACGGGGATGCCGGTGTTATATCACAGGCCCGTTCCGGAGACCTCGCCATGCCTGACACCATCCTGCCGCCCTGTTCCGTCCTGCTGCTCGCCGGGGGCCGCGGCCAGCGCATGGGGGGGCGCGACAAGGGCCTGCTGGAATGGCGCGGGCGCCCGTTGATCAGCTACCTGCACGAACGCGTGCGCCCGCTGAGCGACGACCTGATCGTCTCCTGCAACCGCAACGCCGACATCTACCGTGCCTACGCCGACCAACTGGTGCACGACGACACCCCGGACTACCCCGGCCCGCTCGCCGGCATCCGCGCCGGCCTGCGGGCCGCCCGCCACCCCTGGCTGCTGGTGCTGCCCTGCGACGCCCCGCTGTTCGACGAGGAACTCATCGGGCGCCTGCGCCAGGCCGCCGCCGCGCGACCCGAAGTACCGCACATGCTGCACGACGGCGAGCACTGGGAGCCGCTGTTCTGCATCCTGCCCAAGGCCCTGGCGCCCCAGCTGGAAGCCGCCTGGCAACGCGGCGAGCGCAGCCCGCGCCAGGTCCTGCTGCCCCTGGGGGCATGCCCGGTGGCCTGCGCCAGGGACGACCCGCGCCTGGCCAACCTGAACTCCCCCGAGTTGCTGAACAGCCCGGGCTAGACGCTCGATCCAGGGTCTTTCGAGAAATGACGGGGAACTTTGCCACTATTCTCCCAGTCGGAAAGTCCGAACAAACCTCGATTCGTACAGGAGATATACGAATGATCAATCGCGCGCTCCCAGCTTTCCTGCTCGTCCTGGGCCTTGGCGCACTCGCTGGCTGCTCCAGCCCCAGCGTCATCACCCTGAACGACGGCCGCGAGATCCAGTCCGTCGACACGCCCAAGTACGACGACGACACCGGTTTCTATGAATTCGAACAACTGGACGGCAAACGCGTACGCGTGAACAAGGACCAGGTGCGCACCGTCAAGGATCTCTGATCCCCGACCGCCAGCACCCGGGCGCCCCGCCGGACTCCGAGTCCCGCGGGGCGTCGGCTTTTTCGGGGGGAGGAAAATATTTCTGAAAAATTTTTCGCTAACCCCTTGTGCATCAAAAGTTTTTCGGTAGAATGCGCGCCATCAAACGGAGCGTAGCGCAGCTTGGTAGCGCGTCTCGTTCGGGACGAGAAGGTCGCTGGTTCGAATCCAGTCGCTCCGACCAATTCCCGAAAAACCCGCCTTAACCGGCGGGTTTTTTATTGCCTGCGATTTTTCCCAGCAGGCATTTCCCCACGCCCAGACGTAGGGCGAATAACCGTTCGCGGTTATCCGCCGATGCGCCGGGGCCACGGCCAATGCCCAGGTCAGCCTCGGAGCCGCGGAGGATCACGGCCAAGCGGCGGATAACGCCGTAGGCGTTATGCGCCCTACGCCAGGCCTATCCGTGACGTAGGGCGAATAACCGTTCGCGGTTATCCGCCGATGCGCCGGGGCCACGGCCAATGCCCAGGTCAGCCTCGGAGCCGCCGGAGGGCACGGCAAAGCGGCGGATAACGCCGTAGGCGTTATGCGCCCTACGCCGGGCCTACCCGTGACGTAGGGCGAAGCCGTTCACCCCGCCGCCGGTCGGTGGCGCTGGCGGTATTCCCCCGGCGTTTCCCCGGTCCAGCCCTTGAAGCTGCGGTGGAAGGAGCGCGACTCGGTGAAGCCCAGGTACTGGGCGATGTCCTGGATCTGCAGGTCGCTGTGCAGCAGGTAGTGCTCGGCCAGCTCCTGGCGCAGCGTGTCGAGTATCTGCTGGTAGCTGGTGCCGGCCTGCTGCAGGTGGCGCTGCAGGGTGCGCACGGTCATCTCGAAGCGCTCGGCGACGCGCTCCTTGCGCGGCAGGCCGTCCTTCATCAGCAGGCGCAGGGCGTTCTTCACCCGCAGCGGCAACGGCTCATCGTCGTCCAGCTCGGCCATCATGGCCAGGGCGTGCTCTTCCAGGGTGCGCAGTAGGTTGGCGTCGGCCTGGCGCAGCGGGAAGGCCAGCAGCGGCAGGGGCACCAGCAGGGCGCTGCAGGGCTTTTCGAAGCGCACCGGGCAGCCGAACAGCCGCTCGTATTCGGCCAGGTCGGTGCCGGCCGGCTGCGGGTGTTCGAACCAGACCTCCTCGGGCGAGCCTTCGAAGTCGGCGATCCAGCGCGCATACAGCAGCCAGGAGGCCAGCACGTTCTCCACCATGTGGCGGCGGATGTCGGCGGCCTGGTGGCGGCAGCTCCAGACCAGGCGCACGTGGCCGTCGCCCGGCTCGACGCGGCTCACGCCCATGTCCCCCACCAGCTTCTCGTAGGGGATGATGCGGTTCATCGCCTCGCCCAGGGTGGCGCAGTTCATGGTGATGTAGCCGAGCACGCTCCACGAGCCCGGCTGCACGAAGCGCGCGGCGTGCAGGCCGAACAGCGGGTCGCCGGCGTGTTCGCAGAAATGCCCCAGCAGGCGCTCGTGGGCCTCGCTGGGCAGGCGCTGGCTGTTGTCGGCCAGCTGCGCGCGGGTGAGGCCGGCGGCCCGCAGGGCGGCGTCGACGTCCAGGCCGAGGTGCTCGGCCTGGCGCAGGTACTTGAGCAGGGCGGGTACGGAGGTGTAGCCGAGGGCGTGCATGGGGCGCTCTTGTTCTGGTGGCTCTATTGGCGACAGGCGCTGGCCCGATCCGACAGTGACAGGCTCGGGCGGCGCACTAGTATAGGCAGCCATTGCAAGCGATCGGAACAGGAGCACGGCAGGCATGCGACGCTGGAATGGCTGGGGTGAGGAAAGCACTTCGATGGAGCTGCCCGGCTCGGGCCGCGCCTTTCTCGCCGAGCAGATCGGCCCTGGCCTCGCGCTGCCCGACGCCAGCCTCGACAGCGTGCTGGCCAGGGTGCCGGCCTCGCGCCTGGCCGAGCACCCGCTGGTGCTGCGCGAGCCCATGGACCGCCTGCTGCACGCCCGCGGCCAGAGCCTGGCCGACTGGCTGGCCATGCGCGAGGGCGAGTTCGGCCGCTTCCCCGACGGCGTGGCCTACCCGCAGAGCGCCGAGCAGATCCGCGAACTGCTGCGCCATGCCCAGGCCACCGACTGCCTGCTGATCCCCTACGGCGGCGGCACCTCGGTGGCCGGGCACATCAACCCGCCGGCCGCCGGCAAGCCGGTGCTGACCGTCTCCCTGGCGCACATGAACCGCCTGCTGGAACTGGACGAGGAGAGCCTGGTGGCCACCTTCGGCCCCGGCGCCAACGGCCCGCAGGTGGAAAGCCAACTGCGCGCCCGCGGCTACACCCTCGGCCACTTCCCGCAGTCCTGGGAGCTCTCGACCCTCGGCGGCTGGGTGGCCAGCCGCTCCAGCGGCCAGCAGTCGCTGCGCTACGGGCGCATCGAGCAACTGTTCGCCGGCGGTACCCTGGAGACCTTCGCCGGGCCGCTGGACATCCCCACCTTCCCGGCTTCGTCCGCCGGCCCCGACCTGCGCGAACTGGTGCTGGGCTCGGAAGGCCGCTTCGGCATCCTCTCCTCGGTGAAGGTGCGCGTCTCGCGGCTGGCCGAGCAGGAACGCTTCTACGTGGTCTTCCTGCCGTCCTGGGAACAGGGCCTGGCAGCCATCCGCGACCTGGCCCAGGCACGGGTGCAGCTGTCCATGCTGCGCCTGTCCAATGCCGTGGAAACCCGCACCCAGCTGACCCTCGCCGGGCACCCCGGGCAGATCGCCTGGCTGGAGCGCTACCTGAAGTGGCGCGGGGCGGGCGAGGGCAAGTGCATGCTGACCTTCGGCGTCACTGGCAGCCGCGCGCAGAACGCCGCCTCGCTGAAGCTTGCGCGGCGCCTGCTGAAGGCTTTCGGCGGGGTGTTCACCGGTACCCTGCTGGGGCGCAAGTGGGAGGCCAGCCGCTTCCGCTCGCCCTATTTGCGCGAAACGCTGTGGCAGGCCGGCTACGTGGTGGACACCCTGGAGACCGCCACCGACTGGAGCAACGTCGACAACCTCATGCGGCGCATCGAGGCCAGCCTGCGCGACGGCCTGGCGGCGGAGGGCGAGCGGGTGCACGTGTTCACCCACCTGTCCCACGTCTACGGCGAAGGCTCCAGCATCTACACCACCTACGTGTTCCGCCCCGCGGCCAGCTACGCCGCCACCCTCGAACGCTGGCGCCGGCTCAAGGACGCCGCCAGCCGGACGATCGTCGACAACCGCGGCACCATCAGCCACCAGCACGGCGTGGGCCGCGACCACGCGCCCTACCTGGCGGTGGAGAAGGGCGAGCTGGGCATGGCCACCCTGCGGGCCCTGGCCAGCCATTTCGACCCCGCCGGCCGGCTCAACCCCGGCAGCCTGCTGCAGGACTGACGCCATGTGGAACGCCGCCTGGCGCGGGCAGGCGCTGGCCGAACTGGCCGGGCGCGACTGGGACCTGATCGTGGTCGGCGGCGGCATCACCGGCGCCGGCATCCTCCGCGAGGCCGCGCGGCGCGGCTGGCGCTGCCTGCTGCTGGAACAGCGCGACTTCGCCTGGGGCACCTCCAGCCGTTCCTCGAAGATGGTCCACGGCGGCCTGCGCTACATCGCCAAGGGCCAGGTCGGCCTGACCCGCGACTCGGTGCGCGAGCGCCAGCGCCTGCTCGGCGAGGCGCCGGGGCTGGTGGAGCCGCTGAGCTTCATCATGCCGCACTACCGCGGCGGCTTCCCCGGGCCGAAGGTGTTCGGCGGCCTGCTGGCCGTGTACGACGCCCTGGCCGGCAAGCGCAACCACCTCTACTACCCGCTGCAGCAACTGCGCTACCTGGCGCCGGGACTGAAGGAGGAAGGCCTGCTGGGCGGCACGCGCTTCGCCGATGCGGTGGTGGACGACGCCCGGCTGGTCATGCGCGTACTGGACGAGGCCCGCGCCGACGGCGGCGAGGCCCTCAACGGCCTGCGCGTGCTGGAGCTGCGCCGCGACGGCGGGCGGGTCACCGGCCTGCTGGCGGAGGACCGCGAAGGCGCGGGGCGCTTCGCCTTCCGCGCCGGCGCGGTGGCGCTGGCCACCGGCGCCTGGGCCGACCGGTTGCGCCGGATGGAGGGCGACGAGCACATCCGCCCCCTGCGCGGCAGCCACCTGCTGCTGCCGGCCTGGCGCCTGCCGGTGGCCCATGCCTTCAGCTTCATGCACCGGGCGGACAAGCGCCCGGTCTTCGTCTTCCCCTGGGAAGGCGCCACCGTGGTCGGCACCACCGACCTGGACCATGGCGACGGCCTGGACGGCGACGCCCGCATCAGCCGCGCGGAGCTGGACTACCTGCTGGAGGCCTGCGTGCAGCAGTTTCCCGCCGCCCGCATCGGCGAGGCCGACGTGCGCTCGACCTGGGCCGGCGTGCGCCCGGTGGTCGCCAGCGGCGCCGCGCAGCAGAAGAAGCCCTCGGACGAGAAGCGCGAGCACGCCCTGTGGAGCGAACCCGGCTGCGTGACCCTGGCCGGCGGCAAGCTGACCACCTTCCGCCTGCTGGCCCTGGAAGTGCTGCGGGCCTGCGCGCCCATGCTCGGCAAGACGCTGGAAGACAGCCCCGAGCCGATCTTCGCCGCAGCCCCCGAAGTAGACCTGCCGGGCCTGGGGCCACAGCAACGGCGGCGCCTGGCCGGCCGCCACGGGCGCAACCTGGCGCAGCTGGCCGGGCTGCTGGCGCAAGTCGGCAACGGCCGGGTGGGCGACAGCGACTGCCTGTGGGCCGAGCTGGCCTGGGCCGCCGAAGGCGAACTGGTGCTGCACCTGGACGACCTGCTGCTGCGCCGCACGCGCCTGGGCCTGCTGCTGGAGAGCGGCGGCGCCGCCGAGCTGCCGGCCATCCGCGCGCTGTGCCAGGCGCGCCTGGGCTGGGACGACGCCCGCTGGAGCGAGGAAGAACGTGCCTACCTGGACCTCTGGCGGCGCTGCTACAGCCTGCCGGCCCCGGCGGGTAGCTGAGAGCCACGGGCGGCAAGCCACAAGAAGACCGAGAGCGCGCAATGGACAACGACAAGAGCTACCTGCTGGCCATCGACAACGGCACCCAGAGCGTGCGCGTGCTGCTCTTCGACCTCGCCGGCAACCTGGTGGGCAAGGGCAAGGTGGAGCTGGAGGCCTACTATTCGGCCCAGCCCGGCTGGGCCGAGCAGGACCCGGAGTACTACTGGGCCAGGCTCGGCGAGGCCTGCCAGCTGCTCTGGGCGCAGACCGGCGTCGACCGCAGCCTGATCCGCGGCGTGTCGCTGACCACCCAGCGCGGCACCGTGATCCACGTGGACGGGCAGGGCAGGCCGCTGCGCCCGGCGATCCTCTGGCTGGACCAGCGCCGCGCCGAGGTCGAGGGGCGCATCAAGGGGCCCTGGGGCTGGCTGTTCAAGCTGGCTGGCGCCGAGGGCGCGGTGGACTACTTCCGCAGCCAGGCCGAGGTCAACTGGGTGGCGCAGCAGCAGCCGCAGCTGCACGCGGCCACGCACAAGGTGCTGCTGCTGTCGGGTTTTCTCACTCACCGCCTGTGCGGGCGCTTCGTCGATTCCCTGGCGTGCAGCGTGGCCTACCTGCCGTTCGACTACAAACGTCTTAAATGGGCCGCCCCGCGCGACTGGAAATGGCAGGCGGTGAAGGTGCGCCAGGAGCAGTTGCCGCAGCTGTTCAAGCCTGGCGAAAAGCTCGGCGAGATCAGCGCCGAGGCCAGCCGCCACACCGGCATCCCCGCCGGCCTGCCGCTGATCGCCGCCGGCGCCGACAAGGCCTGCGAGGTGCTCGGCGCCGGGGCCATCGAGCCCAGCGTGGCCTGCCTGTCCTACGGCACCACCGCGACCATCAACACCACCCGCCCGCGCTACCTGGAGACCATCCCGCTGATCCCGCCGTACCCGGCGGCGATCCCCGACCACTTCAACACCGAGGTGATGATCTACCGCGGCTTCTGGATGGTCAGCTGGTTCAAGCGCGAGTTCGGCCTGCGCGAGATGCAGCGCGCCGCCGAGCTGGGCGTGGAGCCGGAGAAGCTGTTCGACGAACTGGTCGAGCAGGTGCCGCCCGGCTCCATGGGCCTGATGCTGCAGCCCTACTGGACGCCGGGCATCCGCGAACCCGGCCTGGAAGCCAAGGGCGCGATCATCGGTTTCGGCGACGTGCACACCCGCGCGCACATCTACCGCGCCATCCTCGAGGGCCTGGCCTATGCGCTGCGCCAGGGCAAGGAGCGCATCGAGAAGCGCTCCGGCACCCGCATCGAGCGCCTGCGCGTGGCCGGCGGCGGCTCCCAGAGCGACGCCGCCATGCAGCTGACCGCCGACATCTTCGGCCTGCCGGCGGAGCGCCCGCACGTCTACGAGGCCTCCGGCCTGGGCGCGGCCATCGACTGCGCGGTGGGGCTGGGGCTGTACCCGGACTTCGCCAGCGCCATCGCCGCCATGACCCGCGTCGGCCAGGTATTCCAGCCGCGCCCGCAGGCGCAGCGCACCTACGAGCGGCTCTACCGCGAGGTCTACCAGCGTATGTACCGGCAACTCCGGCCGCTGTACCGGAGCATCCGCGAGATCACCGGCTACCCGGCCTGAACTTCGCTCCCCGGTTCGTTGGTCCATAGTGAATGGATTTCGAGAAGGGGAGAGGGACCATGGCGAAACCCGAGGCAATGCTCATCCTGCACGGCAAGCAGGCGGCCAACGACGCCGTGCGCGCGGCGGTGCTGGCGCGCCGCGAGGCCGGCTGGCGGCTGGAGGTGCGGGTCACCTGGGAGGAAGGCGACGCCGAGCGCCTGGTCGGCGAGGCGCTGGCGGCCGGCTACCCGGCGCTGGTCGCCGGCGGTGGCGACGGCACCGCGCGGGCCGTGGCCGAGGCGCTGTACCGCGCCGGCGCAGCGGCCAGCCTGGCGCTGCTGCCGCTGGGCACGGCCAACGACTTCGCCCGCGCCGCCGGCATCCCGCTGGAGCCGGACGCGGCCCTGGGGCTGCTGGAGGACGCGGCGCGGCCCATCGACCTGGGCGAGGTGGAAGGGCGCATCTTCCTCAACATGGCCACTGGCGGCTTCGGCTCCACGGTCACCGCCAACACCTCCGAGGACCTGAAGAAGGCCCTGGGCGGCGCGGCCTACCTGCTGACCGGGATCAGCCGCTTCTCCGAGGTGCACTCGGCCCAGGGCCGTTTCCGCGGCCCGGGCTTCGACTGGCAGGGCGAGTTCCTCGCCCTGGGCATCGGCAACGGCCGCCAGGCCGGCGGCGGTCACCCGCTGTGCGTCCAGGCCCTGGCCGACGACGGGCTGCTGGACGTCAGCATCCTGCCGGCGCCGGGCGACATGCTGTCGGCCCTGGGGACGCTGCTCGGCAGTGGTGGCGGGCTGCAGGAGCTGTTCGTCCGCGCGCGCCTGCCGTGGCTCGAACTGGAGGCCGGCGAGGGCCTGGCGATCAACCTCGACGGCGAGCCCCTGGAAGCCCGCCGGGCGCGCTTCGAGGTACGCCCGGCGGCGCTGCGCCTGCACCTGCCGGCGGATTCGCCGCTGCTCGGCGGCTGATCGCCGGGGCTGGCCCGGGACGGGCTTCTGAGGCATGATGGCGTAGCGCCAGTATTTCGTCGCCGGAATTCTGGCCGATAGCCCTACGCTATTCATCCCGATTTCAGGAGCCCCCATGGCCGGCATTCTCGACAGCGTCGATCAACGCACCCGACTGGTGGGGCAGAACCGCCTGGAGATCCTGGTGTTCCGCCTGGCTGGCCGGCAGCAGTTCGCCATCAACGTGTTCAAGGTCCAGGAGGTGCTGCAGCTGCCGCGCCTGACGCTGATCCCGCAGCGCCACCCGATGATCTGCGGGGTGATCAACCTGCGCGGCCAGACCCTGCCGGTGATCGACCTGTCCCACGCCATCGGCATGCGCCCGCTGCGCCCCGAGGAGCGCAGCACCATCATCGTCACCGAGTACAACCGCTCGGTGCAGGCCTTCCTGGTCGGCGGCGTGGAGCGCATCCTCAACCTCAACTGGGAGGCGGTGCAGCCGCCGCCCGGGGGAGCCGGGCGCCAGCACTACCTGACCGCCATCACCCGCGTCGACGAGCGCCTGGTGGAGATCATCGACGTGGAGAAGGTGCTGGCCGAGATAGTGCCGATGAACACCCGCGTCTCCGCCGAGCGCCTGGACCACGACCTGCTGGCGCAGACCAGTGGCCGCGAGGTGCTGGTGGTGGACGACTCCAGCGTCGCCGTGGCCCAGTTGCGCGACACCCTCGGCCAGCTCGGCCTGAAACTGCACGTGGCCACCGACGGCCTGCGCGCGCTGCGCCAGCTGCAGGCCTGGGCCAACGCCGGCGAGGACGTGGAGGAGAAGCTGCTGATGGTCTTCACCGACGCCGAGATGCCGGAGATGGACGGCTACCGCCTGACCACCGAGATCCGCAGC
This sequence comes from Pseudomonas delhiensis, assembly GCF_900187975.1. GTDB lineage: Bacteria > Pseudomonadota > Gammaproteobacteria > Pseudomonadales > Pseudomonadaceae > Pseudomonas > Pseudomonas delhiensis. The sequence goes on along the minus strand of NZ_FZPC01000018.1, from coordinate 54,739 downwards.
GACCCGCGCCTGGCCGGGCTCTACGTGGTGCTGCACACCTCGCTGTCGGGCAGCTTCAACGAGGCCATGGTGCGCAAGGTGGGCTGCGACGACTTCCTCTCCAAGTTCCAGCCCGACCTGCTGGTGGACGTGATCCGCAGGCGCCTGGAAAAGCTGCCGGCCTGAGCCGCTACCCTGTCCAACCGTAGGGCGAATAACCGTTCGCGGTTATCCGCCGTCGGCCGGGGCACCGGTGTCGAGGGCAACGGCGGATAACGCCTTGGGCGTTATGCGCCCTACGGGATGGTCCGGCGCGGCTGGCGGGTTCAATCGCGGACGGAGTCCGCTCCTACGACCGTGCTTCCTGGAACCGTAGGAGCGGGCCCTGCCCGCGATTCGCGCGCAGGGCGCGCTCCTACAGGGGAATGATATGGGGGGCGCAGCGTAGGAGCGGATCTTATCCGCGAATCGCGCCGATAGGTCCGCGATGCCCGATTGCTAGGCGCCGGCCCGCCCCGTATAACGGCTTCTTTGCCCGCAACAAGGAAGCCGCCAGCATGATCACCCTCAGCGCCCTCTACCGTTACCCGCTCAAGTCCGGCCGGTTCGAGCCCCTGGACAGCATCGGGCTGGACGCCCTCGGCCTGCAGGGCGACCGCCGCTGGATGGTGGTGGAGGCTGCCAACGGGCGCTTTCTCACCCAGCGCCTGCTGCCGCAACTGGGCCGCATCGAGGCGCGCTGGCAGGACGGTGGCCAGGCCCTGCGCCTGCGCGCGCCGGGGATGGAGGACCTGCGGGTGGCGGTGCCGGGCGTGGACGATGCGCTGCGCGGCGTGACCATCTGGCGCGACAGCCTGCAGGTGCCGGACGCCGGCGATGCCGCGGCGGACTGGCTGAGCCGCTTCCTCGGCCGCCCCTGCCGGCTGGTGGAGATTCCCGAGCAGCGCGCCCGGCAGGTGGACACCGCCTATGCCGAGCCGGGCGAGAAGGTGCACTTCGCCGACGGTTTCCCGCTGCTGCTGATGAGCCAGGCCTCGGTGGACGACCTGGCCGCCCGCGTCGGCCAGCCCCTGGAGATGCTGCGCTTCCGCCCGAACCTGGTGGTGGCGGGCAGCGAGCCCTACGCCGAGGATGGCTGGAAGCGCATCCGCATCGGCGATGTCGAGTTCCGTGTGGCCAAGCCCTGCGGCCGCTGCATCCTCACCACCATCGACCCGCACACCGGCGAGCGCGACCCGAATCGCGAACCCCTGGCGACCCTGCTCAAGTACCGCCAGGTGGATGGCGAGGCGCTGTTCGGGCAGAACCTGATCCCCGTCGGCCGCGGCGAGCTGCGCGTGGGCATGCCGGTGGACATCCTGGAGTGATCCAGCTCCCGCGGATGGGCTTTCGCCCGCACCTGTAGGCGGGCCCTGCCCGCGATTTCGCGCGCAGGGCGCGCTCCTACAGGGGAATGGCGTGGGTGGGGCGGCGGATAACCGCGAACGGTTATTCGCCCTACGCCAAGGGGCGATCAAAGCTCGTCGAAGAAGCGCTCGTGCCAGTCTACCAGCGGCTGCGGCACGCCTATCTTCTGCCCATAGATGACCGAGTAGGACAGCACGTTCTGCACGTACTGGCGGGTCTCGTCGAAGGGGATGCTCTCCACCCAGACGTCGAAGGACAGGTGGCGGGCGTTCTTCAGCCACTGGCGCACGCGCCCGGGACCTGCGTTGTAGGCGGCGGTGGCGAGCACGCGGTTGCCGTTGAACTGGCCCTGCACCTGGCTGAGGTAGGCGGCGCCGAGGCGGATGTTGAGGTCCGGCACTATCAGCTGCTGCGGCCCGGCCAGGGGAATGCCGAACTTCTTCGAGGTCTCCTTGGCGGTGGCCGGCATCAGCTGCATCAGGCCGGTGGCGCCGACGCCGGAGCGCGCATCGGACATGAAGGCGCTTTCCTGGCGGGTGATGGCGAACACCCAGCTGGGGTGCAGGTCGCGGTTGCGCGCCTCGCGCAGCAGGCTGTCGCGGTGCGCCACCGGGAAGCGGATGTCGAGGTCGTCCCAGTACTGCGCCTGGCTGATGGCGCGGATGGCCGGGAAGTACCACTGCATGTCGTAGGCCATGCGGGCCTGGGCCAGCAGTTCGTCGCGGTTGAACACCCGGGCGGCGTAGTACCACTCGCGGCGGGCGCTGATCACGTCGCCGCGGGCGTAGAACTCCAGGGCGCGGCGGGTGCTGGCGGCGTTGCGCACGCGCTGCATCACCTGCGGGCTGATGCTCACCGGGCGGTTGTTCAACTGGTAGGGCGCGTTGATCCGGTCGGCGGCGAGGAAGCCGTAGAAGTCGCGCTCGCGCGCCAGCGGCTGGTACAGCGCCATGGCCTGCGGGTTCTGCGGCTGGGCCAGCTGCAGGGTGCGTGCCTGCCAGTAGCGCCAGCGGTTGGTCTCGGCGAGGTCCTTGGGCAGTTGGCGCGTCAACTGGTAGGCGTCTTCCCAGCGGCCCAGGCGCATCAGCAGGCGCAGGCGCCATTCGCTGACGGTGTTGTCGCGCAGCTCGGGGTCGTAGCGGGTCATCAGCGGCAGGGCGCGCGGGTCGTAGCGGCGCGCCAGGCCCAGGCCGATCTGCCGGGCGATGTTGACCTTCTCGTCGCTGGTGAACGGCAGGCTGCTTTCGTAGCCGTCGAGCAGGCCCAGTGCGCGCTCCGGGTCCTGCCTGGCCAGGCGCCGCAGGCCCAGGCCGACGACGTCGGCCATGGCGTGGGTGCGCAGGCCGAAGCGTTCGGTCTGGCTCAACTGGGCGGGGTTCTGCGCCACCTTGATCAGCAATTCGCCGAGGCTGCCGAGGGTCGGCAGGCGCTTGGCGAGGGTGGTGGCCAGGCCGTAGTTGCCTTTTTCGGCCGCCAGCTTCAGGCGCTTCCAGACCATGTCCTCGGTGAGCTGGCCGTCGGTCTGCCAGAGGTCGAACAGGGTGTCGCAGGCGTCGGGTTGCGACTTGCCCACCAGCCACAGCTTCTGCGCGGTCTCGTAGCCGGCGGCCTTCTGCCCGTGGGTGAGCTGGTACTGGCCGTACAGGCAGTCCAGCTCGGTGAAGTTCATCTTTGGGTCGTAGTAGTCGAGGAAGGTCTTCCAGTCCTGGCGGTCGGCCAGCTGGCGCAGCCAGCGCAGCTTCAGCCAGTTGATCTGCGGCAGGTCGCCGTGTTCGGTGAGGAAGCCCTCGATCTCGGCGTCGCTGGCGCTTTTCAGGCGGTTGGTCAGGTCGTCGTAGCCCAGGTAGGGTTCCAGCGGATAATCCGCCAGGGCCTGGCGATAGCGCAGGTAGGGGCCGTTGTCGTTGCGCGCCAGGGCGGCCTTGGCCTCGTCGTACATCTGCCGCTGTTGCTGCAGCGGGGCGGCGTGCGCCGGCGCGGCGCTGGTCAGGGTGAGGATCAGGCAGGAGAACAAAAGTGAAAGGCGACCGCGCATGACTGTTCCGCAAAGTAATTCGTGGCGCAGTCTGATCGGCGCCGATGAGCACAAGCTTAGCCTGTTGCGCGGCGGCGGCGGAAGCGTCGCGGGGCTACCGTCGGGCACAAAAGATGTCAGCCGCGGCGCCCGCGCAAGGCTCTGACTTTTTTCGAGTTTCCCTTACACTGCGGCCCCAGTTTCCGGAGATGCCCCATGACCCTGCTGAAGTTCACCGATGTATCCCTCGCCTTTGGCACCACGCCGCTCCTGGACAAGGTGTCCTGGCAGATCGAGAAGGGCGAGCGGGTCTGCATCATCGGTCGCAACGGCACCGGCAAGTCGAGCATGCTCAAGCTGGTCAAGGGCGAGCAGATGCCCGACGACGGCGACATCTGGCGCGCCCCGGCGCTGAAGATCGGCGAGCTGCCCCAGGAGCTGCCGGTGGCCGACGAGCGCACGGTCTACGACGTGGTCGCCGAGGGCCTGGCCGAGGTCGGCGAGCTGCTCAGCCGCTACCACCACCTGAGCCTGCACATCCAGGGCGAGGACGACCTGACCCAGCTGGCGTGCGTCCAGCAGGCCCTGGAGGCCCGCGACGGCTGGCGCCTGCAGCAGCTGGTGGAAACCACCCTCACGCGCCTGCAGCTGCCGGCCGACAAGACCCTCGCCGAGCTTTCCGGCGGCTGGCGCCGCCGCGTGCTGCTGGCCCAGGCGCTGGTGGCCGAGCCGGACCTGCTGCTGCTGGACGAGCCGACCAACCACCTGGACATCGGCGCCATCGCCTGGCTGGAAGAGGCGCTGTCCGGCTTCCAGGGCGCGGTGCTGTTCATCACCCACGACCGCGCCTTCCTGCAGGCCGTGGCCAACCGCATCCTCGAACTGGACCGCGGCCACCTGATCGACTGGAAGGGCGACTACGCCAGCTTCCTGGTGCACAAGGAGCAGCAGCTGGCGGCCGAAGAGGCGGCCAACGCGCTGTTCGACAAGCGCCTGGCCCAGGAGGAAGTGTGGATCCGCCAGGGCATCAAGGCCCGGCGCACCCGCAACGAGGGCCGCGTGCGCGCGCTCAAGGCCATGCGCAACGAGCGCGCCGAGCGCCGCGAGCGCACCGGCAAGGCCAGTTTCCAGATGGAGGCGGCGGAGAAGTCCGGCAAGCAGGTGATAGTCGCCGAGAAGGTCGGTTTCGCCCACCCCGGCGGCGAGCCGCTGATCCGCGATTTCTCCCTGGTGCTGCAGCGCGGCGACCGCATCGGCCTGCTGGGCGCCAACGGTACCGGCAAGACCACGCTGCTCAAGCTGCTGCTGGGCGACCTGCAGCCCACCAGCGGCAGCATCAAGGAAGGCACGCGCCTGGAAGTGGCCTATTTCGACCAGTTGCGTCACCAGCTGGAGCCGGAAAAGACCGTCATCGACAACATCGCCGAAGGCCGCGAGTTCATCACCATCAACGGCCAGAACCGCCACGTGCTGAGCTACCTGGGCGACTTCCTGTTCTCCCCGCAGCGCGCCCGAACCCCGGTCAAGGCGCTGTCCGGCGGCGAACGGGCACGGCTGTTGCTGGCCAAGCTGTTCAGCAAGCCGGCCAACCTGCTGGTGCTGGACGAACCGACCAACGACCTGGACGTGGAAACCCTGGAGCTGCTGGAAGAGGTGCTGCTGGGCTTCGACGGCACCGTGCTGATGGTCAGCCACGACCGGGAGTTCCTCGACAACGTGGTGACCAGCACCCTGGTGTTCGAAGGCGAGGGCCGCGTGCGCGAGTTCGTCGGCGGCTACAACGACTGGCTGCGCCAGGGCGGTTCGCCGCGCCTGCTGGGCGTGGGCGAGGAGAAGGCGGCGAAGCCCGCCGCCGAGCCCGCCCCGCAGGCAGCGGCGGCACCGGCCGCGGCGCCGGAGGCGGCGAAGAAGAAGCTCAGCTACAAGCTGCAGCGCGAGCTGGAGGCCATCCCCGGGCAGATCGACGCCCTGGAGGCCGAGCTGGCCGGCGTGCAGGCGGAAATCTCGGCGCCCAGCTTCTACCAGCGTCCGCCGGAGGAGACCCGCGTGGCGCTGGAGCGCCTGGACAGCCTGCAGGCCGAACTGGACCGGCTGATCGAGCGCTGGGCCGAACTGGAAGAGTGACCCGCCCCGTCGGGAAGGTGTGCCCGGGGGCTGCCGCCGTGGCGGCGATCGGCGAGTTGGGGAAGGGCATGACAATCGAGTACCGCATCAATCTGGATGACGAGCAGGGCTTCAGCTACCGCATCGAGCTGGAGCGCGGCTTCGACGGCGAGCGGGCCGCCGGGGCGCCGGCGTGGACGCGCCTGGGGCACAACCAGTGCAGCAACTGCCCGCTGTCCCGCGAGCAGCACCGCTACTGCCCGGCGGCGGTGGACCTGCACCGGGTGATCGAGGACTTCCGCGGCTTGCCGGCGCTGAAGAAGGTGGAGGTGCTGGTGCGCACCCCCGAGCGCGAGTACCGCAAGCAGGTCGGCCTGGAGGAGGGCCTGCGGGCGCTGCTGGGGGTGATCATGGCCACCAGCGCCTGCCCGCTGCTCGGGCGGCTCAAGCCCATGGCCCAGCAGCACCTGCCGTTCGCCAGCAATCAGGAGTTCATCACCCGCGCGGTGTCGCTGTACCTGATGCGCCAGTACTTCAACTACCGCGAGGGGCGGCACGCCGACTGGGAACTGAAGGGGCTGGTGCGCCTGTACCAGCAGCTGCAGCTGGTCAACCAGGCGTTCTGGCAGCGCATCCACGACACCTGCGTGGGCGACTCCAACCTCAAGGCATTCCTCAGCTTCTTCTCCATGTCCTCGAGCATGAGCTACTCGCTGGAGGCGCAGCTGCAGAAGGTCCGCCCGGCGTTGATGAGCGGGGGGGAAGTGTTCTGAACCCGGGCGCCCGCCGCGGCGGGCGCCCGGGCTGTCTCACTCGGTCTTCTGCAGGCGCACCGCCAGCACGTCGCAGGGCGCGCCGTGCAGCACGTCGTTGGCGGTGGAGCCCAGCAGCAGGGCCAGGCCGTGGCGGCCATGGCTGCCGACGATGATCAGGTCGCAGCCCTGTTCCTTGGCCAGGCGGTGGATTTCCTGGCGCGGCTGGCCGTAGACCAGGTGGCTCTGGGCGATGGACACCTGCGGGTAGCAGAGGGTGAACTGGTGCATGCGCTCCTTGGCCTGGTCGAACTGCTGTTGCTGCAGCATCGACAGGTCCATCGGCACGTCACCACCGAAGGCCATGGCCATGGGCTCGACCACATGCACGGTGGAGAGCTGCGCCTGGGTGCTGGAGGCCAGCGCCACGGCGCGCTTCATCACCGGGTCGCATTCGTCGGTGAGGTCCACGGCGACCAGGATGTGTTGGTAGGGCATGAGCGTCTCCTCCGGGGGACAGTTATGAATGCAAGTATGGCCCTTCGGGCCGAGGTATACCTGATATGACAGTCTGGTGGTCGATCCTGCTCCTGGCGCTGGTGCTCAGCCCGCTGGCCTGGCTGATGCCCTCGCGCGGGCAGCGCGGGCAGATGGACCTGCGCCTGCAGGCGCGGCGCCTGGGGCTGGCCATGCAGATGGCGCGCCAGGAGTGGCCGCACTGGCTGGAGCGGCAGCCGCCGCAGAGCTGCGCGCAGTACCACCGCGGGCGCAGCCGCGGGCGTACGGACGAGTGGCGCTACTGGCAGAGCGCGCCGGGCGTCTGGCTGGACCGCTGGCGCGAGCCCTGCGGCGATGCGCAGCTGCTCGCCGACCTGGCGACGCTGCCGGGCGACGTGTACATGGTCGAGGCTTCGGCACAGTTCATCGCCCTGTACTGGGGCGAGCGCGGCGACGCCAGCCACCTGCAGCGCATCGCCGAGTTCCTTTCCCGGCGCGCCTGAGCGCCGTGGCGCTGCCCTCATTCAGAGCTGCGCCGCGGCATACAGGCCCGAGACCTGCTCCAGGTCGGCGATGATGCCGTCGGAGTACTTGTCGATGAGGAAGGGCAGGTTGCTCTGCGCCGCGCTCTGCAGCGATTTTTCGATGAAGCGCCACTTGGTGGAGATGGCCCGCAGCTCGCGGCCGATCTCGGGGCTGGTCTGCGGCGCCTGCTGCAACTGCAGCAGGTTGATGGCGAAGCGGTTGGTCAGGTCGTCCAGGGCCTGCTGGTCTTCGCTGCGCACCGGATTGGCCCCCACCGAGGCGTTGCGCGACACGTAGTTCCAGGTGATCGACTGCATCAGCAGGCTCTGCTCGCGGCTCTGCTGGGTGAGCGGCGGCACCTGCTGGCCGCTGTCCTTCTGGATGCCGTCGTAGAGCTGTTCGGCGGTATCCAGCAACTGGCTGTTGCGGCTGGCCAGCTCGCCCAGGGGCTGGAAGTCGTTGTAGCCGTTCTGCTTCTGCGCCTGCAGTTGCCGCTCCAGGGCCTGGCGGTAGCCGTCCCACTGTTCCTGCAGCTTGCTCCTGAGCTGCGCCGAGGCGCTGCCGGGCATCTGTCCCAGGCGTTCCAGGGCGGCGCCGGCGTCGGCCGTCGCGCTGGCCACCAGGCCCGCGTAGCGCGGGTCGCCGGCCATGGCGTTGAGCAGGAACAGGTCGCTCAGGCTGCGCTGGGCGGCCAGGCGCATCTGGTGCAGCGCCAGCAGGTCGCCGGCGGGCTCGGCGTGGGCCAGCAGGGGCAGGACGGACAGGACGAACAGGGACAACAGGCGGGCCAGCGGTCGGCATGGCATGGGCGCGTCTCCTTGGGGCCGTGGGGCTTCTTCTTGTTCTTCGCGGTGCTCGGCGACAAGCGATTCGCCGGACTCTAACCCGCGTCCGGGCGTTTTGCCAACGATGGGGCTGGCCCGGGGCCAGCCGGCGCCGCGGCGCGCCATGGTTTTGCTGAATGTTGCGCGAGAACGCCGCTGAATGCGGCGAACCAGAGGCCTTTCGGACGGCCCTCCGCGATTGACAAGCGCAGGCTTTTCGAAGAAGGTGTGCACACCCGAATCAAACGGGCGTATGAATCGAGCGTTTGCCATGTACGAACGCTCGAACAAAGGCCCCGACTATCGCATCGGCGGGTGTGCCGCAGGCTTTGGGACTATGCTCCGCGACTGCGGAAGGGTCCCGATACACGGCGTCCGATGCGTGAGTTCAAGCTTCCCTAGCGTGGAGATCAGTTGATGATTTACCAAGGTAAAGCCATCACGGTTAAGGCTCTTGAGAGCGGCATCGTCGAGCTGAATTTCGACCTCAAGGGCGAGTCCGTCAACAAGTTCAACCGGCTCACCCTGAACGAACTGCGTGAAGCAGTCGATGCGATCAAGGCCGATGCGTCCGTCAAGGGCGTGATCGTGACCAGCGGCAAGGGCGTGTTCATCGTCGGCGCCGACATCACCGAATTCGTCGACAACTTCAAGCTGCCGGACGAAGAACTGCTGGCCGGCAACCTCGAAGCCAACAAGATCTTCAGCGCCTTCGAGGACCTCGAGGTCCCGACCGTCGCCGCGATCAACGGCATCGCCCTGGGCGGCGGCCTGGAAATGTGCCTGGCCGCGGACTTCCGCGTGATGAGCGCCACCGCCAAGATCGGCCTGCCGGAAGTCAAGCTGGGCATCTACCCAGGCTTCGGCGGCACCGTGCGCCTGCCGCGCCTGATCGGCGTGGACAACGCCGTCGAGTGGATCGCCTCGGGCAAGGAAAACCGTGCCGAGGACGCCCTGAAGGTCGGCGCCGTCGACGCCGTGGTCGCCCCCGAGCAACTGCAGGCCGCGGCCCTCGACCTGGTCAAGCGCGCCATCGCCGGCGAGCTGGACCACAAGGCCCGCCGCCAGCTCAAGCTGGAAAAGATCAAGCTCAACGCCATCGAGCAGATGATGGCCTTCGAGACCGCCAAGGGCTTCGTCGCCGGCCAGGCCGGCCCGAACTACCCGGCCCCGGTCGAAGCCATCAAGTCGATCCAGAAAGCCGCCAACTTCGGCCGTGACAAGGCGCTGGAAGTCGAGGCCCAGGGCTTCGTCAAGCTGGCCAAGACCTCGGTCGCGCAAAGCCTGATCGGCCTGTTCCTGAACGACCAGGAACTGAAGAAGAAAGCCAAGCAGTACGACGAAGTCGCCAAGGACGTGAAACTGGCCGCCGTGCTCGGCGCCGGCATCATGGGCGGCGGCATCGCCTACCAGTCGGCGGTCAAGGGCACCCCGATCCTGATGAAGGATATCCGCGAAGAGGGTATCCAGATGGGCCTGAACGAGGCCTCCAAGCTGCTCGGCAAGCGCGTCGAGAAGGGCCGCCTGACCCCGGCGAAGATGGCCGAGGCACTCAACGCCATTCGCCCGACCATGTCCTACGGCGACTTCGGCAACGTCGACATCGTCGTCGAAGCCGTGGTCGAGAACCCGAAGGTCAAGCAGATCGTGCTGGCCGAGGTGGAAGGCGTGGTCAAGGAGGACGCGATCCTCGCCTCCAACACCTCCACCATCTCCATCAGCCTGCTGGCCAAGGCCCTGAAGCGCCCGGAAAACTTCGTCGGCATGCACTTCTTCAACCCGGTGCACATGATGCCCCTGGTCGAGGTCATCCGCGGCGAGAAGTCCGGTGACGTGGCCGTCGCCACCACCGTGGCCTACGCCAAGAAGATGGGCAAGAACCCCATCGTGGTGAATGACTGCCCCGGCTTCCTGGTCAACCGCGTGCTGTTCCCGTACTTCGGCGGCTTCTCCAAGCTGCTGGGCTTCGGCGTCGACTTCGCGCGCATCGACAAGGTCATGGAGAAGTTCGGCTGGCCCATGGGCCCGGCCTACCTGTCCGACGTGGTCGGCATCGACACCGGCCACCACGGCCGCGACGTGATGGCCGAAGGTTTCCCGGACCGCATGGCCGTCGAAGGCAAGACCGCCGTCGACGTCATGTACGAGGCCAACCGCCTGGGCCAGAAGAACGGCAAGGGCTTCTACGCCTACGAGACCGACAAGCGCGGCAAGCCGAAGAAGGTGCAGGACCCGCAGGCCTACGAACTGCTCAAGTCGATCGTCAGCGAGCAGCGTGAGCTGACCGACGAGGACATCGTCAACTACATGATGATCCCGCTGTGCCTGGAAACCGTGCGCTGCCTGGAAGACGGCATCGTCGAGAGCGCCGCCGAGGCCGACATGGGCCTGATCTACGGCATCGGCTTCCCGCCCTTCCGCGGTGGTGCGCTGCGCTACATCGACTCCATCGGCGTGGCCGAATTCGTCGCCCTGGCCGACAAGTACGCCGACCTGGGCCCGCTGTACCACCCGACCGCGAAGCTGCGTGAAATGGCCAAGAACGGCCAGAAGTTCTTCGGTTGAGTGCGAACGAATAGAGCGAGAGTGAATTTATGAGCCTGAATCCGAGAGACGCCGTCATTGTCGACTTCGGCCGCACCCCGATGGGCCGTTCCAAGGGCGGGATGCACCGCAACACCCGCGCGGAGAACATGTCCGCGCACCTGATCAGCAGCGTGCTTGCGCGCAACCCGAAGGTCGACCCGGCGGAAGTCGAGGACGTCATCTGGGGCTGCGTGAACCAGACCCTGGAGCAGGGCTGGAACATCGCGCGCATGGCCTCGCTGATGACCCAGATCCCCCACACCAGCGCCGGCCAGACCGTCAGCCGCCTGTGCGGTTCCTCCATGAGCGCCCTGCACACCGCGGTGCAGGCGATCCAGACCGGCAACGGCGACGTCTTCGTCATCGGCGGCGTGGAGCACATGGGCCACGTCGGCATGATGCACGGCGTCGACCCGAACCCGCACCTGTCGCTGTACGCCGCCAAGGCCTCCGGCATGATGGGCCTGACCGCCGAGATGCTGGGCAAGATGCACGGCATCACCCGCGAGGCCCAGGACAAGTTCGGCGTGCGTTCGCACCAGCTGGCGTGGAAGGCCACCCAGGAAGGCAAGTTCAAGGACGAGATCATCCCGATGGAAGGGTATGACGAGAACGGCTTCCTGAAGGTCTTCGACTTCGACGAGACCATTCGTCCGGAAACCACCCTGGAAGGCCTGGCCTCGCTGAAGCCAGCGTTCAACCCGAAAGGCGGCACCGTGACCGCGGGCACCTCCTCGCAGATCACCGACGGCGCTTCCTGCATGATCGTCATGAGCGCCCAGCGCGCCAAGGACCTGGGCATCCAGCCGATGGCCGTGGTCCGCGCCATGGCCGTGGCGGGCGTGGATCCGGCGATCATGGGCTACGGTCCGGTGCCGTCGACCAACAAGGCGCTCAAGCGCGCCGGCCTGACCATCGACGACATCGATTTCTTCGAGCTCAACGAAGCCTTCGCTGCACAGGCCCTGCCGGTGCTGAAGGACCTCAAGGTGCTCGACAAGATGGACGAGAAGGTCAACCTGCACGGCGGCGCCATCGCCCTGGGTCACCCGTTCGGCTGCTCCGGTGCGCGTATCTCCGGCACCCTGCTGAACGTGATGAAGCAGAACGGCGGCACCCTGGGCGTGTCCACCATGTGCGTGGGCCTCGGCCAGGGTATCACCACCATCTTCGAGCGCGTCTAAGAACCTGCCCACGATCTGCTGCGCTAGCTAGCGAGATCGTGGGCAGGTTCTAAGCTTTCGTCGATGGACGAGCCGGGGCCTTGTGCCCCGGCTTTCGTTTTTCCGGGAATGGGGGATTGCCCCGATCGCCCGGGGCCTGGAGAATCGCGGCTTTTTTCGTCGAGGAGGGCAGCGTATGGAACTGCAGACCGGCCTGTACCGTCACTACAAGGGCCAGCACTACCGCGTGCTGGGCGTGGCGCGGCATTCGGAGAGCGAGGAGACCCTGGTGGTCTACCAGGCGCTGTACGGCGAATTCGGCCTGTGGGTACGCCCGCTGAGCATGTTCGTCGAAGCGGTGGAGGTGGACGGCGAGCTGGTTCCGCGCTTTGCTCTGGTAACGCCCGAAAGCGACCCGCTGGGATTGACCCAGGTCGGTTCCAGGGAATCCTGAGCTTGACCTTGGACGGACCGCCACTATATATAGCGGTGCCGTTCCGGGCGCCTCCCTCCTTATATTCACCTTCTCGAAGCAGGAATCTTCCGATCCATGGGTAAATCGCTGGTCATCGTGGAATCACCGGCCAAGGCCAAGACCATCAACAAGTACCTGGGCAGCCAGTACGTGGTGAAGTCGAGCATCGGCCACATTCGCGACCTGCCCACCAGCGGATCGTCCAGCGCCAGGGAGCCGGCCGCGGCCAAGGCTCGCAAGAGCGCCGCCGAAGCCCCTGCGCTGTCGCCGAAGGAAAAGGCCAAGCGCCAGCTGTTCACCCGCATGGGCGTGGACCCGGAGCACGGCTGGAAGGCCAAGTACGAGATCCTGCCCGGCAAGGAGAAGGTGATCGACGAACTGCGCCGCCTGGCCAAGGATGCCGACACCATCTACCTCGCAACCGACTTGGACCGCGAAGGGGAGGCCATCGCCTGGCACCTGCGCGAGGCCATCGGCGGCGACGACAGCCGCTACAAGCGCGTGGTCTTCAACGAGATCACCAAGAAGGCCATCCAGGAGGCCTTCTCGCAGCCCGGCGAGCTGGACATCAACCGCGTCAACGCCCAGCAGGCGCGGCGCTTCCTCGACCGCGTGGTGGGCTACATGGTCTCGCCGCTGCTGTGGTCCAAGATCGCCCGTGGCCTGTCCGCCGGCCGCGTGCAGTCGGTGGCGGTGAAGCTGGTGGTGGAGCGCGAGCGCGAGATCCGCGCCTTCGTCCCCGAGGAATACTGGGAAATCCACGCCGACCTGAACACCCCGCGCGGCGAGAAGGCCCGCTTCGAAGTGGTGCGCGAGAAGGGCGAAGCCTTCAAGCCGCTCAACGAAGCCCAGGCCATGGCCGCCCTGGAGAAGCTCAAGGCCTCCAGCTACAGCGTGGTCAAGCGCGAGGACAAGCCGACCTCCAGCCGGCCCTCGGCGCCCTTCATCACCTCGACCCTGCAGCAGGCCGCGAGCAACCGCCTGGGCTTCGGCGTGAAGAAGACCATGATGATGGCCCAGCGCCTCTACGAGGCCGGCTACATCACCTACATGCGTACCGACTCGACCAACCTGTCGGCCGATGCCATCGACATGGTGCGTGGCTTCATCGATGGCGAGTTCGGCAAGAAATACCTGCCGGCCAAGCCGAACTTCTATTCCAGCAAGGAAGGCGCCCAGGAAGCGCACGAAGCGATTCGTCCGTCCGACGTCAACCTGCGTCCGACCCAGCTGTCGGGCATGGAGCGCGACGCCGAGCGCCTGTACGACCTGATCTGGCGCCAGTTCGTGGCCTGCCAGATGCCGCCGGCCGAGTACCTGTCCACCACCGTCAGCGTCGCCGCCGGTGACTTCGAGCTGCGCGCCAAGGGCCGCATCCTCAAGTTCGACGGCTACACCAGGGTGCTGCCGCAGCAGAGCAAGCCGGGCGAAGACGACGTGCTGCCGATGATGGACCAGGGCGATGCGATGAAGCTGCTCAAGCTCGACCCCAGCCAGCACTTCACCAAGCCGCCGGCGCGTTATTCCGAAGCCAGCCTGGTCAAGGAGCTGGAGAAGCGCGGCATCGGCCGTCCGTCGACCTACGCGGCGATCATCTCGACCATCCAGGAACGCGGCTACGTCACCACCCACAACCGCCGCTTCTACGCCGAGAAGATGGGCGACATCGTCACCGACCGCCTCAACGAGAGCTTCTCCAACCTGATGGACTACGGCTTCACCGCCGGCATGGAAGAGCACCTGGACGACGTGGCCCAGGGCGAGCGCGACTGGAAGCACCTGCTGGACGAGTTCTACGGCGACTTCAAGAAGAAGCTCGAAGTGGCCGAGGTCAGCGACAGGGGCATGCGCGCCAACCAGCCGACCCTGACCAGCATCCCCTGCCGCGAGTGCGGCCGGCCGATGATGATCCGCACCGCCTCCACCGGCGTGTTCCTTGGCTGCTCCGGCTACAGCCTGCCGCCGAAGGAGCGCTGCAAGGCCACCATCAACCTCATCCCCGGCGACGAGATCGCCGCGGACGACGAGGGCGAGTCCGAGTCCCGCGTGCTGCGCGGCAAGCACCGCTGCCCGATCTGCAGCACGGCGATGGACGCCTACCTGCTGGACGAGAAGCACAAGCTGCACATCTGCGGCAACAACCCGGACTGCCCGGGCTACGAGATCGAGCAAGGCCAGTACCGCATCAAGGGCTACGAGGGCCCGAGCCTGGAATGCGACAAGTGCGGCAGCCAGATGCAGCTCAAGACCGGCCGCTTCGGCAAGTTCTTCGGTTGCACCAACCCGGCCTGCAAGAACACCCGCAAGCTGCTGAAGAACGGCGAGCCGGCGCCGCCGAAGATGGACGCCATCCGCATGCCCGAGCTCAAGTGCGAGAAGGTCGACGACGTCTACGTGCTGCGCGACGGCGCTTCCGGCCTGTTCCTGGCCGCCAGCCAGTTCCCCAAGAACCGCGAGACCCGCGCGCCCCTGGTGAGCGAGCTGGTGCCGCACAAGGACGAGCTGGACCCGAAGTACCACTTCCTGCTCTCCGCGCCGCAGAAGGACCCGGACGGCCGACCGGCGGTGATCCGCTTCAGCCGCAAGACCAAGGAGCAGTACGTGCAGTCCGAGGTGGACGGCAAGCCCAGCGGCTGGCGCGCCTTCTTCGACGGCGGCAAGTGGAAGGTCGAGGACAAGCGCTGATGGGCGGCGCGCCCCGCGCAGGCGGGGTGCGCATATACTGCCGAGTGACCGCATGAGGGCGCGCTGATGGCTCAGGAACGCTACACCCGCACCAACCAGAAGCTGTATTTCGCCGGCCTGGCCCTGGAGGCCTGGCGCAAGGCGGAAGAGGCGCGGCCGATGAACGCCCAGGCGCAGGTCCAGGCCGAGCGCGAGGCGGCGCTGTTCCACCTGTATGGCGCGGTGCTGGGCGTGGCCCACGAGATCGCCGGCTACTACCGCCTGCCCGAGGCCAATGCGCCGCGCGTCGAGCTGCTGCTCAACGCCGAGGTGCTGGCGGCCTCGCCGAGCCCGGAACTGGCCGAGCTGGTGGAGTTGGCGCAGCAGCCGGAAACCTGGCTGGCGCAACTGCTGGCCGCCTACGCCGAGCTGTTCCAGCCGCCGCGCGAGCCGCGCAAGGCCAAGGTCGACCCGACCCAGCCGCTGATCCAGGCCGTCAGCCTGGATGACGAGGCGCCGCAGGCCCTGGGCAACGCCGAGCTGGAAGCCTGGCGCAAATCGCTGAAGGAAATGGTGCTGCGTTTCCGCGGTGCGCTGACCGAGCTCTGATGCAAGCCGTAGGTCGGCGGGCTAGGGTAGGGCGGCCATCGCTGTTACAATGGCCGTTCTGCTGTGAGAGAACCTAGCCATGCCGACCTCATTCCTGGAAATCGTTGAACTGCCCGATGGCCGCATCGTACTGCGCCGCGCGGAGGACGAGGAGGCGCTGGTGACCCTGGAGTTCTCCAACGACGCCAAGGGCTTCCTGCAGGGCCAGCACATCGAGATCGCCAAGGCGATGTTCAACGTCGGCGTGCAACTGGCCGGCCGCCTCGCCGAAGGTGGCGAGGTCGAACAGGACGGCCCGCGCGTCCTGCACTGATTCCCTTCCTTTCTACCCCAGACGGATATTCAGGCTCTGCGCCTGCCCGGCGAGCGCCGCGCGGGATAGTTGCGCGCGCGTCCGGCCGTTGAGCGCCGGCAGCCAACTGACCACCGTGTGGCTGTGGCCCAGGCGCAGCGCCTCGCAGGCCAGGCTCAGGGCGGACGCCTGGTCGCGGGCCGGCAGCAGCAGGATGCGCTCGCGGTTCAGCCCGGCCTTGCGCAGCCAGTCGTGGGTAAGGCTGGCCGGCGGGGCGATCAGCGTCAGCCAGCGGGCATCCTGTTCTTCGCTGAGTTCGCGCAGGATGGGCGCCAGCAGGCTTTGGCAGTGGCCCGGCAGGCCGCGCAGCGACAGTTCGCTGAAGGCTTCGTCCTCGGCGGTGTCCGGTTCCGCCAGCTGGGCCAGCAGGGGCTCTTCGGCGTTGGCCCAGAGCGCCTCCTGGAACAGCGGCAGTTGGGGCAGGTCCAGCGGCTGGGGATACTGCATGGTGCCTCCTGTCAGCGGCGGATGACGCCGACGCTCAAGCCTTCGATGATCAGTTCCTGTTCCTCGAGGTCGACCTCGATGGGGGCGAACTCGGGGTTCTCGGCGATCAGCCAGACCTTGCTGCCCTCGCGCTTGAAGCGCTTCACCGTGACTTCCTCGCCGAGGCGGGCGACGACGATCTGGCCGTTGCGCGCCTCGCGGGTGACGTGCACGGCGAGCAGGTCGCCGTCGAGGATGCCGACGTCCTTCATGCTCTGCCCGCGCACGCGCAGCAGGTAGTCGGCGCGCGGGTTGAAGAAGGTGGGGTTGATGCGGCAGGCGTCCTCGACGTTCTGCTCGGCGAGGATGGGCGCGCCGGCGGCGACGCGGCCGATGATCGGCAGCTCGTCCTCGTTGGCAGCGGCCTTGGGTTCGAAGCCGGGAATGCGGATGCCGCGCGAGGCGCCGGGGGTCATCTCGATGGCGCCCTTGCGGGCCAGGGCCTTGAGGTGCTCCTCGGCGGCGTTGGGCGACTTGAAGCCGAGCTCCTGGGCGATCTCGGCGCGCGTGGGCGGGTAGCCGTTGTCTTCCAGGCAACGCTTGATGAAGGCGAGGATCTCGGCTTGGCGCGGCGTCAGCTTCTGCATGTCCCTACTCTGTCTTTTTGTACAGTTGCTGGGATTATATACAGTGGTCGGCCGCTGGCAACGAATTATTTCGTCGGGCAGGGTGGTAATTCGGCGGATTCGGCCAACGTCCCGCTGGTATCGTTCGTCGTATTGCCTGAAAATCCGTAACAATCCCCCGTGCCAGGCTTGACAATGGATTGCTGTGAAACGTAAGTTTCAAACAAGTGTTTGTCAGGTGAATTCATCCATGGCCCAGTCGGAAACCGTCGAACGTATCCTCGATGCTGCGGAGCAGCTGTTCGCGGAAAAAGGCTTCGCCGAGACCTCGTTGCGTCTGATCACCAGCAAGGCCGGGGTCAACCTGGCGGCGGTGAACTACCACTTCGGTTCGAAGAAGGCGCTGATCCAGGCGGTCTTCTCGCGCTTCCTCGGGCCTTTCTGCGCCAGCCTGGAAAAGGAACTGGACCGTCGCCAGGCCAAGCCCGACGCGCCGCGCGCCAGCCTCGAGGAGCTGCTCGAACTGCTGGTGGTGCAGGCCATGGCGGTGAAGCCGCGCAGCGGCAACGACCTGTCTATCTTCATGCGCCTGCTGGGCCTGGCCTTCAGTCAGAGCCAGGGGCACCTGCGCAAGTACCTCGAGGAAGTCTACGGCAAGGTGTTCCGCCGCTACATGCAGCTGGTGAACGAGGCCGCGCCGCGGCTGCCGCCCATCGAGCTGTTCTGGCGGGTGCACTTCATGCTCGGCGCCGCCGCCTTCAGCATGTCCGGGATCAAGGCGCTGCGCGCCATGGCCGAGACCGACTTCGGGGTGAACACCTCCATCGAGCAGGTGATGCGCCTGATGGTGCCCTTCCTCGCCGCCGGCATGCGCGCCGACAGCGGGGTGAGCGACCCGTCCCTGGCCGGCGCCCAGCTCAAGCCGCGCAGCAAGGCCCCGGCGCCGGCCAAGGTCTGACCGCGCTGGGCCTGCCCCGGCCGATCGGCTAAAGTAGCGGGCCATTCCTGCTGTCGCTGGCGGACGATGCCCGATCTCGACCTGCTGCACATTTCCCTCGCCGACCAGACGCTCTACGGCTTCGCCGCGCAGCGCCTGGTGCTGCGCCTGCCGGTCTCCACCGCGCGCAACGGCGCCGGCGAGCGCCAGGGCTCCGGCTGCACGCCCCGCGGCCTGCACCAGGTGCGGGCGAAGATCGGCGAGGGCCTGCCGTGCGGCGCGGTCCTGCGCGGCCGGCGCTGGACCGGCGAGGTGTGGAGCCCGGCGCTGCACGAGGCGTTCCCCGGGCGCGACTGGATCCTCACCCGCATCCTCTGGCTGAGCGGCTGCGAGCCGGGCGTCAACCGCCTGGGCGAGGTGGATACCTTCCGTCGCTACATCTACCTGCACGGCACGCCGGACTGCGAACCCATGGGCGCGCCGCTGTCCCATGGCTGCGTGCGCCTGCGCAACGCCGACCTGCTGCAACTCTTCCCCCGTGTGCCGCCGCACTGCCCCGTGCGCCTCGACGAGGCGCCGCAGCCGCAGTGGCGCGCGGCCGAACTCTGTTAAGGATTCCCCCATGCAAGGCTCCCTGATGCTCGACATCGGCGGCACCTGGCTCACCGCCGAGGACCGCCGGATCCTGCGCCACCCCGAAGTGGGCGGGCTGATCATCTTCGCCCGCAACATCGAAAGCCCGCGCCAGGTGCGCGAACTCTGCGCGGCCATCCGCGCCCTGCGTCCGGACCTGCTGCTGGCGGTGGACCAGGAGGGCGGCCGTGTGCAGCGCCTGCGCCAGGGCTTCCTGCGCCTGCCGGCGATGCGCGCCGTCGCCGACAACGCCAACGCCGAGCGCCTGGCCGAGCAGTGCGGCTGGCTGATGGCCACCGAGGTGCTGGCGGTGGGCCTGGACCTGAGCTTCGCCCCGGTGCTGGACCTGGACCACCAGCGCAGCGCCGTGGTCGGCAGCCGCGCCTTCGAGGGCGACCCCGAGCGCGCCACGCGCCTGGCCGGCGCCTTCATCCGCGGCATGCACGCCGCCGGCATGGCCGCCACCGGCAAACACTTCCCCGGCCACGGCTGGGCCGAGGTGGACTCCCACGTGGGGATTCCCGAGGACGAGCGCAGCCTCGACGAGATCCGCCGCAGAGACCTGGTGCCCTTCCAGCGCCTGGCCGGCGAGCTGGACGCGGTGATGCCCGCCCACGTCATCTACCCGCAGGTGGACGCCGGCCCCGCCGGTTTCTCGCGGCGCTGGCTGCAGGACATCCTGCGCGGCGAGCTGGGGTTCGACGGGGTGATCTTCAGCGACGACCTGTCCATGGCCGGCGCCCACGTGGTGGGCGACGCCGCCAGCCGCATCCAGGCCGCGCTCAAGGCCGGCTGCGACATGGGCCTGGTGTGCAACGACCGTGGCGCCGCCGAGCTGGCCCTGGGCGCGCTGCAGCGCCTGAAGGCGAAAGCGCCCGAGCGCCTGGCGCGGATGCGCGCCAGGGCCTGGCCGGGCATCGAGTACAAGCAGCTGCCGCGCTGGCAGCAGGCCGTGGGCGAACTGCGCGCGGCACAACTGATCGACTGAGGATTCGCCATGACCGTCTACGCCATTATCGGCGGCACCGGCCTGACCCAGCTGGAAGGCCTGACCCTGAAGGACTCGCTGAGCCTGGACACGCCCTACGGCGCGCCCTCGGCGCCCATCCAGCGCGGCGAGTACGCCGGCCGCGAGGTGCTGTTCCTGGCCCGCCACGGCCACCCGCACCGCTTCCCGCCGCACCAGGTGAACTACCGCGCCAACCTCTGGGCGCTACAGCAGGCCGGCGCCCAGGCGGTGCTGGCGGTCAACGCCGTGGGCGGCATCCACGCCGCCATGGGCAGCGGCCACCTCTGCGTGCCGCACCAGATCATCGACTACACCTACGGCCGCGAGCACACCTATTTCGCCGGCGACATCGACCACGTCACCCACATCGACTTCAGCCATCCCTACGACGAGGGCCTGCGGCAGAAGCTGGTGGCGGCGCTGCAGGCGCTGGGCCACCCGCACAGCAACCACGGCGTCTACGCCGCGACCCAGGGCCCGCGCCTGGAAACCGTGGCGGAAATCGCCAGGCTGGAGCGCGACGGCTGCGACATCGTCGGCATGACCGGCATGCCGGAAGCCGCCCTGGCCCGCGAGCTGGACCTGCCCTATGCCTGCCTGTCGCTGGTGGTCAACCCGGCGGCGGGCAAGTCCAGCGGCATCATCACCATGGCCGAGATCGAGCAGGCCCTGCATGAGGGCATCGGCAAGGTGCGCGAGGTGCTGGCGCGGGTGCTGGCGGGCTGACGGGCCTGCCGCCGCGAATCGCGCCGGGGCGTTCGGTTATCGCGGACAGAGTCCGCTCCTACGGTTCCAGGAAGCACGGACGTAGGAGCGGGCCCTGCCCGCGATTCGCGCGCAGGGCGCGCTCCTACAGGGGAATGGCATGGCTCGGCCCGCGTAGGAGCGGACTCCGTCCGCGATTGGACTCACCGGCCACACCGGACACCCCGGCGGCACGAATGGCGGCGGATAACCGCGAACGGTTATTCGCCCTGCGGTTGGGTACGACCGCAGGATTCCGTCCGCGATCTCGCGCGCAGGGCGCGCTCCTACGGCAGCGGCGCGAGGAGCGCGTCTATGTCGCTGTCCTGCAGCTGCAGGCCGCTGTCCTTGCCTTCCTCCAGCACGCCGGCCGCCAGTGCCGCCTTCTTCGCCTGCAGCTGCTGGATCTTCTCTTCCAGGGTGCCGCGGGCGATCAGCTTGTAGACGAACACCGGCTTGTCCTGGCCGATGCGGTAGGCGCGGTCGGTGGCCTGCTGTTCCACCGCCGGGTTCCACCAGGGGTCGTAGTGGATCACGGTGTCGGCGGCGGTGAGGTTGAGGCCCGTGCCGCCGGCTTTCAGGCTGATCAGGAACAATGGCACGCGGCCCTGCTGGAAGTCCTCCACCGGCCCGCGGCGGTCGCGGGTGTCGCCGGTGAGCAGGGCGTAGCGGATGCCGCGGGCGTCCAGTTCCGCCTGGATCAGTTCGAGCATCGAGGTGAACTGCGAGAACAGCAGCACGCGGCGGCCTTCGTCGAGCAGTTCGTCGAGCATCTCCAGCAGGCCGCCGAGCTTGCCCGAGGCCGCCGTCGGCACGGCCTCGCCCAGCAGGCGCGGGTCGCAGCAGACCTGGCGCAGCTTGAGCAGGGCCTCCAGCACCACGATATGGCTGCGCGCCAGGCCCTTGCGCCGGATTTCCGCGCGGACCTTGCTGTCCATGGCCAGGCGCACGGTTTCGTAGAGGTCGCGCTGGGTGTCGCTGAGTTCCACCCAGTGGGTGATCTCGCTCTTGGGCGGCAGTTCGCCGGCCACCTGGTCCTTCCGGCGGCGCAGCAGGAAGGGCCGGATGCGGGCGTTGAGGTGGGCCAGGCGCTGGCTGTCGCCGGCCTTCTCGATGGGGTTGCGGTACAGGCGGGCGAAGCTGCGGGCATCGCCCAGCCAGCCGGGCATCACCAGGTCGAACAGCGCCCAGAGCTCGCCCAGGTGGTTCTCCAGGGGCGTGCCGGTCAGGCACAGGCGCTGGCGGGCGTCGAGCTTCGCCGCGGCCTGGGCCGACTTGCTGCTGGCGTTCTTCAGGTACTGCGCCTCGTCGAACACCGCCAGGTGCAGTGGCTGCCGGCCCAGGACGCCGATGTCCCGCGGCAGCAGGGCGTAGGTGCTGAGCAGCAGGTCGTGCTGGCCGAGTTCGTCGAAGCCCTTGTGGCGGTCGCTGCCGTGCAGGGTGAGCACGCGCAGCTCCGGGGCGAAGCGCGCGGCCTCGTCCTGCCAGTTGGCCACCAGGCTGGTGGGCATCACCACCAGGGCCGGGCGGTCCAGGCGCCCGGCGCGCTTTTCCGCGAGGATGTGCGCCAGCACCTGCAGCGTCTTGCCCAGGCCCATGTCGTCGCCGAGAATGCCGCCCACTTCCAGTTCGCGAAGCGCCTGCATCCAGGCCAGGCCCTGCAGCTGGTAGGGGCGCAGCTCGGCGCGCAGGCCTTCGGGGGCCCGGCAGGGCTGCTGCGGGTGGTCGCGCAGGCGGCGGGCGAAGCGCAGCAGGCGTTCGCCGCCCTGCCACTGCAGGGAGTGTTCGTCGAGCTGGGCGAGCAGGCCGGCATCGGCGCGCGACAGGCGCAGGCTGTTGCTGTCGTTTTCCGGGCTGGCGAGGAACAACCCTTCCAGGACGTGCAGTATCGCCTTGACCCGTTCCAATGGCAGGCTGACCTTCAGCGGCTTGCCGTCGGCCTGGCGATGCGCGTCGAGCTGTAGGGGCAGCTCGGTGGCGCTGCCATTGCGCAGCGCCTCGGGGCGCTGGCGGAGCAGTTCCAGCAGCGGTTGCAGCAGGCTGACCTCCTGGCCGTCGACGCGGATGCCCAGCTCCAGGTCGAACCAGGCGTTGCCGGGCTCTTCTTCTATGTGGACGTACCAGTCCTCGATCTCGCTGAGGTCGAGGAGGAAGTCGTCGGCCATCTCGACCACCCAGCCCTGTTCGCGCAGCTTGGGCAGGCCGCGCAGGATGGTGGGCCAGAGGTCGGCATCCGCCGAGAAGACTTCGTGCTTGTAGCGCAGTGAGCTGGGGGCGTCGTGTTTGCCGAGTTTCTCCAGGCCCAGCTTCTGCAGGGCCTTGCGCAAGGCCTGCTCGACCTTGGGTTGGCGCTCGATGGTGACGAAGGTGCCATCGGCGTGGTAGCGGATCGGTTCGCCCTTGCGCGCCGGGCCGTGCACCTGCTGCCCCTGGTAGACGAAGTTCAGCGCAGCCAGGTGGTGCAGTTCGTCGACGAATCCATAGCGTTCCATGTTGTAGGAGCGCTGTGTCCGGCTGGTCAGGTACAAGTGGGGAACGGGGTGGACGTCTTCCAGGCGCCGTTCCTCGTGGCTCACCGGCAGGGGCGCCTGGGGCGCCAGTTCCTTCAGTTGCAGGGCGAACAGCGTGGCTTCTTCCTCGCTCACCGGCGGGGCGCTCGGCAGGTAGCTGGCCAGGGCCTCGGGCAGGCCGTGGTGCAGCGGGCCCACGCGCAGGTTCCTGCGGTCGAGGTACCAGGGTGGCGCCAGTTGCGTCAGCAGTTGCGGCCGGGGTTCGGCGTCGGTATCCCAGGCGACCCTGTAGTCGCCGTACTCGTCCCTGCGCCAGGCGAGCCGTGCGGGCAACTCCGGGCCTGGGAGCAGTTGGCTGGCCGGTGGGCCCAGTTCGAGGAACAGGCGCCCGCTGCGCAGGATCAGCTCCAGCAGTTCGGCGCCCTTGCGGCCCTTGGGCGCTACTTCGTTGACGTGGGGCTGGGTGCCCGAGGTATCCAGCGCGAGGGCCAGGATCTGCTGGTCCACGGCATCCACGTGGGGCAGGCTCAGGGCTATCGAGGCGATGCGCAGGTAGCCCTGGAACTTGCCGTCTGCCGTGTGGGCGGCCGTGTGGATCATTATCCGGCCGCTCTTGGTCAGGCGGTAGTACAGGGGGGACTGGTGCTTCGCCGCGCTGGGCGGCTGCTCCTTGAGGGCGCTGGGCAGCTTCCTCAGCCAGTGCTGCAGGTCGGGGGACAGCTCGGTGGCTACCCTGTGGGGCGGGCGGACGGCTGGCTCAGGCGCCGGGGAGGTCGGGGCATTCGCTCCTTCCAGCAGGTGCGACAGCGCCGCCGCGCAATGCTTGCAGTCGAAGCCGACCGGGCAATCGCAGTTGCAGTCGAGGGTATCGCCGCTGGCGGAAAGGCTGATGTGCTGGCGGTAGCGATTGCTGCCCGAGCCATCGCACAGGCTATCCAGCGTGCGCTCGGTCAGGCGGATGATCTGCACCCGGCCCTCGCGGGCATAGGCTTCGCCGCGGACCAGGGTGACGGCGGGGAACAGGCGGCGCCAGGGGAGGCGTCGCAGGTGCTCGACAAAGGGGACCATGGCGCGGCCTTCGTGGTTACTGCTGGTCGGGCTCGCTCGCCGGCGGGGCGTCGAAGCCGCCGTTGGCCGGGGCTTCCGGCGCGTTCTGCTGCGGCTGGCCGGCCGGCGCCTCTTCCTGCATCTCCGCCGGCGGCGGGGTGGTGGGCTTGGCGTTGAGCGGGCTGACGCGGATCAGCATGCCCAGGCTGGGATGGTCGAGGTAGGCCAGCACGTCGTTCTTCAGGCTGACGTCCTGGACCATGTGCTGGCTGCCGGCGAGCAGGCCGTCGCCGCCGAACTGGTTGATCCAGAAGTCCACCTGGGTGTCGACGAAGCGCTGCTGGCGCAGGGTCAGGGTGCCTTCCACCGGGAAGTGGCCGTCCTGCTGGCGGCCCTCGTCGAGGGCGATCTTCACCGGCGCCTCGCCGATGGCCTGCTTCCAGGCCTTGTGCATCAGCACGTGGTAGCCCTGGGCCTGGGCCAGCTTGTTGGCCTGGGCGTCCATCGCCGTCGGGCGGCGGGCGTCCTCGCCCAGCGGCTGGGCGCCCTTGGCCCAGTCGTCGGGGGCCGGCTGGCTGGAATAGACGACGTCGCCTTCCTGCTGGAACAGGATCAGTTCGACCTGGTAGAGGTCGTCGGCGAAGCTCGCCGGGGCGATAAGGGCAAGCAGCAGCGGCAGGTAGCGGAACATACTGGTCCTTTAGGATGCGTTGGGCGCGAGGCGCTCGAACAGCGCCTCGAGGGTGTTGAAGCGTTCTTCCGGGCGCTCCATGGGCACCTGGAACTTGAACAGGGTCGCGCCTTCGAACCTGTAGCGGTTCGGCTGGCTCTGGATCAGCTTGATCAGCACCAGCGGGTCGACGCAGGTATCGGCGGCGAATTCTACCCGGCCTCCCTGCGGTCCGGCATCCACCTTGACGATGCCGAGCTTCTGGGCCTGCAGTTTCAGGAGTGTCAGACGCACCAGGTTCTTCACCGGGTCGGGCAGCAGGCCGAAGCGGTCGATCATTTCCACCTGCAGCTCGCGCAGGCCGTCCTCGTCCACCTGGTTGGCGATGCGCTTGTAGAGGATCAGCCGGGCGTGCACGTCGGGCAGGTAGTCCTCGGGAATCAAGGCCGGCACCCGCAGGTTGATGTCCGGGCCGCCGCCCAGGGGCTGCTCCAGGTTCGGCTGCTCGCCCTTGCGGATGGCCTTGACCGCGCGTTCGAGCATTTCCATGTAGAGGGTGAAGCCCACCGCCTGGATCTGCCCGCTCTGGCCTTCGCCGAGCAGCTCGCCGGCGCCGCGGATCTCCAGGTCGTGGGTGGCCAGGACGAAGCCGGCGCCCAGGTCCTGGGCGTTGGCGATGGCTTCCAGGCGCTTCTCGGCGTCGGGCGTCATCTGCTTGCGCGGCGGGGTGAGCAGGTAGGCGTAGGCCTGGTGGTGGCTGCGGCCGACGCGCCCGCGCAGCTGGTGCAGCTGGGCCAGGCCGAACTTGTCGGCGCGCTCGATGAGAATGGTGTTGGCGCTGGGCACGTCGATGCCGGTCTCGATGATGGTCGAGGCCACCAGCACGTTGAAGCGCTTGTGGTAGAAGTCGCTCATCACCCGTTCCAGGTCGCGCTCGTGCATCTGCCCGTGGCCGATGCCGATGCGCGCCTCGGGGACCAGCTCGGCCAGGTCGCGGGCGCACTTCTCGATGGTCTTCACCTCGTTGTGCAGGTAGTAGACCTGGCCGCCGCGCAGCAGCTCGCGCAGCAGCGCTTCCTTGATCACCGCGTTCTGCTGCTCCATGACGAAGGTGCGCACCGACAGGCGGCGCGCCGGCGGCGTGGCGATGATCGACAGGTCGCGCATGCCGGCCACCGCCATGTTCAGGGTGCGCGGGATGGGCGTGGCGGTGAGGGTGAGGATGTCCACCTCGCTGCGCAGGGCCTTGAGCTGTTCCTTCTGGCGCACGCCGAAGCGGTGCTCCTCGTCGATGATGACCAGGCCGAGGTTCTTGAACCTGACGTCGCCCTGCAGCAGCTTGTGGGTGCCGATGACGATGTCCACCTTGCCGTCGGCCAACTGGCCGACCGCGCCTTCGACTTCCTTGGCGGTCTTGAAGCGGCTCATCACCTCGACGTTCACCGGCCAGTCGGCGAAGCGGTCGCGGAAGCTGTTGTAGTGCTGCTGGGCGAGCAGGGTGGTGGGCACCAGCACCGCCACCTGCCTGCCGCTGTGCACGGCGACGAAGGCGGCGCGCATGGCCACCTCGGTCTTGCCGAAGCCGACGTCGCCGCAGACCAGGCGGTCCATGGGCTTGTCGGCGAGCATGTCGGCCACCACGGCGTCGATGGCCGCCTGCTGGTCCGGCGTCTCCTCGAAGGGGAAGCCGGCGGAGAAGGTGGCATAGTCGGCCTGCGGGTCCTTGAACGCGTAGCCCTTGCGCGCGGCGCGGCGGGCATAGATGTCGAGCAGCTCGGCGGCGACGTCGCGGACCTGCTCGGCGGCCTTGCGCTTGGCCTTCTGCCAGGCCTCGGAGCCGAGCTTGTGCAGCGGCGCCAGGGCGTCGTCGCTGCCGGTGTAGCGGGCGATCAGGTGCAGGTTGGCCACCGGCACGTAGAGCTTGGCCTCGTCGGCGTACTGCAGGGCCAGGAATTCGGCGCTCTGCCCGTCGATCTCCAGGGTGATCAGGCCCATGTAGCGGCCGACGCCGTGGTCGATGTGCACCACCGGCGCGCCTTCGCGCAGCTCGGTGAGGTTCTTGATGACGTTCTCGCCGCCGTCGCGGGTCTTCTCGCGGCGCCGGCGCTGCATCACGCGCTGGCCGAACAGCGGGCTCTCGGCGATCAGCGCCACGCCCTGGGCGCCGTCCTGCAGCAGCAGGCCGTCGTCCAGCGGGGCGATGGTGATGGCCAGGCGCTCGGGGTGGGCGAGGAACGCCGACCAGCCGTCGACCTCGCCGGGCCGCAGCTTCAGCCGCGCCAGCAGCTCCAGCAGCACCTCGCGGCGCCCGGCGGATTCGGCGCTGAACAGGATGCGCCCGGGGAATTCCTCGATGAAGCGGCGCAGCCTGGCCAGCGGCTCCGTGGCCTTGGCCTCGATGGCCAGGTCCGGCAGCGGTTCGGCGGGGAAGCGCTCGCGGCCCACGCCCGGCTCGACGGGCTCGGCGCTGACCACCACGCGCGGCCAGTCCTTCAGGCGGGCGAAGCAGTCCTCCACCGGCAGGAACAGCTCGGCCGGCGGCAGCAGCGGCCGCTCGGGGTCGTAGCGGCGGTCCTCGTAGCGGCTGCGCACGTCGTTCCAGAACTGCTCGGCGGCCTGCTCGATGCCCGGCAGGGAGAACACCTGGGTGTCCTGGGGCAGGTAGTCGAACAGGGTGGAGGTCTCGCCTTCCTCGAAGAACAGCGGCAGGTAGTACTCGATGCCGGCCGGCGTCAGGCCGCTGGCCAGGTCCTGGTAGATCGGGCAGCGCCGGTAGTCGACGTCGAAGCGCTCGCGGAAGCGGTTGCGGAAGCCGGTGACCGCTTCCTTGCGCAGGGGGAACTCGCGCGCCGGCAGCAGGCGGATGCTCTGCACCTTGTCGATGGAGCGCTGGTTCTCCGGGTCGAAGGTGCGCAGCGTCTCGATCTCGTCGTCGAACAGGTCGATGCGGTAGGGAAGCTCGCTGCCCATCGGGAACAGGTCGATGAGCGCGCCGCGCACGGCGAACTCGCCGTGTTCGTAGACGGTGTCCACGCAGCGGTAGCCGGCGGCCTCCAGGCGCAGGCGCATCTGCTCGACGTCGAGCTTCTGGCCGACGTCCAGCACCAGGCTGCTGCCGAGCAGGAACCTGGCCGGCGCCAGGCGGTGCAGGGCGGTGCTGATCGGCACCACTAGCACGCCGTGCTTCAGGCCCGGCAACTGGTAGAGGGCGGCGACGCGCTGGGAAATGATGTCCTGGTGCGGCGAGAACACGTCGTAGGGCAGGGTTTCCCAGTCCGGCAGCTGCAGCACCGGCAAATCCGGGGCGAAGAAACGCAGCTCCTGCTCCAGCCGTTCGGCGCTCTGGCTGTCGGCGGTGAGCAACAGGGTGAATCGCTTCGCCGGGGCGGCGGCCTCGGCGATCGCCAGGCTCAGGGCGGCGCCGGGCAGATTGCCCCAGGCTTGCTTGCCGGCCGCGGCCGGCAGGGCGGGAATACGCAATACGGACACGGGCGTAGCGGGCTCCGGTCGGAAATTTGACCGGGTGGATTGTAACTATCCCGATTGACGGCTGTCAGTCTTTGCAGCGGTGCAGATTGCCGACGATGGCCTGCACCGTCATAATGTAGCCCCTTTTTTCTTCTCCTACATGTGGAAGGTAATGCCCGTGAATCAGAAGCCCGACCAGTGTCTCGGTGAGTGGATCGATCGTGAAGCCCTCGCGGAAGCCATGATTCCGCTGATCGGCCAGCTCTACCGCAACAACAACGTGGTGACCTCGATCTACGGCCGTGGCCTGATCAACCGTTCGGTGATCGACATCCTCAAGGCTCACCGTTTCGCCCGCCACCGCCTGGCCGACGAAGCCGAGCTGTCGGTCCACGACACCTTCCCCATCCTCAAGGCCATGAGCGACCTGAAGCTCGGCGCAGCTTCCGTCGACCTGGGCAAGATGGTCGCCAAGTTCAAGGCCGAGGGTAACGGCCGCAGCATCGAGCAGTTCACCAGGGACGAGCTGGCCGACGTGGTCGGCAAGCAGAACGGCGCCGCCCGCGAAGGCACCGACGTCGTCCTGTACGGCTTCGGCCGCATCGGCCGCCTGCTGGCGCGCATCCTGATCGAGAAGACCGGTGGCGGCGACGGCCTGCGCCTGCGCGCCATCGTCGTGCGCAAGGGCGCCGAGAACGACCTGGTCAAGCGCGCCAGCCTGTTGCGCCGCGACTCCGTGCATGGCAAGTTCGACGGCACCATCACCATCGATGAGGCCAGCAACACCATCACCGCCAACGGCAACCTGATCCAGGTGATCTACTCCAACGATCCGTCCTCGGTGGACTACACCCAGTACGGCATCAAGAACGCCCTGCTGGTCGACAACACCGGCAAGTGGCGCGACGCCGAGGGCCTGGGCCAGCACCTGAAGTGCCCGGGCGTCGACCGCGTGATCCTCACCGCCCCGGGCAAGGGCGCGCTGAAGAACATCGTCCATGGCATCAACCATGGCGACATCACTGCCGACGACAAGATCGTCTCCGCCGCCTCCTGCACCACCAACGCCATCGTGCCGGTGCTTAAGGCCGTCGATGACCAGTACGGCATCGTCAACGGCCACGTCGAGACCGTTCACTCGTACACCAACGACCAGAACCTGATCGACAACTTCCACAAGGGCAGCCGCCGCGGCCGCAGCGCTCCGCTGAACATGGTGATCACCGAGACCGGTGCCGCCACCGCCGCCGCCAAGGCCCTGCCGGTGCTCAAGGGCAAGCTGACCGGCAACGCCATCCGCGTTCCCACGCCGAACGTGTCCATGGCCATCCTCAACCTGAACCTGAACAAGTCGACCTCCCGCGAGGAGATCAACGAGTACCTGCGCCAGATGGCCATGCACTCCGACCTGCAGAAGCAGATCGACTTCGTCAGCTCCCAGGAAGTGGTCTCCACCGACTTCGTCGGTTCCCGCCACGCCGGCGTGGTCGATGCCGAAGCCACCATCTGCAACGACAACCGCGTCGTGCTGTACGTGTGGTACGACAACGAGTTCGGCTACAGCTGCCAGGTGGTCCGCGTGATGGAAGAGATGGCAGGGGTCAACCCGCCGGCCTTCCCGCGCTAAGCCAGGTCTGAAAATGGAAAACGGGAGCTCTCGGGCTCCCGTTTTTCGTTAGTCTTCGACGCTACCCGCGTCCTATAACGATAAAAAAGCCAACCCCTCTACCGAGGAACCCCGCAATGGATGGACACCCCCATCTGCACGAAGGCTCGCTCAAGCGCGGCCTGAAGAACCGCCACATCCAGCTGATCGCCCTGGGTGGCGCCATCGGTACCGGCCTGTTCCTGGGCTCGGCCGGTGTCCTGCAATCCGCCGGCCCGTCGATGATCCTCGGCTACGCCATCGGCGGCTTCATCGCCTTCCTGATCATGCGCCAGCTCGGCGAGATGATCGTCGAGGAGCCGGTCGCCGGCTCCTTCAGCCACTTCGCCCACAAGTACTGGGGCGGCTTCGCCGGCTTCATGTCCGGCTGGAACTACTGGGTGCTGTACATCCTGGTCGGCATGTCGGAGCTGACGGCGGTCGGCAAGTACATCCAGTTCTGGTGGCCGGACTTCCCCACCTGGGCCACCGCGGCGATCTTCTTCGTGCTGATCAACGCCATCAACCTGTTCAACGTGAAGGCCTTCGGCGAGACCGAGTTCTGGTTCGCCATCATCAAGGTCGCCGCCATCATCGGCATGATCCTGCTCGGCGTCTGGCTGCTGGCCAGCGGCAACGGCGGCCCGCAGGCCTCGGTGAGCAACCTGTGGAGCCACGGCGGCTTCTTCCCCAACGGCATTTCCGGCCTGGTGATGGTCCTGGCGATCATCATGTTCTCCTTCGGCGGGCTGGAGCTGGTGGGCATCACCGCGGCCGAGGCCGCGGAACCGAAGAAGGTGATCCCCAAGGCGATCAACCAGGTGATCTACCGCATCCTGATCTTCTACATCGGCGCCCTGGCCGTGCTGCTCTCGCTGTACCCGTGGGACGCGCTGCTGCAGAGCATCAACAGCTCCGGCGACCCCTACAGCGGCAGCCCCTTCGTGAAGGTGTTCTCGCTGCTGGGCAGCGACGTGGCGGCCAACGTGCTGAACTTCGTGGTGCTGACCGCGGCGCTGTCGGTGTACAACAGCTGCGTGTACTGCAACAGCCGCATGCTCTTCGGCCTGGCCGAGCAGGGCGACGCCCCGCGCGCCTTCGCCAAGGTCGACGACCGCGGCGTGCCGCTGCTGGCCATCGGCGTCTCGGCCTTCATCACCCTGGCCTGCGTGGTCGTCAACTACGTGATCCCGCACCAGGCGCTGGAGTTGCTGATGTCCCTGGTGGTGGCGGCGCTGGTTATCAACTGGGCGATGATCAGCCTGGCCCACCTGATGTTCCGCCGCGCCAAGGACCGTGAGGGCGTGAAGACCTCGTTCCGTTCGCTGTTCTATCCGTTCAGCAACTACCTGTGCCTGGCCTTCGTGGTGTTCATCCTCGGCATCATGCTGCAGATCCCGGGCATCGACGTGTCGGTCTACGCCATCCCGGTGTGGGTGGTGCTGATGGGCCTGTGCTACCTGGTCAAGCGCAAGGGCGAGGCACGGGCTACCGCCTGATCCCGCCGGCGCTGGACGAGAAAGGGCCGCACTCCTGCCGGGGTGCGGCCTTTTTGTTTGCAACGGCGGATAACCGCGAACGGTTATGCGCCCTACGCACCGATGTTTCGCTGGAAAACGCTCTTGTAGGAGCGAGCTTGCTCGCGAACCCTGGGTTTCCGCGTTCGCGATAGTTCGTAGGGCGCATAATGCCTACGGCGTTATCCGCCAAATCGCGGACAGAGTCCGCTCCTACGGTTCCAGGCAGCACGGACGTAGGAGCGGACTCCGTCCGCGATTGGATTCACCGGCCACGCCGGACGCTCCGGTAGCACGGCCAACGGCGGATAACCGCGAACGGTTATTCGCCCTACGGTCGAGCGCGGTCGTAGGACTCTGTCCGCGAGCGGAGCCACCGGCTGCGCTGTAGCGCGGCCTGTGCCGCACTACCGCCGCCCGTCGTGGTAATCCCGCGCCACCGCCTCCAGGCCGGCCAGGGCGAACAGTTGCAGGTGGCGGGCGAGGTCTTCCGCCGGTTGCTCGAACAGGCCGGTCAGCGGCGTGGGGATTTCCCGGCTGATGACCTGCAGCGTCAGGTAGGGCGCTATCACGCTGAACAGGCAGCGCAGCAGCGCCGGTTCCTGGGCGGGGATGCCGGTGAGTTCGCCCAGCAGGGCCATCACCAGGCGCACCTTGGGCATGGCCTCCTGGTCGATGAGTTCGGAGAGGAAGGGCGACGGCGTCAGCAACTCGCGGGCCCACAGGCGCGCCTGCCAGCGCTGGCCGTTGGCGACGTTGAGGGTCAGCGCCCCGATCAGGCCGGCGAGCTTGTCGCGGGGCGGGCGCTCGTTGCGGGTCAGCTGTTCGAGCTGGTCGTAGCCGATCAGGTGCTTGTGCATGTCCTGCAGCACCGCGCGGTAGAGCCCGTCGCGGCTGCCGAAGTGGTAGTTCACCGCGGCCATGTTGCACTGCGCGCGCTGGCAGATGGCCTTGCTGGTGGTGTCGGCGTAGCCACGCTCGGCGAACAGTTCGCCGGCTGCCAGGAGAATGCGCCGGCGGGTGGCTTCGCCGTCCTGGCGGGGTACGCGTTGCGGCGCTTGGCGGAGCTTGGAGGGAGAGCTAGGCATGACTGCACCCTGCTGGATCAGGTGTAGCAGACTAAAGCCTGCATAGATCAAATTCAAATTTGAATTACTGGTCTATGCTTGTATGCTTGTTTCTCGTCGCCACTGGCTAGCGGGTCGTCATCATGCGCAAGAAGCTCATCGTTGTCCTGGCATTGCTCGCCGTAGCAGGCCTGGGGGCCTGGTACTACTTCCACTCGAAGGCCGGGCAGGGCGGCGACCTGGTGCTCTACGGCAACGTCGACATCCGCCAGGTGTCCCTGGCCTTCACCGGCAGCGAGCGTATCGCCGAGATGCGCGTGGAGGAGGGCGACGTGGTCAGGGCCGGGCAGGTCCTGGCCACTCTCGACAGCCGCACCCTGAAGCTGCAGATCGACCAGGCCAGGGCGCAGATCGCCGCCCAGGAAGCCAACGTGCTGCGCCTGCACAACGGCTCGCGCCCCGAGGACATCGACCGCGCCAGGGCCCAGGTCGACGCGGCCAGGGCCCAGGTCGAGCTGGCCGGCATCCAGCTGCGCCGCCTGCAGGGCATCCGCGCCAACAGCCCCGGCGGGCGCGCGGTCAGCCAGCAGGACCTGGACAACGCCGCCGCCCAGTTGAAGGTCAACCAGGCCCAGCTGGAGGATGCGCAGAAGGCCCTGCGCCTGGCGAGGATCGGCCCGCGCGCCGAGGACATCGCCCAGGCCGAGGCCCAGCTGCAGGGCGCCCGCGCCCAGCTCGCGCTGCTGCAGCACAACCTCGACGAGACCCAGCTGCGCGCCCCGCAGGACGCCACGGTGCGCTCGCGCCTGCTGGAGCCGGGCGACATGGCCTCGCCGCAGCGCGCGGTCTATGCCCTGGCCATCACCGACCCGAAATGGGTGCGGGTGTACGTCAACGAGACCCAGCTCGGCCACATCAAGCCCGGCATGCGCGCCAGCGTGACCACCGACAGCCATCCGGACCAGCCGGTGCAGGGGCACGTCGGCTTCATCTCCGACGTCGCCGAGTTCACCCCCAAGGCCGTGCAGACCGAGGAATTGCGCACCGCGCTGGTCTACGAGGTGCGGGTGGTGGTCGAGGACAGGGACAACCGCCTGCGCCTGGGCATGCCGGCCACGGTGCGCATCGCCGAGGGCGACCAGGTGCGCGACGGGAAGGCCGATTGATGGAGCGGGTGATAGACGCCCGCGGCGTCGCCAAGCGCTTCCTGGTCAAGGAGTCCGGGCAGACCGTGCAGGCCCTGCACGGCCTCGACCTGCAGGTGCGCAAGGGCGCGCTGACCGCGCTGGTGGGCCCGGACGGCGCCGGCAAGACCACCTTCCTGCGCCTGGTGGCCGGGCTGCTGCGGGCCGACGGCGGCGAGCTGGAGGTGCTCGGCGTCGACGTCAGGGCGCAGCCGCAGCGGGTGCAGGACCTGATCAGCTACATGCCGCAGCGCTTCGGCCTCTACGAGGACCTGAGCGTGCAGGAGAACCTCGACCTCTACGCCGACCTCCACGGCGTCGGCGCGCAGCAGCGCCGCCAGCGCTTCGAGCGCCTGCTGGCGATGACCGACCTGGCGCACTTCACCGACCGCCCGGCGGGCAAGCTGTCCGGCGGCATGAAGCAGAAGCTCGGGCTGGCCTGCACCCTGGTGCGCTCGCCGCAACTGTTGCTGCTGGACGAGCCGACCGTGGGCGTCGACCCGCTGTCGCGCCGCGAGCTGTGGGAGATCGTCCAGCAACTGGTGCAGGAAGAAAGCCTCAGCGTGCTGCTGACCACCTCCTACATGGACGAAGCCGAGCGCTGTTCCGAGGTGTACCTGCTGCACCAGGGCCAGTTGCTGGCCCAGGGCCTGCCCGAGGACATCCGCCGGCATGCCGACGGCCTCTGCCGCATCGCCGTGCCGCCGGCCGGCCAGCCGGCGCGCAAGCTGCAGGCGCGGCTGCTGGATGACCCGCAGGTGATCATCGACGCGGTGCCCCAGGGCGGCGAGGTGCGTTTCATCCGCCAGCGCGATGCCGATGAAAAGCGCCTGGACCAACTGCTCGACGGCGCCCCGGTGCGCGAGGTGGAAGCACGCCTGGAGGACGGCTTCATGGTCCTGCTGCGGGCCAGGAGCGGCGCCGAGCAGGTGGACACCGAGGCGCTCAGGGCCGCCGCGCCGGGCAGTACGTCCGACAACGGCGAGGCGGTGATCGAGGTGAGGGACCTGGTGCGCAGGTTCGGCGACTTCACCGCCGTGGACCGCACCAGCTTCAGCGTGGCCCGCGGCGAGATATTCGGCCTGCTGGGGCCCAACGGCGCCGGCAAGACCACCACCTTCCGCATGCTCTGCGGGCTGCTGCCGGCGTCCTCCGGCAGCCTGCGGGTGGCCGGCGTCAACCTGCGCCACGCCCGCGCCCAGGCGCGCCGGCGCATCGGCTACGTGTCGCAGAAGTTCTCGCTGTACGGCAACCTCTCGGTGCGCGAGAACCTGCAGTTCTTCGGCGGCGCCTACGGCCTGTCCGGCAAGCAGCTGGGCCGGCGCATGGACGAGGTGTCGCGGCAGTTCGACCTCTCCGGCCACGAGGGCGAGCCCAGCGGCCAGTTGCCCGGCGGCTACAAGCAGCGCCTGGCCATGGCCGTGGGCCTGCTCCACGAGCCGGAAATCCTCTTCCTCGACGAACCCACCAGCGGTGCCGACCCCCTGGCCCGCCGCGGCTTCTGGCAGCGCATCACGGCGCTGGCGGCCGGCGGCACCACCATCATCATCACCACCCACTTCATGGAAGAGGCCGAGTACTGCGACCGCATCGTCATCCAGGACGCCGGGCGCATCCTCGCCATGGGCACGCCGCAGCAGGTGCGCGAGCAGGCCGGCGGCCAGGCGAACATGGAGCAGGCCTTCATCGAGATCGTCGAGCAGGCTCGCCAGCACGCCCGGGAGGCCCGCGCATGAGCGATGCGGCGAATGGTTCGTTCTGGCGCAGGCTCCTCTCGCTGACGCGCAAGGAGGTGCGCCAGCTGCTGCGCGACCGCAGCAACCTGATGATCGGCATCGGCCTGCCCATCGCGCTGATCCTGATCTTCGGCTACGGCCTGTCGCTGGACGTGCGCCACAGCCTGGTGGCGGTGGTGCAGGACGACCCGGCGCCCCAGGCTCGCGACCTGCTGGCCAGCATCAGCCGCTCGGAATACCTGCAGCCGCTGCCGCTGAAGTCCTTCGAGGAAGGCCGGCGGATGCTGGAGTCGCGCCAGGCCGACGCCCTGGTCTACCTGCCCGGCGACTTCAGCCGCCGCCTGCAGGACGGCGACGCCCAGGTGCTGGTGCTGGTGCAGGGCTCCGACGCCACCCGCGCCTCGGGGGTGAGCAACTACCTGAACCAGGCCCTGGCGCTGTGGGGCGAGAAGCAGGCGGCGCGCAACGCCGGGCTGCAGGCCGGCGGCGTGCGCATCGAGCAGCGCATGTGGTTCAACGCCGCCAACACCAGCACCTGGTACCTGGTGCCGGGGCTGATCGTGCTGATCATGACCCTGGTGGGCGCCTTCCTCACCGCCCTGGTGATGGCCCGCGAGTGGGAGCGCGGCACCCTGGAGGCGCTGTTCGTCACCCCGGTGCGCTCGGTGGAGATCCTCCTGGCGAAGATCATCCCCTGCTTCCTGGTCGGCCTGCTGGGCCTGGCGCTGTGCCTGCTGGCGGCGCGCTTCCTGTTCCACGTGCCCATGTACGGC
Organism: Pseudomonas delhiensis; assembly: GCF_900187975.1. Taxonomy (GTDB): domain Bacteria; phylum Pseudomonadota; class Gammaproteobacteria; order Pseudomonadales; family Pseudomonadaceae; genus Pseudomonas; species Pseudomonas delhiensis. The sequence goes on along the minus strand of NZ_FZPC01000018.1, from coordinate 18,796 downwards.
TCGCTGCTGGCGCTGCTGGTCAGCTCCATGCTCTACCTGTTCGTCGCCCTGGGCATCGGCCTGCTGATCTCGGCGGTGACCAAGAACCAGTTCCTCGCCAGCCAGATTTCCCTGCTCGCCAGCTTCCTCCCGGCGATGATGCTCTCGGGCTTCATCTTCGACCTGCGCAACGTGCCCACCGCCGTGCGGGTGATCGGCAACCTGCTGCCGGCCACATACTTCATGGAGCTGGTGAAGTCGCTGTTCCTGGCAGGCGACTTCTGGCCGCTGATCCTGCGCAACTGCCTGATCCTCGCCGGCTACGCCGTGGTCCTGCTGGGCCTGGCGCGGCTGGCCACGCGCAAGAGGCTGGACTGAGATGGGCGCCTTCGCCGAACTGCTGCGCCGCCTGGCCAACCTCTGGCGCAAGGAACTGCTGGTGATCCTCAAGGACCCGGCCAACCGCATCGTGCTGCTGGCGCCGGTGCTGATGCAGAGCCTGCTGTTCGGCTACGCGGTGACCTTCGACCTCAACGACGCGCCCTACGCGCTGCTGGACCAGAGCCACAGCGAGTCGTCCCAGCGCCTGGCCAGCCGCCTGGACGGCAGCGGCATCTTCCACCGCGTGGCGACCCTGCGCGCGCCGCGCGACATCGCCAGCGTGATCGACGCCGAGAAGGCCCTGCTGGTGATCCAGGTCCCCGCCGACTTCGAGACGCGCCTGACCCGCGGCGAGCCGGCGCCGCTGCAGGTGATCCTCGACGGGCGCAACTCCACCACCGCCGGCGCCGCGGCGGCCGGGCTGGCCAGCGTGGTCAACGACTTCAACCGCGAGCGCGGCCTGGCCCAGGCGCCGGTCAGCGTGGTCACCCGCGCCTGGTACAACCCCAACCTGGAGACGCGCTGGCCGCTGATCCCGGCGCTGATCGCCTCGCTGAGCATGCTGCAGACGCTGATGCTCAGCGCGCTCTCGGTGGCCCGCGAGCGCGAGCAGGGCACCTTCGACCAGTTGCTGGTCACGCCCTATTCGCCCCTGGAGATCATGCTCGGCAAGGCCCTGCCGCCGATCCTCATCGGCCTGGTGCAGGCGTCGCTGGTGCTGCTGATGGCGCTGTACTGGTTCCGCATCCCCATGGCCGGCTCGCTGCTGGACTTCTACGGCGGGCTGCTGGTGTTCATGGTCTCCTGCGTCGGCCTGGGCCTGTCGATCTCGGCGGTGTCGCTGAACATGCAGCAGGCGATGCTCTACACCTTCGTGCTGATCATGCCGATCATGCTGCTCTCGGGCCTGGCCACGCCGGTGCGCAACATGCCCGAGGCGCTGCAGATGGCCACCTACATCAACCCGCTGCGCTTCGCCATCGACCTGATCCAGCGCATCTACCTGGAAGGCGCCAGCCTGTTCGCAGTGGCCCATGACCTGTTGCCGATGCTGGCGGTGGCGAGCGTGACCCTGCCGCTGTCCGCCTGGCTGTTCCGCCATCGACTCGCCTGACCGGAGGCCGCCATGCCGTCGTCGCCCGTTCCCTACCTCCTCTTGCCGCTGCTGCTGGCGCTGGGCGCCTGCGCGGTGGGGCCGGACTACCAGGCGCCGCAGCCGAAAACCCCGGCCGACTGGCGCGCCGCCCATGCCGGCGAGGCCGCGCTGCTGCCCGCGGGGCAGGGCGGCCAGGCCATCCCGGCGCAGTGGTGGACGCAGTTCGCCGACCCGGCGCTGGACTACCTGCAACGCCGCGCCACCGCGGCCAGCCCGGACCTGCGCAGCGCCGCGCTGCGCTTCGCCCAGGCGCGCATGCAGCGGCAGATGGTCGCCGCCCAGCGCGGGGCGAACGTCGACGGCAAGGCCGACGTGCAGCGCCAGCGCCAGAGCGAGCGCGGCGCCAGCGCACGGATGATCTCCAGCCTGGCGCCGGGAAACAGCGACGAGCTGGTGAAGACCCTGGCCGAGCCCTTCACCCTCTACGAAGCCGGCTTCGACGCCTCCTGGGAAATCGACTTCTGGGGCCGCGTGCGCCGTTCCATCGAGGCCGCCGACGCCCGCGTCGAGCAGCAGCGCGCACTGCTGGAGCAGGCGCGCCTGGTGGTCGCCAGCGAAGTGGCGCGCGGCTACTTCGAGCTGCGCCGGGTGCAGCAGCAGATCGCCGTGACCCGGGAGGACCTGCGCGCCACCGAGGAGTCCCTGGCGCTGGTGCAGGCCCGCGCCGACGGCGGCCTGGTGGATGACTTCGACCTGGTGCGCCAGCGCAGCCAACTGGAAGAACTGCGTTCGCGCCTGCCGCAACTGCAGGCGGCGGAGGGCCAGGCGATCAACCAGCTCGGCGTGCTGGTCGGCGCGCAGCCGGGCGAGCTGCAGGCCCAGCTGAAGGCGCCGCCGGCGCGGCCCGCGGCCCTGCCCGACCTCAGCCCCGGCCTGCCCTCGGAAGTGGTGCGCCGGCGCCCGGACATCCGCGCCGCCGAGGCCCAGCTGCACGCGGCCACGGCCAACATCGGGGTGGCGGTGGCCGAGCTGTACCCGAGCATCCGCCTGGGCGCCAGCTTCGGCTATTCCTCCTTCGAAAGCGGCGACGTCTCCGACTGGGGCAGCCGCCAGTGGGCGGTGGGGCCGAGCCTGAGCGTGCCGATCTTCGACAACGGCCGGCGCCGCTCCCAGGTGACCCTGCGCAAGCTGGAGCAGCAGGAAGCGGCGGTGAACTACCAGCAGACCGTGCTCAAGGCCTGGCAGGAAGTGGACGACGCCTTGAGCGGCTACGGCGCCGAGCGCCAGCGCAACGCCCAGTTGCAGGCGCGGCTGGGCAGCGCCGGGCAGGCCTACGACATGGCCAGGGCGCGCTATGCCGGCGGCCTCACCGACTTCCTGGTGGAACTGGACGCCCAGCGCAACTACCTGCAGGCGCGCCGCGACCTGGTCGACAGCGACGGCCAGCTGCGCCTGGACCTGGTGGCGCTGTACAAGGCCCTGGGCGGTGGCGCGCCGCTGGGGGATGGCGGTTCGGACAACGAACCTTTACCGCCTGGGCAACAGTAACCCCCGCCGTTTCCGGTAGAATGTGCGCCGCCCATGCCGGGGCAGGGGAATGGAGGTGGCGTGTTGCGTGGCATCTGGCTGTGCTTGGGGCTGTTGGCGTTGGCCGGTTGCGGCGAGCGCGTCGAGCGCTTCGGCGGCCCGACCATGGGCAGCAGCTATTCCGTGCAGTACCTGCCCTCGGCGCAGAGCCCAGCGCCGCAGCGCCTGCAGGCGGAGGTCGAGGGTATTCTCGGCGAGCTCGACCGGCAGTTCTCCACCTACCGCGACGACTCCGAGGTCTCCCGCTTCAATGCCTTGCCGGCCGGCGCCTGCCAGGCCATGCCGACCGAGCTGGTGGAGCTGCTGCGCTACGGCAACGAGCTGTCCGAGACCAGCGCCGGCGCCTTCGACCTCACCGTCGAGCCGCTGATGAACCTCTGGGGCTTCGGCCCGCAGTCCCGCGGCGAGCAGGTGCCGGCGGCCGCGGCGCTGGAGCGCGAGCGGGCGCGCGTCGGCTACCGCCACGTGCGGGTGGACGGCAGCCTGGTGTGCAAGGACGTGGCGGCGCAGCTGGATTTCGACAGCATCGTCGCCGGCTACGCGGTGGACCGCGTCGGCCAGCGCCTGGCCGAGCTGGGCGTGAAGGACTACCTGGTGGAGATCACCGGCGAGCTCAAGGCCATGGGCCACAAGCCCGACGGCTCGCCCTGGCGGGTGGCGCTGGAGCTGCCCAGCGGCGAACGCGAGCGCAGCGTGGCGCGCTCGCTGGCGGTGGACGGCTACGGGGTCTCGACCTCGGGCGACTACCGCAACTATTTCGAGGAAGGTGGGCAGCGTTACTCGCACACCTTCGATGCGCGCACCGGCACGCCGGTTCGGCACACACTGGCGGCGGTGACCGTGGTCGACCGCTCCACGCTGCACGCCGACGGGTTGTCGACGCTGCTGATGGTGCTGGGCCCGGACGAGGGCTACCGCTACGCCGAGCAGCACGGGCTGGCCGCCTGGTTCGTCGTGCACCAGGGGCAGGGCTTCGCCACGCGCGCCAGCACGCGCTTCGCCGAGCTCTTCCCGGAGCCGGCGCGGCCATGAAAGCCGCACTAAATGTAGTGATGGCAAAATTCGCCTACCGCACGACCAAGCGCTAATGTGCAGCAATTTGTCGCGCGGCTAAGCTGCCAACATCGATTCGACCGCTCCCGGCGCCAGGCGCGCCGGGACTTTGCCGGAAGCGCCACAGGGGCGCCCCGGCCTGTTCTGAAGGAGTACGCATGGCTGTCTATAACTACGACGTGGTGATTCTCGGCACGGGCCCGGCGGGCGAGGGGGCGGCGATGAACGCCTCCAAGTACGGGCGCAAGCTGGCGGTGGTGGACAGCCGTCGCGTGGTCGGCGGCAACTGCACGCACCTGGGCACCATCCCGTCCAAGGCGCTGCGTCACTCGGTGAAGCAGATCATCGAGTTCAACACCAACCCGATGTTCCGCCAGATCGGCGAACCGCGCTGGTTCTCCTTCCCCGACGTGCTCAAGAGCGCCGAGAAGGTGATCAACAAGCAGGTGTCCTCGCGCACCGGCTACTACGCGCGCAACCGCATCGACATGTTCAACGGCACCGCCAGCTTCGTCGACGAGCGCACCGTCGAGGTGGTGACCCCCAGCGGCGCGGTGGAACGCCTGGTCGCCGACCAGTTCGTCATCGCCACCGGCTCGCGCCCGTACCGCCCGGCGGACATCAACTTCAACCACCCGCGGGTCTACGACAGCGACACCATCCTCTCGCTGAGCCACACCCCGCGTCGGCTGATCATCTACGGAGCCGGGGTGATCGGCTGCGAATACGCCTCGATCTTCAGCGGCCTGGGCGTGCTGGTCGACCTGATCGACACCCGCGACCAGTTGCTGAGCTTCCTCGACGACGAAATCTCCGACGCCCTGAGCTACCACCTGCGCAACAACAACGTGCTGGTGCGCCACAACGAGGAGTACGAGCGCGTCGAGGGCCTGGACAACGGCGTGATCCTGCACCTGAAGTCGGGCAAGAAGATCAAGGCCGACGCCCTGCTGTGGTGCAACGGCCGTACCGGCAACACCGACCGCCTGGGCCTGGAGAACATCGGCATCAAGGTCAACAGCCGTGGCCAGATCGAGGTGGACGAGAACTACCGAACCTCGGTGTCGAACATCTACGCCGCGGGCGACGTGATCGGCTGGCCGAGCCTGGCCAGCGCCGCCTACGACCAGGGCCGCTCGGCCGCCGGCAACATCGTCGAGCAGGACAGCTGGCGCTTCGTCAACGACGTGCCCACCGGCATCTACACCATCCCGGAGATCAGCTCCATCGGCAAGAACGAGCACGAGCTGACCGCGGCGAAGATTCCCTACGAAGTGGGCAAGGCATTCTTCAAGGGCATGGCCCGCGCGCAGATCTCCAACGAGCCGGTGGGCATGCTGAAGATCCTGTTCCACCGCGAGACCCTGGAGATCCTCGGCGTGCACTGCTTCGGCGACCAGGCCTCGGAGATCGTCCACATCGGCCAGGCGATCATGAACCAGCCGGGCGAGCTGAACACCCTGAAGTACTTCGTCAACACCACCTTCAACTACCCGACCATGGCCGAAGCCTACCGCGTAGCGGCGTTCGACGGCCTCAACCGGCTTTTCTGAAGTACCCCGGCCGGCGGCCTGAGCCGGCCGGGGGCGACCCGCTCAGCGATTCCCGAGCGTGGCAGTGGCCAAACCGGGAAAGTCTGTAATCAGGCTGTCCACGCCGAAGTCGGCGAGCCGGCGCATCAGCGCCGGTTCGTTGACCGTCCACACCGACACGTGCAGCCCCTGCTTCTGCGCCTTGAGCAGCCGCTCGGGGGTGCACAGCGTCCAGTTCAGCGCCAGTAGCTCGCAACCGTAGTTCGCCGCCACCTTCAGCGGGTCGAGCCAGGCGTATTCGGCCACCAGCCCACGCGCCAGGTCCGGCGTCAACTGCTGCAGCGCGCGCAGCACGGTGCGCGAGCTGGACGTCACGGTGATGCGCTCGCGCAGGCCGAAGCGCCCCACCAGCTGGTGGATGGCCTGCACGGTGCGCGCTGCGCGCTCGCGCGAGGCGCTCTTGACCTCCAGCTGCCAGTGCTCGAACTCGCAGCGCTCGAACAGCTCGGCCAGCCGCGGGATGGGGCAGGGGCGCACCCAGCCCGGCCCGCCCTGGCGCGCGTCGTAGGTGACCAGGTCCTCGGCCAGTTGCTCGGACACCTTGCCGCGGCGCCCGGTGGTGCGCTTGAGGGTGGGGTCGTGGATCACCATCAGCTCGCCGTCGCGGGACAGGTGCAGGTCCAGCTCGCAACGCGTCACGCCATGCTCCAGGCAGCGCTGGAAGCTGGTCAGGGTGTTTTCCGGCGCTTCGCCTTTGGCGCCGCGATGGCCATAGATGAGAGTCACTGGGGCTCCTTGGAAGAGGGAAGGATCGGGCTCTGCGGGCGATGCGCGCGAACCGCGTCGACCACGTGATCGTATTCGAAATAGACGCTGAATTCGCGGTAGTCCCAGCGGGTGATCGGCGGGCTGCCCACGGCCGGGTGTTCCTCGTCGGGCAGGCCGAAGCGCTCCAGCACGGCGCGCCGGCTCTCGCCGCGGGCGGGCAGGGCGATGCGGGCGTCGCCCTGGGCGCCGATGGGGATTTCCAGGGTGTCGGCCGCGGCCGGCAGGGCCATGCCCAGGCACAGCAGCAGGAAGGGGATGTGCAGGGCCTTCATGAGTCGTCGCGGTCCTTCGCCTGGCGCCGTTCGGCCGCCTGTTTCTGCAGGATGTGCCGGGCCAGCAACTGGCGCTGCGGCTCCTCGAGGTTCTCGAACAGCGTGCCGATCTCGTATTCGCCCAGCCCGCGCGACTCGCAGTGGGTGACCCGCGCGCGCAGGCTCAGGCCCAGGGCCTGGGGTAGCAGCACCAGCTTCAGGGCCAGCAGCTGGCCGGCGAGCAGGGGCTCGGGGGCGAGGAAGGCGATGCCTCCCTCGGAAAGGACCACCGGCTGCGCCGGGCCGACCTGCTCCAGCAACCCCTGGGCGAGGGCGCCGGCGACCAGGTCCAGGCGCTTGTCGAGCAGCTTCAGGTAGCTGGCCAGGGCGCGGTCGCGCTCGGCGATCTGCCGCAGCAGGTGCTGCGCCTCCACTTCCAGCAGGTGCAGGTCGCCGAGCAGGTCGAACAGCGGCGAATCATCCTGTAACGCTTGCGCCGCCTGCTCCGCGTCCTCCGGAATCGGGCGAAATTCCAGTGCGAGGCGGTCCTCGATACGGTAGTATTCGCGGCGGTCATCCGCGTCTGGAGTGGACATGGCGAACCCACGGCGGCAGTAATGGTCTGAGTGTAAAGCCGCCCGCCGCAGCTCGCCACAATGGCCTCCGCAAACCCTTGCGCGGTAGCGGACGCCGGCCGGACCGACGCCCCAATCCCCTGACAACGGCCCCACATGTTCAGACCTCTTTCCGTCTATATCGGGACGCGCTACACCCGCGCCAAGCGCCGCAGCCACTTCGTTTCCTTCATCTCCCTGACTTCCATGATCGGCCTGGCGCTCGGCGTCATGGTGATGATCGTGGTGCTCTCGGTGATGAACGGCTTCGACCACGAGATGCGCACCCGGGTGCTGGGCATGGTGCCCCACGCCACCGTCGAGGCCTACCAGCCGATCGACGACTGGCGCGGCCTGGCCGGGCAGATCAAGGCGCAGCACCGCAACGTGCTGGAAGTGGCGCCCTTCATCCAGATGCAGGGCCTGCTGAGCAACAACGGCGTGGTGCAGAAGGTGCTGATCAACGCCGTGGACCCGGCCGAGGAAGGCAAGGTCTCGATCATCGGCGACTTCTTCAGGCAGGGCAGCCTGGCCAGCCTCAGGCCCGGCGAGTTCGGCATCATCATCGGCGACAAGGCCGCGGCCAACCTGGGGGTGAAGGTCGGCGACAAGGTCACCTTCGTCGCCCCCGAGGTCTCGGTGACCCCCGCCGGCATCTTCCCGCGCATGAAGCGCTTCACCGTGGCCGGCATCTTCCACGTCGGCGCCGGCGAACTGGACGGCTACGTGGCCCTGGCCAACGTCGAGGACGCCGCGCGCATGCAGCGCTACAAGGATGGCGAGGTGCAGGGCCTGCGCCTGAAGCTCGACGACCTGTTCCAGGCGCCGCGCACCGCCTGGGAAATCGCCCAGACGCTGAAGGGCAACGACTTCTACGCCCGCGACTGGACGCGCACCCACGGCAACCTCTACCAGGCCATCCAGATGGAGAAGTCCATGATCGGCCTGCTGCTGCTGCTGATAGTCGCGGTGGCCGCCTTCAACATCATCTCCACCCTGGTCATGGTGGTCACCGACAAGAAGTCGGACATCGCCATCCTCCGCACCCTGGGCGCCACGCCGGGGCAGATCATGGCCATCTTCATGGTCCAGGGCGGCGTGATCGGCGTGATCGGCACCCTGATCGGTGGCGTGCTCGGCGTGCTCGCGGCGCTCAGGGTGAGCGACGCCATCGCCCTGCTGGAAAGGCTGATCGGCCACAAGTTCCTCAGCTCGGACGTCTACTTCATCGATTACCTGCCCTCGCAACTGATGCGCGAGGACGTGATCCTGGTGTGCGCCGCCGCGCTGATCCTGAGTTTCTTCGCCACCCTGTATCCGGCCTGGCGTGCCGCCCGCACCCAGCCCGCGGAGGCCCTGCGTTATGAGTGACAAGACCGTCCTGAGCTGCCGCAACCTGCGCAAGAGCTACGAGGAGGGCCCGCAGTCGGTCGAGGTGCTGGTCGACGTGCAGCTGGAGCTGTTCCCCGGCGAGCGCGTGGCCATCGTCGGCAGCTCCGGCTCCGGCAAGAGCACCCTGCTGAACATGCTCGGCGGCCTCGACATCCCCAGCAGCGGCAGCGTCTGGCTGGCCGGCGAGGAGCTGTCGGCGCTCAACGAGAAGCAGCGCGGCCTGCTGCGCAACCGCGCGCTGGGCTTCGTCTACCAGTTCCACCACCTGCTGCCGGAATTCACCGCCCTGGAGAACGTCTGCATGCCGCTGCTGATCGGCCGCACGCCGATCCCCGAGGCCCGCGAGCGCGCCAGCGCGCTGCTGGAGCGGGTGGGCCTGAGGCCGCGCCTGCAGCACAAGCCCTCGGAGCTGTCCGGCGGCGAGCGCCAGCGCGTGGCCATCGCCCGCGCCCTGGTCAACCGCCCGCAGCTGGTGCTGCTCGACGAGCCCACCGGCAACCTCGACCAGCACACCGCGCATTCCATCCAGGAGCTGATGCTCGAACTGTCGCAGTCGCTGCAGACGGCCTTCCTGGTTGTGACCCACGACCCGCACCTGGCGCAGCAGATGGACCGCGTGCTGCGCCTGGAGGACGGCCGCCTGATCGCCGCCTGATCGAGCCGCAGACGCCATGTTCAGACCCCTATCGATCTTCGTCGGCACCCGCTACACCCGGGCCAAGAAGCGCAACCACTACATCTCCTTCATCTCCCTGACCTCGATGATCGGCCTGACCCTCGGGGTGCTGGCGATGATCGTGGTGCTCTCGGTGATGAACGGGTTCCAGAAGGAGATGCGCTCGCGCATCCTCGGCATGGTGCCCCACGCCGTGCTGCAGAACGCCGACGGCAAGCCGCTGGCCGACTGGCAGGCGGTGGCCGCCGCGGCCTCGAAGCACCGCGAGGTGGTGGGAGCTGTGCCCTACACCGAGCTGGACGGCATGCTCTCGTTCAAGGGCATGATGCAGCCGATCGAGGTGGACGGCATCGACCCGGCGCTGGAGCCGAAGGTCTCGATCATCGGCTCGCACATGGTCCAGGGCAGCCTGGCCGCGCTGAAGTCCGGCGAGTCCGGGGTGGTGATCGGCGAGATCACCGCGCGGCGCTTCCGCGTCAACGTCGGCGACAGCCTGCTGCTGATCGTCCCCGAGTCCACCTCCGCGGCCGGCGGCGTGACGCCGCGCATGCAGCGGCTGAATGTGGTCGGGGTGTTCAAGGTCGGCGCCGAGCTGGATGGCACCCTGGCGCTGGTCCACGTCGACGACGCCGCGCACCTGCTGCGCTGGGAGCCGGGCCAGGTGCAGAGCGTGCGCATCGCCCTGAAGGACCTGTTCCAGGCGCCGGAAGTGGGGCAGGGCATCGCCGCGGAGCTGGGCCAGGGCATCCGTTCGGTGGACTGGACGCACACCCAGGGCAGCCTGTTCGGCGCCATGAAGATGGAGAAGACCATGATCGGCCTGCTGTTGCTGCTGATCGTGGCGGTGGCGGCCTTCAACATCATCGCCACGCTGATCATGGTGGTGGCCGACAAGCGCACCGACATCGCCATCCTCCGCACCCTGGGCGCGACGCCGGGGCAGATCATGACCGTCTTCATGGTCCAGGGCACGGTGATCGGGGTGATCGGCACCCTGGTCGGCGGCACCCTGGGCGTGCTGGCGGCGTTCAACGTCACCGCCATCGTCTCGGCGATGGAGAAGGCCCTGGGCACCCACGTGTTCAGCTCCGACGTCTACTTCATCAACTACCTGCCCTCCGACGTGCAGGTGACGGACGTGCTGCTGGTGTGCAGCGCGGCCCTGCTGATGAGCTTCCTCGCCACGCTCTACCCGGCCTGGCGCGCCGCCAGGACCCAGCCGGCCGAAGCGCTGCGCTACGAATGAACGAAGCCGCCCCTTGGGGCGGCTTCTTCGTGATGGGGCGGGTTTCGCAGCGAGCCTATCGCGATCCGCGCCCGGGCTCGTCCTATCGCGGACAAAGTTGCTCCTACAGGGAAATGCCGTACCTCCCGGCAGACTGTAGGAGCGGGCCCTGCCCGCGAATCGCGCGCAGGGCGCGCTCCTACATGGGAATGGCGTGGGCGGGGCGGCGTAGGAGCGGCTCTCATCCGCGAATCGCGCCGATAGCTCCGGCTATCGCGGACAAGGTCCGCTCCTACAGGCGCCCCATGCCGCATGGTGGGGTGTAGGAGCGGGCCCTGCCCGCGAAATCGCGCGCAGGGCGCGCTCCTACATGGGAATGGCGTGGACGGGGCGGCGTAGGAGCGGCTCTCATCCGCGAACCGCGCCGATAGCTCCGGCTATCGCGGACAAGGTCCTACAAGGGGCTCACAACCCCCGCTGCAGGTTGCGCAATGCCTGGCGCCGCCGCCAGCTGCGGCCGATCCACCAGCGCCAGTAGGCCTGGGTGGCCAGGTAGCCGAGCAGGCCCACCAGCAGGCCGCAGATGATCGAACCCAGCAGGAAGGGCTGCCAGAGTAGCGACAGTTCGCCGCTGATCCATTCCCAGGTGAGGTTCTCCGGCAGGGTGCGGGCCGGCACGCCCATGACCCAGGCGCCCATCTTGTAGGTGCAGTAGAACACCGGCGGCATGGTGATGGGGTTGGTCAGCCAGACCAGGCCCACCGAGATCGGCAGGTTGGCGCGCACCCACACCGCCAGGGTGGCGGCCAGCAGCATCTGCAGCGGAATGGGCACGAAGGCGGCGAACAGGCCCATGCCCATGGCGCGGGAGACCGACCTTCGATTCAGGTGCCAGAGGTTGGGCGAGTGCAACAGGGGCCCGAAGCAGCGCAGGGACTTGTGGTTCCTGATCAGCTCGGGGTCCGGCATGTAGCGCTGGAAAAGTCGGCGCGGCATGGGGAAATCTCTGGCAGACGAACACCGGGCATTATGCCTAGCTGGATGACGGCTTCCGTTCATCAACTATGTCCATGTGTAACCGGCTGTGGTGCACCGGACCTGCTGCCAGGGAGGCAACCCGTGCGTACAGGGATGATGGCGCTGGCCTGCGGCCTGTTGCTGCTGCGTTTCCTGCCCCAGTTGCCGCCCCTGGCGGCCTTGCTGCCGCTGGTCGGAATGGCGCTGCTGTGCCTGTATCGGCGCCACCGTGCGGTGGCGCTCTTCCTGCTCGGCTTCGCCTGGGCCTGCCTGTACGCCCACCAGGCCTGGGAAGGGCGCCTGGCTCCCGAGCTGGATGGGCGGACGCTATGGCTGGAGGGACAGGTCACCGGCTTGCCGGCCGCCGCGGAGGGCATCGTCCGTTTCGAGCTGGAGGACATCCAGGCCCGCCTGGCCTTGCCCCAGCGCCTGCGCCTGTCCTGGTACGGCGGCCCGCAGCTGCGCGCGGGGGAGCGCTGGCGCCTGGCCGTGACCCTGCGCCGCCCCCATGGCCTGGCCAACGACTTCGGCTTCGACTACGAGGCCTGGCTGGCGGCCGACGGCATAGGCGCCACCGGCAGCGTCAAGGATGGCCAGCGCCTTGCCGGGGCCGCGGGCCCCATGGCCTGGCGCGAGGCCTGGAAGGAGCGGTTGCTGGCCGTGGACGCCCGGGGCCGCAACGCCTACCTGGTGGCTCTGGTCCTGGGCGATGGCAGCGGCCTGGGCCGGGCGGACTGGGACATGCTGCAGGACACCGGCACCCTGCACCTGATGGTGATCTCCGGTTCGCACATTTCCCTGCTGGGCGGTCTGCTCTATGCCCTGGTGGCCGGCCTGGCGCGCCTGGGGGCCTGGCCGGCGCGCCTGCCCTGGCTGCCCTGCGCCTGTGCCGCCGCGGTCGCCGGCGCCTGGGGCTACGGCTGGGTCGCCGGGCTGGAGGTGCCGGCGCTGCGGGCCTGCCTGATGCTCAGCATGGTCCTGCTGTGGCGCCTGCGGTTCCGCCGCCAGGGCGTCTGGTGGCCGTTGCTCGGTGCCCTGGTGGTGGTCCTGCTGGTCGATCCGCTGGTCAGCCTGAGCCCCGGCTTCTGGCTGTCCTTCGCCGCGGTGGCGCTGCTCGTCTACGGCTTCGCCGGGCGCCTGGGGCGCTGGCCGGTGTGGCTGGCCTGGGGCCGCGCGCAAGGGCTCATGGCCCTGGGGCTGGCCCCGCTGCTGCTGGCCCTGGGCCTGCCGCTGAGCCCGTCCGGCGCCCTGGCGAACCTGCTGGCGGTGCCCTGCATCGAGTTGCTGGTGGTGCCGCTGGCGCTGGCCGGCAGCCTGCTGCTGTGGCTGCCGGTGGCCGGCGAGGGGCTGCTGTGGCTGGCTGGCGCCGTGCTCGACGGCCTGCTCGGCGTGCTCGCGCGCCTGTCGTGGTATTCCCCGGCCTGGCATCCCATGGCGCCGCCGGCCTGGAGCATCCTGCTGGCCCTGGCCGGGACGCTGCTGTGCCTGGCGCCGGCCGGGCTGCCGCTGCGGCCGCTGGGCCTGGCGCTGCTGCTGCCGATGTTCTGGCCGCACGCCAGCGCGCCGGCCCACGGCTACGCCGAGGTGCGCGTGCTCGACGTGGGGCAGGGGCTCTCGGTGCTGGTCCGCACCCGCAGCCATGCCTGGCTGTACGACGCCGGGCCGCGCCGGGGCGAGTTCGACCTCGGCGAGGTGGCGGTGCTGCCGACCCTGCGCGGCCTGGGTGTCCGGCGCCTGGATGTGCTGCTGCTCAGCCATGGCGACAACGACCATGCCGGCGGCGCCCGCGCCGTGCTGGAAGCCTTGCCGGCGGCGCGGCTGATCAGCGGCGAGCCGCGGCGCCTGCCCGCGCCCCTGGCCGCCGAGCCCTGCCGCGCCGAAACCTGGTGGCTGGACGGCGTGCGTTTTTCGACCTGGTACTGGGACCAGGCTGCCGACAGCAACGGCCGCTCCTGCGTGCTGCACATCGAGGCGCGGGGCGAAAGCCTGCTGCTCACCGGCGACCTGCCGGCCGCCGGCGAGGCGGCCTGGCTGGCCAGCCATCCCGGGGCCCGGGCCGACTGGCTGGTGGCCGGCCACCACGGCAGCCGCAGCGCTTCCTCGGCGGCCTTCGTGAGGCAGCTGGCGCCCCGCGCCGCACTGGTTTCCCGCTCCCGCCACAACGCCCATGGCCATCCGTCCGAGGAGGTGCTGCAGCGCTTCGCCGAACGGGGTGTCAGGGTTCACGATGTGGCGATCGCGGGCGCCCTGCGCCTGCTCCTGGGCCAGCATGGAGAGGTGCGGGGCGCGCGCGAAAACGCCGGATTCTGGAGGGAAAAATGAGAACGGCGACGGTCGGCGGGGCAGGGGCCCTGTGCTAGAGTGTCGCCACTTTTTTTCAGGGGATTCGCCACTGTGTGGGAACTGGTCAAAGCCGGCGGCTGGATGATGCTGCCGATCATTCTGAGCTCTATCGCCGCCACCGCCATCGTCGCCGAACGACTCTGGACCCTGCGCCGCAGCCGCATCGCCCCGCCGCAGTTGCTGGGCCAGGTGTGGAAGCAGATCAAGGACAAGAAGCTGAACAGCCAGGCGCTCAAGGAACTCAAGGCGTCTTCCCCGCTGGGTGAGGTGCTCGCCGCCGGCCTGGTCAACTCCAAGCATGGCCGCGAGATCATGAAGGAATGCATCGAGGAAGCCGCCGGCCGGGTGATCCACGAGATGGAGCGCTACCTCAACGCCCTCGGCACCATCGCCGCCATGGCCCCGCTGCTCGGCCTGCTGGGCACCGTGTTCGGCATGATCCAGATCTTCAGCGCCTTCATGGGCGACGGCATGGCCAATGCCCCGCAGCTCGCCGGCGGCATCTCCAAGGCCCTGGTGACCACCGCTTCCGGCCTGATCGTGGCCATCCCGGCCGTGTTCTTCCATCGCTACCTGCTGCGCCGCGTCGATGAGCTGGTGGTGGCCATGGAGCAGGAGGCGATCAAGCTGGTGGAAATGGTCCAGGGTGACCGCGAGGTCGACCTTTCCGAGGATGGCAAAGCGTGAAATTCCGCCGCAGAACCGGCAGCGCCGCCCGCGATGACGTCTTCATCAACCTGGCGTCGCTGATCGACGTGATCTTCGTCCTGCTGCTGTTCTTCGTGGTCACCACCACCTTCAGCCGGCCGACGCAGCTGAAGGTCGAGCTGCCCGAGGCGGTCAGCGGCACCCCGCCGGAAGCCACCGACATCAAGCCGCTGGAACTGGACATCGACGCCGCCGGCCACTACGCGCTGAACGGCCAGAACCTGGTCAACGGCGACATCGCCACCCTGATGGCGGCGATGCAGAAGGAATCCGCCGGCGACAGCAGCCTGCCGGTGGTGATCACCGCCGACGGCAAGGCCACCCACCAATCGGTGGTCACCGCCATGGACGCCGCCGGCAAGCTCGGCTTCAGCCACCTGCGCATCACCACCGTCGAGGCGCAGCCGGCGGCCAAGCCCTGATGGCGTTTTCCGAGCGCCTGCTGCAGGCCTGGTACCAGGGCCACCCGGCCCTCGGCCTGCTGCGCCCGCTGGAGGCGCTGTACCGGCGCATCGCTCTGCGCAAGCGCGCCGACTACCTGGAAGGCCGCCGCCAGGCCTACCGCGCCCCGGTGCCGGTCATCGTCGTCGGCAACATCACCGTCGGCGGCACCGGCAAGACGCCGATGATCCTCTGGCTGATCGAGCGCTGCCGCGCCCGCGGCCTTGCGGTCGGCGTGGTCAGCCGTGGTTATGGCGCCGAGCCGCCGAGCCTGCCCTGGCGGGTGCGCGCCGAACAGCGCGCCGAGCAGGCCGGCGACGAGCCACTGATGATCGTCCAGCGCAGCGGCGTGCCCCTGGTCATCGACCCGGACCGCCCGGCTGCGGTGCGCGCGCTGCTGGCCGAGGAACCGGTGGACCTGATCCTCTGCGACGACGGCCTGCAGCACTACCGCCTGGCCCGCGACCTGGAGCTGGTGCTGATCGACGCCGCCCGCGGCCTGGGCAACCGCCGCTGCCTGCCGGCCGGCCCCCTGCGCGAGCCGGCCGAGCGCCTGGACTCGGTGGACGCGGTGCTCTACAACGGCGCCAGCAGCGACCCGGCCGGCGCCTTTTCCTTCGTCCTGCGGCCGAGCGCGCTGGTCAACCTGCGCAGCGGCGAGCGCGTCGACCTGACGCACTTCCCGCCGGGCCAGCAGGTCCACGCCCTGGCCGGCATCGGCAACCCCCGGCGTTTCTTCGCGACGCTCGAGGCGCTACACTGGCGGCCTGTTCCGCACGCCTTCCCGGACCACGCGGCCTACAGCGCCGGGCAGCTGCAATTCAGCCCGCCGCTGCCGCTGCTGATGACCGAGAAGGACGCGGTGAAATGCCGGGCCTTCGCCGCCGCCGACTGGTGGTACCTCGCCGTCGACGCGCAGCCATCCCCGGCCTTCGTCGCCTGGTTCGACGCCCGGCTCGAGCGTCTGATCGCGCGCTGACGGGTGGCCCCGCCACCCCTTGCTTTCCAAGGATTCCGCCATGGACCCGAAACTCCTCGACATCCTCGCCTGCCCGCTGTGCAAGGGGCCGCTGAAGCTCACCGACGACAAGTCCGAACTGATCTGCAAGGCCGATGGCCTGGCCTACCCGGTGCGCGACGGCATCCCGGTGATGCTCGAGGGCGAGGCCCGCACCCTGAACGTCGACGAACGCCTGGACAAGTGACCGAGATGAGCCAGGCCTTCACCGTCGTCATCCCGGCCCGTTTCGCCTCCACCCGCCTGCCCGGCAAGCCGCTGCAGGACATCGGCGGCAAGCCCATGGTCCAGCACGTCTGGGAGCAGGCGCGCAGGAGCGGCGCCAACCGCGTGGTGATCGCCACCGACGATGCGCGCATCCTCGAGGCGGCCAACGTCTTCGGCGCCGAGGCGCTGCTGACCCGCGTCGACCACAACTCCGGCACCGACCGCCTGGCCGAGGTGGCCGACGCCCTGGGCCTGGCCGACGACGCCATCGTGGTCAACGTGCAGGGCGACGAGCCGCTGATCCCGCCGGCCATCATCGACCAGGTGGCGGCCAACCTGGCGGCCCACCCGGAAGCCGGCATCGCCACCCTGGCCGAGCCGATCCACGAGTTGGCCGCGCTGTTCAACCCCAACGTGGTGAAGGTGGTGACCGACCTGGACGGCCTGGCCCTGACCTTCAGCCGCGCGCCGCTGCCCTGGGCCCGCGATGCCTTCGCCAAGGCGCCGGACAGCCTGCCGGCGGGCGTTCCGTTCCGCCGCCACATCGGCATCTACGCCTACCGCGCGCGCTTCCTCCGCGACTTCGTCGCCTGGGGCCCGTGCTGGCTGGAGGACAGCGAGTGCCTGGAGCAGCTGCGGGCGCTCTGGCACGGTGTGCGCATCCACGTGGCCGACGCCCTGGAGGCGCCGCAGGCCGGGGTGGACACCGCCGAGGACCTGGAGCGCGTCAGGCGCATCCTGGGGGGCTGATGCGGGTTCTCTTCGTCTGCCTGGGCAACATCTGCCGTTCGCCCACCGCCGAGGGCGTGTTCCGCCACAAGCTGCGCGAGGCCGGGCTGGAGGCGCGGGTGACCGTCGACTCCGCCGGCACCGGCGACTGGCACCTGGGCAAGCCGCCGGACGCCCGTACCCGCGTCGCCGCCATGCGCCGTGGCTACGACCTCTCGGCACTGCGTGCGCGGCAGGTCGGCACCGCTGATTTCGCCGACTTCGACCTGATCCTGGCCATGGACCTGAGCAACCTGGCCTACCTCGAACGCCTGCGGGGCAACGGCCCCGCCGAACTGGACCTGTTCCTGCGCCGCTACGCCGGCGCGCTGGACGAGGTGCCCGATCCCTATTACGGCGGCGAGGCCGGTTTCGAGCAGGTGCTGGACCTGATCGAGCTGGCCTGCGACGCCCTGCTGCTGGAAGTGAAGGGGCGCCTGTGAGCCTGGTCCTGCACAAAGACGTATCCCTGAAAGCCTTCAATACCTTCGGCATCGAGGCGTGGGCGCGGCTGTTCGCCGAGGCCCGCGACGACCAGGACGTGATGCGGGGCCTCGCCCTGGCGGTGGAGCACGACCTGCCGCTGCTGGTGCTCGGCGGCGGCAGCAACCTGCTGCTGACCCGCGACGTCGAGGCTCTGGTGCTGCGCATGGCCAGCCGCGGCGTGCGTATCCTCGAAGACGACGGCGACCGGGTGCGCATCGAGGCCGAGGCCGGCGAAGTCTGGGACGACCTGGTGCGCTGGAGCCTGGAGCAGGGTTTCGCCGGCCTGGAGAACCTCAGCCTGATCCCCGGCACCGTGGGCGCCGCGCCCATGCAGAACATCGGCGCCTACGGCGTGGAGCTGAAGGACGTGTTCGACAGCCTGGTGGCGCTGGACCGCCACAGCGGCAGCCTGCGCGAGTTCCACCTGGACGATTGCGCCTTCGCCTACCGCGAGAGCCTGTTCAAGCGCGAGCCGGGGCGCTGGGTGATCCTGCGCGTGCGCCTGAAGCTCGCGCGCAAGGCCAGCCTGCACCTGGACTACGGCCCGGTGCGCCAGCGCCTGGCGGAGCAGGGCATGGACGCTCCCGGCCCGGCCGACGTGGCGCGGGTGATCTGCGCCATCCGCCGCGAGAAGCTGCCCGACCCGGCGGTGCTGGGCAATGCCGGCAGCTTCTTCAAGAACCCCCTGGTCTCCGCGGCGCTGGCCGAGCGCCTGCGTGGCGAATTCCCGGACCTGGTGGCCTATCCCCAGGCCGATGGCCAGGTCAAGCTGGCCGCCGGCTGGCTGATCGACAAGGCCGGCTGGAAGGGCTTCCGCGACGGCGCCGCCGGCGTGCACGCCCAGCAGGCGCTGGTGCTGGTCAACTACGGCGGCGCCAGCGGGGCGCAGATCCAGGCGCTGGCCGAGCGCATCCGCGAGGACATCCGCCAGCGCTTCGGCGTGGAGTTGGAGATGGAGCCGAACCTCTACTGAAGTATGCAGGCTTGAAAAAAGGCGCTTGCCGTTGCCGGCAAGCGCCTTTTTTGTCCGTGCTGCGTAGGGCGAATAACCGTTCGCGGTTATCCGCCGATACGCCGGGGCCACCGCCAATGCTCAGTCCAACCCCGGAGCCGCCGAAGATCACGGCCAAACGGCGGATAACGCCGTAGGCGTTATGCGCCCTACGCCAGGCCCGACCATGACGTAGGGCGAAT
>NZ_FZPC01000044.1 GCF_900187975.1 Pseudomonas delhiensis | reverse complement strand
CAGATCGCTTCGGCGTCGTGGGCATCGTGCTTGTCGCCCTTGACGTAGGGTTTGACGAACTGCGGGGCGATCAGGCGGACCTCGTGTCCCAGCTGGCGCAGTTCGCGCGCCCAGTAGTGCGCACTGCCACAGGCCTCCATCGCCACCAGGCATGGCGCCAACTGGCGGAAGAAATCCTGGACCTTGTCGCGCTTGAGCTGGCGACGGCACACCACCTGTTCGTGGCTGTCGACCGCGTGCACCTGGAAGACTTGTTTTGCCAGATCCAAGCCAATGCGTTTAATGTTCATCGTGACTCCCCCTCCGGGACTGTTGCCAACACATCAGTCTGGCACCTAGATGCCGTAGGAGGGAGGAGTCCATTTCATTGCCCTACGTCAAGGTCGGGCCTGGTGTAGGGCGCATAACGCCTACGGCGTTATCCGCCGTTTGGCCTCGGTGCCCGGCGGCTCCGGGGTTGACCTGGGCGTTGGCTGCGGCCTCGGTGTATCGGCGGATAACCGCGAACGGTTATTCGCCCTACGAAAAGCGGCGGTTCAGTGCGCGGCTTGCAGGGCCTTGAGGATCTTCTGCCCGGCGCGGCCGTCGGCCGGCTGCAGGCCCAGGCGTTGCTGCTCGGCCTGGATGGCGCGGCGGGTGTTGTCGCCGATCAGCCCGTCCGGCTCGCCGATGGCGTGGCCGCGGGCCAGCAGCAGTTGCTGCAGTTCCTTGCGCTGGGCGCGGCTCAGGCCCGGGTCGTCGGTCGGCCAGGGGGTGCGCAGGCCGGGTTCGCCGCGCAGGCGGTCGGACAGCAGGGCGATGGCCAGGGCGTAGCTCTCGGCGGCGTTGTAGGAGTAGATGGCGTCGTAGTTGCGCAGCACCAGGAAGGCCGGGCCGGCCTTGCCGGTGGGCAGCAGGATGGCCGCGCGGGCGTCGCCGGCCGGCAGCGGCCCGCCGTCGATGCGCTTCACCCCCAGGGCCTGCCAGTCCGCCACCGTACGCCGCTTGGTGCGCCCGGCCTGGGATTCGGCGAAGTTCGCCGGCAGCTTCACCTCGTAGCCCCAGGCCACGCCGGGCACCCAGCCGGCCTTGCGCAGGTAGTTGGCGGTGGAGGCCAGGGCGTCGGGCACGCTGCTGACCAGGTCGCGGTGGCCGTCGCCATCGAAGTCCTCGGCGATGCGCGCGTAGGTGCTGGGCATGAACTGCGTCTGGCCGAAGGCACCGGCCCAGGAGCCGGTGATGCCGGCATCGCGCAGGTCGCCCTGCTGCAGCAGCTTGAGGGTGGCGAAGAACTCGCCCTGGAAGAACGCCTGGCGCCGCCCGTAGCACGACAGCGTACCGAGGGAGACCAGCAGCGGGCGCTTGCCGGTGATGCGGCCGAAGTCGCTCTCCACGCCCCACACCGCCGCCACCGTGTACTTGTCCACCCGGTACTGGCGGGCGACGCGCTCGAACAGCTCGGCGTGCTTCGCCAGCATGGCCTTGCCATCGGCGACGCGCTGATCGTCCACCAGGCCGGCCAGGTAGTCCCACAGCGGGGTGACGAATTCCGGCTGGGCGTTGAGCAGGTCGAGCACGCTGAGGTCGGCCGCCAAGCCGCCGGTGTAGCGCTGGTAGGCGGCGGCGCTCACGCCCTTGGCGGCGGCCTGCGGCTGCAGGCGCGCGAGGCAGGCGGAGAATTCATCGGCCATGGCGCCCGGGGCCTGGGACAGGCCGGCGGCGAGCAGCAGGGCCGGGAGGATTCGGGAAGGCAGCATGGGGCGGTTCCTCAACGGTGCATGATCGACAGGGCGCTGAAGGTCGCCCGCCCGCCTTCGCTGGCGGGGCCGCGATTATCCTGCAGGTACAGCCCCGCCTTGAAGTACAGGCCCTGGCGCGCCCACCGCGGGTCGAGCTGGCGGACCAGGCGCTGGTCGTTGACCTCGATGCTCAGCACGCCGGTGCGCGACACGCCGATGCGGTAGTCGAAGCTGCGCCCCAGAGGAATGCCGTCCAGCACCGTGTAGGTGATGGCGGTGGCGTCGCCCGGGCGCTCGCGGATCTGCGCCAGCACCCGGCCCTGGTCCAGGCGCAGCTGGTAGACCAGCTTCAGCAGCGGCGCGGCATCCCCGCTGCCGGCGCCGTCGCTGTGGACCTGGCCGATCACCATGCGGCGCATGGAAGGCACCGCGTCCACCTTCAATGTAGCGCGCAGCAGGCTGTCGACGTTCGGGTAGCGCCAGGTGTAGGGCGTGCCGTCGCTGCGCGTCTCGCGCAGTTCGGTGCGCGGGAACTCGCTGTTGGGCGTGTGGCTGCCGTTGACCGGCACCCAGAACTCCACGCCGTCGATGCTGCGGTGGAAGTACGGGCTCTGATAGTCGCGCTGCAGCGCCGGGGTGGAGATGGTCCTGGCCGGGCGGCCTTCGGGGAGGGTGAGGTTCCAGGTACTGAGGTCGAACATCCGTTGTGGGTCCCGCACGGCTGACTGGCCCGGCAAGGGTAGCCGATGGCGCCGCGGCTTTCACGCCATGCCGCGGGCTTGAGCGGTTGCGCCGGGAAAATCCGACCGCCGCCGCACAACCGGCTATCTTTTTCAGTCCACCCTCTGGAGAAAACGCCCATGCGCCTGCTCGCCACCCTGCTGCTGCTCGGCCTGGGCTTCGCCGCCCAGGCGCAGGTCAAGACCCAGGAAATCCCCTACCAGGCCACCGACGGCACCAGGCTGGTCGGCTACTTCGCCTACGACGACGCGCAATCCGGCATCCGCCCGGGGATCATCGTGGTCCACGAATGGTGGGGCCTGAACGACTACGCCAAGCGCCGCGCCCGCGACCTCGCCGCGCTGGGCTACGCGGCGCTGTCCATCGATATGTACGGCGAGGGCAAGGTGGCCGAGCACCCCGAGCAGGCCCAGGCCTTCATGCAGGAGGCGCTGAAGAACGCCGACGCCGCCAAGGCGCGCTTCCAGGCCGGCCTCGACCTGCTGAAGAAACAGCCGCAGACCGACCCGGCGAAGATCGCCGCCATCGGCTACTGCTTCGGCGGCAAGGTGGTGCTGGACATGGCCCGCCAGGGCCTGCCGCTGCTGGGCGTGGCCAGCTTCCACGGGGTGCTGGCCACCGCCACCCCGGCGCAGCCGGGCGCGGTCACCGCCAAGGTGCTGGTGGAGCACGGCGGCGCCGACAGCCTGGTGCCGGCCGACAGCGTGGCCGCCTTCAGGCAGGAGATGGACGCGGCCAAGGTGGACTACAGGTTCGTCGTCCAGCCCAACGCCAAGCACAGCTTCACCAACCCCGATGCCGACAAGCACAAGGGCCACGGCCTGGACGTGGGCTACGACAAGACCGCCGACCAGAAGTCCTGGGCCGACCTGCAGGCCTTCCTCAAGGACATCTTCCAGCAGAAGGCCGATTGAAGGGCGATGGGTATCGCTTCGCCCAACCCATCCTGCGGGGCGTTGTTCCTGGCCGGGCCGGGCAAAAAAAACGGGAGCCCGAAACAGGGGCTCCCGCACAGCATCTGTGAAAAAGCCGGAGCACGCGGCTCCGACAACAACCTCACCTGCGTTCCGGCAAAGGAACGCGAGGCACAGTGTGGCAAATTCCCCGGGCGCCGATCCGTAGCGCTTCGGTAAACCTTTGCAAGCGAATGTAAAGGCTGCGTGACCGCCCGGACGCGACTGGACGGTCACTCGCCACACGAATCCACTGGCACCGCGTCCGGCGGCCGGGCAGAATCCCCGCCATGCTCGACACCGACGACTTCCTCACCCCGCCCCAGGCGCACTGGCCGCTGCCCCAGGCACTGCCCGGCGCCCTCCTCCACAGCTGCCGCTTCCAGCCGCAGAAGCTCGACGCCCAGGCCTTCGGCCGCCATGGCGTGGACCTGCCGCCGAACATCGGCCGCGCAGTGGCCAAGCGCCGCGCCGAGTTCCTCGCCGGGCGCCTGTGCGCCCGCGCCGGCATCCAGCGCCTGACCGGTCTAACACAGACGCCGGGCCTGGCGGCCGACCGCTCGCCGATCTGGCCGGGCGGCCTGGCCGGCTCCATCACCCATGGCGACGACTGGGCCGCCGCCGTGGTGGCCCGCCGCGACGCCTGGCGTGGCCTGGGCCTGGACGTCGAGACGCTGCTCGACGAGGCCCGCGCCAGCCGCCTGCAGGCGGAAATCCTCACCCCCGCCGAGCGCGAGCGCCTGGCGCCGGAGCAACTGGGCCTGGGCGTGACCCTGACCTTCTCGCTCAAGGAAAGCCTGTTCAAGGCCCTCTACCCCCTGGTGGGCCGGCGCTTCTACTTCGAGGACGCCGAACTGCTGGCCTGGGACGCCGAGGGCCGCGCGCGCCTGCGCCTGCTCTGCGACCTGTCCGGGGAATGGCACCGCGGCCGCGAACTGGATGCGCAGTACGTCCTGTTCGACGGGCGCCTGCTGAGCCTGGTGGCGGTCGCCTAGCGCTCCGCCGCCAAGGTGCGGCATCGCGGCCATTGACTGGAAAGTCAGAATTTGGCCTCATGCACCGCGTCCAACGACCGACCCCAGCCTTTGCCTGACCGCATCATCGTCACGGCAATCACGTCTTGCCCTCATCGCTATATACAAAAATATATAGCGATGGATGCAAGACGCGGCTACCTTGGCCGGCGCGGACGGCGCCACCCCGGCCACATACATAGAAAAAGAACGGACCAAGGAGCATGACAATGAAGCGATCCACCCTCGCCCTGGCCATCGCCACGGCGGCCCTCGCCCAGCAGGCCAGCGCCGGCGGGTTCATCGAGGACAGCAAGGCCAGCCTCGGCCTGCGCAACTTCTACATCAACACCGACAACCGCAACGGCCCCGCCTCGCCGAGCAAGCAGGAAGAATGGGGCCAGGGCTTCATGCTCAACTACGCCTCCGGCTTCACCGAGGGCACCGTCGGCTTCGGCGTCGACGCCCTGGGCCTGCTCGGCCTGCGCCTGGACGGCGGCGGCAAGTCCGGCAAGAGCGGCATCGACCGCCAGCCGGGCACCATCTTCCCGCTGGAGAGCGACGGCAGCGCGGTGGACGAGTTCAGCAGCCTGGGCCTGACCGCCAAGGCCAAGGTGTCGAAGACCGAGTTCCGCTACGGCACCCTGCAGCCCAAGCTGCCGGTGGTGGTCTACAACGACGCGCGCCTGCTGCCGATGACCTACGAGGGCGGCCAGGTCACCTCCAACGAGTTCAAGGACCTGACCCTGACCGGCGGCCAGCTGACTCATACCAAGGGCCGCAACTCCACCGACTGGCGCAGCATGTCCATCGCCGGCGCCAACGGCAGCAGCGCCAGCTCCCGCGACAGCAACAAGTTCTACTTCGCCGGCGGCGACTACAAGGCCACCAGGGACCTGACGCTGCAGTACTACTACGGCCAGCTGACCGACTTCTACCAGCAGCACTTCCTCGGCCTGACGCACAACTGGGCGATCGGCCCGGGCACCCTGAAGACCGACCTGCGGGTGTTCATCAGCGATTCCGACGGCAAGAACGGCAGCACCGCCGGGCGCAAGGACGGCTACGTCAGCAGCGGCTACTACGGCAGCGGCGTGACCAAGGGCGAGGTGGACAACAACGTCTACAGCGGCCTGCTCACCTACAGCCTCGGCGGCCACAGCCTCGGCGCCGGCTACCAGGTGCTCACCGGCGACAGCGACTTCCCCTACCTGAACCGCGGCGATGGCGAAGGCACCAGCACCTACCTGCACACCGACGCCCAGCTGCTGAAATTCAACCACGCCGGCGAGCGCACCTGGATCGGCCGCTACGCCTACGACTTCGCCAAACTCGGCGTGCCCGGCCTGACCTTCAGCGTGCTCTACCTCAACGCCGACGACATCAGGACCGGCCGCGGCGACCAGGGCGAGTGGGAGCGCGACATCGCCGTGGGCTACGTGGTCCCCGAAGGCACCTTCAAGGGCCTGGGCCTGGCCTGGAAGAACGCCACCATGCGCAGCGGCCTGCCGGTCAGCGGCTCGGGCACGGCGACGCAGCGGGACCAGGACGAGAACCGGTTGATCGTGAGTTATACGTTGCCGTTGTTCTAGGTCTTGGGTCTGGAGGGGGGTTGTTAAGAGCAACAGAGCCAAAAGCCCCTCTCCCTAACCCTCTCCCTGAAGGGAGAGGGGACCGTTCGGAGTGCTCGGGTATTTCGGAGTTAGCCGGACATTATGGCGTCCGGCTGAAGCCATGCTTTCCGCCGGCACGGACAAGCCCCCTCTCCCTTCAGGGAGAGGGCTGGGGAGAGGGAACGGAGCCACCCCAAAGCCCAAAAGCCACCGGGCCGCACCAGGATGCTCTTCGTAGGAGCGAGCTTGCTCGCGAACCGCATGGCACCGCATTTGTTCGCGAGCAAGCTCGCTCCTACGAAAAGCCATAAAGCCATCCGCCCTCAAGCCAGCAGCGCCACCGACTTCACCTGCGCCCACACCCCCTGCCCCACCCGCAGCCCCAGTTGCTCGCAGGAATAGCGGGTGATCCGCGCCAGCAGCGGGTTGCCGCCCACGTCCAGGCGCACCAGCAGGTGCGCCGGGGTGTCGGTGGGGGCCAGTTCGGTCACGGTGGCCGGCAGCAGGTTGAGGATGCTGCTCTGCGCCGGGCGCTGCAGGGCCAGGCTGACGTCGCGGGCCTGGACCTTGATGCGCAGCGCCTTGCCCCGCGGCAGGGGCTCATGGGCCAGGCGGATGCGTTCGCCGCAGCCGGGCAGGCCGAGTTCGAGCAGGCCGTAGCCGGCGTCGTGGCCCAGCACCTGGCCGTCGATCACCACGCCGGCGTCCTCCAGCAGCGAGGTGGGCAGGTCGGTGCGCGCCAGGGTCTCGCCCACCGCGCCGCTGGCCAGCGCGCGGCCGGCCTCCAGCAGCACCAGGTGGTCGGCCAGGCGCGCCACTTCGTCCGGCGAGTGGCTGACGTAGAGGATGGGGATGTCCAGCTCGTCGTGCAGGCGTTCCAGGTAGGGCAGGATTTCCGCCTTACGCTTGAGGTCCAGGGCCGCCAGCGGCTCGTCCATCAGCAGCAGGCGCGGGCTGGTCAGCAGGGCGCGGGCCATGCCCACCCGCTGGCGCTCGCCGCCGGACAGGTGGCGCGGCATGCGTTCGAGCAGGTGGCCGATGCCCAATAGCTCGCAGGCCTGGTCCATGGCCACGCGGTGCTCGCGCGCCGGCACGCGCTTCATGCCGTAGCGCAGGTTGCGCCGCACCGACAGGTGCTCGAACAGGTTGGCGTCCTGGAACACGTAGCCGATGGCGCGCTTGTGCGGCGCCAGGAACAGGCCCTGTGCGCTGTCCTGCCAGGTCTCGCCGTTGACCACCAGGCGCGCCTCGCGCGGCCTTTCCAGGCCGGCCACGCAGCGCAGCATGGTGGTCTTGCCCGAGCCGGAATGGCCGAACAGCGCGGTCACCCCGCGGCCCGGCAGGTGCAGGTCGAGGTCCAGGGTGAAGCTGCGGTACTCGAGCAGGAAGCGTGCTTGGATGTCTGCCGGCATCTCAGTTCCAGGCCGAATGGCTGCGGCGCGTGGAGTACAGCGCCAGCAGCACGAAGAAGGAGAACACCACCATGCCGCCGGCCAGCCAGTGCGCCTGGGCGTACTCCATGGCCTCGACGTGGTCGAAGATCTGCACCGAGACCACGCGGGTCTGGCCGGGGATGTTGCCGCCGATCATCAGCACCACGCCGAACTCGCCCACGGTATGGGCGAAGCCGAGGATGGCGGCGGTGACAAAGCCCGGCCGCGCCAGCGGCAGGACCACGCTGAAGAACGTGTCCAGGGGCCCGGCGCGCAGGGTCGCCGCGGCCTCCAGCGGGCGCGTGCCGATGGCCTCGAAGGCGTTCTGCAGCGGCTGCACCACGAAGGGCAGCGAGTAGATCACCGAACCCACCACCAGCCCGGAGAAGCTGAACGGCAGGCGCTGCCAGCCCAGCGCGTCGGTGAGCTGGCCCACCGGGCCGTGGGGGCCCAGGGTGACCAGCAGGTAGAAGCCGATGACCGTCGGCGGCAGCACCAGTGGCAAGGCCACCAGCGCACCCAGCGGGCCCTTGAGCCACGAGCGGGTGCGCGCCAGCCACCAGGCGATGGGGGTGCCCAGCAGCAACAGGATCAGGGTGCTGACGGTGGCCAGCTCGAGGGTGAGCCGGATCGCCGTGAAGTCCGCCGCGGTCAGATGCATCGTTTTCCCTGTTTACAGCTCGTAGCCGTAGGCCTTGATCACAGCGGCCGCCTTCGGCCCCTTCAGGTAGTCCACCAGGGCCTTGGCCGCGGCGTTGTCCTTGCCCTTCTCGAGGATCACCGCGTCCTGGCGGATCGGTTCGTAGAGGTCGGCCGGGACTATCCAGGCCGAACCGCCGGTCACCTTGCCATCCTTGTAGATCTGCGACAACGCCACGAAGCCCAGCTCGGCGTTGCCGCTGGACACGAACTGGTAGGCCTGGCCGATGTTCTGGCCCTCGACGAGCTTGCCGGCCAGCTTGTCCTTCAGGCCGAGCTTGTCCAGCACCTGGGTGGCGGCCAGGCCGTAGGGCGCGGTCTTCGGGTTGGCGATGGACAGGTGCTGGAAGCCGCCCTGCTTCAGCACCGCGCCCTTGGCGTCGACGTAGCCGTCCTTCGCCGACCACAGCGCCAGCTTGCCGATGGCGTAGGTGAAGCGCGAGCCGGGCACGGTGGCCTTCTCCTGCTCCAGCTTGGCCGGGGTGGTGTCGTCGGCGGCGAGGAACACCTCGAAGGGCGCGCCGTTCCTGATCTGCGCGTAGAACTGCCCGGTGGCGCCGAAGGAGGCCACCAGCTTGTGCCCGGTGTCCTTCTCGAAGTCCTTGGCGATGGCCTGGATGGGCGCGGTGAAGTTGGCCGCGACGGCGACCTGCACCTCGTCGGCCAGCGCCGCGTGGGCGGCCAGGCAGGCGGCCAGGGCCAGGGAAAGGCGGGCGAATGCGTGTTTCATCGATGTGCTCCAGTGGTTGACTGTCGTTCTGCTTCGAGGGGCCCGCCGGCTCTGCTATACCTTCCTGACCTCACTGGAGCCAGGGAGAGAAAGACATGAAAGTCAGCGCGCGCAATGTGTTCCGCGGCAAGGTCAGGCAACTGCGCAACGGCGCGGTGAATGCCGAGGTGGTGGTGCAACTGCCCGGCGGCAACGACCTGGTGGCCATCGTCACCGAGGAAAGCGTGAAGAGCCTCGGCCTGGCCCAGGGCAAGGACGTGGTGGCGCTGGTCAAGGCGCCCTGGGTGATGCTGATGACCGACGCCGAGGGCATCCGCCTGTCGGCGCGCAACTGCCTGGCCGGCACGGTGAAGTCGGTGGCCGATGGCGCGGTGAACGCCGAGGTGGTGCTGGACCTGGGCGGCGGCAGCGAAGTGGTGGCGGTGGTCACCCGCGACGCCGTCGCCGAGCTGGGGCTGGCGGCCGGCGTCAAGGCCACGGCGGTGATCAAGGCTTCCCATGTGATTCTCGGTGTTCCTTCCTGATGGATGCCACGGCACGTCGCTGGCGGGCCCCGGTCGAGGTCGGGGCCCGCTGCTAGAGATTCGTTATATCAAAAATTACATAACGGAACCCGCGGCACTGCAATACCCATTAAGGGCAACGCCATCAGCGTGGCCGGGGGCGTCCGTGCCGGGGAGCACGCCAGCATTCTGCATTTATTGACTTAAAGGTCAACTTCCACCTGGTGCTACAACGCCAGGTACAGCGTCAGCAGCAGGCCCAGGCCGGCCACCGCCAGGTTGAGCCAGGGCCCGGCGTTGACCCGGTAGCCCTCGGGAATCTCCACCGGCTTGAGCCCGCGCACCACCTGGCGGTACTGCAGCGCCGAGCTGCAGGCGGCCACGCAGCCGAGCGCGATGAACCCCAGCCCCACCCAGAACGACATGCGCTGCGCCGCCGCGGTCTCGAGGCCTGCGTGCATCAGGCGCAGCAGCAGGCCGGTGCGCTCCACCACGAAGCCGAAGGCGATCAGCGCCAGGGCGGTACGGTTCCAGGCCAGCAGGGTGCGCTCGGCGGCGAAGAAGACGCGGGGGTCGTTCAGGTCGGACATGGGGCCTCGGTTTGCCGGGGAATTCCCCGGTAGCGTAGGCGGCGGGCCGCCGCGCGTCCAAGCAACCGCGGCCTCATGCCCCGTCGCCCTCGCGCCGCTGGCGCCATTCGAACAGCCCCATGCCGGCCAGCATCCCCACCACGAACAGCGCCGCCTGCCAGTGGCCGGCGCCCAGGCCGACCAGCGCCGGCCCCGGGCAGATGCCGGCAATGCCCCAGCCGACGCCGAACAGCAGGCTGCCCAGCACCAGGCGGCGGTCCAGGTCGCGCCGCGCCGGCAGTTGCATGGCGCCGCCGAGCAGGCCATGGGCCTTGCCCCGGGCCAGGCCGAAGAACGGCAGGGCGGTGGCGATGGCGCCGACCATCACCAGAGCCAGGGACGGGTCCCAGGCCCCGGCCAGGTCGAGGAAGGCCAGCACCTTGGCCGGGTCGGCCATGCCCGCCAGCAGCAGGCCCAGGCCGAACAGCAGGCCGCAGAGGAAGGCGCTCAGTCGGGCCATGTTCAGGCTCCCAGCAGGTGGCGGATGCAGAAGACGCTGGCGAAACCGCTGGCCATGAAGCACAGCGTGGCCACCAGCGACCGCGGCGACAGCCGCGCCAGGCCGCACACCCCATGGCCGCTGGTGCAGCCGGCGCCGTAGCGGCTGCCCAGCCCCACCAGCAGCCCGGCCAGCAGCAGCGCCGGCCAGGCGCTGTCGAAGTGCAGCGCCGGCAGCGGCCCGAAGGCCAGCCACAGCAGCGGCGCCAGCAACAGCCCGAGGAGGAAGGCCAGGCGCTCGCCGCCGGCGCCGCCCCTGGCCAGCAGGCCGCCGAGCAACCCGCTGATGCCGGCCACGCGGCCGTTGAGCAGGGCGAACAGGCCGGCGGCCAAGCCGATCACCGCGCCGCCGGCCAGGGCGCTCCAGGGGGTGAAGGCATTCCAGTCGATGCTCATGGACAGGGCTTCCAGAAAACAATATACAAAAATATATAATGTATTTTCGTAAAGTATCAACCGGGGCCGCCGGCCGGCCTACTCCCTGGGCGCCTGGCGCCGCGGCCAGGCCAGGGTGAAGCAGGCGCCGCCCAGGCCCGGGCTGCGGGCGATGGACACCCGGCCGCCGTGCCAGCGGATGATCCGCCGCACGATGGACAGCCCCAGGCCATGCCCGCCGGTGACCCGCGTGCGGCTGTCGTCGACGCGGAAGAACGGCGTGAACAGGCGCTCCCAGCGGTCCTCGGGCACGCCCGGGCCGTCGTCCTCGACGTCCACCTGGCAGCGGTCCAGGCTGACGCGGTAGCTCACCCGCACCCGCGTCTCGGCGTAGCGGATGGCGTTGCTCAGCAGGTTCTGCAGGGCGCGGTGCAGGTAGCGCGGCTCGGCCTCGATCCAGCTGCCCTGGTCGAAGGGCACCAGCGCGCCCGCCTCGCAGCTCACCTGCACCTCGCGGCGCAGCGGGGCGATCTCCGCCACCACCTGGCGCACCAGCGCGCCCAGCTCCACCGCCTGGTAGCTCAGCGCCGGCGAGCCCTGCTCCAGGCGCGCGTAGGTGAGCATCTCGTCCACCATCTGGTCGAGGTCCTGGATGTCGCCGTCCATGCCCTCGATGTACTTGCGCCGGGCCTTGTCGTCCTCGGCGGACTCGATCATCTCCAGGCCGAAGCGCAGCCGCGCCACCGGCGTGCGCAGCTCGTGGGACACCGCGCGGACCAGCTCGCGCTGCACGCTGACCAGGCGCTGGATCTGCTCGGCCATGTGGTTGAAGGTGCCGGCCAGGCGCCCCACCGAGTCGCTGCCGCGCTCCTCCACGCGGGTCTCCAGGCTGCCGCGGGCGATGCGCGAGGCGGCCGACTCCAGGCCGCGCAGGCGCTGCTCCAGGCGGCTGACCAGCAGGTACAGGGTGAGGCCGATCAGCGACAGGCCGACGGCGGCGATCAGCAGCAGCAGTTGCGGCGGGTAGGGGTTCATCTGGTAGATCGGCCCCAGCTCCAGCACCCAGGGCGTGTCGACGATGCCGGCCACCACGCGGATGGAATCGCCGTTCTTGCCCAGCGCCAGCACGGTGTCGCCCTCCTCCACCCGGCGGCTCTGGTCGTCGTCCAGGTCGATCTCCTTCAGGCGCAGCAGGTGCACGTCGAAGCCGAAGCGCTTGTCGCGCACGATGCGCGCCAGGTGGTAGGGCTGCTCGCTGGCGGGGAAGCGGCGCAGCTCGTCCATCAGCATATAGATGGTGGCCCGCGCCAGCTGCTCGCTGACCTGCTCCACCTCGCCGGTGAGCACCAGCCCTTCCTGCAGGCTGACCTGGGTGTAGATATTCACCTGGTGCGGGCCGAAGGCCTCCACCAGCACCTGGTCGTTCATCAGCCGCGCGCGATCGCGGCCGTCCATGCCCAGCGCGTCGAGCTTCTGCAGGCTCAGCGGGATGCCCATCAGGCGGCTCCACTGCAGCAGCGCGCGCTTGCGGTCCACCTCCTCCATGGGCGCCATCTCGTCGGCCATCAGGCGGAAGGTGCCGCGGGCCAGCTCCTCGCGGTAGCGATCGCCGCGCACCTCGTTGACCAGGTGCAGGGTCAGCACGCCGAGGGCGGCGACCAGCACCAGGGTCAGCAGCATGCCGCCGTAGATGCGCAGGAAGATGGATTTCATCGGCTGCCCCCTGGAGCGCCGGGTTCATGGGCCGGGGTGAAGTCGCTGGGTTCCCGCCTGCGCAGGAATGACGCCGGGAAGTATGGATACCGGGGGGCTGCTGCGCAGGGTGCGGGAAACACCGAACCCACCCCCGTCATTCCCGCGAACGCGGGAACCCAATGAACAGCCGCAGCAACGCACGACCCCGAAGCCAGGCGGCGGATCAGCGCAAGCCCCCTACTGCTCGCCAACGAACAGGTAGCCCTTGCTGCGCACCGTCTTGATCAGCCGCGGGTGCATGGGGTCGTCGCCGATCTTCGGGCGGATGCGCGAGATGCGCACGTCGATGGAACGGTCCTGGCCGTCGTACTCGATGCCGCGCAGGGAATTGAAGATCTCCTCGCGGGAGAGGATGCGCCCGGTGTTGGCGGCCAGCAGCCAGAGCAGGTCGAACTCGGCGCTGGTCAGCTCGATGGTCTGGCCGTCCAGCCAGGCCTCGCGCATGGCGTTGTCGATCACCAGCTTGCCGAAGGCCAGGCGCTTGCTGCCCGCCGCCGGCGCCGGCGCCTCCTCCGGCCCCTCGCTGCGCCGCAGCAGGGCGCGGATGCGCGCCAGCAGCAGGCGCGGGCGCACCGGCTTGCACACGTAGTCGTCGGCGCCCATCTCCAGGCCCTGGATCTGGTCCATGTCGTCGGTGCGCGCGGTGAGCATCAGGATCGGGCCGTCGTAGTCCGGGCGCAGGCGCCGGCAGATCGACAGGCCGTCCTCGCCGGGCAGCATCAGGTCCAGCACCACCAGGTCCGGCCGTTCCGCCAGCACGCGGTCCACCGCGCGGGCGCCATCGGCCTCGACGCTCACCTTCAGGCCGTTGCTTTCCAGATAATCCTGGGTCAGCTCGGCCAACCGCTGGTCGTCCTCGACAATGAGGATTCGCGCCTCTTGCTCCACACCGCCTCCCAATGCACCTGAACGGGTCCGCCGCGCACCGCCGCGAGGCAGGCGCCGGGGCGCCGCGCGGCGCGTGCGGACGTGCCGCATTGTAGCCAGGAAGCCGCGCCATGGCACGGGCGGAACGCGCGCGGGCATGACCACAAGATATTGTGGTAGGGTTCGCCCCCTGCCCCACAGCGCCGGCGTACGAAAAAGCCTGCGCGTGCGTGACGAACGGCGAAATTCAGCGGTGGTGCGGCCTGGCGCGATCCATACGCGCTCACCCACACGCCACCCACAATTTATCCACAGGTTTCCCCCAGCCTGTCATCTTGCAAAGCCCCCGGCAGCGCATTATCTTGTATCCCCGTTGCGGATAACCCCTACATGTTGGGTCCGCGACCTGGAACCGGACACAAGAAGAAGCACGAGGTCGCGAGCCTTTTCCACGGCTCCTCCGGTTCCCCCAGCAGCTGCATCCAGGCGTACGGAAGTCCGAGGCGGCGCAGGCCGCAAAGGAGTGATCGATGTCGATGGCCATGCGGTACGGGTGTTGCAACCGATCGGTCAACACCACTAGGTATTGTGGTTCCGGCCCGTAAAGCCGGACACCCGACTTGGGCCAGGGAGGCGCTTGAGTCCCCATCCCCTGCTCCAGACGTTTTTTGCGCGGCCGGCCACGCCGGACGCACACGCTCTTTTTGCTCTTTTTTCGGGACGGCGCCCGGCGCCGGTAACAGAACCCATTACGAGAACGTGGAGACACCCACCCATGCAAATCGACACCACTCGCGAGAACCCGCAGGCCGCAGCGCCGCAGGCCGCCGAATCCGCCCAGGATCTGGCCGCCACCGCGCCCGGCCAGCTGCGCGTGATCAAGCGCAACGGCACCGTAGTCCCCTACACCGATGACAAGATCACCGTAGCCATCACCAAGGCGTTCCTCGCCGTGGAAGGCGGCACCGCTGCCGCCTCGTCGCGCATCCATGAAACCGTCGCGCGCCTGACCGAGCAGGTCACCGCGACCTTCAAGCGCCGCATGCCGTCCGGTGGCACCATCCACATCGAAGAAATCCAGGACCAGGTCGAACTGGCCCTGATGCGCGCCGGCGAACAGAAGGTCGCCCGCGACTACGTGATCTACCGCGAAGCCCGCGCCGCCGAGCGCAAGACCGCCAGCGCCGCCGGCGAAGTCGCCCAGCCGCACCCGAGCATCCGCATCACCAAGGCCGACGGCAGCACCCAGCCGCTGGACATGGGCCGCCTGCAGACCATCATCCGCGAAGCCTGCGAAGGCCTGGCCGAGGTCGACGGCGGCCTGATCGAGCGCGAGACCCTGAAGAACCTGTACGACGGCGTGGCCGAGAAGGACGTCAACACCGCCCTGGTGATGACCGCCCGCACCCTGGTGGAGCGCGAGCCGAACTACTCCTACGTCACCGCCCGCCTGCTGATGGACACCCTGCGCGCCGAAGCCCTGGGCTTCCTCGGCGTGGTCGAGAGCGCCACCCACCACGAGATGGCCGACCTCTACGCCAAGGCCCTGCCGGCATACGTCGAGAAGGGCGTGGAGTTCGAGCTGCTCGATCCCAAGCTGAAGACCTTCGACCTGGCCAAGCTGGGCGCCGCGCTGAACCACGAGCGCGACCAGCAGTTCACCTACCTGGGCCTGCAGACCCTCTACGACCGCTACTTCATCCACAAGGACGGCATCCGCTTCGAACTGCCGCAGGTGTTCTTCATGCGCGTGGCCATGGGCCTGGCCATCGAAGAGCCGCAGAAGGAAGAACGCGCCATCGAGTTCTACAACCTGCTGTCGTCCTTCGACTACATGTCGTCCACCCCCACCCTGTTCAACGCCGGCACCCTGCGCCCGCAGCTGTCCAGCTGCTACCTGACCACCGTGCCGGACGACCTGTCGGGCATCTACAGCGCCATCCACGACAACGCCATGCTGTCGAAATTCGCCGGCGGCCTGGGCAACGACTGGACCCCGGTGCGCGCGCTGGGCTCCTACATCAAGGGCACCAACGGCAAGTCCCAGGGCGTGGTTCCGTTCCTGAAAGTGGTCAACGACACCGCCGTGGCCGTGAACCAGGGCGGCAAGCGCAAGGGCGCCGTGTGCGCTTACCTGGAAACCTGGCACCTGGACATCGAGGAATTCCTCGAGCTGCGCAAGAACACCGGTGACGACCGCCGCCGCACCCACGACATGAACACCGCGAACTGGATTCCCGACCTGTTCATGAAGCGCGTGTTCGAAGACGGCACCTGGACCCTCTTCTCCCCGGCCGACGTCCCCGACCTGCACGACCTCTACGGCAAGGCCTTCGAAGAGCGCTACGAGTACTACGAAGCCCTGACCCAGTACGGCAAGCTGAAGCTGCACAAGGTCGTCCAGGCCAAGGACCTGTGGCGCAAGATGCTCTCCATGCTGTTCGAGACCGGCCACCCGTGGCTGACCTTCAAGGACCCGTGCAACCTGCGCAGCCCGCAGCAGCACGTGGGCGTGGTGCACAGCTCGAACCTGTGCACCGAGATCACCCTGAACACCAACAAGGACGAGATCGCCGTCTGCAACCTGGGCTCGGTGAACCTGGTCAACCACATCGTCGACGGCAAGCTCGACGTCGAGAAGCTCGGCCGCACCGTCAAGACCGCGGTCCGCATGCTCGACAACGTCATCGACATCAACTACTACTCGGTGCCCCAGGCGGAGAACTCCAACCTCAAGCACCGTCCGGTGGGCCTGGGCATCATGGGCTTCCAGGACGCCCTGTACCTGCAGCACATCGCCTACGGCTCCGACGCCGCCATCGACTTCGCCGACAAGTCCATGGAAGCCATCAGCTACTTCGCCATCCAGGCCTCCTGCGACCTGGCCGAGGAGCGCGGCGCCTACGAGTCCTTCGACGGCTCGCTGTGGTCGCAAGGCATCCTGCCGATCGACTCGCAGAAGCTGCTGATCGAGGCCCGCGGCGCCAAGTACATCGAAGTCGACCAGAGCGAGAGCCTGGACTGGGCCCCGGTGCGCGAGCGCGTGCGCAAAGGCATCCGCAACTCGAACATCATGGCCATCGCGCCGACCGCGACCATCGCCAACATCACCGGCGTGTCGCAGTCCATCGAGCCGACCTACCAGAACCTGTACGTGAAGTCGAACCTCTCCGGCGAGTTCACCGTGATCAACCCCTACCTGGTGCGCGACCTGAAAGCCCGCGGCCTGTGGGACCCGGTCATGGTCAACGACCTGAAGTACTACGACGGCTCCGTGCAGCAGATCGAGCGCATCCCGCAGGACCTCAAGGACCTGTACGCCACCGCGTTCGAGGTCGAGACCAAGTGGATCGTCGACGCCGCCAGCCGCCGCCAGAAGTGGATCGACCAGGCCCAGTCGCTGAACCTGTACATCGCCGGCGCCTCGGGCAAGAAGCTCGACGTGACCTACCGCATGGCCTGGTACCGCGGCCTGAAGACCACCTACTACCTCCGTGCCCTGGCCGCCACCAGCACCGAGAAGTCCACCATCAACACCGGCAAGCTGAACGCCGTGAGCTCGGTGATCGACGAAGGCCTGCAAGCCGCCCCGGCCGCTGCCCCGCAGCCGGCCCCGGTGCCCAAGGCCTGCAGCATCGACAACCCGGACTGCGAAGCCTGCCAATAAGAGCAGCGGCAAGCTGCAAGCGACAGGCCGCAAGCCGTCCGCAGTTGCCTTAACGTGCTCGACGACGGTGAAGCCAGGTGCGCCCTGGCTTCACCGGCAACACCAAACCTCTTGTAGCTTCAAGCTTGTGGCTTGTAGCTGCGACTGAAAGGAGCCCCCAATGCTGAGCTGGGACGAATTCGACAAAGAAGACCCCACCGAAGCCAAGGCCGCCCCGGCCGTGGCCAAGGCCGCCGCCCAGGCCGCCGACAAGCTGGACGACGAAGCCGCCGGCTCCGTGGAAGAAGCCCGCGCCGTCTCCGCCAGCGACTCCGACGCGGTCGCCCGCGCCAAGCAGGCCCTGGACGCGCTCGACATCCAGGAAGGCCTGGACGACCTGGAAGGCTCCGCCGCCCGCGTGCAGGTCGGCGACAAGCAGATGATCAACGCCCGCGCCGACCTCAACCAGCTCGTACCCTTCAAGTACGACTGGGCCTGGCAGAAGTATCTGGATGGTTGCGCCAACCACTGGATGCCGCAGGAAGTGAACATGAACGCCGACATTGCCCTGTGGAAGAGCAAGGACGGCCTGAGCGAAGACGAGCGCCGCATCGTCATGCGCAACCTCGGCTTCTTCTCCACCGCCGACTCCCTGGTGGCGAACAACCTGGTGCTGGCGGTGTACCGCCTGATCACCAACCCCGAATGCCGCCAGTACATCCTGCGCCAGGCCTTCGAAGAGGCGATCCACACCCACGCCTACCAGTACTGCATCGAGTCGCTGGGCATGGACGAGGGCGAGATCTTCAACATGTACCACGAGATCCCGAGCGTCGCGAAGAAAGCGTCCTGGGGCCTGAAGTACACCCGCTCGATCTCCGACCCGCAGTTCCAGACCGGCACCCCGGAAACCGACCGCCAGTTCCTGCGCAACCTGATCGCCTACTACTGCGTGCTGGAAGGCATCTTCTTCTACTGCGGCTTCACCCAGATCCTCTCCATGGGCCGCCGCAACAAGATGACCGGCACCGCCGAACAGTTCCAGTACATCCTGCGCGACGAATCCATGCACCTGAACTTCGGCATCGACGTGATCAACCAGATCAAGATCGAAAACCCGCACCTGTGGGATGCCCAGATGAAGGACGAAGCCACGCAGATGATCCTGCAGGGCACCCAGCTGGAAATCGAATACGCACGCGACACCATGCCGCGCGGCGTCCTGGGCATGAACGCGGCGATGATGGAGGACTACCTCAAGTTCATCGCCAACCGCCGCCTGACCCAGATCGGCCTGAAGGAAGAATACCCGGGCACCAGCAACCCCTTCCCGTGGATGAGCGAAATCATGGACCTGAAGAAGGAAAAGAACTTCTTCGAGACCCGCGTGATCGAGTACCAGACCGGCGGCGCGCTGAGCTGGGACTGACGGAAGTAGTAGCAAAGCAGCAAGTCAAGACCATTAGAAACGCTGATACTCGAAATGGAATTTTGGGGCAGTGATTAGAAAGACAAAAGCCCCGCCTTGTGCGGGGCTTTTTATTTGGAAAGAGAAATGATAATTCGCCAAAATCAAAATTTCAGTTTATGGACAGCATTCAAGAAAGAAATAATTGTCTGCACCCTAATAGGCAGCATCCCTGTCTGGCTCTGTTTCTACATCTATGGGCTAGCTGAAACACTACAAACGATTCAATCACTTCTAACAGTAAAGATGGTGACAAATCTCTTTGGAGTCTACGCTTGTTTTGCAATTTCCATCCTAGTAACACGCATAGCCTTCACGCCAAAGAGAGAAAGAACAGAGAAAATATTTACCCATGCAAAACCATATTTACAAGAAGGGATCTCAGCCTTTCATGGCGCATCGAGACTAGGTTGCGGGGCATCACTTGGTTACGGAACCCTCTGTATCATGAGCACACCTTCCAACTTAAGCACGTACACTCCAACATTACTAGTATGGATTTTCTCACTATCCTTATGCACAGCTATTGCTTGGTTCTTTGAGATTTTTAAAATTTATAACCCAGGAAGCAGAGCAAGCGATTATCAATAGTCAAAGCCTACAATAAACTTCTCTTCGGAATTTTGGATTTATGTCCAAAGATCTTTCACTTGACCTATCTCTGCCATCCCCCTAATCTCGCATCCGGCGCCTAAGAAACGCCTAAACCAGAGCGGTCCACCGCACCCGATAGCCTATGCGGCTTTTTTGCGCCTGCGGCCCTGTCGCGTCCGCAAGAAAGAACCCGTGCTGTCGGGAGTGGGCTAATACAAGACCCGCAAGGGGAATACGTCCGGCCCGTCTCTGGTGGGTTTCTTAGCTCCCGACTCCAATCACGCCCTAAGAAGCGACCAGAGGTAATGGATATGCCTATCACCCCCAGCCTTCAGCCCGAAGGCGCTTCGCCGTACCTGCCCTCTTCCCCCTCCACCCTGGAGGTGCGCCATGTCTGAAGAGGTCCTGATCCCCACCCTGTTCACCCGCCACAAGCGCCAACTGCGCGCCCTGCTGCTGGAAGACCAATGCTGGTTCTGCGCCCGCGACCTCGGCCGGCTGATGGGCATGCCGTCGCTGGAAGAGCGCGTGCTGCGCAACCTGGACGACGACCAGCACCGCCGCGCCTGGCTGCGCGGCGGCAACGGCGACTACGAGGACGAACTGCTGCTCAGCGAGTCCGCCGTATACGCCACGCTGATCCACCACTTCCACCCGGAAAACCGCTGCATCCGCCAATGGATCACCCAGGAAGTGGTGCCCACCCTGCGCGACAGCTACCGCCACGACACCCGCCAACCCCGCCGCGAAACCCTCCACGCCCCCACCCAGGCCCTGACGGTGCTGCACTGGCAAGGCATGCTGTGGGTACCCTACCGACAATGGCCGCAGCTGAACGCCACACCCAACCGCTAAGCACCAGACCTGTTCGTAGGATGGCGTTGAGCGCAGCGATACCCATCGATGGCGAGGCAGCATGGGTATCGCTTCGCTCCACCCATCGTACGGGGGCTGGCGCTTCGGGTTCGGCCACGGCGTTGGCGGCAAGAACGGCAACGGCGTACAACCGCGAACGGTTGTACGCCCTACGCAACCTGCCCTCCGGGAGCGATCACGCCGCCTGATGTTCTATGGTCAGGCCGATGGACAGTCCGGCGTGAACGGCGAGCACAACCAGAGCATCCAGGCTGAACTCACCCAACTGGCCGCGCTTGAGCAGGGTATAACGCGGCGCAGTGATACCCAGACGCTGGGCGCGGCTGCGGTCGGTGCCATCCCAACTGGCTGCCTCCTTCTGGATCGCCTGCAGGAGTGTCGCGCGCAGGCGCAGCTTTTCCGCCTCTGCGGTGGTGTCTGCAATGGCGTCGAAGACGCTGTTGAACGCTTGGACCTCGATCATTTTCTTTCCCTCGGTCAATCGCGCAGGCGGCTCCTGGCCAGGTCGATATCTGCCCGCTGATAAAGCCAGGCAAGCAAAATTATCGGAACCGATAACGCGGCACAATTTTCCTGTCGACCAAAAGCGGAGTTTGGCGTTAAGGATGCGGCCCAGCACCGTAGGGCGCAGGGAAGCACGGTCGTAGGAGCGGACTTTGTCCGCGATTGGATTCACCGGCCATGCCGCATACCTCGGTAGCGTGACCAGCGGCGTACAACCGCGAACGGTTGTACGCCCTACGGGTGGGCCCGGCGTAGGGCGAATAACGCTCCGCGTTATCCGCCGTTTGACCTTGGCCGCGGTCCGCTCGGTGCCGGGCACGGAGCCGCCATCGGAGCTGCGCCAGGCTAAACCACGGCGTTGCCGACAAGGAAGGTGTAACGGCGTACAACCGCGAACGGTTATTCGCCCTACATCAGGACTCCGGCTCCACGGCGTTCACCGCGTCCAGCTGGGCGCTCATCCGGTGCAGGAAGTCGATGAGCATCTCCACCTCCTCCTCGCCCAGGGCCGCCAGCAGCAGTCTCTCCCTCTCCAGCGCGGTCACCAGCACCCGGTCGTGGAGTTCACGCCCCGATGGGGTCAGCGAGACCGTGTACCGGCGCGCGTCCTTCGCATCGACTTTCGTCGCCACGTAGCCATCGCGCTCGAGCACCTGCAGCGCTCGGCTGACGGCGCTCTTGTCGAGGCCTATCACCTGCACCACGCGGTTGGCGCTGATGTGGTCTTCCACCGCGAGCATGGCCAGCACCCGCCACTCCACTATCCCTATCCCGAAATGCTTGCGGTAGCAGGCCGAGGCCCCGCTGGCCATCTTGTTGGTCAGCGAGGTCAGCAGTGCGGGAACGTAGCGGTCCAGGTTGAGGGGCGAGCGGGGCATGTCGAGCGGTTCCTGCGCGTTGATTGAATTGGTTGACATCGCAACTAAAATACTTAGGATGGGAATCACCCATAGATTCCGCGTCCGCATCCAAGCGCACGCGGCACGACAATAATAATCCAGAGGTGCCGTGCCATGTCTTACCCGCGCCCGTACTTCCCTCCCGACGCTCACGCCTGACGCACCCTGCCGGTAACGCCGGCCCCACGTCCATTCGCTTTCGAACACTGCACAGCCGCGGTGGGGGTACGCTCATGCTCGAAGTTCGTGTCGCTCGAAAAATCGCCGAAGCCGAAGGTGTCTGCAGCTTCGAACTGGCCGCCGCCAACGGCGCGGAACTGCCGCCATTCACCGCCGGGTCGCACATCGACGTGCATGTCGCGCCGGGGATCGTCCGCCAGTATTCGCTGTGCAATTCGCCCCATGAACGCGGCCGATACCTCATCGCGGTGCTCGACGAACCAGCCTCGCGGGGCGGCTCCCGAGGCATGCATGCGGACGTGCAGGAAGGCTCGCGCCTGGCCATAGGCGCACCGCGCAATCTGTTCGACCTGGACCTCGGCGGCGATCGCTACCTGCTGTTCGCCGGCGGCATCGGCATCACGCCGATGCTCGCCATGGCCCACAGCCTTCTCGCGGCGGGCAAGCGCTTCGAGCTCCACTATTGCGGCCGCTCCATCGAGCGCCTGGCATTCCTTGGGCTTCTGAACGAGGCCCCCTTCGCGAAGCACCTGCGGGTTCATGTCGACAACGGCCCGGTCGAGCAGCGGCTGGATGCAGCGCAGGTCCTCGCGTTGCCCGCGCAGGGCGACCAGCTCTACGTTTGCGGGCCGTCAGGCTTCATGTCGCACATCCAAGCCACCGCCAAGGCCTCCGGCTGGAGCGATCGGCAGTTCCACCGCGAGGACTTCACGGCTCCGCCGCAGGTTCTCGAAGGCGACCGGGCCTTCGAGATCGAGCTGTCCAGCTCCGGCCGCGTGCTCCAGGTGCCCGCGCAGAAGACCGCCCTGGAGGTGCTGCTGGCGCACGGCGTCGCAATCGAAAGCGCCTGCGAACAGGGCATCTGCGGCACCTGCATCACCCGCGTGCTGGCCGGTGAGCCGGACCACCGCGACCAGTACCTGGACGCCGCGGAGCACGCCCGAAACGACAGCTTCACCCCTTGCTGTTCCCGTTCCCGCAGCCCACGCCTCGTGCTGGACCTGTGACCTTCAACAAGCCCACACCTGATAGCTGGAGACCGCCATGAGCACATCGCAAGCCCAGTCACTCGCCTACGAGGTTGCGGCGCCCGCCGCGCCGCCGAAGTTCCCGCTGGACCAGTGGTACGTCGCAGGCTTCGCCTGGGAGCTGAAAGACAAGCCGATAGGCAGGACCCTGCTCGGCCAGCCCGTCGTACTGTTCCGCACCGCGGATGGCCGGCCGGCAGCCCTGGAGGATCGCTGCTGCCACCGGGCGCTCCCGCTGTCCCACGGCACGCTCGAAGCGCAAGGGGTGCGCTGTGGCTACCATGGCCTGCTGTTCAACGGCGCGGGGCAGTGCCTGGAGGTGCCCGGGCAGGAAAGGATTCCCACCAAGGCCAGGGTGCCGGCCTACCACGTCCGTGAGCGCGACCGGATCATCTGGATCTGGTTCGGCAGCGCGGAGCACCGGGAGCCGACCTGCGAGCCCCCGGCCTACGAGGTCCATAGCAGCGGCGAGTACCTCTACGACGGGGGCGTCTACCACTACCAGGCCCCCTATCAGCTCATCCACGACAACCTTCTCGACCTGAGCCACCTGGGCTACGTGCACCTGCGAACCATCGGCGGCAACGCCAGTATCCACATGAACGCCCGGATGCGCGTCGAGAGCGACGACAGCAGCGTGCGGGTGGTTCGCCACATGCCGGGCTCGGTGCCGCCGCCGACCTACACCGCCGCCTACCCGTTCCGGGGCAAGGTCGATCGCTGGCAGGAAATCGAGTTCCGCGTCACCCACCTGCGCATCTGGACCGGCGCGGTCGACGCCGGCAGCGAATCGCTCGACGACCCCCGCCGCGGCGGCTTCCACATGCGCGGTTTCCACGGCGTGACGCCCGAGACGGAAAGCACCAGCCACTACTTCTGGACCATCGCCACCAACCCACGGAGCAATCCCGAAGAGACCAAGGCGAAGGTCGTCGAACAGACCGTCATGACCTTCGACGAGGACAAGGTCGTGATCGAGGCCCAGTACAGGAACATGCTCGCGTTCGGCCCCCGGCCGCTGGTGGACATCCACGTGGACGTGGGCGCCAACCGCGCGCGCAGGATCATCGAGCGCCTCCGCCAGGCTTCCTGATGGCCGCAGAGGCGGCCGCAACAGCCGGCGGCCCGTCATCGCCTGGCCACCCGGGCCAGGCCCCTGGTTACACCCATAACAAGAACAAGAAGGTAGTACCCCATGAGCACTCAATCTTTCGACTTCAGACTGTCCGGCCTGGCGGGGTTCGCGGCCTTGCTCTCGCAAAGCGCGTTCGCGGACCTCATCGAGGACAGCAGCGTCACCCTCACTGCCCGCAACTTCTACCTGGACCGGGACTACAAGGACGAAACCCCGTACCCCGCCGCCCGGGAATGGGCCCAGGGGTTCATCGTCAGGGCCCATTCAGGCTTCACCGAGGGGACTGTCGGCTTCGGCCTCGATGCGACAGGGATGCTGGGGCTCAAGCTCGACTCGTCGCCGGACCGCACGGGCACCCAGTTGCTTTCCTACGACCCGCTGAGCCGGGAAGTGAGGGACGAGTACTCCGAACTCGGCCTGGCCCTGAAAGGCAAGGTCTCCAGGACCAGGGTATCGGTAGGAACGCAGTTCCCCTCGCTGCCGGTGATCTACGCAAGCCCTGCCCGGCTTCTACCGCAGTCGTTCCGCGGGGTCTACATGATCTCCGACGAGCTGGACGGGCTGACGCTTCATGCGGGGCGAATGGACCGGGTCAACCAGCGGGACTCCACCGATTACCAGCCGCTCGCACTGGCATCGCCCAATGGCCGTTTCCAGCCCGGGGCGACCGCCGAGCGCTTCGACTTCCATGGTGTCGACTATCGCTGGACCGACAACCTGACCTTGCGCCTGTTCCATGCGGAACTGCGGGACATCTATACCCAGGACTTCCTGGGCGCGCTCCATTGGCTGCCGCTGGGCGAAAGCAGGCTCAAGTCGGATATCCGCGTATTCGACAGCCGCGACGACGGCCAGGCCAAGGCCGGGAAGGTCGACAACCTGAACGTGGGCGGCATGTTCAGCTACCTGTGGGGCGGCCACAGCCTGGGCGTCGGCTACATGCGCCAGTTCGGCGATACCGCCTTTCCCTACCTCGCCGGCGGCGAGCCCATCGTGCTGAGCGACGGCACCCTGAGCGCGGACTTCGTGAACCCCAGGGAGCGCACCTGGACCCTGAGGTACGACTACGACTTCGCCGCCTCGGGCATACCGGGCCTGACCGGCATGGCGCGCTACCTGCACGGCGACAGCATCGACCTGCCTGCGCTGGGCGGCGGCAGCCTCAGCGAGTCCTCGAAGGACTTCGAACTATCCTACGTCATCCAGTCCGGCCCCGCGAAAGGCCTGGCGTTCCGGTTGCGAGAGACCTTCTACCGAAACCAGCAGAATGCGAACGCCACGTTCCGAAGCGACAACGAGACGCGGATAAACATCGACTACACCATCAGGCTCTGGTGAGCCGACCGGCCGGGGTGCAGCGGGTGTTGGGTTCCCAGGAGTTCGCTCCTACGGGAAACGCCGTGCCTCGTTGCGGACTGTAGGAGCGGGCCCTGCCCGCGATTCGCGCGCAGGGCGCGCTCCTACAGGGTGGAGCCAGGCGCCCCGGTAGCATGGCCAACGGGTAGACCTGGCGTAGGGCGAATAACGCTCCGCGTTATCCGCCGTTCGACCTTGGCCGCATTCCGCTCGGTACCGGGCACGGAGCCGCTGTCGGAACCACGCCAGACTCAACCACGGAGTTGCCGACAAGGAAGGTGTAGCGGCGGATAACCGCGAACGGTTATTCGCCCTACGTCACCGGCAGGCCTGGCGTTATCCGCCGATCGCGGACGG
Organism: Pseudomonas delhiensis; assembly: GCF_900187975.1. Lineage (GTDB taxonomy): Bacteria > Pseudomonadota > Gammaproteobacteria > Pseudomonadales > Pseudomonadaceae > Pseudomonas > Pseudomonas delhiensis. The sequence goes on along the minus strand of NZ_FZPC01000044.1, from coordinate 20,180 downwards.
AGTCCGCTCCTACGGGGAAGCTCCGTGCCTCATTGCAGACTGTAGGAGCGGGCCCTGCCCGCGATTCGCGCGCAGGGCGCGCTCCTACAGGGTGGAGCCAGGCGCCCCGGTAGCATGGCCAACGGCGTACAACCGCGAACGGTTGTACGCCCTACGGGTGGCCTGGCGTAGGGCGAATAACGCTCCGCGTTATCCGCCGTTTGACCTCGGTCGCATTCCGCTCGGTGCCGGGCACGGAGCCGCCGTCGGAGCCGCGCCAGGCTCGACCACGGAGTCGCCGGCAAGGAAGGTGTAGCGGCGTATAACCGCGAACGGTTATACGCCCTACGTCACGACCGGGCGCCATGCTCGGGGCTGTCGTCGAGGGTGATGCCCTTGACGCCTATTTCCTTTTCCAGGGCCAGCAGGTATTGGCGCAGGGCCTGGCGGGTGGCTTCCTCGCGCAGGCTGTGGCGCACGCGGGCGCTGACCTGGGCGTAGGGCAGCGGCCTGCTTTCGCGGCGGTCGTCGATGCTCACCAGGTGCCAGCCGTAGCGCGAGGCCAGGGGGCGGTCGTGCAGGCCCGGGGGCAGGCGCTGCAGGGCCTGGTCGAGTTCGGCCACGGTTTGCCCGGCGCTTAGCCAGCCGAGGTCGCCGCCTTCTTCCTTCGACGGGCAGGCCGAGTGGCGTTGGGCCAGTTCGGTGAAGCGTTGCGGCTCGCGGTGCAGTTCGCGCAGCAGCTTTTCGCCCAGGTGGTAGTGGGCGTCGCGGGCGCTGGCGTCGTCCGGGGCGGCGGGCAGGAGGATGTGCCGGACCTTGACCCGGGCCGGCTCGGCGAAGCGTTCGCGGTGCGCCTCGAAGTAGCGCCGGCAGGCCTCTTCGTCGGGCTCGGGGACTTGCAGTTCACGCTCCAGCAGCGCCGCCACGGCCTGGTCGGCGCCCTCCTCCCCCAATTGGCCTTCGGGCAGCAGGCCGAGGCTGGCGGCCCTTTGCCCCAGCAGTTCACGCACCACCAGGGCGCGGGCCGCCTGCAGTTGCGCCTCGGCCAGGGAGGCGGCCGGGTGGAAGGGGGTTTCCCGGGCGATGTCGGCTTCGCTGAGCCGGGCGTTGCCGACGCGGATAACCGCGACGGGTTCGTCCGGCAGGTTCTCGACGGCGATCATTTGGGCCATGGCTTCGCTCCTCAGCCGCGCCGGCGGACGATCTGGTAGTTACGCCCGAAGTAGCCCAGGGGGATGCTCCAGACGTGCACCAGGCGGGTGAAAGGGAACAGCAGGATGATGGTCAGGCCGAGGAAGATGTGGATCTTGAAGATCAGCGGCGTGCCGATCAGGAAGCTGGCCGCGTCGCCGCGGAAGAACACGATGGACTGCGCCCAGCCGGCCAGGGCCAGCATCATCTCGCCGTCCAGGTGGTGCAGCGAGAAGAAGATGGTGATCAGCCCCAGGCAGGCCTGCAGCAGCAAGAGCGCGATGATCAGGTTGTCCATGAAGCTGGACGAGGCCCGTACCCGCGGGTTGAACAGCCGCCGCCACAGCAGCATGGCGCCGCCGATCACGCAGAGCACCCCGGCAATGCCGCCGAAGACGATGGCCATGAGCTGCTTGTGGCCGGCGGAAAGAAACGGCTCGTAGACCCAGTGCGGGGTCAGCAGGCCGACCAGGTGACCGAAGAAGATCGCCAGGATGCCGATGTGGAACAGGTTGCTGGCCAGGCGCATGTGGCGGCTGGAGAGCAGCTGGCTGGAGCCGGTCTTCCAGGTGTACTGGCCGTAGTCGTAGCGCAGCAGGCTGCCGAGCAGGAACACGGTGCCGGCCAGGTAGGGGTAGTAACCGTAGAGCAGGTGCAGAACGTAGTCTTCGAACATGGTGAGCCTCCGTTCATTGGCCGTCCGCCAGGGGCGGCGGGGTGGTCGGCAGGACCTGGATGACCTGCGGGACCGCTTCGTACTTGCGCTCGGCCAGGCGCCGGCCCTCGGCGGATTGCAGGCTGCAGTCCTGGTCGGAGTCGGCGTTGAAGCGGACGATTTCCTCTTCCCAGACCGCATCCAGGGCTTGCGGGGTGTCGTCCGGCGCCTCCCCTTCCACCGCCGGGCGCTGCTGCTGGATCAGTTCGCTGCGGCCGATCAGCGCCAGCAGCGCGTGGGGCACCAGGGCGTGGTCGGCGCCGCGCTCTTCCAGACGCGCGGCGAGCAGCGCGAGGATGTGCTGGATGTCGCCCAGCCACTGGCCGATCTCCGCGTGGCTGCGGGTGGAGAGGTATTCGAGGAACAGCGGCAGGTGGTCGGGCAGTTCGCGGGCGTCGAGCTGGAAGCCGGCGGCCTGGTACTCGGCCAGCAGGTCGACCATGGCCTGGCCGCGGTCGCGGGATTCGCCGTGGACGTGCTCGAACAGCAGCAGCGAGACCGAGCGGCTGCGGTCGAAGAGTTCGACGTAGGCCTCCTGCAAGTCGAGCAGTTCGCTTTGCGCCAGGCGCCGGCACCACTGCCGCAGGCGCTCGCGCAACGCGGCGGGCAGGCGCGTCTCGGCGCCGAGGATGGCGGCCAGCTCGCCGGCCGCCGCCTGCAGTTCGGCGCAGGGGTAGTCGAGCAGCCGGGCCAGCACGCGCAGGCTCAGCAGGCCCTCGGGCTGGCGCTCATCCATGGCGGCTGTCCTCCACCGGGTCGAAGGTCTGCACCGGCTTGACCAGGGTGGTGGTCTGCTTGCTGCCGCCGAACAGACTGACCTCGCTGTTGCCGCCGTGGCAGCCGTTGCCGAAGGTGAAGCCGCAGCCGCTGCGCTCGGCATAGGCGTCGGGCAGGGCCTCGCGGTGCCCGGTGGGGATGACGAAGCGGTCCTCGTAGTTGGCGATGGCCAGGTAGCGGTACATCTCCTCCACCTGGCGCTGGCTCAGGCCGACCTGCTGCAGCACCGCCTCGTTCAGGGTGCCGTCCACGTGCTTGGCGCGCATGTATACGCGCATGGCCATCAGCCGCTTGAGGGCCAGCACCACCGGCGCCTCCTCACCCGCGGTGAGCATGTTGGCCAGGTAGCGCACGGGGATGCGCAGCGATTCGATCTTCGGCAGCACGCCGTCGAACTCCACGTGGCCGGCCTCGGCGGCGGACTGGATGGGCGACAGCGGCGGCACGTACCAGACCATGGGCAGGGTGCGGTACTCCGGGTGCAGCGGCAGGGCCAGCTGCCAGTCGATGGCCAGCTTGTACACCGGCGAGGCCTGGGCGGCGGCGATGACGCTGTCGGGCACGCCGTCCTTGCGCGCCTGCTCGATCACCTGCGGGTCGTGGGGGTCGAGGAAAATTTCGCACTGGCGGTGGTAGAGGTCGCGGTCATCGGCCGAGGCGGCCACTTCCTCGATGCGGTCGGCGTCGTAGAGCAGCACGCCGAGGTAGCGGATGCGCCCCACGCAGGTCTCCGAGCAGACCGTCGGCTGGCCGGTCTCGATGCGCGGGTAGCAGAAGATGCACTTCTCGGATTTGCCGCTCTTCCAGTTGTAGTAGATCTTCTTGTACGGGCAGCCGCTGATGCACATGCGCCAGCCGCGGCACTTGTCCTGGTCGATCAGGACGATGCCGTCCTCCTCGCGCTTGTAGATCGCCCCGCTGGGGCACGAGGCCACGCACGCCGGGTTCAGGCAGTGCTCGCACAGGCGCGGCAGGTACATCATGAAGGTGTTCTCGAACTGGCCGTAGATGTCGGCCTGGACCTGCTCGAAGTTGATGTCCTTGCGCCGCTTGGCGAACTCGGTGCCCAGCAGTTCCTCCCAGTTCGGCCCCCACTCCACCTTGTCCATGCGCTGCCCGCTGATCAGCGAGCGCGGCCGCGCCACCGGCTGGTGCTCGCCCTGGGCGGCGCTGTGCAGGTGCTGGTAGTCGAAGGTGAAGGGTTCGTAGTAGTCGTCGATCTGCGGCAGGTCGGGGTTGGCGAAGATGTTCGCCAGCACCCGCCACTTGCCGCCGATGCGCGGGTTGATGGAGCCGTCGGCGTTGCGCACCCAGCCGCCGTTCCACTTCTTCTGGTTCTCCCACTCCTTGGGGTAGCCGATGCCGGGCTTGGTCTCGACGTTGTTGTACCAGGCGTACTCGATGCCTTCGCGGCTGGTCCAGACGTTCTTGCAGGTGACCGAGCAGGTGTGGCAGCCGATGCACTTGTCGAGGTTGAGGACCATGCCGACCTGGGAACGGATCTTCATTTCACCGCCTCCTGCTGGTAGTCGTTGCCTTCGCCGTCGAGCCAGTCGATGCGCTTCATCTTGCGCACGATGACGAACTCGTCGCGGTTGGAGCCGACGGTGCCGTAGTAGTTGAAGCCGTAGGACAGCTGGGCGTAGCCGCCGATCATGTGGGTCGGCTTGGGGCACACCCGCGTCACCGAGTTGTGGATGCCGCCGCGGGTGCCCGTCACTTCGGAGCCGGGCACGTTGAGGATGCGTTCCTGGGCGTGGTACATCATCGCCATGCCCGGGCGCACCCGCTGGCTGACCACCGCCCGCGCGGCGATGGCGCCGTTGGCGTTGTAGAGCTCGATCCAGTCGTTGTCGACCACGCCGATGGCGCGCGCGTCGTCCTCGCTGATCCAGACGATGGGCCCGCCGCGCGACAGCGTCTGCATCAGCAGGTTGTCGCTGTAGGTGGAGTGGATGCCCCACTTCTGGTGCGGCGTCAGCCAGTTCAGGGCGATCTCCGGGTTGCCGTTGCTGCGCGGCTCGGCGACGCTGGCCGCGGCCTTGGTGTCGATGGGCGGGCGGTAGACCATCAGGCTCTCGCCGAAGGCGCGCATCCAGGGGTGGTCCTGGTAGAACTGCTGGCGGCCGGTCAGGGTGCGCCAGGGGATCAGCTCGTGGACGTTGGTGTAGCAGGCGTTGTAGCTCACGTGCTCGTCCTCCAGGCCCGACCAGGTGGGGCTGGAGATGATCTTGCGCGGCTGCGCCACCAGGTCGCGGAAGCGGATCTTCTCTTCCTGCTTGGGCCGCGCCAGGTGGGTGTGGTCGCGCCCGGTGATCTTCGACAGCGCGGCCCAGGCCTTGACCGCCACCTGGCCGTTGGTTTCCGGGGCCAGGGTGAGGATCATCTCCGCCGCGTCCACCGCCGAGGCCAGCCGCGGCCGCCCTTCGGCGGAACCGTCGAGCTTGCGGTAGTTGAGCTTGCCGAGCAGCTCGACCTCTTCCTGGGTCTGCCAGGCGATGCCCTTGCCGCCGTTGCCCAGGGTGTCCAGCAGCGGGCCGACGGAGCTGAAGCGCTCGTAGGTTTCCGGGTAGTTGCGCTTGACCTCGATCAGCGAGGGCATGGTCTTGCCGGGGATGGGCTCGCACTCGCCCTTCTTCCAGTCGCGCACCTGCGCCTGGGCCAGTTCGCCGGGGCTGTCGTGCTGCAGCGGCAGGGTCACCAGGTCGGTTTCCTCGCCCAGGTGGCCGACGCACAGGCGCGAGAAGGCGCGGGCGATGCCGTCGTAGATCTGCCAGTCGCTGCGCGCTTCCCAGGCCGGGTCGGTGGCGGCGGTGAGCGGGTGGATGAAGGGATGCATGTCCGAGGTGTTGAGGTCGTCCTTCTCGTACCAGGTCGCCGTCGGCAGCACCACGTCGGAGTACAGGCAGGTGGTGGACATGCGGAAGTCCAGGGTCACCAGCAGGTCGAGCTTGCCCTCGATGGGCTCGTCCTTCCACAGCACCTCTTCGGGCTTCTGCTTGCCGGCCTCGCCCAGGTCCTTGCCGAGCACGCCGTTCTTGGTGCCGAGCAGGTACTTGAGCATGTACTCGTGGCCCTTGCCCGAGCTGCCCAGCAGGTTGGAGCGCCAGACGAACAGGTTGCGCGGGTGGTTCTGCGGGTTGTCCGGGTCTTCGCTGGCGAAGCGCAGCTGGCCGCTCTTGAGCTGCTCGACGGTGTAGTCGACGGTGCTCTTGCCGGCGGCCTGGGCCGCGGCGGCCAGGCGCAGCGGGTTGGTGCCCAGCTGCGGCGCCGAGGGCAGCCAGCCCATGCGCTCGGCGCGCACGTTGAAGTCCACCAGGCTGCCGCTGAAGTCCTGCGGCCGGGCCAGGGGCGAGAGCAGTTCCTTCACCTCCAGCTTCTCGTAGCGCCACTGGCTGGAGTGGTTGTAGAAGAACGAGGTGCCGTTCATGTGCCGCGGCGGGCGGTGCCAGTCCAGGGCGAAGGCCAGGGGCGTCCAGCCGGTCTGCGGGCGCAGCTTCTCCTGGCCGACGTAGTGCGACCAGCCGCCGCCGCTCTGGCCGATGCAGCCGCAGAGGATCAGCATGTTGATCAGCCCGCGGTAGTTCATGTCCATGTGGTACCAGTGGTTCATCCCGGCGCCGACGATGATCATGGAGCGGCCGTGGGTCTTGTCGGCGTTCTCGGCGAACTCGCGGGCGATGCGGATCATCTGCGCCGCCGGCACCCCGGTGATCGCCTCCTGCCAGGCCGGGGTGTAGGGCTTGAGCTGGCCGTAGTCGCTGGCGCCATCGTCCTCGCCGGCGCCGCCCACGGTGGGCTGCAGGCCGCGGTCGATGCCGTAGTTGGCGGCCATCAGGTCGAACACGCTGGCCGCCAGCACCTCGCGGCCGTCGGCCAGTTGCAGGCGCTTGGCCGGCACGTGGTGGTAGAGCACGTCGCGCACGGGGACGTTGGGGAAGTGCTTGCGCTCGATGCCGCCGAAGTACGGGAAGGCCACCCGCGCCACCTCGTCGTGGCGGCCCAGCAGCGACAGCGCCAGGCGCACCTCGCGGCCCTCGGCGTCCACCGGCTCCAGGTTCCAGTGGCCGGTCTCGCCCCAGCGGAAGCCGATGGAGCCGCGCGGCACCACCAGGCGCTCGCCGGCCTCGTCCCAGGCCAGGGTCTTCCACTCGGGGTTGTTGGCCTGGGCCAGGTTGCCGGCGAAGTCGCTGGCGCGCAGTTGCTTGCCGGGGACCAGGCCGCCCTCGGCGCGCGGCTCCAGCTCCACCAGGATCGGCAGGTCGGTGTAGCGCCGCGCGTAGTCGCTGAAGTAGGCCCGCGGGTTCTCCAGGTGGAATTCCCTGAAGATCACCTGGCCCATGGCGATGGCCAGGGCCGAGTCGGTGCCCTGCTTGGCGCTCATCCACTCGTCGCAGAGCTTGGAGATTTCCGCGTAGTCCGGGGTGATGGCCACGGTCTTGGTGCCCTTGTAGCGCACCTCGGTGAAGAAGTGCGCATCGGGGGTCCGCGTCTGCGGCACGTTGCTGCCCCAGGCGATGAGGTAGCCGGAATTGTACCAGTCGGCGGACTCGGGCACGTCGGTCTGCTCGCCCCACACCTGCGGCGAGGCGGGCGGCAGGTCGCAGTACCAGTCGTAGAAGCTCAGGCACACCCCGCCGATCAGCGACAGGTAGCGGGTGCCCGAGGCATAGCTGACCATGGACATGGCCGGGATCGGCGAGAAGCCGGCGACGCGGTCCGGGCCGTAGGTCTTGATGGTGTAGACGTTGGCCGCGGCGACCAGCGTCTGCAGCTCGTCCCAGTCGCTGCGCACGAAGCCGCCGCGGCCGCGGATGGACTTGTACTGCCTGGCCTTCTGCGGGTCCTCGACGATGCTCGCCCAGGCCAGCACCGGATCGGCGTGGCTGGCCAGCGCCTCGCGCCACAGCTGGATCAGCGCCTTGCGCACCAGCGGGTATTTCAGCCGGTTGGCGCTGTACAGGTACCAGGAATAGCTGGCCCCGCGCGGGCAGCCGCGCGGCTCGTGGTTGGGCAGGTCCGGGCGGGTGCGCGGGTAGTCGGTCTGCTGCGTCTCCCAGGTGACCAGGCCATTCTTCACGTAGATCTTCCAGCTGCACGAGCCGGTGCAGTTCACCCCGTGGGTGGAGCGGGCGATCTTGTCGAACTGCCAGCGCTGCCGGTAGCCGTCCTCCCAGGCGCGGCTCTCGTCGCGAGTCTCGCCGTGGCCGCCGGCGAAGGCCGGCGGGCGTTTGACCAGGTAGCGCAGGCGGTCGATGAAGTAACTCATTTCTCTCCTCCTCGGCGCGGGCCGGATGGCTAGCAGCTCACCTCGGCGTTACGGCGGGTGTAGTAGAACCAGGTCACCAGGATGCACAGGGCGTAGAAGACGATGAAGCCGTAGAGCGCCCACTCCGGCCCACCGGTCAGGTCGAACGAACTGCCGAACGACTTCGGGATGAAGAAGCCGCCGTAGGCCGCCACCGCCGAGATGAAGCCCACCGCGGCGGCGGACTCCTTCTCGCTCTGCAGCGCCTGCTGCCCGGCGGGCAGCCCGGGGAACAGGCGCGGCGTCTGGATGCGGAAGATCGCCGGGATCATCTGCGTGGTGCTGGCGTTGCCGACCCCGGAGAAGAAGAACAGCAGCAGGAACATGGCCAGGAAGCCCCAGAAGGCCCCCGGCTGGTCCTTGATGCCGATGAAGAACAGCACGCCGCCGACGCACGCGGCCATGGCGACGAACACCCAGAGGCTGATGCGCCCGCCGCCGAAGCGGTCGGCCAGGCCGCCGGAGAAGGCGCGGCTCAAGGCGCCGATCAGCGGGCCGAGGAAGGCGAAGCGCAGCACGTCGACCTGCGGGAACAGGTGCCCGGCCAGCAGCGGGAAGCCGGCGGAGAAGCCGATGAAGCTGCCGAAGGTGCCGGTGTAGAGCACGCTCATCAGCCAGGTGTGCTTGCGCTTGAAGATCGCCAGCTGGTCGCTGAACGAGGACTTGGCGCTGGCGATGTCGTTCATCCCGAACCAGGCGGCGAGGGTCGCGGCGATGATGAACGGCACCCAGATGAAGCCGGCGTTCTGCAGCCACAGCGGGGTGCCGGCGGCGGTCACCTGCGGCTCGCCGCCCAGGCCGCCGAACACCGCCAGGGTGATCGCCAGCGGCACCAGGAACTGCATGACGCTCACGCCCAGGTTGCCCAGCCCGGCGTTCAGGCCCATGGCCGCGCCCTTGGCCTGTTTGGGAAAGAAGAACGAGATGTTGGCCATGCTCGAGGAGAAGTTGCCGCCGCCCAGGCCGCACAGCAGGGCGAGGATCAGCATGATCAGGTAGGGCGTATCCGGGTTCTGCACGGCGAAGCCGATCCACAGCGCCGGCACCAGCAGCGAGGCGGTGGACAGCGCGGTCCAGCGCCGGCCGCCGAAGATCGGCACCATGAAGCTGTAGAAGATGCGCAGGGTGGCGCCCGACAGCCCGGGCAGCGCCGCCAGCCAGAACAGCTGGTTGGCCGTGTAGCCGAAGCCGGCCAGCGGCAGCTTGGCCACCACCACCGACCAGACCATCCAGATGGCGAAGGCCAGCAGCAGGTTGGGGATGGAGATCCACAGGTTGCGGGTGGCGATGCGCTTGCCCCTGGCCTCCCAGAACGCGGCGTCCTCCGGGTGCCAGTCCAGCAGCACGAAGCTGCTGGGGGTGGACAGTTCCGGCAGGTCGCGGGTCTCGCGCCGCTCGGCCCACTCCACGCGCTCGGCCATGCGGATGGCGTAGTGCATCCACGCCAGGGCGCCGGCGGCGATCAGGAACAGCAGCATGAAGCAGCTCTGCCACACGCCCAGCACGTCGTTGAGCATGCCGAAGGTCAGCGGCAGGAAGAAGCCGCCGAGGCCGCCGATCATGCCCACCAGGCCGCCCACCACGCCCACGTGCTGCGGGTAGTAGCTGGGGATGTGCTTGAACACCGCGGCCTTGCCCAGCGACATGAAGAAGCCCAGCACCACGATCAGCAGGATGAAGCCGGCCAGGCTCATGTGCAGGGCGAACTCGATGTCGCCGCGCACCCCGGTGACCGTGTAGCGGGTCGGCGGGTAGCTGAGCAGGAAGGTGCACAGCGCCGACATGCCGAGGGTCCAGTACATCACCCGGCGCGCGCCGTAGCGGTCGGACAGCCAGCCGCCGAGGATGCGGAACAGCGACGCCGGCACCGTGTACAGCGCGGCTATCACCCCGGCGCTGGCCAGGCCCAGGCCGAACACCTGCATCAGGTAGTGCGGCAGCCACAGCGCCAGGGCGACGAAGGCGCCGAAGACGAAGAAGTAGTACAGCGAGAAGCGCCATACGCGCAGTTCCGCCAGCGGCGCCAATTGCTCGGCCAGCGGGACCGGCTGGTTCCTGCGCGACTCGCTCTGCGGGTCGGACTTGGCCAGCAGCAGGAAGGCCACGCCCATGGCCGCCAGCACCGAGGCGTACACCAGGGCGGCGCCACGCCAGCCCAGGGCCAGCAGCAGGAAGGGCGCGGCGAAGTTGGTGATGCCGGCGCCGACGTTGCCGGCGCCGAAGATGCCCAGCGCGGTGCCCTGGCGCCCCGGCTCGAACCAGGCCGAGGTATAGGCCGTGCCGACGATGAAGCCGCCGCCGGCCAGGCCCACGCCCAGCGCCGCCAGCAGCAGCGTGTAGAAGTTGCCGGCGAAGGTCAGCAGGTAGACGCACAGCGCCGAGGTCAGCATCAGCAGGCCGAACACCCAGCGCCCGCCGTAGCGGTCGGTCCACAGGCCGAGGAAGATCCGCGAGACCGAGCCGGTCAGCACCGGCGTGGCCATCAGCAGGCCGAGCTGGGTGTCGGACAACCCGTACTCGTCCTTGATCTGCAGACCGAGGATGGAGAACAGCGTCCACACGGCGAAGCAAAGGGTGAACGCCAGCGTCGACAAGCCGAGTGCCCGGTACTGGTCCCGGGCGGGAGCGGTCGTAACCATGCGCACGCAGTCCCTGGCGAGCGCCTCGAATGGCGCTTGCTCTACAGGCCTGGGGCAAGTCCCGATACCGGCGGCTACCGGTCCACAACGAACAGCTTTGCACTCAGGCCAATCACGGTTGATGTTGCTGCTTTCGTTATCGTGGCACCGTTTCGGTGCAAGAACTGAGCGTAGACAGGTTCCGCGAGAATTCCACAACGCCCGTTCAGGAAGAGACCCGCGGGGCGCGGCGCAAGTTGTCCCCTTGCGGGGACATCCCGGCCGCGAGTGGGGGTTAGAGTCGTCGGCGAATCCGCCCACAAGCACAATAATCCCGGAGACGCACCGCGATGCACTGCCCTTCCGCCGAGCCCCGGCGCTCGCTGTATTTCGACTACCAGGTCCACCCCGCCTTCACCGCCGCCGTGGGCGCCGCGCAGGCCGAGCGGCATGCCGTGGTCATCGTCGGCGCCGGGCCCATCGGCCTGGCCACCGCGCTGGACCTGGCCCGCTACGGCATCCCCTCGGTGCTGCTCGAGGCCGAGCAGCAGGTCAGCGAGGGCAGTCGCGCCATCGTCTTCACCCGCCGCTCCATGGAAATCCTCCAGCAGGTGGGCGTGGCCGACCGGGTTACCGCGGCCGGGCTGGGCTGGCGCTTCGGCAACTCCTTCTACCGCAACCAGCTGGTGTTCCGCATGGAGGCGCCGCAGGACGCGGACGACCGCTTCGCCCCCATGACCAACCTGCAGCAGCCCTGCCTGGAGCAGTACCTGGTGGAGGCCGCCCAGGCCAACCCGCTGATCGAGCTGCGCTGGGGCAACAAGGTGACCGCCCTCGCCCAGGCCGCGGACCATGCGCGCCTGGAAGTGGACACCCCCGCCGGCCCCTACGCCCTGGAAGGCCAGTGGGTGATCGCCGCCGACGGGGCGCGCTCGGCCCTGCGCGCGCTGCTCGGGCTGAAGCTCGAAGGCGCGGCCTACGAGGGCCGCTTCGTGATCGCCGACATCCGCATCCGCCTCGACCTGCCCACCGAGCGCCTGGCCTTCTTCGACCCGCCGTGGAACCCCGGCAACACCGTGCTGATGCACCGCGAGCCCGGCGACATCTGGCGCATCGACTACCAGCTGCCGGCCGGCGAGACGCCGGAGCAGGCCCTGGCGCCCGAGTCGCTGCGCGCACGCATCGACGCGCAACTGGCCCTGGTGGGCGTGCGGGAGCCGCAATGGGAGCTGGACTGGTGCTCGGTGTACTCCGCCCGCGCGCTGACCCTGCCGGACTACATCCAGCAGCGGGTGATCTTCACCGGCGACGCCGCGCACCTGCTGCCGATCTTCGGCGTGCGCGGGGCCAACACCGGCTTCCAGGACTGCAACGACCTGGCCTGGAAGCTGGCCCTGGCGCTCAAGGGCCTGGCCGGCCCGGCGCTGCTGCCCTCCTACAGCCACGAGCGCGTCGGCGCGGCGCGGGAGATCATCGCCGAGGCCGGCAAGAGCACCCGCTTCATGACCCCGCCCACGCCCGGCCAGCGCCTGGTGCGCGACGCCGTGCTGTCGCTGTCGCTGAGCCAGGCCTTCGTCCGCCCGCTGTACCACTGGCGCACCTCGCGGCCCCACGACTACGCCGACTCGCCGCTGAACTGCCGCGACGACGACGATGCGCAGTTCCCCGCCGGCCCGCGCCAGGGCGCGCCGCTGCCGAACATCCGCCTGGGCGAGGACGACTACCTGTTCGACCACCTGGGCGCCGCCTTCCACCTGCTGTACTTCACCGAGGCCGGCGAACTGCCCGAAGACCTCCGGGCCCAGGCCGCGGCCCTGCGCGAGCGCGGCATCCCGCTGCGCATCCTGGCCATAGGCACGGCCGACGCGGTGGACGGCGCCGACCTCAGCCTCGCCGACGCCGACGGCCACCTGCGCCGCAAGTACGGCGCGCAACCGGGCTGCGCCTACCTGGCGCGCCCCGACCAGCACGTCTGCGCGCGCTGGCGGCAATTGAGCGGCGCCGCGCTGGGCCGGGCCATCCACACCGCACTGGGCAACGCCTGAGGAAGCCACCATGCAGACACTCACCATCGCCGGGCTGGAAACCGTCTACGAGCAACTGGCCGACACCCTGGACCGCGCCCCCGAGGGGCGGCGCGAGCTGTTCCTGGTCAAGCTGGCGCTGCTCGCCGCCGAGGCCCTGGGCGACCCCACGCGCTTCGCCGAACTGACCGAAACCGCCCTGCTGGACCTCTGAGCCCGGCCGATCCCCGGTCCGCCACGACGGCGGCCGGGGTGCTACAGTGGCCGGCGCCCGCAACCATCAGAACTCCGGAGGGATGTCGCGATGCAGTACTGGCCCCTGCGTGCCGGCAGCGTCGAGCACAGCCTGAACCTCGGCCACGCCGCCAGCCTGTTCGCCCGCGTCGGCGGCAACCGCAGCCGCACCCTGGCCGCCGACCTGCTGCAGCTGATCGGCCCCGGCGTGCCCCTGGCGCAGTGCACCATCTTCGCCTACGCGCCGCGGCGCAACCCGCAGGTGTTCTCCTTCGCCGACCGCGCCCGCGACGTGGCGCTGCCGCGCATCTCCCACAACTACGCCGAACGCTTCTACAGCCAGGACGGCAACCAGCAGGCCATGGCCCACGGCGGCCCGGCCGAGCGCATCCTGGTGCAGCGCCAGGGCATCGACGACATCGCCCATCCCGAATACCGCCGCGTGTGCTACGAGCAGCCGCGCATCAGCGAACGCGTGGCCCTGCTGACGCACTGCGAGAACGAGCGCTGGCTGTCGCTGAACTTCTACCGCGGCCGCGAGCACGGGCACTTCTCCGCCCGCGAGATGGACTACCTGCAAACCCTGGCGCCACTGCTGATCCAGGCCGTGCGCCTGCACTACCAGGCCTGGCTGCAGGCCAACGAACTCCCCCTGCTGCTGGCCGAACGCGTGGCCGCCCGCCAACCGGGCCTGACCCTGCGCGAACAGACGCTGCTGCGCCTGATGCTGACCGGCGCCGACACCGACGCCATCGCCACGCAACTGGGCGTACGCCCCTCCAGCGCCGCCACCTACGTCAAGCGCCTGTACCGCAAGCTGGGCATCGGCGGGCTGCGCGAACTGATCGGCCTGGCGACGCAGGCGCAGTGGTAAGCCCCCACGGTGGGCTTGCCGTAGGGCGAATAACGCTCCGCGTTATCCGCCGTTTGACCTCGGCCCCATGCCGCTCGGTGCCAAGCACGAAGCCGCCCCAAGCCCAACCACGAAGTTGACGGCAATGAAGGTGAAGCGGCGGATAACCGCGAACGGTTATTCGCCCTACGTCCATGGCGGGCTTGGCGTAGGGCGAATAACGCTCCGCGTTATCCGCCGTTTGACCTTCGCCCCATGCCGCTCGGTGCCGAGCACGAAGCCGCCCCAAGCCCAACCACGAAGTTGCCGGCAACGAAGGTGAAGCGGCGGATAACCGCGAACGGTTATTCGCCCTACGCCAGGTCCGAGTTTCTTGTAGGGCGAATAACGCTCCGCGTTATCCGCCGTCCGCCCAGTTACCCTGCCCCATGGCAGAGCACAGGGAGGACCGCCGATGCCGAACTACCGACGCGCCTGGATTCCCGGCGGCACCTACTTCTTCACCGTTACGCTGCGCGACCGCCATTCGGACCTGCTGGTGCGGGAGATAGCCCTGCTCCGCCAGGTCGTCGCCAGGGCCCGGCGCCGCCATCCGTTCCGTATCGACGCATGGGTCGTACTCCCCGAACACATGCATTGCCTGTGGACACTTCCGCCGGGCGACTCCGATTTCGCCACCCGCTGGAAGGCCATCAAATCCGGCTTCGCCCGTCACATCACCCCGGGAGAATGGCTTTCCGCCGCGCAGCGCCTGCGCGGCCAGCGGGGAATCTGGCAGGCACGCTATTGGGAACACCTGATCCGCGACCATGCCGACTACCGGCGGCACTTCGACTACATCCATGTCAATCCGTTGAAACACGGGTTGGTCACGGCGGTGAAGGACTGGCCATTCTCGACCTTCCACCGAGCCGTTGCCGAAGGCATCTACCCCACGGACTGGGCCGGGGACCTTTCACTGGAAGTGCAGGCAGCGGAACGGCATTGAGGCCGACGGCGGATAACCGCGAACGGTTATTCGCCCTACACCCATGGCAGGCCTGGCGTAGGGCGAATAACGCTCCGCGTTATCCGCCGTTTGGCCTTCGCCCCATGCCGCTCGGTGCCAAGCACGAAGCCGCCCCAAGCCCAACCACGAAGTTGCCGGCAACGAAGGTGAAGCGGCGGATAACCGCGAACGGTTATTCGCCCTACACCCATGGCGGGCCTGGCGTAGGGCGAATAACGCTCCGCGTTATCCGCCGTTTGACCTTGGCCCCATACCGCTCGGTGTCGAGCACGGAGCCGCCTGCAAGAGCGCGCCAGCCAAACGAAAACGCCCACGGATCACTCCGCGGGCGTTCTTTCATTCCAGCGTCGCCACCCTCAATCCGGCAGCGCGAAGGCCATCACGTAGTCGCCCTGGCGGGTGCCGAGGGAACCATGCCCACCCGCCATGACCAGCACGTACTGCTTGCCGTCCTTGCCGGTGTAGGTCATCGGGGTGGTCTGGGCGCCGGCGGGCAGGCGGCCTTCCCAGAGGACCTTGCCGTCGCGCAGGTCGTAGGCGCGCAGGTACTGGTCCAGGGTGCCGCTGAGGAAGCCCAGGCCGCTGGCGGTGGTGATCGGACCGCCGAGGCTGGGCACGCCCATGGTCAGCGGCAGCGGGACCGGCGAGCTGTCGCGCACGGTGCCGTTCTTGTGCTTCCAGATCACCTTGTGGGTGGTCAGGTCGACCGCCGCCACGTAGCCCCAGGCCGGGGCCTGGCACGGCAGGCCGACGGGCGACAGGAAGGGCGCCATGATCACGCCGTAGGGCGCGCCGGCGTTGGGTTGCACGCCTTCGGTCTCGCTCTTGCGCGCCGGGCCCCCGGCGACTTCCTCGCTCGGCACCAGCCTGGACTTGAAGGCCATGTAGTCGGGGTTGACGAACATGATCTGGCGCACCGGGTCGACCGATACGCCGCCCCAGTCGAACACCCCGAAGTTGCCCGGGAACACCAGCGAGCCCTGCAGCGACGGCGGGGTGTAGATGCCCTCGTAGCGCAGGGACCTGAAGTCCAGGCGGCAGAGCATCTGGTCGAACGGCGTCACGCCCCACATGTCCTTCTCCTGCAGGGTGGTGGGCATGAAGTTCAGTTCGGACATCGGCTGCGTCGGCGCGGTGTGGTCGCCTTCCACCGCGCCCTGGGGCACCGGGGTCTCGTTGATCGGCACTATGGCCTCGCCGGTGCGGCGGTCGAGCACGTAGATGCTGCCCTGCTTGGTCGATGCCAGCAGCGCCGGCCTGATGCCGTCGGCGGTCTTCAGGTCGACCAGGGTCGGCTGGCCGCCCACGTCCATGTCCCACAGGTCGTGGTGGGTGAACTGGTGGGTCCAGCGCACCTTGCCGGTGGCCAGGTCCAGCGCGGTGACGCCGGCGCTGAACTTCTCGGCCTCGGGGGTGCGGTTGCCGCCCCACTGGTCGGGCATCTGGTTGCCCATGGGCAGGTAGACCAGGCCGAGCTTCTCGTCGACGCTGGCCACCGACCACATGTTCGGCGAGTTGCGGGTGTAGGTCTTGTCGGCGGCGATGGGCGCGGTGGCGTCCGGGTTGCCGCTGTCCCAGTTCCACACCAGGTGGCCGTCGCGCACGTCGTAGGCGCGAATCACCCCGGAAGGCTCGTCGGTGGAGACGTTGTCGGTGACGTGGCCGCCGATGATCACCAGGTCGCGGGTCACCGCCGGCGGCGAGGTGGAGTAGTAGCCGCCGGCGGTGAAGCTGCCGATGTTGGCGCGCAGGTCGATCTCGCCCTTGTTGCCGAAGCCTTCGCAGACCTTGCCGGTGTCGGCGTCGAGGGCGATCAGGCGGGTGTCGGCGGTGGGCACGAACAGGCGTTTCGGGCAACTGCCGGCGGCCGGCGCCGGGCTGGCGACGGTAGTGCCGTCGGCGGCCTTGGCGGCGTAGGCGGCTTCATCGTGGTAGGCCACGCCGCGGCAGGTCATGTGCGCCCAGCCCTTGAAGTTGGCCGCGTTCTGCGTGCTCAGCCTGGGATCGAAGCGCCAGAGTTCCTTGCCGGTGTCCGGGTCCAGGGCGATCACCTGGCTGTGCGGGGTGCACACGTAGAGCTTGCCGTTGACCTTCAGCGGGGTGTTTTCCGCGGTGGTCTCGCCCGGGTCGTTCGGGCCGGGCAGGTCGCCGGTGCGGAAGGTCCAGGCCAGCTTCAACTGGTGGACGTTGTCCGGGTTGATCTGCGTGAGCGGCGAGTAGCGGTCGCCGAAGGCGGTGCGCCCGTAGGCCTGCCAGTCGCCCTCGGGCTGCGCCGGGGCGGCGTTGGGCACGCCGGCGCTGGCGCGGTCGATGCGCCCTTCGATGCGGCCCGGGTTGGTGAACTGCGAGGCGATGGCGCTGGCGCCGGCCAGCACCACGGCCAGGCCCAGCAGCGCGGTGGCCTTGGGCGCGGGGCCCGCGCTCAGCAGCGGGCGGCGCAGCCAGGGCAGCAGCAGGACGATGCCGAGCACGAACCACAGGGCCAGGCGCGGCACCAGCTGCCACCAGTCCAGGCCCACTTCGTACCAGGCCCACAGGGTGCTGCCCAGCAGGAACAGCGCGTACAGGCCGATGGCGGCGGCGCGGCCGAGCAGCAGCAGCACGCCGGTGACGACCAGCGCCACGCCGGCCACCAGGTAGTAGAGCGAGCCGCCCAGGCTCACCAGCTTGACGCCGCCGGCCAGCAGGGCCAGGCCCATCAGCAGCAGCAATAGTCCGAGCAGGCTCGGCAGCAGGCGTGGCCTGCCAAACGCACCGTCAGTGCTCATGGGTGTTCTCCTTCGGTCTTTCAGTGAGCGGGTACTGCTTGGGTTCAGAACTGGTATTCGAGGCCGGCGCCGGCGTACCAGGAGCGCCCCGGAGCGGCCTCGTAGTAGCGGCCGTTGCTGTCGCCGACGATGACCGAGCCGACGTACTGGCGGTCCAGCAGGTTGTCCAGGCGCAGCAACTGGTGGAAGGTCCAGGGCCCGTAGCGCTGTTCGAAGCGGGTGCGCCAGTTGAACACCGCGTAGCTGGGCGCCGGCTTGTCCTCGTTGCTGTCTTCAACATAGACCTTGCTGCGGTACTGCCCCTCGAAGCCCATGCTGATGTCCTGCCGCGGCTTCCACACCAGCTCGCCGTAGAGGCTGCTGCCGGGCACGCCGGGCAGGTGGTTGCCCTTCTCGATGAGGTTGCCGCCCTCGACGAAGTCTTCATCGTATGTGGCCTCCAGGCGGGTGTAGGCGAGGGTCGCGTCCCACTGTTCGTTGAGCTGGCTCTGCACGCCCAGCTCGAAACCGCGGCGCAGCGTCTTGCCGGCGTTCTGGTAGCTGGTGCGGCCGCCGGTGGAGCTGGCCACGACGATTTCGTCGTCGGTGCGGATTTCGAAGACTGCCGCGTTGATCCGCGTGTTGCCGCCGACCCTGGCCTTCAGGCCCAGCTCGTACTGGGTGCTGGTGGCCGGGTCGAGGCCGAAGTTGAAGCTTTCCACCAGGCCCGGGGCGTAGGCCATCTCGGCCTGGGTCGGGGTCTCGAAGCCCTTGCCGGCGCTGACGTAGCCATGCAGCTCGGGAGTGAAGGCGTACATCACCGACAGCGACGGGGTGTTCTTCTGGTACTTCTTCGAACCGCTGGAGTCGCCGTTGGCCAGGTAGTGGTCGTCCACGTCCATCTTCATGGTGCTGTGGCGCAGGCCGGCGTCGAGGGTCCAGTCGCCCAGCTCCCAGCGCGCCTGTACGTAGGGGTCGAGGCTGGTGGCGGTGTCGTCCTCGTCGCGGCGCAGCTCGCCCTTCACGCCCAGTTGGTCGCCGCTGTAGTTCTGGTAGCCGCGGCGGTCGTCGCGGCTGCGGTCGTAGTCCACCCCGGTGGTGACGGTCAGCTCGCCGGGCACCCCCTGCACCGGCTGTATCCAGCGCAGGGTGCCGCCATGGAATTCGCGGTCGAAGTCCACCACGCCGCCGCCGCGCTGGGTGTTGGAGACCACGCCCCTGGGGATCGACAGGTACTGGATGACGCTGCGCTGGCCGGCGTAGAGGTTGAACTGCAGGGTGGCGTCGCCGAAGTAGCGCTCGTAGTTCATGCCCAGCTGCTGGTGGTCGATGCTCTTGCGCGTGTCGTAAGTCTCGGCGGCCGCGGCCACCGAGCGCGGGTCGTGCTTGTAGGCATCCCAGGTCTGGCCCAGCGGGTCCTGGGTGCCGTTCTGCTCCAGGCTGCTGTAGATCAGCGCCAGGCGGCTGTCGTCGTCGGGCCTGAAGTTGAGCTTGGCGAAGGTCTGGTCGCGGCGCGCGGCGCTGTGGTCGCGGTAGCCGTCGGTGTCCATGCGCGAGGCGTCGAGGAGGAAGCCGGCCTTGTCGTTGCCGCCCTCGGCGTAGAGGTGGTTCTTGTTGAAGCCGTCGCTGCCGAAGGTGGTTTCGGCGCCCACCCGCGGCGGGCCGGAGCCGTCGCGGCTGAACATCTGGATCACCCCGCCGGCGTTGCTGCCGTAAATGGTCGAGGCCGGGCCGCGCAGCACCTCGATGCGCTCGGCCACGTCGAGGTTCAGCGTCGCCGCCTGGCCCTGGCCGTCGGGGGTGCTGGCCGGGATGCCGTCACTGAGCAGCTTCAACCCGCGGATGCCGAAGGCCGAGCGGGCGCCGTAGCCGCGCGAGGAAATCTGCAGGTCCTGGGCGTAGTTCTGGCGGTTCTGCACCACCAGGCCGGGCACCCGCGGCAGCACCTCGGAGAGGTTCACGCCGAGCTGGCCGTCGCCGATCCGCGGCTGCTGCACGGTGTCGATGGAGAACGGCAGGTCGAAGCTGGACACCGGCGCGTAGGTGCCGGTGACGACCATCGGGGCGAACACCTCGTCGGCGGGCACGGCGCCGTCCTCGGCGCCGGCGGCGTGGCTGGCGCTCAGCCCCCAGAGCAGCAGCGACGGCTGCAGCAGGGCGAACGGGAGAAAACGCGGGGGCATGCTGGGGTTCCTGCTCCTTGCCCCGGGAACGGGCCGGGGCCTTGTGCTGATGGCGTGGCGGTTCAGAAGCTGGACTGGACCTTCAGCCCGGCGACCAGGGCGTTGTCCACCTCGTAGACGCCGCCGGGATGCTTGATGTACTGCAGGTTCGGCCGCACGGTCAGCCAGTTGGTGACGTGCACCCCGTAGTACAGTTCGGCGTCGTACTCGCTGTGCTGCACCGGCTGGAACAGCGGGTTGTCGTAGTCGTCGATGCCGGCGACCGTATTGACCTGCTTCTGGCGCCTGGTCACGTCGTCATTGATGTGGATACGCGCCACCGCCAGGCCGATGTCGTCCTTCGGCCGGGCGTCGAACAGGCCTTTGTAGAGCATGCCGGCCTGCTGGTAGTTGTCGATGCTGTTGGTGGCCTGGTCGTGCACGGTGAAGTTGGCGAACAGGCTCAGGCCGCGCGAGGCGTCGCCGTCGTGGGCGGTCACCTGCTGCTGCGCCACCACCCACCAGCCGTGCTTGCTGCCGTGGGACTTGAAGGCGTCGCCGGT
>NZ_FZPC01000035.1 GCF_900187975.1 Pseudomonas delhiensis | reverse complement strand
GCATGGGCCAGTCCTCGTGAGGTGACCCCTGCAGGTTAGAAACTGTTACCCATGTGCCTGAACCGATTTGTCACCTATGTGGGTGAGTCGTACCGCAAGCCTTCTTGGTTACTTCTTTGGCGTTTGAAAGAAGTGACTCGCCCGAGGGGGCGAAACGAGAGACACCCACGCACTCGGAGCGGCGCGCTACACCCAAACCCAATAGACAGTTGCTCCTACGTCCGTGCTTCCTGAAACCGTAGGAGCAACTTTGTCCGCGATTTGGCGGATAACGCCGTAGGCGTTATGCGCCCTACACGAGAAACATCAACGCGCTCGGAGCGGCGCGCTACACCCAAACCTGACATCTTTTCTGGGGCCCGCATTCGCGGGAATGACAAGGTTAGGTTGGGGGCGGGGACCAACCTCGCGACACAGAACGTCGCCCCACCCCGATACAATCACCCCGTGGAAAAACCTCCCGACCCACCCCGGCTTCTGCTCAAATTGCCGGGCCCCCCGGCAAACCTGGAGAGACGATGAGCGAAGCCCTGAGCCCCGGCCTGATGGTCATCCATGGCAACCACCCCGAGGCGCTGCGCGACCTGCTGGTGGCCTGGATGGCGCGCTACCCGCTGGCGCCGCTGGAAAGCGAGACCATCCTGGTGCAGAGCAACGGCATCGCCCAATGGCTGAAGCTGGCCCTGGGCCGCGACGTCGCCGACGGCGGCTGCGGCATCACCGCGGCGCTGGACGTGCAGCTGCCCGCGCAGTTCCTCTGGCGCGCCTACCGTGGCGCGCTGGGCAAGGACGAAGTGCCGGAGGTCTCGGTGCTGGACAAGGCGCCGCTCACCTGGCGCCTGATGCGCCTGCTGCCGACCCTGCTGGAGCGCGGCGAATTCCAGGCGCTGCGCCGCTTCCTCGCCGACGACGCCGACCTGCGCAAGCGCTACCAGCTGGCCGAGCGCCTGGCCGACCTGTTCGACCAGTACCAGGTGTACCGCGCCGACTGGCTGGAGGACTGGAGCGAGCAGCGCGACCAACTGCGCACCGCCGGCGGCAACCTCCGTCCGCTGAACGAGGATGAGCGCTGGCAGGCCGAGCTGTGGCGCGCCCTGCTGGCCGAAGTGGGCGAGGACGGCCTGGCCGGCAGCCGTGCCGGCGTGCACCGGCGCTTCCTCGAACGCCTGCGCGAAGGCACGCCGCCCCAGGGCCTACCGCGCCGGGTGGTGGTGTTCGGCATTTCCGCCATGCCGGCGCAGACGGTGGAGGCCCTGGCCGCGCTGTCGCGCATCGCCCAGGTGCTGCTGTGCGTGCACAACCCCTGCCGCCACCACTGGGCCGACATCGTCGCCGACAAGGACCTGCTGCGCCACGAGTACCGCCGCCAGCAGCGCCGCCCCGGGGTGCCGCTGCAACTGGACGACGACCTCCAGCACCAGTACGCCCAGCCGCTGCTGGCGGCCTGGGGCAAGCAGGGCCGCGACTACATCAACCTGCTCGACCAGTACGACAACCCCGAGAGCTACCGCAGCCGCTTCGGCGAGGTCAGCGGCGGGCGCATCGACCTGTTCAGCGAGGCGCCGCCGGCGCACCTGCTCGGCCAACTGCAGGACGACATCCTCGAACTGCGCCCGCTGGCCGAGACCCGCGCGCAATGGCCGGCGCTGGACCCGGCGCGGGACCGCTCGATCCGCTTCCAGGTCGCCCACAGCGCGCAGCGCGAGGTGGAGGTGCTGCACGACCAGCTGCTGGCGCGCTTCGACGCCGACCCCACGCTGCGCCCGCGCGACGTCATCGTCATGGTCCCCGACATCGACGCCTACGCGCCGCACGTCCAGGCGGTGTTCGGCCAGCTCGGGCGCGACGACCGGCGCTTCATCCCCTACACCCTGGCCGACCAGGGCCAGCGCGGCCGCGAGCCGCTGCTGGTGGCCCTGGAGCACCTGCTGCAACTGCCCGACAGCCGTTTCGCGGTGAGCGAGATCCTCGACCTGCTGGACGTCGGCGCCCTGCGCGCGCGCTTCGGCATCGCCGAGGCCGACCTGCCGCTGCTGCAGCGCTGGATCGACGGCGCCGGGGTGCGCTGGGGCCTGGATGGCGAGCAGCGCGAGGACCTCGGCCTGCCCGCCGCCGAGGAGGCCAACACCTGGCGCTTCGGCCTGCGGCGCATGCTGCTGGGCTTCGCGGTGGGCGAGGGCGAGGCCTTCCAGGGCATCCAGCCCTACGCCGAGATCGGCGGGCTGGACGCCGCCGTACTCGGCCCCCTGGCCGGCCTGCTGCAGCGCCTGGCCGCGGCCTGCGAGCGCCTGGCCGAGCCGGCCGCGCCCGAGGTCTGGCGCGAGCGCCTGCGCCAGTTGCTCGACGACTTCTTCCTGACCCGCGACGAGCACGACGAACTGCTGCGCCAGCAACTGCTGCAACTGCTCGAACGCTGGCTGGAAACCTGCGAGCGCGCCGCCTTCGGCGAGCCGCTGCCGCTCTCTGTGGTGCGCGAGGCCTGGCTCGGCGGCCTGGACGCCGGCGGCCTGAACCAGCGCTTCCTGGCCGGCGCGGTGAGCTTCTGCACGTTGATGCCGATGCGCGCCATTCCCTTCCGCGTGGTCTGCCTGCTGGGCATGAACGACGGCGACTACCCGCGCCAGCAACCGCCGCTGGACTTCGACCTGATGCGCAACGACTATCGCCCCGGCGACCGCTCGCGGCGCGAGGACGACCGCTACCTGCTGCTCGAAGCCGTGCTCTCGGCGCGCGACCAGCTGTACGTCAGCTGGGTCGGGCGGAGCATCCGCGACAACAGCGAGCGCCCGCCATCGGTGCTGATCGGCCAGCTGCGCGACCACCTGGCGGCCGGCTGGTCGCTGCCCGGCAAGCCCGGCGACGGCAAGGCGCTGCTGCAGGCGCTGACCACCGAGCACCCGCTGCAACCCTTCAGCCGCCGCTATTTCGAAGGGCGGGGCGAGGGCGTCGACGGCTTCTACACCTACGCCCGCGAATGGCGCGAGGTGCACCGCGACGACGAACCGGCCGAACAGGCCGAGGCGCCACTGCCGGAACTGCTGCCGGACGCGCCCATCGGCCTGCGGGTGCTCGCCGACTTCCTCGCCAGCCCGGTCAACGCCTTCTTCCAGCAGCGCCTGAAGGTGCGCTTCGCCGAGGAAGACCTGACCGGCCACGACGAGGAGACCTTCGCCCTCGACGGCCTGCAGGTCTGGCAACTGCAGTTCGAACTCTGCGAGCGCCTGCGCCCGTGGATCGAGAACCACTGGGCCGACGGCGAACTGCCCGGCCGCATCGAAGGGCAACTGGTGCGCCTGCGCGGCGAGGGGCGCCTGCCGCTGGCGGCCTTCGGCGCCTTCTCCGCCCGTGAGCTGAGCGCGCCGCTGGGCGAGCTGCTGAGGCGCTACCGCGAGGAACTGGAGCACTGGAGCGAAGCCGAGGAAGGCCAGCGCGAGCTTATCCACAGGCACCCGGCCAGCGGCGTGGAGCTGGGCGACTGGCTCGGCGGCCTGCGGCGCAACGCCGAGGGCCAGTGGGCCAGCCTGCAACTGGTCAGCGGCAAGCTGCACGAAGGCCGCGGCTACAAGTGGCACAGCCTGGTGCGCCACTGGGTGCGCCACCTGGGCCTGCAACTGTGCGGCACGCCGGTGCGCAGCCTGCTGGTCAGCCAGACCGGCACCCTGGAACTGCCGCCGCTGGCGGCGGACACCGCCCGCGGCCATCTGGACGCGCTGATCGCCGCCTGGCTCGAAGGCCTGCGCCGGCCGCTGCCGGTGGCCTGCAAGGCGGCCTTCGCCTGGCTGGGTGCCGGCGGTGACGAGGCCCGTGCCGCCAGCGAGGCGGCCAAGCGCTACGACGGCGGCTTCGGCAGCAGCGGCGAGGCGGCTTCCTCGCCGGCCCTGGCGCGGGTCTACCCGGACTTCGCCAGCCTGAGCGCCAGCGGCGAATTCGCCACCTGGGCCGAAACCCTCTACGGCCCGCTGTACCAGCTGCTGCAACGCCGCGACGATGAGGAGCAAGGCCAATGAGCCGCGAACTGCGCGCCCTGGAATTCCCCCTGCACGGCAGCCGGCTGATCGAGGCCAGCGCCGGCACCGGCAAGACCTTCACCATCGCCCTGCTGTACCTGCGCCTGGTGCTCGACCACGGCGGCGAGCTGGCCTTCGGCCGGCCGCTGAGCCCGCCGGAAATCCTCGTGGTGACCTTCACCGACGCCGCCACCCAGGAGCTGCGCGAACGCATCCGCGCGCGCCTGGGCGAGGCCGCCAACTGCTTCGCCGAGCCTGCGCTGCAGCACGACGCGCTGCTGGTCGAGCTGCGCGCCAGCTACCCGCAGGAGCGCTGGCCCGGCTGCGCGCGCCTGCTGCGCCTGGCCGCGGAATGGATGGACGAGGCC
The DNA here is from genome assembly GCF_900187975.1 of Pseudomonas delhiensis. Classification (GTDB taxonomy): domain Bacteria; phylum Pseudomonadota; class Gammaproteobacteria; order Pseudomonadales; family Pseudomonadaceae; genus Pseudomonas; species Pseudomonas delhiensis. The sequence continues at coordinate 57,843 of NZ_FZPC01000035.1, read as the reverse complement.
GCCGTGTCGACCATCCACAGCTGGTGCTACCGCATGCTCCGCGAGCACGCCTTCGACAGCGGCAGCCTGTTCACCCAGGACCTGATCACCGACCAGAGCGAACTGCTCGCCGAAGTGGTGCGCGACTACTGGCGGCGCAACTTCTACCCGCTGCCGGCGCCGGCGGCGAAGGTCGTCGGCGACATCTACAAGGGTGGCCCCGAGGCCCTGGCGCGCCTGCTGCAGCCGTTGCTGGCGCAGCAGGAGGCGGGCTTCCGCTACGCCGACCAGCCGCTGAGCGCGCCCGGCTCACTGCGCGAGCTGCTGGAGGAAACCGGCGCCTTCTATGCCCGCCTGGACGAACTGGAGCAACAGGCCCGCGCCGCCTGGGCCGCCGATGCCCAGGGCCTGCGCCAGCTGCTCGTCGACCTGCGTCCGCAGCTCAACGGCAACAGCTACCGCAACAAGGACGACGACGCCGTCTTCGAAGGCTGGCTGCAGGCCCTGGAAGCCTGGAGCGCCGGCGGCGCGGCGCCGGACAACCTGGTCCGCTTTGGCCAGACGCGGATCAAGGTGAAGGCCAGGACGGTGGTGCCCGAGCATCCCGCCTTCAGGGCCATCGACGCCTGGGTGGAGGCCGCCGAGCAGCAGCCGGACATCGCCCCGCAGCTGCTGCTGCACGCCCTGGGCGAAGTCAGCCGCGCCCTGGAGGCGGAGAAGCAGCGCCGCGCCGAACTGGGCTTCGACGACCTGCTGGCGCGCCTGGACCGCGCCCTGGCCGGCCCCGGCGGCGAGCACCTGGCCGAGCGCATCCGCCAGCAGTTCCCGGTGGCGCTGATCGACGAATTCCAAGACACCGACCCGCTGCAGTACCGCATCTTCGAGCGCATCTACCGCATCGCCGACAACCCCAGGGATTGCGGCCTGTTCATGATCGGCGACCCCAAGCAGGCGATCTACGCCTTCCGCGGCGCGGACATCCACACCTACCTGCGCGCCCGCGCCGCCACCGCCGGGCGCCACTACACCCTGGGCACCAACTACCGCTCGACCCTCGCCGTGGTGGAGGCGGTGAACCACTGCTTCGCCTTCGCCGAAGGCCACGAGCGCGGCGCCTTCCGCTTCGCCGCGCAGGGCGACAACCCGGTGCCGTTCCAGGCGGTGGCCGCCAAGGGCCGCGACGAGCGCCTGCTGATCGACGGCGCGGAAGCCGCGGCGCTGACCTTCTGGCAACTGGAGAACGACGGCCAGGTGGTCGGTAGCCGCCTGTACCGCGAACAGATGGCCGCCAGCACCGCCAGCGCCATCCGCCACTGGCTGAGCCTGGCCCAGCAGGGCCGCGCCGGGCTGTACAAGACCGACGGCACGGGCCGCGCGCTGCGCCCGGCGGACATCGCCATCCTGGTGCGCGGGCGCAGCGAGGCCGAGGCGGTGCGCGCGGAACTGGCGGCGCGGCGCCTGGCCAGCGTCTACCTGTCCGACCGCGACTCGGTGTTCGACAGCCCCGAGGCCGGCGACCTGCTGCACTGGCTGCGCGCCTGCGCCGAGCCGGGCAACGACGCCCTGCTGCGCAGCGCCCTGGCCACCCGCACCCTGGGCCTGGGCTGGCAGACCCTGGAGCGGCTGAACCAGGACGAGCGCTTCTGGGAAGGCATGCTCATGCGCTTCCGCGAGTACCGCAGCCAGTGGCAGCAGCAGGGCGTGCTGCCGATGCTGCGGCGCCTGCTGGCCGACTTCGAGCTGCCGGCGCGGCTGCTGCGCCGCGCCGACGGCGAGCGCAGCCTGACCAACCTGCTGCACCTGGCCGAGTGGCTGCAGCGCGAGGCCGCCGAGCTGGACGGCGAGCACGCCCTGCTGCGGGTGCTGGCCGAACAGCTGGCCAGCCCGTCGAGCGAGGAAATCCTCCGTCTGGAAAGCGACGCCGACCTGATCAAGGTGGTGACCATCCACAAGTCCAAGGGCCTGGAATACCCGCTGGTGCTGCTGCCCTTCATCTGCAGCTGGAAGGAGCTGGACGGCAAGAGCCAGACGCCGCCGAGCTTCCAGGGCGAGGACGGCAAGGTGATCGAGCTGGCGCGCGGCAAGGACCTGGCCGAGGCCGCCTACCGCCTGGCCAACGACGAACGCCTGGGCGAGGACATGCGCCTGCTCTACGTGGCCCTGACCCGCGCCCGCCACGCCCTGTGGCTGGGCGTGGCGCCGCTGGTGGCGGGCAACGCGAAGAACCCCGAGCTGCACAAGGGCGCCTTCGGCTACCTGCTGGGCGGCGGCGCGGCCATCGCCCTGGACGGCTTCGCCGGCTGCCTGCAGGCCCTGGGCGGGGCGTGCCCCGGCATCCGCATCGAGCCGTTGCCGGCGGTGGACGCCACGGCCTACGACGAGACCCGCGCCGGCCAGCTCGGCCAGGCCCGCGAGCCGCAGCGGCGGGTGGCGGAGAAATGGTGGATCGCCAGCTATTCCGCCCTGGCCACCCTGGACGCCGAAGGCGAGGCGCCGGCGCCGGCCAGCGAACCCATCAGCGCCGAGGAGGCCACCCTGCGCGAAGGCGACGCCGACAGCGCCGCGGCCGAACTGGCCCAGGCCGCGCCGGCCGCCGGCAGCCTGCACGCCTTCCCGCGCGGGCCCAACCCCGGCAGCTTCCTCCACGGCCTGCTGGAATGGGCCGCCGACGAAGGCTTCGCCGCCGTGGCGCAGCAGCCCGAGGCCCTGCGCGACCTCATCGCCCGGCGCTGCCAGCTGCGCGGCTGGGAAGCCTGGATCGAACCCCTGGCGCAATGGCTGCCGGCCTACCTGCAGGCCGGCTTCGCGCTGCCCGATGCCGCGCCGGTGCGACTGGCGGCCCTGGCCAGCTACCAGAAGGAAATGGAGTTCTGGTTCGCCGTGAAACCCACCGACAGCGCCCGCCTGGACGCCGCCGTGCGCGCCCAGGTGCTGCCCGGCGAGGCGCGCCCGGCGCTGCAGCCGACGCAGCTGGGCGGCATGCTCAAGGGCTTCATCGACCTGGTCTTCGAACACGAGGGGCGCTACTACGTGGCCGACTACAAATCCAACTGGCTCGGCCCGGACGCCGCGGCCTACACCCCGCCGGCCCTGCGCGCGGCCGTGCTGGAGCACCGCTACGACCTGCAGTACGCGCTCTACCTGTTCGCCCTGCACCGCCTGCTCAAGGCGCGCCTGGCGGACTACGACTATGACCGCCACGTGGGCGGCGCGCTCTACCTGTTCCTGCGCGGCGGCGAGCAGGGCGTGTTCCACGAACGCCCGCCCAGGGCGCTGATGGAGGCGCTGGAAGCGCTGTTCAGCCACGCCGCCGAGGAGGTGCCGGCATGACCCGCGACCAGCTGCTCGAACTGCTCGGCCAGTGGGCCGGGCGCGGCTGGCTGCGCGAGCTGGACCGTGCCTTCGCCGCCTTCCTGGTGGAACAGGCGCCCGACGCCGAGCCGCTGCTGATCCTCGCCGCCGCCCTGGCCAGCCACCAGCTGGGCCGCGGCCACGTGTGCCTGGACCTGGCCGCGACCCTCGCCGACAGCCGCTTCGCCCTGTCGCTGCCGCCGGACGGCGAGCTGGAAGGCACGCCGCTGACGCTGCCCGGCGAGCTGCTCGACGGCCTCGACCTGGCCGCCTGGCAGGCCGCCCTGGCCGACCCGCGCCTGGTGGGCGAGGGGCCCGGCGCCACGCCGCTGGTGCTGGCCGGCCCGCGCCTGTACCTGCGCCGCTACTGGCAATACGAACGCGAGGTGCGCGCCGGCATCGACCAGCGCCTGGCGCGCGGCGAGGCCCTGCGCGCGGCGCTGCCGGTGGGCGCGCTGCGCCAGGCGCTGGATGCGCTCTTCCCGAAAAAGCCGGGCGCCCCGGCGGACTGGCAGAAGCTGGCCTGCGCCCTGGCCGCCGGCAACGCCTTCGGCATCGTCACCGGCGGCCCCGGCACCGGCAAGACCACCACCGTGGTGCGCCTGCTGGCGCTGCTGCAGAGCCTGGCCCTGGGCGGCGAGGGCGGGCGGCCGCTGCGTATCCGCCTGGCCGCGCCCACCGGCAAGGCCGCGGCGCGGCTCAACGAGTCCATCGCCAACGCGGTGGACCGCCTGGACCTCGGCGCCTTCGCCAACGGCGAGGAAGTGCGCAAGCAGGTGTCCAAGGAAGTCACCACCCTGCACCGCCTGCTCGGCAGCCGCCCGGACAGCCGCCAGTTCCGCCACCACCCCGGCAACCCGCTGGCGCTGGACCTGCTGGTGGTGGACGAGGCCTCCATGGTCGACCTGGAAATGATGGCCGCGCTGCTCGGCGCGCTGCCTGCCAATGCGCGGCTGATCCTGCTCGGCGACAAGGACCAGTTGGCCTCGGTGGAGGCCGGCGCGGTGCTCGGCGAGCTGTGCAGCCGCGCCCGCGAGGGCCACTACCGCCCGGCCACCCGCGACTGGCTGCAGGCGGTCAGCGGCGAGCCCGTCGACGACGACCTGCTCGACCCCCGGGGCCAGCCCCTGGACCAGGCCGTGGCCATGCTGCGCCACAGTCACCGCTTCAGTTCCGCCAGCGGCATCGGCCAGCTCGCCGAGGCGGTCAACGCCGGCGACGTGGCGGCCATGCGCGCGGTCTGGGAACAGGGCTACGCCGACCTGGCGCGCCTGGCCCTGGACGCCCGCGACGACCGCGGCCTGCGCGAACTGGTGGTGGAGGGCGGCGGCCGCTACTTCCTCGACGCTGCCGGCCGCGAAGGCGTGGCGCCGCCCCAGGGCTACCGCCACTACCTGCAGGTGCTGCGCGACACCCGGCCGGCCCTGGACGCCGCCCAGGCCGACTTCGACGCCTGGGCCGCGCGGGTGCTCGCCGCCCACGGCCAGTTCCAGGTGCTCTGCGCCCTGCGCCGCGGGCCCTGGGGCGTGGACGGGCTGAACCTGCGCATCGCCGACCTGCTGCAGGACGAAGGGCTGATCCAGCCCCACGGCGGCGCCTGGTACCTCGGCCGCCCGCTGCTGGTCACGCGCAACGACTACGGCCTGGGGCTGATGAACGGCGACATCGGCATCACCCTGGCGCTGCCCCGGGAAGAGGCCGGCGAGCGCAAATGGCCGCTGCGCGTGGCCTTCGCCGACGGCCGCGGCGGCATCAAGTGGGTGCTGCCCAGCCGCCTGCAGGCGGTGGAGACGGTGTTCGCCATGACCGTGCACAAGTCCCAGGGCTCGGAATTCAGCCATGCCGCCCTGGTGCTGCCCGACGCCCTCAACCCCATCCTCACCCGCGAGCTGGTGTACACCGGCATCACCCGCGCGCGCAGCTGGTTCAGCCTGGCCAGCGCCGGGCGCGGCCAGTGGGTGCTGGAAGCGGCCATCGAGCGGCGGGTGCAGCGGGCCAGCGGGTTGCTGGAGGGGTGAGCACAGTGTTGTGATGGCTATCACAATTAGAATTGTCTGATGGCAGAGTGAGGTCAGTGCCTACAAGCTGGCCGGATGAAGTTAGGACAATTCCTTCGGCCGCTGGACACTTCCTTTTCCACCCCCAGCGCCGCCCGCAAGCTGCTGCGCCTGCTCAGCGGCGCACTGTTGCTGTGCCTGTTGTGCAGCCTGGCGTTCGCCCTGAGCATGGCCTTCAACCATGAGGTGTCCATCCGCCGCCGCGAGATGAACGCCGCCATGTACGAGGCGCAGCTGTATTTCAGCCAGCACGAGGCCCTGCTCGAGAACCTGGCGCGGGGGCTGGTGCCGGTGGCGGCGCGCACCGCCGGCGCCGAGCTGCCCGCCTGGCCGGACGAGCCGCGGGCGCCGATACTCCTGCCGCTGCCCGGCGCCGTCCAGGCGCTGCTGCTGTTCCACCGGGACCTGGCCGAATTGCGCGAGAAGCGCCTGGGGCTGCTCCACGTCATGCCCGGCGCCGCCCCCCAGGTCAGCCGCCTGAACGAGGCTGGCCAGCCGGAATCGCCCCTGCCGGGCGCTGTGCTCCAGGCGCTGGCGCGGGCCACTTCCGGGCAGCCGGGCATACGCTGGCTGTCCGATGCCGGCGACCCCCTCGGCCGGCTGTTCCTGTTCACGCGCCTGGATACCGGCTGGCTGGGGCTGGAAATCCGCGGCGACGACCTGGACGCGGCGCTGCGCACGCCCGCCGCCGGCGACTACCTGCTGCTCGACGGGCGCCACCGGGTGGCCTTCGCCGCGGCTCCCGGCGCCGACGCCCGGGCCCTGCGCAGCTTGTGGGACAGCGACAACTTCGACTTCATCGGCATCGGCCCGATCCCCCTGCAGGTGGCCCTGCTCAAGCACCTGGGGGGCTCGAACTGGGCCCTGGTCTACCAGCAGGGCGTGGGCCAGCTGCTGGCCGCGCTCTGGTTGCCGATCCTGCTGGCGGCCGTCCTGGCGATGGTCGCCGGCCTGCTGCTGCAACGCCTGGGGCGGCGCATCGACCACCGCCTGATCCGCCCTGCCCAGCAACGCCTGGCGGCGCTGCTGGAGAGCGAGGCGTTCTCCCGCGCGGTCATCCGCGCCGCGCCCGTGGCTCTTTGCGTGCTGCGCCGCGCCGACGCCTCGGTGGTGCTGGAGAACCCCCAGGCCGAGCAATGGCTGGACGCCGGCCAGGTGATCCCGCGGCATGCCTCGCGCTGGATCACCCAGGCCTTCGCCGGGGACGGCGGCGCGGCCTGCGAGGAGCTGGCGGTGGATGGCGGGCGCCACCTCTACCTGAGCTACACGCCCACCCGCTACAAGGGCGAGGACGTGCTGTTCTGCGCCTTCAGCGACATCAGCACGCGCAAGCAGGCCGAGGCCGAGCTGTCCCGCGCCAAGCAGCTGGCCGATGCCGCCAACGCCGCCAAGACGCTGTTCCTGGCCACCATGAGCCACGAGATCCGCACCCCGCTGTACGGCGTGCTGGGCACCCTGGAGCTGCTCGGCCGCACCACCCTGGACCAGCAGCAGACCGGCTACCTGCAGGTGATCCAGCGCTCCTCGGCGACCTTGCTGCAACTGATCAGCGACGTGCTCGACGTGTCCAAGATCGAGGCCGGGCAACTGGTCCTGGAGCCGGTGGAATTCTCCCCCCTGGAATTGACCGAGGAGGTGGTCCAGTCCTTCGCCGGCGCGGCCCGCGCCAAGGGCCTGCAACTGCTCTGCTGCATCGATCCGCAACTGCCGCTGCGGGTATCCGGCGACGCCGCGCGCATCCGCCAGATCCTCAACAACCTGCTGAGCAATGCGCTGAAGTTCACCGACAACGGCCGGGTGCTGGTGCGGGTGCGCCAGGATGCCGAGGAGGGCCGGCGGCTGAGGCTGTCCTGGCAGGTGATCGACAGCGGCATCGGCATCGCCGCCGAGCAGCAGGGCCACCTGTTCGAGCCCTTCTACCAGGTCGGCGGCAGTGCCCGCCAGGCCGGCGGCACGGGCCTGGGCCTGTCGATCTGCCAGCGCCTCACCCAGTTGATGCACGGCCGCCTGCGGGTGGTCAGCGACCTGGGCCTGGGCAGCAGCTTCACCCTCGGCCTGTCGCTGGAGCGGGTCGCCGCGCTGGTGCCGGCGCCGCTGCTGGAGGCCGCGCCGGTGCTGGTGATCTCGCCCATGCGTGAGCTGGGCGAGGCGCTTTGCGGCTGGATAGTGCGCTGGGGCGCGCGGGCGCGCCTGGCGACCCCCCAGTTGCTGGCCGAGGCCGATGCCGAGTGCGTACTGGTGGAGGTCCGCCTGCACGATGCGGCGGCGCAGCCGGTGGCGCGCTGGCCCGGCTGCCGGGTGGTGCTCAGCGCCGAAGGCCACCTGCAGCCCGCGCTGCAGGGCTGCGACTGGCTGGTGGGCCTGCACAGCCTGGAGGCCTTGAGCCGGGCCCTGTGCCTGGCCCAGGGCTGCCACGGCGGCGGCGCCCCGCGCGAGCGCCCGCCCGGGGCCGTGCGCGACCTGGATGGCCTGCGGGTGCTGGTGGTGGAGGACAACCAGATCAACCAGTTGATCCTCAGGGACCAGCTGGAGGCCCTGGGCTGCCAGGTGGAACTGGCCGGCAATGGCCTGGAGGGCCTGCAGCGCTGGCGCGCCGAGCGCTTCGACGTGGTGCTCACCGACCTCAACATGCCGCACATGGACGGCTACCGGCTGGCCACCGAGCTGCGCCTGCGCGGCTGCCACCAACCCATCATCGGCGCCACCGCCAATGCCATGCGCGAGGAGCGCGAGCGCTGCCTCGCCGCCGGCATGGACGATTGCCTGCTCAAGCCGGTCGACCTGGATTCGTTGTATTGCTGCCTGGCGGCGGCAAAGGAGATTTCATGAACATCCTGCCTTATCGCGTACTGGTCGTCGAAGACCAGGCCTTCCAGCGCGAGTACCTGCTGGAGCTGCTCCGCGAGCAGGGCGTGGCCCACCTGGAGGCGGCCGCCGACGGCGCCGAGGCCGTCGAGCGCCTGGAGCGCCAGCACTTCGACCTGGTGCTCAGCGACCTGCTGATGCCGGGCATGGACGGCGTCCAGCTGATCCAGCACCTGTCGGCCCTGGAGTACCGCCCGCAGCTGGCGCTGATGAGCTCGGCGCCGCGCCGCGTGCTCGGCGGCGCCTGCCAGGCGGCCCGGGAACTGGGCCTGACGGTGGTCGACCTGATTCCCAAGCCGGCGATGCCGGCGGCCATCGCCCGGCTGCTGGAGCGCCTCGGCCGGCGCCAGGGCCATGAGCCCTCGCCGGCGCAACAGGTGCCCGGTTTCAGCCGTTCGCAACTGCTCCTGGGGCTGGCGCGCGGCGAGCTGCAGGCCTGGTTCCAGCCGAAGAAGTCACTGCGCGACGGGCGCATAGTCGCGGCCGAAGCACTGGTGCGCTGGCTGCATCCGGAGCACGGCCTGCTGCTGCCCGGCAGCTTCATCGACGACCTGGGCCGCTACGGCCTGGAGCAGGTGCTGCTGTGGACGGTGGTCGAGCAGTCGCTGCGGGCCCAGGCGACCTGGCGCGAGCAGGGCTACCACATCCCGGTGTCGGTGAACCTGCCGCCGCACCTGCTGGACGATCCCGGCCTGCCGGACCGCCTGGCCGACTTCGTGCTCCACCAGGGCGGCGAGCCGGCGGCGCTGTGCTTCGAGCTGACCGAGGGCAGCACCACGCGCCAGCCGGGCAGCTACCATGCCGGCGCCTGCCGCCTGCGCATGAAGGGCTTCGGCCTGGCCCAGGACGACTTCGGCCAGGGCTACAGCTCGCTGTACAACCTGGTGTCCACGCCCTTCACCGAACTGAAGATCGACCGCGCCCTGGTCCATGGCAGCGTCGAGGACGAGGCCCTGGCCGCCGCCCTGGAAAGCACCGTGGCGCTGGGCCGGCGGCTGGGCCTGGAAGTGGTCGCCGAAGGCGTGGAGAGCGCCGCGGAGCTGAGCCTGCTGCGGCGCCTGCAGTGCGACCGGGTGCAGGGCTTCCTGATCTCCGAGGCGGTCAGCGCCCAGGCCTTCGATCGCCTGTTGCGCGAAGACGGTCCGGCGGTGGCGCCCTGAACCCTTTCCGGCGCCGCCGTGGCGGCACCCCCTCGCAGGCTTGCCGCGGCCCATCTACAGTCAGCGAATCATGCGCGGGATGTTTTTGTGTGCGAGGCCAACGGCACCATGGAACATGACGACGGCTCGATCGGCAAACTGGCCAGGACTTCGCAGCGCCTGAACCTCTGGCTGTTCGGGTTGCTGCTGCTCAGCCTGGCGCTGGTCGGCATCAGCTTCTGGGCGATCAAGCGCGTCCTGCAGGAAGAACAGGACAAGATCGACTTCCACTTCGCCCGCCTGCTGGGCGATATCCGCGAGCACGAGGCGTTCCTGCAACGCATCGCCCGGCAGAGCGACGAAGCCACGCGCCGGCGCGACCAGGACGTGGTGCCGCTGCAGCTCACCCTGCAATGGCGCGAGGGCCCGGTGGAGGTCTACGAGGGCCGCGAGTTCTCCTTCGCCATGCCCTTCGCCCTGGCCACCCGCGACCATTCCCCGGCGGAGGGCGACTCTGCCGGGCCCTTCACCCTTGGCATCATGCTGGCGAACTTCTATTCCAGCTTCTGGAGCACCTCCAACTACCCGGCGCCCCAGTCGCTGGTGTTCGACCTGGATGGCGCGACCAGCATCGCGGTGCCGGCGCTGGACAGCTCGCCCGGGCGCGGCGGGCTGGCCCGCGACACCTTCCTCGAAGTGGTCGAGCGGATGCTCGGCGGCGTCCGCGAGTACCCGCCGGGGGAGCAGGACTACCAGGTGCGCTGGGGGCGCGCCGACACCTACCACGGCGACGGCCGCTCGCTGCTCGGCTACGTGACCGTCGACCTGCCGGACAGCCTCTGGTGGGAGGGCCGGCAGCGGCGCCACGTGATCGCCGCCAGCCTGCTGGACCTGAACCGCATCAACGACTACGAGCAGACCCTGGCGCGGCCGCTGTTCGGCGAGCTGAGCCTGCTGGCGCCGGATGGCCGGCAACTGCTCGGCCCGCCGCGCGACGCCAGGCTGGCCGACGGCCTGAGCCTGGGCACCGAGGGCATGCTGTTCAAGCTGCACAGCCAGGCGCACGGCGGTTGGGTGGCCGTCTACGGCATCAGCTACGCGCTGTTCTTCCGCAACCTGAAATGGATATTGCTGAGCCTGCCGGCCCTCCTGCTGGTGGGGTTGGCCGGCGGCTGGTATTGCCTGCGCTGGTACTCGCGGCGGGTGGTGGGGCCGGCCAGCGTGGCGCACCGCCAGGTGGTGGAGAGCGACGCCTTCAGCCGCACGGTCATCGACACCGCGCCGGTGGCCCTCTGCGTGCTGGGCTGCGAGGGCCGCCAACTGGTCATCCATAACCAGCTGGCGGCGCAGTGGCTGGGCAGCGAGGCGGATATCCTCGACCTGGCCCGCGGCTGGCACATGTTCGACGGCGCCTGGCACAACGGCGAGGTGTGCATGCGCAACGACGGACGCTACCTGCAGGCTTCCTTCGCGGCCACCCGCTACCACGGCGAGGATGCGCTGCTGTGCGTGTTCCGCGACATCACCGCCTACCAGCAGGCCCAGGGCGCGCTGGCCGAGGCCAAGCGCGCGGCGGACTCGGCCAACGCCGCCAAGACGCTGTTCCTGGCCAGCATGAGCCATGAGATCCGCACGCCGCTGTATGGCGTGCTGGGCACCCTGGAACTGCTCGCCCTGACCGACCTCGACGTGCAGCAGCGCGGCTACCTGCAGGCCATCCAGGGCTCCTCGACGACCCTGCTGCAACTGATCAGCGACATCCTCGACGTGTCCAAGATCGAGGCCGGGCAGATGCTGCTGACCCAGGAGGACTTCAGCCCCCTGGAACTGGCCGAGGAGGTCATGCGCGGCTTCGCCGTGGGCGCCGCCGCCAAGCACCTGCAATGGTACGCCTGCATCGACGCCGAGGTGCCGGCACGGCTGTACGGCGACGCCGCGCGCCTGCGCCAGGTGCTCAACAACCTGCTGAGCAACGCCCTGAAGTTCACCGACGTCGGCCGCGTGGTGCTGCGCCTGAAGGTGCTGGGCCGCTCGGGGCGGCAGGTGCAGCTGCAATGGCAGGTCACCGACACCGGCATCGGCATTCCCGAGCACCTGCAGCCGCGCCTGTTCGAGCCCTTCTTCCAGATCGCCGACGGCCAGGGCGGGCTGGGTGGCACCGGCCTGGGGCTGGCCATCTGCTGGCGCCTGACGCAGCTGATGGGCGGCGAGCTGCGGGTCGTCAGCGAGCCGGGCCTGGGCAGCAGCTTCTCGCTGTTCCTGGGCCTGCCCGACAGCAGCGACGGCAGCGGCGCCCTGGCCGACGTGCAACTGCAGCCCGGCCCGGTGTACCTGCGCAGCCCGCTGCGCGAACTGGCCAGTTGCCTGGAGGCCTGGCTGCAGCGCTGGGGCTGCGTGGTGTTGCCCGGCGAGCCGCCGGCCGGCAGCGAGGCGACGGCGGTGCTGCTGGAAGTATTCCCCGAGACCCTGGCCCCCTGCGACTGGCGCGGCCCGCGGGTGCGCGTGGCGGCCGATGCCGCCGGCCAGCCGCAGTACGAGCGGGGCGTGTGGAGCGTCAGCCCGCTGAGCCTGCGCGGCATCGCCCAGGCCCTGGCGCTGGCGCAGAATGGCGAGGTGCAGCTGCCGGCGGTGGCGGAGCCGCCGCGCTTCGGCAAGCTCGGCCTGCGCGTGCTGGTGGCCGAGGACAACCCCATCAACCAGGTGCTGCTGCGCGAGCAGCTGGAGGAACTGGGCTGCGAGGTGCGCCTGGCCAGCGACGGCAAGGAGGCCCTGCTGCAGTTCGAGGGCGAGTCCTTCGACGTGCTGCTCACCGACGTCAACATGCCGCGCTGCAACGGCTACCAGCTGACCCGCGAGTTGCGCGAGCGGGGCGTGGACATCCCGATCATCGGCGTGACCGCCAACGCCATGCGCGAGGAGGGCGAGCGCTGCCAGGCGGTGGGCATGAACGCCTGGCTGGTCAAGCCGCTGAGCCTGCGGCTGCTGTACGACGCCTTGCGCGGCCTGGCCGCCGCTACCCGGGCGCCGCTCGCCGGGCCCGGGGCCGGCAGCGAGGCGCCCGCCGCGCCGGCGCCGGAGGCGCTGCAGGTGCCGGCGCACATGCGCGAGCTGTTCGTGGAGACCATGCGCAACGACCTGCAGGCGGCCGAGCAGGCCAGCGCCGAGGGCGACGTCCAGGCCCTGGGCCAGGCGCTGCACCGTATGGCCGGGGCCCTGGCGGTGGTGCGCGGGCAGGCCCTGGTGCGCAGTTGCCGGTTGCTCGAGGAGGGCCTTGGCGAGGGACGGGTACAGAGCGACGATCCACGGGTGGCGCGCCTGCTGGCGCGAATCGGGAGAGCGTTGGGCGGCCTGTGAGGGCTAAGCTGGAACGCAAGGCCCGTCGCCGCGACGGGCAATACGCATACCAAGAGACAGTTATGGAAAAACTCAGAATCGTGGTGGCCGACGATCATTCGATCGTAAGGATGGGGGTGCGTGAAGTGGTGCAGGCGGACCCGCGCTTCTCCATCGTGGGCATGGCGGCCAACTCCAGCGAACTGGTGCGGATGTACGGCGAGCTTTCGCCGGACATCGTCATCACCGACTACAACATGCCCGGCGACGAGCACTACGGCGACGGCCTCAAGCTGACCAGCTACCTGTTGCGGCAGTTCCCGCGGACCCGCGTGCTGATCTACACCATGCTCAGCAACAACCTGATTTTCTCCAGCCTGTACGACCTCGGGGTGGCCGGCGTGGTACCCAAGAGCAGCGATCCGGAGGAGATTCTCGTGGCGCTCGACGCCATCGCCCGCGGCCGCGTCTACCGCGGCGCCTGGATGCAGGACCCGAACAGCGTGGTGGCCGGCGGCGACGACGTCGAGGGGCGCATCGCCAGCCTGTCCACCAAGGAGTACGAAGTGCTCCGTCATTTCGTCTCGGGCCTGAGCGTGCGCGACATCGCCCGGGTGCTCAACCGCAGCGTGAAGACCGTCAGCGCGCAGAAGATCGCCGCCATGCGCAAGCTGGAAGTGGACAGTGACCAGGCCCTGCTGACGTTCTGCATCAAGTCCGATCTCTTCCAGTGAAACGGCGGGTGCGTGCGCTGATTTACATGTACGAATTTTCTCGAATTCCTTTGAGATTTGTCTGATTCATTGCCGTCGGCGCATTCCCTAGAGTACTCGGCGTCGAGGCTGCCGGCTCTCCAGGCCCCACTCCAGCGCTTGTGCGTTGACTGGCCGCAGCGAAGAACCTTCCAGATGGCTCGGGTTCCTCGGACAGGTGTCCTCCTCGACGGGCAGCCAGCGCAACCGCAACGAATTGGAGTTCGATCATGCAAAAGAAACTGCTCGCCGCCATGCTGGCCCTGGTGGGCACCGGCGCGTCTCTGGCCGTGTCCGCAGCGCAGACCGGGCAGATCACCATCACCGGCAAGGTGATTGACACCACCTGCGTGGTGGATGCCGGCTCGGGCAACGTCCAGGTGACCTTGCCCAACGTCGACAAGTCGCTGCTGCAGAACCCCGGCAGCTACACCGGCATCACCCCGTTCTCGGTCAAGGTGTCCGGCTGCACCGGCAGCTCCGGCACCGGCGCCGACACCGTGTCCATGGCCTTCGTCCCGGACAGCAACGTCGACATGAACGGCAACCTGGCCAACACCGGCAGCGCCACCGCCGTGGCCGTGCAGCTGCTGGACAAGAACCAGCAGCCGATCAACGTCCGCAACGACAGCTACAGCGCCCAGGTGGCCCGCGGCGAGTCCACCGACGTGGCCGGCGGCGACGTCAACCTGAACTACTACGCCCGCTACTTCTCCGCCGCGGGTGGCGCCACTGCCGGTACCGTGGCTTCCCAGGCCAACTTCCAGCTGATCTACCAGTGATCCACCCGTGATCGACCTGCCCGGCGGCTCCGCCCCGGGCATCGAGGTACCCATGATGCAAGGTTTCCCCTCGCTGCGGCCGGCATGGCTCGCGGCCGGCCTCCTGCTGCTCGCGCTCGGCGCGCCCCTGGCCCACGCCGGGGTGGTCATCGACGGCACGCGGGTGATCTACCCGGCGAAGGAACGCGAGGTCACCGTCCGCCTGACCAACCAGGGCAGACAACCGGTGCTGATGCAGGTCTGGGCCGACCGGGGCGACGAGCGCTCCACGCCGCAGACCGCCAACGCGCCCTTCCTCATCACGCCGCCGATCTTCCGCCTGGACCCGCAGAAGGGCCAGAGCGTGCGCCTGATGTTCACCGGCGAAAAGCTGCCGCAGGACCGCGAGTCGCTGTTCTGGTTCAACAGCCTGGAAGTGCCGCCGATACCCGCCGGCGCCGACAGCAACTACATGCAGATCGCCGTGCGCTCGCGGCTGAAGCTGTTCTACCGGCCCGCCGGGCTGCCCGGCGACCTGGACGGCGCCGTGGGCCAGGTGCGCTGGCAACTGGTGCGCCAGGGCGCGGGCTATGCCCTGCGCGGCGACAACCCCAGCCCCTACCACCTGTCCTACAGCGGCCTGACCCTGGCCCAGGGCGGCCGCGACTACACGGCGGCGGGCGGCATGATCGCGCCCTTCGCCAGCCAGACCTTCGCCCTCGACGGCTTCGCCGGCGGCGCGGGCGCCGGGCAGGTGCGCTACCGCTGGCTGAGCGACTACGGCGTCGCCCCGGAACGAACCGCGAACCTGCATTGACCCCGGCCGCGCTGGCGCGCGAGGGCCGATTCGACAAGGTGTATCGATGTCTCGTCATTCCCGTCGTACCCCCGCCGGGCGCCGACGCGCCTGGCCGTGCCCGGGGCCCCTGGCCCTGGCGATCGCCGCCGTCTGGGCCGCCGTCCCGGTGGAGCCGCCGCGGGCTGCCGAGGACGCACTCTACGCCGCCTTCAACCCGGCCTTTCTGCGTGGCCCCGACGGCCGCCCGCTGGACGTCTCGCGCTACGAGCGCGGCAACCCGGTCACCCCGGGCAGCTACCGGGTGGACGTCTACGTCAACCAGACCTGGACCGGCCGCGAGGAACTGCGGGTACGCGGCGGCGAGGGCGACACCCCGGCCAGCTACTGCTTCAAGCGCAGCCAGTTGCCCGGCCTGGGCTTGGACACCGGCAAGCTGCCGGACGCCAAGGCCACCGAACGGGCCCTGGCCGACGCCGACTGCGTGGACATCGAGCGCCTGGTGCCCGGCGCCCGCGCGGACTTCGCCCAGGGCGATCTGCGCCTGGACCTGAGCATTCCCCAGGCCTACCTCAGCCGCGTCTCGCGCGGCTACGTCGACCCGCGCGACTGGGACCGCGGCGTCACCGCGGCCTTCGTCGACTACAACGCCAACGCCTACCGCACCGAGGCCGGCGGCACCCAGGACCAGTACTACGCCGGCCTCAACGCCGGGCTCAACCTGGGCGACTGGCGCCTGCGCCACAACGGCAGCTACAGCCAGAGCCAGGGCGACCGGCAGAAGAGCACGCGGCACTACGACGCCATCAGCAGCTACGCCCAGCGCGACATCACCGGGCTGAAGTCGCAGCTGACCCTCGGCGAGTACTTCACCCCCGCCGACCTGTTCGACAGCGTGCCCTTCAGCGGCGTCCAGCTGGCCTCCGACGACCGCATGCTGCCCGACTCGCAGCGCGGCTTCGCCCCGGCCATCCGCGGCACCGCCGAGACCAACGCCAAGGTCACGGTGCGCCAGGGCGGCAACGTCCTCTACGAGACCAGCGTGGCGCCCGGGCCCTTCGTCATCGACGACCTGTACAACTCCGGCTACGCCGGCGACCTGGAGGTCACCGTGACCGAGGCCGACGGCCGCGTGCGCCAGTTCACCGTGCCCTTCGCCAGCGTGGCGCAACTGCTGCGCCCGGGCGTGTCGCGCTACAGTGTGAGCGCCGGCCAGTACCGCGACGACCGCCTGGACGACACCCCGAACTTCGTCCAGGGCACCTACCAGCGCGGCATCTCCAACCTGTGGACCGGCTACACCGGCAGCATCGTCGCCGAGAACTACCTGGCGGTGCAGGGCGGCCTGGCCCTGAGCACGCCGATCGGCGCCTTCGCCTTCGACGTCACCCAGTCCCACGCCAGCGGCCTGAAGGCCGGCGACCAGGGCAGCAGCGCCAGCGGCCAGAGCTTCCGCCTGAGCTACAGCAAGCTGCTGGAATCCACCCGCACCAACTTCGCGGTGGCGGCCTACCGCTTCTCCAGCGACGGCTACCTGAACTTCGCCGACTTCGCCTACGCGCGCTCGCCGGAGGACGCCGACTACACCGCCTGGCGCCAGCGCAACCGCTTCCAGGTCAACCTCAGCCAGCCCCTGGGCGAACGCCTGGGCAGCCTGTACCTGAGCGGCTCGGCGCAGAACTACTGGAACGCCGGCAAGGGCAGCGACATGAGCTACCAGGCCGGCTACTCCAACAGCTTCGGCTGGGGCAGCCTGAGCCTGTCGGCCAACCGCACCCGCGGGCTGTCCGGCGAGACCGACACCCAGTACATGCTCAACCTCTCGCTGCCGCTGGGGCGCTCCAGCCATGCGCCGTACCTGAACAGCACCACCACGCGCAACAGCAACGGCGACCTCAACAGCCAACTGAGCGTGGCCGGCTCGCTGGGCGACTACAACCAGTTCAACTACGGCGTGTACGGCTCGCGCAGCCGCGTCGACGGGCAGAGCAGCAACGCCGGCGGCGCCAACGTGCAGTACCGCGCGCCGCAGACCAACCTGTCGGCCAGCTACAGCGAGGGCGAGGGCTACCACCAGTACGGCCTGGGCCTGTCCGGCAGCGTGGTGGCGCACCCGGGCGGCGTCAGCTTCAGCCAGGCCCAGGGCGAGACCCGCGCGGTGATCGAGGCCAAGGGCGCGGCCGGCGCGGCGCTGGTCAACAGCAGCGGCGGGGCGGTCGGTGGCAACGGCTACGGCGTGCTCTCCAGCCTGATGCCCTACCGCGAGAACCAGGTGGTGCTCGACCCCAAGGGCCTGCCCGACGACGTCGAGCTGCAGACCACCTCGCAGAACGTGGCGCCGCGCTACGGCGCCGTGGTGATGCTCAAGTACCCCACCGTCAGCGGCAAACCGCTGCTGCTGCGCCTGCTGGACGAGCAGGGCAACAACCTGCCGGTGGGCGCCGAGGTGCTCGACGCCCAGGGCAACAGCCTGACCCTGGTGGGCCAGGGCAGCCAGGTGTTCCTGCGCCTGCAGGAAACCCGCGGCGAGCTGCAGGTGCGCTGGGGCGAAGGCCCGCAGCGGCAGTGCCGGGCACGCTACCAGGTGGCCGCCGCCGCCGCCGACGGCAAACCCTTCCAGCAGGCTGATGCGGTGTGCAGGCGCGCGCCGGCCAGCGGTGAACTGGCGGCCCGCTAGGCGCGGCCGCCTTCGACGAGGTACCCATGAAGAAGATTTTCCTGTTCTGCCTGCTGCTGCTCGGCGGCCTGTCGACCTCGGCCTGGGCGAGCTGCAGCTTCGACTCCGGCTACATGACCTCGCAACTGAGCATGAGCCTGCCGGCAACCATCAGCGTGCCCGCCGATGCCACGCCGGGCACCGAGCTGTGGAGCAGCGGCTGGGTGGCCGCCAGCGGCAACAACATCACCTGCAACAGCAACGGCAGCGTGTCCGGCGTGCTGGCCGCCGGCATCGGCGCCGCCGTGCCCGGCTTCACCAACAGCAGCGGCTACCCCTCGGTGTTCAAGACCAACATCGAGGGCATCGGCATCTCGGTGTACTGGTGCAACTACAACAGCTGCAACCCGAACTACAACAACGTCACCCCCATCCCCAGCCTGGCCTGGTCGGTGACCGGCGTCCAGTACCCGCTGAAGAACTCCTGGTGGGTGCGCCTGGTGAAGACCGGGCCGATCCTCAATGGCGGCCAGTTGCAGGTCAGCGGCACCTCCACCGTTTCCTACCAGAACCTGGCGGTGGCGCGGCTGACCTTCAGCGGCGCCACCGCGGTCACTTCGCGGGCCTGCGAGATCAACCCCGACAGCCAGAGCATCACCGTGCCGCTGCCCACGGTGCTCAGGACCGATTTCCCCAGCGGCCTCGGCGTGCTGGCCGACAACGGCAAGGCCCGCGCCTTCAGCATCAACATGCAGTGCGACAGCGGGGTGAAGATCTGGTACCGGGTCGACGGCGCCAGTAGTGGCAACAACGTGCTGGACAACGCCACGGGCGCCGGCATGGCCAGCGGCGTCGGCGTCCAGCTGTTCTATGGCGACGCCAGCAGTACCCAGGTGCTGCCCCTGGCCACCAAGCAATTGCGGGGCAGTACCGGCAGCGCCACCCTGCCGGTGAGCATCCCGCTGGCGGCCAAGTACTACAAGACCGCCAGCACGGTCACGGGCGGGCAGGTGGCGGTTACCGCGACCTTCACCCTGACCTACGAGTGAGCGACCGTTCGTCCGCCGGCACGGGAAAAAACCGACCTGCTGTCGATCCCTGCCGGCCCGGCACGACTATAGGTATCTGCGTCCCAACGCCCGGAGGAGCCGAGGATGAAATACCTGTGCCTGATCTACCTGGACGAGAAAGCCGCCGCGCAGTTGCCCGCCCATGACTACCGCGCCGTGGTGGAAGAATGCCTGGGCTACGAGCAGCAGTTGCGCGAGCGCGGCCAACTGGTGGCGGTGGAGGCCCTGCAGTCGGTGGACACCGCCACCACCCTGCGCCACCGCGACGGCCAGCTGTCGGTCACCGACGGGCCCTTCGCCGAGACCCGCGAGCAGCTCGGCGGCTTCTACCTGATCGAGGCGCGCGACCTCAACGAGGCCATCCAGATCGCCGCGAAGATCCCGCCGGGGCGCCTGGGCTGCATCGAGGTGCGGCCGATCCGCGACTGGGAACAGCACTTCGCCGCCCAGGCCTGAGCCCCGCCGGCCGGCCGGCGACCCCCGCGAAGAGGAGGAACGCCCATGAAAATCGACAACTTCACCCTACCGCCCGTGGTGAGCCGCGAAGACTGGCTGGCCGCGCGCAAGCGCCTGTGGCAGCTGGAGCGCGAGGCCACCCACGCCCGTGATGCCCTGGCCGCCGAGCGGCGCAGGCTGCCGCTGGTGCGCATCGACAAGGACTACCGCTTCGAGGGCCCGGACGGCCCGCTGCGCCTGCTCGACCTGTTCGAGGGCCGGCTGCAGCTTATCGTCTACCACTTCATGTTCCACCGCGACCGTGGCGAGGGCTGCGAGGGCTGCTCGTTCCTGGTCGACAACCTCGGCCGCCTGGAGCACCTGCACGCCCGCGGCACCACCCTGGCCCTGGTGTCCCGCGCGCCCCTGGCGGAAATCGCCCCGTTCCGCACGCGCATGGGCTGGCGGCTGCCCTGGTACTCGTCCTTCGGCAGCGACTTCAACTACGACTTCCACGTCACCCTCGACGAGAAGGTGGCGCCGATCGAATACAACTACCGCGACCTGGACGAGCTGCGGCGCCTGGGCCAGGACTACCATATCCAGGGCGAGCAGCCCGGCATGAGCGTGTTCCTGCGCGACGGCGACAGCGTCTACCACAGCTACTCCGCCTACGGCCGCGGGCTGGAGGCGCCGCTGTTCACCTACCATCTGCTCGACCTCACGCCACTGGGCCGCGGCGAGGGCTGGGGTGGCATGGCCGACCTCGACGGCAAGGGCATGAACTGGCTGCGCTACCATGACCGCTACGATGACGAGCAACCGCCGCACGGCTGCTGCGCGTCCTGAAAAGGAGGAATCGCCATGGGCAGTCCCATCGACCCGGCCATCCAGCGCCTGCTGGACGGCTGGCTGGAAGCGGTGCAGGCCGGCGACGTCGAGGCCATCGTCCGCCACTACAGCGACGACGTGCTGGCCTTCGATGCCGTGGGCAAGCTGCAGTTCGTCGGCCGCGAGGCCTATGCGCAGCACTGGCGCGCCTGCCTGCTGGCCTGCCAGCAGACGCGCTTCGAGCGCCACCACCTGGCGGTGGAGCAGGGCGGCGACGTCGCCTTCGGCCACTACCTGTCGTACTGCGGCGGCAGGGACGAGCAGGGCGAGGAAAAGGCCTCCTGGGCGCGGGTGACCTTCGGCCTGCGGCGGGTGGACGGGGAATGGAAGATCGTCCACGAGCACTTCTCCATTCCTTTCGACATGCACAGCGGGCAGTTGCTGTTCGACGCCCAGCCATGAGCCGGCCGCATGCATGACTACGCGCCGCCTTCGCTGCGGGACAGGGTGGATGACATCTACCGCCGCGAATCGCGGCGCGTGCTGGCCACGCTGATCCGCCTGCTGGGCGACTTCGACCGCGCCGAGGAGGCGCTGCACGACGCCTTCGCCGCCGCCGTGGAGCAGTGGGGGCGCGATGGCCTGCCGCACAACCCGCGGGCCTGGCTGGTCTCCGCCGGACGCTTCAAGGCCATCGACCACCTGCGCCGGCGGGTGCGCTTCGACGCCTCGCTGGAGCAGATCGCCCGCCAGCTGGAGATCGACGCCCAGGGCGAGGAAGAGGCCGGGCACGAGGGCCTGGAGGACGACCGCCTGCGCCTGGTCTTCACCTGCTGCCACCCGGCGCTGGCCGCCGACGCCCAGGTGGCGCTGACCCTGCGCGAGGTCTGCGACCTGCGCACCGAGGAGATCGCCCGCGCCTTCCTCGCGCAGCCGGCGACCATCGCCCAGCGCATCGTCCGCGCCAAGCAGAAGATCCGCGATGCGCGCATTCCCTACCAGGTGCCGGAGCCGGCCGAGCTGCCGCAGCGCCTGACCAGCGTGCTGCGGGTGGTGTACCTGGTGTTCAACGAGGGCTACGCGGCCTCCAGCGGCGAATCCCTGACCCGCGCCGAGCTGTCCGGCGAGGCCATCCGCCTCGGCCGGCAACTGCTGGAACTGCTGCCGGAGCCGGAAGTGATGGGCCTGCTGGCGCTGATGCTGCTGCAGGAATCGCGGCGCGCCGCGCGCAGTGACGAGAACGGCGAACTGGTGCTGCTGGAGCACCAGGACCGCTCGCGCTGGGACGCCGGGCTGATCGCCGAGGGCCAGCGCCTGGTCGGCCTGGCCCTGGCCAGCCGCCGCTTCGGCCCCTACAGCCTGCAGGCGGCCCTGGCCGCGGTGCACGCCGAGGCCGCCGACCTGGCCAGCACCGACTGGCCGCGCCTGGTGGCGCTGTACGACGCCTTGCTGCAACTGCAGCCCTCGCCGGTGGTGGAACTCAACCGGGCAGTGGCCCTGGCCATGCGCGATGGAGCGCAGGCCGGGCTGGACGCGGTGGACGCCATCCTCGCCCGCGGCGAGCTGGCCGACTACCACCTGGCCCACGCCGCCCGCGCCGACTTCTGCCGCCGCCTGGGCCGCGCCACCGAGGCCCGCGAGGCCTACGAGCGGGCGCTGGAACTGGTGCGCCTGGAGCCGGAGCGGCGCTTCCTCGAACAGCGTTTGCGGGCGTTGGAGGCATGACCAAGCCCGACCGTGCCGTAGGGCGAATAACCGTTCGCGGTTATCCGCCGATTGGCCCATGCCGCAGCCGGGGCCCAGGTCGCCCCTGGAGCCGCCTGGAAGCGAGGTTAAACGGCGGATAACGCGGAGCGTTATTCGCCCTACGCCAAGCTCGACCGTGATGTAGGGCGAATAACCGTTCGCGGTTATCCGCCGATTGCTCCATGCCGCAGCCGACGTCCAGGTCGGCCTTGGAGCTGCCTGGAAGCGAGGTTAGACGGCGGATAACGCGGAGCGTTATTCGCCCTACGCCAAGCCTGACCGTTACGTTTGCGCCGCCATTTCGCGCAGCTTTTCCAGCGACAGGATGCGCAGTTGCCGGTAGCCCAGCGCCAGCGCGCCGCCGGCCACCAGCTCGCGCAGTTCCAGGGACAGCGTCTGGCGGCTGATGCCGAGCATCATCGCCAGCTCGTCCTGGCTGATGCGCACCACCTGGCGCTGCTCGCCGTCGATGCTGCCGTCGCCGCGCGCCAGTTGTTCCAGGCGGCTGGCGATGCGGGCGCGGGTGGAGCGCAGCATGGCGTCTTCCAGCAGGCGGTAGACCAGGCGCGTGTGCTGCGCCTGGAGCACGCAGACGGCGCGGGCGAAGCCGTTGTCGAGCATCAGCCGGTCGAAGGTCGCCTGGTCCACGCCCAGCACTTCGCTGTCACGGCTGGCGATCACGTCGTGGGTGCGCGGCAGGCCGTCGAGCATCGAGGCCTCGCCGAACCAGTGGCCGGGCTCCAGCACCGCGAGGATGGCCTCCTTGCCGTCCTCGCGCAGGGTCGAGGCCTTCAGCTTGCCCTGCAGCAGGGTGAGGAAGTGCTCGCCGCGGTCGCCCTGGCGGAACACGAACTCGCCGGCGCGCAGCTGCTGGCGCCGGCCTTCGCTGGCCAGGGTGCGGCGCACCGCGGGGGCCAGGCGGGCGAACCAGGGGTTGGCGCCCAGTTGCTGCAGGAGGTCTTCGGTATCGGGCATGGGGCGGGGTTCGGGCAGGTGACCGCAGCACTTTGACCGCCTTGCCCGGCCGCTGCAAGCCATGGGCAATTGTCGGGTTTCCGGCAGTCCTGCGCCGCCTGCTGGCCTAGCCTGCCTGGCAACGCGGGCGGCGTGCGCCCGCAGGCCAAGGAGAACAACAACGATGAGTTTCGCAGCCAAGGTAGTGTGGATAACCGGCGCCTCTTCCGGCATCGGCGAGGCGCTGGCGCTGGCATTGCTGGAGCAGGGCGCCGAGGTGATCCTCTCCGGGCGCCGCGTCGAGGCCCTGCAGGCGCTGGCCGGGCGCGCCCCGCAGCGCAGCCTGGTGCTGCCCTTCGAAAGCACCGACTACGAGCGCCTGCTGGCCCTGGTGGAGCAGGCCTGGGCCTGGCGCGGGCGCATCGACCTGCTGGTGAACAACGCCGGCGTCAGCCAGCGCAGCCTGGCCCTGGACACCGGCCTTGCGGTGTACCGGCAACTGATGGAAGTGGACTACCTGGCCCCCGTGGCCCTGACCCAGGCCCTGCTGCCGCGCCTGGTGGAACAGCGCGGCGGCCAGCTGGCGGTGGTCAGCTCGGTGGCCGGCAAGGTGGGCGCGCCGCTGCGCACCGGCTACTGCGGCGCCAAGCACGCGGTGGTCGGCTACTTCGAGGCGCTGCGCGCGGAAGTGGAGGCGGCCTATGGCATCGGCGTCAGCGTGATCCTGCCCGGCTCGGTGCGCACCGCCATCGCCCTGAACTCCCTGGAAGGCAACGGCAGCCAGCGCGGCCGCTCGGACACCAACATCGACAACGGCATCGACCCGGCGGTGGCGGCGCAGACCATCCTTGCCGGCCTGGCCGCGCGGCAGCATGACATCGTGGTGGCCGAGGGGATGGAGAAGCTGGCCCTGCAACTGCGCCAGGCCGACCCGGAGAAGCTCTTTGCCTTGACGGCGCAGGAAGGGGCTCGTCTGGCGCAGCAGCGCGAGGAACTGGGGGCTGGGGCGTCCATCGATCCGGGGGATGTGAACCGGTTGCAGGGGTGAGACCGGCGCGGCCGGGGGCAATCGCGGACTCCGTCCGCGATCATCCGCCCAGGGGCGCGCGGGCGATACGCGGTGGGGCGTCTTTGCTAAGCTGCCGGGCGCTGCAATCCATTCGAGGTTCCGCCATGCGCAAATCCCCCCTGCTCGCCGCCCTCGGCCTGCTCGCCATCCTCAACGCCCCCGCCGTCTTCGCCCACGCCCACCTGAAGAGCGAAACCCCCGCCGCCGACAGCACCGCCACCGCTCCCAAGGAACTGCGCCTGAGCTTCTCCGAAGGCGTCGAGGCGAAGTTCACCAAGGTCACGGTCACCGCCGCCGACGGCAAGGCCGTGAAGGTGACCGGCATCGCCACCACCGAGGGTGATGCCAAGGTGCTGGTGGTGACCTTCGACCAACCGCTGCCGGCCGGCGAGTACAAGGTGGAATGGCACGCCGTTTCGGTGGACACCCACAAGAGCAACGGCAGCTACGTCTTCAAGGTCGCGCCCTGAACCATGAGCCGCATCCGCCATGGATGACGCCCTGGTCTTCTGTCGTTTCCTGCACCTGCTGCTGACCCTCACGCTGTTCGGCGTGGGGCTGTTCCGTGCGGTGCTGCGCCGCCAGGAGGGCGCCGTGCTCGCCACGCTGGATGGGCGGGTGCTCGCCGGCTTGCGTGGCGCCGCCGCGCTGGCGCTGCTCGGTGGCCTGGCCTGGCTCGGCCTGGTGGCGGCGAGCATGGCCGGCGAGTGGTCCGCCGCGCTGGACGGACCGACGCTGCGGCTGGTGCTGGGGCAGACCTTCTTCGGCCAGGTCTGGGCCTGGCACCTGCTGGCGAACGTCGCATTGCTGGTGGCGCTGTGCCTGCCCCTGTCGGCGGACAACCCGCTGCGCGTGCTGCTGGCCGGGGCCGTCCTGGCCAGCCTGGCGCCGGTGGGCCACGGCGCCATGCTCGACGGCTGGGCCGGTGTCGGCCTGATGCTCAACCAGGCCCTGCACCTGCTCTGCGCCGGCGCCTGGCTCGGCGGCCTGCTGTTGCTGGCGGCGCTGCTCTACCGCGCGCCGGGCTCCACCCATGGCGAGGCGCTGCGGCGCTTCAGCGGCGTGGGCTACCTGCTGGTGGCCGGGGTGGCGGCCAGCGGGCTGGTGAACGTCTGGGCGCTGGTCGGGCAATGGCCGGACCCGCGGGTTTCCACCTTCGGTTTCGTGCTGACCATCAAGTTGCTGCTGGTGGCGGGGATGCTCGCCCTGGCGCTGCTCAACCGCGTGGCCCTGGCGTTTCGCGAGAAGCGCCTGCTGGCGTTGCGGCGCAGCGTGATGCTGGAGTGGGCGTGCGGGGTGGCGGCGGTGGCGGCGGTGTCGTTGCTGGGGACCTTGTCGCCGGCGGGGTAGGGGCGCCAAGGTCAGGCGGCGGATAACCGCGAACGGTTATCCCCCTACGTGATGGGTGAGCCTGGCGTAGGGCGAATAACGCCTACGGCGTTATCCGCCGTTTGACCTTGCGCCCAGGCGGCCCCGAGGTTGACCTTGGCTGTTCAACGCGCCGGCAGGATCACCCCGCGGCACTCGCCGAAGCCGATGCGCGGGTAGCCTTCGCGTTCGCACCAGGCGCGGAAGATCACCTCGTCGCCGTCCTGCAGGAAGGTGCGCTGCTCGCCGCCGGGCAGTTCCAGCGGCTGCTTGCCGCCGAAGGTGCTCTCCAGCAGGCTGCCGAAGGCTTCCGGCTGCGGCCCGGAGAGGGTGCCGGAGCCGAACAGGTCGCCGGCCTGCAGCTTGCAGCCGCCGACGCTGTGGTGGGCGACCATCTGCGCCACCGTCCAGTACATGTTCCGGGTGTTGCTCAGTGCCAGGCGCACGGGCTCGACGCCCTGCTCGCGCATGGCCGCCGTCTGCAGCAGCACTTCCAGCTGGATGTCGAGGGCGCCGTGGGCCTGGTCGTGCTCGTCCAGCAGGTAGGGCAGCGGCTGCGGGTCACCCTCGGGGCGCGGCGGCTGGGCCTTGCGGAAGGGCGCCAGGGCCTCGGCGGTGACCACCCAGGGCGACACGCTGGTGGCGAAGTTCTTCGCCAGGAAGGGGCCCAGCGGCTGGTATTCCCAGGCCTGCACGTCGCGCGCCGACCAGTCGTTGAGCAGGCAGTAGCCGGCCACGTGCTGCTCGGCCTGGCCGATGCCGATGGCCTCGCCCATGGCGTTGCCCGGGCCGATCCAGATGCCCAGTTCCAGTTCGTAGTCCAGGCGCTTGCTCGGGCCGAAGGTCGGGGCCTCGGCGCCGGGCGCCAGGGTTTGGCCGTTGGGCCGGCGCACCGCGGCGCCGGAGGCGACCACGGTGGAGGCGCGGCCGTGGTAGCCGATGGGCACGTGCTTGTAGTTGGGCAGCAGCGGGTTGTCCGGGCGGAACAGGCGGCCGACGTTGTTGGCGTGGTGGATGCCGACGTAGAAGTCGGTGTAGTCGCCCACCTGGGCCGGCAGGTGCAGCTGGCAGCTGGCCTGGGCCGGCAGCAGCGTGGCGCCCAGTTCCTGCATCCGCGCCTGGCGCGGGCTGCCTTCGGCCAGCAGCGCCTGCAGCTGCTCGCGCAGCACGCGGCGCGGGCCGGCGCCGAGGGCGAAGAAGGCGTTGAGGCTGGCGCCGCTGGCGGCCTCCGCGGCGTGGCGGGCCTCGCCCTCGAACAGGTCGGCGGCCAGCGCCGCCTTCAGGTCGAGGATGTGCTCGCCGATGGCCACGCCGCCGCGCGGCTCGCGGCCGGGGCTGCTGAACACGCCCAGCGGCAGGTTCTGCAGGGGGAAGTCGGGGTGGCCGTTGGCGGATTCGATCCAGCTGCGGCGGTTGTCTGCCTGGTTCATGGGGTTCAGTTCCTCTGGAAGGTCTTGGCCATGCCGCTCCAGCAGGCGTCGTAGTCGCGCTGCAGCTGCGGGCATTCGAGAGCGTAGCGGGTCGGGCGCAGGACGCGGCCGGTCTCGAACATGAAGGCCATGGTGTTGTCGATCTTGTGCGGCGCAAGCTGGGCGGCTATGGCCTGCACGGTGGTGGCGTTGTCCGGGCCGTGGGCGCTCATGCAGTTGTGCAGCGAGGCGCCGCCCGGGGCGAAGCCGTCGGCCTTGGCGTCGTAGGCGCCCTGGATCAGGCCCATGAATTCGTTCATCAGGTTGCGGTGGAACCACGGCGGGCGGAAGGTGTTCTCGGCCACCATCCAGCGCGGCGGGAAGATCACGAAGTCGACGTTGGCCATGCCGTGGGTGTCGCTGGGCGAGGTGAGCACGGTGAAGATCGACGGGTCCGGGTGATCGTAGCTGACCGTGCCGATGGTGTTGAACAGGCGCAGGTCGTACTTGTAGGGCACGTTGTTGCCGTGCCAGGCGACCACGTCCAGCGGCGAGTGGTCCAGCTCGCAGGCCCACAGTTCGCCGAGGAACTTCTGCACCAGCTGCACGGGGGCGTCGATGTCCTCGTAGTGGGCCACCGGGGCGAGGAAGTCGCGCGGGTTGGCCAGGCCGTTGCTGCCGATCGGGCCCAGGTCGGGGATGCGCAGGGCGGCGCCGTGGTTCTCGCAGATGTAGCCGGCGGCGGTGGCGTCGAGCAGTTCGACGCGGAACTTCATGCCACGCGGGATCACCGCGATCTCCAGCGGCTCGATGTCCAGCCGGCCCAGCTCGGTGGCCAGGCGCAGGCGGCCCTGCTGCGGGACGATCAGCAGCTCGCCGTCGGCGTCGAAGAAGGCCCGGTCCATGGAGCGGTTGGCGCGGTACAGGTGCACGCTCACCCCGCTGGCCTGCTCGGGGTCGGCGGTGGCGGCGAGGGTCAGCAGGCCGTCGATGAAGTCGGTGGGCTCGGCGGGGATGTCCTGGGGGTTCCAGCGCAGGCGGTTGGGGTTGACCTGGCCCGGCTCGCGGCCGGGGACCTGCCGCGCCAGGCGTTCGAAGCGCGGGTGGCTGGCCGAGGGCTTGATGCGGTACAGCCAGGTGCGCCGGGCCTCGCTGCGCGGCACGGTGAAGGCGGTGCCGGAGAACTGCTCGGCGTACAGGCCGTAGGGCGCCTGCTGCGGCGAGTTCTGCCCGTGGGGCAGGGCGCCGGGCAGGGCTTCGCTGGCGAACTGGTTGTTGAAACCCGACAGGTAGGCGAGGGATTCGACGGACGACATGGCGACCTCTTTGTTTTTGTAATCGAATTACGGATAACGTAATTTGAACGCCGGAAGGGGTCAAGCTATAACAGCGCCTCCATCGACGAACGAGTCATTGCATGGCCATTCCCAGGGACACCGGCGACGCGCCGAAACGCCAGAAAGTGCAGGCCGCCGAAGTCGGCACGGACATCCTCAGGGGCCTGGCCGACCTGGCCCCGGCCACCTCGCTGTCGCGCCTGGCCGAGCACGTGGGCATGCCCGCGGCCAAGGTCCACCGCTACCTGCAGGCGCTGATCGCCAGCGGCTTCGCCGAGCAGGACGCGGCCACCAACCATTACGCCCTGGGGCCGGAGGCGCTGTTCGTCGGCCTGGCCGCCATCGGCCGGCTGGACGTGGTGCGCGCGGCCACGGCGCACCTGAGCGCCCTGCGCGACGAGCTGAACGAAACCTGCTTCCTCGCCGTGTGGGGCAACAAGGGCCCGACCGTGGTGCAGGTGGAGCAACCGCTGCGCGCGGTGACCCTGGTCACCCGCGTGGGCTCGGTGCTCCCTCTATTGGGCTCGTCCACCGGCCTGGTGTTCAACGCCTACCTGCCCGACGGCGAGACCGCGCCGCTGCGCGCGGAAGAGGCGGGCACGCCCGGCGCGCTGGACGAGGCGGAACTGCACAAGCAGACGGCGGAAATCCGCGCCACGGGCCTGCACCACGTGCACGGCCTGCTGATGCCGGGGGTGAATGCGCTGTCGGCGCCGGTGTTCGCGGTGGGCGAGCAACTGGCCGGGGTGGTGACGGTGGTGGGCGCGGCCAGCGCCTTCCGCGCGGAAACCCAGGGGCGGGCGGCGGAGTTGCTGAAGGAAGCGGCGGCGGCGATTACCGCGCGGATGGCGGGGCGTAGGCCGGAGTAGGGGCGCTTTTCGTAGGAGTGAGCTTGCTCGCGAATGGGGTTCCATCGGGCAGGTTCGGTGCGCATCCTCAAGAGCGCCCTCTCCCCAACCCTCTCCCGCAAGCGGGAGAGGGGGCTGTCCGGTATGAACGCGGAGTTCAGCTTCAACCTGTAGGAGCGCGCCCTGCGCGCGAGTCGCGGGCAGGGCCCGCTCCTACAATTTGCCGCGAAGCACGGGCTCCCCGTAGGAGCGGACTCCGTCCGCGAATGGTGTTCGCCGGCGGCACTGTGCTTTGGATTGACGCCTTCCCCTCTCCCACAAGCGGGAGAGGGGGCTGTCCGGCATGAACGCGGAGTTCAGCTTCAACCTGTAGGAGCGCGCCCTGCGCGCGAATCGCGGGCAGGGCCCGCTCCTACAATTTGCCGTGAAGCACGGGCTCCCCGTAGGAGCGGACTCGGTCCGCGATGGGCTTATTTCGCCTCCAGCACCCCGCGGCGGATCTGGTCGCGCTCGATGGATTCGAACAGCGCCTTGAAGTTGCCCTCGCCGAAGCCGTCGTCGCCCTTGCGCTGGATGAACTCGAAGAACACCGGGCCCATCAGGGTTTCCGAGAAGATCTGCAGCAGCAGGCGGCGCTTGCCGCCCTCGGAGGTGCCGTCGAGGAGGATGCCGCGGTTGCGCAGTTCCTCCACCGGCTCGCCGTGGTTGGGCAGGCGCTCTTCGAGCATCTCGTAGTAGGTCGCCGGCGGCGCGGTCATGAAGCGCATGTTCAGGCCCTTGAGGGCGTCCCAGGTCTTCACCAGGTCGTCGGTGAGGAAGGCCACGTGCTGGATGCCCTCGCCGTTGAACTGCATGAGGAATTCCTCGATCTGCCCGGCGCCCTTGGAGGATTCCTCGTTGAGCGGGATGCGGATCATGCCGTCCGGCGCGGTCATGGCCTTGGAGGTCAGGCCGGTGTACTCGCCCTTGATGTCGAAGTAGCGGATCTCGCGGAAGTTGAACAGCTTCTCGTAGAAGTCCGCCCAGTAGGCCATGCGCCCGCGGTACACGTTGTGGGTGAGGTGGTCGATGATCTTCAGGCCGGCGCCCTTCGGGTGGCGGTCCACGCCTTCGATGAACTCGAAGTCGATGTCGTAGATCGACGAGCCCTCGCCGAAGCGGTCGATCAGGTACAGCGGCGCGCCGCCGATGCCCTTGATCGCCGGCAGGCGCAGCTCCATCGGCCCGGTGGGGATTTCCACCGGCTGCGCGCCCAGCTCCAGGGCGCGGGCGTAGGCCTGGTGGGCGTTCTTCACGCGGAAGGCCATGCCGCACACCGAGGGGCCGTGCTCGGCGGCGAAGTAGGCCGCCAGGCTCCTGGGCTCGTTGTTGAGGATCAGGTTGATGTCGCCCTGGCGGTACAGGTCCACGTCCTTGGAGCGGTGGCTGGCCACCTTGGTGAAGCCGAGGCTGGCGAAGATGGGTTCCATCACGCCGGGGGTGGGGGAGGCGAATTCGATGAATTCGAAGCCCATGAGGCCCATGGGGTTGTCGAAGAGGTCTGCCATGTCTGTGTTCCTCGCGGTGGGCGCGCGCGGCGGCACGCCCGGGATTCGGAAAGTCGTGGGGTCAGCTGCGCGGCTGGCGCGGTGGCGAGCAGGGCACGCCGCGTACGCTGCGGGCGAGGAAGTCGCCGATGGTGACTTTGAATCCGAGGCTGTGCATGGCGCGCTCCTCAGGCCGGCTTGTCGGCCTGGACGTCCGGGTGGGCCTGGCGGAAGGCCGGGTGCTCCAGGGCCAGGCGCTCTACCCTGAGTATGCGCGGGAATCCTGCCAGGTCCACCTTGAAGCGGCGGGCGGCGTACAGCTGCGGCAGCAGGTAGACGTCGGCCAGGCCCGGCTGCGGGCCGCAGCAGAAGCCCGCGTCGCCGATCAGCGCTTCCACGGCCTTGAGGCCTTCGCCGACCCAGTGGGCGATCCATTGCTCGACGCCGTTCTCGTCGATGCCCAGCCCGCGCAGGCGGTTGAGCACGGCGACGTTGTGCAGCGGGTGGATGTCGCAACCGATGAGCGCCGCCACGCCGCGCTGGTGCGCGCGCTGCAGGGCGTCGGCCGGCAGCAGGGCGGGTTCGGGGTAGCGTTCTTCCAGGTATTCGATGATCGCCGGCGACTGGACCAGCAGCTCGCCTTCGTCGGTGCGCAGGGCCGGCACGCGGCCTTGCGGGTTCAGGGCCAGGTAGGCGCCCTGGCGGTGCTCGCCCTGCAGCAGGTTCACCGGCAGCTGCCGGGCTTCCAGCCCCTTCAGGGCCAGGGCGATGCGCACCCGGTAGGAGGAGGTGGAGCGGTAGTAGGTGTAGAGGTCCATGAACCGGCACTCGCAGGCAGCGTGCCCGTCGTGGCGGACACTGTTGTTTTCGTAATGGACTTACACTCTGCGTAATTTTTCCGCCGAGGGCAAGCCCCCGCGTTCCACGGGGGCTCGCGGCGGCGGCGCTACTCGATCGTCTCGAAGGGCAGGCCCACGTAATTCTCGGCGATGCAGGTGCGCCCCGCCAGGGAATCGAGGAAGTAGGCCAGTTCGGTGTCGAGCATCTTCTGGGTGAAGGCGTCGTTGTCGGGGAACTTGTGCAGCATGCTGGTCATCCACCAGCTGAAGCGCTCGGCCTTCCAGATGCGCCGCAAGGCGACTTCCGAGTAGCGCTGCAGCAGCTCGACGCGGCCCTCGCCGTAGACCTTCACCAGGATGCGGTACAGGGCGTCGACGTCGCTGGCCGCCAGGTTCAGGCCCTTGGCCCCGGTGGGCGGGACTATGTGCCCGGCGTCGCCGACCAGGAACAGCTTGCCGTACTGCAGCGGCTCCACCACGAAGCTGCGCAGCGGGGCGATGCTCTTCTCCAGCGACGGCCCGGTGACCAGGCGCGCCGCGGCGTCGGCCGGCAGGCGGCGCTTGAGCTCGTCCCAGAAGCGCGCATCCGACCAGTCCTCGACCTTCTCCTCCAGGCCCACCTGCAGGTAGTAGCGGCTGCGGGTGGCCGAGCGCATGCTGCTGAGGCTGAAGCCGCGCTCGCTGCTGGCGTAGATGAGCTCGTGGTTGACCGGCGGGGTGTCGCTGAGCAAGCCGAGCCAGCCGAAGGGGTAGACGCGCTCGTAGGTCTTGAGCCTGTCCGCCGGGATGGTCTGCCGCGACACGCCGTGGAAGCCGTCGCAGCCGGCGATGTAGTCGCAGTCCAGGCGGGCGGCCTCGCCGTCCTTGGTGAAAGTGACGTAGGGCTTCTCGCCCTGCACCTCGTGCAACTGCACGTCGCCGGCTTCGTAGATGCTCAGGGCGCCGCTGGCCTGGCGCGCCTCCATGAGGTCGCGGGTGACTTCGGTCTGGCCGTAGACCATCACGCTCTTGCCGCCGGTCAGGTCCTTGAGGTCGATGCGCTCGCGGTGGCCGTCCAGCACCAGCTCGAAGCCGTCGTGGGGCAGGCCCTCGGCGTCCATGCGGGCGTGGGCGCCGGCTTCGCGCAGCAGGTCCACGGTGCCCTGTTCCAGCACCCCGGCGCGGATGCGCCCGAGCACGTAGTCCGGGCTCTGGCGTTCGAGGATGACGTTGTCGATGCCGGCACGCTGCAGCAGCTGGCCGAGGAGCAGCCCGGAAGGGCCGGCGCCGATGATGGCAACCTGGGTTTTCATTGTTGTTTTCCTCGTCGTCGCGGGCCGGGGCCTGGTCGTAGGCACGCCCCCTGGCCGCGTAGTTGTTATTGGCTCCTGCATTTTTGGTGGATGAATCGCTGCGCAGAAGGCAATATCCAACAGATAACCTGGATTTTTCGTGGATAGCTTCGGCGGCCTATAAATGCACAAGACGCCCGCTTCGAACCCGGTCCCGGTGTTCCAGCTCTACGGCGAGACCCACGCCTGGCCGACACCCGACCCCCTGCACTGCGAGACCATCCCTTCGCGCAGCAGCCTCTACGACTGGGAGATCCGCCCGCACCGCCACGCCGACCTGGTGCAGCTGCTCTACGTGCGCGCCGGCGAGGCCGAGCTGGAGGTGGAGGGCAGCGTCACCCACGTGCGCGAGGCCACCCTGCAGGTCTCGCCGCCGCTGTGCGTGCACGGCTTCCGCTTCACCGCGCAGATCGACGGCTACGTCATCAGCCTGGCCCAGCCCTTCGCCGAGGAACTGCTGCGCCAGTTCGACCGCGCCGTGCTGGAACAGCCGCAGTGCTACGCGGTGGGCGAGGACGAGCGCTACCTGAGCACCCTGTTCGAGTCCATCGAGCGCGAATACACCCGCCAGGAGCCGGGCCGCGAGCTGATGCTGCGCTCGCTGGTCAGCGCCCTGCTGGTATGGCTCGGCCGCCGCCACCTGCAGGCCAGCCATGCCGCCAGCGCCACCCCGGACCGCGGCCGCGAGCACCTGCAGGCGTTCCGCCGGCTGGTGGAGCAACGCTTCCGCGAGCACCTGCCGATCGAGCGCTACGCCGAGCGCCTGGGCATCAGCGCGGCGCACCTCAACGCCCTGTGCCGGCGCCTGGCCGGCGCCTCGGCGCTGCAGCTGATCAACCAGCGCCTGCTGCTGGAGGCCAAGCGCAACCTGGTGTACACGGACATGACCGTGCAGGAGGTCTCCGACCAGCTGGGCTTCTCGGAGCCGGCGTACTTCTCGCGATTCTTCAAGCGCGGCACCGGGCAGTCGCCCAGGGCCTTCCGGGGTAACCGATGAACATCGACTCACGCATCAAGTTCCGCCACCTGCTGTGCTTCCTCGAGGTGGCCCGCCTGGGCAGCCTGGCGCGCGCCGCCGACCGCCTGGCGGTGAGCCAGCCGGCGGTGTCCAAGACCCTCAAGGAGCTGGAGGAGGTGCTCGACGCCAGCCTGTTCGAGCGCGGCAAGGGCGGCGCCACGCTGACCGAGGCGGGCATCGCCTTCCTGCGCTACGCCGGGCCCTGCGTGCAGGCCCTGCGCGACGGCGTGGAGAGCCTGCGCGGCGGCGAGTACGCGGCCAGCAGCGCGCGCCTGGGCGTGCTCTCCACCGTGGAGGGCGCCTTCCTCCCGGAGGTGGTGCGGCGCCTGCACGAGCGCCACGGGGCGCTGGTGGTCAGCGTGGTCACCGGGCCCAGCGCGCACCTGCTCTCGCAGTTGCGCGTCGGCGAGCTGGACCTGGTGGTCGGGCGCATGACCGACAGCCCGCAGATCCAGGGCCTGACCTTCGAACACCTGTACAACGAACCGCTGACCCTGGTGGTGCGCGCCGGCCACCCGCTGCTGGGCCGGCCGCTGGACGCCGGCGAGCTGGAGCACTACCCGCTGGTGCTGCCGACCCTCGGCACCACCATCCGCAAGCGCATCGACAGCCTGTTCGTCGAGCATGGCCTGCGCCAGTCGTCGCGGCGGCTGGAGACCCTCTCGCTGAGCCTGAGCCGGCGCTACGTCGACGACAGCGACGCGGTGTGGATGGCGCCGCTGGACGCGGTGCGCGCGGCCCTGGGCAAGGGCGAGCTGGCCGAGCTGGCGCCGCAGCTGCAGGAGGCCGGCGGTTCGGTGGGCATCTGCAGCAACGCCTCGCTGCCGCTGTCCCTCGGCGCGCACTGGTGCCAGGAGGTGCTGCGCGAGGTGGGCCAGGAGTACCGCGACGGGGTTTATCCATAACCAATTGGTTAAGGGTGGCGGGCAGTTTTTCAATTTTCCTGCGCGCCGAGGTGGCGGAAACTGCGGAGCACATGCCTGGTGCCCTACAGGCTCCTATAACTCCAACAACAGGAGACCGCCATGTCCGAAGTGGACAGCAGCCGGTTCGTCATCCGTGACCGCAACTGGCACCCCAAAGCCCTCACCCCCGACTACAAGACCTCCGTCGCCCGCTCCCCGCGCCAGGCGCTGGTGAGCATCCCGCAGTCGATCTCCGAGACCACCGGCCCGGACTTCTCGCACCTGAAGTTCGGCGAGCACGACAACGACCTGCTGCTCAACTTCAACACCGGCGCCCTGCCCATCGGCGAGCGCATCGTCGTCCATGGCCGCGTCGTCGACCAGTACGGCAAGCCGGTGCCCAACACCCTGGTGGAAATGTGGCAGGCCAACGCCGGCGGCCGCTACCGGCACAAGAACGACCGCTACCTGGCGCCGCTGGACCCGAACTTCGGCGGCGTCGGCCGCGCCATCACCGACAGCGACGGCCGCTACATCTTCCGCACCATCAAGCCCGGCCCCTACCCGTGGCGCAACGGCCCCAACGACTGGCGCCCGGCGCACATCCACTTCTCCATCAGCGGCCCGTCCATCGCCACCCGGCTGATCACCCAGCTGTACTTCGAGGGCGACCCGCTGATCCCCATGTGCCCCATCGTCAAGTCGATCGCCAACCCCGAGGCGGTGCAGAGCCTGATCGCGCGCCTGGACATGGGCATGGCCAACCCCATGGACTGCCTGGCCTACCGCTTCGACATCGTGCTGCGCGGCCAGCGCCAGACCCACTTCGAGAATCGCTGAGGAGGTTCGCCATGCCCGTTCAACTGCTCCCCGAAACCCCCTCGCAGACCGCCGGTCCGTATGTACACATCGGCCTGGCCCTGGAAGCGGCCGGCAACCCGACCCGCGACCTGGAAATCTGGAACCAGATGGCCAAGCCCGGCGCCGCCGGCGAGCACATCCTGCTGCTGGGCCACGTCTACGACGGCAACGGCCACCTGGTGCGCGACTCCTTCCTGGAGTTCTGGCAGGCCGACCACGAAGGCAACTACGACAGCCGCTACGACGCGGAGAAGGCGTTCAACGGCTTCGGCCGCACCGCCACCACCTTCGACGCCGGCGAGTGGACCCTGAAGACCATCAAGCCAGGCGTGACCAAGGCCGCCGACGGCCGCCCGCAGGCGCCGCACATCAACGTGTCGCTGTTCGCCCGCGGCATCAACATCCACCTGCAGACGCGCCTGTACTTCGAGGACGAGGCCGAGGCCAACGCCAAGGACCCGGTGCTCAACCTGATCGAGCAGGCGCCGCGCCGCGAGACACTGGTGGCCCGCCGCTGCGAAGTGAACGGCCAACTGGCCTATCGTTTCGACATCCGCATCCAGGGCGAAGGCGAGACGGTGTTCTTCGATTTCTGATGCGTTCCAGCGCCTGAACGGGCGGGCCGCGCGAGCGGTCCGCCCGTCGGCGTTCACGGCATGGCGTAGGCTGTGCCTGATGACGAAGAAAACTGGAGCCCTTGCGTGAGCAACCGACTTTTCGACGCCTACTTCACCCAGCCGGCGATGCGCGAGCTGTTCTGCGACCGCGCGCGCCTGCAGGGCATGCTCGACTTCGAGGCCGCCCTGGCCCGCGCCGAGGCGCGCTGCGGGGTGATCCCGGCCAGCGCGGTGGCGCCCATCGAGGCCGCCTGCCGCGCCGAGCTGTACGACTTCGACGCCCTGGCCGCGGCCATCTGCAGCGCCGGCAACTCGGCCATCCCCATGGCCAAGGCGCTGGGCCGGCAGGTCGCCGCCGGCGATGCCGAAGCCGAGCGCTACGTGCACTTCGGCGCCACCAGCCAGGACGCCATGGACAGCGGCCTGGTGCTGCAACTGCGCGCCGCCATCGGCCTGCTGGAGGACGACCTGGCGCGCCTGGGCGCGGCCCTGGCCGAACAGGCGCGCCGGCATGCCGACGTCCCCATGGCCGGGCGCACCTGGCTGCAACACGCTACCCCGGTGACGCTGGGCATGAAGATCGCCGGCTGGCTCGGCGCGCTCACCCGCCACCGCGAGCGCCTGGCCGAACTCAAGCCGCGCCTGCTCAGCCTGCAGTTCGGCGGCGCCTCCGGCAGCCTGGCGGCGCTGGGCGACGACGGCTTCGCCGTGGCCGAGGCGCTGGCCGAGGAGCTGCGCCTGCAACTGCCGGAACAGCCCTGGCACACCCAGCGCGACCGCCTCGCCGAATTCGCCGCCTGGCTCGGCCTGGTGGCCGGCAGCCTGGGCAAGCTCGGCCGCGACCTGAGCCTGCTGATGCAGACCGAGGCCGGCGAAGTCTTCGAACCCTCGGCGCCGGGCAAGGGCGGCTCCTCGACCATGCCGCACAAGCGCAACCCGGTGGGCGCCGCCGTGCTGATCGGCGCCGCCACCCGCGCGCCGGGCCTGGTGGCGACGATGCTGAGCGCCATGCCCCAGGAACACGAACGCAGCCTCGGCCTGTGGCACGCCGAATGGGAAAGCCTGCCGGAGCTCTGCTGCCTGGTCTCCGGCGCCCTGCAGCAGGCGCTGCTGGTGGTGCCGGGCCTGGAGGTGGACGCCCAGCGCATGGCCCGCAACCTCGACCTGACCCGTG
This sequence comes from Pseudomonas delhiensis, assembly GCF_900187975.1. Classification (GTDB taxonomy): domain Bacteria; phylum Pseudomonadota; class Gammaproteobacteria; order Pseudomonadales; family Pseudomonadaceae; genus Pseudomonas; species Pseudomonas delhiensis. The sequence continues at coordinate 20,816 of NZ_FZPC01000035.1, read as the reverse complement.
GCCTGGTGCTGGCCGAGGCGGTGAGCATCGCCCTGGCCCGGCGCATCGGCCGCGACGCCGCGCACCACCTGGTGGAGCAGTGCTGCCGCCAGGCCGTGGCCGAAGGCGCGCACCTGCGCCAGGTGCTGGGCGGCAACGCCGAGGTCCGCGCGCAACTGAGCGACGCCGAGCTGGACCGCCTGCTCGACCCGGCCCACTACCTGGGCCAGTGCCGCCGCTGGGTGGAACGCGCCCTGGAAGAACACGTACGCCTCGGCTGAGGCACGATAGACAAGCGAGAGAGAACCCGATGGACGAGAAACAACGCTACGAAGCCGGCATGCAGGTCCGCCGCGCGGTGCTGGGCGACGCCCACGTCGACCGCAGCCTGAACAACCGCACCGCCTTCAACGAAGAATTCCAGGAAATGATCACCCGCCACGCCTGGGGCGACATCTGGACCCGCCCCGGCCTGCCGCGCCACACCCGCAGCCTGGTGACCATCGCCATGCTCATCGGCATGAACCGCGAGGGCGAACTGAAGCTGCACCTGCGCGCCGCCCGCAACAACGGCGTGAGCCGCGAGGAGATCAAGGAAGTGCTGCTGCAGAGCGCCATCTACTGCGGCATCCCGGCGGCCAACGCGACTTTCCACCTGGCGGAGGAGGTGTGGAACGAACTGGGGACGGAGTCGCTGGAGGGCTGAGGCGGCTTCGAAGCCTGGGTGTAGCGGCGGATAACCGCGAACGGTTATTCGCCCTACGTCACGGTTTGGCGTAGGGCGGATAACGCCCCGCGTTATCCGCCGTTTGGCCCTTGTCCTGGGCGTAGCGGCGCTTTTCGTAGGATCGAGGGGGACGCCTGGTTCTTGCTCGCGAACGGGGCTAGCCGGGTGTTTCGGTACTGGGCCCGATGCCGTTCCCTCTCCCTAACCCTCTCCCTGAAGGGAGAGGGGACCGTTGGGCAGAAGCGGATACCCCGCAGTCAGCCGGCTACTCCAGGAGGGGCCGGCGAACGCCACGATTTCCACTGGCACGGACAAGCCCCCTCTCCCGCTTGCGGGGGAGGGTTGGGGAGGGGGAGCGGCGTCAACCCGAAACACCAACGTCACCGGGGAGCCCCGTTCGCGAGCAAGCTCGCTCCTCCCCCTTTCAAGGCATCCGATCCGCCGTGAAATCCGCCTCCGAGCGCGCCTCCAGCTGGCCCTTGCGGCAGGCGCGCTGGAAGCGTTCGAAGTCGCGTTCGTTCTGCAGCGCGTAGGCCTTGGCGTAGTGCAGCAGGGCGTCGCTCAGCGCCTCGCTCTTGCCGATGTAGCCGGCAATCCGCGCCGCCTGGCCGCCGGACTTGGCGTGGGCGCAGGCCAGGGCGCGGCCGCAGACCCGCGCGTAGGCGGCGAAGGCTTTCTCGTCGAAGGTTTCCAGTTCCGCCGAGACCTTCATGTCGCGCAGCTGGCGAACGTAGAAGTGGCGGCCGCCGGGGCCGGTGGTCCAGCCGAGGAAGAGGTCGCTGGCCGACTGCATCAGGCGCTGGCCGTCCACCACCCGCTGGCCCTGGTGGCGGGTGCGCAGCTTGCTGCGCACGTAGGCGGCCAGCACCGAGGGACGGGCCTCCTTGAACTGCAGGAACAGCGGCTGCTCCTGGGGATCGATGAGCAACGCCACCAGGCAGCGGGTGCCGACGCTGCCCACGCCCACCACCTTGAACACCAGGTCCTGCACCTCGAAGCGGTCGAGCAGTTCGCGGCGGTCGGCCTGCAGGGTGGTGCGGTAGTCGCGGATGAAGGTGTCGTGCAGATCCTGCCAGTGATCCAGGCTCATCCAGTCGTCGTCCTCGTCCAGCAGGCTGGTCGCGGAGTGCAGGTGGAAGATCTCCGGCAGGTCGTCGCGGATCTCCAGGCGGCCCTGGGCGTCGCGTTCGGCGATCTTCGGCAGCAGCTCGGCATGGGTGCGCCGGTTGGCCTTCTCGATGGCGCGCTGCACGTGCTCGCGCAGGTCCTTCTCGCGCTCCTGCTCCAGCGCCACCTCGTAGTCGATGCGCCCGTACCACAGCTCCAGGGCGCCCATCTCGGCACATTCGGCGATGTTCTGCTGGTAGGACAGCACCAGCTGGCGGCAGACGTCCTCTTCCACCGCCTCGCCGTGGCGCAGGTCGCGGGCGGCGATCAGGAAGCTCGCCACCAGGCGCTTGAGGTCCCATTCCCAGGGGCCGGGGTGGACCTCGTCGAAGTCGTTGACGTTGAATAGCAGGTTGCGCTCGGGGGAGGCGAAGCCGCCGAAGTTCATCAGGTGGCAGTCGCCGCAGATCGGCAGTTCCATGCCCATGTCCGGGGTGCCCGAGAGGTCGTGGGCCTGGAGCAGGGCGCTGCCGCGGAAGAAGGTGAAGGGCGACACCAGCATGCGCCCGTAGCGCAGCGCCACCAGGGACCGCACGCGGCCGGCGCTGGAGGCCTCGATCAGCGGCAGCGGGTCGCGGTCGATCTTCCCGGGTTCGGCGTGGCTGCTGCGTGGGCACTTGTCGCGGGCGTCCTTGCCCTGTTTGCGCAGGTCCTTGATGTCCATCGTTCACCTCGAATCCGGGGGCCATGGATTCGAGCTTAGAGGCTGGCCGGGGGCCTGCAAGTCGGCGCGTTGGGCTGGCCTGGAAAGGGCATTTCTGCGATGGTCGCGGCGTCTCGTCGTCAGGAAGCGCCCATGTCCTCCACCGCCATTCCGCTCGCCCGTCCCGCCAGAATGCCCTGGCGCGCCATGGGCATCGCCCTCGGCCTGCTGGCCCTGGCCGGTTGCAGCTCGCAGTCCGCCCGCCAGGCGCCGGAGCCGACCCCGGCCCAGGTGCGCGCCACCCTGGCGCAGCTGCTGCCGGCCAGGGTGAGCGACCGCAGCGGCTGGGCCACGGACATCCAGGTGGCCTTCGCCGCCCAGCGCATCCGCCCGAGCAAGGAGAACCTCTGCTCGGTGCTGGCGGTGACCGAACAGGAGTCGAACTTCCAGGCCGACCCGCAGGTGCCGGGCCTGGGCCGCATCGCCCGCGACGAGATGAAGAAGCGCGCCGCGCGCCTGCACGTCCCCGGCTTCGTGCTCGACGCCGCGCTGGCGCTGAAGTCGCCCAGCGGCAAGAGCTACAGCCAGCGCCTGGACGCGGTGCGCAGCGAGCGCGAGCTGAGCGCCATCTTCGACGACTTCATCGGCATGGTGCCGCTCGGCCAGCAACTGTTCGGCCGCTTCAACCCGGTGCGCACCGGCGGGCCCATGCAGGTCAGCGTGGCCTTCGCCGAGCAGCACGCCGAGGGCTACCCGTACCCGCTCAAGGGCAGCGTGCGCCAGGAGGTGTTCAGCCGCCGCGGCGGCATGTACTTCGGCATCGCCCACCTGCTGGGCTACCCGGCGGACTACGAGCGGCCGCTGTACCGCTTCGCCGACTTCAACGCCGGCTGGTACGCCAGCCGCAACGCCGCCTTCCAGCGCGCGGTGAGCCTGGCCACCGGCATCCCCCTGGCGCTGGACGGCGACCTGATCCGCTACGACTCCAGCGCCGCCGGCGCCACCGAGCTCGCGGTGCGCACCCTGGGCCCACGCCTGGGCCTGAGCGACAGCCAGATCCGCCGCGACCTGGAGCAGGGCGAGCGCGCGGAGTTCGGCGAGACTAGGCTGTATGCCAAGGTCTTCGCCCTGGCCGAGAAGAACGAAGGCAAGCCGCTGGCCCGGGCGGTGCTGCCAGGCATCACCCTGCACAGCCCGAAGATCACCCGCAACCTCACCACCGCCTGGTTCGCCCAGCGCGTGGACGAGCGCTACCAGCGCTGCCTGGCGCGGGCGGGGAAAGGTTGAAGGGGAGGGGCCGCGTCGATCAGTCGGTGCCGTACTTCCTGTCGATCTTGCGCTTTTCCAGCGTGTAGGCGGCAACGTCGATCTGACCGGTTTTCAGTTGGTCGTCCAGAGCGTTGAGCTCCTTCTCTTCCTTCGCCTCGATGCTGGCACGGGTAGCCTGGTAGTTGATCGATTTGGCGGCGTCATAGCCGCTGACCGGATCCCAGAGAATCGACAGCGGCCACAGCAGCAGGTTGATCACGCCGAAGCCGTACTCGCGGCCGTAGAAGGAGCCACCTCCAGGCAGCAGGCCGAGCGCGGCGCCGGTGCCGGGATTCTTTTCCTCGACCAGCAGGCCCTTGGCTTCGTAGCGGGTGTATTCCACCTTCTGATGGCTGTTGAGGCCGGTTGCGCAACCGCTGCACAGGGCTGCCAGCACGGCCCCTACAAGAACTCGTTTGACGAACATCCTGTCACTCCATGTCTTGTTTCAAGGCGCCCTCGCGGGCGGCGGCGAAGACTAGCATTGAGTGGTGGCTAGTGGCCATATCCTTGGGTGTGAAATCAGTGTCGTCCTGATTAGAGCGAATGCTCTAGATTGCTGCGGGCAATGACCTTGGCTCGCCGTCGGCGGCCGCGGCGAGGAGTTCGCCAGCCTGGTCGCGGGCCAGGGGCAGGAGTTCGGCATGCTCTCCGATGAGGGCGGGGTAGGCTGGGATGGACATGCTCGCGGCTCCTGGAGGGGAGCCGCGAGCTTGCCGGTTTCGCCCGCGCCTGGAAAGCCGGGGCGGAGGCTGCGAATCGCGCGCAGGGCGCGCTCCTACAGGAGGCGTGAGGTGGCTTTCGCAGGATGGGTTGAGTTTTTGCGAAACCCATGCGGTCGTGGCGATGGGTATCGCTGCGCTCCACCCATCCTACGAGAAGCCATGCTTGCCTGCTTAGCGCTCGGCCAACTGGCCGCGGCGGTACTCGCCCTGGCGCTCGAGCATCCAGCCGGGGTACTCGGCCGGCAGCGCGCTGGCCTGGTCGAGGGTGGCCAGTTCATCGGCGCTCAGCTCGACGCGGGTGGCGGCGATGTTGTCCTCCAGTTGCTCCAGGCGCTTGGCGCCGATGATCACGCTGGTCACCACCTCCTGGTGCAGCAGCCAGGCCAGGGCCACCTGCGCCACCGACACGCCCTTGGCCCCGGCGATGCCGCGCATGGCGTCGATGCAGTCATAGGCGCGCTCGCGGTTCACCGGCGGGAAGTCGAACTGGGTGCGCCGGCTGCCGGCCTCGGCTTGCTGGTCGCGGCCGTACTTGCCGCTGAGCAGGCCGCCGGCCAATGGGCTCCAGACCATCAGGCCGACCTTCTCGCTGCGCAGCAGCGGCACCAGTTCGCGCTCCAGGTCGCGCCCGGCGATGCTGTAGTAGGCCTGCAGCGAGTCGAAGCGGGCCAGGCCCAGGCGCTCGGACGTGCCCAGGGCCTTCATGATCTGCCAGGCCGCCCAGTTGGAGACGCCGACGTAGCGCACCAGGCCCTGGCGCACCAGGTCGTCGAGGGCGCGCAGGGTCTCTTCCACCGGGGTGGCCGGGTCGAAGCCGTGCACCTGGTAGAGGTCGATGTGGTCCAGCTGCAGGCGCTCCAGGCTGGCCTGCACGCCGCCGGCGATGTGGTAGCGCGACAGGCCGCGGGAGTTGGCGCCGCGGGTGCCGGTCTCGCCGAATACCTTGGTGGCGATCACCACGTCCTCGCGGGGCACGCCGAGGTTCTTCAGGGCCTGGCCGGTGATGACCTCGGAGCGGCCTTCGGAATACACGTCGGCGGTGTCGATGAAGTTGATGCCGGCCGCCAGGGCCGCGCCGACCAGCTGCTCGGCCTCGGCCTGCTGCAGCTTGCCGATCTGGCTCCAGAGCTGGCCTTCGCCGCCGAAGGTCATGGTGCCCAGGCAGAGTTCCGAGACGAACAGACCGGTGTTGCCGAACTTTCTGTAGCGCATGGCGAGCAATCCTCGGGAAAGGGCAGGGGAAGCTGCCGCTGCCTTGCGCAGCGGCGGACGCCACCAGTATGGGCGCCGTGCCCCGGAAGAACGGCGCTCGATGCTGCCGGATTCTTGCCTATTGCTGCCGCCGCCGCGTCAGGCCATGGGCGGCAGGCGGCGCTTGACCGGGGTCTTCTTGACGATGGCGGTGCTGGTCTCGGCGTAGGCGTTGAGGCGGTCGAGCAGGGTGTCCAGCTGTTCCATGTCGCGCACGCACAGGCGGGCGACGAAGCAGTCGTCGCCGGTGATCTTGTCGCACTCGGTGAACTCGGGGATGGCCTGGATCTGCCGTTCCACCTCGTGCAGCCGGCCGGGCAGGGGGCGCACGCGGACGATGGCCTGCAGCAGGTAGCCGAAGGCCTTCGGCTCCACCTCCAGGGTGTAGCCGCGGATCACCCCGCGTTCCTCCAGCTTGCGCAGGCGTTCGCCGACGCTGGGGGCGGACAGCCCGCTGACCTGGGCCAGGGCCTTGAGCGAGAGGCGCGAGTCTTCCATCAGGGCGGCGATCAGCAGCTGGTCGATTTCGTCGGTCATGGTCGGCTCGTTAGGTGATTGCGGGTGAATGCCTTGATAGTAAAGGCGGCATTCCGATTGTGCCTTCGGTTTGCGATGGAAGGGCGGGGTGATGCCTTGTCATGCTGTAGGCACACCTTGCAGGAGGAACCCCATGGACAAGTCCATTCAGCGCGGCACCCTGGAGATGACCGCGGCCATGCTGATCTGCGGCACCATCGGCTGGTTGGTGCTGGTGTCCGGCCAGCCGGTGCTGGACGTGGTGTTCTGGCGCTGCGTGTTCGGCGCCGCCACCCTGCTGCTGGCCTGCGCCCTGCTCGGCCTGCTGCGCCCGGGCGTGCTGAGCCTGTCCGCCTTCGGCCTGGCGCTGCTCAGCGGGGTGGCCATCGTCGGCAACTGGGTGCTGCTGTTCGCCTCCTACTCACGGGCATCCATCGCCATCGGCACCGCGGTGTACAACACCCAGCCCTTCATGCTGGTGCTGCTGGCCGCGGTGTTCCTCGGCGAGAAGCTCAGCGCGCGCAAGCTCGGCTGGCTGGCGCTGAGCTTCGCCGGCATGCTGGCCATCGTCGGCGCCCACGGCAGCGGCGGGCCGGGCAGCGACTACCTGGCGGGCATCGCCCTGGCCCTGGGCGCGGCGCTGCTGTATGCCTTCGCCGCGCTGATCGTCAAGCGCCTGCAGGCGGTGCCGCCGCACCTGATCGCGCTGGTGCAGGTGTGCAGCGGCGTGCTGCTGCTGGCGCCCCTGGCCAACCTTTCGGCGCTGCCGCAGCAGCCGTCGGCCTGGGCCTGCCTGGCCACCCTCGGCATCCTCCACACCGGGCTGATGTACGTGCTGCTCTACGGCGCCATCCAGAAGCTGCCGACGGCGCTGACCGGCGTGCTGTCGTTCATCTACCCGGTGGCGGCGATCCTGGTGGACTGGGTGGTATTCGGCCACCGCCTGGGCCTGGCGCAGTGGCTGGGCGTGGCGGCCATCCTTCTGGCCGCGGCGGGCATGCAGCGGAACTGGGGGCTGCCGCGGCGGCTGGCCGCGCGCTTCGCGTTGCATGGGACGGATTACGGAAAACACTGAGGCATGGGAATTTTTCCCCTTGTGGCGACTCCAACTCGCACCAAGTCTCGCCATGGGTGAATGATGAACTACAAGCTGTTGCCAATGATCGGTGTCGCCGTGCTGCTCGGCGCCTGCGGTAGCAAGGAAGCGGAGGTGTGCGCCAGCAAGGACATGCGCGACCAGTTGGTGAAGGTCTTCACCGACGGCCCGCTGGCCGGCCGCGGCGACCTGCTCAAGGACGTGGAGCTGCGCGACGCGGCCATCCTCGAGAAGGACCCGGACAGCGGCGTGCTCGAATGCGTGGCCACCTTCCGCGTGCCGGTGGGCCAGCAGGTGGTGCAGGGGCCGCTGGAATACCGCATCGCCCCGGCGGCCAAGTCCGACCATGACTACCTGCTGCTGTTCACCAAGAGCGAGCGGGCATTGGCGCTGGCCGAGCGGATCCAGCGGGTGTTCCCGGCGGCGGGGACGTCGCAGTGATGATGAGGGTGTAGGCGCGAGCTTGCTCGCGAATGGTACTTCCTGGCGGCTGCGGTGTATTCGGTTGACTCCGGTTCCCTCACCCCAGCCCTCTCCCAGAGGGAGAGGGGGCCGTTTGGAGCGAGCGGGGAACCCGGGGTCATCCTGGAACGCCTACCTATCCTCGCGTTCACGGGAATGACGAGGGGGAAGGATGATGCCTGACTTCCAGGCCGCTCAGGACAGCCCCCTCTCCCGCTTGCGGGAGAGGGTTGGGGAGAGGGGGCTCTTGAGCCTGGCACCTACGCCACCGGCAGACTCCATTCGCGAGCAGGCTCGCTCCTACGAGAAGCCGTGCTCGCCTGCAACGTAGGACTCCGTCCGCGATTGGACCCGCAGGCCCCGCCAGCCCCAGCAGTGGCACGAACGCCCACAAACGAAAAAGCCGCTCCTCCGTCAGGGAGGAGCGGCTTTTTCATCACCGCCTGGCGCTACCCGCTCAGGCAGCGTTGCCGTAGCGGGCCTGCTTCTTCTTGACCTGCTGGCGGCACGCGTCGCCGAAGGCCTGGAAGATCTTCACCGAATCGGGGTTCTTCAGCGCCTGCCATTCCGGGTGCCACTGCACCGCGAAGAGGAAGGGCGACAGGCTTGGCGCGTGGACCGCCTCGACCAGGCCGTCTTCGGCGTGGGCGATGGCCTCCAGGCCCTTGCCGAGGGTCTTCAGGCCCTGGCCGTGCAGCGAGTTGACCTGGATCGAGTCGGCCTGCAGCAGCTTGTGCAGCCAGGTGTTCGGCGCCACGCGCACGCTGTGCGCCGGGGCGTACTGCACCTCGACCGGGTCTTCGGGGTTTTCCCGATGGTCGTTGAAGCCGGGCTCGGCGTAGACCTTCTGGTACATGTCGCCGCCCAGCGCGACGTTGATTTCCTGCATGCCGCGGCAGATGCCGAAGATCGGCAGGCCACGGGCGATGGCGGCCTTGACCAGGGGCAGGTCGAAAAGGTCGCGCTGCTTGTCCTGGGCCTTGCCGGGGGTTTCGTTTTCCTGGCCGTAGAGGGCCGGGTCGATGTTGCTGCCGGCACCGGTGAGGTAGACGCCGTCGGCCATGTCGAGGTACTGCTCGAGATCGTCGGTGCCGCAGCAGGTCGGCACCAGGACCGGCACGCAACCGGCGATATCGGTGATCGGGGTGATGTACTTGTGGGTCATCACCTGATAGTCGTGGCCCTTGCGTTCCTGGGCGCCCATGGACATCAGGACGACGGGCTTGCGGAGTTTCTGATTGTTATTGCCAATGTTGCTGTTGGACATATGTCACCTTGGGACAGGCTCGGCCTGTCGTTTATGTGCAGGCGCGGCCGGGAGGGGCGCTACCTGGGGCTCCGAGCACTGCCGCGGCGGGGCTGGAGGCGCCCGCAAACGGTCGAAGCCTGCCCACCAGCCTGCCAGAGCCGTAAAATATGTCAAACAATTTCGCTTTCGATCGTCAAAAATAATGGCCGAAATGTATGGCGGTTTCGTTTTTAACTATATGTTTTTAAAGTGTTTTTAAGTTAATTCGATAAATATCGGTCCAATATTTTTTACGCAATCGGCGCTTTCGTGAAAATTATACTGAACATTTTCACGGGCGCTCGCCACGCGCACGCCAGCTGCACCCTTGAGCGGGCGCTGCGTTTGCAGCCTTGTGCGCAGGGGGCGTCAGTTGGGCAGGCAGGGTTGGCCCGGCGGCAGCGGCGCCTTGGCCGGGTCACCGCTGAAGGCTTCCACCCGGTTGCGCCCGCCATGCTTGGCGGCGTACAGGGCCACGTCGGCGTTGCCCACCAGGGCTTCCTGGCTGGCCACCGGGCCCTGGGCGGTGGAGGCCACGCCGATGCTCACCGTCAGGTGGCCGCGGGCGGCCCAGGCGTGGGGCAGTTGCAGGGCCTCGACGGCGGCGCGGATGCGCTCGCCGATGGCGCAGGCGGTGGCCAGGTCGGCGCCGGGCATGACCACGGTGAACTCCTCGCCGCCGAAGCGGGCGACGAAATCGCAGTGCTCGCGCACGTTATTGCGAATGGCCTCGGCCACGCGGCGGATGCCGACGTCGCCGGCGAGGTGGCCGTAGCCGTCGTTGTAGAGCTTGAAGTGGTCGATATCCAGCATCAGCACGCTCAGCGGCTCGGCGTGCCGGGCGCAGCGGTGCCATTCGCGCTTGAGCGTCTCGTCCAGGTGGCGCTTGTTGGCGATGCGGGTGAGGTCGTCGGTGCGGCTGAGCACCGCCAGCTCCTGGTTGGCCAACGCATACTTGTGCGCCAGCACCTGGTGTTCCCAGGCCAGCTTGAGCGCCTCGTTGAAGCGGATCTGCAGGCGCCGGCCCATCTCCGCGATGAACGGGCAGACCACCCAGGCGGAGACCGCCAGGAAGGTCGCCTGGGGTTCGGGGTCGTGGAAATAGGCGATGCCCAGGAAGAGGAACATGGGCACGTGGAAGGCCAGGTGCGCCGGCCAGTAGGACACGTTGCTCATGGCCACCATCACCGAGGCCAGGGCGATGCAGCCGTAGATCACGTCCTCGTAGGGCGTGCCGTAGCTCATCAGCCAGGTGGCGCCGATGCCCCAGGCCAGCCCCACCGCGCCGCACTGCAGCATGGTCAGGCGCGCCCAGGTATGCGGCGCCAGGCGCTGCGGGTCGCGCCGCCAGGCGTACACCAGGCCCAGGCGCACGCTCATCAGCAACACCAGCACGGCGAGCCACAGGCAGCGCCCGGGCAGGGGCGCGCTGGCATGGTAGACGCCGAACACCATGGTGCCGGAGAACACGTTGCCCACCGCGGTGGACGGGCTGGTGGAGAACAGCGTGGCGACGCGCTCGGCGAGGTAGTCCTCGGCGGGGCGCTCGGGCAGCGGCGGGGTGGTGTCGGCGTAGGCGCTCATGCCTGGGCTCCTGGGGGCGCCCCGGGACGCTACGGCGGGGGTGGGCACGCGCCGGCCCGGCGCGCTGGCGCCTCGGTCCATGGCGGTGCGGTTGCCCGGCCCGACCGATGGCTTCCGTTGCGCAGTGAAATGCAGTGATGTCTTGTGGCCATCATGCCTGGAGTGCGGATCGAATTCGAGCCCGCGGACGACGGAAGGCAGCGCCGCCGGGCGGGAAGCGCAAAGCGGCACGCCCCCTCTCGCTGGGCGAAAAGGGGGCGTGCCTGTCTGTTGCGCACCATATGGGTGCGTCAGGTGTTCCGCAAGGCGCGGCTTACTTGCCGGTCTTGATGGTGGTCCAGTTGCGGGTCATCAGGCGCTGGGTATTGGCCGGCAGGTCCGGGAAGGCGTACAGCTTCTTCATCACCTCTTCCTTCGGATAGATGCCCGGGTCGTTGCGGATTTCCTCGTTCACCAGCGGGGTGGCCGCGGCGTTGCCGTTGGGGAAGGAGGTGACGTTGCTGATCTCGGCGATGACCTGCGGCTCGAGCAGGAAGTTGAGCCACTGCAGCGCGCCTTCGGGGTTCTCGGCGTCCTTCGGAATGCCCACGGTGTCGAAGAAGGCGCCGGCGCCTTCCTTCGGAATGTTGTAGAGCACGTGGACGTTGTTCTTCGCTTCGGCGGCGCGGGCCTTGGCCTGGTAGACGTCGCCGGAGTAGCCGACGGCCACGCAGATGTTGCCGTTGGCCAGGTCGGAGATGTACTTGGAGGAGTGGAAGTAGGTGATGTACGGGCGGATCTTCTGGTACAGCGCGGTGGCCGCCTTGATTTCCTTCGGATCGTTGCTGTCGGGCTTGTAGCCCAGGTAGTGCAGGGCCGCCGGCAGCATCTCGGTGGGCGAGTCGAGGAAGCTCACGCCGCACTGCTTCAGCTTCTGGATGTTCTCGGGCTTGAACACCAGGTCCCAGGAGTCCACCGGGGCGTTGTCGCCCAGCACGGCCTTGACCTTGTCGGGGTTGTAGCCCAGGCCGATGGTGCCCCACATGTAGGGGATGGCGAACTTGTTGCCCGGGTCGCTGATCTCGAGGGTCTTCATCAGGTCCGGGTTGAGGTTCTTCCAGTTCGGCAGCTTGGAACGGTCCAGCGGCTGGTAGACGCCGGCCTTGATCTGCTTGGCGAGGAAGTTGTTCGACGGCACCACCACGTCGTAGCCCGACTTGCCGGCCAGCAGCTTGGCCTCCAGCACCTCGTTGCTGTCGTAGACGTCGTAGACGACCTTGATGCCGGTGGCCTTGGTGAACTTGTCGACCGTGTCAGGGGCGATGTAGTCGGACCAGTTGTAAACGTGCAGCACTTTGTTGTCCGCCTGCGCCATACCAGCCACAGCGCCCGCCAGAGTCACGGCGAGCAGGGTCTTGCCGAAGGTCTTGAACATGCAGGTTGCTCCGATTTTCTTCTATCCGTGCGGTAAGTTGGGTCTTCCGCATGGATCGACAGCAAGAACCATTCCCGATAATGGCTCCCGGCCATTGCCCGGCCGCCGGCCCGCGGCGGCTCTAGCCTGGAGGTCAGGGGCGGAAATCGGGCTGGCGGGCGCGGCGACGGAATTCCGGCACCGCCTGTTACAAGGCGTACCGTCGTGCCAGGTGGCTCAGTCGAGCCGGTAACGCGCGAGGTCCTGCGCGGAAAGCACGCGCATGCGCCCTGGCTCGATGGCCGCCATGTCGTCCAGCAGGGCGGTGGGCACGTCCATCTCGCGCAGGTAGGCGGCCGGGCTGTAGCGGCTGGCGCCGTCGGCCAGCCAGGAATCGCCGCCGGGGAAATAGGGGCGGTGCAGGCCAACGTAGCCGCGCACCCGGCGCGTATGCCCGGCGGCCAGCAGGTAGACGCAGGTGCCCTGGCACACACTGTTGCGCGGCACCCAGGTGTCGAACCCGGCCTCGCGCAGCAGCCGGCCCATCTTGATGGCCTCGCCCAGGCTGCCGCCGATGGAGTCGAGCAGGGCGATCTTGCGGGCGAACTTGCCGGGGTTGCGCTTCAGCCCCTGCAGCAGGCGCTCGTAGTCCCCCGGCGCGATGTCCTCGGTGATGCGCACCGCCAGGGTGAGCCCCAGCGACTTGTTCTGCACCGGCGCAACCTCGACCCGCGCGAACGCCGCCGTCGAACACAGCAAGGAAAGGCCGAGCACGGCCGCACGCACCAGGGTATTGCCCATGAACCTGCCTCACCCCCAACCCGGGGAAATCGATGGGAGCGGAAGATACCGCCGATGCTGGCATTTGGCACCACCCGCCGCCTCCGAATCGGCGAATGCCCCCAATTGAAGCACCAAGGCTTCACTCCGCCCGCGCCTTCTGGTAAAAAGGCACCCCCAAGCGGGCGTCGTATAATGGCATTACCTGAGCTTCCCAAGCTCATGACGAGGGTTCGATTCCCTTCGCCCGCTCCAGAATCCTTGCAAAGCCCCCGGCAGCGTCAGTTGCCGGGGGCTTTGCTTTTGGGGCTGGAAAGTTCCGAAGGAAGACTGAGGGCAGAAACTACGGGCTGATCCTCACCGCCTGACTATCGCAGTTTGCTATGCTGTCGGTATTGCCATAGCATATCGAACATAGCATTTTGCGATGAAACGTCAGGCATGCACGTCATCACCCAAAAGCGCATCTGGGAGGCCCGGCAGAAGTGGCCCCACGCGGCCACTGCCCTGGAGGCCTGGTACCGGCTGATGCGCCGTGTGGAGCCGGGGGATTTCGCCGCCATGAAGCAGGCTTTTCCCAGTGTCGACAAGGTCGCGGACAAGCATGTGTTCGACATCGGCGGCAACAAGCTGCGCCTGATCGCCGTGGTGGATTATCAGTTCAAGAAGGTCTTCATCCGCGCCGTGCTCGATCACAAAGAGTACGACCGCGACCAGTGGAAGTGAGGTGGACAATGAGTGCGATCCTGAAGCAGGCGATGGAGCACTGGCGCTATGTCGCCCCGCTGCTGTCGCCGCCGCAGAGCGAAGCCGACTACGATGCCCTGGTCGCCACCCTGGATGAACTGCTCGATGAAATCGGCGGGGTGGAAGGCCACCCGCTGGCGGGCCTGGCGGCGCGCATGGGCGATCTGGTCAGCCAATACGACCTCGAGCACTACCCCATCCCCGATGCGCCAGGGCACGAGGTGCTGCGCTTCCTGATGCAGGAGCATGGCCTCCACCAGGACGATTTGCCCGAGGTAGGGCCGCAGTCGGTGGTCTCGGCGATCCTGGCCGGCAAGCGCCAGCTCAACGTACGCCACATCCGCGCCCTGGCTGCCCGCTTCAACGTGCCGGTGGACGTGTTCTTCTGAGTTTGGAACGCTGACAGGCCGGATCAGTGAACGGCACCTGGCGTACCTAGGCGGCGCCCACGCACCCGATCTCTTCCTCCCGACGAGGGCTTGGTGACACACGACCACCAGGCCTGGACCTCCGTCGCCTCCCTGGCTGTGAACTGCATTCACACCCCCTATGCCCCCAACAGGGATTATCAGCCCACCGCAAGCTCCCTACCCTGCGCAGACCAAGGCCCATGAGGTCCTGGACAATCACAAGAACAATCCTGCGTGCCGAGGTGCTGTCGATGAACGCGACGCCTGAGAACCCACCCAAGAACCGCCTGGGCCACGGCCTGAAGAGCCGCCAGGTGACCATGATTTCCATCGGCGGCGTGATCGGCGCCGGGCTTTTCGTCGGTTCCTCCAATGCCATCGCCACCGCCGGGCCGGCGGTGCTGCTGGCTTATCTGCTGGCTGCGGTCATCGTCGTGCTGGTGATGCAGATGCTCGGCGAGATGGCCACCGCGCGGCCGGACACCGGTTCCTTCTCGGCCTATGCCGACCAGGCCATGGGGCGCTGGGCCGGGTTTTCCATCGGCTGGCTGTACTGGTGGTTCTACGTGCTGGTGATCAGCATCGAGGCCATAGTCGCCGGCAACATCCTGGCGCCCTGGCTGGGCGTCGCGCCCTGGGTGGCGGCGCTGGGCATCACCCTGGCGCTGACCTTGTGCAACTGCCTGAGCGTGGGCAACTTCGGCGAGCTGGAGTACTGGCTGGCGTTGTTCAAGGTGGTTTCCATCGTCGGCTTCATCGTCCTCGGCGTGCTGGCGATCCTCGGCTTGCTGCCGGGCTCTTCCACCTCCGGCGTCCGGCACCTGTATGCCGACGGCGGCTTCATGCCCAAGGGGCCGGTGTCGGTGGTGGCCGCCATGCTCACGGCGATGTTCAGCTTCCAGGGCAGCGAGATCGTGACCATCGCCGCCGCCGAGACCAGGGAGCCGCGCGCCAACATCCGCAAGGCGATCCGCGCCGTGGTCTGGCGCCTGGGGCTGTTCTACCTCGGCTCGATGCTGGTGGTGGTGTGCCTGGTGCCGTGGAACGCGCCGGGGCTGGCGCAGGGTTCGTACCAGTCGGTGCTGGCGGCGATGAACATCCCCTATGCGCCGCAGATCATGAGCGTGGTGGTGCTGGTGGCGGTGAGCAGTTGCCTGAACTCGGCGATCTACACCGCCTCGCGTATGGCCTATTCGCTGGCCTACCGGGGCGACGCGCCGCGCGCCTGGGGCCGCACCAGCCACCGCGGCGTGCCGCTGGCCGCGGTGCTGAGCACAGCCGGCGTGGCCCTGCTGGCGCTGGGCGCGAACTACCTGCTGCCCAAGGAGGTGTTCGACTTCCTGCTCGCCTCCAGCGGCGCCATCGCCCTGCTGATGTACCTGGTGATAGCCATCACCCAGCTGTGCATGCGCCGCAAGCTGCGCGCCAGCGGCGAGCCCCTGGCGGTGGAGATGTGGGCCTTCCCCTGGCTGACCCTGGCGACCATCGCGCTGATCGTCGGCATCCTGGCGATCATGTCGGTGTTCCCCGGCCACCGTGGCGAGTTGCTCACCACCCTGGGCCTGAGCGCCTTGCTGGCGGGCATCGGCCTGTACCTGCAGAAGCGCCAGCCGCAGCTCTCCGCGCAGCGCGCGCAGGGCGGCTTCGGCGAGCTGGCGGTGCAGTGACGCCGCTTCACAGCGCCTGTGCCGGTGGCCCGGTTTTTCCGCCGCAGGCATACACCTAACCTGCCCGTGGCGGGGCTCCTCGGGCCCGCCGCGGACTTTCCAACTGCCTGATAGAGAGTGATCCATGAGCATCGCGATGAAGCCGGACGAACTGGCGATCCCCTACCAACTGCCGCAGGTGCCCTTCATGGCGCCGGATATGGTCCTGCCCGGCGTGCTGGACCAGTGGCTGGAAGACGACCAGCTGTGGGTCCCGGTGACCGCCAGCGTGTCCTTCAAGCCGTTGCTGCTGAGCGTGAGCGGCGGCTACTACATCAACCTGCTGCGTGTGCGCCAGAGCGGTGTGCTGTCGCGCCACCGCCACACCGGCGGGGTGCACGCGCTGGTGCTCAAGGGCCGCTGGTGGTACCTGGAGCACGACTGGACCGCCGAGCAGGGCTCCTTCGCCTTCGAGCCGCCGGGCGAGACCCACACCCTGTACGTGCCCGACGACGTCGAGGAGATGATCACCTGGTTCCATGTCCAGGGCGGCTACACCTACGTCGACCCGCAGGGCGTGGCGGTGGGCTACGAGGATGTCTTCACCAAGCTGGAGGCGGCGCGCCGGCACTACGCGTCCATCGGCCTGGGCGAGGACTACGTCGAGCGCTTCATCCGCTGACGCAGGCCGGCGCGGCGGGCGCTATGCTCGCCGCCACGGCGCATCGAGGATCGGACATGGACAACTATTCGCAACTGCTGGCCTTCATCTGGGCGGTCGAGCACGGCAACTTCTCCGCCGCGGCGCGCGCCCACGAGATGACGCCTTCGGCGGTCAGCAAGCTGATCAGCCGCCTGGAGGACCGCCTGCGGGTGCGCCTGTTCCAGCGCGGCACGCGGAGCCTGACGCTGACCGAGGAAGGCGCCGCCTACCTGCGCAGCGCCCGCGCCGTGGTGGAGGCGATGGCCGAGGCGCTGCCGACGCGGGTCAGCGGCACCCTGCGGATCCACACCATGACCACCTTCGCCAAGCACCAGATAGCGCCCTGGCTGCCGGAGTTCCTCGACCGCTACCCGGCGCTGCAGGTGGAGATCCAGGTCGGCGCGCAGTACGTCGACCAGTTCGAGCAGGGCCTGGACCTGGCCATCCACAGCGGCGTGCTGCCGGACTCCAGCCGGGTGACCCGGCGCCTGGGCGAGACCCAGTGGATCACCTGCGCCGCCCCGGCCTACCTGGCGCGCTGCGGCACGCCCCGCCACCCGCGGGACCTGCTGCAGCACCGCTGCTTCCAGTTCAGCTTCGACAGCCCGTGGAACCGCTGGAGCTTCCGCGCAGGGGCCGAGCGCCTGAGCGTGCCGGTGGCCCCGGCGGCGACCTTCGCCCAGGGCGACCTGCTGCGCGACATGGCCCTGGCCGGCGCCGGCATCGTGCGCCTGGCCGACTTCCACATCGGCGCCGACATCCGCGCCGGCCGCCTGGTGCAGGTGCTGGAGGAATACCCCAGCGACCTGCGCGAGCCGGTGTACCTGATCTATGCCAACCGCAAGCACCTGAGCCCGAGGATCAAGGTCTTCCGCGACTTCCTCGAACAGCGCCTGCGCGAGGCCCCCTGGAGCCTGCCCTAGGGCAGGCCCTTCCGACCCAATCACGAGGCGCCCGCCCGGCGGGCGCGATGCAGGAGTAGACCATGGCCCATCTGGTGGGTGACGTATCCAGCGCCGCGCGCATTCTTCCCGACCTGGACGGCGAGAAGCTGTTCATCCAGCGGGGTAGGGGAGCCTACCTCTGGGACGACCGGGGGCGGCGCTACATCGATACCGCGCTGGGCTTCGGCGCGGTGCTGCTCGGCCATTCGGAACCGGCGGTGATCGAGGCGGTGGGCGCCGCCCTGCAGGACGCCGCCGCGCCGTCCTGGGCCCACGTGCGCGAGCACGCCGCCGCCGATTGCCTGGCGCGCCACGGCGGCGCGCTCGACAAGGTGATCTTCACCAACTCCGGCAGCGAGGCAGTGCACCTGGCCTGCCGCGCCGCGCGCGCCCATACCGGCCGCCCGCGCATCGCCAAGATGGCCGCGGGCTTCGACGGCTGGTTCGACGAGGTGACCCTGGGCAACGTCGGCTCCGCCGAGGCCACCTTCGCCCCCGGCCAGCGCCCGGCGAGCGAGCGCATGACGCTGCTGCGCTACAACGACTTCGACGACGTCGAGCGGCTGTTCGCCGAGCACCGGGACATCGCCGCCGTGCTGCTCGAACCCATGCTGGCCAACGCCGGCTGCATCATGGCCGCGCCCGGCTACCTGGCGCACGTGCAGCGCGTGGCCCATGCCCACGGCGCGCTGGTGATCAGCGACGAGGTGCTGATGGGCTTCCGCCGCCACCCCGGGCTGAGCAGCCTGTACGAGGGGCTGGACCCGGACCTGGCCAGCGTCGGCAAGGCCATCGGCAACGGCGTGCCGGTCTCGGCCGTGCTGGGCAAGGCGCACATCCTGGCCGGCTTCGAGGAAGGCCGGGTGCTGCGCGGCGGCACCTTCAGCGGCAACCCCATGGCCTGCGCGGCGGTGCAGGCGACCCTGGACCAACTGGCGAGTGCCGACTACCCCGCCCTGGTGGCACGCGGGGATGCCCTGCGCGCCTGGCTGGTGGAGCTGTTCGAGCGCCACGGCCTGCCCCTGGCCACCAGTGGCTACGGCAACGTCTTCGGCCTCTGGCCGGCCGAGCGGGCGCCGGGGGACTTCGACGAAGCCGCGCGCATCGCCAACCCTGGCTTCAGCAAGGCGCTGCATCTGGAACTGCGCCGCGCGGGCCTGCTGCTGATGCCGTCGCCGTACGGCCGGCTGTACCTGTCCTTCGCCCACACCGATGCGGTGGTGGAGGAGATGAAGGTGGCGTTCGAGCAGGCGGTGGGGCGTTTGGCCGAAAAGCCGTGCTCGCCTGCAACGTAGGAGCGGAGCTTCTCCGCGATAGCCGGAGGCTCCGGCGCGATTCGCGGATAAGATCCGCTCCTACGCTGCCCCACCTGCGCCATTCCCTTGTAGGAGCGCGCCCTGCGCGCGAAATCGCGGGCAGGGCCCGTGCGGGAATGCGTGGTGTTTTTCCCGTAGGAGCGGAGCTTCTCCGCGATAGCCGGATGTATCGGCGTGCTTCGCGGATGAGATCCGCTCCTACGCTGCCCCACCTGCGCCATTCCCCTGTAGGAGCGCGCCCTGCGCGCGAAATCGCGGGCAGGGCCCGCTCCTACAGGTTGTGGGCTTTCAGGCTTGCTGACGGGCGCTTTCCTGCAGCCGCCTGGGTTCGGCGACGGTTTCCTCGCCGGCCAGCTTCTGCGCCGCCGTCGGCTCGTCCTCGGCGTTGACCGAGCGGCGGAAGCCCTTGATGGCTTCGCCGAGGTCGCTGCCCAGGTGCTTCACCCGCTTGCTGCCGAATACCAGCAGCGCCACCAGCAGCAGGACCAGCCAGTGTTTCCAGTCGAATATGCCCATCACCATGCCTCCAGGTCGCGGTTTGGTGGTCGTTATTGGCGCCTGCATTCTTGGTGGGGGGGCCCTGGCGCAGAAGGCACTATCCAACAGATAACCTGGACTTTTCATGGATGGCGCGGGCGGCTGGAGACTTTTCCGCGGAGAGCGGAATTTTCTTAAGAGTATTTACTTGGCTTATTCGAGGTTTATTTTCAACTAATTGATTTTAAATGATTTATTGTCTGGCATGGTAATTGATTCAGGTCGCCGGCACGGCATGCGGAAGCGGTCGTGCGCCACTTCAATAACAACAAAGGCCGGCACTCATGTTCGACAAGACCCTTCGCCTTCGCGCATCCCGCCTCGCTTGCGCCCTGTTCCTGGCTGGCGCCGCCACCTCGGCCCTCGCCACCGAGGGCGGCACCTCCTCCTGGCCCATGGGCATCGAGATCTACGGGATGGGCATCCTTCCACCGCCTGGCACCTACGCCCAGCTGTTCGCCGGCAACTACCTGGCCGATACGCTGCGTGACAATGGCGGCCACAAGGCCGCCGACATCGACCTGCGGGTCTCCACCCTGGTGCCGCGTTTCGTCTGGGTGACGGAGCAGAAGGTGCTGGGCGGCGACCTCGGGTTCCACGCCCTGCTGCCGCTGACCGACATGCGCCTGAACATCAAGAATGGCCCCCACGACCACAAGCGCGGCATCGGCGATGCCCACCTGGGGCCGGTGATCGGCTTCCACCCGAGCGAGAAGTTCCACGTGGCCACCGGCGTCGACTTTGTGCTGCCCACCGGCAGCTACGACAAGGACGACATCATCAACCTGGGCACCCACTACTACACCGTGCAGGCGGTGCTGGCGATGACCTACGTGGACCCGGCCGGGCCCAATGCCGACATCCGCCTGATGCACGACTACAACTTCGAGAACCGCGCCACCGACTACCAGTCCGGGCGCGAGCTGCACGCCGACTACACCCTCGGCTGGGGCATGGGAAATGGCTGGGTGCTCGGCGTCGGCGGCCACGCCTACCAGCAGATCAGCGACGACAAGCTCGATGGCCACGAGGTCGAGGATTCCCGCGGGCGAAGCTTCTCCATCGGCCCCGCGGTGCAGTACGCGAGCAAGGACGGCTGGTTCTTCAGCGCCAAGTGGCAGGACGACTCGGGCGTGCGCAACCGCCCGGATGGGCAGACCTTCTGGTTCAAGTTCACCACGCCGCTCTGAGGGGGCAGGGTGCGTGTAGGGGCGGACCTTGTCCGCGATGGCCGGAGGTACCGGCGCGATTCGCGGATGAGATCCGCTCCTACGCTGCCCCACCCACGCAATTCCCCTGTAGGAGCGGGCCCTGCGCGCGAAATCGCGGGCAGGGCCCGCTCCTACGGGTCCAGGGGAGCACGGTCGTAGGGCGCATAACGCCTATGACGTTATCCGCCATTTTTCTCGGGCACCGGCATCCCGGCCGGCGGCGGATAACCGCGAACGGTTATTCGTATATGGACTCCTCCCGTTTTGCCAGCGACCGACGTGCTTTTTCGAACTTGGGTACGACTGCTGCCGTATATCCGGCTTCATGGAGCGATACATCCGCTCCCGAGCCCTGATGAAAATCCGCTCATGTGCGCCTGATC